>DLHG01000009.1:0-77575 GCA_002483105.1 Bacteroidetes bacterium UBA7674
GCAAAATGATTGTTACCTGGATGTTCCGAATGCGTTCACACCTGATGGTGATGGACAGAGTGATTACTTCTTCCCACGCCAATGGCTGAGCAGGGGTGTAACGAACTTCAAAATGCTGGTGTTCAATCGCTGGGGTAATGAAATATTCAGCAGCACTAATATTAACGGACGCGGTTGGGATGGTAAGTTCAACGATGTTGACCAACCACAGGGTGTGTATGTGTACTACATAGAAGTAACCTTTAAAAATGGCGTGAGTGAAAAGAGGCAGGGGAACGTGACGTTGTTACGTTAGGACCGGCCTGGCCTGCCAAGTAGGCAGGGATTTTTAGGAGTTTTCGGATCATCCGGGGACTCCAAAAGGCTGAATATATAATTGGAACGGCTGCTCACTGAGCGGCCGTTTTCTTTAATGTTAAAAATAAATATCCAACACTAAGACCAAAATAGCTGTCTATACACTAATAATGACTATTTTATGCAAAAAAAATAGGATATTTATAGACGCAATAATAACTCAGCATCAAGAAAATATTAAGTAATGGTTAGAAAGGTACTTTTAGCGCTGTCATGTGCTTTATTCGTGGGGAAATCTATAGCACAGCCTTTGCCTTGCCCGCCTACGAATACAACATTTGTTACCGCAACGGGTGATACTACTATTTGTAAAGGCAACTGTGTGCCTATTAACATAAATACTACGACCTCGTTGAAATCGACAACGGAATATGTAGTGTCTTCGATCCCATATCTGCCTACAACCTTTACCGGAGGAACACCCATATTGGTGGGTAATGATGACGTATGGAGCGGTGTGTTACAGTTACCATTTGAGTTTTGCTTTTTTGGTACAAAGTATAGTCAATGCCTGATAGGAGCCAATGGACAAATTGGTTTTGATATCAGCCTTGCCAACGGTGGAAATCCGTGGAGTTTCAACACAGGACTGCCCGGCACCAGCAATGCTGCAACGCTCAATACAATAATGGGAGCATATTATGATATTGATCCATCGCTAGGTGGTACATGTAGATATGCCACTTATGGTACAGCGCCATGTCGCACGTTCGTAGTGTCATGGGATAACATTCCTTTTTTCAATTTGAGTAACTGCCCCGGTCTTTTCGGCACGCAGCAAATAGTGCTTTATGAAACGACCTATGCGATTGATGTATTCATACAGCAGAAGCCTATTTGTACTGCGTGGAATGGCGGCCTTGCTATCCTGGGTATTATGAATGCAGATGGTAGTAATTTCTATACAGTTCCCGGTTATAATGGAACACAATGGAATGCCAATAACGAAGGCTGGAGATTTACACCGGATGGCGACCCAACCTGGACCTATACTGTATTCGACTCGCTTGGAGCAGTAGTAGGTACGCAAACAACAGTAGGACAAACAGCATCCGGTACTATAATCGTATGCCCTCAGACGTCTGAAAGATATGCAGTAAAAGGTGTTGCCAGTTCTAACTGTGACTCGCTGATAAAATGGGATACTGTGCGTGTGAGAGTGGGCTGGCAGCCTAAAATTAAAAACGCAACCAAGACTGATGTATCAGGTTGTGCCATGTTTGATGGAACTATCACATTGGAAGGCGGACTGCTGCCGAATGATACCTTCTTTATTCATTATCGTAAGGATGGAGTGATACAGCCAATTGTCACCACCATTGCTGATATAGATAGTATAGTGCAGATACTAGGATTGGGTGCCGGAATTTACGACCAGATATATATTACGACGACACTTGGGTGTATCTCAGATACGGTAGGTCCTTTAGAGATAGAAGATCCTACACCTGTGATCAGTAATGTCACCACTACGGCACCAAGCCTTTGCCGCGCCTCGGATGCGACAATGACGCTTCAAGGGTTGATAGCGGGTGAAACATATACCATAACATATAACGCCACTAATGGCTCTAACGGAAGTATAGTGCTGGTAGCTGATGCTAATGGAGAGATAATATTAACAGGATTGCTTGCCGGAACCTACTATCTGACTGCAACACAACTTAACTGTACCTCGCCGCCATATGGCCCGGTGAACATATTGAACCCGGCGATAACTGCTGACTTCAGCCACTTGCTGATACCAGGTTGTACGGAAGATGTTGTTGAGTTTACTGACCTATCAGTTGGTTCAGCTTATCCGTTTGAGTATATATGGCTGTTTGGTGATGATAGCGCAAGTGTTGATCAAAATCCGTCGCATACTTATCAAGACCAGGGAACCTATACAGTTACCCTTATGATAACTGATAGTGTGTGCCGTGATACTGTAACGCATGATGTGATAATAGACCATCCGTTGGTAGCGAGCTTTACTGTTGACCAGGATACTATCTGCCAGGGTACGACTATCGCCTTTACAGATGGCTCTACTGCAACACCACCTGTATCATACGCGTGGGATTTTGCTAACGGTGAAGTGAATACTACAGGCGGGGCAAGCGTAACATCTATATACCCGTATGCAGGAAACTATATCGCAACACTAGTGATCAGTGACTTCATAGGATGTAAAGACACAGCTTATAAATACATAAGAGTGGATTCACTGACAGAGATCAATCTTTCTTTCCTAGACTCTGCAATATGTGCCGGAGAGAAGGCGTATATCAATGCAACCTATGCTGACTCCGGTAGTACAGGTATAATGTGGGATTTCGGAGATGGTATTACATCTACCACGTTCGGACATGATAATAGCCACTCTTATGAAACACCGGGTGTGTATACGATAAAAGTGATAGCCACAGCAAGGGTGTGTGCTGATGTAGAAAAAACAATAGACCTGCTGGTGCAGCCCCAACCTGTGATCACACTGGGCCCTGATACTGCGATGTGCCCAACTTCGGCACCGATAGTGATCCAAGACCTGATAAACGGTGGTAACCCATCTGCATCATGGACATGGGTGAAAGGTGACGCGACCATACCGGGAGCCAATAGCTTTAACCTGGTAGTGAAAGAACCAGCGATATATACTTCAGTAGTAACGATAGGTGATTGCTCCAGCGCAGACAGCATATGGGTGCAAAATGATTGTTACCTGGATGTACCTAACGCATTCACACCTGATGGTGATGGACAGAGTGATTACTTCTTCCCACGCCAATGGCTAAGCAGAGGTGTAACGAGCTTCAAAATGCTGGTGTTCAACCGTTGGGGTAATGAGATATTCAGTAGTACCAATATTAACGGACGCGGTTGGGATGGTAAGTTCAACGATGTTGACCAACCACAGGGTGTATATGTGTACTACATAGAAGTAACCTTTAAAAATGGTGTGAGTGAGAAGAGGCAGGGTAATGTGACCTTGCTGAGATAATCTCTTTACTGTATATAATTGGAACGGCTGCTCACAGAGCAGCCGTTTTTTTTGTTGCGAGAAGGCCCCTCTATCTCCCCTAAAGGGGAGGATATATTTTCTGCTAACGTGTGGTTAGCCGTATAGTTCTAAGTGTATGCTTTTTTTGTCGTAGCCCATTTCGAGGAGCTTGTGTTTGGCGTCATCTATCATATTGCGCCAGCCACAGAGGAGGAAGTTGGCGGGTTGTACGCCCTTATACAATTCCTCGTAAATAGCATGAACGTATCCTTTATGCCCATTCCAATCTTCACGTGAGAGTGTAGGGTAGTAAGTAAAATCAGTTAGTGAGACTTCCAGTTCGCGCATTTCATCTACGTATAGCAAGTCTGCCTGCGTGCGTGCCCCGAATATGAGTGCGAGGTTCTTGTGAGGAAGGTTGTGTTTGTTGATATAGTGCAACATACTTCTGAAGGGTGCTATGCCCGTGCCTGTACATATCATGACAAGGTCGGTATCAATGGTTTCAGGTAAAGTGAATACACCTTGTGCGCCACGAAGGGTAAGCTCGCTGCCTACTGTGGTTTCGTTAAAGAGGTAATTGGTGCCCAGTCCATCGGGGACATAGGAAATAAGTAGCTCTATTACATTAGTGCCATCGGGCATAGATGCTATGCTATAGCTGCGCCAGCGTTTATTTTTTTGTTCGTGTATGGGTAGGTCGAGGGTAACGAATTGTCCCGGTTTGAAATCGAAGGAAGGAGTTTCGGGCAGCTCTATAAAGTAACGCCGTGTATTGTGCGTTGCCTGCTCAATGCTTTTAATTATTCCTTGTTGCCAGGCGGGTACCATAGAACAAATATAACTAATAAAGCAGGCTATTGCTTCTCTTTTGCGCTATTTGTGTATTGGTTATAATTATTGCGGACCCACATTTGCAGTTCCAGGTCGGAGGCTGTTCGTGCAAATTCGTATGGCATTGGGAAATGGTCGATGAATATACCTGCGGCATCGCCGGTAAGACCAGTTGTTTTGGCGACCAATGCGAGGGTGTATTTAGTGGCGATAAATTTGTCCTGTTCGCCCTGGTTGAATCTTCGCTGGAAGTTTTTTACCCGTTTCTCGCGTCCTGTTAGTTTGCCGGCTAGTTTACCGATCAGGCCCTCGAAGGCGATGCCTGTGCCTACGTGCATTTTTACGGTTTCACTAGCATCTTTCAGGGGCTTGTGATAAATGATGGCGCGCTCCAGGGAATCCATCTGGTAGGTGTTGGCCTTTATTCTTACTTCATCAAGAAATATGTCTGAGGCTTCTAAGACGATAGTGACATTTTCGCCATTTTTGATACGAACAGGTTCGCGGGTGGAGAAATAACCTAAGCGATAGAAGAAGAGCAAGTCGCCTTCAGAAGATGTGATCTTATAGCGGCCAGAGCTGTCGGAGTATGTTGTGACACCCGTACGTTTATTGGCTACCAATACATCTGCTACCGGCGTGTAAGTTTTGGCAGCGATGATGCGCCCTGTTAATTCTTGTGCATGAGAAGAGGCACAAGCAAAACAGATAAGTATGGTTAGTAGCCAGCGCATCAGTGTGACGGCGTGATTAAGGAGTCTTTAATAGCGGGTATCTGCCGGAATTTTTCTTCCTTCATATACTCACGGTAATGGCTGCGTATCCACATTTTTAATTCGAGGTCGGTAGCAGTGCGGGCATAATCGTAAGGCATTACGAAGCTATTCATAAAATGCGCGAGTGTATCGCCGGTGAGCTTCGTTAATGTTTGAACGAGCTCGGGCGTGTAGCGGCTATCAACAAACTGTTGTGTTTCCAGGTTGTAGAAATTCTTCTGAAAACGGAAAGTTTGTTTGCTTTTTTTAGAGAATACTTCTGCCAGTGCAGATACCGGGCTCATGAAAGATGCGCGTTGTGCCGCCAATGGCCGCTGATAGAGTGTTTGCCTCTGTATGGAATCCTTCTGGTATTTGGTGAGGCTATTGATAACCGCCTCATCGAGCAAGATGCTGACGGATTGTAACTGAACATCTACCTCTGCTGTGCCAATACTCGCAGGCACTTTCTTTTGTTGCGCCTTGTAGCTGATGAATGTAAAAGCGACAAACTCACCCGCCTTTGCCTCTATGGAGTATCCGCCATTTTCATCGCTGAGGACACTCACCCGGGTGAGGAGATTGGTGACCAGCACGGGAAAGAGTGGTTCGCCGGTCTCTTTGTCGGTGATGCGGCCTGCCATTTTCTGCCCGAAGGCAATAGCGGAGCAGTACAGGAAAATTATGGTGAATAGATAGCGCAAAAACGGTAATGTATTATAGAGAAACAACAAACAACGCCCGAAAATATGTGAAAAAAAATATAGAGATTGTTAAATAGGCAGATTGGGGTTAATTTGCTTGAAAATTAAGAGTACATGTCGCGTAATTCATTCTACGAAAGGCTGCAAAGTGAATTGCAGGAAATAAAAGACTCAGGGCTGTATAAGACTGAGCGTATCATAGAGTCAGCACAGGGCGCTGAAATAATAGTGGGTGGCAAGAAGGTGCTGAACTTTTGCGCTAATAACTATTTGGGCCTTTCCTCTCACCCCAAGACTATAGAAGCGGCACACAGCGCTATTAATGAGCGTGGCTATGGTATGAGCTCTGTGCGCTTTATCTGCGGTACACAGGATATACATAAAGAACTGGAAGCGAAGATCGCGAAGTTCCTGGGAATGGAAGATACGATACTGTATGTAGCGGCCTTTGATGCCAATGGTGGTGTGTTTGAACCACTGCTGGGTGAGCAGGATGCTATCATTTCTGATGAGCTGAATCATGCGTCTATAATAGACGGTGTGCGCCTGTGCAAGGCACAACGCGGCCGCTATAAGCATAATGATATGGCAGACCTGGAAGAGCAGCTGAAGAAGCTGGAAGGGGCACGTACCAAGCTGATAGTGACGGACTCGGTGTTCTCTATGGACGGCACGATAGCGCAACTGGATAAGATATGCGACCTGGCAGATAAATACGGTGCACTGGTGATGCTGGACGAAAGCCACTCATCGGGCTTTATGGGCAAGACAGGCCGTGGCGTGCATGAGCTGTGCGGTGTGATGGACAGGATAGACATCATTACGGGTACGCTGGGTAAGGCGCTGGGTGGTGCATCGGGCGGCTTTACGAGCGGTAAGAAAGAAATAATAGAAATGCTGCGCCAACGCAGCAGACCGTATTTATTCTCCAACTCGTTGGCCCCTGCAATAGTAGGTGCTTCTATAGCGGTACTGGACATGCTGAGCGAGACAACAGCACTGCGTGACAAGCTGGAAGAAAATACACTGTACTTCCGTAGTAAAATGACGGAAGCGGGATTTGATATAAAACCGGGTACACACCCGATAGCGCCGATCATGCTGTATGATGCGGTACTGGCGCAGCAAATGGCTGCTAAGGTATTGGAAGAGGGCATCTATGTGATCGGCTTCTTCTTCCCGGTAGTGCCGAAAGGACAGGCGCGTATACGTGTGCAGATATCGGCGGCGCATGAGCGGGAGCATTTGGACAGGGCGATTGCAGCCTTTACCAAAGTGGGTAAGGAGCTGGGGGTGATAAAGGAGCAAGTAGCATAGAAAAGGATTTGAAAAAGTATAAAGAGGAGTAAGCTATGCTTACTCCTCTTCTGTTTGTTTGAAACTATCAAAAGCTATTTTCTCGATAAGTTGTACTTCCTGCTCATTACAATCGCTACAATTCATTTTTGTTGTAGTCAGGAAGTTTTTTTTGATATTCACTTGATCGCTGAAGTTTTCATTTTCGTAAAATCCGCTATAACTGATAGCGCTTATCCATTCTTTATAATACGTGTATGCAGTGTCATGTCCGATATGTGTGAGAAACTCTTTGGGATATGTTTCAATGTAATTCCGTGCTGGCGCACCCGTATATTCCCCCAAAGCGCCATCTGAAAATTCCAGAGTTCGTTCTAAACACCATCTGTAAAAAGGCCTTAGTTGTTTGTTTTTTGTAATTGCCAGGGATAAGAGTTTTTCTGTGGAATCATTGTCCGAGGGTCTGTATTTCCCATAGTAGAAATTCACAGCTAAATAATGGCAATCATTTCTATTAATATAATAAGACACAGGCTTGCCAGCTATTGTGTCCTTTTCGGGGTTATGCGTTAAATGGAAATTTTCTTGCCAGTTATAATCGTCGGTATCTGCCGGAGGTCGAGGGTTATTGGTTAATATTGAGTCTATATTCTTTACCTGTGAACTTTGTGGTACCAGATCTTTACATGAGAAAAATAATAAGAATAGCCCCCAAAAAATCGGTTTATATACGTTGTTCATAAAGCGTAAAATTAAACAATTCGCTTAGCTATCCCATTCACACTAACCTGCACTATGCCCGGTTGTGTGCCCGGTTTTATATTGCCTATAACATCAGCCATGCGGAGGGCATTGGCGCCGTTGGATGTTGCCCAGCGGAGGAGTGTTTCCCAGCCTATTTCGGGGTAGTGTTTATTGATGGTTTGCAGTTCTGAGAGGATGGATAGCTTGTGATTGGATGCCAGACTGTCTGTGCCGATGCAGATGTTGCGTTGTTCGCTTCTCAGCATCGGGATATCTGGTAGACGATTTTCGATGTACATATTGGCATTGGGGCAGAGACACCAGTATGCCTGCGCGAATGTTCCCGAGCCTATAGCGGCATCTTCAATGCCTGTGTATGTATTGTGTACAAAGATGAAAGAGTGTTCCTTCTCGAAATACCGGACGTAGGTTTGTAGCGATGATTTTCCTGAGGGTTGGAAGAAATCGGTATTAATATTGAGCATGGCCAGCAACTCATTTACTGCGCCTTCTTTGTTTAGATAGAAATAATGTTCGGCCTCGCTTTCCTGGTTGTGAATAGAGATGAGGGATTGAGGAGTATGACTGTTGATTAACTTGAATAAAGACGGAGATACCGAGTAGGGCGCGTGGGGTACTATTGACTGACGGAGTATCTTTTCTTTTGCTTCCTGTGACGCATATGCTTTGTAAGTAGTGTCTGCAAAACCGAGCATCATTTCGGCACGTTCTTCGGTGAAGCCGAGGCTTTCGATGAAGGTGTGGATGTGCATTTTGTCCTGTGCACGGACATCTAACGTATCTGTAGTGTTAGCAATGTCACCGATGGCTACTATGCCGTTGTTGTACATTTCGGTGTAGGCCTCGTGACGGGCAGTTGTCTTTTGTTCTTCTGTGAATTTATCGCGGTAAGTGGGGATGTGTTTTAGGAAAGGTATCAGTCCGGTATGCTCCGGTACTACGCCCTTCATGTGGGAGAGCTCCATATGGCAGTGTACATTCACGAAGCCGGGGCAGAGGATGCCTTCATAGAAAGTGGCATCTGATTTTCCTGATGCATCGTGAATGGCGATGATGGTTCCGTTATCGTCCAGTTCTATTACGGAACCTTCGGGGAGGAATTTTTCGCCGTCGTGTATTTGTGTTGCGGTTATCAGCATGGTACACAAAAATAAAGCCCCTTAGGGGCTTTATTTAACTTTTAAAATGTTTCAGTAAGATTATTTCTTTTTCGGTAAGGTAGCGCCAGTTGCTGCGGGGCAGGTTCTTCTTGGTGAGGCCTGCATACATTACACGGTCCAGCTTTTCTACCTGGTAGCCTAAGTGTTCGAATATGCGGCGAACGATGCGGTTACGTCCGCTGTGTATCTCTACGCCTACTTCGTTCTTTTCTTCCAGCATGGCTATCTCGTCCACATTTACCGGACCATCTTCCAGTTCCAGCCCGTTGGCTATTTTCTCGAAGTCGGCTTTGGTGAGGTTCTTATCCAGTGTTACCTGGTACACCTTCTTGATGCTGTTGCTTGGGTGTGACAGCTTTTGCGCCAGCGCACCATCGTTGGTCATCAAGAGTAAGCCGGTAGTATTCCTATCCAGTCGGCCTACGGGGAAAATGCGGTCTGCTTCAGCTTCTTCTACCAGGTCCATCACGGTGCGACGGCCTTCAGGGTCGTCGGTAGTAGTGATAAAGCCTTTGGGTTTGTTCAGTAGTATATATACGTGGTCAGACTGTAACACCATTTTCTTGCCTGCTACGGTTACCTGGTCTTCTTTGGTTACCTTATGACCGGGGTCTGTTATCAACGTGCCATTTACCTTTACTTTACCTTGCTTTACCAGCTCGGCTGCCTCGCGGCGGCTACACTCGCCACTGTGGGAGATGTATTTGTTCAGCGGCATCAGTTCACCTGCTTCACCATTATCAATGTCTAATTCTTCTTCTCCGTCCTCAGCTATCTTTTTTACCTTCTTAGGTTTTTCGGTATCATCGGCTTTGCTTGCCTTCTTTTCTACATAAGCATCCATATCGGTGCCGCGGGTAGTACGTATCTTGCCTACAGAACGGTCGAAAGAATTTTGCTTTGGTTTTTTAGCTAAACCCTTTACTTCTTTTTCTTCTTCCTGCTTAGGTTCTGCTTCTTTCTTCTTGCGTTTTTCCTCTTTTTGTTCGGCAGTTTCAGGCAACTTATTGTTGAAGGCGTCGTCCATAGTATCGGCGAACGTGCGCTTCTTTTTAGGCTTGCCTTTATCTTTATCGGAAAAATTACTTGACTTATCGCTTTTGTAGTCACGTTTCGGACGCTCATCACCTACTTCATCCCTTTTACCGAATGAGCGTTTAGGTTTGTCGCCATCGAAAGACCTCTTTGGCCTATCGTTGTCGTAATCGCGTCTTGGGCGGTCATCCCCACCCTCATCT
Organism: Bacteroidetes bacterium UBA7674; assembly: GCA_002483105.1. Taxonomy (GTDB): domain Bacteria; phylum Bacteroidota; class Bacteroidia; order Chitinophagales; family Chitinophagaceae; genus MKUN01. The sequence continues at coordinate 10,093 of DLHG01000009.1, forward strand.
CTTTTACCGAATGTGCGTTTAGGTTTGTCGCCATCGAAAGACCTCTTCGGCCTGTCGTTATCAAATGAGCGTTTCGGGCGATCGTTGTCACCTTCATCCCTTTTACCAAATGAACGTTTAGGTTTGTCACTATCGAAAGACCTTTTTGGCCTGTCGTTATCAAATGAGCGTTTCGGGCGATCGTTGTCACCTTCATCTCTTTTACCAAATGTGCGTTTAGGTTTGTCACTATCGAAAGACCTCTTTGGCCTGTCGTTATCAAATGAGCGTTTCGGGCGGTCGTCGCCACCTTCATCCCTTTTACCAAATGAGCGTTTAGGTTTGTCACCGTCGAAAGACCTCTTTGGCCTGTCGTTATCAAATGAGCGTTTCGGGCGGTCATCACCACCTTCATCCCTTTTACCAAATGAGCGTTTAGGTTTATCGCCATCGAAAGACCTCTTTGGCCTGTCGTTGTCGAAAGAGCGTTTTGGTCTATCACCATCGTCTTTATTAAAAGAACGCTTAGGGCGGTCACTATCATCGTCCCTACGCTTAGGCCTGTCCGAACTATCTTTCCTGAAAGATGGCTTTTTGTCACCATCTCTTCCTGAGCGGCCACCGCTATCTTTCTTAAACCTGTCTGAACCCGGCTTGTTACTATTAGAATCTTTTCTCATTTGTCAATACCGCAGCCAAAATGTGCGGGGAGCAAAGTTACGACCTTTAGGACGCATGTTGGTATAAATGAGTGTATATGTATATAGAAGGGTGTGAAAAACAGGTTTTTGCGCGGTACTTTTGCGGTCAAAGACTGTGTTTAGCAGGTAAAAGTGGCTTTTTACAGGTTTTTTTGAAAGAGTTGTAACTTTTTTCAAGAAGTGACGATATACTATAGGAATGGATGTTAAGGAGTACAATGTTTGCGTAAACCAGTGGGCGGATGCACTTTTCCGTTTTGCCTGCAAATGTACCGGCCACGAGGAGGACGCAAGAGATGTTGTACAAGGCAGTTTCGAGGTATTATGGCAAAAAAGGCAGGATGTGGCATTAGAGAAAGGAAAGGCTTTCCTCTTCCAGGTAACCTACAGGCAGGCAGTAGATACATACCGGAAAAAAGGAAGGATTACCTACGCGGAAGAATTACCTGAACCCGCCAGCTCTTACACCCAAAGCAACCCCGATCTGAAACGAGTGCTGGAACGCGCGCTGGCACAACTGGATGAGAAGGCAAGAGCTTTGGTATTACTGAAAGACTACGAAGGATATAGCTATGAAGAAATAGCTAAGATCACGGAACTCTCAGACTCGCAGGTGAAAGTGTACCTGCACAGGGCGAGGAAAGTATTGAAGGAATACCTGGTGCGCGTGGAAAATGTTATTTAAAAGGATAGCTATGGTGACTTTGGAGAATTATGAAGAATACATTGTTCTGCTGGTGGACGGGGAACTGGACACCGCGGGGCAGGCAGAGCTGGGAGCATTTATGCAGCTGCACCCGGAATTGCGCGAGGAATTGAGTCTTTATGAGAACGTGCGCCTGATGCCCGACACTACACAGGTATTTGAAAATAAGGAAAGCCTATTGCGCAAAGAGCCAGGCGGCAGGACGATAAATTTCACAGGTTGGTTCCGCTACGGCGCGGCTGCGGGACTGGCACTACTGATAGCCTTAGGCGTGATGAAATGGACAGGTGATGATACCGACAACAATATAGCTGTAACAGATACAGTAGAACATACAAACACACCAATAGCAAAGAGCGTTGATACTGCAGTGTCAGCACCGGAACAGGAAGAAGAAGTAATAGTACAAGAAGAAAAAAAGAAGAGAGAAAATAAAGTAATGCCTGTTGTGCCTGCACATAAGATAGAAGTGGCCAATGTAAAGGAAGAAAAGAAAGGGAAAGAGGCAGACGTACCTGAGAGACTGGAAATAGCAACGGTTGATAAACTACCTGCTAACAGGAATACAGTACAATATGAGGCCATTGCCATACCGGTACTGCCAAAGACACAAGAGCCGGCCCCTATACAGCCTGAGCGCGAAGCACTCGCATGGCTACCTATCAGTGAAGACAGGAAAGAAGGCCTGAATATGCTGGGCGAAGCGATAACTGCGCAGGTAGACAGAGTAAAAGAAGTAAGAGATAACATAAAAAATACCGACCTGGCGGTGAAACTGGGAAAGAAAGAAATATTTACAATCAGATTTTAAAAACATAGAATTATGAAACTGGTATATTGTTTAATGGCGGCGCTTATGATAAGCTTTGCAGCCTCTGCACAGGAAGAAGATAAAAATGATGATGGCAAGAAGGCCAAACGTAAATCCTTATCTATCAGCAATGAAGGGATAAAAGTGGAGAATATGGAAGAGGATGCGAAAGATGGCGTTTATGTGCGGAAAAGCGATTCTGTAAAACTGAAAAAAGTAGAAAAGAAGTTTGACTTTACTTATGCTGCAGTGGATATAGGTATCAATACGCTGCAAGATAAAACAGACTATACTTCAGCGGCAGCGCAAAGTTTTCTGAACGTGCCGGCAAACATGAAAAACGACCAGCTTTTCAGTCTGAGAACAGGTAAGTCGTGGAACGTGAATGTGTGGCCGATCCTTTTTAAAGCCAGGCTGATGAAGACAAACGGGCAGAAGCTGTATGTGTCGAGCGGTATTGGATTACAGATGTATAACTTCCGCTTTACTAAAGATATCAGCTACCTGAATAACACAACGCCTGAAGTATATCTTGATAGTTTGGATTTTGACAAGAACAAGCTGGGCTTTACTTACCTGAGTGTACCACTGGCATTTACCGCGAAAACAAAGATCGCGAAAGGAACATGGATAGTTTATGGTGCGGGTGTGACAGGCGGGTATAGGATCAGCTCATGGACAAAGCAAATATCGGCGGAGAGAGGCAAGCAAAAGAACCATGACGCATTCAACTTCAATGATTTTAATGCCTGTGTAACAGGGGAGATAGGTGTGAGTGGTGTATTCAGGATATATGCCAGTTACCAACTGACATCACTACATGAAACTGCCCTTGCCCAGCATCCTTTCAGCATAGGATTGAGGTTTGGCGGAGTATAATAATATTTCAGTCCTATCACTATAAGGCAAACGGGGCGACTATGTGTCGCCCCGTTTTTTTATGATTTGCCCCCTACCCCCTAAAAGGGGGAATATATTATCTGTTCTTCGCGAGCCGACATCCCCCTAGCCCCCTTCAAAGGGGGAGTATTATGTTGTTTGCTTTACGCGCGAGCCGGGCAACCGCAAGGGATTGCCCCTACAGCGCGTGCTGACGGCGAAAAGCCGTACATACGCTAACTATATTTATGCCGTAACTTTTGTTTTGAAACGTTGATTCTCGCTGATGAGCGTTGGGTGTGCTTCAGAGAACATAGACTGAATGTCAGCGAAAAGCTGAACGATAACAGGCTCATTTATCGGTTCTTCTTTAGCCATTTTTTCTATACTGTGCAATTTGTCGAACATATCGCCTATGCGGACAACGCTGGTGCTTGACTTCAGGAAGTGGGCTTGCTTTGATATGGCTTCCCAGTCGTTTTTCTCCTGAAGCAGGTGGTCTAATTTCTCTAAGCCCTCCGGCATAGTGTCGAGGAAGATATTCAGTACGTCTGAAATGAACTTAGCGTCCATGTCAGAAAGCTCATATAAGAAGCTGAGATCAACCAGCTCAGTTTTTTTGTCGGCCATTTCCTCCGGTGTTATATCGGATTGTAATCTTCTGTCGCTTGTTACCTGTAATATTTGATGATAGAGGTCCCGTGGTTCAAAAGGTTTTGAGATAAACCCACTCATCCCTATATCAAAACATTTCTCGGCTTCGCCCTTCAGGGCATCGGCAGTCATTGCTAATATAGGAACATCTTTTCGAAGTATTTCGCGAATGTATTTAGTCGCTTTATAGCCATCCATTTCCGGCATCTGCAGGTCCATCAGTACCACATCGTAGTCGTGAAGTTGAAGCGTATTGATTGCTTCACGACCATTGTTTACTATTTGTACTGTAGCTCCCTGTTTCTGTAAGGTATTCTTCACGACCTTCTGATTGATCATATTGTCTTCTGCCACCAGTACACTGATGCCATCAAGGAGTGTCTCGTTCTCGTGGCCTTGTATCCTGTTGCTCCGGGTTTCTTTTACCTGCAGGTCTTCGCCTATTCTGTAAGGTATCAGGACTGTGAAGGTAGAGCCTTTGCCTAATGTACTGCTCACCCATACATGGCCTTGCTGCAACTCTACCAGTTGTTTTACGATTGCCAGTCCCAGGCCGGTTCCACCATACTTGCGCGAAGTGTTCACGTTATTCTGGGTGAAGCTTTCGAAGATGTAATCAAGTTTATTTTCAGAAATACCGATACCGGTGTCCGTTACTTCTATCTGGAGGTCTATATAGCCTGCATTCTCTTCGCCTGCTGAGACGTTGATATTTACATAACCCTTGGTAGTGAACTTGATCGCATTTCCTATCAAGTTGATCATTACCTGTTGCAGACGAAGCCCATCGCCTAATAATATGTCAGGTACGGAATTGTCTATATGAGTGTTCAGCGTAATGAGCTTCTCTTCAGCTTTGAACTGTAGGGGATAAAGAGTTTTTTTGATTGTCTGGCGCAGCTTGAACGGTGCATTCTCAAAAAGGAACTTGCCTGATTTTATTTTGGAGAAATCGAGAAGGTCGTTGATGATAGCCAGCAAGTTTCGTGCAGATTCCTGGATGTTTTCCGTAAAGTCTTTTTGCTCGTCGTTTTGTTCGGTACTCAACAGCAGGTTACCCATACCAATGATACCATTCATAGGTGTGCGTATCTCGTGGCTCATATTGGCGAGGAACGATTCCTGTGCTGCACGTGCCTGTTCTGCATCTTTCTTGGCTTGCAATAGTTTCAGCTCGCCTTCCTTGCGTTCGGTGATGTCGGTAGCGAGGCCGCAAATATGTTTTACATTTCCTTCTGCATCCAGTAGCGGGAACTTTGTGATCCAGTAGTACTCCACTTTGCCATCGCCATAATCCACTACGTCTTCGAAGCTATTGGTGGTTTTATGTATGAGCACCTTGTCATCTGAATATTTAAATTCCAGGTAGCGGGCTTTATCGTCAATTAATTGGAGGTCAGTATTACCAATGATCTCAGCAGCGGTCATACCGAAAACTTCTTCCATTTTCTGATTGACCAGTACATATTTCCCCTCTGTATCTTTCAGGAAGATGACTGAAGGGATATTGTCCAGGATGTTTTGCACCAGTTTTTGTTCTGTACGGCGTTCTTCTTCCATCCCGTCAATTTCCAATTGCAGCTTTTTTTCTTCATCAAAGTCCCATATCACAACTTGCCATTCATCAGGCGTGTCGCTTTCGTGGGTTACAGGGAATACCCTGCACGATACCCATTTGGTGCCGGTGCTGGTAAATATCTGTAGCTCTAAAGTGCTGTTGAACGTGCCTGTGCTGTTGATCGAGTCCAGGACATGTCTGACATTTTCTTTGAACTTACGGGGTGCGGCCTCCATCAGAGAGAACCCGATGAGCTCTTTAGCGTCGAAGCCAACGAGTTTTTCTACGTTCTTGTTAGCAAATTTTATACTGCCTGCCGCATCTATTACAAGCATAGTGAGGTCGGAGTCTTCTACCAGCACTTTGTACTTGGCTTCATTCAGGCGAGCACGTTCTTCCGCCAGTGTTCTTTTGCGGATATTCTGATTGATCTTGTAAATGGTGAGAATAAGGAAGATACTTAGCAGAATATAGCTGATAACAGAAAATACTACGCGCGACTTACTATAGTACCTGTTGTCCTCAGTTCGTTGGGTAAGTAATTCATTTTCAGTGGTGTATAATGCATTTATAGCATTGTATATCCGTTCCGAAAGGTTGGTGAAGCTACTTTCTGTCAATTTATCTTTTATGTTAGAGAAACCACCGGAAGTGTTAGCTATGATGCCGGTAATTAATACCCGCTTTTCATTAGCGAGGCGTTGTAACTCCCGGGCCCTGGTGGACTGGAGCAGGTTGTCTTTCGTTAGCTTTGTGAGGTATTCTATGTGCTTATTGGCAGCGTTGGCCGCATCCTGGTATGATTGGAGGTAAGTAACATCTCCGTGCAGGGCATATTTATTAATAGCAGCTTCCATTTTTATAAAATCCGACTCAGCAGACTTTATAGTGGAGAGTGCATCATTGGTATGGTTGACAAGAAGGTCAGACGTATTGGAACGTTGATACAGTACATAAGCCTGTATCATGTATAGAAGGAAGAAAAAAGCGATAGCACCATTTACAAGTATAAACGACTTTCGCAGTTGTGATATAGTATTATGTACAAGCCCTCCCTTAGTGTGCTGGGTAGATTTCATCGCCGCTAAAGTATTACATATGTCGGCAAGCGTTATAATTTTAAGTGTTAATGTTTATTCAAAAAACATGTAATTTTTCTTAACAGGAGAGCGACTTAAAATTTCGTTAAAATAAAGACGGGTAAATGCCTTAATTTTGTACTTTAACATCCAGAGAGGTTTCAGCTATATATTTTTTCCTGCCCTATCAATCGCAGAGAACAACGAACCGTAAACATATATATGCAGTATAGGATAAGAATTCTGCCCAGGTGGTTGATATTCCTGGTAGATATCTTTTTTGTTCAATTTTCGATCTTCCTGGCTTTTGCCCTGAGATTCAATTTTGACTGGTCAGAGATGGCCCGTTTCGACCTCAACCTGATATTGGGGTTATCGCTTGTGGTGAGTGGTACACTCTTCTACATCTTTAAGAGCTATGCGGGTATCATAAGGTATACCAATATCGAAGATGCTTACAGGCTCATTATAGTTAACTCACTTGCCTCCCTCATTTATTATGTCATTAACCTGATACTGAACCAGCCACCACATGCTACATTGCTTTTCCCTAAAGCTGTGGTAGGTATATATTGGTTTGCTACCAATTTTACACTTATCTCTTACCGGCTTGGTATCAAACACTTCTTTAATAGTTTCTACCAACAGAAGCAGATAGAGCGTGTGAAGACCAAGGTGGCCATTTTCGATACCAGCGAGGCAGGTATGATGACGAAGAAAGTGATCAACGACCTGAGCAATGGAGAGCTGCATGTGGCGGCCTTTATGGATGATAACCATGCCGTGACGGGCCGTGTGATGGATGGGATGCCGATATATGGCATCAACGAAGATGATTTCAGGAAGCTGAAGCAGGATGGTATAGATATGCTCATTATAGCGAACAGGGAGATCTCCAAGCCAAAGCTGAATTACCTTGTTGATATAAGCCTGAACTACGGACTGCGTGTGCAGCAAGTGCCACCAATAGAACAATGGCTGAATGGTACGCTGAACTTGCAACAACTGAAAGACATTAATATCGAGGACCTGCTGGAGCGCCCTGTAATTAATATAAGCAATGATAAAATAGACGGAGAACTGCGCGGTAAAAAAATACTGGTGACCGGTGCGGCTGGATCTATAGGTAGTGAGATAGTAAGACAACTGACGAACTATTATCCATCCCTCATTATACTATGTGATAAGGCAGAGACACCGATGCACGACCTGACACTGGAGCTGAACGAGAATTTTAAAAGTGCTAACTACAAGGCCTATATGGGTGATGTATGCGACTATCAACGCATGGAGAACCTGTTTGAGACCTACAATCCTGATATAGTATTCCATGCAGCGGCTTATAAGCATGTGCCGATGATGGAAGATAACCCATCTGTAGCCATCATTAATAATGTGCTGGGTACTAAGACATTAGCAGACCTCGCAGTGGCTAATGGTGTGGAAAAATTCGTTACTATTTCCACTGATAAGGCGGTGAATCCGACCAACATCATGGGCGCATCGAAGCGAATAGCGGAGATATACAGTCAGAGCCTTTTTGAATACATCAGTGATAAGGGGAACCAATCGAAGCTAAAAGGTATGGCTTATCCTACGAAGTTTGTTACGACGCGTTTTGGTAATGTATTGGGCTCTAATGGTTCGGTGATACCGAGATTTAAGGCACAACTGGAAAGAGGTGGCCCAATAACTGTTACCCACCCGGAGATAACCCGCTATTTTATGACTATACCTGAGGCATGCCGACTTGTACTGGAAGCAGGGGTGATGGGTAATGGCGGAGAGATATTTGTGTTTGATATGGGTGAGCCCGTGAAGATCGTAGACCTTGCGCGCAAGATGATACGCCTCTCGGGTAAAACGCCTGATGTGGACGTGAAAATAGAATTCTCAGGCTTAAGGCCGGGCGAGAAGCTGTATGAGGAACTGCTGAACAATTCTGAGAACACGCAGCCTACGTATCACGACAAGATAATGATAGCTAGTGTGCGCCAATACAACTACCCCGAGGTGAAAGATCATATAGAGAAGATGATAGCCAGCGCGCGGAAGCACTACTCTGTAGAAACGGTAGAGCAGATGAAAGACCTTGTGCCGGAGTTTATCAGCAACAATTCGGTATTTGAGAATCTGGATAATAAGGAGAAGGAAAAGGCGGTGGCGTAAAGTCCCAAACCCGGAAGCCCCCTCCGCCTCCTAAAGGGGGACTAAGATATAAATAAGAGAGCAGCACTAGTGCTGCTCTCTTATTTATATCCAAAGTGGTTATTTATTTCATTGGTTCATCCTGGGAGAGGTTGAATTCCCTTGTAACTGTTGTCATAGGGCCTTCTACGGCTTTGCCGTCTTTGTCCATCAATGTCAGGGTGATGCTGGATTTGCCCATAGCTAAGCCATGGATGAACTGTGCTTTCCAGGTTGTTACATCTACTATCTTCTCCTGGTCGCCGCTGTTTATTTTGGCGTTTACTTTATAGTCAGCACCTAGGGTAGCGTTCCATACGTAGAAGTCAAACAGTACATTTTCAGTGTCTTTGCCTAAGTAGTCACCTTTGGGGCGGCTATAGAATACCATTGGGGTAGTTGGGTCTGCCAGCTTCTCAATTTTACCTTTCGCATCAAGCTTAAAGTGATACACCAAAGCAGCGCCTTTAGACTTTACCGACTCGTGATAAGAGCGGCTGAGGAACGACATAACATAGTGTTCGTCGCTGTTCAGTGGTATAGTAACGGTGTGCTTAGGCTCATACAGGGCTGCATAAGGCTTATTGTCCAGGATAAAGTGGATGTGCTGGCCTTGAGCTGAATTATTGCACTGTTTGCCTTCTGCGTCGGCAGTCTGGCTTTTCAGTTCGTAGTTCTTTACAGCGTAGTTGAAAGTAACCTTCACTGAATCCGCGCCTTGTTTTTCAGCAGTTACAGAGCTGATAGAAAGCTGTGCCAGTGGGAATTCCGGAGAGGCAGGTACATCGCTGAGCGTTATTTCTGCAGGGGCAGGAGTGGTTACCTGCACAGTATCGGTATTGCCTGACTGGTCGTTGTTGCTATCACCACAGGAAGCCGCGAACAGCGCGCCTGCTGAAAAGGTGAAAATGCTGAGAGTTGTTTTTAATGACATCAGATGTTGATTTTATGCAAAGCTAGGGTTAAATAGTTGTGCCAGTGGGCAAATTTTTCAGAAAACTTTAAGCAATTTCCCCCTCCATATAAAGTTTGGAACTGTTACATTTGCGATACCTTATTTGAAATCAGGATAATGGGTTAAGCTAAAAATGAGTTAACCTATTATGCTCGAATAAGTTACAGTTTTTGATTTTTTGATTTGAACTATGACTACTGCTGAGATCTTAAAGAAAGTCAGGCGGATAGAGATAAAAACCAAGGGACTAAGTAACCACATATTTGCAGGAGAATACCATTCTGCCTTTAAGGGGCGCGGTATGTCCTTCAGTGAAGTGCGTGAATACCAGCATGGTGATGATGTAAAGAACATCGACTGGAATGTAACTGCCCGTTTCTCCCACCCATTTGTAAAAGTATTTGAAGAAGAGCGTGAGCTGACAGTGATGCTGTTGGTAGATATCAGTGCGAGCTCTCAGTTTGGTTCTCAACAGAGGTTGAAGCGTGAACTGATCACGGAGATCAGCGCTGTATTCTCTTTTGCAGCGGCAACCAATAATGATAAAGTTGGTGTGATATTCTTCAGCGATAAGGTGGAGAAGTTCATCCCGCCGAAGAAAGGACGTAGCCATATACTGCGCATCATCAGGGAGCTCATAGCCCTTGAGCCTGTACAGACGGGAACTACGAATGTGCGTGTAGCGCTTGAATATCTGAATAATGTGCAGAAGAAGCGCACGATAACGGTGCTGATGAGTGATTTTATAAGCAGCAACTATGAGTTGCCTTTGCAACTGGCGGCCCGTCGTCATGATCTAGTAGGGATACAGGTGTATGACAGATATGATAAGGAACTGCCATCAGCAGGACTGGTACAGGTGATGGACTCGGAGACCAAAGAGCTGCAATGGCTGGATACTGACGATAAGAAAGTGCGTATACAATATGCGGCTGCCTTTGATAAGCACAAAAAATATTGCGACCAGGCATTCAGGAAGTGTGGGGCATCGCTGATGCATCTTCGCACTGATGAAGATTATGTAAAAATGTTACAGGGCTTTTTTAAAGGAAGGTAACAAGCATGAGAACAACGATAAAGAAAACGATCCTATTCATATGTCTGTGGCTTACGGGCCATAGTGTGGCTATCGCACAGCAGTCTTCTGTGAGTGCTAAACTTGATGTGAACAAGATAGCTGTTGGTGACCAGGCCCGGTTGTTTATAGAAGTGATACACAATGGCAAGTCGGGCACGCTGCAATGGGCTGCGATACCCGATACCTTTAATACACTGGAAGTAGTGGAGAAGGGCAGGATAGATACCACGAAGCAAGGTGATATAGTTACGCTAAGGCAACGTCTCTTGGTAACAGGTTTTGATTCAGGTATGTATGTGATACCGCCATTTCAATTCTCTGTGATAGCGAGTGGTACACAGCCTTATGTGATACAAACAGACTCTTTCTCCTTGTTAGTGCAAACGGTAGCTGTTGATACAAGCAAAGGCTTTGTGGGCATCAAAGGTATCATGCAGGTGAAGTCGACATGGAAGGACTATATCTGGCTGATAATAGGTGGGATAGTGTTGGTATTGTTAACGGCTTTTGTGGTGTATTATTTCCGGAAGAACAAGAAAGTACCTATACCGGTACAAGAACCGACAGGCCCGGTGGAGACCATCACGGAAAAGTACATTCGCCTGCTGAACGAACTGGAAGGAAGGAAGCTGTGGATGAATGGCTCTGTGGAAAGTGTGAAACTGTATTATACCGAACTAACCGATGTGCTGAGAGTATATATAGAAGAACGTTTCCGGACAGCGATGCTGGAACTGACCACAGATGAGATACTAACCAAAGTAAGGCATCATAAAGAAATGAACAGCCAGCACGATATACTGGCGAGCATTCTCTATACGGCCGATCTTGCCAAGTTTGCCCGTGCGCAACCACTGCCGGCGGAGCATATGCGGGCGCTTGAGAACGCCAAACAATTTGTGTATAATACGAAACCTGTTGTAACTACTAATCCTGAGCAAGCATCATGAAAGCCCTGATGGACTGGAAATATCTAAGCTTCGCGCACCCTTTATTTTTAGGGTTACTGCTGTTGATACCTGTATTGATATGGTGGCAGAACAAGAACAGGAAGAAGAATCATCCTTCTATGCGCCTCACTACCATAGCCGGAGTGAAAGGAGTGAAGCCAAGCTGGCGGGTGCGCTACCGTCCGCTACTTGTGTGGCTGAGGATGATAGGGCTTGCGGGCATTATCATCGCCTTGGCGAGGCCACAAAGCAGCAATACGACCGAGAGCATAGACAGCGAGGGTATTGATATAGTGCTCAGCATGGATATCTCGGGCAGTATGCTGGCAGAAGATTTTAAACCTAACCGTATAGAGGCAGCGAAGAAAGTAGCTTTGAGCTTTGTTGACCAAAGACCGACAGACAGGTTGGGACTCGTGATATTTTCAGGTGAGAGCTTTACACAATGCCCTATCACCATAGACCACCATGTGCTGAAAGACCAGATAGCCTCTGTGAAGAGTGGTATGCTACAGGATGGTACTTCTATAGGTATGGGGCTGGCCACGGCAGTACAAAGCCTGCGCAATACAAAAGGAAAGAGCCGCGTGATCATCCTGATGACAGACGGTGTGAACAATACAGGGCTAATAGATCCGGCGACAGCATTGGAAATAGCAAAGGCTTACAAGATAAGGGTATATACCATAGGCGTAGGTACCATAGGCCAGGCATTGAGCCCGGTGCAAACGCCGACAGGCATACAAATGGCGATGGCTCCTGTGCAGATAGACGAGCCGCTGATGCGAAAAATAGCCGGTGAGACAGGTGGCAAGTATTTCCGCGCTACCGATAACCGATCGCTGGACAATGTCTATAAGGAAATAGATCAACTGGAAAAATCAGAAGTAGAGATCAGTTCTTATAAGCGATATGCAGAATTATTCTTCCCGTTTGCTGCACTGGCATTGATATGCCTCGCGTTGGAAATGCTGCTTCGCTATACCGTCTTCAGGAGTATTACTTAGGCTGTTATATGCCAGATGCTCAGGTAATGTCCGTAGCTATTGATCAATAAGATGTTCTTTAGTGCTTTGGGTTGCTTGCCGTTCAGCAGCATGTGTGCAGGAACAGCACCGTGCTTTACTATCTCCATTGTCATTCCTAGTCCGAACGCAGATGCCGTGGCATACTCACCTGACAAGTGTTTGAACCCGGCAATACTTGAAGCAGAGAAGCGTTCATTTATATTGTCGTAAAATTCTTTACCGCTGCTATTTCCATTCCATCCTGACATAACAAGGTCAATATCAGTATTAGATAGCCCCTGTTGTTGCATGAACTTGTCCAGCTGTGCTGCAGCTGCTGCTGTGTCTTCGGGGGTGGAGATACCGATGCCTTTGATGTGCAAGCTGCCTTCTGATGGGTTTTTGTCTACCACAAAAAAAGTTGCGCCCTCACCTGCGAGACTACCGGGCTCATTGGTGTTGAGTATTTGTTCTGTACTATTTGCTTTGCGGTATACGCCAGTAGCCTTCATTACTTGCAGACTGCTGTCTGTCAGTTCATCAATGCCGCCAACAAGAATGTTGTGAGTAGGATGGTCGTTCAGATATAGTTGGGCATTTATCATAGCGTGCTCAAAAGAATGGCCGCGATGAACGTAAGTTAGGTTGTGCCCGTAGCAACCAGCCAATAAAGCTATTTGCCCGCCGACAGTATTGTGCGTAGATTGTATAAAAGAAGTAGGCGTAAGCATTTGCTCTTCCTGAGTCACCATCTTTGCCAGGAAATGTTCCGTGTCTTGCAGGCAACCCATAGCTGTGCCTAAAGACATAGCATCCGGTTTTTCGACGCCCGCCTGTTGCATGGCCATCCTGGAAGCGCCTATGCCCATGCGTACAGCTTTGCTCATACGGCGAAGCTGCATGGGTTGTATATATGCCGTATAGTTGGGTTCTTTGCTGAGTAGCTTATCGGTGTCGTATGTTGGAGGCTCATGTAAAAAAGTTCCTTCACTATTGTCTCCTGCTGCACTGATGATGCCCGTTCCTTTTATATAAATATCCATTCTTAACTTTTTGAAAAAACAAGAGATGAACAATTGCCACCGAATCCGAATGAATTGGACAGGACATGGTCTATTGCAATACCTGTTTGTAATTCGGTGACAGGTTTCCAGTTCACATCTTCCATTTGTGTTTCCCAGCGCATATTGGGGAATACAACACCATCACGGATAGCTATAGCGCTGAATACGGCTTCTACACCTCCTGATGCACCAAGTGTGTGCCCGGTAAATGATTTGGTAGAAGAAGCCATTGGTACATTGCCGCTGAATACACCTTCGATGGCTTTTCCTTCAGAACTATCATTGTTGGCTGTGCCTGTACCGTGCAGATTGATATAGCTGATGTCGGAGGGTTGTATGCCTGCCTTGCTGATAGCTTGTGTCATGGCCAGTTTGTTGCCGATGCCGTCGGGGGAAGAAGCTGTCTGGTGATAAGCATCATTGGCATTAGCATAGCCGCTTACGGTGCATATAGCTGTAGCGTTGCATTGCGCCATTGCTTTATCATTCATCAATACAACGTATCCTGCGCCTTCTCCGAGGTTGAGACCTCGCCTATTGTTGTCGAAAGGTTGACAAGACTGGCGGTCGAGTATCATTAAGGTATTGAAACCATTGAGGGTGAATTTCGATAAACTATCCGCGCCACCTGCTATCGCAATATCCAGCATGCCCGCTTCTATCATCTGTGCTGCCATCATGATACTGTTGGCTGATGAAGAACATGCAGTGCTGATAGTGGTAACAAAATCCTCTATTTTAAAATGCTTTGCTACCAGTTCTGTGATAGCGCCACATTCGTGATTGATGACTGAAGATATGTTTGATACGGTGCCTGTTTCTTTGAACTCCCGGTAAACTCCTTCTGTGAGGTCCATGCCACCCACTGTATTAGCAGAGAAGAAGCCCGTGCGTAAACCGGTTGCTATTTCTGCGTAGGGGAGCCATGCTTCCTTTACTGCAACTGCACTTAAAAGGGCAGTGCGGGGCCATTCTTCATTTACACCCGCCATATCGGCGAGTGCTTTATTGGAAAGTTTTATCTCAGCTACCGGTATTTCTGACTCCCAGTGAGTTTTGAGGTGGGTGGGTTTACCGATATTATTTTTACCGCTCAACAGGGCATCCTTACATTGCTGTGTATTGTTGCCGATGGCGGTGATAATACCTGTATTTACTATGTATGGTTTTAGGGCCATGTTTCTATTGTTGGTATGCGAATATACAATGAGATAACCGAGCGAAAACAGGAGAAGACAACTATTTGTTGTAGCACTGCTGTATAGATTCCGGACTAAGCATTAATCCTGTCCTGTTTTTAGTAGCCCAGTAAAGTGAAATGTCCTGTTCGTTATTAGCTGCATTCACATAGCCGAACAGGCAGGCTTCCATGCCGCGGTTCTCTAAAATATCGTTTACCCAAAAGTATAATTCGTTGCTGTCAAATGTATTGTTAATAAGGCTGGCCTGTTCTCCTTTGAATCCGTGGCGGATACATATCTCTCCCAGCATGATATTGGGGAGCGTATAAACAAACAGCGCAGGGCTGGGTATAGAGGCGATACTCTCTTCGTATTTTTTGTCTACTTCTATGCAGCCATCGGTGGTGGCGAGCACAAGGGCGATTTTTGTCTTGTCCATTTCACCGTAGGTGAATGCACCGTTATCTGACAGCAATATCTCTGTGGCCAACCATGCCCATTTGCAGAGGATATCCATCTTAAAGAACTTAACATAGTTACAGCCCTGATCCCTGTAGAGGTCTTCGGGAGCGGTAAATATCTTATCAGTAACGGCAACGCCATTTTTGGTGACGTTGCCGTTCTTAATGCGGATATGATCTAAAATATAAGCGGGCAATATTGTTCTTATTAAAAGCTATTCAGCAGGAGCTGCATTTATTGTTTCCAGGTAGCGGCTGAGGGTACGCACATTCTTCTCGTGGTTCTTTACGAAAGGATTGCTCATGTCCCAGACATATCCTGCGAGTACAGAACATATCTGCCCCATTATCTCAGGCGTGCGTTTCTCGGAGAAGAATATTTTGAACAGGGAGCCATCGTACCATGCATTCACATAGGTACGGAACACGTTCACTCCCTGCTGCATGTATTTCATGTAGTCTTCTTCCCAGTTTACTTCTTCACCTTTCAGCTCTTTTATTACCAGGTTGGCGGCAGTTTGTGCGGAAACAGAAGCCAGCGTTACACCCGAAGAGAATATCGGGTCGAGGAATTCAGTTACGTTACCTGTCAGCACGAAGCCTTTACCATAGAATTTGTCGGTAGTGGCGCTCCAGCTCTGCAGTGAGCGTGGCTCTCCCCATACCAGATCGCTTTCATCGAAGCGTTCTTTCAGCATTGGTTCAGCGGCTATCAGTTTACGGAATTGTTCATCAGGTGCTCCTGTAAAGTCATCGAAGAATTCAGGGTTGCCGACATACCCTACGGAAGTATTCCCGTTAGAGAAAGGAATTACCCATATCCATGTGGTGGGGTTGTGAACGATGGCTATGATACGGTTAGGCTCATAGGCCGCGTTGCGCTTAGGGTCAGTCAAGTGGCTGAACAAAGTTTTGCGCGGATATTGCGTAGAGGGCCTGTCCAGGCCAAAGAGGCGAGGGATCACACGGCCGTAACCGCTGCCATCTACAATGAATTTTGCTTTTATGGTTTGTTCGTTTCCATCAGCGGTTATAACTGTCGTAACAGAATGTCCTTTCTCATCTATTTCGATGGCAGTCACTTCAGTTTCATAACTGATGGCAACACCCATTTTTTCACATTCGTCAGCAAGGGTTTTATCGAAGTCAGCACGGGGAACCTGCCATGTCCATTTCCAGCCGTCAGTATGTTGCTGGTTGAAATTAAAATCGCAGACCTTATCACCCATTACGAATTTAGCACCATCTTTCTGCTGAAAGCCTTTTGCTTTTACCGCGTCCAATAAGCCCGCTTCATCAAGTGCTTCCATGCAGCGGGGCAATAAGCTCTCCCCGATAACGAAACGGGGGAACAACATCTTCTCAACGATCTGCACTTTGAGACCTGCTTTGTTGAGGATAGAAGCCGCAATAGAACCGGACGGTCCTGCGCCTATTACCAATACATCAACTTCATTATTGATACTCATACTTTGACTATATTAAAACGAAAAGGTGCGAAATTTTGTGCTCTTACTTTTTAACTAACTCCAGGATGGTGTGGCTTAGGCCAACATTATCCGTTTGATTAACAACTGTGAAGCCTGCTTTGTTTACCAATTCCAGGAATACTTTGCTGTCATACATCTGGCTGTTGCCGTTGGCCATTGTGGTAAAATAAAGCGAGGTCATTTGCAGGCTTAAAGCAGAAGCTTCAAAGCGCTGGCGGTCCCAGAAAGTTTCATTGATATATACTCTGCCACTATCAGGTAATGCGCGATGGCATTTTTCCAGTATGGCTACTATCTCATCATCAGCGAAACAGTCGAGGAACTGGCTCATCCATATAATGTCGTAACCTTCAGGCAGGTTTGTTTGAGGGTCGAGCATGTTTCGCTCAAAGTATTTCACCCTGTCGCCATAGCCTGCTGCTTCCATATTCTTTTGCGCTACATTCAACTGTACCTGTAGGTCAACCAGGCCTAACTCTACCTGGCTGTTATAACCAAGGCAAGCCAAAGTAAACTTACCGGTGTTGGCGCCGATGTCCATGATCTTTTTAGGATTGTGGGAGAACACCAACGGTAAAGCTTCAGGGAATGCATTGTCGGAATAATAGTGGTCAAAATTGAACCAGCTTTTATTGGCAGGTTCAGGAAGGATAGATAAGCCTTGATAGATCGTATCCCATGGACCAAGGTGACGGAGTCCACGAGGCTTGCCATCTTCCAGTGATTGCTCGAGGTCTTGTGCGCCATCGTAGCATACATCGCGCATGAAATCGGTATTGATGCGGGACATCGGGTCGTTCAGGAAGAAGTGCCCTGTCTTTGCCAGGAAGAATTTGTCTTCTTTCCTGTACACCAGCCCTATTCCCAAGCCGGCTTCAAGCAATATCCTCACTGAATAGTGAGGCATATTTACTTTTGTTACAACGTCTTCCAGCGAAATACCATTTACACGGCTTTCTTCCACCACCTTCAATATGCCCTTATCGCGGAGCAATATGGAGGCCTGGAAGATATAAGGGGCAAACGCTATGAATTGTGCTTGTGAAATGGCATCTAAAGCAGATTTTTTGTCTGTTTCAAACAATGCCGGCTTCTTTACAACAGGGGTATCCGTCATATAATATATTAAAATGAATGGCTGTAAAAATACTAACAATAAATGTATTAGTTAGGTGAGAATGGTCATATTTCGGACCGCGCGGTCGTATGTAAATATTTGTTAAGAATAATGCAAATACTAAGCGCTTTGGGTACGGATTTATACTTTTACGAACCACAATAACAAAACATGTACATATTCCGCAAATTCGTTCCCGTTTTCCTGTTTTTACTCACCTTGCCATTCCTATCTATGGCACAGGAAGATAAAATATACCTGCACAATGGCCAGACCATAGTAGGTAAGGTGCTGAGCGTAGAGGGAGAGAATGTAAACTTCGTGTATCTGAAAATGGAAAATGTGAAATGTGGTACGTATGCTATTGAGAAGATCGTTTACGTAGACGGGAAAACGACCATCATGAGTCCTAAGATCATCGTGACATCAAAAGACGACTGGGAGAAAGTAAGAATATTGCTTCCTAATGATGATATCTCGGGTTTGAAATACCAATCGTTTGTGGGTGATATCAGGAAGCCTGTTACCCCGGAAATGGTTGCTACCGATAAAGAAGCTGTGAAAAAGCTGAAACAAGAAGCCGCTGCAAAAGGTTTCCCTTTCGTGCAGGTTACTGCTAAGAAGAATATAGGGTTTACCTATAACTAGTCTTCTCCACTACCAATATACTCCAGGATGTCTTTTATTTCGCCGTCGCTTAGATGGGGGAAGGCAGGCATTACCATATTGCTCCAATCTTTATAGAGCTTTTGCGCGTAAGGGTCGGTCTTGATGACTTCTTGTGAGTTCCTGATGTATGATGCCAACTTAGCTGTATCATTATTCCATCGCTGCATAGAACCTGCCAATGCCGGTCCGTTCTTGTCTTGCGCTATTGCATGGCACTGTATGCAATTGTTGATGAACACTTTTTTGCCCACCGAAACTTCTTTCTTGCCTTCAGTAGCTGCGCCTGTAGAATCAGAAGCCTCGTTGCTGCTGCCGCAAGAGCTGGCAAATAGTAGTGTCACTGCAAACAATAAATTTCTGCTCATTTCGTCTATCATTATTCGAGGTGTATCGATAACAAACCTTCTTTCTTCAATTCAAAACTCACGTTTTTCTTATCAAAATCGGACAGAGGCCCTTTTAATAAGATCACTTCCTTATTTCCTTCATGTGTTGTTATCTTATACTGGGTGGCGTTTTTAGATATTTTATCATTCACAATTTTCGCAGTTACTTTTACTTTGCCGGCAGGGAAAAAGCCGAATTGGGTTTTGGTATTCCTCGTCAGCTTAACAGTATCTCCATTCTCATATCCCTTGTAATATAAGACCATAGCGACATCAGTATCCAGCCGCAGCATTTTAACGTCTTGGGCTGTGCTGCTGAAAGAGATGGCTAAAAGTAAAAGATAGAATAGTTGCTTCATTCTTAGTCTTCGAGTGAGTGAATACCGTGCAGCAACCTGCTCCAGCGCATGCCGTCCTTGCCATAGCTGAGCCAAACAAACCATGCCTTACCTACTACGTGGTTTTCCGGAACAAAGCCCCAGAAGCGGGAATCAAGCGAATTGTGCCTGTTGTCACCCATCATCCAGTAATAGTTCATTTTGAAAGTATAGCTGTTGGCCAAAGTGCCATTGATGAATATCTGCCCGTTGCGTTCTTCCAGCTTATTGCCTTCATACACACCTATCACCCTGCGGTAGATAGCGATAGTGGAGTCGTTGAGCTGAACAGTCGCGCCTTTCTTAGGAATGGTCAAAGGTCCGTAGTTGTCCTTGTTCCATTTGTAGTGTAGCGGATCAAAAGGGAAGACACTAGGGTCTGCTTCACCAGCTTTATCTATCATTGGTTCTATGTAGATGCCCTGTATAGCTTTGAATGCAGCTATCTGGCTTTTCTGCAAGTGCGCTACATATTGTCCTGCCCTGTTCAATGAGATAATATCGTTGGCATTTGCATCCAGGTTTACATCATTCTCCAGCAAGAACTCTTCAGATAAGCCTGCACCCGGAGGCATCTGTATGATGTAACTGGTCTTCATGTGCGGATAATCCTGTGCCGGTGCATTACCGATCCATAATTTACCTTCTTTAATAGACACCACATCACCCGGAACGGCAACACAGCGTTTGATGTAGTTGTCAGTTTTGTCAACGGGGCGTACAATTATTTCATTACCGGAAAGTACCCTATCCCTACCTTCAACCCGGCAGGCGCTATAGTAGTCGCGTTCCGGCTGGCCTTTTATCACAGTATCACCATGAGGGAAGTTGAATACTACCACATCATTGCGTTCTACATCACCAAAGCCCCACCAGCGGTGGTAGTCCCATTGCACAGATTTACTGTATGACTCGCTGCCAGTTATCGGCATAGTGTTGTGTACCAGTGGTACGGCTACCGGCGTCATAGGTACGCGGGGGCCATAAGCCATCTTGCTGACGAAGAGGTAGTCATTTATCAGCAGGCTGCCTTCCATGGAGCCGGTAGGTATAGTATATGCTTCTACAAAGAAAGTACGGATGATGGTGGCAGCTATAATGGCAAAAACTGCCGCATCGAGCCACTCGCGCCAAACCGCTTTTTTCTTTTTGGGCTTTTCAGAGTCTTTCTTTTTCCAGAATGCTAATCGCATGGTTGATTGATAAGTTGGTCGTAAAAGTAACAACTTCCAGCTCAATTTATTGTATTAGCTGCGCCGTATTAGTATTTTTTAACAAGAACGTCATTTGAATAAAACTGATATTCGTCACTTACCGACAAAACCGCGGTACTCCCCGCTATTTTAATTATTTTGCTGGTCTAAATTTTTTCCATGGCACGTTCAGTTACCATTCTTGGGGCAGGCTTAGTTGGCTCTTTATTGGCTATCATATTAAGGAAGCGCGGTTTTGATGTAACTATCTATGAGCGCCGCCCCGATATGCGTAGTGCAACTATAGCTGCCGGCCGCTCTATCAACCTGGCAATGAGTGCCAGGGGATGGAAAGCATTGGAACTGGCAGGGCTGCGTGACGAGATGGAAAAGATCGCCATCCCAATGACCGGACGCTACCTGCACCAGGCAGATGGAAGCGCTGCATTTCAGCAATATGGGAAGAACAATGAGGCGATCTACTCTGTAAGTCGCGGAGAGCTGAATAAGAAACTGATGAGCCTTGCGGAAGAACAAGGAGCAAAAATATATTTCGAACATCGCTGTACTAAAGTAGATGTGAATGCAAATGTGCTGCACTTTGAAACAGCTGACGGTGCACAAAAGAGCGTGCAGGCAGATCTGCTCTTTGGTGCAGACGGTGCGCACTCTGCTTTGCGCAGTAGTTATGCTACCCGCGACAGAGTGAATGCTTCACACTTCTACCTGGAACATGGATATAAGGAGCTTTCTATTCCGCCGGATGCTACGGGTAGCGTGCAAATGGAAAAGCATGCGCTGCATATATGGCCGCGCAAGAACTTTATGATGATAGCGTTGCCGAATACAGATGGGACATTTACCTGTACGCTGTTCCTGCCTTTTGAAGGTGAACCTTCGTTCGACAAGCTAAAGACAGAAGAAGAGGTGACGGCTTTCTTTAAAATGCAATTCCCTGATGCCGTGCCGATGATGCCAACATTGTTGGAAGATTTTTTCAGTAATCCTACTTCGTCACTTATCACTACGCACATCACACCATGGCATTACCAGGACAAGAGCGCGCTGATAGGCGATGCGGCCCATGCTATCGTTCCGTTCTATG
This sequence comes from Bacteroidetes bacterium UBA7674, assembly GCA_002483105.1. Taxonomy (GTDB): domain Bacteria; phylum Bacteroidota; class Bacteroidia; order Chitinophagales; family Chitinophagaceae; genus MKUN01. The sequence continues at coordinate 31,680 of DLHG01000009.1, forward strand.
GGCAAGGCATGAACGCCGGTTTTGAAGATTGTACAGTGCTGGCAGCACTGATAGACAAGCATGGTAGTGACTGGAATACTATACTGAATGAGTATGACAACAGCCGCAAACCCAATGGTGATGCCGTTGCTGACCTGGCGCTGAATAACTTTATAGAAATGCGTGATAAGGTTGCTGACCCGCAGTTCCTTGAGCGTAAGAAAATAGAGAAAGAACTGGGCAAACACTACCCGGAGCAATTTATCTCGGTGTATGAAATGGTGTCGTTCAGCCACATACCTTATAAGACAGCGCTTAGCTGCATACGTGCGCAGGATGAGCTGCTGGGCAAAATAATGGCTGAAGGAGACTTTGCAGAAAATACTAAAGAAGAAACATTTAATAATAAACTGGATAGCTGGATGAACAGCTATCACAATGCAGTACAACAGTTGGATTTTGGGACATAAGATAGAGAAGCGTTGGACACTAAAGCCTGCAGACGAAAATAAAGTAAGCGCGCTCACAGAAGCCCTGAAGGTGCATCCTGCACTGTGCAGGTTGCTGGTGGCTCGTGGCATAAATGATTATGATACGGCGAAATATTTCTTTCGCCCTGAGCTAGCCCATTTACATGATCCCTTCCTGATGAAGGACATGCAGAAGGCAGTGGACAGGATATCGGAAGCAATAGAATGGCATGAACGCATAATGGTATATGGCGACTATGATGTAGATGGTACTACATCTGTTGCAGTAGTATATTCCTTTTTGCGGAAGAATTATAAAGGAGAACTTGCCTATTATATTCCTCATCGTTACAGGGAAGGCTATGGCGTATCTAAACAAGGTATAGACCATGCCTATGCCAATGGATATACATTGCTGATAACATTGGACTGCGGCATTAAATCTGCAGAGTTGGTTGCTTATGCGCAATCACTAGGCATAGACGTGATCATTTGTGATCACCACACCCCCGATGAAAACATTCCTCCTGCGAAAGCAATATTGAATCCTAAGCAAGTGGATTGCAAATATCCATTTAAAGAGCTGAGTGGTTGTGGTATCGGGTTTAAGCTGATATCGGCATTAGCTATACAATGGAAGCAGCCGATGGAAACTGCTTATCAATATCTTGACCTTGTGGCTACCAGTATTGCTGCTGATCTTGTGCCTATAGACGGGGAGAACAGGATACTGGCTTATTATGGGCTAAAACAGGTAAACGAAGCACCATCACTCTCTATAAAGACGCTGAAAGGCATGGCCAATTTTCAAAGACCTATGCATATAGCCGACCTGGTATTTGTGATAGGCCCCAGGGTTAATGCCGCGGGAAGAATGGATGATGCCCGCAAAGCCGTGGACCTTTTTATAGAAGAAGACGAAGAAAAAATATTGGCGTTGGCAGAGGCCTTGCAATCGGATAATACAGACAGGAAAGAAGTAGATAAAAATATTACTGAAGAGGCACTGGCACTGATACAAGGAGACCTTGCTATGGAAAGCCGTAAGTCAACCGTGTTGTACCAGTCGCACTGGCATAAGGGAGTTGTGGGCATTGTAGCCTCCCGTCTGATAGACCATTATTACCGTCCCACCATAGTACTCACTCTTTCTAACGAGAAAGTAACGGGTTCTGCCCGTTCTGTATCAGGTTTCAATGTATATGAGGCGATACATGAGTGTCGTGATCTGCTGGAAAACTATGGCGGACACTTCTATGCGGCCGGTATGACCATGGATCCTAAGAAAGTGGAGGAATTTACCGAGCGCTTTGAGGCCGTGGTTACCCGAACAATACCACCACACCTACTAATACCCGAGGTGGAAATAGACGCAGAAATACAATTATCAGACATAAAGCAGGCATTTTTCAACATCCTGGCCCAGTTTGAACCATTTGGCCCGGATAATATGCGCCCTGTGTTTCTTAGCAGGGGCGTACAAGACTTTAAAGGCTACTCAAAAGTGGTAAAAGACCAGCATATCAAGTTCGTGGTTTGTCAGAAAGGCCAGGAAGATGTGATAGACGGCATTGCCTTTAATATGGCCGATAAATTTCCGATACTGGAAAAAGGCCCGTTTGATATGGTCTATACCATAGATGAAAATGATTTCAATGGTTCTGTGAAGCTACAGATAAGGGTGCTGGATATAAAGCCGTCTCAGAGCAGATAAAAATTTCCGGGAAAAGGATAAAAAAAGAAAAGGGCCGTATTAAACGGCCCTTTTCAAAGTTGCTAATTAGATTACTTCTTTTTAGCAGCTTTCCTTTTAGCTGGAGCAGCATTCTTTTTAGGAGCTGCTTTCTTTGCTGCAGCTTTCTTAGGAGCTGCTTTTTTTGCTGCCTTCTTAGGGGCTGCTTTTTTAGCTGCTGCCTTTTTAGGAGCTGCTTTTTTTGCTGCCTTCTTAGGGGCTGCTTTTTTAGCTGCTGCCTTTTTAGGAGCTGCTTTTTTAGCTGCTTTTTTAGGAGCTGCTTTCTTTGCTGCGGCCTTCTTAGGGGCTGCTTTCTTTGCAGCTGCTTTTTTAGGAGCTGCTTTTTTAGCTGTTGCCATAAACTGTGTGAATTTAAGGGTAAAAAAAAGACCTTATATAATGGCAAACGCCGAGGGGGTTAGGCCTCGGCGATAGCTGTATTAAATTCTTTTACTGAAATCAAAGTTTTTGTACGAGTCTTACGAAACTCCACTATACCGTCCTTCAATGCAAAGATCGTAAAATCTCTTCCAACTCCTACGTTAGTACCAGGATGATAAACAGTTCCACGTTGACGAACTATTACGTTTCCTGATATTGCAGGTTGGCCACCGAATATCTTAACTCCAAGACGTTTGCTCTTGGAATCCCGACCGTTCTTTACACTACCTTCACCTTTTTTATGTGCCATTTCTTTATTACTATTTACAAATTTAAGTATAAATATTTAATTACGCAATATCGTTGATCTTTATTTTTGTAAGATACTGACGATGGCCGTTCATTTTCTGATAACCTTTACGGCGCTTCTTTTTAAATATTATCACTTTATCACCTTTCAGATGATCAAGAATTTCTGCTTTTACTTTCATTGAACCACTGATAGCAACATTATTATTGTTGCTGCTCATAAGCACTTCTGAAAATTCTACATTGTCACCTACCTTACCTTCCAGGCGATGAACGAACAATTCCTGGTCTTTGATAACTCTGAATTGTTGGCCGGCTATATTAACTATTGCAAACATGACTTCCCAAATAAAATTTGAGCGGCAAAGGTAGGATTTATTTTCCTTTCTCCGAAAATAAATTTTAATAATTTATGTGATAGCTGACCCAAATCGGGGTAAATAACGGCTTCTTTCCCGATTTTGATACATTTCCAACATCAATAATTGTACTTTTGGCATCCACAGTAGCCGGGAATAATGAAAATAAAATCATTTTTAGCCAAACCTTACGCCTCTATTATACATAATAAGATACGCAAGGGTATGGTCACCGCAGTGGCTGACCAACAGTCTATCCTGCAAAACCTGCTTAAAGTAGGGAGTCGCACTATAATAGGTAAGGATATGGGGCTGCCGGAGGTGAAAACCTACGAAGAATTCCGCCAGGCAGTACCTGCAAGGGATTACGAAGACATCCGCTCATATATAGATATGATAAAGGAGGGCAAGGAAAATGTGCTGTGGAAGGGTAAACCTATCTATTTTGCCAAAACATCGGGTACCACAAGTGGGGCCAAATATATCCCTATTACTAAAGATTCAATTCCTTATCATATAAATGCCGCCCGGGATGCACTGCTCTGCTATATGGCGGAAACAGGAAATTCGGCTTTTGCGGATGGCAAAATGATATTTCTGTCAGGTTCGCCGGTATTGGAAAGGATGGGTAGCATCCCCACAGGTAGGTTGAGTGGTATAGTAAATCATTATGTGCCACGTTATCTCCGCGGTAACCAATTACCCTCTTATGAAACCAACTGCATAGAAGACTGGGAGCAAAAGCTGGATAAGATAGTAGGTGAGACTATTAATAAGGATATGACCCTTATCAGCGGTATCCCACCGTGGATGCAAATGTATTTTGACTGGCTGAGTGAACGTAGTGATGGCAAGAAAATAAAAGAACTGTTCCCTAATCTTTCGGTGATAGTGCATGGCGGGGTGAATTTTGAGCCTTATCACGCAAGGCTGAAAGAAAGCCTGGGTGGTGAAGTAGATTTCATTGAAACATTTCCTTCTTCAGAAGGTTTTTTCGCCTTCCAGGATACACAGACCGAGGAGGGTTTGCTGCTGAATACTAATTCCGGCATCTTCTACGAGTTCATTCCGGCCAATGAGGTATTTAATGAAAACCCTACACGTCTTTCCTTGCAGGATGTAAAGGTTGGAGAGAATTATGCGTTAATAATAAATAGCAATGCCGGTCTTTGGGGTTATAGCATAGGTGATACGGTTCGATTCGTGAGCACAGAGCCATACAGGTTGGTAGTGAGTGGGCGCATCAAGCATTTCATCTCCGCCTTTGGAGAACATGTGATAGGTGAAGAAGTGGATCATGCCATGTTGCAAGCTGCGAAAGAACACAATGCCCGCATTACTGAGTTTACCGTTGCACCCAAAATACAAACTGATGGTGAGCTGCCTTACCACGAATGGTTTGTAGAGTTTGAACAGGCGCCGGAAAATATGGCGGCATTTGCGCACAGTGTCAATAATTCTTTGCGTGAAAAAAATATTTATTATAACGACCTGATAACAGGTAATATTCTACAAGAGCTCAAGATACGAGTGATGCAAAAAAATGCTTTTATCGAGTACATGAAATCGGTAGGTAAACTGGGTGGGCAAAATAAAGTGCCGCGCCTGAGCAACGACCGGAACTTTGCAGATGCCTTAGCGCCATGGCAATTATAAGATAATGCCACGTTAATGTAATTCATAGTTAATGTGCTTCTCCAAGCGTGAGTCAATTAAGTTTTTTTAAGCGTTTAGTTAAGTTTTTTTAAGTGTCCGTTGCCTAACGTGACAGAGCATGTTCATGTCTTGGATTGGAAACATGTCTCATGAAGAAATTATTTTTACTCTCAGCAATGTTATGTTGCGCAACATTTTTTAGTGCCGATGCTCAGTGGGCGGCCAAGCAGAATATGACAACACCTTCTGGTTCGAGCGGCATAAGTGCTGTACAATGCTTTAGCCTTAATGGTAAGATCTATGCAGGTGGTGGATATTATGCTATGTTCACCAATACGAATGACTTCCACATGTATGACCCTGTAACAAATGCCTGGACACCTAAAGGCGATTTGCCCGGAGCAGCTGACAGATCCGGAGGCATTGCATTCTCTGTAAACGGCAAGGGTTATATAGGCCTTGGAGCCATGGGTTGGTCTTCTTTAAGTTATACCTATCTCAGCGACCTGTGGATGTATGATCCGACGACCAACCTGTGGACGCAGAAGGCAAGCCTTCCTGATTCCGGTCGTCATGAGCCGGGCTATTTTGTAGTCAATAATAAAGTGTATGTAGTAGGTGGTTCTGTGCAGGGTTCTACTTCTAATGATGTTTGGGAATACGATCCGGCTACTGATGCCTGGACAGATAAAGGAACATACCCATTGGGTAAGATCAACTCTCCTTTTTCCTGGAGTTCGGCCACCAAAGGGTATGTATCATGTGGGTCTACTTCGCCGGGTTATACAAGCGCCACATATGAATATACACCCACAACAAATACCTGGGTGCCAAGGGATACTTTCCCCGGTGGTGCGTGTAGCGATGGCGTCGCCTTTGTGCTAACCAACAAGGGATATTGCGGACTGAACAGGAAAGGCACCACTACTTCAACTTATGACACTACATTCTACGCTTATGATATGACCACGAACACCTGGGGCGCCGCAATACCTTTCCCTCATGCGGGCAGGGCAAACGCGATGGCCACTACAGTAAACTCGAAGGCATATGTTGGTACAGGTTGGAAACCCGCATCTTCAACAGTTTACTTTAAAGACTGGTATGAATATCCTACTACTACGGGAATAGAAAGTATTGAGAATGATAAGGTCAGTTATGCTTATCCCAATCCAAGTAATGGATCGTTTTCGATATCAGTAGAGGGAGCGGCAGAGTATCAACTGCTTAACCTCGCAGGGCAGATAGTGTCTTCAGGAAAAGTGCCGCAGGATAAAATGATACATACTGAAGAGTTCCCTGATGGGCTATACATACTAAAAGTGCGGACAGCTACCAATACAGGTACGCAAATGTTGCAAATAAGAAAATAGATGTTTAGGTGAGGAATACAGAGATGCCGCTCTTTTTTGAGCGGCGTTTTTGTTTTATGATACTACTACTCTCCGGTTCACACTCCAGGCATTTGGTTTGTCGGCAAAGAGGACCTTCGTCCTGGCCCATGTGTCTTTAAACAGTTCCGAGAACCGGTAGTGGTTTAGGTGGGTTTCACTTTCCCAATTGGAGTAGGTGAAGAAAATGTTAGGGTTGTGTGCATCCTGCCAAAGTTCGAGGCGGCTGCATCCATCAAAGTGGCGGATGAGTTCTTTGCGTTCATCAAACAGAAGCTGAAAATTCTCTACTTCTTCCGGGCGGAAGGTCATTTGTACTACGCGCACTATCATTCAAAAAATATCTTGATGGTGTGATAGATCATGTGGTGTTCCTTATGCAGTTTAAAGCCAAAAAGACTGGCCGCTCGTCCCCTGTTGATGGCTATTTCCAGGTAGCCCGCGCTATTGAAGCGGCAGAGCTTTTCACTTTCCTTTACACTGGCATAGTATGGGGTAAGCTCGGCTATTTCTTCATCACGCATGAACTGTATGCGGAATGGCCGACTATTACCTATCTCATCAAATTGTTCACGGGTGATGTTGATGACTACGTTCTCAAATCGGTCGATATAGATAACATGACATTCTACGGTGCTGGAATCTACTTTTAGCTGCCATTGTTGTGGCGCTATTTTCAGCGCACAGCGTGGAAGTTTCAGTTCCGATGGGGTTTTGGTTTGCAGTTTTGCTACAAAGCCGGCTACGGCATGTATCCAGTCTTTGAAGGTGTGTGGCTCTTTCAACTCATAGCATTGCCATACATTTTCCAGCCCACCGGGGAACGCCAATGCCAGTATGCCATTATCCGGAGCCAGGAAATATTGTCCGCCCTTCTGACATAACACTAGATGCGGATTTTCGTCGGACATAACATCAAATAATATGACATGGCAGGTTCCTCTCGCAAAACTGGGGTAGGCCGCTGCCAATAGATACGCCGCCTGCTGTAAGTGGAATGGCTCACTGGTATGCGAAATATCTACTATGGGACAATTGGTGGTGTGCTGCAGTAAAATACCCTTGGCTGACGCTACGGAAGCGTCTTGTAAGCCAAAATCGGTAAGTAAAGTAATGCAGCCCATAGATGTGTGGACAAAAGTATAATGGATAGCCTGCAATCCAAAGCCGAAACAGATGTTTTTGAAGGTATTTTGTTAAGTGAAGCCGATATTCAAAAATATTTTTTTGTTTCAGCCGTTATTAATACACTTGTTTAACTTTACCCTGTTTAACTCTATGCCTGAGATGTGGATGAAATTTTCATATATAATAGTCTTTTTGAGTTGTTTGGTAATCCTTACAGAAACTTCTTGCAGAAAAGAGCAGATACTGAATAGTGGCGGTCAGCTTACCTATTCTACCGATACGCTTACGTTCGATACTGTTTTTACAGCACAGGGCAGCTTCACCAATAGCTTTAAGATATACAACCCGCAATCACAAAGTGTGAAGGTGAGTTCGATAAGACTGGCTGGGGGAAGCAACTCGTATTTTAGCCTGAATGTAGATGGTTTTAAAGGTAAATCGGTTCAGGATATAGAGATAGCACCTAACGACAGCATATTTGTTTTCGCGACTGTAAACATAGATCCTACCAATGACAATACACCTTTTGTAGTAGATGATAAAGTGATCGCTACTATGAATGGCAATGACTACGAACTGCCATTGGTTGCTTATGGACAAAATGCCTACTATATATATGACAGCATGCTGGCCACACAAACATGGCTCACCGACAAACCCTATATCATTATTAACAACGCTGCGGTGGATGAAAACCAAACACTGACCATACCGGCAGGATGCAGGATATACATGCACGCCAACTCGAGCTTATATGTGCTGGGTAAGCTTATGGTGAACGGGACGAAGACTGATAGTGTCATCTTCCAGGGAGACAGGCTCGACAGGGGTTATTTTGGTTATGAAGGCTATCCCGGAGAGTGGGGTGGGATACTGTTTTTGGGGCAAAGCCAAGGTAGCGTAATAGACTATGCGATATTGAGAAATGGTGGAAATGGCTCGAGTGGTATCTCTGCGGCGCTATATGCTACTACCGACTCATTCGGTACGGCTGAGGTTACTTTTAAGCATGTTACCGTAGAGAATTCCATAGGTTATGGCCTGGTATGTTTTACAGCAATTGTGAGAGCTGAAAATTGTTTGTTTCATACTACAGGTGCGCAGGCATTGGCGATATTCCAGGGTGGCAAGTATGATTTTATCAATTGTAATTTTATCAATTACGGCACTGATAAAGTTAGTCATATACAGAACCCGACTGTCGGGGTGCTCAACTATAGGAAAGAAGGGGAGAACAGCTTCGTAGTCAGCGATCTGGTGCAGAGTTCTTTTGTTAACTGTATCATCTGGGGTTCACTGGATAATGAACTGGTGCTGGATAGGCTGGAGAATGCTGCTTACGAATTAACTTTTGACCACTGCCTGATAAAGAAGAATACGGTAGAAGACCCGATGCCGGGCTATGTAACACAGGTAGAGAATATCATCAACCAGGAGCCGTTGTTTGTTGAAAATGCTAAGGGAAACTATCGCTTGCAGGCGGGCTCCCCACTGATAGACAAAGGCAAAACGGTGAACATTGGCAACGACCTGGACGATAAGCCCTGGGTAGCGCCGTTCGATATAGGCTGTTACCAGTATTAAGAAGCTACATTCCGGTTTGCAAATTCAGTAAACCGCTGAAAGATTATTTTCATCCATTCTGTAAAGGCGGCCGGTTCTTGTTTTATCCATTCTGCCACTTCAGGAAGGCTTAAATATTTGTATGCTTTTACTTCTTTAGGGTCGGGGTTGCATTTTCCGTTGTAACGACCGATAAATACATGGTCGTATTCATGCTCTGTAAGTCCTCCACCAACTTTTGCCAGGTAAGTAAAATTAAATGCAGCCCCGAGGTTTGTTTCAATGCCCAACTCCTCTCTAAGCCGGCGATGAGCTGCCTGCAATGTATCTTCCCCCGGGATAGGGTGAGAGCAACAGGTATTGGTCCATAGCCCGGCAGAGTGGTATTTCACTTCAGCTCTCTGTTGTATCAGCAATTCGTTATTGTCATTCAGCAGGAATATGGAGAATGCCCGGTGTAGCACTCCTTTCTCATGTGCCTCCATCTTCTCCATTGTGCCGATCTGCTCGTCGTTCTCGTTTACTGTAATTACATGATCCCTGTTTGTCGGCATAGTATAAAGTTAGTGGCCCTAGCTTATTGGTCGGTAGCGAACACTTATTATTTTTTGTTAAAAAGCTCTTCGGTCTTTTTATACCTATAGTCAAAAATATCCTCGAGCATTCTACGCACAAACAAAGAATGTGCTACTACGCCAAGTACTGACAGGGGTAAGCTGTAGTGTACAATATCTGTCATTAATGTGCCGCTATCTGTCTGTTTGAAATGGTGTTGATGATGCCATAGCTTATAAGGCCCTTTTCGTTGTTCGTCCACAAATAGAGTTTTATCCTGCACCTGGCTTATTTCCGTCATCCAGGGGATTTTTATGCCGAATAGTGGTGTGATGGTATAGGTGATCACCTGGCCAGCATATATGCTGGCCCTTTCCTGCAGGGACGTAGTAGTAAAATTCAGTTCTTTGGGTGTAAGGGCTGCGAGATTTTCAGGGTTAGAGAAGAAATCCCAAACGGTTTCAATATCTGCATTAATAAGTTGTTCCCTTCGTATATGGTAAAGATTCACGACTTGTATTTGAATAATAGATGAAATGGATAAATAACAGAAGTTAAAGGGTAAATGTTTGTTCTTACTAAAAAAAAGGGGAATTTTACAAGATAGCGAACGAATACATTTTTTATTTTAATATTTTTCCATGAAAAACTGGTTGTGCATCCTTTTTGTGCCTATATTATTTATGATGGGCTCTTGTGCCACAAGCAAATATAATTCTATTAACTATGGTACCAGTGTACCTGATAGCTTATTCCGACCTATAGATTATGTATTGAGACCAGGAGACCTGGTAACAATACAAAGCTTTAATAACCTGTCTTCTGTGCTATATGAATCTACAATTAATAATAGTGCAGGTGGTGCTGATGTGCCGGACTATGAAGCTACCGTAGACAATGAGGGTTACCTGCCTTTGCCAAGAGCCGGAAGGGTAAAGGTGGGCGGCCTTACACAAAAGAATGCCACCCTGCTTGTAAGTAAGGCTTATGAGAATATTATTAATCAACCGGAATTTGACTTGAGAATATCCAGTATGAAGGTAAATGTGCTGGGTGCTGTAAATAAGCAGGGCAGCTATGTGATGACACGTGAAAACCTTACCCTATCGGATGCTTTTGCATTAGCGGAAGGTGTGAAGTATGAAAATATGGCCAAGAAGGTAACAATAATAAGAGATGGCCTGAGTATGGAATTCAAATTGAGTGCGTCAGAAATGGGTAATCCCCGCCTGAACTCAATTATCATCAAGGATAATGATGTGGTATATGTAAAACCTTCCAGTGCTAGTATTAATGCACCTAAGATATTCCAATACACAGCCTTTCTCGCTCCTATCGGAACTATCATTAGTGCTATATCATTATATACAACGATCGTGAGTCTTAGAAATCAATAATACGTGCAATGGGGTTGTTAGGAGATTTTTTTTTAAAGAAAGGCAAGGCCGTGGAGCGTAAAAAAACGGTGTTGCCTCCGTTATATGATTGGCTGAAGGTAGATATGCACAACCATATTTTGCCGGGCATAGACGATGGGTCGCCTGATGTAGCTACAAGTCTCGAATTTTTGAGACGATACCATCAGCTTGGGTTTACAACAGTTTTTGCCACCTCGCATATTCGTCACCCATTATTCCCCAACAACAGGGAAATAATTAAAAATGCCTGGGAACAATTGGAAGCAGCTCCGGGAAGGAAAGATATTCCCGTTAAACTCTTGTATAGTGCGGAATATTTTATTGACGACCACTTCCTGGATCTTATCAATAAAAATGAACTGATGCCTTTTTCGGGTAGCTATATATTGGCGGAACTGTCTTTGTCCAGCAGATCATATCTGGATATGGATCAGATAGCCGGCCAACTGATAGGAAAAGGAATGCACCCGATATTGGCACATCCGGAAAGATACTTATACTGGAGTAAGTCCCTGGATGTATTTCAGAAACTAAAGTCAGGGGGGTGGTTGTTGCAAGTCAATCTGATGTCGTTACTCGGCTATTATGGTAAAATAGAGCAAAGGGTATCAACACATTTGTTGCAAGAAGGCCTTGTGGACTTTATAGGAACTGATGCACACAGGCTGAACCATTTTGATATTATCAGCTCTATAGATCCTAAACAACTAGAGCTATTAAAGAAAACTTATTTAATCAATAAATTATTGACTCCTTGATGAGAAACGATCGATCTTCTAATAGCCCACAAAAGGGAGCAGATAATACGGATAGGATCATTATCAATCCTCTAATACTACTGCGAATAATCTGGAGCAGGTGGTACTGGTTACTTATTTCTGTAATAGTGTGTCTGTCAGTTGGCTATTTGTATGCTAAGTCTGTACAAAGAAAATTTTCATCCGAGGCATTATTAAAATACGATAAAAAGACTAATGAATCTAAATTCTCACCTACTAAAATGTTGGGGGGTGATGATGGAAGCTCAGAGTACATGGCTGAGGTATATAGTGTGAAATCCAGCTCTGTTGTAGAGAAGGCATTAGATTCATTGAAGGCCGATTTTTATTTTACAGCTAAAGAAGGGTTGAGGGGTGTTAATATTTATCCCATGAAACCCTTCACGTACGATGTTCTTGATTATAACGTGGACCTCTTCTCAGGCGGTGAATTTACCCTGATAAGAAAAGACAAAGCATATGATATTAGTTTTGAGAACGAAGAAATGGATAAGCCTATAGTATTCAGTAGCATTAAGCCGGGTACTATTATTAAAGTGCCGGGGTTGGCTTTTAGTATCACAAGTAATGTTACTACAGACAAGAAAAAAATCAAATTCACTTACATAGATTATTGGGCGAAAAGAAGTATTTCAGATAGGATTGTTATGAAGGAGGCCGAGCGGAATATGCCTGTTATCAAGGCTAGCTTCTCTTCAGACAGCAGGCCTTTCACAAAAGATTTCTTACGCACACTTATCAATACCTATAGAAATTATGATGTCGACGTAAAAAGAAAATCTTCTGACAGGACATTGTCGTTCATCAATGAGCAGTTAAATGCATTTGAATCTCTGATGAGGAAGTCTTCGTCTAAACTGCAGAATATAAAGCAGGAGTACGACCTACTTGATGTTGGCGCTACCTCCTCTCAGTATATGCAAAGTATTTCTGACCTCAGAACGAGAAAACTGAACCTGGAAATACAAGAAAAAAACTTTGACCTTGTAACAGATGATATCAAGAACAATAAAGAGGTTGTAGCCAATGTTGTGGGTTGGGATGGCACTACTGATCCCTTTCTCAACAAGATGTTGCAAGACTTGAATGAGTATATCGGTAGAAGAAAACAAAACCTGATCAATTTCTCGGAAGAGTCTGTAGTAATCAGGAATATAGATGATGTTATAGCGACCCTCAAATACAAGATCATTGAGAATATTAAGCTCCAACGCAAGAAAAGTGAACAGGCATATAGCGCATACAACAAACAAATTGCAGATCTAAGCAGGGACCTTGGTAGAATGCCATCGGCAGAGCGTGATTTGATATATACTACCTCCGATGTGGAGGTGAATAAGAACATTTATACTTTGTTGCTGAATAAAAAGCTGGAAACCTCTATTGATAAAGCCGGACAAACTGCATCTTTTTCAGTAATTGAAGAATCAATGGTTGCCACACAAACAGCTCCGTTTGAAAAATTAATTCTGTTGATATCTGCATTTCTCGGTCTTATTGTAGGAGTGATTTCGATACTGTTAAAACGTATCTTCAATAACAAGTTTACCAATATCGGAGCATTGGCAAAAGACAGGCACATATCGCTTCTGGGTGTTATTGATCATCATAACAATGCAAAAGAGTTTGGCGAGCAGAATTTGGTTTCAGGATATGCAGACAATGGGCCATTTGTGGAGTCGATAAATAATATCCGTACTAATCTGCTTTTCCTGGCTAAAAAAGCAAAAGGTAATATAGTAGCAATAACATCTGAAATGTCAGGCGAGGGTAAGTCTTTTGTAGCATTAAATTTAGCTGCGGCCCTTGCAAAGGTTGACAAATCAGTAATAATTGTAGCAAGCGATTTAAGGCGTTCGAGGTTACACAAACAATTTAATGTGTCCAACGACTCAGGATTGAGTACTTACCTGGAGGGGAATGCACAGGGTTTAGGGAGTGTTGTCAGGAAGTCTAAGGTCAATCAGCTCGATTTTATTAATGCCGGTCCGGTACCCCGGAATCCATCAGAACTTATATTGAAGGATCGTTTCTGGAAACTTCTGGATCAATTAAAGAATGAGTATGATTTCATCATCATTGATACCGCACCTGTGGGTATGGTAAGTGACAGTATGCCGATACTGCGCTTTTCCGATATAAATATCTTCGTTGTTCGTTGGTTGTATTCCGGAAAAGACAGCGATGAACTGCCGGCCAAATTTGCTGAAGAGAACCAGTTAAGCAATGTCAAAGTTGTGGTAAATGATTTCAGACGTGATAATCTGTATGAGAATATGGATGGAAAAGATGGATCTTATAACAAGTATTTTTCCAACTATGGTAAATATAATAGCGATGACGACATCAGGCGTAAGCCTTTGTGGAAAAGAATAGCCTCCTACAACAGGTAATGACCATAACTATAAGTAAGAAAGATTTTTTGTCAAAAATAGCTGCTATTGCTATCGCAATAGTATGCTTTGTTGCTTATAACTCTCTGCATGATAGCAAACTGGTCTATATAATGTCGCTTGTTTGTTGTGGTATTTTATTATTGCGTTCTATTAAGTATAAGTTCCTTTTCATTTTTTACTTTTTTGTTAGTTCCTACCTTATTTTTCTGTATCCGCACTATTTGGGTAATTTATCATTAGGCGGGCTTCAGTTTGCCGGGGAGAACTTCTACGATAAGTGCTTATATCTCTTTTCTGTTTTTCTTTCAGCAATCCTGTTCTTTTACAAAAATGTGCCGTTAATCTCCATTAATGAAAGGCTGGATATCAAGGACAATGCGTTTGTTTTCTATCTCAATATCATTATCTCTATTATCATCATCATGTACGGCAGTAGCGGCCGAACAATATTTGAGGCTTCATATGGCTACAACGATGGCGCGATCACTACAATCAACAGTTATTTCTGTGTATTCTACCTTGCTGCTTATTTTAGTTCAGGACGTATTCGAGGGCGCCTCTTCTTATTAAATGCTATTGCAATTGTTTATTGTGTCAGTGTCCTACTAATTGGCGGACGTGGTGCAACGATCTCTATGGCATTAGTGTTTTATCTCTTGGTTTTGGATCAGCGAATTTCGTTTGTTGGTTTGTTGTCAGGCATACTTGTATTTTTTGTATTCCTGGTATTTTGGGCATTTGTAAGAGTCGGGCGCGCCGATGCCTTTTTTTCCCTTGGGCTGGATGGTATCCAGGATATTTTTGGTCTTGGGGTGTCAGATAACAGATATACAATGCAGGGGGGGCATCATACCGATATATTCTATGCATCTACACGTATTATATCTATGACAGACATCGGGGTAATAAACTTCGGTGACAGGATATACGCCTTTTTTCTGTTTGTCATTTCAGTATTTGTTCCATACTCTGTATTGCCGCCTATTGCGAACTTAGCATCCTACATGGTTGGCGACTACAGTTCTCTAGGTGGCGGGATGGTATTTGCCTATTTCTATACTTTTTTATCTTATTTTGGAGTCATACTGATAGCGTATATTATTAATGTAGTATGGAATAAGTTGCGGACGTCAACTAACAAATACACGCTGATATATTGCATATTGGTATTTGCGATGATGAATGGTTGGGTTGCGTACAATCCCATAACACTATTTAAATTATGCTTGTGGGGTGTGATGTATGTTTATTTCCTGGATGTCGTAACGGCTAATTTAATAAAGAAAAAATAGGCTTAAGTATTATTTTCATAAGGCTGAAAAACTTAGTGCTTTCATGAGCATCTCCCGAAAAAGTATTTTTCTGAATCTTTTCTGGTCTTCTGCCAGCTTTGTTACAAGTCTTCTAAGGACTTTGTTACTCATCCCGGTCTTTTTAAGTAATTGGAATAACCAGTCATATGGTTTTTGGTTAGTGATATTTTACTTCTATTCCACCGTCATCTATGTGATTGAGGGGTATAGCCGCTACACAATTAATGAATACTCAAAGCATTTTTTTAAGGATAAGTTATCGGCTTATAAATATTTTGGTAACGGACTAAGGGTTTTGATCTTTGCTTCAGTTTTAAGTTGTGTCCTCTTTTTTATTATTATTCAGTTTAGTTATCCTGTAGAAAAGTTATTTCATGTTAATGAGACAACTATTGACGCGTACTCATTGCAGTATTCTCTGCTTATAATACTTATGCTGGCGTGCGTGCATAGTATAGCTAAGTACTTAGGGTATGCTATTCTGCCTCACGGGAAGATATATGTACCCGAAAGATTCATCAGCATTTATGTTATTGTTGAAGCATTAATATGGCTTATAGCTTCAACAGGGTATTTTACCGTTTTTCAGTGTTTTGTGGTGTATGGGGTGGTATTATCTTTAGTTTCCATCTTTTTCGTGTTCATTATTGCCCGTAAGCATTCATATTATAAAGTAATTTTTACTCGTGGAAGCCTGAAAGAGGGGTTGAAGATATCTGTAAAGCCACTTTTCTTTATCGTTAATAATTTCTGTGAGAAATTTACAGTAGAAGGATTGGTCATTATTGTTTCCGCTTTGTTCTCAGCGCTAATGGTGCCAGTTTATTCCGCTATACGCACTATGGCGAACCTGATGGTTACAGGTACTAATATGGTTGTTTCAACCTTTACAATAGAGTACCAAAAACATAGTGTCAACCGCGATGGTAAATCATTGCTGAATCTGTTTAATGCTACCTGGCTCCTGGTGGGCTTTATTGTTAATTATGGTATAGTTGTATTTTATCCCTTTTTACCTTCAATATTCAGGGTTTGGACAAAATACAAACTGGAATTTGACCCCTTGTTTTTCAATTATGTCTTAGCTGCAAGCATCTTTATCGTGTATGGGTCAAATATTATAACGTACCTGAAATCAGTTAATAGAATTAAAGAAGTATTTACCGTATCGGTAGCAAGAGCAGCCATTCTATTACTGTTGATTATTATTTTCCCCAAGAAATTAGTTTTCATCGGGCTTTGCCTGTTGATAACCGAATTTATAATCAACATGTTACTGCTTAATTTTTTCCTCTATTTTGAGTTGGGAAAGATGCAGACCGGCCCTGTGGTGGGAAAAATATTCTGGAATATGTTACCTTTTGCTATAAGTGCCTTGTATATTCTTACTAACGAATACTTTTCGTTTGAGCCATATATAAAAATGACGATAACCCTTATTGTAATAACTGTCGGGTATTTTTTGCAGATCATGAAAGTAGATAACGAAGCATTGGTTGTCCGCTTACAGATAATAAAACACAAATTATTGGGTAAGGGGAGGTGATCATTTAGGTTCCAGTATACGTTGTATCACTTCCGGATCTACGTTTTCATCAAATTTCCTCGCGAACAGATTTCCGGAGTTAATAAATTTGTCATAATCTTCCATAGTTAGTATGCGTGGATACGTGGGGCCTGTTTGCCAGTCAAAGTAGCGAAAATGTTTCGATACAATTTCATCTCTTTTGCTATAGTCAAAAGCCATTAGAACCGTTTGTATAAAAAGTTCGTCGGCGGATCGGGTAAATTTAAATCGTTTTGTGAAAGCTACATTATGGTCAACAAAAGATAGAATATACTCTACGCTTTCTTTTTTAAGATTAAACCAGTTGCATCCTCCGTACACATCAAAGGCTACTTTTCTCTTTATATTCAGGATTTTCTGAATTTTTCGCAGTAACCAGAATAATGGCTTTGTAATAATATTTGAGACTATGCCATTTTTTTTGGTATCCCAGTAATAGGTTAATCTGTCCATCCCGCCTGAGCGATTCCAATAACCTATTGGCAATTTGTGGTGTTCTATATAGTCACAATAATTTTGTTCTACAAAAGTTCTAATTGCTTCGTTTGAGACTATTGGTAGATCCTGACCGCTTATCAACATGTAATAATCACAATCAAGATTGTTCGCGGTTCTTAATAATTCTATTTCTGCAAGGATGCTATTGTGCGAACCCCAGGAAGACATGTATCTTTTCTTCAGAATATGAACGTGAGACTCGTCTTTAAAATCGGCAGCTATCGCAGATCTGCTGTCAAAATGTACAAAGATTTCGAAATCCATCTTAAGCACATCCACCAGCCTCCTTAATTGTTCAGGGTTCTTATGGGCCAGTATGAGTATTGCTATTTTCATCAGTACAATTACCGTGCAATATTATAGAATTTTACTTACAGGCTATAAGATTATAATACTATCTTCTATGATGCTGAGTATGGTATTCCTGCATAACTTTATATGCAATGAAAGGGTTTGTATTTACAGAATATAAGGCGAGAGAGGGGCAGGCACCTTTTGAAAAGTTGTTTAATCTTTTCATGGAGTTGTTGCAATATACTAATGGCGATGCTACCGAGGCTTTCGACTGGCTCAATCAGCTGGACAGGAAATATGCACTGACTGATGATAAATATGGCATAGGTGACTTTATAGAAGACCTTAAAGAACAAGGATACCTGAAGGAAAACGAGCAGGACGGAGCATATAAGATAACAGCGAAATCGGAACAGACAATAAGGAAACGTTCGCTTGACGAGATATTCGGCAAACTGAAGAAGACAAAACAGGGTAATCATAAGACGTTTAAAACCGGAATGGGGGATGAGCTTAACCCGGAAACAAGGCCGTATGAGTTTGGTGATGCACCGGAAGGTATTGACTATACCGGCAGCCTCAGGAATGCCTTTATCAATCATGGTATAGAGCAGCTCTCAATGAATGAGGGTGACCTGGAAATGCATGAGATGGATTTTAAGACCCAAACCTCTACCGTGCTGATGATAGATATATCCCACTCTATGATACTCTATGGCGAAGACAGGATAACTCCTGCCAAGAGGGTGGCAATGGCACTCAGTGAGCTGATAACTACAAGATATGCAAAGGATACGCTGGATATTGTAGTGTTTGGCAATGATGCCTGGCAGATAGAGATGAAGGACTTGCCTTATCTGCAGGTAGGGCCATATCATACTAATACTGTAGCCGGGCTTGAACTGGCTATGGATATCCTTCGTAAACGCAAGAACCCCAATAAGCAGATATTTATGATAACCGACGGTAAGCCTACTTGCCTGAAGGTGGGTAATAAGTATTACAAGAATAGCTTTGGGATAGACGCTAAGATATTGAATCGCACACTGAACCTGGCAGGGCAGCTCCGTAGGTTGAAAATACCGGTTATCACTTTTATGATCGCGAACGACCCTTATTTGCAGGCATTCGTCAGAGAGTTTACAGAGGTAAATAATGGTAAAGCCTTCTACTCCTCGCTCGATGGGCTAGGGCAGTTCATTTTTGAAGACTATGAACGTAATAAGAAAAAAAGACTCAAATAGCAGCAGGGGTTAGCTCACCAAGGTTCCTACCTGCTTGCCTGCGACTACATCCAGCAAATTGCCCGTTTTATTCATATCAAAGACAATGATGGGAAGATTATTCTCCTGGCAAAGAGTAAAGGCCGTCATATCCATTACTTTTAGCCCTTTACTGATGACCTCACTGAAGCCGAGGGTTTTAAAGCGTACCGCTGTCTTGTCTTTTTCAGGATCTGCACTATAGATACCGTCTACACGGGTACCTTTAAGGATAACGTCAGCGTTTATTTCTATCGCACGCAGAGAACCTGCGGTATCTGTTGTAAAGTAAGGATTACCTGTACCGGCCCCGAATATTACTACACGGCCTTTTTCGAGGTGACGGATCGCCCTGCGCCTGATATAAGGCTCAGCTACCTGTTCCATCTTTATAGCGCTCTGCAGGCGGGTTTTACAGCCGGCCTTTTCCAGTGCGGCTTGCAGTGCCATACCATTAATAACTGTGGCCAGCATTCCCATATAGTCGCCTTGAGCGCGTTCTATACCGGTTTCGGCCTCATTCATACCACGATATATATTGCCTCCGCCTATTACTACGGCTACTTGTACCCCCAGATCGGTAATTGCCTTAATATCCAAAGCATATTGCTCCAGCATTTTGGGGTCAAGTCCGAAGTTGCGATCGCCCATAAGCGATTCGCCTGAAAGCTTTAGTAATACACGGTTGAATTTAGGAAGCATGGCAGTGATATATTGCCTGCAAAGAAAATGAAAAAAAATGAGTGTTTGGGCTTAAGTTTCAGTTTCGCCATTGCTCATCGCATTATTAAAAGGAAGTAGTTTTGCTGTCCAGGCAAAAATGTACTGCACCCGGTGCTTACAATACCAGAAAACAGTTAAAATAACTACTTTGTGATATGTTAAAGAAGACATACCATTTGGGTTATTTGGGTTATTTATTCCTATTGATCCTATCTATAATATTCTATAAGGAGCGTACCATTTTTTCGGATACGGCATTTCATCTTTTTTACATAATTAAAGAAGGTGATTGGTTTTTGGAAGGCCATTTCAGGTATGGGGCTGTTTTAACCCAGTCATATCCTTTATTGGGTAGTAAACTAGGCTTGTCCCTAAATGCCATTGCAATGTTGTATTCGGTTAGCTTTGTCATTAACAGTGCTATTTGTTATTTCTTATGCGGTACAGTTTTCAAAAATCATCAGCTGGCCCTGGCTTTGCTGTTATTCAATATTCTCTTTGTTAGTGATGTTTTCTTCTGGCCACTTTCAGAACTTCAAATGGGTACTGCTGTTATGCTGGTGCTGTTCTCCTACCTGTCAACAAAGGAGTACAACAATCAGCCACTTTTGTTGTTGTTAATGGGTGTGGCAACCTTCGTAATAATATCTTTTTTTCATCCTTTAATGATTTTCCCTTACCTGTTTACTGTTGTTTTTTTATTATTGAGCAGGCCGGTAGTAATAAAAAAGTCCGCGTTGCTTATACTGCTCGTATTCTTTGTGATCTCTTATGTAATAAAAGAGCAGCTTTTTGTTTCCGGTCATGACAAAGAAGCCTCTTCGGGGGTGAAAAAATTATTGGATACCTTTCCACATTACTTTGATACCTATGCCAGTAAAGAGTTTTTCAAAAGCTGTCTTGCCGGGTATTGTTGGATAACCATAGCCTTCTTCGGTATTGTAATAGCGTATATCAAAAACAGGTCTTGGTTAAAGCTGGCGTTTTTCTGTGCATTTTCAGTTGGCTACCTATTGCTGGTAAATGTTAGTTATCCATCTGCGGATGTTGCCAAATTCTATATTGAGAATTTCTATACCCCTTTGGGTATTTTCATCGCCTTGCCATTTGTCTTCGATGTATTGCCTGCAATAGAGAGGTATAAAAACATGGCTTCCGTTCTCTTGATATTAATAATTATTAGCGGAGCGGTAAGGATATATAGTGTAGGTGAAAAGTATGTAACACGGCTCAATTGGGAACGTAATTTCCTGGTGAAGAATGGTCACGAAAAGCTAGTGGTTGCTGACACTTTCTTTCCTCGTGATACGATAATTATGCCCTGGGCCATGCACTATGAGTTCTGGCTTCTTTCTACTATTGAACAAGGAACAACGGCCTCGATCACTGTTAGCGATAACGTTGACAATATTGCATGGGCAACAGACAGAAGTAAATCATTCCTGACTCCTTGGGGTCTTTTTCATTATCAAGATTTGCCGCCACGCTACTTTGTATTCAAGGATACTACCACTACTTACCGTATTATGAAGTAGTATGAGTCATTCATCATATGTCCATACTTTCAAGTCGGTTTAAAAGAAGAAAGCCTCCCCGGTTGATACGAGAGAGGCTTCATCCATTATTTCTTGTCTATTTTAAGCAAAAGGCATTTTTATTACTTGTGCCTTCACGCCTTTATCACGGATCATTATAAATACTTCAGTTCCTTCAGTGGCAGCGTCTTTGCGCAGATAGGCCATGCCTATAGCTTTTCCAAGGCTTGGAGCCTGTGTGCCCGAGGTGATATAGCCTATCTCTTCGCCTGCGGCGTTCTGTATCTTATAGCCGTGGCGCGGAATACCTTTGTCTATCATTTCAAGGCCAACGAGCTTACGGGTAATGCCGGCAGCTTTTTGTGCTTCCAGTATGTTGCGTGCAGTAAAGTCTTTAGTGAATTTGGTTATCCAGCCCAATCCTGCTTCCAGTGGAGAAGTAGTATCATCTATGTCATTACCATATAGGGCAAAACCCATTTCGAGGCGCAGTGTGTCACGTGCAGCAAGTCCAATTGGTTTCAGTCCGCCCGGCGTTCCTACACGGAATATCTCGTTCCATATTTTTTCACCTGCACCATCTTTGTCTTCAAAGTATATTTCTACGCCACCTGCACCTGTGTAACCAGTTGCGCTCACTACCACATTTTCAATACCTGCAAATGTTCCTTTTGTAAAGGTGTAGTATTTAAGGTTGGCAATGTCCATATCTGTCAGCTGTTGCATATACTCTACAGCTTTCGGGCCTTGAACTGCCAGCAATCCTGTTTTGTCAGAAATGTTATGCATCTCTACATTACCTGTATTGAACTTGCTTATCCAGTTCCAGTCTTTTTCAATATTAGAAGCATTCACAACGAGCATATAGGTTTTATTTTCTTCTATGCAGTACACCAGCAGGTCATCTACTATTCCGCCTTGTTCGTTAGGCAGGCAAGAATATTGTGCTTTACCGGCGGTCAGTTTACCGGCATCGTTGCTGGTTACTCTTTGTATCAGGTCAAGGGCTCCTTCTCCTTTCAGCATAAACTCACCCATGTGGCTAACATCAAACACACCCGCATTGTTGCGAACGGTATTATGTTCTTCATTAATGCCGCTGTAAGATATCGGCATGTTATAACCCGCAAATTCTGCCATCTTAGCGCCAAGGTCTATATGCTTCTGTGTAAAAGGAGTATTCTTCATTTTTCCTGTTTTTTTTTAGAGTGTGGCAAAAATAAGATAGCTAATCATTATTTCATCATTTATTCTGCTGTTTACAACAAAAAAGGAGCCCGGCTGTTTGGCCGGGCTCCTTTTTTGTATTTTATCCAATCGATAATTACAGCTTTTGCAGTTTCTTCATTTCTTTGAAGCCACCGTCCTTATCACGTATGTTTATCAGGTAGCTACCTGCAGCAAAGTCATTTATTTGTAGGTGCTGCTCAGGTGTTACCTTATCCAGGCTCCATTGCTGTATCGTTTGTCCCAGTGCATTAAGTATATATACCTGGTCGCCATCAGCAAGTCCCTTCACTGTCAGCGTATTACTGAACGGATTAGGATATATATCTATGTTCACTTTAGCAGCAGTGTTAGCAACAGATGTATTCCAGGTTTCAATAGTAACATCATTGGTTGTAGAGGTCAGGTAGCAACCTGCACCGCTGTTGGTAACTATAGCATGCACAACTTGCGTTCCCGGGCCTTTTGTAAAGCTCATATAAGGCACGGTTGTGGTAGTATAAAGTACACCATCTATATACCAGTCAATTGAGAAGTTGGTATTGAAGTTAAACAGATTAGCATATACAGTTACCACCATTCCTTCACCTGCTGCAGGCACAGCAGATGCAGTAGCCATTGTAGGTAAGCCGGGTGTTACGTCCATTGGTATAGCATTACTGTTTACTGTAACGTTCTCATAGCAACCTGCTGTAGGAGGCGTAAAGTCAAGACTAATTACTGCACCCACGGGAGGAGCGAAGGCATAAGTAGCATTGTTGGGGCCTGAAGGCACACCATTTACAAGCCATTGGTATGTTCCGCCCGGAGCGTTATCAGTTGCGGTAAACGTTACGACAGTACCCTCGCATATAGCTGTTTGATCTGCAGCAATGCTTATTACAGGCATTGTTAGCGGGTCAATAGTCATCGTCATATTCTGTGTTACCGACTGTGGCAACGCACAAGCCGCATTGCTGGTCATGTTCACACTCACTACGTCACCTGAACTTAAAGAACCGGCCGGTGCTGTGTAGTTAGGACTATTTGTACCTACAGCTCCGCCGTTCACTGTCCATTGATAACTTGGGGTAGTACCACTATTTGTGAAAGTTGTCGTAAATGCTACGATATCATCAACACAGGCTGTGGAACCCGGATTAGCGTTTATCGTTATTGTCGGAGCAACATTGGTTGTTACGTCCATTACTATACTGTTGCTGGTCGCGGTTGGTGAACTAACACAGATGCCGGTGCCCACTGTCATTATTACATTTACGACATCTCCGTCAGCTAGCGCAGAACTAGTGTATGTGTTACTATTGGTGCCTACGTTAGCTCCGTTCACTGTCCATTGGTATGCAGTGCCTGTACCGCCGTTTGTTGGTGTCGCGGTAAAGGTTACTGATTCACCCTGGCAAATAGTATTGTCAGTTGTAACTATTGCTACTGAAGGTGTTTGGCCTGCAGATACTGTGATCGTAGTAGCTGGTGATACTCCTACACATCCTGCAACGGTTGTCACTTCAGCATGATAATTACCGGCGTTACCCGCAGCATATGTTTGGTTGGTGGCACCTGCTATTGGGTTGCCATTAAAGAACCATTGATAAGATGCACCTGACATAGCTGTCAGTGTTTGGGTGCTGTTGATGCAAATATTGATAGTGCCTACAGGGCTTATTGTTGCAGTGATCGGATTTACTGTAACCTGTACAGGTGTACGCGCATTGCCGGTACATCCCGGGTTAGCTACTGCACCTACCCAGCCAAGAGTTTCGTTGCTGCCACCAAATTCACCGCTGCCTTCATAGTGGAAGTACATACGGTTAGTGGGTGCATCATACACTATGGCTGCCATGTCACTCAGGTTAGAGAATGTTTGCATAGTAGTAACGGTGCCTGAATTAATATCGTATTTAGAAATGTTCTGGTTATTGGGCCAATCTTCTCTATATACTATTTTATAGCTGCTACCGTCTGATTCTGCCCAGCCATAAGCCGCCCAGTTCTCCGGCCAGAAATAGACGAAGTTAGCACCTACCGTAGTACTCAGAGTTGTAACAGCGCCTGTTGTAATATCAACATGATAAACGCTGCCGGCACCATCATAAAGAAGCACATAGCCTTCGCCCGGTGCAACTACAGAACCATAATTAAGGTATATGGTTTGGTCAAGTGCAACATCATTGCCATTTAGGTTCAAGTCTTCATCCAGGCCGTAGAGCATATCCACGTTATCATCTCCCTGATAGCTGCCACCGCCTGTAAAGCCATTGCCCAGCTGCCATAGTTGCCCATTAGAACCAAAGAAGCCGTCTCTTAGTGGTAGTGATACTGCACCACTAAGATCACTCTTATTGAACTTACCTGTATTGTTGTCGCCGGAGTAATAGACAAAGTTGTTGCTTACCGCTATACCACCTCTGTCATCACCGGTAAGGCTATTGTGGTCCACCACCTGGAAGTCAGTAGTGTTGATAGATGTTACTTCAGTAGGTAAGCTATTCTCTGCATAGTAGGTCAGGTTTGTAGTAGGATACAGATTTACGCTGCTGCCTATTGCAAGCGCAGTGCCACCTGTTGGTACATCATACCATCTTATGGTTGCACCGGTTGCAGGCGTAGCAGATAGCGCCGCAGGGTCTCCGCAGGTTACGGTGATGCTTGATGGGTTCACAGAGGGTGCTGCAGTAGTCAGTACATCTACCATAGCAGATGTAGCTGTAGCCGGAGCTCCGCTAAATGAACAGCTCAGTATCGCACGGTAATACATTGGGGTTGTGAGTCCCGGGGTAGTGTAAGTAGGACTGGTAGCACCGCCGATATCCGTAAAGGCTAAATTATCAGTAGAACTTTGCCATTGGTAGTCAACACCTGAAGTGGTATTGCCCATAGTACTCAGTATAGAAGAAGAGCCGTTACATACCAGTGGTGGTGTTGCCACTGTTGTTCCTGCTACAGGTGAGCCTACTGTTACCGTTACAGGAGTTGATGTAGCGGACTGGCCTGAGGTAACACAGGTAACAACACAACGGAATTGCGTGGTTTCTGAAATGGTACCTGTATTGGAGCCAATGGTGGTTTGTACAGGCCCAAGATTGAACCAGTTAGTTCCATCAGTAGAATATTCCCATTGGTATTCCAGTGCAGTGGCAATAGTACTGCCCGTAAGCGCTAGTGCTGCAGAACCTTCGCAAGCAAGCGATGTTACCGTTGCAGATGCTGCACCGGCATTAGGTGTGCCTGTGCATGGCAATGGTGGAGACCACATATATATCTGGCCGGAAGCCGGCTTGTCAAAAATGCTGGTATAGAAAGTTGTAGAAGAGGAAGTGGGGTTTGTGCTCCAATCCGATAATGTCTGGAAGTCGTTAACGTCATTAGCAATACCTATAGTGCCTGACTCAGAGCCCCAAGTGGTAATAGACCCTGGTTCCTGGTTGTAGACGATCTCTATTTCGTTACTTGTTTCGTGGAGTCTTATCTGGTAAGAAATAGTTTGAACCTGGCCTAAGTACCAGTCCCAGTTATACCATTCCATAACAAACACCTGGTTAGGTGACGTGCCCTCAACGGTGTAGTGTGCGCTACCGTTATAGCCATCCTGGTCATCCCACATGGCCCAGATAACGGGTGTCATGGTCGGGGCGTTGAAGATATAATCTTCATTGCCGTACATTTCATAGCCGGTGGCAGTTGCATCCACAAAACTCAACCATCCGTTTGAGTTTACTTTTACATCGGTGTAGTTTACGCCGCAAAAAGTAAAAGTGAACCCGATAGGTAGCATAGCGCTACTGGCATCATCGGCATAAATGTCAAATATCTCGGTACCACCCGTAAGGGGAGTATAAGTACCCGATAGTGGCGTAAAGATGTAGCTGGCTGCTGTTTGCGCCTTTGTCGCTGTTGCGCCCAAGCCTATCAACAACACCGCACTAAGTAATCCCTTTAACTTAGTAAATAGATTTTTTTTCATGGATCTTTTTTTTCTGAATAACGCTAAATTTATCGCCGTGTTTATATAACAGGCAATACCCCTATTTTTCAAACAGTAATTTAACGATTTTTTGCGAATTTATTAATGGTATGTTATTGGTGCACAAGCAATAATTAACATTTATACTAGACATATATGCAGACTGGTGCTATTGTTCCCTGTTTACCAATTAGTTATATTAATAAGGGAATTGTAACGCATGAGAATGCGGTCATATAATATTACAGATAAGCCCTTATGCGTATTAGCAGTCAGTAAAAACCGGAATTGGTTAAAATATTTCAGAGACTGACTGTGTGTAGCGTATGGTTGTATGCTTCAGTACCTCACCAGATATTGCGTTTAATATTACAATGTCTTTTTGGGGCTCATACTCGTGGTTGAAATTTTTCTCTTCCCATAGCAGACTCTGTACTATCCAGACAAATTGTCCGGATGATGGAATATATTCCAGTGCAGCATAGGCGGGGCTGATGCCTGTTTTTAGATTAGCTTGTGTAGCTTTTTGTAAAGCATCCGCATTGGTAAGGAAATTACATGCTTCATGCAAAATAGCCATCTGTGGAATAAAGCTTATATCCGGGTCAGCGCTCAAACTGAAAAGGCTATCGTGTTTTTGTAATACCAGGTTTATGGTACCACTTACCGTATCATATGCGGCACATTCACCATAGGGCATGATAAACGCGTAACTGATACCGGCCGATGTAAACCGGCTGTTTATTTCTTCTTCTTCTGCAAAGGGAACAAAGGTTTGTTTGTCGCCTTTCTGCCATATGTAATATGAGCTATTATCCCATTTGCAATATTGAAACAAAGTGTCGCCTATCTTGCTGCGCAACAGGCTATCAGATATGGTCATGATCTCCCTTGCAGTATAGACATGCTTTTTTTTGCCTGTTGCTATTACAGGAAGCAGGAAAAGAGGAAGTAAAATTATTTGGCCGAAGCGTTTCATTTGAGGGCTGAAAATACAAATAATTGCTAAGAGCCCGAATATTATAAATATAAAAGAGCCGCTCCTGTTGCATATGGAGCGGCTCTTTAAGTATGATCGCTAAAAAAGATTATTTCACTACAGTAAGACGCTCTTTAAGAGAACCTTTTTCTGTTTGTACTGTAACATTGTAAAGTCCGGCAGCAAAGTTAATTGTAGATATTGTCAGGTCACGACGGCCTGTACCTACAGCTTCTGTGTGCGTATATACTACACGTCCTAATGCATCTGTGATGTTTACGTGTACATCACCCGCAGTTTGCATATCAATACCTATTACAGTATAGTCTGAAGCGGGGTTAGGGAATATCATCACCTTGGTATCATTAGCTATATTAGCTACGTCTGCGGGCCATGCAGCGGGTATTGACTTAGATTGCAACACTTCGCCGGTTGTATTGTCCTGAACAAAAGCGACCAGGTCAGAGCTGATTGGCGTTACGAAGAAGTCAAGACTATTTTGCAGAGGTGCAGGATTCACCAGGAATGGTTGTGCATTCCAGTTATTGACGATGGGGGTGCCTGAAGTAAATGTTGTCATTGCAGTACCGCCTCCGTTAGGGAACATACGGCGCATTACGTATACGAAGTCGTATTGGCCAACAGTTGTAGTAGCATCTTGCAGATGGTATGATTTCTGGACGGCTGCAACATGCAGAGAGTAGTTGCCACCTGTAAGTGTAAAGTAAGGGGTAACGCTTACAGAAACATTAACTGTATTGCTGTTTATTATATAGCTACCGGAGATGTTCATATACGCAGGGGCTACTTTAGAATTAGCTATTTCAGTGGTAAGGGTTGCCTGGCTGCTTCCTGTACCCGGCATACCATTAGTATAATGGTCTGGTATACCACTAACGCCATAGAATGTCTTACGCGCATCGCCAT
Source organism: Bacteroidetes bacterium UBA7674 (assembly GCA_002483105.1). GTDB lineage: Bacteria > Bacteroidota > Bacteroidia > Chitinophagales > Chitinophagaceae > MKUN01. The sequence continues at coordinate 60,082 of DLHG01000009.1, forward strand.
GTGCATTGTAGGCTCTGTCAGTACCCGGAGAAGGCCAGTTCATTTGATATTTGATCAGGTTGAAATTAGACGTAGGGTTATTGGCATTTTGCGCAACTGCCAAAGGATCAAATACAAGATTGAATGATTGGCACGGAGGACAAGTAGAAGAAGAGAATTCTTCTATAAGGCCGGCACGTTGTACTGTTTGCGTGGCTACCGCGAAAGTAGTGTTCAATGTATTGTTATTAGTTACAGGGTCAGTTACTGTATTTACCAGTGTTATTGCCACTGCAATAGTGTGAGGGCCTGCAGCAGGATTCACTATTTGCTGAGTGAAAGTAAGTGTTGAAGTGCTGTACGGTGAGATGTTCAGGCCTGTAAAGTTTTGAGATACAGGTGTACCGCCATCTAAGGTGTAAGTCATCGTCATTGATGTGATGTTTTGCGCACCATTGTTCTTAACGTCAACTTTTACACTGTTCGTTGATGTAGGGCCATTCAGCTTAGGAAATGTAATACTCATCGCTGCAGCATCAAGCAAGTTAGCAGGTATTTGACCTTGCACATTATCCAGCCTCAACGTTCCTTTATTTGTACTATGGTTGCGGAATGCTACTCTTATATTCTGGCCATTATAAGCACCCAGTGCAACACCATGAGTAGTATAGACCAATAATGGACCTACAGGTGCCTGGTATTCCAGATTAGTAAAAGAAGGAACAGTAGTGCCCGCCGTAGGAGATACCCATACTTCTATTGAATCGGTTACGTTCGCTATACCAGCGGCATCTTCCCATGTTAAGACCATATTAGGGTCATTAACAGTGAAATTCGGTGAAAGCAACCAGCGGTCAGCTGTGCCGGCAGGAGTAAACATAGACGTCGTCAGCATACAAGAATCGGAGCCTGCAGTACGTGTACGCAGCATCCATGCATTGTTAGTAAGTTGATTCACGATCCATCCATTCAGGCCTGTACCCGGTGTATTGTTGTCCACCTTTATCATAGACCATCCCGCAGGTAAAGTAGCTGAGTTGAAATTTTGAAGAGGAAATTGCGCGGTAGCTTCACCAAATGTGAATGTGCCTAATGCCGCCAGGAGTATTAGTTTTTTCATTTGAACAATTTTTTGATTTTTTATATATAGTATAGATATAGCAAATTAGCTATTTGTTTAATTAAAACGTTATTTTCAGGAAAAAAAATATTATTCACCATTTTAAAGTGATTTTTCAGCACAATAATGACCAGGATTTATAAAATAATGTGCTATAGATTCCTCATTTTCTGAGCGTCCGCATTTGTGGTCTATAAAATGATTCTCAGCGGGCAATAAAAATCCCCCTCGGTGGTTGCCAAGGGGGAAATATCAATCAGTCTCGCGACCTATAAACTTACTAAGCACTCTGCATCACCACCGGTGCTGCGGAGAGTATCTCATCGCTAGCCTGGGATGCATACTTTTCAAAGTTGTTGATGAACAACTGTGCCAGTTCACTTGCTTTTTTGTCATAAGCTTCTTTATCAGCCCATGTCTCACGAGGGTTCAATATTTCTGCAGGTACACCCGGGCAAGTCTGTGGTTTCAATACGCCAAAGCTTGTATGAGGTATATATTCAACATTATTCAGCTCGCCGTTCATTGCTGCAGTGATCATTGCGCGCGTATATTTCAGGCTCATACGGCTACCGGTGCCATAAGCGCCACCGCTCCAGCCTGTGTTGATCAGCCAAACATTAGCGTCTTTATGTTCGTCCAGCTTCTTACCCAGCAGTTCTGCATATTTCGTCGGGTGCAGCGGTAAAAATACGCGGCCGAAGCAAGCAGAGAATGTTGTTTGTGGTTCTGTTACACCAACTTCGGTGCCTGCAACCTTTGCAGTATAACCGCTGATGAAGTGATACATTGCCTGTGCCTTCGTTAACTTAGAGATTGGAGGCAGGATACCAAATGCATCACAGGTAAGGAAGAATATGTTTTTAGGGTCGCCACCGTAAGATGGTTCCTTTGCATTCGGAATGTGGTGTATCGGATATGCAGCACGAGTGTTCTCTGTGATGCTGCCATCAGTATAATCTACGGTCTTAGTGCCGTCTATGAATTTGATGTTTTCCAATAGTGCATTTGGCTTTACAGCCGCGAATATCTGTGGCTCTTTTTCAGCGCTCAGGTCTATCACTTTAGCATAGCAACCACCTTCAAAGTTGAAGACAGAACCATCGGCCCAGCCGTGTTCGTCATCACCTATCAGTGCGCGGTTAGGGTCAGCACTCAGGGTAGTTTTACCTGTACCGCTCAAGCCGAAGAACAATGCAACATCACCATCTTTACCTTCGTTGGCAGAGCAGTGCATGCTCAGTACCTTATGGTCGTGTGGTAATACAAAGTTCAGTACGCCGAAGATACCTTTCTTCATTTCGCCTGTGTAGGCCGAACCACCTATCAGTATGATCTTACGAGTAAAGTTTACGATCGTGAAGTTTGCCTGGCGGGTACCGTCTATCACAGGGTCGGCCTGGAAGCCGGGTGCTTGCAATATCAGCCAGTCAGTATTCTGCGTATTGATCTCTTCAGCTGTAGGGCGTAAGAACAGATCGTAGCAGAACAGATTAGCCCAGGGCGTTTCGTTCACTACGCGCACGTTCAGGCGGTATTTAGGATCAGCACAGGCATACGCATCGCGAACCCATACTTCTTTACCTTCCATGTATGCACACACCCTGTCGTACAATTTGTCGAAAGCAGCAGGGTCAAAAGGGATATTTACATCACCCCAATCCACGCTGTCCTGAGTGATAGCATCTTTAACGGTAAATTTGTCCTTAGGCGAACGGCCGGTGAACTTGCCTGTACTCACACACAAAGCACCTGTATCATTCAGCTCTCCCTGTCCCAGTTCGAGTGTTTTGTTTACGAGATCTTCAGGTGAGAGATTCCAGTGAGCAATGGCGACATTAAGACCCAGATCTGCTAGATTAGCTGACGGGTTCTTCTTTCCAAATTCCTGCATAGAAGAATGTTTGTATGAAAAATTTTAGACGGCAAAAATACTACAATAAGCACATAGCAGGTATTAATTTTCGCTTTTTTATACAGTTTTTCGGTTAATTATAAACAGAAGAGCAAAGGCTTAATAGTAATATAACATATGTTATGCCTTACTTACATATACTATATTTTGTTATTTTAATCTGTATTGCCTTTAATCTATGCCGGTAAAACCTCGGAATTGAAGTGCTTAAAAGCTTCTTTTTGCATTATTTCCGTCTTCTGTAAAAAACTTACCTGCTTAGATTTTTTTCAGAATTTTAAACCCGTATCTTTGCGCAAAATTTGGCAGGGTATATTATTACAAAGCCGGATATAATCATAGTTTCAAGCATAATTTCAGGGCTATAAAATGAGTTCGAGACGTTTCTTTTCTTCATTAGGTTTAGCAATAGCGCTCAGTGTTGGCGTTTCTAATATTGCATTGGCGCAGCACGAAGAGAGTGCTCCTCATTCTGAAGCTACAGCTCATGAAGCTGAAGGCCACGGTGAGGCGGCTGAAAGCAAGAAATTCAACGCTTCAGAGGTGATTTTCGGCCACGTGGGTGATTCTCACGAATGGCACTTCTTCACTGCCGGACACACACACGCAACTCTTCCGTTGCCCGTTATAGCTTATTCTGAAGCTAAAGGCTTGCAGGTTTTCTCTTCTTCTAAGTTCGGTCACTTTCACCATGGTGTAGTGGGTGGCAAACCGGGTCAGGTATCAGAAAGCTACGAAGGAATGCACCTGGAAAGGGGCATGACCGAAAAGCTCGTGGCGGATGACGGTTCTAAAGTGTACGACTTCTCTATTACTAAGAATGTTCTTTCGATGCTTATTTCAGTAGGCCTGTTATTATGGATCATGCTGAGCGTAGCGGCCAAATACAAGAAGAATGGTGTAATGACTGCTCCGAAAGGTATGCAGAATGCTATGGAGCCTGTCATCAACTTCATTAAAGACGAAGTGGCTAAGCCTAACCTTGGTCACAAGTATAAGCGCTACATGCCTTTGCTGTTAACTATATTCTTCTTTATCTGGATCAACAATATGTTAGGTCTGCTTCCGGGCGGTGCTAACTTTACAGGCAACGTAGCTGTTACAGCCTGTCTGGCTTTGATATCATTCATAGTGATGATTGCTTCGGCTAACAAGCATTTCTGGGGTCACTTGTTAAATCCTCCGGGAGTGCCGTTGGGAATCAAGTTCTTACTTGTTCCTATTGAGATCATCTCCCTGTTTATTAAACCAATAGCACTTATAATACGTTTGTTCGCTAACATACTGGCGGGCCACATCGTAATACTGAGTGTAATATCAATGATTTTCATTTTCGGTGGATTGAGCAAAGTAGCCGGTTGGGGCTTTGCACCCGTATCCATGGCCTTTACTATATTCATGTTCTTCCTGGAGTTGATGGTTGCGGCCATCCAGGCGTTCATCTTCACTAACCTTACTGCGGTATTCGTAGGCCAGGCTATCGAAGAAGCACACCACCATGATCATGACGCTGAGGATTATCATCCTGAGCACCCGGTAACAGGTCAGGAGTACAATACTTCTGAGAATGAAATAATAGCTTAGTTTTTTAATTTTTAAATATATATAACATGTCAGTGTTAAACACAATTATGTTAGCAATTGATGGTACTGCCGCTGCAGGTGGTGCAATCGGTGCGGGTATCGCAGCACTTGGTGCTGGTGTTGGTATCGGTCAGATCGGTAAGGGTGCTGTTGAGTCTATCGCTCGTCAGCCTGAAGCTTCCGGTGATATCCGTGCGAACATGATCCTTACAGCAGCCTTCGTTGAGGGTGTTGCGCTGTTCGGCGTTATCGCAGGCCTTCTGGCTATCGTACTCTAATTGCTGGTACATCTTTAACTGCATCCAACGCATAGGGCAGCGGATGCAGTTATTTTAACCTTCCCTGAAGGAAGCAATTTAAATTAAAGAAGAACTTTTTTAGACTTTATAATTATAACAACATGGATTTGTTAACCCCGGAACTCGGTTTATTTGTCTGGACGCTGATAGCTTTCCTGGCTGTGTTTTTCATCCTGCGTAAATTCGCATGGAAGCCGATCCTTAACTCTTTAAGTGAACGTGAAACAGGGATAGCTGAGTCTATAGCTGCTGCTGAGCGTGTAAAGAAAGAAATGGGTCAGATGAAAGCTGAGAATGAAGCCCTGATGGTTACTGCACGCGAAGAACGTACTGCTATGCTGAAGGAAGCAAAGGAAATGAAAGACCGCATTGTTAACGAAGCTAAAGAACAGGCTAAAGCTGATGCTAACAAAATAATAGCAGATGCTAACCAGCAAATTCACCAGCAGAAAATGGCAGCGCTTACGGACGTGAAGAACGAGATAGGCAAGCTCTCTGTAGAAGTAGCTGAAAAGATACTTCGCAAGAACTTGTCTACTACTGAAGACCATGGCCAATATGTAAATATGCTGGCTGAAGAAATTAAGCTCAACTAGTTAGGGCTTTTCGATTTTTGACTTTTGACTTTTGAATTGATATGCAAAATCCTCGTTTAGCATCGCGCTACGCAAAATCACTGCTTGATCTGGCTGTTGAACAAAACAACCTTGATGCAACGCTGACTGACATGAAGTTGCTCGAAGCTATCTGCCAGCAAAATCGTGAGTTCGCTGCTATGCTGCGTAGCCCGGTCATAAAAGCGGATAAAAAACAAGCTATATTGAAAGCGGTATTGGAAGGTAGACTGTCTAAAATTACAGATGGTTTCATTACGCTTCTGGTAAATAAAGGCCGTGAAGGTAACCTGCAGGAAATAGCGGGCGCATTTGTGAGCCAATACAACAAGCTCAAAGACATCCGCACCGTTAAGTTGACAACAGCTGCTCCGGTATCTGATGTTGTAAGAGATGCTATCAAAGCAAAAGTGGCCAACAGCCTTAATAGCAGCGCTGTTGAAATGAAAACAGCAGTTAATCCTGATCTGATCGGTGGTTTTGTGCTGGAGGTAGAAGATAAGATGTTTGATGCCAGTATCCGCCGCGATCTGAATGATATCAGGTCTCAGTTCCTGGATAATATCTATGTGAGCAAGATATTAGCCAACTAGTTGATAGGTTGACTCGTTGATAAGTAAGCAAAGTAGTTCTTAATAATTATTAAATAATAACATCCTCTAAAGGGACAAACTAAAATATATGGTTGACATTAAACCGGATGAGATTTCGGCGATATTACGCCAACAGCTGACAAACTTCAATGCTTCTGCCGATATGGAAGAAGTAGGCACTGTACTACAAGTGGGTGATGGTATCGCTCGTGTGTACGGCCTTGGTGGTGTTCGTCAAGGTGAGCTCGTTGCTTTTGATAATGGTGTTAAGGCTATCGCCCTGAACCTTGAAGAAGATAACGTAGGTGTGGTATTGATGGGTGATGCCGCAGGTATCCGCGAAGGTGATAAAGTACGCCGTACTAACCAGATCGCATCTATTAAAGTAGGTGAAGGTATGGCAGGTCGCGTAGTGAACACACTTGGCGAACCAATAGATGGTAAAGGCCCTCTGCAAGGCGAACTGTATGAAATGCCACTGGAGCGTAAAGCACCTGGTGTACTTTTCCGTGAGCCGGTAAAAGAACCATTGCAAACAGGTGTGAAAGCCATCGATGCGATGATCCCTATCGGACGTGGACAACGTGAGTTGGTTATCGGTGACCGTCAGACTGGTAAAACTGCCATCTGTATCGATACCATCATCAATCAGAAAGAGTTCTATGCTGCCGGGAAACCGGTATACTGTATATATGTAGCGATTGGTCAGAAAGCATCTACTATCGCCGGTGTTATGAAAACACTGGAAGAGAATGGTGCAATGCCCTACACTACTATCGTAGCTGCTCCGGCTGCTGACCCGGCACCACTTCAGTTCTACGCTCCGTTCGCGGGTGCTGCAATTGGTGAGTTCTATCGCGATACCGGCCGTCCGGCTTTGGTTATCTACGATGATCTTTCTAAGCAAGCGGTGGCTTACCGTGAGGTATCCCTGCTGCTTCGTCGCCCTCCGGGACGTGAAGCATACCCTGGTGACGTATTCTACCTGCACAGCCGCTTACTGGAACGTGCAGCGAAGGTTATCAATAATGATGAGATAGCTAAAACGATGAACGATTTACCGGAAAGCATTAAGCACCTGGTAAAAGGTGGTGGTTCTTTAACTGCCCTGCCCATCATCGAAACACAAGCAGGTGACGTATCTGCTTATATCCCTACTAACGTTATTTCTATCACTGACGGACAGATATTCCTGGAGTCTAACTTGTTCCTGGCCGGTATCCGTCCTGCGATCAACGTAGGTATCTCTGTAAGCCGTGTGGGTGGTAACGCGCAGATCAAATCAATGAAGAAAGTAGCAGGTACACTGAAGCTTGATCAGGCCCTGTTCCGTGAACTGGAAGCGTTCTCTAAATTCGGTGGTGACCTTGATGCTGCTACTAAAACAGTTATCGACAAAGGTGCACGTAACGTGGAGATCCTGAAACAACCTCAATACTCTCCATACTCAGTTGAGAAGCAAGTAGCTATCATCTACCTGGGTACCAATAACCTGATCCGTGAAGTAGCGGTGAAGAACACTAAAGCTTTCGAAGAAATGTTCTTGCAGCAAATGGAGCTGAAACTTCCTGAAGTATTGGCTGAATTCAAGAAAGGTAACTTACCTGAAGAAGGCATCAAGAAGATGATAAAGCTCGCTCAGGATCTGATTCCTCAGTACAAATAGTAATTACAAATAGTATACTTATAAAGCCCTTCGCAATTGCGGAGGGCTTTTTGTTTAATAAAACCGTCATTTCCAGCGCAGTGGCTGTTGTACATCAACAGGAACGGAGGGCGAATTTCTCCCGGCGAAGCTAACCTCCCGGGAGGTAGCGGCTTATGCTGAATGGTGATATTCACCGGGCGATTTTTCGTGGTTCAGTTTTTTTATGCCCATCATAAAGATGGGCTTATGCAACGCACATGGTTACTTATCATTTTACTGTTCATCAACATACAGGCCACAGCACAGGAACAACTCCAGTCTGACATTGGCGATCAAAATGCACAATTACTAAACAAAGGAGAAACCCAACTGGAAGCCGCGGTGGTATACAATCGTTTTGATAACAAGAGCCCTTATACACTGGTGGGCGAATTATTCCTACGTTATGGACTTACAAAAAGGATAGAGTTACGAACGCTAATAGAAGAAGGTCGTCGTCGCGATAAGTTTATGGAGGAGACCATGCAGGGCTTTTACCCTTTATGCATAGGTGCTAAGGTCTCCCTGATAAAGGACCAAGATATTCTGCCCGATGTTGCATTATCAGGATATTTGAATTTGCCTTTTACTGCACACACCCGTGAGCAATCGATTCATTGGTCGCCGGCGTTGATTGCCATCTTTGAAAAGGAACTGAAAAATAAGAAATGGAATTTTCTCGCCAATGCGGGCTTTCAACAAAATTCGTTCAATAGAGATGTACAATGGCAGGCAACTGCAAGAGTAAAATACCAGGGACTAAAAGATATGGATGTAACGCTGGAGTATTTTGACAACTACCAGACCGGTGAAAATCCACAACATTGCATTGATTTGGGATATACCTACACGGTCAATAATAATTTCGAAATCAGTACCTGCGCCGGAACTACGATATTCAGTGAAGATGTAAACGAGTTTGTATCGATTGGTTTTTCCGTGCGCATGCCGTGATAACGGTATAGTTTTTTAGCCTGTACATGAAATCATTACTATGAAAACTCTTCAGTTAATACTCGTTACATTTTTTACCTGTACAATAACACTTTCTTCTTGTAAAAAGGATGACAACAATACTCCGCAACCTGAAACTAAATATCCTGCAAGGGACGAGATGAATGTGGCTTATGGCAACCATCAGCGCCAGAAAATGGATGTCTATTTTCCGGAAGGATATAATAGTAGCACACCCGTTGTCTTTCTCATACACGGTGGCGGCTTCGTCGCGGGGTCAAAAGAGGACTTTACACCTCGCGCACAAACATTCCGCACTAAAGGTTTTATAGTAGTCAACATGTCTCACAGGTTGATAGATACTACAGGGCTATTATCGTTACCACCTGTACATATGGCCAGCTCTATAAGAATAATTGATGAGTTGGCAGATGTGCATGCTGCCGTAAATAAATACAAAGCAATGGCAGCCGAATGGAAATCGGGCACGGGCAAAATGTATATGGCCGGCCATAGTGCAGGAGCTATTCTCTCTATGCTTTACACCCAGGGCGACTACAATGATGACAAGCACATACGTGCTTGTGGCAACTGGGCAGGACTTACGGACTTATCTATCCCGAGCGATAGCGCTGTAGAAACTCTTGATCCTCGGATAAAGGAATTGCTTTATCGCGCTACAGGATACGAAGCTACTGTAGCTAACAACCTCGCTTTTATGGCAATTAGTCCTTATTGGGTGGCCAATATCAATGACGGTAGGCCAACGATTACTATATACCCTGAAAACAATATTGTGTTGAATTTGGAAGGAGAAGCAGCCTGGGGTTTACATACTACCCAGAGTTATCATCTTCTGTTAAGTAATAAAGGTGTTAACCAGAAGCTGTCTATCTACATGGGTAATGATCATGGTTTCAGCCCCGCAGGGTCATGGGAGAAGCTGATTGGGGAAACTGTGGACTTCTTTAATGCTAATTAATTGACAAGTTATTAATAATTACATATTTATAATAAAAGGGGAGATATTCAAATAATCTTTTCTCAAATCCCGGACTTTCCCTTACCTTTGCAGTCCCAAAATATATCCGGCTACCGGTTCTTTTTGACGGAAGAAGTTCTCTATTCTCATTTTTGAATTTTGAATTTTGACTTTTGACTTGAAAAGGTATCCAGCGTTGCGGCCGGGTAATTGGGATATTGTTAATCATTTTTTTAAACATTTTATGGCAACAGAAAATCTTCAAAGCTATGAGCTGATGATCATCTTTACGCCCGTATTGGCTGAAGACGATTACAAAACCGCTCAGAAGAAGTTTGCAGACTTCATCAAAGACAATGGTGGTAATGTTACACACCAGGACGCTTGGGGCCTCCGTTCACTGGCTTACCCCATAGCTAAAAAAACAACAGGACTTTACTGGGTAGTAGAGTACAGTGCATCTACTGATCTTAACGCGAAACTGGAAGTCCAGATGAACCGCGATGAGAACATTATGCGCCACATGGTAACCCGCCTTGATAAGTATTCGATCGCGTATAACAACCGCAAGCGTAATAAAAACAAAGAAGTAGAGGCAGTTTCTTAATTCATCTAAAACATTCTAACAATGGCTAGGCAAAATGAAATAAAATTCCTGACCTCCACACGAGTAGAAAAACGTCAGAAGAAATACTGTCGTTTTAAGAAAATGGGTATCAGGTACATCGATTATAAAGATGCAGAATTCCTGAAAAAGTTTTTAAATGACCAAGGTAAAATGTTACCTCGCCGTATTACCGGTAACTCTCTGAAGTTCCAGCGTAAAGTGGCTCAGGCTATCAAGAAGGCACGTCAAATGTCTTTATTACCTTATGTTACTGACCTTTTAAAGTAAAATTGACATGCAAGTAATTCTGATAAAAGACGTAGATAATCTGGGCGCTGCCCACGAACTGGTTGAAGTAAAGCCGGGTTATGCCCGTAATTACCTGATACCTCAGAAATACGCTATCGAAGCTAGCGGTTCTAACAAGAAGATCCTTGAAGAACGCCGCAAGCAACTTGATAAGCGTGAACAAAAACTGCTGGCTGAAATAGCTAAGGTGAAACAAGTACTCAGCGAAAGCCCTGTGAAAGTAGGTGCTAAGTTGGGCGTTAACGGTAAAATATTTGGTTCTGTAACTGCAATTCAGATAGCACGTGCTATTCGTGAGCAAAAAGGATACGAAATTGACCGTCGCCGTATCAGCATCACTTCTGATGAAGTGAAAGAAGCAGGTACTTACAACGCACAAATAGATTTCGGTAAAGAAAACATCGTTGAACTTCAGTTCGAAGTAGCCGGCGAATAGTTCTCCCCGACAATCATAATATTAAAGAGTCCCCCCAACGACAGTCGGGGGGACTCTTTAATTATTGGTATATTTGAGTAGCCACTACCTTGACCCGGTTATTATATCTGGAATCAAAACAAATTTGAGTCATGAGAAAGGTTTACTTATTTATCATCGCATGCATGTGCTTCGCTGGTGCAAATGCACAACCACTATACTTCCCGCCGCTCACCGGTACTACATGGGATACCATGTCTCCCCAGTCATTGAATTGGTGCCAGAATAAGATCGATAGCCTTTACAATTTTCTTGATACCAACAATACCAAAGCGTTCATCTTACTGAAAGACGGGAAAATAGTGCTGGAGAAGTACTTTGGTACGCATACGCAAGCTACTCCCTGGCAATGGGCCTCAGCCGGGAAGACCATCACCTCCTTCATGACAGGCATTGCTCAACAGGAAGGCTATTTATCAATTAGTGATACCACTTCAGATTATCTCGGCTTGGGATGGACCAGTTGCACTCCTCAGCAGGAAGAGCAAATTACCATCCGCCATCAGCTTGCCATGACATCGGGCCTCGATGATGGTGTTACTGACCCTTATTGTACTTTGAACACTTGCCTGGAGTATGAAGCTGATGCCGGTACACGGTGGGCGTACCACAATGGCCCCTATACATTGCTTGACAGCGTAATAGAAAATGCTACAGGTGTAACCCTCAATAGCTATACTACCCAAAAGTTAAAGAACCCTACCGGTATGACAGGTACCTTTGTACAAGTGGGATATAATAATGTATTCTTCAGTACGGCACGCAGTATGGCGAGGTTCGGGCTCTTGATTCTGAACCAGGGCAATTGGGATGGCAATCAGATCATGACCGATACAGCATATTTTAACCAGATGGTGAACACTTCTCAACAGTTGAACTTATCGTATGGTTATCTGTGGTGGCTCAATGGAAAACCATCATTTATGATACCGGGTTTGCAAAATGTATTTAATGGCGCTCTATGCCCTAATGCTCCCTCGGATATGATAGCTGCGATGGGCAAAGACGGTCAATTCCTGGATGTGGTTTCCAGTCAGAATATGGTTTGGGTAAGGATGGGTGAGGCTCCTGATAGCACCCTGCCTGTCCCTTTTCTATTGAATGATGAAATATGGGCACATATTAATGCGTTAGAGTGTAGTTCTACAGGGCTCGGAGAGGTTATGGATAACAACAGTGACCTTGTTCAGATATTTCCTAATCCTGCAATAGATAGAGTAACAATAGTGTCTTCAAGGGCTATTTCAAGAGTGGATATTCTCAGCGCTCAGGGGCAGCTGTTGAAAAGCGTAAATGCCGACGGCAAAGAATTATGTTTGCCAATTCAAGATTTGCCGGCCGGGCAATATCTCATCAAAGCAAATTTGCAAAATGGCTCCGCTTGGAGCGGTAAACTCCTGAAGAAATAGTCTTAAAATCATGATAATCTTTACTATCAGGTAAATCATCGTTCTAAAAAAGGTGTTACCTTTGCGCCGGCTATGCAAATAGAAGTTTTAAAGTCGAAAATTCATAGGGTAAAGGTCACTGAGGCCAACCTTCACTACATAGGTAGCATCACTATTGATGAAGACCTGATGGACGCCGCCAACATGATAGAAAATGAAAAAGTAGCGGTACTAAATATTGACAACGGTGAGCGCCTGGAGACCTATGTGATAAAGGGTACCCGCGGCTCTAAAATGATCTGTATGAACGGCCCTGCTGCAAAGCGTGTTTCCGTTGGTGATACTATCATCGTTATCTCTTATGCCCGCATGGATTTTGAGGAGGCGAAAAACTTCAAGCCATGGGTCATTTTTCCGAAAGAAGATAACTCACTGTAATTATTATCTTTAGACTATGAAAGCCCTGAAATTAGTATTGCAATACGTCATATTCCTGGGGCTGGGAATAGCTATCATATACTACATGTTCAACAACATGACGTCTGAGGATAAGGCGTCTATGTACAGTTCAATTAAAGAAACCCGGTTGTGGATATTTATACCTGTTATTATTTCGGGCTTTCTTTCTCATTGGTTCAGGGCACTGCGGTGGAAGCTGATGCTAAAGCCAATAGATATTCACCCTACCACCACCAATACTACCCTGGCTATATTGATAGGCTACCTGGTAAACCTGGCCGTTCCACGCATGGGTGAAGTAGCAAAATGTACAGTACTTGCTAAGTATGAACATGTGCCGGCCGATAAGATGATAGGCACTGTGCTGGCAGAACGCGCGTTCGATGTACTAATACTGGCGCTCATCACTTTTTCGGCGTTTGCTTTGCAGGCCGACATCATTGGTGATTTTGCCCAAAGCGTATTTGGTGCTTTTGCAGCAAAAACCACATTACTCCTGATAGCTGTTACGGGTTTGGTATTTATGATCCTGTTATTAGTATTCATCTATCGCAGGTATAGACATTCCCGTATAGGCAAGTTCATAAAAGGCCTGGCTGATGGAGTTAACTCTATCTGGCTTTTGAAGGACCGCTGGCAGTTCATTAGTTATACTATCCTTATCTGGGGTATGTACTACCTGCAAGTAATGATGGGTTTCTGGAGCCTCCCTGCTACTGACCATCTGGGCGTATTGGTAGGGTTGGTAGTACTCGTATTCGGTAGCGTCGGTATGATAGCCACACCGGGTGGTATAGGAGCTTACCCCGCTTTGGTGGCATTAATATTAGCCAGGTATGGCCTGTCTGCCGGAGATGGCCAGGCTTTAGGTTGGGTTTCATGGGCGGCACAGGCTGTAATACTTATTGTATTGGGCGTGGCTGCTTTGATCATATTACCAATATATAACCGTAAGAAACATCATCATGCACAAACTGGAGTGGATACAAAATAAGATCACGCAAAAGGATGTGCTGTTAAAGCACTGTAACAGTTGGCGTGCGCTCGGTAAAAAGATAGTTTTTACCAACGGCTGCTTTGACATACTGCATCATGGCCACCTGGATTACCTTGCCCGTGCTGCCGACTTCGGTAATATATTGATAGTAGGGGTGAATACTGATGCCTCTGTGAAAAAACTGAAAGGCAATGACCGCCCGATAATACATGAAAATGACCGCGCATTTCAGGTAGCATCCCTGCTATGTGTAGATGCTGTTATCCTGTTTTATGAAGATACCCCCGAAGAACTCATCAAGTTATTAAGGCCTGATGTATTAGCCAAAGGGGGCGATTATACGATCGACAAAATAGTAGGAGCAGACCACGTTTTGAAAAGTGGCGGCACCGTAGAAATTATCCCATTTGTGGAAGGTTATTCCACAAGCAAACTGATTGCCAATATTAAGAAATTGTGAATTGTGCGTTATGTACCGCCGTTTAGTAACCTAACCGTTATGTAGGTGCTATTTTTGTAGTTATTCCCAATATAACTGCCTGTGAGTCATACTAAAACAACCATCATACGCGATATAAGCTGGCTGGCGTTCAACGAACGTGTGCTGCAGGAGGCGATGGATACTTCCAACCATGTTTCTGATCGTCTTCGTTTCCTGGGCATATTCTCCAATAATATGGATGAGTTCTTCCGGGTACGTGTAGCCTCACTTAGTAAGATGGTAACTGTAGGTAAATTGGCGAAGGTGCATCTTGAAGCGAATCCTGATAAAATATTAAGGAAGATACAGCGTATTGTTATTAGTCAACAAGCAGCCTTTGACAAGACTTACAATGAAATAATCAAAGAACTGGAGAAGGGTGGTATCTGCATCAAAAATGAAAAGCAGTTAAACAGGGCTCAAAAGCAATTCATTACCACATACTTCGACGAAAAAGTACGCACAGAGATAGTGCCGCTGATGATAGAGAGTATCCCGCAGATGCCCCTGCTGAAGGATAAGTCTATTTACCTGGCTTGTGTTTTAGGCGACAGCAAGAACCCGATGGCACACCGGTATGCACTGATAGAAGTACCCAATAGGGTATTGCCCCGCTTTGTGATATTACCGTCCAATGGCAAGACCAGGGACATCATACTCCTGGAAGATATTATACAGTTCAACCTCCCACACCTTTTTGCTCCTTTTGGTTTCGATCGTTTCCTGGGTTATGTAATTAAGGTAACGCGTGACGCCGAATTGGAAATTGACAATGATGTAAATACCAACGTGATAGATGAAATAGAGAAGGGAATAAAGAACAGAAAGAAAGGACGCGCAACCCGTTTTATCTACGACAGAAGTATAGAGCCGAAGCTGCTCGACTATCTTACTAAAAGACTCGGGCTAACTAAAAAGGACAACCTGATAGCAGGCGGTCGGATACACAACTTTAAAGACTTTATGGACTTCCCGCTGTCGGTGTTCAAAGACCTTCAGCAGCGCCCCAAGCCCTTTATACACCCATTGCTGAAACAGCCTTGTCGTATAATGGACGTAATAGAGAAGAGGGATGTGATGCTCCATACTCCCTACCATTCTTTCGACTCAGTTATCGACCTCCTTCGTGAAGCAGCGATAGATCCTTATGTGCAAAGTATAAAAATAGCCTGCTACAGGTTGGCAAAAGATTCTAAAATAGTGAACGCATTGATCAACGCGGTGCGGAACGGTAAAAATGTAACGGTGATACTGGAGCTGCGTGCCCGCTTTGATGAAGAGGCCAACCTGATGTGGTCCAGCCGCCTGCAAGAAGAGGGCGTGCGGGTGATATACGGTCTGCCGGACATGAAGGTGCATGCCAAGATATGCGTGATAAAAAAGAGGGTTTTCAATAAGACCCTGCAATATGGTTTTGTCTCTACCGGTAACCTGAATGAGAATACCGCGAAGTATTACGGTGATCATATGTTGCTGACCACCAACAGGAATATTCTGGCAGATATCAACAGGATATTTGCCTTCATGGAAAATCCTCATGCAAAAATAGAGAGCCTCAAGGCATGCAAGACCTTGCCGGTAGCGCCCGTAACCATGCGTAAACATTTCATCAACCTGATAGATAAAGAGATAAAAGCAGCAAGGAAAAAGAAGTCAGCATCTATGGTGTTGAAAATGAACAGCCTGGTAGATGTGGAGTTTGTGAACAAGCTTTATGAAGCAGCCAGAGCAGGAGTAAAAGTGGATATGATAATACGCGGCATCTGTTGCGCATACACAGAACAAAAATCGTTTCACAATAACATCAATGCTATCAGTATTATAGACCAATACCTGGAACACGCACGTGTGTTCATCTTTAATAACGGCGGTACAAGAGAGGTGTATATATCCTCAGCCGACTTTATGGTGCGTAACCTCGACCATAGAATAGAGGCTGCTTGTCCCATATACGATAAAGAAATACAAAAGGAATTAGTAGATATTCTCAATATTCAGCTTGACGAAAACGTGAAAGGGCGTATATTAGATAACGAACAGAGCAACGAATATGTACAACGCCGTCCCGCTGAGGCACAGGTCCGTTCTCAATTAGCTATTTATAAGTACCTGCATAACAAGAAATATCAAGTTGATACTAGCGGCAATTGACATAGGATCCAACGCGGCAAGGCTGCTCATCTCCGAGACCTCAGTATATACCGACGGCTCTGTTGACTATACAAAACTGAATTTTTTGAGGATACCCCTTCGCCTGGGTTTTGACGTGTTCCAGAAAGGATACATTACGGATGAAAGACGTGATAAACTGGTAGAAACCATGAAGGTGTACAAGCACCTTATGAGTATTTACAAAGTAGATGGCATGCGTGCCTGTGCTACATCGGCCATGCGCGATGCCACGAATGGAAAAGAGATATTGGCGCAGATAACGAAAGAGACAGGGCTGGTAATTGATGTAATAACCGGGCAAGAGGAAGCGAACATCATTTACGAAACACATATAGCCGAAAACCTGGCGACGAATAAATCTTATTTATACATAGACGTAGGCGGAGGTAGCACGGAAGTGACCTTATTTTCCGACAACCATACTATTTTCAAAGAATCATTTAATATAGGCACCATTCGTCTACTGCACAACAATGTGACGGATGAGCAGTGGGAGCATATGAAGTGGTATATAAAAACCCATGTAAAAGATCACCAACCGCTTGAAGCTATTGGTAGCGGCGGCAACATCAATAAGATATTTTCTATCTCAAAAAGAAAGGAAGGTAAGCCACTGACATTAGAATTGCTGAAAGACTACCACAAAGAACTTAGCAATGCTACTGTTGAAGAGCGGATGCACCTTTACAATTTCCGTGCAGACAGGGCGGACGTGATAGTTCCGGCCTTGCAGATATACATATCAGTGATGCGGTGGGCTACAGCTGAAGAAATATATGTGCCTAAAATCGGCCTCGCCGATGGCCTTATAAAAATGTTACATAAAGAACTGAGCCTTACATAAAAGATTGAGGCATAAAAGAGAAAGCATCCTCTCGG
>DLHG01000009.1:77597-430790 GCA_002483105.1 Bacteroidetes bacterium UBA7674
CCGAGAGGATGCTTTCTCTTTTATATAATTGTTTTAGATTACTATTTAGCTATAGTCAGTTTGCCATGCTGCATTGGTTGGCCTGCCTTATTTACTACTGTATAGAAATATAAACCCGAAGCATGTGCAGTTAGGTCAAGTTGGCTGTTTCCTGTAAAAGTATTGCTGGCTACTTCTTGTCCGTTTATAGAGAATGCTTTGATGGTAACAGGCTCTTTCAGTGTGTGGTATATCGATACAATGCCTGTAGAAGGATTAGGATGCAGCATTACCACTTTCGCGGCAGACAGATCTTTTGTGCTCAATGGCGATATCGAAACATCATCAACTCTTAATGTTGAACCATCTTCAGGGCTGGTACCACTGCTGCTGAATGTGATCTGGATCTTTTCAGGAACCACAGTTCCATCAATATATATAATTGCCGCACTGATACCTTCGTACTGACCATTTGTTTCACCAATTAATACTACGCCGGTGCCAACAATGGAATCACCATTAAGACCGGTCATGATCGCATTCACGGTAAGTGAGCCACTATCGCTTCCGTCTCCCGGCTCATATCTTACCCATGCATTTACATAGGGAACACGTTCATTTACTGAAGAGCCGCCTTCATAGCTGATACCACCCTGACTAAAACTGATGTTGGCATTAGATAACGTACCACCAACTACGCCAAAGGTGCCAATGTCAGCTGTCATAATTCTTGCTGCACTGGACCCGTTATGTGCAGTTCCGGATTGGAAAATTTGTTGTTGAGGTGTAAGCCCCAGGAAAGGTAAAGCTTCATTAAAAGCAAAAATGGCAGAATCCGAACCATACCAACCATCGGGAGCCTCAAGGTCTGTGCCGTCAACAGTGTAAGTATGCCAATCTTCCATACCGGCATTTGTTACAACCTGGGCAAAAGAGGTAAATGCAAGGAGTGATAACGCTAGTGTAAATAGTTTCTTCATAATTAAGTGTTTTTTATGTAATATAAAAGTACAGGAAATAATATTAATTTAAAAATAATAAAGGCTCTTAACATCTGGTTAAGAGCCTTTTAAAAAGTATGATAAACCTACTTATTTGTTCAGTATCAGCTTTTCACTTTTGATCACCTGACCTGAAGCGTCACTTATGTTGAAAAAATACATTCCATTGCTCAGAGCTGACAGGTCAGCCGTCGTATTGCCTGTAAAAGACGTGGTATGAACTGACTGGCCTGTAGCAGAGCATACATTCAGGGTCAGTTTTTCTTTATTTGTATTGGTGATATTCAGAATGCCATCTTTCACAGGGTTAGGGAAGCATTTGATACCTGCTGCTTTTACTGTATTCTTTATGGAAACAGGGCTAAGGGAGACACCATCTACATATAAGGCGCTGCCATTTACCGCAACATCCATATCAGAGCTACTAACAAAGGCTATCCTGATCGCATCAGGTATAGAAGTGTTGTCTGTGTAACTAACAAATGCACTGATCCCTTCAAAGCCGGATCCGGAAGTAGCAAAAATATCAACATTTCCACTACCTATTACCGAGTCTGTGCCATTTACACCTTGTCCCAGCATCACTGCTTGTACACTTAATGAACCATGCTCATCGCCCAAAAGGTCGGTAGTTTCGTAGCGAACATATGCATTTACATAGTAGATGCGTTCGGTGATAGCTGTGCCACCTGAATATACAATAGCTGCCATCGGATCGCTTTGATCGAAGTTGGCAGTATCCATTTGCGGTTGGGTATTAGACAATATGCCGGGTATGATACCTAATAGCAGATCTTCGTGTGTTTCAATTTTGGCCGAAGCGTTACCTGCGTTCACTGTCGTCCCTTCTTCAAACAATTGTTGGGAGAGCGTTACAAGGCCACCACCATAATAGTCGGCCGCCCATAAGGCGAGTGAATCAGAGCCAAACCAACCATCAGGAGCTTCTAAGTTAGTGCCTGCCGAGGTTAGGTTTCTCCAGCTTTCCATACCTGCATTGGTCAGTTGTGCTTTAGCAGATAGAGATGTAGCGCATACTAATGCAAGAGTAATGAGTTTTTTCATACGATTGTGTTTTATACTATGTTATTGCGGATCAATTAATTGTTTTTAAGCAGGCTTGTATAGCATCAAAGTCAGGAACCTTGCCTGCATCTTCTAATACTTCTGCATACCGAATGATACCTTCTTTGTCGATCAGGAAAGCAGATCGTTTTGCTACACCTTTCATACCCATGGCAAATGATTCATACATACAATCGTAAGCGGTCATGGCTTCTTTATTGAAGTCGCTGAGCAGGTCGAAATTGTAATTCTGGTCCTCTTTAAAGCGCTTCAGCGAGAATGGGGTATCAACTGATATACCGAACACTTCCGCGTTACCATTGCTGTACACGTTCATATTATCCCTTACGCTGCACAATTCACCGGTACATACACCGGTAAAGGCGAACGGGATGAACAATAACAGTACATTTTTTCCTTTTAATTCCGAGAGTTTTACCTCTTTCTTTTCCGTATTGAATAGACTAAATTCCGGTGCTTGTTGTCCTACTTGTATGCTCATATGCGGTAAAATTAGCCATTAATACGATACGCGACCCTATAATTTTGGCAATTATGTATGATGCAAACACATGTCTTTTATTTTACATGAATTACGACAACTGTCAAATTTTTTGTGGATAAGAAAACATTACATGAATTTTTGTCGTGCCACAGCTTAATACTGGAAAAAATGGCTGAAATTCACCCCTCGGCATAGAAAGTGCCATATAGACAGCAAATAGGTAAAAACTTAAAAATTATATAGAATATGGCAAGTATTACTCCACTACACGACAGAGTGATCGTAAAACCGGCAGCTGCAGAAGAGAAGACAGCAAGCGGTATCATCATCCCGGACACGGCAAAGGAAAAACCACAACGCGGAACTGTGATAGCTGCAGGTCCCGGTAAAAAAGACGAACCAACTACTGTAAAGCAGGGCGATACGGTACTCTACAGCAAATATGCAGGAACTGAAATAAGCATAGAAGGTGAAGACTACCTGATAATGCGTGAAAGTGATCTGTTAGCGATCGTTTAATTACGATTCGCCCCAAATCCGCCGCGGCGGGCTCATTATTTAACGTAAAAAAATAAACAGAGAATATATGTCAAAGCAACTTTTCTTTAATATAGAAGCACGCAACAGGATGAAGCGTGGTGTGGATATACTGGCAGATGCAGTAAAAGTAACATTGGGCCCTAAGGGACGTAATGTGGTAATTGAAAAGAAATTCGGCGCACCGGCTATCACTAAAGATGGTGTAACGGTAGCCAAGGAAATAGAACTGGAAGATTCTATTGAGAATCTGGGTGCGCAAATGGTGAAAGAAGTAGCTTCTAAAACTGCTGATATAGCAGGTGATGGTACTACTACTGCAACTGTATTAGCTCAGTCTATCATCAACGAAGGTTTAAGGAACGTAGCAGCAGGTGCTAACCCTATGGACCTGAAGCGTGGTATTGACAAAGCAGTATCTGCTATTGTTGAGAACCTGAAGAAACAATCTGAGAAAGTAGGCAACGATAATACTAAGATCGAACAAGTAGCGTCTATCTCTGCCAACAACGATAACGAAATAGGAAAGCTAATAGCACAAGCTATGGCTAAAGTAGGTAACGAAGGTGTTATCACTGTGGAAGAAGCTAAGGGTACTGAAACTACAGTAGATGTAGTAGAAGGTATGCAGTTTGATCGCGGTTACCTGAGTGCTTACTTCGTAACCAACTCTGAAAAAATGCAAGTGGAATTGCAAAACCCTTATATCCTGATCTACGATAAGAAGATCAGCTCTATGAAGGAAATTCTTCCTTTGCTGGAAAGCACACTGCAAAGCAGCCGTCCGCTTTTGATCATTGCTGAAGATTTGGATGGTGAAGCACTGACAACTATCGTGGTGAATAAACTGCGTGGTTCTCTGAAAGTTGCTGCTGTTAAGGCTCCGGGCTTTGGTGACCGTCGCAAAGAAATGCTGAAAGATCTTGCTGCTCTTACAGGTGGTACGTTGATCAGCGAAGAGCAAGGCATGAAACTGGAAAATGCTACTATAGCTGACCTGGGACAAGCTGAAAGCGTAACTATCGATAAAGACAATACAATACTGGTAGGTGGTAAAGGCGAATCTGCTGATATCGAAGCTCGTATCAATGAGATCAAAGCGCAACTGAAAGCTACTACAAGCGACTACGATAAAGAAAAGCTACAAGAGCGCCTGGCTAAGCTGAGCGGTGGTGTTGCCGTACTGTATGTAGGTGCTGCTTCTGAAGTAGAAATGAAAGAAAAGAAAGACCGTGTTGATGATGCACTGCACGCTACACGAGCTGCTGTAGAAGAAGGCATAGTGCCGGGTGGTGGTGTTGCTTACATCCGCTCTATAGCGTCTCTTGACGGTATGACAGGTGCTAATATAGACGAAACAACAGGTATCGCTATCATCCGTCGCGCACTGGAAGAACCACTTCGCCAGATAGTTGCGAATGCAGGTATCGAAGGTTCTATCGTGGTACAGAAAGTAAAAGAAGGTAAAGCTGATTTTGGATTCAACGCACGTACAGAGCAATATGAGAATATGCTGGCTGCAGGTGTTATCGATCCTACTAAGGTGAGCCGTGTTGCCCTGGAAAATGCTGCGTCTATCGCGAGCATGCTCCTGACAACTGAATGCGTAATAGCAGACAAGCCACAACCTAAGGAAGCAGGCCATTCACATGCTGCTCCGGGTGGTATGGATATGGGTTACTAAAGTAAGTGCGGAGAAAGAGAGCGAAGAGCGATCCTTTCGAAGCCTGTATAAAATTGAAAAGTCCTCCCGGTTCAACCGGGAGGACTTTTTTTGCCGATTAGCGATGTCGTGGTGAGCGAAGTCGAACCATGACTAAGTTGAGATGTTGATCTGATTCACCGCAGGGTCTCCTGAAAGGGACTCGGCGGCTCGCGCAAGTGAGATCCCATGATGTTTAACCAATAGTAAATAAATTGATTCTCAATAGCTCACCTATACATTAAATTTTGACCTGTATATTATTTTAATAGAATCAAATTGTTATATTGCGTTGCATTTTTGCGAACGGAATCGCAGAAATAACAAATAGAGGGAGAATCAACATGTCACAAATAACTGTAAACGACCGCGTTTACAATATCCAAAAAACATACGAAGCCGCATTGGGTATAGTTATATGCTTTGTAGAGAGAATTGACTTAGGACTTCAATACACAATGATGCTGACGCCGGAAGGAGATTGGCGGTTTACGGGTAGCCACGCTGCCGAACTGGAGCCGATAGAACATGAACTTTCCACGGAGATCAGGAAACTAACAGAATATCCTATCTGTTATTCTTAAATTTACCTGATGAGTACAGAAGAATTATGCCCGCTATGCGAGCGGCCATTGGCAGAGCCGATGGTGAAACATCACCTTATACCACCAAGTAAGGGTGGAAAAGATATGCCTACGGTTGTACTTCATAAGATATGCCAGGAAAAGATAAATGCTGTATTTGAGCTTATGGAGCAGAAACGCTACTATCATACCATGGAGCGTATCATGGAAAATGAGGAGATGCAGAAATTCGTAAAGTGGCTGAAAAAGAAAGACCCCGAATTTTACGAAAAGACAAAGAGTAAAAAGTAACCTTACTTCTTAACCGGCTTTAAAATTTTCTTTGCTCTCGCTCTGAATCCCGCTGTTGTTTCCTGTTCCAGTTGGTCCCGGATTATCGCTACGAGTTCATGCCTTATTTCAGGGTACGTTTTAGAAAGGTTATCCAGCACCGTCATAGAATGGCAGCGCACAGCGATCGTTTCTTTAGGGTCGGCCAGCATATCAAAACAGGCATTCATTACCTGCCCCTGCAGCGGCTCAGGAATGGCCGCATCCTGCAATATGCCCACCACATTTCTTTTTACAGCTACGTGCACACCGGGCTCAATCATTCTATTGATGAGTTGCTCCATGTAAGGCAGAATAATTCCGGGATGCTTGTCATACACCATGCGTATAACCCATGCAGCACGTTGCACCACCTTCGACTCATCATTCATAAAGATATCCATAAGCTGAGCTACACGTTTTTTATCGCTACTTATCCGGTCAGCAATTTTTAGTGTTTGCAACCTGGAATGCTCCTGTAATATCTCGCTGCGTAAGTCCATAAATGACGGTATAAATCTATGTAAAATCGGGCGATATTATCATCTCCTAAATGTGGATTATTTAGTACAAAAACAATTTTTACATCCGCTGTAAGCTGATTACATTCGCAGTCCTTAATTACTTGAAGAATATGGAATTTGCCGCCAGTGTAGCCACCAAACTGAACTTAAAACCGCAAGATGTAACTGCTGTAATGCAGCTACTGGAAGAGGGTGCAACGATACCATTCATAGCCCGTTACCGTAAAGATAAAACAGGTGCGCTCGATGAAGTACAGATACAGAATATACAAGATGAAGCTAAGTTTCAGAAAGAGTTTTCTGAAAGAAAAGCCTTTATAGAAAAGACCGTTACTGAGCAGGGTAAGATGACTGAAGAATTGCAAGGCAAGATCAATAAAGCGATCACTATTGCAGAATTGGAAGATATCTACCTGCCATACAAACCCAAGCGTAAAACAAAAGCACAGACAGCAAGAGAGAATGGACTGGAGCCACTGGCTATGCTGGTGCTGGAGCAAGGAAATATCAAACCACTCGAAGAAGCTGCAGCATACATCACTGAAAATGTGAAAACTGTTGAAGAAGCATTGCAAGGCGCGCGCGACATCATCGCGGAAATAGTGAACGAAGACGCGCAGGTGCGTGCTAAGATGCGTAGGATGTTTGAAGACAGTGCAACGGTACAAAGCAAAGTGCTGGCAGACAAAGAAGTGGAAGGGGTGAAGTATAAAGACTACTACGACTTCTCCGAGCCAGTTGGTAAGATACCATCGCACAGGATACTGGCGGTGATGCGTGGTTTCATGGAAGGTGTACTGCGTATGGTAATAGCGCCCGTGGAAGAAGACGCACTGGCGATGATAGAAAAGCTGTACCTGAAGTCGGGCAATGAAGCTGGTGAACAGGTGAAGAAGGCAATAAAAGATTCTTACCGCAGGATGTTGCAGCCCAGTTTGGAAAGTGAGTTCCGTATGGCACTGAAGACAAAGGGTGATGAAGAAGCAATCAATGTATTTGCGGAGAACCTGAGGCAGTTGCTTTTAAGTTCGCCATTGGGCAGTAAGAAGATACTGGCATTAGACCCTGGTTACAGGACGGGTTGCAAAGTGGTGTGCCTTGATGAAAAAGGAGAGCTGAAAGAGAATGGTGTAATATACATTCATGAGAAGAACAGGCTGGCTGATGCAGAACAGCAGGTGCGCAACTGGGTAAAGAAGTATGATATACAAGCCATAGCCGTAGGTGATGGTACCGCAGGGCGCGAGACGGAGCAATTCGTGAAAAAGCTGGATTTCGGGTTGCCGATATTTTTAGTGAATGAAGATGGAGCGTCTATCTACTCCGCATCGGAAATAGCGAGAAATGAATTCCCTGACCAGGACGTAACAGTGCGTGGTGCCGTGAGTATCGGTCGCAGACTGATGGATCCGCTGGCTGAGCTGGTGAAGATAGACCCCAAGAGTATAGGCGTAGGGCAATATCAGCACGATGTGAACCAGGTAAGGTTAAAAGAACGCCTTGACCAAACGGTAGTAAGCTGCGTGAATGCTGTTGGCGTGAATCTGAACACAGCCAGTAAGCATCTCCTTAGCTATGTGAGTGGTATAGGTCCGTCTATAGCTGATAACATTGTAAAGTACAGGAGCGAGATAGGTAAATTTGAAGACCGCAAGCAACTGATGAAAGTGCCTCGCTTGGGTGGCAAAGCATTTGAGCAATGCGCGGGCTTCCTTCGTATAAAAGAGGGCGCTAATCCGCTTGATGCCAGCGCGGTGCATCCGGAAGCTTATGAAGTGGTGGCAAAGATGGCCGCAGATGTGAGCATGGATGTAAAGAGCCTGGTAGGTAACGAGAAAGTGATCAACGAGCTGAATCCTAAGAAGTACATCACCGATACAATAGGTGAGCACACGGTAAAGGATATAATGAACGAGTTGAAAAAGCCCGGACTTGATCCACGTAGCGAAGTGCAGCAGTTTGAGTTTGCCAATATTTATAGCCTTGAAGATGTGTATGTAGGCATGATCGTTCCCGGCCAGGTGACCAATCTTACCCGCTTCGGCGCTTTCGTGGACATAGGAGTGAAGCAGGACGGGTTGGTGCACGTTTCGGAGATATCGCATACTTACATCACCGATCCGAACGAGGCACTAAAGCTGAATGACAAAGTACAGGTAAAAGTGCTGGAAGTGGATGCACAAAGGAAACGCATTTCCCTGTCCATCAAGCAAACGATGGAAGCGCCTCAGCGTGCTGCCCGCCCTCAAGGCAACCGCAACAACGGTGGCGGCAGAAGCGATCGCAACGAACCACAGAAAGAGTTACCGATGACCGACGCACTGAGTTTGCTGAAGAAGAAATTCGGGAAGTAATTCAATAAAGAATATGAAAGCCTCACATCTCTGTGAGGCTTTTTAATTTTTGTATAAATTCAATGCGGGGTATCATTACTGCCCCAAGACTCTCCAGGTGTTCGGTATATACCTGGCAATCTATCAGTTCCACGCCCTCTTGTTTCAATTGCTGCACGTACTTGATGAACGCATATTTACTCGCATTGTTCACCAGGCTGAACATACTCTCGCCGAAAAAGACTTTCCCTAAACGGATGCCATACATACCGCCCACTAATTTGCCATCCTGCCATGCCTCAGCGCTATGAGCGAAACCAAGTTTATGAAGTTTTGTATATGCGCTCAGTACATCTGCTGTTATCCATGTGCCATCTTGCCCTTCACGCTCCTTTTGCTGGCAGTTGTAGATCACTTTCGCCAAATGCTTTATTGGTCGTAAAGTCGAAGGCCTCTTTTTTTAACAAGCCTTTCATGCTTTTACTGATGTGCAATTCTTCGGGGTACAATACAAAGCGGGGGTCGGGGCACCACCACATGGGCACGTCGTCGTTGTACCAGGGGAATATGCCGTTATGATATGCCAGCAGCAACCTTTCCGTGCTCAGGTCGCCACCCACAGCCAGCAACCCATCTTCCACGGCTTCCTCCACCGGGGGGAACCACAAGCGCTCATCAAGGAAAAATAAGGACATAATATGCCTGCCAAGTTATGTATTTGCCCGTAAATAAACGTTTTAGCCGCCAAAAACAGCCGCATGGTATTGTACGGCTTTCATTTCTTCGCTATATTTGGGCAACTAATTTTTCAAACGAACATCTACGATATGAAAAAAACCGTTATCGCGTTAAGCCTGTTAGCCCTATTCGCTTCTTGTACAAAGAAGGACAGTACCTGTGAGTGTGTAGATGGCAATGACAACATTATTTTCAAGAAGATTATCAATTCTTCACTCAACTATTCCGAAAGGCAGACCTATTGCGGTGATGCGCAAAGGCAGTACAAGAATGTCGCCAACGACGTTACCTGCACTGTTAAGGAAGCCACCAGCAAGGATGCGGCCGAAGAAACAGAATAAAATATTTTGGTCATAAAAAAGGAAGCACCGCATATGTGGTGCTTCCTTTTTTTACAGTCTTACGGAATTTATTTTCCCGATTTCGTCATCATCTCCTTGATGTACTTTACAGGAGCGCTGCCATAACCCAGGAATTGCTCATGGAATTTCTTCAGGTCGAATTTATCTCCTTGTTTCTTTTTTAGCTCTTCACGGAACTCATATATCTCGGTATATCCGGTGAAGTACGAACATAGCTGCACTTGCGTGAGCGTCACCCTGCGCCACTTGCCTTCGGCTTCCGCCTGTTGCTGGAATGCTTCATTTACTAATAGATGCAAGGCATCCTCTTTACTCATGTTGTTAACATGCACGTTGTAGTCCAGTATGGTATTGCAGGTGCTCCGCAGGTTCCACTTGTAATACATCAGCCACATTTCAGGCTCGTTATTGCCATAGCCATTTTCCAGCATCATGATCTCAGTATATACTGCCCAACCTTCTATCATCGTGCCGTTGCCTAAAATGGCTTTGATGATGCTTGGTGATTGATTGGCATATACTAGCTGTGTGTAGTGTCCCGGTATTGCTTCGTGTATATTGAGTATCTGTAGGGTATAATGGTTGTATTCCCTCAGGTAGCTTTCCGCTTTATCTTTGTCCCAACCTGAAAGGCTGCCCACATTGTAATAAGTGTTGCCGTTCTTGTCATAAGGGCCTGGAGCCGTGATAGATGCGCCAGCTACTCCCGCCATGTAAGCAGGTTCTTTGCGCACTACTAGTGGCTTTTTCGGGTCGAGGTAGATGAGATTCTTATCGCTTACAAACTTCACCAACTCAGGTATCTGCTTGTCTATTGAGGCCTGGAAGGAATCAGGTGTTGTATGTTTCAGGGAAATTTTGTCTATCACATTTTTAATGAGCAGCAGGCTATCTGTTGGTTTTGCTGCTGTGCCCATGTATTTATCCCAAAGACTATCAGCCAGCACAAACATCTTTTCATGCAACTCTTTCTTATGCGCTATCGCCTTGCTGTATATTTCATCAGATGTATAGCCCGACTGGATATCGTTTTCAAACTTCTTACTGTATAATTCTTTGCCAATGCGAAAACTGCGTGGCGCATCATTCTTTAATTGTTTCAGCCAGTCAGCGTATCCTTTCATAGCTGCTACAGCCAATGCAGCGCGTTCTGTTATTTGTTGCTTCTCCCCGTCTGTGAGTGTTGATTTAGCCAGTGCGTCTTTTAGATCTACTTCGAAGACAGAGGTGCCGCCTGTGTTTTGCTCAATGGCCAGTTCGGTATGTTCCTTAGTCGGGTTCTTAATGTTGGCCTTAGCTGCTTCATAATAAGCAGGCACATTCGTCAGTTTTAGGTTCAGCGCGTGCAGGCGGGTATCAAGCGAATCGTATGTACCGTTAATGATTTCCGCGAATGTTTCCGAAACATTATACTGCGAAGGATTCCATTCATACGAGCGGAATTCATTGATGGACCAGATAGTACCTTCCAGCTGACTTTTCATCATCTGCAGGTCTGTTTTGTTATTGTCCGACAGGTCTTCCAGCTTGAATGTGGCCAATGAATCCAGGTTGGCTTTACAGAAAGCCAGGTCCATTTCCCTGCTGGCAGGTGTAGGGACTATCAGCACGCTGTCATACTTGTGGTAGCCATTGGTGCTGGCCCACGATGGGTATGCCTTCCACAGCTCTTCTACAAACCGTTCTTTATAGCTATTGAATTGTTCATCTGTGTTGCCACTCATTGAAGAGTTTTTTTGATCACCGCAGGAGGCCATTAACAGGCTCGCTGCAAGGCAAATACTTAGAATACGCATGTCATAAAAATTAAAGCGGCAAGATAGCTGAAATACTAAATGCCGCAATCCCCCTTTTACAGGATATATGTTACTTCACCAGCTTCACCAGGGCTGTAACGTAGCCTTGATGCAAGCCTTCGTGGAATTGAAGAAAGCTGATTCCGTCTTCGATGGTATTAATATCTACGCCGTAGCGGGTCGTCCAGGGGGTCATAATAAGCTTGCCTGCCGCATGGTCTCTTTCCAGATCATCGAGTGAGGAAAGTAGCAAGCCTTTTATCTGTGCTATCTCTTCGGCAGATGCTTCCCTCTCAGGTTTTGATCCCGGTTTATAAGCCTGGAAAAATTCTTCACTGATATTAGTAGGCGCGCCACTACGTTTATAACAAACCCCTTCCTGTGCCGCAACAAGGTGGCCCAGATTCCAGATAATATTGTTACCAAAGCCTTCGGGTATCTTATTCAATTGCTCATCTGAGAGGTCGGCTATGAGGTTGAGTGCGAAATGCCTTGTCTTTCTCAGGACTTCTATATTTGGATTCATTATTCAGTATTTACCAGTTTAGCTTAAATGTTTTCATGTTGTCTATCTCCAGGTTTTCCAGCACGTAGGCATTCCAGTTTTTCATCTCTTCTGTATTTTGGCCTATGTTCACCTCGTCCAGGTATTGCGCCGTTATTCTCGCTATTTTCTTTTGTGTCTGCTGGAATATCTCATCTATCTCTTCTACGGTATAAGCGCGTTCTTCCAGTTTGTCTTCCATCTTCAGGCGCTCTATTTCGTACAGGTCGAAGTATATGTTCACAAAGGCATTGATCTTATCATCGGGAACGGTGGAGAAGTAAGTTCTTTTCGTGTCAAATACTGAAGTAGAGAAGTGATGTATAGAGTCGCCTACTTTATTTACATCCAGGTATATCTGTGCCTTTACCTGGTAATTCTTATCGTTCTTCAGGTCATCTTTGTTTTTCCTCGTCACGAAGATGCGGGTGGTGTCCGACCATATCAGGCTGGTCGTTTCCACAAAGTCGGAATAGCTGACCTTATTGCCACCACCGGTATTCTTAAAATTCATCAGCTGCCCGTTCTTCTCAATGAAGTCCAGTGAACGTTGTTGTTCTTCCGTATGCAGCAGACGTTCTGTCCGATCCCAGAAGAAACCATTGTATGGGAACATCGCTATCTTCTGATAGTCTTCCTCGTTTACATCATATTTATAGTAGGGCAGTACGAAGGGCCTTTTGAAATCATAAAAGTAGATAACACCTTTAGTTTTGGCTCTCTTTGCCGCTTTCGCTACGATCTTATTATTAGCCTTGTATTTGTCAATATAGTCGAATTGGTAAGTGAAGTCTATATGATTCAGCGGCCCCGCTCCGTTTTCCTGTTGGTAGGTGTGGAGTATGGATAACGACACATAGCCGAGTTTGTCAAGGCCGTCTGCTTTAAAGGGGTGTATGGCTGCGCTATCGCATTTCAGCTCTATCTTCATAATAGCGCTGGTCTCTTTATCTATCCATATATCGCCTTGGAACTGAACACGCTTATTTTTTAATGGGGTAAACGCTATATGATAACTGGTCTCGTCAGCAGGAAGCTCAGAAAGCTTGTACTCGGCCATCATCTTAGCCTTGTCCATTTGCAGCGGGATGTCCGGCAGGTAAGAGCTTTCTTTGGTCAGGTCCAGGTATTGTATCGCCTTTGAGGTATTCATACTGGCGAAGAATCTGCCATCGTATTTTGATAAGCCCACTCGTCCATTTTTGTACATCAGGCTTTCTATGGTCGCGCCTTTCACCTTTGCATTGTAGTAACACTCCAGCATTTCTACCGGGTCGTTATTTATTTTGGTTTCCAGTTGGTAGTATGCTTTAGAACTGATGGTTTTCCTTGCCAGTAATTCCTTTTTGCAACTGAGGAGAATATTATACAGGCGTTCTTCATCGTAGCGGACAGTTACTTCATCCAGTTTATTCACAGACTCAGCCAAAAAAACTTCCTTGTTTTTCTGAAGTTGTTCTACGGTAAGCGATTTCTTTTTATAACCGAGGTAAAAGAATGCCAGTGTATCGCCGGGTGCTGCACTGATGGAGAATGCACCATCTTCGTTGGTCAATGTACCCTTGCCGGTTCCCTTTATAGCAACCGAGCAAAAAGATAATGCCGATTTGTCTGTTGCATCTTTTACCACACCCTCAACCGTTACTTGCGCGAAAGTGTAGGAAGTAAAAAACATACATAATAACAACAATCTAATCATATGTGCGTGTATGAATTTTTAAATTTACAGTATTTCGTGTTAAGATACTTCCTGTGGATATCCTTATAGTCTTTTGCGGGGCAGTAAGGGAGTTTATATTTAAGTTTGCGGTTATAAAATGCCACATTCGCCACATATGAGCCAGCGCAAGATCATCCATATAGATATGGATGCATTTTACGCGTCGGTAGAGCAGCGGGATAACCCTGAATTGAGGGGGAAACCCCTTGTCGTGGGCGGCTTGCCGGAAGGCAGGGGTGGTGTGGTAGCCACTGCCAGCTACGAGGCACGCAAATTCGGCATTCGTTCGGCGATGCCTTCTAAGAGAGCATTGCAACTCTGCCCCCATGCCATATTTGTCAGGCCACGATTTGCAGCGTATAAAGAGGTGTCTGAAAAGATCAGGGAGATATTCAGGAGATTCACAGACATTATCGAACCTCTATCGCTGGATGAAGCTTACCTCGACGTAACGGAGGACAAACTCAATATCGGTTCTGCAATAGAAATAGCGAAGCAGATAAAAGACGCTATAAAAGATGAATTGAATCTCACCGCCTCGGCAGGGGTTTCCATCAATAAATTCGTGGCCAAGGTAGCCTCCGATATTAAGAAGCCTGACGGGCTCACGTTTATCGGTCCATCGGGAATAGAGGCATTTATGGAGCAACTGCCGGTGGAGAAATTCTATGGTGTTGGTAAGGTAACAGCAGAAAAAATGAAAAGCATGCACCTGCATACAGGTGCGGATATCAAAAAATTAACAGAAGAAGACCTGGTGAAATTCTTTGGGAAGCCCGGTAGGTTCTATTACCGCATCGTGCGTGGTATAGACGACAGGCCTGTAGAAACAGAACGGGAAACAAAGTCGGTAGGAGCAGAGGATACGTTCCCATACGATTTGAGTGACATAGAAGAAATGAAGACGGAACTCGCCAAGCTCGCAGCTAAAGTATCGGAAAGACTGAAGCGCTATGAACTGAAAGGCAAGACCGTAACGCTAAAAATAAAGTATCACGATTTCAAGCAAATAACCCGTAGCCATACCTTTCACGATGAAATGGTGGATAGTGAGGAAATGATTCTTCATGCGGCTGTTGTATTATTGCAGACTTCTGATGTTGAAGGAAAGCTTGTCAGACTGTTGGGTGTATCTCTTTCCAATTTTGGAGAAGCTCCACGAAATGATGACCAGCAAGACAGTACACCACCCGCGCAGTTGTCTTTATTTATGTAGTATTGAATAGTAGAATAAAAGAAAATGAAAAGAATAGTAGCAATTGGAATCGCATTGTTCGCAACAAGTAATGTTCATGCGCAACAGCCGTCAACTGAAGATGATGCAAGTAAACCTAAAACGGAACTGAAGTACAATTTAAGTAAAGATGGTTCAAAATACATTAAGGGGACGTTCAATAATCAAACATGGCTGAGATGGAACGAAAGCAACCCGGGTACTACTGTAAATAGCCAACCGAAAGAGAATACACTTGATATCGGTCTCCGTCGTACCCGCCTGCAGATGTATGGCCAGTTGACAGATCATGTATTCTTTTACACACAGTTCGGGATGAACAACTTCAATTTCCTGTCCCAGAATGCAGGTAACAGGAAATTACAAGCTTTCTTCCATGATGCCCTTGGTGAATACAAAGTGTTTAAAAAGAACAATGCACTAAAGATAGGGGGCGGACTGGCGATAACAGCGGGCCTAAGCCGGTTCACCCAGCCAAGTATCGGTACTATCATGACAACGGACGTACCGGTATTCCTACAAGCTACTGTTGATCAGACCGATGAGTTTGCACGTAAGCTAAGCATATACGCAAGAGGACAAGTCGGCAAGCTTGACTACCGGGTAGCGCTGAGTGATCCCTTCCCTATACAGACCAATGGCAACCCGGTGCCTGCTATCAGTAACAATGCTGTCTTTACACCTTATGGGCATACTAAACAGCTACAAGGATTTTTTATCTGGAATTTCTTCGACGTAGAGCCACACACTACGCCATACATGACAGGAACATACTTGGGTGATAAGAAGATACTGAACCTTGAAGCCGGAGCTATCTATCAAAAGAACGCTACATGGCGTACCAATACTATTGGCGATACGCTTTATGATAATATGCTGCTGTGGTCGGTTGCTGCATTCCTCGATATGCCGATACAGAACAACAAGTATGCTATCTCCGCATACGTTGGTTATTTCAGTACGGACTATGGTGCGAATTATATCCGCAACAATGGTATCATGAATCCGGCTAATGGAAATACAGACCCAACTGTGTTCAGTGGAGCAGGGAATAGCTACCCGATGTTTGGGACAGGGTCTTCCGTCTATGCACAAGTAGGCTTCCGTTTGCCTAATGATCTGTTTAAAGGAAATGGTACACTTATGCCTTATGTATCTTATCGTATGTCTAACTACGACAGGTTGAAGGACCCCGTCACCATAATAGATGCTGGTGTCAACTGGCTGATAAATAAGCATAACTCCAAGCTGTCCCTCAACTACCAGTTGCGTCCTGTATTTGTACAGCAAACCAATGGTGATGTGATAAAAAGTAGCAATGCAGGTTCTGCCTGGCTACAATACCAGGTAGCGATATAAGCAATATACTAAAAAGTAAAAGCCCCGAATACATTGTATTCGGGGCTTCTTTATAATATCGGGAGACTGTTCTCTTTTATTTCAGTTTTACCACTTTTACTGCAACCGGTCCTTTAGGGCCATTCTCAATTTCAAATTGAACCTTATCGCGATCCTTGATCGTTTCAGTAAGATTGTTGGCGTGTACAAAGATGTTCTGCCTGGTCGCATTATCAGTAATGAAACCGTAACCTTTAGCATCATTGAAGAAAGAAACCGTTCCGTTCCTGATCAATTCTGCAGGATCAACAGGTTCGCGTTTTGCTGCGCCTAATTGAATGGAATCTGTGTCAATTTCTTTTCGTTTTCTTGTTGGGTCTGGTGGGGTGTCAGAAATGTTACCATTCTCATCAATATAAGCCATCATATCATCGAGGCCTTTACCTTTGCTGTTATTAGCTTCACGCTCTTTTTTGCGCTCAGCCTTGTCCTTCTGGTTTTTTCTTTTCTTTTGCTCTCTTTCCTTCTTACCCATAGTCTCCTGACCCATAAATACAAAAACACGTTTTTAGTGAAGGGCAAAGGTCGTCTTTTTTGGCCGTAAATAGGTATTATTCTTTTTATAGGTGCATAATCATAGGGAATATAGGCTCTGGAAGCCTTAAATGGCAAGTGTTTTAGCTTTTGTCATAAATTAAGCATAACTTCATTGGAATGGCCATGGACCTTCTCTGATCTGTAATTTCTTCTCTTCAGTCCTCGTTTTCACGCCAAATTTTCTTCATCACCCCCCGAAAATTTCAATTATGGACAAGACAATTGCCGTACAGTTCTACTTTAATGGACAGGAATCTCCTATCATCGTAACCTATAAAATTATTATGGAGGAGAATATCCAGGTGATCAACTGCTCAATAGATAAGGCCGAGCACAAGAACCTGTTACAACTAAACAAGTTTGAGCTGAAATCTAAATTTAGTGAAGGAGAGTATGTGCCGTTGTTTAATGAAACGATACAAAAGAAGAATATAGATACCTCTTTGTTCGTAGATCAGGTCTATGTTGCTATAATGGCTAAAGAGAAGATGCCCGTTAACCCTGAGTATGCTTTGTAATACCTAAGGAAGTACTTCTCTTTCAAAAACCCTGTTGAAGAGTGCTGTAACGTCTTTCATTATGCTCTCAGGAAGGCCGCTGTTTGCCCTGAATACCAGTTCAGTACTTCCCGCACCTTCATAAATGCTGTAATAAGAAGCTATGTCAGTTAGGTCATAGATTGAGCTCTCTTTCTTCGCATTCAGGAAAAAATTGTTGTTCCTGTTGCGTATCATCGTCACCCCTTGCTCAAACTGGTTACGTTTTTTATTGTATTCTGAATTGAAAAGATTCATTTCGGATAGTTTTAAGACTAAAAAAGCACGCTGAGTTCAGCGTGCTCAAAAATGATATACATTAAGCTTAGATAACTTTTACGTTAAAAGCGTTTAACCCTTTAGGACCATTTTGTACTTCGTAAGACACTTTATCATTCTCACGGATCTCATCCATCAGGCCTGAAACGTGAACAAAGATGTCTGCACCACCAGCTGATGGAGTAATGAAACCGAAACCTTTAGTTTCATTGAAAAATTTTACTGTACCTTCTTGCATTTGTTTTGTATTAAAATTAATAATCCACAAAGGTACATATAAAATATTACAAAAATCATTAAAATATTTATTAGTTTAGTAACCCTTTAAAGTGTACCTTCCTAGGTATAGGACTCATTTTCTTCCTTGAAGAACGAACATTTTTTTCTTTCCGAAGCGACTGTATTATCCGGATTTTCCCCTTAATGGCTATTTTATTATTGTTGATCATACATTGGTATGCTTCGTTATTTTTTCAATCAGTATTCCATCACAGGTATTCAGCTCACGGGCTTTTTACAATGAGTAAAGGTTGGGAACGCGTCTTCTTCGTAGGTTGCTTTATTACACAAGGTTCTTCATATATCAGTGCCTATACTTATGGTATCATGCACAGGTTGCATCATGCGCATACAGACAAGGAAAACGATCCCCATTCACCCTCTAACACCCCCAACCTGTTCGGCATGATGTGGGAAACGCGTAATAATTACAGGGACATCCATACTGGTAAATTACAAGTGGAAGATAAATACAAGAAAGGCCTGCCGCAGTGGCCTGTCTTCGACAACTTTGCACACAGCTGGATCACCAAGGCTGTATGGACATTGCTCTATATTGTGATCTATGCCCTCCTTGCTACAGAGTGGTGGCATTTCCTGTTTTTACCGGTCACATTCGCTATGGGTGCTTTCCAGGGTGCTGTGGTGAACTGGTGGGCGCACAAATTTGGTTACCGTAATTTCAAAGTGGACAATACTTCCCGCAATATCCTACCCTTAGATATTTTCTTTTGGGGCGAAGCATATCACAACAATCACCACCGCAATCCCGCTACTCCAAACAATGCACACAGATGGTTTGAGTGGGATATGGGCTACGCTGCTATGCGCTTGCTGCACAACCTAAGGGTCATCAGGCTGGTAAGGGCTTGATTGAGTTCAATTAATAATTGTGATCGTTGAGTACTCGCTACTTTATCCGCGTCTGCTCAACGATCTCATGTATTTTACCGTCCAGATCATTCGCTGCTTCTTCCATCATTATCAGGCGCTCCTTGTCTGCCTCGTAGTTGTCTTCCTTTATCAGGTTCAGGATACCCATAATGGAAGTGAGTGGTTGCCTGATGTCGTGCGATTGCAGGTGTGCTATCTTCCTCAGCGATTCATTGCGGTCTTCTATTTCTATCATGTGTTCACGCAACACCTTATTGCTGAGCTCTAATTCCATCAGGAAGATAGCTTGCCTTGACAGCATAGATAGTATTTTCTCCTGCTGCGCTGTAATGTTATTAGGCTTTCCGTCAAACAGGCAAAGGCTGCCCAGTCGTAGCCCACTCTTGATCGTGAGTGGGGCACCGGCATAGAAGCGTACATTCGGAGCCTCCTGTACCAGCGGGTTAGTATCAAATCGACGGTCTTCTTTAGTGTCAGGAATAATCAGTACACTATTTTGTGTAATGGTGTACTGACAAAAGGAAGTTTCACGGGGCATTGCCGGGGCGTCTATGCCGGTCCTTACTTTCACCCAATTCACCTCTTCGCCTAAGAGTGTGAGTAATGCAACCGGTACTTCACAAAGCTCGGCGGCTAAGTTTACTATGTCTTGCAGTTCTTTCGATCTATCATAATCCAGTTGCAGAAAACGATCTACAGCTTCCAATCGTTCTTTCTCAAGTTGAAACCTATCCATATCTATTATTGGGGCAACAAGTAAGGTATCTAAAATATTTGCAAATTCAGCGACAAAAGCTTTTGTTTAACAGTTCGAGTATATTTTATGGTATCAACTTTAAACATAACTTGGTCAGACAACATTAAAGCTGTTTGGCAAAGGCATTGTGACTTGTGTAATAGATAGTTTTACTAATCTTGTCTAAGGACTTTTTCTATATCTCGGTAGAAGAAGAAATGCACATTCTTACCGGAAATTTTACGCTTTATATTTTCTGCTTCAGCCACTAATAGTTGTGACTGTGGCAAATATTGCTGTAGGAATGCAGAGAAGTTTGCGGTATCAAAGGGGCAACCCGCAGGCAGATACGTGAATAAATAGTCGGGCCTCTTATCTTTTATTACTTGCTCCAGGTTCTCTTTAGGTACATTGGTGCCCAGGTATAATATTCTTAAGCCTTTGCTTTTTGTGATGTAGGTCATGTATAACAACAGTAGATCGTAGTGTTCTCCTTTAGGCAGGAAGAATAAGGCGCTTTTTGCAGTCTTCGGCGCCGTTTTTATGTGCTCAATGCCAATTATCAATTTTTTACGGACTGCCGTAACAGCAAAATGCACTTCCGTGCTGTTGTCTTTGTACGAGAGTATATCAACTTTTTCCAGGAATGGAATAATGATCTTCTGTATGGTAGTATCTATGCCCCAATCCGCTACACACGTATCCAGGCAACATTCAAATTCATCAATATCATTGGAGAACATACAGGTAATAAGACTGTTTATACTTTTCTCCTGTTGTGCTCGCTCATCTTTCAGGCTTTCGATTTTAGCTGCCATATCTTCCACCTTCAATCGTACAAGCTGAGATATCCTGAATCCATTTTTCGTTAGCAGGCTTATATTCAGCAGTGATCTTACATCATCGAGGCAGTAATTACGTATGTTCCCTGAATTTCTTCCAGGCTTTAGTACTGCATATCTGTTCTCCCAGGTACGGATAGTATGTGCTTTTATATCTGAAAATCGCTCTAATTCCTTTATCGAAAACTGTCTCATAACACTCAATAGTCTTTACTGTATTGGGCAGATCAAATATAATTGACGAAAGGGGAATGTATATTAAATACCACACATGTTCAATGAAATCAATTGCTTAGAAAGGTTTCATTAAACAAAAGTGCCCTGTTTTACTGGCTCAATACTTATATATATACGTGTCAATGGAAAGCAACGATTTTATACAGAATGTTAAAAGCAGGGTAAACATAACTCACTTTGATGAGTATGCAAGTCGGCTTGAGTGTATTCCTGCCCTTTTCCGTAAACGCTACTTACTTACCTTGGAATGTTGCCCTGAACCTCATGCGGCCTACGACTTACTTTATAAAGGCAGGCTCCTGCCTGAGGAAAACTACAAGCGTTTCCTTCAGTTTATGTTGCAGCGAGTCCATTATTCATAGTTGGTAATTTCCTCATAACACCTTGTTAATGAAATAATTGTGCCTTAATAGCCATTAATCGTTGTTAATGAAAATCTAAAAGCAATCAAGGCCCGTATATAGGTACATAACGTTAACGATTCAAAAACCAAATTCAATGAAAAAAGATCAACTTCTGGGAAGATTGCAGAGAGCCTGCATCTTTGTGGGGTTATTGGGATTGAGCTTGCCATCCATGGCTTCGAGCCATAGGGAAGCTCCGCTTATCTCAAGAGACCCGCTGGCCGACAACACAGACTTGTACGCCTTTCGTAGTCCGGACAATCCGAACACCATTACGATTATTGCGAATTATATGCCGTTTGAGTTACCGGAAGGTGGCCCGAACTATTATAATTTCTCCCCGAGCGTTCGCTACGAGATCCACGTAAAGAATGATGCAAGTACACCGGGTGATGACATCACTTACAGGTTTACTTTCCAACAAACCAATGAAGATCCTACTACGTTCTTCAACATCCGCCTCGGACAGGAAAACCTGAAAACAACTTACACTTGCGAGAGAAGCACAGCAGGTGGACCGTTCGTTGCTATTTACAGCGGCGGTATTGTACCTCCTAACAACATCGGCCCGCGCTCTATTGAGAACGGAACAGTGGGTTTAGGTACCAACTACGCTGCTTTGATGCAGAATGCTATTGTTACAGCAGCAGGACCCGGTGGTGAAAAAATATTCTGCGGTCCGGTAGATGATCCTTTCTTCGTGGATCTTGCCGGTGCTTTTGACGTTGGTAATTTCCGCCCGTCAGGCAATACTACCAATCCTCCTAAAGATGGTCTTGCCCGCTTCAACGTGCATACTATTGCTATGCAGATTCCTATTTCTACGCTTCAGAAGAATGGCCAGAATTCCCCGGCTAATATTCTTGATGGAGATTACGTAATAGGTGTTTGGGCTTCTGCCAGCCGTCAGCAAATAAAGACGCTGAATGTAAATGGTACTTCTACACCTGGTGGACCTTGGGTTCAAGTATCACGTATAGGTATGCCGCTGACCAATGAAGCTGTTATTC
This sequence comes from Bacteroidetes bacterium UBA7674, assembly GCA_002483105.1. GTDB lineage: Bacteria > Bacteroidota > Bacteroidia > Chitinophagales > Chitinophagaceae > MKUN01. The sequence goes on from DLHG01000009.1 coordinate 99,683, forward strand.
CTATTGGTATGAAGGATATGTGGAATGCCACTACTCCTTACAATAACAATGACCTTCAGTTTGCCGGTAACTTCACCAACCCTGAGTTGGCGTTATATATGGATGCAAGTCAATTTGGCGGTGCTGTACCTTCTATGGCAGCGTTACGCATCCAGACCAACTCACTTGGTGCATTTGACTTCCGTAACACCAAGAAAGGTCTATGGGCATTGAAAGGCACACCTGCAGTAGCTGGTACAGCCCTTGATGATGCACTGTTTGGTACTGTATTGCTGCCGGATTCTATGAGTCCTCGTGCGGTGGATATCTTACCAATATTCTATACGGGTGTTCCTAACCTTCGTCCGTACCAACTGGCTACTGGCAAAAATGGTGATCCGCTTGCAGCAGGTAAGCCTTTCATCAACAACTTCCTGCCTACACTGGGAGATATGCTCCGCCTGAACATGGCTGTGCCTCCTACGCCACGTACCGATCCTAATTTCAATTCTTTAGGTATCGTATACGCTGCAGTACTTGGTCTTACTGATCCTGTGTACAGTGCAAATGCGAACCTGGAATTTATCCCTAACATGGATGGTTTCCCTAATGGTCGCAGGCTGGAAGATGATGTAACTACTATCGAATTGCAAGCAGTATCAGGTGTTGCTTTGGCAGCTATCGGTCTGTGGTATGATGACTATGTAGTGGGTCAAAGCCCTGTAACTCCAAATTTGGGTAGCGTACTTGGCTTCGATGCAGGCATCAAACAGAATGACACATCTTTCCAGAACGTCTTCCCTTATGTGCAGGCGCCTTGGAGAGGTTATGATTACACTTTACAGGCAAGGTTCTAATTATTATTCATCACGTAATATCTAAGAAATGAAAAGAAGTATAAATAAGATGGTGGTGGTAATAATGTTACTGCTATGCCATTTACAAACGCAGGCCTCGAGCCATAGGGAAGCCCCCTTGATCGCATTTGATCCGCTTGCAGATAATACAGATCTGTATGCATTCAGAAGTCCATGCGACACAAACAAGATCGTACTGATAGCCAACTATATTCCATTTGAGCACCCTGCCGGAGGCCCTAACTGGTACACGTTCGGCCCTAATATCCGTTACGAGATACACATTGATAACAATGCTGCGACAGCAGGTGATGATATCATCTACCGTTTCACATTTACTCAGATGAATGAAGATCCTACAACGTTCTTCAACATTCGTTTGGGCCAGGAGAATCTGAAAACTACCTATACCTGTGAACGCAGTACAAATGGTGGTTTGACCTTCGCAACTATTTACTCAAATGGTATAGTGCCGCCGCCAAACATTGGCCCTCGCTCTATACAGAATGGTACTGTAGGTCTCGGTGCAGCTGATTACAATGCACTGATGACTGCTGCTATCGCAACTGCTACTACAGGTGAAAAACTGTTCTGCGGTCCGGTTGATGATCCATTTTTTGTTGATCTTGGTGGTGCATTCGATGTGGGTGGTTTCCGTACAGGAACACAAGCACGTGATGGCCTGGCTAAATTCAATTGCCATACTATCGCAATAGAAGTGCCGATCACTACACTTCAGAAAACTGGTCTGAACGTAACTCAAGCTGCCAACATACTGGATGGTGACTTCGTAATCGGTGTTTGGGCATCTGCCAGCCGTCAGGCGGTAACTACGTTAAGCACTTCAGGTGCGGAGCCTGCTACTTCAGGTAACTGGATACAGGTATCACGCCTTGGTATGCCGTTAACGAACGAAGCTGTTATTCCAATAGGTATGAAAGACCAATGGAATGCTTCTGCTCCTACCAACGACCAAACATACACTGCATCTTTCTACAATCCTGAACTGGCTTTGTATATGGATGACAATCAATTTGGTGGTGCGGTTCCGGGCTTAGCTGCTTTGCGTATTCAGCATAACTCTCTGGGTGCCTTTGATTTCGGTAATGGTGAAGAAGGTCTCTGGCCTTTAAAGAATTCACTGGCTGTGCTGGGTACTGCACTGGCTGATATCGGTGGATTTGGTATCACATTGTTGCCTAACAATTCTAGTCCTCGTTCAGTCGATATCCTGCCAATATTCCTTACAGGTGTGCCAAATATGCGCCCGTACCAATTGGCTACAGGTAAACCTGCAGGTGATCCACTGGCAGCAGGTAAGCCGTTCATCAACAACTTCCTGGCAAGCACTAACATTGCAGGCCAACCGATATTAACTGATATGCTGCGTTTGAACATGGCCGTACCTGTTACGCCACGTAACTCCCCTGCATTTAGTTCTTTAGGTCTGGTACAAGCTGCTGTGTTAGGTTTAACAGATCCTATGTATAATGGTAGTGCTGCAATGCAGTTCATTCCGAACATGGATGGTTTCCCTAACGGACGTCGCCTGGAAGATGATGTAACAACTATTGAATTACAAGCAGTATCTGGTGTAGTACTGGCGGCTATCGGCCTGTGGTATGACGATTATACCGTAGGTGGTAACCCTGTTACCCCAATGCTGGGTAGCGTACTGGGCTTCAATGCAGGTATCACTTCAAATGATACTACGTTCAATGCATGTTTTCCTTACCTGCAGACACCTTGGCAAGGATTCAACGGTGATTCTTACATCGATCCGTTGAAGGTGAACAACACATTAGGCTTATCAGCTCCACTTGCTGCGCTGAATGCTTATCCTAATCCGTTTGTAAATGAAGTAACCTTCAAGTACAAGATCGCGGATAAAGCGAACGTGAAGATACAGGTGATAGACATCAACGGCCGACTGATCAGCAATGTGTCTGATGAGAACAAGGTTGCTGGTGAATACACAACAAAATGGAATAGCAACAATCTTGCTGCAGGTCTCTATTTTGCTAAGCTGTATGTGAACGGTGTAGTAATGCAATCAGTGAAATTGAATAAAACAAACTAATACCATTGAGCAGGGGATACCCTTCCCCTGCTCAATTTTTTTCTTAAGAGATCTTACAACTCTCGTATTTACATCACGAATCATCAACTAAACAATATGAAAAAGATTCTTTTCATTTTATTCATCATGGCAGGCAGCCTCAGTTGCTTAACTGTTACTTCCTGCAAGTCGTCAACTGATGAACAAACCACAAAAATAAATGACGAGGTTTCTGTTCCTGCTCTTCTGAAGAGGGACAAAACAATGGGTAACGAAGCTGAACAAAAGTCAATTACAGAAGCTTACGATAAATCTATCGAAGCATTAAAGCTCAATCCCGATGACCTGAAACAATACATTAAGCTGGCAGGCGTGTACATCGCCGAAGGCCGTATTACAGGCAACAACGCTTATTATGGAAGTGCTGCTATGAAAATGGCGAACATCGTAATAGACGAAAAAACCGGAAACAAGGACCTGGCATTCCAGGCATTAAGTATAAAGTCTGCTGTGTTATTGAATTTGCATCAGTTTAGGGAAGCATTGGCAGTAGCAAAGGAAGCAGAAGCAATGAATCAATCTAATGCCGCTATTTATGGCGCATTGGTAGATGCAAATGTTGAATTAGGCAATTACGCACAGGCGGTGCAGGATTGCGACAGGATGATAAGTATCCGTCCCGACCTACGTTCTTACTCAAGGGTCTCTTACCTGCGCCAGATACATGGTGACAACCGCGGCGCTATTGATGCCATGAAGATGGCTGTAGATGCAGGCGGAGCAGGTGATGAGAATACAGAATGGGCCAGGGTAACCTTAGGCGATCTGTATATGGATATTGGCAACCTCGACAGTGCAGAGTTTCAATACAGGTATTCATTGGGCTATAGGGAGAACTATCCTTATGCGCAAATAGGTATGGCTAAAGTAGAAAAGGCTCGTAAAAATTACGATTCTGCTATCGCATTAACTAAGGCCGCAATTGGCACCATGAGCGAATCGTCTTTTGTAGCACAACTCGCAGACCTCTATGAACTGAAAGGTGACGAAAAGAAAGCCGCAGAAATAAGAAGCGATGTGATTGATCTGTTGAATGACGGTGAAAAGGAAAATGAAAAGGCCGGCATCAAACACAATGGCAATCGTGAATTGGCGAATGCCTACCTCAGCGCTAAGAAATATGATAAGGCGTTAGAGTACGCAAAGAAAGACCTCGAAATACGTCCTGAAAATACAGATGCTAATGAACTGGCTTCATGGATATGTTATCAGAAAGGTGACTATGCAGCAGCGAAGGTATATGCCGACAAAGCACTACGCATGAATACTAAGAATCCTTCTACATTATATAAAATGGGTCTTGTCTATACAATGGCAGGTGATGGGGCTAAAGGCAGCGCATTGCAGCAGGAAGCTAAGTCTATAGCCTCGTATATGGATAAGAAACTCGTTCTGGCAGCTAAATAGCAGGATGTATGAAAAGGATAATATTCCTGGTCGTAATGCTGTTGATAGCATTTACAGGCCATGCCCATGTTATTAAGTATGAATTGGATAAGGTAAGCCATGCAAGCGTGTTTTGGGACTATCTTGTAATTGGCTTCGAGCACATCATTCCTATGGGGCTCGACCATATTCTGTTCATCCTGTGCGTATTCTTCCTGAATACAAACCTGAAGCAGATAATACTGCAGGCATCAATGTTTACCGTAGCACACTCCATTACATTAGGCCTGGCCATGTATGAGGTGATCATTCCTCCTGCCAATATCGTAGAACCATTGATAGCTTTATCAATTGTATTCCTGGCAATTGAAAATATTTTTCAGAAGAAGGTCAAGCCTTGGAGAATGGTTATGGTATTTCTTTTCGGCCTGATACACGGTATGGGTTTCGCGGGTGCGCTGTCTGACTTTGGCATTCCGCAACAGGCTTTTGCAACAGCGCTTATCAGCTTTAACGTAGGTGTAGAGTTGGGTCAACTGGCTATCATCCTGTTCATGTACGTATTTGTCAACAGGATGTTCTCTGCAAAGAGCTGGTACAGGCCACGCCTGGTCATTCCCGTTTCCCTCCTTATCGCGTTGATAGCGGGTTATTGGACGGTAGAACGAATTTTCTTCAATGCTTAAAACCAACTTAAAACCATTAGCGTATATCTATAAAATCACGCAAAATGAGATCACAATTTACCCGCTTTATTTTCTTATTTATATTGTCCCTTAGCTCCGTAGCAGTCTATGCGCACGAGGGTAGCCTTAAAGGAATAGTATATGACGGCAACTCGCAAAAACCTGTAGAAGGCGTAAGCATCTATATAAAGGAACTGAAGGTCAGCGCTGTTACCGATGGTTTTGGCAAGTTCTTCCTGAAGAATATCCCTGAAGGCTCTTATTCCATTACACTCACGCATATCGGCTTTGAGCAGGTAGAGCAAAAGCTGAAAGTAGAAGATGGTATCACTACTGATTTGAACTTCAGCATGTTGCGTACTTCTATAAAGATGGAAGATGTAACCATCAATGCACAAAAGAGCCTGACTCTGAGCAATATCAGTGAGATAGATATTAAGCAACGCCCGATAAATGCATCACAAGATATGTTGCGTCTAGTACCGGGTTTATTTATCGCACAGCACCAGGGGGGAGGAAAGAGCGACCAGATGTTCCTGCGCGGATTTGACATAGACCATGGTACGGATATAAACGTAAGTGTGGATGGTATGCCCGTTAACCTTGTGTCTCATGCACATGGACAGGGCTATACAGACCTGCACTTCCTGATACCTGAAACGGTAGAGAAGATGAATTTTGGCAAAGGCCCTTACCAGGTGGACAAAGGAAATATGGCTACAGCGGGTTTCGTAGAGTTTAACACGAAGAACCATTTAGACAATAGCTTTGTAAAGCTGGAGGGCGGAACCTATGGATTCTTCCGCACAGTAGCAGCTATCGATCTGCTGGGTAAGACCAACGTAAAGAACCAGGACGCATACATAGCAGGTGAATATTCCTACAACAGGAGTTATTTCGATAACCCGCAGAATTTTAACCGCATCAACATAATGGGTAAGTACACCAACTACTTATCTAAAGATAAGATACTCAGCTTCACAGCATCGGCCTTCCGTAGTAACTGGGATGCCTCTGGACAGATACCTGAGCGCGCTGTAGCTGATGGGTCAATATCAAGGTTTGGTGAGATAAGCCCTGAGAAAGGCGCGACCAGCCGATACAATGGCAACCTGCAATATTCACAGGCCATCAACGACCACAGTTCATTCAAGAGTAACCTGTTCGTGAGCTATTACGATTTCGATTTGTTCTCGAATTTCACCTTCTTCCTGGAAGACACCATTAACGGCGACCAGATACGCCAGAAGGAAAAGCGTGTGATAACAGGATACAATGGCTCTTATTCTTCCGACTATAGAATAGGACGATTGAAGACCAAGACCGACATCGGTGTAGGTTTCAGGTACGATAATGTAATGGACAATGAATTAAGCCACACTGCAAACTTTGAGACAACTCTTGATAGACTGGCTTATGGCGATATCAATGAAACGAATCTCTTCGCTTACGCCAACCAGACATTCTTCCTGATGCCACAATTGGTATTGAATACAGGTTTGCGTTTCGACTATTTCATTCATAACTATACCGATAAAATTCCTTTAGAAAAGACACAGTCAACAGCTACCACTAATGCTTTGAGTCCCAAGGCAGGTCTGTACTACAATATTGCTAACAATGCCCGGATATACTTCAACTACGGTGTAGGCTTCCACTCCAATGATACAAGGGTAGTAGTGCCGCAGAATGGTATCAGCGTATTGCCGCTTGCTTTCTCATACGACCTGGGAACTGTAGTAAAACCTTTTGACAAGTTACTACTGTCAGCGGGTGTGTTCTTGCTTGATCTGCAACAAGAGTTTGTATATGTAGGTGATGGCGCAGTCGTAGAGCCTTCAGGCCGCACGCGCAGAATGGGGGCAGATTTCTCGGCACGATATGACATAGCTAAGTGGCTATATCTTGATGCTGATGTAAACTATACACATGCAAGAGCTCGTGACGAAGCTAAAGGAGAGAACTATATTCCACTGGCAGCACAGTTCACGTCTATAGGCGGACTTACAGTGAAACCGTTAAAGGACATTTCCACCAGTTTAAGATACAGGCATATGGGCGATAGGGCTGCCAATGAAGACAATAGCGTGATAGCGAAAGGCTACACAGTTTGCGATCTGGTTGTGAACTACACCCGTCCTAAGTACGAATTTGGTTTGCAAATACAGAACCTGTTCAATACAGAATGGAACGAAGCGCAGTTTGATACCGAAACAAGGCTAAGGCACGAAACCGCCCCTGTTTCTGAGATATGTTTTACACCGGGTACACCTTTCTTTATAAAGCTTACAGCGGCTTATAAGTTTTAGTACTAGTAATAGTGGGATTGATTGAAGCCTTAAAAGATATTCTTTTAAGGCTTTTCCTATTAATCCCTTAGCAGATAGAATAATTGAATATGTGAGAACTAAGCATTATATTAGTAACAATTCAATATCATCTTATGCTAAAGTTGAGGAGTATTCTATTTGTCTTTTTGGTGGTGGGAGTTATGAACAACACATTTGCTCAGAAAAGCGGGCAAGAGATCATCGACTCTTTAACTGCTGTATTGGCGGTAGCAAAAGAGGATACAAATAAAGTAAACATCCTGTACAAGCTTGGGGGGCGTAGCATAGGCAGCAATCTCGGAAATGCTATTGCCTATGGCCAGCAGGCCTCAAAGTTGTCAGAGAAAATAAAGTGGACACCGGGTATGGCCAAGGCCGCTATCCTGTTGGGTGTTGCACATAGAAGAAAGGCTGAGTATGAACCGGCTCTTAACTATTTTCTGAAAGCACAAAAGTTGTATGAATCCGTACATGATCAATTTGGTGCGGCATCGTGTATGATGAATATAGCCAACGTTTATTCTGATAAGGGCAACAAGCCAAAAGCATTGGAATATTATTATAAAGCAATAGAGGTCTATGAAGAAATAGGAAGTAAAGATGACGTGTCAAATTTGCTGAGCAACATAGGGCTCATATATGCCGATGATGGTGACGAGGCCAAAGCACTGGAGATCTACCTGGAGGCCTTGAAGTTGAAAGACGAAACAGGGACAAGGGCAGGACTGGGAACACTGTTAGGAAACATCGCCAATATTTATTCTGACAAAGAGGAATACCCGAAAGCGATGCACTATTATTTCAGGGCATTGCAGGTGGATCGTGAGACCGGTGATAGGAACAATGAAGGCATAGTGCTGGGCAATGTCGGACATGCGTATGTGCAACAGGGCGATGTTATACTCGGCATCAGATATCTAAGGGAGGCGATAAGCCTGAACGAAGAAATGGAAAGTCAGTCTTTTCTGGCTCTAAATCTCCAATATCTTGGCAGGGCTTATGTAGCATTGGTAAGAAATGAAGACCGGGGCAAGAAAATTCCATTGGTGACTGATGCCAATATAGTAAAAGCCGCACCTATACCTGCCGACAGAACCACCAGGCTGAAGAGTGCAGTTGCGTTCCTCGAAAGAGGTATTGAGATAAGTAAAGAAATTGGTCTGGCAGACGGGCTGCAAAATTGTTACGGTGATATTTCAGACGCACACAGGTTGCTTGGCAACTACAAGACATCGCTGGAGTACCTCGATAGTTTTTATGTATTGAGAGACTCATTCTATTCAAACGACAACAAGGTGATAATGGCAAAACTCGCCACGAAGAGGGAAGAAGACCTTAAGAAGAAGCAAATAGCAATAAATGAGTTGACAATGCGTAAGAAGAGAAATGAACAACTTTATTTTACTACTGGCTCAGGGTTACTTTTTGTGATAATTGTGGGGCTGTTCTTCTCCCGCAAAACTATACAGAAACAAAAGAACGTGTCCGAAAAGCTGTTGTTGAATATCCTTCCCGCCGAAGTGGCTAAAGAATTGAAGAAGAAGGGCGAGTCCGATGCAAAGCTCTTTGATGATGTAACTGTCTTGTTTACAGACTTTGTGGGTTTTACAACTGTTTCGGAAAAATTAACTCCAAAACAACTGGTTGATGAGCTGCATGCATGTTTCACTGCCTTTGATGGTATAATGGCAAAGTATAACATTGAGAAAATTAAAACGGTAGGTGATGCTTACCTCGCTGTAAGCGGGTTGCCATTAGCCAATGAAAAACATGCAGAGAATGTGGTCAGGGCTGCAATAGATATTCGTGAATTTATGTTGGCAAGACATAATGAACTAAAAGACAAAACTTTTGCAGTAAGAATAGGTGTGCATAGCGGTAATGTAGTTGCGGGAATTGTCGGCGTGAAAAAGTTTGCCTACGATATATGGGGTGATACCGTAAACACAGCTGCGAGAATGGAGCAGAGTAGTGTTGCCGGAAGGATAAATGTATCGGAGACTACTTATGCTATAGTAAAAGATCAGTTTGAATTTGAATACCGTGGCGAGGTAGAAGCAAAGAATAAAGGAATGATGAGAATGTATTTCGCAGTATGATATTGATGACATTCCTAATCACCTTCTGTCACAGGTAGTGATATATTGTGGGTACTTTCCGTAGTTATGGTGTGTGGAAGTCCGCCGATCACAGCCATGTCTATACTACTGTCCCAGCCGTTGCCGTATAGATAGTATTTGCCCTTCTTCAGTCCTGAGAAAGTTGCTGTAGGGTTCCCATTTTCTTCTGTCACCAAGATAGAATCATCATAAACAGTTGATGCGTCTAAAGAGTTGTACTTGATATAGACCATACAGCTATCGATTGGAAGAGAATGATGCCTGGGTATCACTTTCAGTACAGCGTTCCCTCCCTTGCCTCCGGTATCCGCAATTAGTTCATCTCTTTCGCAGCTATATAGCAATAGACATGAGGTTGTTATAATAGTTAATAATTGGAATACGCGCATAGCTAAGCTCTCTTTAACTATTTGAAGTTAGGGCAATTTGAGGGAAGAGACATTTTGATTTAGTTAATAAAAAGGCATAATTTTAAAATGATTTCCTGCTTTAAATTAAGATTATGAAGAAGATGTACTTAGCGGCATTGGTGCTATGCGCACAGCCCTGTTTTTCGCAGAACCTGATAGACAATTATCTTAGTGGTACCCCTACTTATACCACTATTGCTAATTCTACGAATTCGGTGAGCCAACCCAGAGATCTGGACTTTAAACCTTTTACCAACGAATTGTGGGTAGTGAACAAAGGAAGTTCTGCAGGCGGGAGCGCTGTCATCATTTATAATGCAGGGCAACCCGGCCAGTCATCTCAGTATCGTATGGATTCTCATACGGGTCACTTTATGTTGTACTCTTCTTCCATAGCCTTCGGCGCAGATGGGGAATTTGGTACTACGGGTGAGATTCAAAGCACGGCAGGGCCTACCGCTACATTTATGGGGCCTACACTCTGGTCTTCTGATACGAGCATATATGCAAGGGTATTTCAGAATGCATGGGTAGGTTCAAAACCATTGGGTAGCCACCTGGACATGCTGCACCAAAGCCCCTTCGGTATGGGTATAGCGCATGATGCAGGAAGTGCCTATTGGGTTTTTGATGGCCACAACGGCAACCTGTGCAAATATGATTTTGATGAAGATCACAGCCCGGGCTATGACGACCACTCAAACGGAAAAGTATGGAGATATACAGATGTTGTGTTGACACGTGAAGTGGACATCCCCGGCCATATGGTAAAAGACCAGGCTACAGGCTGGTTATATATAGTGGATGCAGGAACACAAAGACTGATACGTGTAAATCCTGCTACGGCAACAAATGTCGGTACCTTAACTCCTCCGGGAACAGGTTATGAGGATCTTAACGGCTACTGGCAGATGACCGGAGCAACAGTAGAAGTGATACAAACTTATGCGAGCACGCAACCTTCCGGTGTTGACTTATATAATGGCCGACTGATAGTGAGCGATTACCAGACAGGTGACATCTATGTGTATGACGTAACAGGACCAAATCCTGTTTCTATGGGTACAATAGCTACCGGGCAGCCTGGAATTATGGGTGTAAAGATCGGTACAGACGGAAAAATATGGTACGTAAACTATACCCAGAATACCGTTGTAAGAATAGACCCCGCTGCAATGACCAATGATGATGCAGCAATAATGAAGATCACTTCTCCTAAGGTGAATAGCTTCGTTGGAGAATTCTATCATACAGGCTACAATGTTTGTACGCCAAACATAACACCAACTGTATCTCTAAAGAACACCGGTGCTAATACTCTTACTTCTGCTACTATTCTATACACAATAGATGGTGGTGCGCCGGTAAGCTATAGCTGGACAGGTTCTTTGGTTCCGGGCGCAAGCGCAGATGTTTTCCTGCCGGTAGCACTAGTAGCTAATGGTAAACATGTACTGGCAGCGTATGTAACTACCGCCAATGGCAACACGGATACTAATCCTGCAAATAACAGGTCGGAAGGAGCATTCCGGGTACATAACCCTAACGTGGCCTTGCCTGTTTTAGAAACATTTACTGCACCTACATTCCCTCCAAGCGGATGGACCTATATAGCGCACAATTTCAACAACGAAATGAGCCGTCAACCTTCCGTAGGTGGATGGGGTGTTAATACAGGTTGCCTGAAGATGGATAATTATTCCGGCCAAACTGATATTGCAGGCCAAAAAGATTACCTGGTTACTCCGAGACTTGACTTTAGCAGCGCATCGCCTTCTGTGTCATTAGGCTTTCATACTGCTTATGCACAATACGACGGAACATCGGCTGATGGTCTTTCTGTGTTAGTTTCTACTGACTGCGGCGCAACCTGGGCGTCTGTTTTCAATAAGGCCGGTGCTTTATTGTCTTCAGCTCCGGCAACAACAGCTGCTTTTATTCCTACAGCAACTCAATGGACCATGCAAACTGTGAACCTGGGTGGTTATGCCGGCCAATCTGATGTAATGATCGCGTTTGTAACTACCAGCGGATTTGGTAATGACCTGTTTATTGACAACATCAACATCGCGAATACGCTGAGCATCAACGAACAAAATGATACCAAGGTGACGCTCTACCCTAATCCAACTACAGGAACAGTGTTCATTGATATGAATACTACTGATGCTGTGACGATCAAGACTACAGACATACTCGGCAGACTAATAAAAACAGATAAGTTCCAGGGCGTTAATTCCCGTGCTGAAATAGATTTGTCAGGACAGGCGAACGGAACGTATTTTGTTGAGATAATAACTAACGAGAAGTCTTACAAACAAAAAGTAACACTGGTAAAATAAGACTACCGGATATTTTATAGAAGCAAAGCCGCTCAATTGAGTGGCTTTCTTTTTGTTTAGTATTTAAACCGGGCTTCTGCGGAGTAAGGATCTACTGTTACCTCGTAGCGCCTGTTGTTGAGTGGCTGTAATGTGTTGATGTCGTAAATGCTGTAATAGCCTATTCTTCCCTGGCAGGTAGAAGAGCCATGATGCGGAACAGGACCATTAGGGTCTATATTCCTGCTGAAAACGTAGAGCATTCCATATTTATCATCAACAGTAATGGCGTTCGGCATATTGTAGCGGTCAGTGATCTTCTTCACTACCTCAAGGGTATTGTAATTGATAATGTACACCGAGCCTTTGAACAGGGCGTTAGTCGCGTCGTCTTCCTGGCAGGTGACAAAAAGATAAGGTTGCTTTTTAGAAATAGCCATTTGCTGTGGTGTCTTACCTACTGCTATCACTTTTAATAGCTGGTCGGTAGCGGCATCCATTACTCTTACCTCATTAGTGGCTTCACAGGTAATAAAATATTTAGAGTAGTCTGGACTCATCATAATATCATATGCCCCCGGCTTGTTAGCTCCTGAGGGTGCAGGTGCGTTCCAGTCTATGCTTACATTAGTAATGCTGCCTGTCATTGGTATTTTGTATACCATGTTGCCATACTGCTCTGTTACATAGAAAAGGTTTGAGGCCTGGTTGGTAGTGACGCCGTGAGGAGTCACAAATCCACCGGTGTACGTAGCCGACTTTTGTTTAGTGGCAGGGTTTATTCTTATCAGCCCGTTCGCGTAGCGGTTGGTGAGTAACAGTTGTTGCCCGTCAGGAGAAAAGAAAAGCGTTGTAGAGTTAGGGTAGGCGATATCTATATGACTTACGACAGTATCCTTGTTCGCATTAATCTCATCTACATACTGGCTGCCCCAGAAGGATAGATACACTGTATTGCCATCGGGTGATATTGTTACTGATTGGGAGGTCTCAATGGTTATCTCTTTGCCTATAGGGATGGTTCGCATAGCGACATGCTTCTCGCAATCAATAACAGTAAGGTAATCGCAGCCCTGGTGCGCGAGGTATATCTTCTGGCGTGTATCAGGATTAGAAGCAAAGGGGATGTTGCCGTTTTTGTCGGGGGCGCCATTTGTGATCCATTCACGTATCAGCAGGTACTCATCGCGGGAAAGAGGGGTGCCGTTGAGTGGCATTTTCATGTTGTCGGGGGGGATAGCGCCGAAGTCAGTATGGTTATTGATGAAATAAAGCAGGGAGCTATTTTCCGGGCTGTAAGGGATGATTGCTGCGCCGTGATTGCCGCCGTCAAAAAGATGTTCCCAACTATCGAGCAATAAGCCACCTCCTGATATTTCGTGACTGGCCTTATTATGGCAACCTGATGTGGCACACTTCGCAACGAATATGGACCTGATCTCTGCCGGGTAATTATCTGCGATCACCTCTTCCGGTTCCGGTTCCTGATAAGGTGGATGCGTACACGAGAGTGTGAGCATAGTTAATATCATAAACACATAAAAGCCGGATCTTTTCACCATCATTAAAATTACGGATTTTAGACAAAAGAGCAGGAGCGTCATCTCTGACTGCAGCCACGTCTATTCAGCCGTGCAGGCAAATGCAGTGAAACTGCAAGATACTGCTGCGAAATGCAGTGAAACTGCAATGAACTGCAACCCGTCTATAAAGCCGGGCAGGGATGAAATTAGTTAGATGAGTCCCGTCTATGCAGCCGGGCAGGCATGAGCGAGGTTTGGTGGTTTTCGGGTTTGGTGTGTTTGAGTTGCGCGATCCAACCCACCTCCCTCCCGACGTATGGTTGGGAGTACTCATTCCTGAAAATAGAGAGGAGAGTCTGACTATTTTTTTTATGTCACTTTTTTAGAGTGACTATTTTTTGAAAGGCTTGCCTGGCAAGGGGTCTTGATTTTTTATGTCACTTTTGTGGCCATTTTATGTCCGATATATGGGACTTATGTGTCCGCTCATGTCCGGTTTATGTACCTATATGTCCCTTTTATGTCACTTATATGTCCCTTTTATGTCCTCAGCTATTTTGTTGTCTCCTGTACCAGATTTTCACTTCTCTACCGGCAAGCTAAAGCAAGTTTCAGCATGATTTAAAATTACGGAAAAGCGTGTAGTAAGGCAAAATATGATATCCACAATAGGAGGTTTTGTGTATGTAAATACCGGAGCCTCGTCTAACTGATGTTGTTCGGGCAGGCGCTGTGGTAACTCCGCGCCAGTGGCAAAGCCTCCCGCGGATTACGGGAGGCTTTCAATTTATTTTATGATCTACGCTATGAAGACTAAGCCAGTGCGGAATGCTGCTGTATGATCTGGGCCAGTTGCTTTGCCGGAACTACACCACTTTGCCGCCAAAGGACTTTGCCTTTTTTGAACAGAATAAGCGTAGGGACACCCTGTACCCCATATGCAGCTGCCGCGCCGGGATTGTTATCTACGTCCACCTTGATGATGCCGGCGCTGTCGCCCACCATAGCCTTGAGTTCTTGTAAGATGGGTTGCATCATGCGGCAGGGCCCGCACCATGTGGCAAAAAAATCGACCAGCACGGGTTTGTCACTGTTGATCATTTCATTAAAGCTATTCATGCATTTGTTTTTTTATTGTGAGTGTGGCGGCGAACTTTCTTAATGATCACAGCAACGTTGTAGGGCAAACGTAATCTGTGATGTGAAATTTTCCACTGTCTTTAATGGCTTTGAACCCTCCTTTTACGTCTATGAGATTATCAAATCCGCGTGCACGAAGGATGGAGATAAAAATCATAGACCGATAACCTCCGGCGCAATGAACATAATATGTTTTGCTCTTGTCGATCGCTGCCATGCTATCGTTAATGTAGTCCAGTGGTTCGTTTTCTGCATCAATGATGTGCTCGCTATCGAACTCGCTTTTCTTTCGCACATCGAGGATGTTAACCTGCTGCCTTTGTGCCACTTCGGCCAGTTCTTCTGCTGTTACAGATGTGATGGTGTCTGTTTCCATCCCTGCTTTTTGCCATGCAGCAAATCCACCTGAGAGGAAGCCTATAGCATGATCGTATCCTACACGCGATAGCCTTGTTACAACTTCGGTTTCCATGCCGGGGTCTGCAACAAGTAGTATTGGCTGGTTGATGTCGGGAAGGAGTGTGCCTACCCAAGGTGCAAAGTTTCCGTTGATTGCGATATTGATACTGTTGGGTATGAACCCTTTAGCGAATACTTGCGGGTCGCGTGTATCAAGTATCAATGCGCCGGTGTCATTGGCGGCTGTTTCGAACGCTTCCGGAGAAAGAGCCTGTTGTCCCCGTTCCATTACGGTGTCAATGCTATCATATCCTTTGACATTCATCATTACATTAAGCGGGAAGTATTGCGGTGGTGGCAACAATCCTGTAGTTACTTCTTTAATGAATTGTTCCCTGGTCATTTCGGGGTTGAGGGCATAGTTTGTTTTTTTCTGGTTTCCGAGAAGGTCAGTTGTTTCCTTGCTCATATTCTTGCCACAGGCACTGCCCGCGCCATGTGCGGGGTATACAATTATATCGTCGGGTAAGTTCATTATCTTATTGCGGAGCGAATCGAACAAGAGTGAGGCCAGTTTGTCTTGTGTTAGTTCTGCCACTACTTTCTGTGCGAGGTCGGGTCGGCCGACATCGCCGATGAACAATGTGTCTCCACTGAATAACCCTACCTCTTTACCCTCTTCATTCTTTATGAGGAAGCAGGTGCTCTCCATGGTGTGCCCGGGAGTGTGAATAGCCCTGATAGTGATCTTCCCTATTTTGAATTCCTGGTTGTCTTCGGCCACGAGCGCGTCGAACTGCGGTTTTGCTGTGGGGCCATAAACGATGGTTGCCCCTGTTTTTTTTGCCAGATCGATATGCCCGGAGACAAAATCTGCATGGAAATGCGTTTCAAATACATACTTTATCTGAGCATGATTTTTTTCCGCACGTTTGATGTAAGGCTCCACTTCCCTGAGCGGGTCAATAATTGCAGCTTCTCCGTCGCTTTCAATATAGTAGGCACCCTGTGCGAGGCATCCGGTATAAATTTGTTCGATGATCATGATTTGCTAATTTTTATCAAAGGTGATAACTATCTGTTGTACAAACGGTGACCTGCATCACCATTGCTAATTTATATAGAGTTCTTTTACCAGGATATAGACACCCATTATAAGGACAAACCAGCCAAACCCTTTTTTTAATAAATGAGCAGGTGCAGCCGAACTGAGCTTTGCGCCTGCAAATATTCCTGTAACGGCAATGGCCGTGACAGTGAGCAGGAATGGCCAATTAATATTGATGTGTCCGATATCTCCTGTAAACCCGACCAACGAATTCAATGCGATGATGAGCAATGACGTACCTACAGCCTCCTTCATAGGCAGCTTTAAGAGCAGCACTAAGGCCGGTATCAGTATGAAGCCACCACCTGCACCGAGGAAGCCTGTTATTATACCAATGGCGAGTCCAAGCAATGTGAGCCTGAAAAAAGAAGCAGGTTTTTGAATCTCATCCTGTTTATATGTCTTGTTCCTGATCATGGTGAAAGAGACGATGAGCATAAGCATGGCAAACAATAGTAGTGTCACCGTTTGCTTGCTGAAGTCTATCCTGCCAATTGTGAACAAGTGTGAGGGAATAGCGGGTATGACAAACTTTCTTATCGAAAAAACAGTGAGCATAGACGAGCTGCCAAAAAGCAGCGCTATTCTTGTATTTACCTGCCTGTGAAAGTAATTTCTTCCGGCACCAACGAGACTGGTTGTACCAACAATAAAAAGCGAATAGGAGGTTGCTATTACGGCATCTGTTTTGAATAGATAGACGAGTACGGGGACGGTAAGTATGGAGCCTCCTGCGCCCAATAATCCCAGTGAAACTCCGATGATAGCCGCAGCTATGTAACCGATGATTTCCATTTGGCAAAGGTGCGGCAATAAGGCGGCAAAAGCGGTGATGTTAGTCACCTTGTGCAGTTTAAACAGCCTATAAGTCCAGGTTTACTATTTCAACATTGTGCCTGTGGATCTTTATCATACCCCTGTCTGCCAGTTTTTTCATGAGCCGGGAGATGACTTCCCGGGATGAGTTCAGTTCCTGGGCTATCTCGGCATGGGTAAAAGGGATGAAAGTACTTTTCAGAGATCGTTGATTTTTCTTCAGGTAAGAAACGAGCCTTTCATCCATGTTGCGAAATGCGACCTGGTCTATAGTTGTCAGCAGTTCTTCGAACCGCATCCGGTATGTGCCAAGGACAAAATGATACCAGCTCTTGTATTTCATCATCCACCGGTCCATATTCTCCAGGGGTATTGAGATCACTTCGACCTCACCGATCGCTTTGGCTGCCAATTCGCTGATCCCTTGTTTTGAAGAGCAGATGAGTGATATCGCGCATGCCTGGCCGGGTTCGATATAATACATGAAATATTCGTCGCCTTCGTCATCTTCCCTGTACACTTTGATAAGCCCCCGCAGTACGATCATTGTGGAACGAATGTTCTGTCCCGTCTTCATCAGGATACTTCCATCGGCGAATTCGCGCGAGGAACAGGTGGTTGCCATTTCCCTGATCAGCTCCTCCTCAAATTGCGGAAAAAATGCATGCAGTTCGGTTTCCGTCATCATGAGCTGCAAGTTAAAAGATAAATCCGGAGAAAAATGAAGTCCGGTAGATGTGAACGATGAGTTTGGTCACCGGTTAATCTTCATAACCACTTTTTATGATGGTTGAGATCATTTTAAACTGTTGGTCTGCATTGAAGGAGTGTATTGCGTGTGCCGGTATAATAATACCCTGGCCTAAATTGAGCGTGAATTTCTTCTTGTCAATTGATAATTCTGCGGTGCCGTGAATGATCTGTATATAATTATCAAAGGGAGACATTTTTTCTTCTAATTCTTCTCCCGCATCAAAGGATGATACGGTGATGTTTCCCGTAGCTTTTTTGATGATCGTTCTGCTGACAACCGCATTAGGTACATACTCAATGATCTCAACAACTATGTGTGTTACGCCTTTTTCTAATTCTTTCTTTTCGTTCATAATTTTATTATAGAGTAACGTGTCATGTAAAGATGCATTAATTTAAAATGGAAATTTTATAAGTCTTCTCTCGCCGTAAAGCGTTTGTTTTTCGTTTTTTTGAAAAAAGAGGGTGTTAACCCGGTCACTTTTTTAAACTGGTTAGAAAGATGTGCCACACTGCTATAGTGTAGCTTATGGGCGATCTCTGTAAGGCTTAACTCCTCGTAAACAAGTAATTCTTTCGCTCTTTCTATTTTGTGGGCGATTATGTATTGCTCTATAGTAGTTCCTTTTACTTCTGAAAACAAATTAGACAGGTAATGATAGTCGTAATTCAGTTTTTCGCTGAGATAACTTGAAAAAGTTTGTTTTGGTGGTTCATCGCTGTAATGGATCATTTCAACCACTATATTTTTAATTTTTTCGATCAGCTTACTTTTTTTAGTCTCCATGAGCTCCAACCCGAAATGGAGCAATGCCTGCTTCAGTTGATTATACTTCTTTTCATCCAGATTTTCTTTTATTTCTGCTTCGCCCAGTTCCACTGTAAGGCAATGTAGCTTCAGCTTTTGTAATTCTGACCTGACGATCATCTTACACCGGATACTCACCATATTTTTGATAAAGAGCTTCATCTATAAATATGCTTAAAGTTCATGCCGTAGAGAGGTTTTTTGCGAGTTTTAATTCGCTGTAAGGTCAAATTTTAACGAGAAGTTGTTAGTAAATGGTACAGAATATTAGCCTTTAACGCGGAGAGGCCAACAATGAATGTACAATATTAAATGGGTTGAGTGTAAAACTGCAGACAAAAGCTGTATGAGTACGACCCAATACATTTTATATCTTATTGGCTGCGACAAGACTTTAAGCGGGATATTGCTTAAGAACCTGAGTTTCAATCATACCTACTTTCCAAGCCTCGAACATGAGCCACTCTTCTCTCCATTGATCTTCGTCCGGCAGAGTATTTGTCTGCATGTTTATAGTTTGTACACGAATTTCCGACTATTCTGCAAATGGACTATTACACGATTAGATAAAAAGCTTACATGATTTGCACTTGTAATCAGACCTCAAGATGTAAACCATACCTTTTACTCACTACCACTCTTGATAACAGTGAGCAACAGTTTAAAGCGTCCATTAGGTTCTACATGACTTGGTGAATTTGCGGGTATGAGTATGCCTTGGCCAATTTCAAGTGTGGTAGATGTGCCATTCACTTCAATAACAGCGCTTCCGTCTATTACCTGAAGGTAGGTGTCGTAAGGAGAAGTTTGTTCGTTTAATCCCTCACCTGTATCAAAGGACATAGCATTTATAGAACCTGTCGCCTTTTTCAGGATCGACTTGCTCACTACTTCATTGTGCTCATATTCGATAAGTTGCACAACAATATGCTTTTTCCCTTTTTCTATCTCACCATCTTTATTAGGCAGGCCTTCCAGTTCTTTTGTGTCCATGAATGAAGATCAATTGAGATCATTCCTAATAGGCACAAAAATCAGTCCGCTGAGTTGCCAGGATAGTAAATACCATGATCACCGCACATCAATACCAAATGGAAAAACTACCATTTCCCGCTGAATGTCTTTGAGTGTAAGCGTATTCAGGTCTATAAAGCTGACATTCCCGTTCTTTTCACCGCATTTTGAAGAGTGATGCGAGCCGGGTCCTTCGGAACTGATATTGGCATTTACTACCGCTACTACGTGCCGCTGCTCGTCTACGGCTATCCCATATGGCTGGTAACCGGTGTTGATCCTTTTAATGATTGTATTTGTATTGGCATCTATAGTGATCACAGAACCCCTGTTGCCGGGAAAGGTGGTTTCATCATCGGGGCAGGTGACGAATAGTTTGTTTTGGGCATAGGCCATATATGCAGGCGCAGCTCCCAGGGGAATAACACCGAGCAAAGTATTTTGTTCCATATCCATCACTCTTATCTCCTGTGAGCCGGCGCATGCTATGTAGCATTTGTTTGTACCTTTTGCTAAAAGCAGCTCAACTGGGTCGAGCAGGGAATTGTTGTGAACAGTGCCGCTGCCGTCAATAGGCAATTCAGATATGGATGGAGTGATCGGGTCGGTAATGTCTATTGCATGGATAAAGTTGCCGGAAGAGGAACCTATATACATCTTGTGCAGTTGCTCGTTGATAACGATGCCGGAAGGATACTTGAAATTATAGTTGTACACTGCCAGCAATTGATTTGTCGCGAGGTTAACATAGGCTATTTTGCCGGGGCTCCTGTTGTCAACAAAGAATCCATAACGTGAATCCTGCGTAATGGCAAATGACGTCCATATACCGGAACTGATATTGATATCGGCCAACCACCTGTCTTCTTCTGCACTGAACTTCTGTATCACATTTATAGGTGCGAAGAAGGATACGTAAAAGTGCTTTTTGTCGGGCGACACTTTTATAGCATATGGAAACTTAGCCCCGGAGTTATTGATGGTGGATAAGTACCTCATGGGCAACAATGTTTCCGAATCCATCACGGTTATTACGTCGCACTGGCGGTTGGTGACATAGAGTTTTTTCCTGGAGGGGTTGCCACTGAATTTTATTTCGCGTTTGTCGTTTGGCGCCCCGGCTTCTATCCAGTTTTTCAATGTGGTATATTCTTTTTTGGATAAAGGTGCCATTCCTATCGGCATAGTAGGTGTTAGCGCAACCCCTGCTGAGCTGTCGGTATTGGTGAAAAAGCAAAGCGGGCTAAAGTCTGCGCCATAAGGTATCACAACAGCCCCGGAACGGGAACCCTTGAACATGTCCTCCCATGTGGAGAGGTTGAGCCCTGCTGCGGCGATATAACTGGTGTTGTTGTGACAACCACTTGTTGCGCATTTGTTCACGATAATGTCAGCTATAGCTTCCGGATAACCGCTAGCTGTAGAAACGACCATAGGCTCATGTTTGCATGAGCCTATGATTATGGTAATAGAGGATATAAAAAAAAGGTATTTAGTTATTGAGCGCCCCATCATCCATCCAGCATTTTATTTTCGCCTTTTCTTCCTCAGTAAGTTGTTGGGCACTTGCAGGAGGCATTAGCTGATTGTCGAAAACCAGCGATTGTATCTTGCCGTTATCCACTCTTTTCTTCAGCTCACCGTATAGTGTGAAATTACCAAAAGTAAAACCGTCTACATGGCAGCCGGTTACGGCGCATTTACTTTCCACAATGGGAACGATATCTACGCCATATGTGGCGCAGAGTGTCTTCATGGGTTCAGGCTCCGGTTCTTCTCCCTGCGTGCAGGCGATAAAAGATGCCGTTAACCAAAATATAAGTAAACAAGCGGTTCGCCACATAGTTATTCAGTTACAGGGATATCTAATGTTAGTTCTTGTTTTTTGTCAGATGCAGGTACATTCAGGCCAATGCCACCTATCACTTCGTCCATTATCGTGCTGTCGTAGCCAGTGGAATAGAAGTAGTGATTGCCGGTAGCCAGACCTGTGAAATGTGCATGACCTGTAGCATGTCCTTCTGTGCCACAGGTGGCGGAATCGTTGTACAAGCTCACATCAGTGCCGGGAAATTCTGTTGCGTTGTACTTCACATACACCTTTGCACCGGGAATCAACAAGCCATGATGTTTTACATATACCGACACGTCAGCCGGAGTTTTTTTTTCTTTCCTGCAACTGCATATTGTAACAAGTACGGCTAACAACATTATCCTGCCGCTCATAAAACAACGTTTCAGATCGTTCTTAATCAACCTTAACTACTTTCTGATAACCAGAAGCTGTTCCGCAATCAGCCTTTACATAGTACACACCATTTGAGATGCCCATATCGTTGAGGTCGAAAGACAAGGGTGTTTGTGCATTGTTTTTACCATTGAACAGCACTGCAACTTCTTTACCCGTTATGTCATATAGACTCACTATAACAGTAGTATTGTCTGTTCCTGTAAGTGAAATATTTATTATGCCTGAAGTAGGGTTTGGATAAACAGCAATCGCAGCAGTATTATTGTTCACTTCGCCTACCGAGGTCGGATCGGCTATGCGCACGGTATAGTCTTCCATTTCGCCATGATAGTCAAGCGGGTCGGCAGGAACATCGCAGGATGTAGGTATGGTATGTCCGCCACCCTGGCCCATTTTAGCAGTTGCCCTGAGGCGTGTATATCCCAGTGATGCAGTCATTGGTACAGTAAAAGTCAGCGTGTCGGTAGTGCCCGGTGCTTCGTTGTCGTGAGTAGCAACTGTTTCACCGGCATCTAAGAAGTCGAAGTCTTTGTTGTAGTCTATCCATACACGAATATTGTTGCCTACGTCGGGGAAATTTGCAACGTCTTCGCTGTGCGATAGGTAAACAGTATATGTCTGTCCGCGCATCAGCGTAGTGGAATCAGTAGTTACTACTACCGGTGGCTGGCTAAGTGGTTGCTCAATGTTGCCGGATGTCCTGTTAATAGTGCCGAGCTTAAAATTGGTAATGCCCGGCTGTACACTGGCATAGGCTGTACGTCCCGGCAGCATGCAATATTGCGCATTGGCCGTTGTTGTCATTAAGGCAGTGATTGAAAGGCAAAGTGTAAAAGTTCTCATGCTATTTGTCTTTTTAAGGTGTTTTCGAATTTACCTTCAAAGACGTATTGAAACAGGTTAAAGACGCTTAACAAAACTTAAATTTTCTTAAAAAGCAGGATGTAAAATTAAAATTCACCCCTTTGGGGGGATGAGCTGCCCTTGCCAATATGCTTTGAGTTCAATAAACATTATCGCCGCGCTTTATTGAAGGCAGAGTGATTTTTAATTCTATCCGTTGATAAAATGCTTTAACCATCTGCCGAATTCATACCCCGTCCATGCAAGGTAGAGTATAGCCGCAAATACTATCATTGATGTTAGGATCCGGATGGGTTGTGAAGCTGATGGCTTGTTCATGGATAGCATTTATTTGATAAGACGAATAGTAAAAGAGCCTTCCCCAATGGGAAGGACGGCATTTTAAGGGGGATATTCTACGGTGCCGCGCTTGCATCCTATGGGCTTTTAGCTTATATTCAAATAAATATTCACTTATCGTCTCACTCTTTTAATTTTCTTCAATGGATACCAACAGGAAATATATTGCATTAGTAACCGGTAGCACGGGCGGTTTAGGTACGGCTATTTGCCAGCGATTGGCAAAAGATGGTTTTCATGTGGTAGCCAATTATCAGAATAAAGAAAAGGCGGACAAATGGCATGCGCGTATGAAAGGGGATGGCTACGATTTTGAAATGCACCATGGCGATGTGAGCGATTATGATTCTGTGGGCAAAATGATAGAGCAGATAGAAAAGTCTATAGGCCCGATAGATGTTTTAGTGAATAATGCAGGTATTACGCGTGACGGACAGTTTCGTAAGATGACAAAGGAAAACTGGGATGATGTACTTAAGACCAATCTCTACAGCGTATTTAATTGTACCCGCCATGTGATCAACCAGATGGTTGAAAGAGAGTACGGCCGTATTATCAATATATCTTCTGTTAATGGACAGCGCGGGCAGTTTGGCCAGGCCAATTACTCAGCAGCTAAGGCAGGTATGCATGGCTTCACTAAAACATTGGCTATGGAAGTGGCTAAGAAAGGTATTACTGTTAATACTATCTCCCCCGGGTATATTGCTACCGATATGGTAATGGCTGTGCCTGAAGAGATCCGTAACAAGATCGTTGCAGAGATACCTGTAGGTCGCCTGGGAGGTACAGAGGAGATAGCTCACCTGGTATCGTTCCTTGCATCCCAGGAAACCAGTTTCATTACCGGGGCAAACTATGCCATTAATGGCGGCCAACACGTTTATTAAAGACTAAAACGATACTAAATAAAAGCGGACAAGCATTTTGCTTGTCCGCTTTGTATTGGGCAATTAAAAACAAAAACTAAAAATATTTGAAACGATGACGTTTTACATCTATCAGGATAGCATCGTTACCGAGTATTGATATGTTGTGCATTCCTTCTTTGTATATGGGATCTGGTGATTTTATTTCTTTTAGCTCAACTTCTTCGTACTTATTTTTTGTCAGCACTTTTACTTCATTCAGGACGATACTCCCACCATAGGTTTTAGTAAAGTTCTGCGCAGGGCGTATAAGCCTTCCTTGTTCGTCTAAGAAGATATTTCCGGCAGGCCTGGCGGAACGCGCTGATATTTTTACGGGATTCCCAATGTGTTCTGTATAAGGCCCCTCCAAATGGTCGGCATAGGCAATGTGTAAATGCAGATCTGCATCGAATCCATTTCCATGTTTAGTGTAGAACAGCCAGAATTTTCCGTCATGCTCTAATAGTGTCGTATCAGCATATTCCGCCCCTTTCATTAAAATGGAAGTACGTGTCCATTTTTTTGGAAAATTTATAGCTTCGAAGAGCTCGATATTCCCGTTTGCACCTGACTCCGGTATGATATAGTACTTATCATTGATCTTGTTGATTATTGGATAAGATAGATGCACATCAGGAAAGCCTTCAGGATAAAACTCTTCCAGGATGTTACCCGCATCGTCCAGCATAAACCCTTTTATTACACCGCTGCCGTTTGTTGAATAATCAAGTTCTTCAATAAAAACAGCATAGCCATGCTCATGTTTTATACCAAAACAATCAGCGTTAAACGATTTTTTATTTTTTAAGGGCAGCACTACTCCGGGATTCGTTTTAGGGTCTTTTAGAAAGTCATTGATATTGGTCTTTAAAAAGATCACGTTCCACTGCTGCCATATGAATATCCTGTCCCAAATTTTTTTAACAATGTTGGAAAGTATGATGCCTGACCATTTTAAAAATGTGGTATTGCCGGGGTGTTTGTAAATAGGTGCTGTAGTGGTCGTTGGCTCATCATTTAAATAGCCGGCATTACCAGCCATAATATCTTTGCACACCCAGGCCGGCCATTTGGAAGATTCAAAATACGCCTGATCGATATTTTTAGAGTAGGAATATGATTTCGTTCTTAAAATTCCCTTTTTCAAGACAATGCCTCCATCAAGCTTATTGGTGATCCGCTGGAGAATAGCCCCTGTTTCGGGGTCTTTCTTATAAATTTCCCAAAAGCCAGATGGCCCTCCGCGGTAAACCATTTCATCATCATGATGAAAAGACCAAATACCATACCGTGGTACATTAAGGATCTCTCCACGAATAATATTAAATCCAAAACGTAAAATAAAATCAAGGTTGTACCCTTTGATCGTATCCAGATCGGAGGCCTTAAAATATTGTGAGAATTTCCCTTTCTTCTCAACGACGCAGCTTATTTTAGGTGTGGTATCATACCATTCAGGGTAAGGGAGTATCTTACAGGAAGCAGGCTTATATAGAGTGCGCGTGTATGTTTGAAATAGTGCTTTATTAAGGCCTACTGACTTCACCTTTTTCAGCATTGACCTTTGAGGGTAGTTCTGCGGATCATCAACTATTATTAATGATAGCTCCACCATGCCGGTAGCTAATAAATGGTCTATGCATTCTTTTTCCCACCGCGGTATCCCGCTTTCCATACACATTATGCCCAGCCTGAGTTTTGTCTTTTTTTGATCCATGTATTTACAAATGTCGGATTACAGATGTTATAACATCTCCAGTATAGCAAAAGTATGTATCACTTTTAGATGTTTTTTGTGGTTAACTTTTCAATAACTATTACTCTGGCTTTTCTGTGCTTGCTCTCATTGGGAAAGGCCTAGGAACACTTTTCGTCCTTGCTCCTGATCTGTCTCAAACAAGAATGCCTTGCATATCGATTGATATACAAGGCATTTTTACTTTAATGTGGTCCCATCAGGGGCGAGGTATTGAACAGAGATGAACATATTTGGTCTCAGATAAACTATTGAAAGTAGTTGAGCTGACTGCCATTTCCTGCTCGATGTCCATTATTGAATGAGAAGCAATAAGCCAATCTGTTAAACCAGAGAAATTGTAACAGATAGTTATTTGAGCCAAATTCAATCAATAAAGCCAAGCTCCATTGCCGCCATATTCTTTTTACTGACGGCTTCCTCCATATGATAAAACTACGCGACAGAGGAAGCACATTATCTGATAATTATCAGTTGCAATTGTGATGGTCGTCATGCTTCATGGGAATACTTCAAGTTATGTTTGTAAAGACAAGTTCACGAGATAATTTATAAACAGTTTATTAAATGTCGTTATACACAATTCCATTTAGAAAAATATCTATGCAGGACTTGCCAGTAGCAGGCGGGAAAAATGCTTCACTAGGCGAGATGATTAGTGTCTTATCTGGTAAAGGCATTAGTATACCCGATGGCTTTTCGATTAATTCCGGTGCTTACAAATCGTTCCTTGCACATAATCATTTAAAAGGTAAATTAACAGATGTACTTGCCCGCCTTGACGTAGGAAATTTGTCCAATTTACATGAAGTTGGCCTCGCATGTCGCGATCTCATAACGAATGCTAAAATTCCTGCAGATTTGGAAGCTGAGATATTAGCTGAATATCAACGGTTATCTGAATATACGGATATATCTGTTGCAGTTCGTAGCAGTGCAACAGCAGAGGATTTGCCCACCGCCAGTTTTGCCGGTCAGCACGATTCATTTCTAAATGTACATAAACACGATCTGATCACCGCCGTTCACAAATGCTACATCTCTCTCTTTAATGACAGAGCTATCAAGTATCGGGTAGATAATGGTTTTGATCATCTTGCAGTGTATCTAGCAGTCGGTGTGCAGCATATGGTACGTTCTGATAAAGGAGCTGCCGGGGTTGCATTTACTCTGGAACCCGAGAGCGGGAACAATAATATTATATACATAACCGGCGCATGGGGATTAGGTGAGGCGGTAGTACAAGGGGCGGTGAATCCTGATGAATATTACTTCTTCAAGCATTCAATTGCCAATGGTAAAAAAAGCCTGCTCTCAAAAAAGCTTGGTGCCAAGACGAACATGATGGTATTTAATGATGTCGGGGGGCTGTCCTACGTAAAAATGACAGAGACACCTTCATCCCTTCAGGAACAATTCACACTCACAAATAGTGAAGCATTGCAATTGGCAAAATGGTGTTATGAGATAGAACAGCATTATAAAATGCCAATGGATATAGAGTGGGCTAAAGATGGCGGATCAGGTAACTTATATATCCTGCAGGCACGGCCGGAAACCATCCACCACAAACAGCAGGAACTCACCTTAAAGGAGTATAAAATACATCCTTTGGCAGAACCTCTTTGCTCCGGCAAAGCTGTTGGTAAGTCTGTCGTATCAGGAAGGGCTTGCATTATTCAGTCTTTGGCTGATGCTGGTAAGGTACTGGAGGGTGATATTATCATTGCCGATATCACTAACCCTGATTGGAACGCGCTCATGAAAAAGGCTGTAAGCATTGTAACCAATAAAGGTGGAAGAACAAGCCATGCTTCTATTGTGGCGAGGGAGTTGGGCATACCGGCTGTCGTGGGAACAATAGATGCTACCAAAACGATAAAGGACGGGCAATTGATCACTGTGTCATGCGCTGATGGCGATATGGGGCAGGTATATGAAGGTCAGATGAACTTTGAAGTAAAGGAATGGACTCTTTTCGAACTCCCCCGAACGCAGACAAAACCAATGTTCATTCTCTCAGATCCTGATAAGGCCCTGGCTCTGTCAGCTTATCCTAATGAGGGTGTTGGGCTCATGCGTATGGAGTTTGTCATTAATGATCGTATACAGGTGCATCCGATGGCGTTGGTAAAGTTTGATGAATTGCCGGCCGGTGTTGATAAGGATAAAATCCTGGAATTGTGCAAAGGATATAATGATAAGACGTTGTTCTTCATAGACAGGCTTTCAGAATCGATAGCAATGGTTGCGGCTGCCTTTTACCCTAAAGATGTAATTGTCCGAATGAGTGACTTCAAAACCAATGAATATGCCAGGTTGTTAGGTGGTGAACAGTTTGAACCACACGAAGAAAATCCCATGTTGGGTTTTCGTGGTGCTAGTCGCTATTATAATTCGCGTTACAAGGAAGCCTTTGGTCTTGAATGTAGGGCGATAGAAAGAGTAAGAAATGAGATGGGTTTGACCAACGTAAAGGTAATGATACCTTTTTGCCGTACTATAGAGGAGGGTAGAAAAGTGCTCGATACAATGAAGGAATATGGTCTTGCACGTGGACAGGACGAGTTAGAGGTGTATGTAATGGCCGAGATCCCGAGTAATGTACTATTAGCTGATCACTTTGCTGAAATATTCGATGGTTTTTCGATCGGCTCTAATGATCTTACCCAGTTAACCTTGGGGCTTGATCGGGACTCGGAGATAGTTAGTGATCTGTTTGATGAGAATAACGAAGCTGTTAAGATCATGCTGGCCCAGATGATAACCACAGCTAAAAGATGTGGGCGTAAAATCGGCTTATGCGGCCAGGCGCCCAGCGATTTTCCTGAATTCTCAAATTTTCTTGTAGATCAGGGGATTGATTCTATTTCATTCAACCCAGATGCTATAATACGCGGAATAAAAAATATTGTGCAAGCTGAAAAGAGGGCGAAGCGGGAGTAAGCGTCAAGTTTTTTTGCTATTTATTTTTTCAGTTAGTTTATAATAGAATTTCCGTGGTATTACATGAAGGGTATTTTTTACAGATTTATTTAAGAACCCCGGTACAGAGATGATGTTCCCTTTTTCAAGGTCGCGGAAGGAATGCTCAATAACATCATCAGCTTCCATCCATAAATCTATACAGGGTACATTAATATCACTTTCTTTGTTGCTGTGAAAGGGTGTATGTGTGAGGCCCGGGCATAAGCATTGCATTTTTATTCCATACTGGTGCACTTCCATGTGTAAAGATTCCATGAAGGAATTGAGAAATGCCTTCGTGGAAGAGTATATGCTGCTTCCTGCCGCAGGAAGGAAGGCAGCTAATGAGGATACCGTGATTATTGCACCATCTTTTCTTTGTATCATCTTAGGCAGAACTGTGTGAACAAACTGTACCGTTGATGAAATATGTACGTTGATCATCCGTAATGCATCATCAATGGCTTCATCACAAAAGTTCTTATTTTCTGAATAACCTGCACAATTGACCAGGTAGTCAATACGTTCAAGCTCTCTGACTTTTTTTAATGCATTGTCAAGATTGTTCTTATCTGCCAGGTCACAAGTGATAGTGTTGATCTTAACAGGGTACTCTTTCGCTAATTTAGTTGCTTGCGCATCAAGCAAATGCTGCTCTTTGCACAAGAGCAGAAGGTCATATCCCTGAGCTGCCAGATGTATTGCAAACGAAGAACCTAAGCCTCCGGTAGCCCCTGTAATTATTGCAGTTTTATTTGCTGTTCCCATAAAATAGTTATTTTAATAAAGCCATATTAACCGGAAGTAAATGTTTGTGCCCCATTTGTTAGGATCATTCTCTATCTCAGTATATGACTTGTACTCTTTCATACAAGCCCTTTTTCTTCAATATTTTTGCATCGGAGGTTGGACATAGGTGTTTTATGGTTAGACGACTACATTAAATATGTGACCAACCACGGCTGTAATTACCATTGCTATTGTTCCCCATAAAGTAATACGTAGTATTGCTTTGCCTATGGCTGAACCACCTGTTTTTGCTGCTATTCCTCCCAGCAATATCAGGAAAGTAATAGTTAAGCCATATTGATAATAAACGATATTTTTAAGTGGCATAAATACTGAGATCATTAGCGGAAGCATCCCGCCACAAGTAAAGGAGGCACCTGAAGCTAATGCTGCCTGCAAAGGCCTGGCCCGGCTGATCTCATTTAATCCGAGTTCATCTCTCACATGTGCTTCTAAAGCATTATGCTCTGTTAGCTCTTGTGCAACTTTAAGAGCAGTATCTTTCTTTAAGCCCCTTTGCTCATAGATAGTAGCTAAATACTGCAGTTCTTTTTCCGGGTTATCTCTTAGTTCTTTTTCTTCACGGCTTATATCCGCCTTTTCTATATCGGTTTGAGAACTAACAGATACATACTCACCCGCTGCCATTGATAATGCACCCGCCACTAACCCTGCTAATGAGGCAAGGATGATAGGCTCTCTGGCATCACTTGCAGCAGCAACGCCTATTGCAATACTTGCAGTGGATAGTATCCCATCGTTCGCTCCCAGTACGGCAGCCCTCAGCCAATTGCTTTTATGAATGTAATGGGGCGATAGATATGCCTTTAATGGATTAATGTGTTTTGCTTCAATGTGCATAATATGTGAGCTGTAATTTATTTGTAGTCGTATCAAATGTAAAACGGCGAAACGCCAGTAAAGCTGATCAGGATTAGTTCATCAGATGTTTAATGTCATTACCTTAAATAACTACCGTCATTAGAGAGGTGCGGATGGTAAGTTAGGTTTGCTTCCCGAATCCTTACTAAGGGAATAAACAAACGAGCTAGTATGAAACATACACTAACACATTCGCTGGGTATACTGCTTTTAAGTATCAGCCTGCAAGCTTTTGTTTTGATCAATAAGGTATCTGCACAGGATGAAGCCAGCGTAAGCCTTCAGGTTTTTTATGATAATCTTTCACCTTACGGTCAATGGATGTCAGACAGGCAATATGGTTATGTCTGGGTTCCTGACGTAGGAGCTGATTTCCGGCCATACGCTACTAATGGATACTGGGTAATGACTGCATTTGGCAACACCTGGGTTTCGACATACCCTTGGGGATGGGCCCCATTTCATTATGGTCGCTGGATTTATGATGCTTATTATGGTTGGATATGGATCCCGGGTTATGAATGGGGGCCGGCCTGGGTTTGCTGGAGACACGGCGGCGGGTATTATGGATGGGCACCATTAGGGCCATGGTTCGCGGTAGCTATAACTTTTGGTGATTATAACTGTCCCTCTGATTGGTGGATTTTCATTCCGCACCACCAGCTCTATCACCGTCATCCAAATTATCGACGTAATAATACCACTTTTATCAATAACACTACTGTCATTGTCAATACGCATGTTCATAACCATGTAACGCATGTAACCGGACCCAAGGTAGAGGAAGTACATTCTATAACGGGAAACAATGTGCAGTTATACAGTGTTATTGATGCACAGAACCCCGGTGCCGTAAGCGTTAACGGGAATAGCGTCCATATGTTTCGTCCTGCCATCAACCGGGGAGAAGCTGAGCATATTTCTGTAAGACCTTCAAGTGTCATAAAAGCTCCGAGAGAAATAGGAAAACCACAATCCGTCCGCTCAACAGGAAAGGAACATCTCGGATTCAGAAATGAAAGACAGCCAGCAAAACAATCGCAACCTATTCTCGAACAAAGATCAACCATACCCAACCGGAACCCAGTGATGTCTCGCCCTTCACATCAAACCAAGCCTGTTGCAAGGCCTAATGCAAGGCCAGCTAAACAGGGAGAAAATAAACCGGCAATACAACCTAAACCTAGTCCTGTTCAGCAAAGGCCGGTTCGAAAGGCCGGTTCGGAGACAACTCCCCAACAACAAAAGCCGCGAACTGGTAAATGAATATTGATTAAAGTAATGTAGGGAATTGTCCAATACGTTTTCAGGTCATAATTTTTAATAAAACATCTTTTTATGTAAAGATCACTTGCCTCTTACATTCGTAGTTCTATCGTGTAATACGAATATGTT
This sequence comes from Bacteroidetes bacterium UBA7674, assembly GCA_002483105.1. Classification (GTDB taxonomy): domain Bacteria; phylum Bacteroidota; class Bacteroidia; order Chitinophagales; family Chitinophagaceae; genus MKUN01. The sequence goes on from DLHG01000009.1 coordinate 131,606, forward strand.
TAGCATGTTCTAAACAAAAGTAGACTTCGATCTGTTATAGTACTAAATGTATTCAGTGGAGGTATTATTAATGATCCTTGCGTTCTGTAGTATGGAGGCGGTAGCATGGCTCGCGCATAAATATCTGATGCATGGTTTTCTCTGGAATCTACATAAAGACCATCATCGTAAGGACGACAGACGCTTTTTTGAAAAAAACGATTACTTTTTTTTAATATTTGCTATTCCGGGCATAGTCCTACTGGCTTTAGGGTCTTTTGTTAGTGGCTTGCTATATCTTTTGTTTATTGGTATGGGTATCACAGCCTACGGTTTGGCTTATTTCATGGTGCATGACATATTCATTCACCAGCGGTTTAAGCTGTTCAGGAACAGCAATAATTTCTACCTCAGGGCTATCAGGCGGGCTCACAAGATGCACCACAAGCATCTGGATAAGGAACATGGGGAGTGTTTTGGTATGCTGTTGGTACCGTTTCATTATTTCCGCGAAGAATTGAAGAGGAAATGATAGATGACAGATATACATACCTGCTGGTAGATGTCTTTTGCATTCTTGTGCCACTTATCGCATCTTTCCACCCTAAAGTCAACTTTTACAGGCATTGGCGGTTTTTCTGGCCCCCATGTCTGTTTACGGCGGTCTTTTTTATATTATGGGATGTAATTTTCACCCACCGTGCCATATGGTCGTTCAACCCTCGTTACCTTACCGGGGTATATGTATATAACCTTCCTGTCGAAGAGATAGCATTTTTTATATGCGTTCCATATGCCTGTGTATTCACTTATTTCTGTGTCGCCAGCTACGTACAGCTAGCCGGTTATGAAAAAGCGGCCGCCAAAATTTCTGTAGTGCTTTCAGTGGTAGCAATGATTGTTGCGTGTTTCAACTACTACCGGCTTTATACCGCCATTACCTTCGGGCTTCTTTCTATCCTTTTGGCTATCGTAGCCCGACGTCGTGTGTCTTTTATGCCGCACTTCTATCTCTCCTATATTATCATACTTATACCTTTCCTCCTATCCAATGGTATCCTGACAGGGGCATTTACCGATGAACCGGTAGTACTATATAATAGCGAGCACAACCTTGGCTTGAGAATAACAACAATACCTGTGGAGGATGCTTTTTATGCCATGTTGCTGCTGTTGATGAATGTCTCGGGTTTTCGCTATCTGAGTCGTAGGTCTGCACGGCAGTTGCCAGAGCCTGCAATATAGTGGTATGTCTTTAATGAAAATTATATCTTTGGCGCTGCGGTGCAGCTCATATTACAAGTTGAAAAATTAGCACCGTGAGCAATATCATTGAAATGAACCGCTTTAGCATCAGGGATATTGAAAACCTGACAGGTATCAAGGCACACACCTTGCGTATCTGGGAGCAGCGCTATGGCATCCTGCAACCTAAAAGGACAGATACCAATATCCGCTTCTACGACGGTGACGACCTGAAAAACGCACTTCGCCTTTCTTTGCTCAATAATCATGGCTACAAGATATCTGCCATCAATAAGATGAGTGATGATGACATAGACATTCTTATTGCCAAGGTCACCGATGTCGGTTTTCGCTTACAGGCAACTGTAAATGAAATGCTGGAGTGCACCATCTCCATGGACACTGAGCATTTTGAGGAGATACTGGATACATATATAGCCCGCAACGGGGTAGAGAAGACCGTGGAGCTGCTCATCTTCTCGTTCCTGGAAAAGATAGGGCTGATGTGGATGACCAGTAAGATATTCCCTGCCCAAGAGCATATTGTAAGCAATATAATTACCCGAAAGCTGGCACTCGCCACCGAAAAGCTGAAACGCCACAAGCTCGATGAAAGGAAGAAGCTCCTGCTTTTTTTGCCCGAAGGCGAAGTGCATGATATAGGCTTGCTTTATATTCAGTACCTGGCGTATAAGAACAATTGTTATCCTATCTATCTTGGGCAAAACACCCCCATCAGAGAGGCGGAGCTGGTCTATGAAGTAAAAAAACCGGAGTACATATATATACATATTACCTCTGCGGCGGAGAATTTTGAGATAGATAAGTATGTAAAGAGATTGTCGCAGGCATTTCCCGCCAGTACCGTCTTTATATCAGGAAGTATGCTGCACCAGGCAAAGATCGCATCTCCCAAAAACGTCAGGTTACTTTATACCCTGACTGAAGCAAGGGACGCAGTTAAAAATATATAACTATTTATTAAGTATAATGAATTCAATGATAGCCCGATATAAGGTTATCATTTTTGTTTAATTATTGATAGTAAAATATTAAACAAAACATGCTTGGCCTATATTCTTTTTGTCTAACTTTATGATATTAAAAGTTAAACAAAATGACCATAACCGATTTTTCATACCTGCTACTTTCACAGAAGGACACATTAAGCTACTATGCGTATTCCCTCACTAAAGACCAGAACGATGCGAAAGACCTGGTACAGGAAACGATCATCAGGGCACTGGTGAAAAGGGATAAGTTCACGATGGGATCAAACATGAAAGCATGGCTGCGGACAATGATGAGAAATATTTTCATCAACAATTACAGGAAGAACAAAGCTTCCATAGTAACAACAAGCTCCTTGTACGATAATCCCGAAGTCTTATACAGCAATACTACATACAACGAGGGCTTTAGCAGCTTGCAGGTGAAAGAAGTGAAGAAAAATGTGAATAAATTGCCGGAGGCATACCGTATGCCACTAGAGCTTTACTACAAAGGCTTCCTATATAAAGAGATATCAGAGATACTGGAGCAACCACTGGGCACTATAAAAAGCAGGATACACCTGGCCAAGAAATCACTTTCGTCAACATTGCAGAATTAATGATGAAGAAAGTCATCATCATAGGTAGTGGTTTTGCCGGCTTGTCAGCAGCTTGCTTTCTTGCCAAAGCAGGTTGTGATGTTACGGTAATAGAAAAGCACGATCAACCGGGTGGGCGTGCGAGGGCATTCAGTACCCAAGGCTTCACTTTCGACATGGGACCCAGCTGGTATTGGATGCCCGATGTCTTCGAACGTTTTTTTGCATCCTTCGATACGAAGTCTTCTTCGTTCTACGAGTTAGTAAGGCTGGATCCATCCTACCAGGTGATATGGGAGAAAGAGTGCCTGTCATTACCTGCTGACTACAGCGCTCTAAGCAGTGTTTTCGAGGAGATAGAAAAGGGGGCCGCTGAGCGACTGGACGCATTTATGCATGAAGCAAAATACAAGTATCAGGTTAGTATGGATAAGCTGGTCTACATGCCGGGCTTATCAGTTAAGGAGTTTTTTACTAAGGATGTGATGGGTTCCGTTTTGAAAATGGACATTTTCAGTTCGGTACATAAGCACGTGCGTAAGTACTTTTCAGATAGCAGGTTGCTGCAAATAACTGAGTTCCCCATACTCTTCCTCGGAGCCCTGCCTAAAAATACCCCCGCTCTTTACAGCCTTATGAACTATGCCGACATGAAGCTGGGAACGTGGTATCCTATGGGCGGGATGGTTCAGATCGTAAACGCTATGTATAAGATAGCCACAACGCTAGACGTAAAATTTCGTTTCGATGAACAAGTGGAGGAGATCGTAGTAACAGATAACAAGATAAACTGCGTAAAAACACAGTCGCGTATTTACAGCGCCAACCACATAGTGGCGGCTTGCGACTATGCCCACGCAGAACAGTTGTTGCCAGAGGCATACCGAAACTATAGTGGTCAGTATTGGGAAGAGCGAAACATGTCTCCATCTTCGTTACTGTATTACATAGGAGTAAATAAAAAAATAGAAGGGCTGCTGCACCACAATCTATTCTTCGACACTTCCTTTGAGCAGCATTCGGCAGAACTCTACACGTCACCTAAATGGCCTGAAGATCCGCTTATGTATGTCTGTTGTCCATCTAAGACCGATCCCGGGGTGGCACCCATCGGTTGTGAAAACCTGTTTATACTTATCCCGGTAGCGCCGGGGCTAAAAGATACTGACGAAATAAAAGAACAGTACTTCCATATAGCTATGGACCGCATTGAGCAGCGTATGGGTATCTCTTTCAGGGATAGCATTGTTTACAAAAGAAGCTATGCAGGCAGCGATTTTATAAGTGACTACAATTCATATAAAGGAAATGCATACGGATTGGCCAATACATTGATGCAGACGGCCATATTGAAACCCTCTATCAGGAACAAGAAACTATTAAACATGTACTATACGGGCCAGCTGACCGTTCCCGGTCCGGGGGTACCCCCGGCTATTATCTCCGGAGAGATCGTTGCGAAACAAATACTTAAAAGCGAAACACATAAATAGAGCTTTATGATGCAGTTATTTCATGATGTATGCCACGAATGCAGTAAGCAGGTGACCAGGCAGTACAGTACCTCTTTTTCCAGCGCAATAAAATTGCTCCACAAAGACCTGAGAAAGCCCATATACGACATCTATGGATTTGTGCGACTGGCAGATGAGGTCGTGGATACATTTCATGATCATGATAAAAAATTCTTGCTGGATAAATTTGAAGAAGATACATGGACCGCCATCCGCATGGGTATCAGTCTAAACCCTATACTGCATAGCTTTCAGGATGTTGTGAATAAGTACAATATCAATGAAACCTTGATAGCATCGTTCATATACAGTATGCGTCTTGATCTCTATAAGACAGAGTATACGAACGAGGGTGAACTGAATGAATATATCTATGGATCGGCAGAGGCGGTAGGCCTGATGTGTTTGTGTGTTTTTTGTGAAGGGGATATGCTAAAGTTCAATCTTCTGAAAGAACCGGCGCAAAGACTTGGTGCAGCATTCCAGAAGATCAACTTTCTGCGGGATATACAGTCTGATCATAATGATCTGAACAGGGTATATTTTCCAGGTGTTGACATCAGAAATTTTGATCTGTGTACGAAGCAGAAAATTGAACTTCAATTGGACAGCGATTTCAAAGCTGCCCTGGCAGGTATACGATCATTGCCCTGGAAAGCAAGATTAGGAGTTTATACTGCGTATAGATACTATTATAAATTGTTCAAGAAGATAAAGATGATGCAGCCTATGGCTGTGATGGAAAAAAGAGTACGTGTCCCGGACCTTCAGAAATTGGCGATAGTGATGCAGGCCGGGGTTTACAACAAGTTCAATCTCATTTAACACAAGGTGCAGGTGAGTGATGATTATTGGACAGGCAGTAGGTAGATGAGGTAGGATGTAATAATGACAGAGTGGTTGGCCCTCACAGTTCTCTGTGAGGGTTTTTTTATGAATTCATATTCGACTAAAATTCGTAGATGATACCAGTAACCGCATTGAGTGAGGAAATAAAACAACAGTTAGAGAAACTAATAGACGAATTTAAAAACGTAGACATAAAAGTGTCTAATGAACTTGCACAGGCCCTACAACTATTTCAGATCTCGGCCAGCACGGCGGGTCATTAAGATACTTAAGTTATACCTGTAAAAGTGCTTAGGAAATCTTGAGATTCCTTCGGCCGGAAAGCCGTAAACTCAAAGCCTTTCTTCGGACAACCAATATTGAGAACAACCTACAGGAAGAAAAAATGAGGATGGGGTCACGTACCAGTTTATGGGCCAAGAATATTCAGACAGTTCCACTCTGATGTGGTAATTTAATAAAGACGGCACCTCAAACCCTTATAAAAGTAAAGATGGTAATGGAGATACAAGTTCGACTGGAGGTGGAGGTGATGTTGTTGCGAGTCACAAAGGTGGCTCCAGGGATGATCATTGGGATAAGGGAGTAAATCTAATGCTCGAATGGTTAATAAAAAAACCTCGATTCGATATTGAAATTAATTCTGCGGGTCAAATGTTGCGGGGTGACTGGAATGACGAACCAGATACAAAACATGAAGGTGATGAAACCGCTAAAGAACGTGTAAGGCGCAGATTTATTTAAAGCAACTAACAGCAACTGAACCTACATGGTTAGATAGGTAGGACTTTGAGAGGTATGAGGCCGAAATGTATTCTAAAATTATATTAATACGTTGTATTACTTTTATAGAAAATAGTATTACTTTTGAGATAAATTTATGGATTTTAGTTTACTCATCAGTAATCTTACTAACCCAACTTTGCTATTTTTTCTTCTTGGTATCGTTGCGGCGGTTATCAAAAGTGATTTGGAAATTCCCCCTTCCAGTTCCAAGTTCATTTCACTCTATCTTCTATTCTCTATAGGATTTAAAGGTGGGCAGGAACTTGCCCATAGCGGCCTGAACAATGAAATATGTTTTACCCTATTTATCGCTGTATTCTTTTCAATTGCAGTACCGCTATACACCTTTTTTATACTGAAAAGAAAACTCAGTGTGGAAAATGCCGGAGCGATCGCTGCGACCTATGGCTCAGTAAGTGCCGTCACTTTTCTCACGGCGACGGCATTTCTGGAGAATTTGAACATACATTATGGCGGCCACATGGTCGCTTCAATGGCACTGATGGAGTCGCCTGCTATCATCATCGCAGTGCTGTTAATGAGACGCTATTCATCTGATTCTACAACAAGCCTTAAATCACTGATACATGAGTCTTTCACCAATGGATCCGTTTTGATGATCATGGGTAGTTTACTGATCGGTATCATCGCCGACACCAAACAAGCTGAAGGAATAAAACCGTTTACTACCGATATTTTCAAGGGTTTTTTAGCGCTCTTTCTTCTTGAAATGGGTATGGTTGCCGCTAGACGGATCTCAGCATTCAAAAGTTACGGGCTATTTGTGAGCGGATTCGCCCTGGTTATACCTGTTATAAATAGCTTTATGTGTATATTTATTACCAGTTATACCAGCATTGAACCTGGGAACAGACTCTTACTAGCTGTGTTAGCGTCAAGTGCATCGTATATTGCCGTTCCTGCGGCAATGCGACAAATCGCTCCTCAATCAGATCCCGGGTTGTATATTCCAATGGCCTTAGGAATTACCTTCCCGTTAAATATAACTTTGGGACTTCCAATATACTGGTGGCTGATCACCAATTGTTAAGAATGGTAGCATCTACACCTTCTATGGTAGTATATAATACTTTTATAGTAGTCTTACTATCATTTTAAGTACAATTACTTACTTTTGTACAAACTGTATTTATGGCTATCGCCAAATTAACTACGCTCCGAAAATTTCTGGACATCCTAAAGCATGAAAAGGACGAAATATATTCAATATATTTCTATTCCATTCTTAGTGGCCTCGTACAACTTTCACTGCCTTTGGGTATCCAGTCGATCATAAGTTTTGTTTTAGGGGGCGCTATTTCTACCTCTCTTGTTTTACTGATTATGTTGGTCATTCTAGGAGTTTTCATTGCCGGTTTATTACAAGTAAACCAAATGAGGCTGATCGAAAAGATACAACAGCAACTTTTCGTTCGCTATTCATTTCAATATGCTTATTCCATTCCTAACTTCAATCTAAAAGACGTAGATAATTATTATTTGCCGGAACTAGTCAATAGGTTTTTTGACACAATATCCCTACAAAAAAGTATATCAAAACTATTGCTGGATATTCCTGCAGCTACAATACAAATACTTTTTGGCCTCATACTTCTTTCCTTTTATCACCCAGTCTTTATCTTATTTGGTTTATCATTGATAATTGTCTTATACCTTATTCTCCGGGTCTCAGGAAATAGAGGGCTACAAACGAGCATGGAGGAAAGTGACTTCAAATATAAAATGCTCGGTTATCTCGAGGAACTGGCAAGAGTTATTACAAGTTTCAAATTCTCCCGAAATAATTCATTGCACTTGGACAAAACTGATGAATATGTCAGCGGATACCTAAAAGCCCGGACGGCACACTTTAAAATTTTGCTTTTTCAATATTGGACGCTGATAGTATTCAAAGTTCTTATCACAAGTGCCATGCTTATTGTTGGTGCTTATCTTCTCATCGATCAACAAATAAATATAGGTCAGTTTATTGCAGCTGAGATCGTAATTCTGTTGGTCATTAATTCTGTAGAGAAACTGATCATTAATTTGGACAAAGTATATGACGTTATGACCTCGGTCGAGAAAATCACAAAAGTCACAGAAAAACCTTTGGAGAATAATGGACAGAGAATTCTCGATACCCAAAAGGGCATCAGCATAGCAGCGCAAAACCTTACGTTCGGATATGACGATAAACGACCTGTGCTGAGTGACATATCTTTCGAGATACCGGCAGGAACAAAGGTGGCTATACAAGGGAAATTCGGAGCAGGAAAGTCAACGCTACTAAAACTACTGAGTGGTGCTTACCCTGATTTTGAAGGAAGCCTTTTGCTTAATAATGCACCAATAGCGGAATATGATCTCAATTCTATCAGGCAAAATACTGGTATCATGTTGCATTTTCAGGAACTGTTTGAAGGTACACTGGAAGAGAACATAACTATGGGTGAGCAAGATATCCCGTTCGAACAGCTGGAAGAATTGTCGGAAGTGGTGGGACTAAAAGATTTCATTCTGGCAAATAAATCCGGATACAAATTGCGCCTGCAACCAATGGGCCAACACCTATCCGCCAGGATCATTAAAAAAATATTGCTGATGAGAGCCCTGGTCAACAAACCGAAACTATTGCTTTTGGAGGAACCATGGCTTGGACTGGAAGAACAATACGCCATTCAGATAAAAGACTATCTATTGAATGATCTGCATACTTCCACGCTACTGGTCGTGACTTCAGACGAAGACTTTAGTAAGGATTGCAATATCGTTCTAACTTTTGAGAATGGTCAAATAGTCAATAATTAGCCTGTTACATGAAAGATATCAGACATTTAGTTGAGAATAACGACACCAGAAAGTCTTACAAAGCTTTTAGTTCGGTCTATATGATCGGAAAAAAGAGCAGAGTAAGGTACTGGATGGTTGGTCTTCTGGTGATGCTTATGATCATACTTTTTTTGCCATGGACGCAAAATATTCGTGCGAGAGGTTCTGTCACTACTCTTCGACAAGAACAACGCCCGCAGGAATTGAATACGATCATTTCCGGGCGGATCATAAAGTGGCATGTAAAAGAAGGGGATATTGTCCGGAAAGGCGATACTATTGCTCAACTTGCTGAAGTGAAAGATAGTTACCTGGACCCGCAATTACTTGATAGAACCCAAGACCAGATAGACGCGAAATCAGCTTCTATAAGATCGTATAATCAAAAAATTTCTGCTACACAATCACAGATGATTGCGATCGAGCAAACTCGTGAACTGAAGAAACAGCAACTAACGAATAAACTGGCGCAGCTAAAACTGAAAATATATAGTGATAGCATGGAAACTATCGCTACACTCAATGACTTGAAGATCGCAGAGGAACAATATAGGAGGCAGCGCGTAATGAGGGACAGTGGCCTTGCTTCTATGGTGCAAGTTGAACAGCGAAGCCAAAGCTATCAGAATGCGGTGGCCAAAAATGTGAGTGCGGATATCAAGTTCAATAACACTAAAACTGACCTTATTAATACTAAGATCGAATTGAACCAGGTAGACCAGGAGTATTCGGAGAAATTATACAAATCTCAGGGTGAAGTTGCCTCGGCGAAAAGTGAAATTGCCGCCGGTGAGGGCGACCTGGCGAAGTTGACTAACCAGTATGCAAATTATTCGATAAGAGCAGGACAATACTTCCTGCTTGCCCCTCAAGACGGGCAGATCACTCAAGCTACTAAAGCAGGGATAAATGAGATGGTAAAAGAGGGAGAAAAGCTGGTAGAGATAATACCTATAGATGTTGATTATGCCATTGAAATATTTGTCAGACCGGTTGATCTTCCTTTGCTATCAAAAGGACAAGATGTTCGATTTATTTTTGATGGCTTTCCCGCGATTGTTTTCAGTGGCTGGCCCGAAGCATCATATGGGACATTTGGTGGTAAAGTCGCAGCAATAGAGAGTTCAGTTAGTGCGAACGGCAAATTCAGAATACTGGTTGCAGAAGACCCCACTAAAAAGCCCTGGCCTAAAGAGTTGAAGATGGGTACGGGCGCATCTGGCATTGCCCTACTTAAAGATGTTCCGATCTGGTATGAATTATGGCGGAATATTAATGGGTTTCCTCCGGACTATTATAAGAAATCACAAGATACAAATGAAAAGGGCAAAGGCTAGTTTTTTAGTGTTGATCGCGGTTTTTACAAGTTTGTCCTGCTATGCCCAGGATAGATCGTTGAAATTGGATAAAGATCAATTCTTCGCCATTGTGAGGACATATCACCCAATAGTCAAACAGGCACAACTCAGTGTAGATAGGGCTGATGCTGAGATACAGTCTGCGAGGGGGGGCTTCGATCCATCACTGAGTAGTATGTATGAGCGTAAATCATTTGATGGAAAGCTTTATTACAGCTACTTCAATCCGCAGATCACGATCCCCACCTGGTATGGGATAGACGTGAAAGCGGGGCTGGAAGAGGTATTCGGTGATCGCAGTCCAACGGAGTTAACACTAGGTAAGACATCGTATCTGGGAGTGAAGGTAAATACGAATAGTATCCTGTTTGACGCCCGAAGGGCCACTTTGCGGCAAGCACAAAGCTTCAAAAAACAAAGTGAGGCAGAACGCGCTCTCATTGTCAATGATCTATTGTTTGAAGCAATGGTCGCTTACTGGAACTGGACACAACAATACATTATTTACAAAACAATAGCTGAAACAGTTAAGTTGAACGAAGAGCGCCTAAAATTTGTTCGTATTGAATATGAGCAGGGAGCTCGTCCGGCAATTGATACCACTGAGGCGCTATCACAGCTTCAGAATTTTTACCTTCTGGAAAATAACGCTCTACTGGCATTTCAAAATGCGGGACTTGAACTTTCCGGCTTCCTTTGGCTGGAGAATAATGCACCACTAGAATGGTCAGACAGTATCATGCCTCCTGATGAAGAATTAATGAAAATGCCTGAGACACCTGCATTATTACCGATAATCGAGACTGCGATGATAAAGCATCCCAAGTTGAATAGTATTTCATTCAAACTGGAGATCCTGGAAATGGAGCGAAGATTGAAATCGCAATATCTTATTCCTAAGGTCAGCCTGAATGCGAATATGCTGAATAGCGGATATAGGCTACCCAACGAAATATCTACTCCATTTCTGCAGAACAACTATAAGCTAGGAGTTGACCTTAACTTACCGCTCTTCTTAAGGGAAGCGAGAGGGCAAGTGCGCTCGGCCAGATTAAAGATAAGGGAAACAGCGTTGGAGCAAGACTGGAATGCACTTCAGATCGAGAATAAAATCAGGTCATACTACAACAATATCATTCAGATAAGGAAACAAATTGAATTTTCGGAACAGGTACTTGCTAACAATAGAAAGCTTTTTCTTGGGGAGCGGTTGAAATTTGAAGCGGGAGAAAGTACCTTATTCCTCTTGAATGCCCGGGAGAACAAAGTTCTGGAATCTACACAGAAACTATTTGAACTCCGTGCAAAATGGCAAAAAAGCTTTTCTGGCCTACTCTGGGCAGCGGGAACTCTTATTTAGTTTTTTTGGCCGCTGGCGAAAAACTATCCAGGCTACTAAACGTTAAGTGGTTCAGGAATAAAGTTAGTTGCTTGGTATCCTTAGCTCCACCAAAGTCTGTCAAGCGCGGAAGATGGTCTTTGAAGAACATCTGGCGATGAGAGGTTTCAATTAGTGTGCTTGCCAAAGAATGTGAGAATGGGAACCCCGCCTTATAACTCAGAAAAACCTCTGCTATTCTGTGGCAGAAGTCTTTGTAAGGCTTGAATAACATGGCCTTGTTGTCTTCCGTGACGTGTTTGGTGAGATAGGATTTATCACCCTCAGCTATTACTATTTGATGTAGGGCATTCTTGTCCATGTGTTCAAGCATAAACTGGTCCTTCATCTGGAAGGTAAGCAGTTTGATAACAATGTCTATTTTATCTTTCGGGTCTGATACATTGTTTGAATGAAATACAAATTGATATTCCATCCACGTCCAGAACCACGTTGTGATATAGGTCAGAAGTCTGTGCTTATTCTCAAAATAACGATAGATACTAGCTTCGGTCGTTCCTATCTGGGTGGCCAGTTTTTTAAAGGTGAAATCCTCAAAACCCATCTCATGGATCATACGAATGCCCGTACCAACAATGTTCTTACCAAGTTCTGACAACTCAGGATCACGTACGAAAAGTGCGGGATTCATTCTGATCTGAAGCTGTAGTTCCATGTTTTATATTTAGAGTATGGTTATCGGCAAAGATAGCAATATATTAATATCAAGTAGTATTGCTTTTATCAATGCTCAATTAACTATCCCCATCTTAAATACTTTCTCATAAACTAAATTTGTATTTAACGATAATCGCTTGATTTCCTGGTCAAAGAAGTTACGGGTAGCTTCACTGAACGAAAAAGGATCTTTATCGAGGGATAAGAAGCTTGTCTTTAGGGCATTGATATATTCTTTGCGCTCCCTGACATCTGAAATGAAAATAGGCGGGTACAGATCGAACATAAGTATCCAATTCTTTGCCATCCGGCTGAGCCTGCCATTGCCATCAGAAAAGGGATGTATCCGGATGAGTTCATGATGCAGATATACCGCCTTTATCACAGGATTTTTTATAACTGATAGGTTGTAAAAAAGATTCTCTATCAACCCGTTGAGCAGTGCAGGCTCCGGGCAAACATGTGCGCCTACCTGCACTATCTTGTCGCGAAACCTATTGGGACATTGTCGGTGTACGTCAGGAGCAATAAGTTTTATCAACTCGAAAAGTTGGTATGGGCTTTCAAAGGATTTTTGGTCAATGATCTCATTGACAATAAAGTCCAGTGTCACTTTCAGATTGGCCTCATATTCAACCAACTCCTCTTCGGTTTGCGCTTCCATCTGGGCATTTTTAATGCTCAGGAGTTCCCTAAGGTTGCTCATAGAGTTCAGGTAAGTGTCTAACAAGTCATCATCTTTGTGGGTTCGGCTGAAAATAACAAGCCTGTTTATTTCCTTCATTTTCAAGTCAATATCATCCAATACCTGGTTATCTAAGTTGATCAGTTCCGGGAGTAGTAAAAACATATGAAAAATTAAAGATCAATATTACCAATTTGACAGATTTAATCTCATAGATAAAATCTATACAACTTTCTATGATAGTAATACTATTTCATAAAATAGTATTATTACATTTGCAGGATAAATCATTTAAATGATCTCAAATCTAAAAGTCGGAATACTGGGTGGTGGTCAGTTAGGAGCGATGTTGATTCGCCATGCCCTGGATTATGGACTGAATATTTCCATCCTGGAAAAAGACGCAAATGCTCCATGCGCGAAGTTTACTTCCTCATTTGTTTGCGGCGACCCTTCCAATTATGAGGATGTTCTGGCTTTTGGGGACGGCCTGGATGTTATCACTATTGAAAAGGAGGCAGTGTCCACCAAGGCGCTTCGTGAATTGGAGAGGCGGGGCGTTAAAGTATTTCCTAAGCCTGAAACGATAGAACTGATACAGGACAAATTCATTCAGAAAAAATTTCTCCAGAATAACAATATTCCGGTCGTTCCGGGTGTACCTATCCTTGACAGGGCTGACTTATACAATCACGTAGGTAAACTTCCGGCCTGTTTAAAAAAATGCAGGTCGGGTTATGACGGATATGGTGTGATGGTACTGGAGAACGAGACAGATCTCGAGGATGCCTTTGACGAACCAGGTATACTAGAGGACCTAATTGAGATAGAACATGAAATATCAGTGATCGTATCCAGAAATGAAGCAGGCGTAATAGAATGCTACGACCCGGTGCTGATGATTTTTGATAAGAAAAGGTTTGTCCTTGACTTTCAACTTTGCCCGGCGAACATAAGTCAGCAGCTTGCACTTGAGGCCAGCACACTTGCGGTCAGAATAGCAGAAGCGCTTGACTTGGTTGGTTTGATGGCGGTGGAGATGTTTGTCACAAAAGATGGCAGGTTGCTGGTCAATGAACTGGCTCCAAGACCCCACAATAGCGGTCACCATACCATAGAAGCGTGTGCTACATCCCAATACGAACAACAACTTAGGGCGATACTTGGATTACCACTGGGAAGGACAGATCTGCAACGCAATGCAGTAATGATCAACATCCTGGAACCGGGTGCAGCGAAGAAAAGCAGCTTAGAGAGCGCAATAAAAACAATTCTGGGTATGAGTCATGTCCATTTGCACTGGTACGGAAAACAGGATAGCAGGGAAGGAAGGAAAATTGGTCATGTGACCATAGCAGAACATACAATGGAGAATGCACTGTCAAAAGCAGTGATGATTCGTCACTTATTAAAATCAATACATGAAACAAATTAAAGTGGGGGTAATAATGGGTAGCAGTTCAGATGCTGCTATTATGGCCCAGGCAGCCGAAATACTGAAGAGATTTGACGTAGGTCATGAATTCTTAGTAGTATCCGCACACCGTACACCTCTTGCAATGATGGAATATGCCACATCAGCACAAAACAGAGGCCTCAATGTAATTATAGCAGGTGCAGGTGGCGCAGCTCATCTCCCTGGTATGATCGCTTCTATGACTACCATACCTGTGATAGGAGTGCCAATAAAATCGGCTAATTCACTGGATGGCTGGGATTCATTGTTATCGATCGTACAAATGCCAAACGACATACCCGTAGCGACCGTAGCAGTTAATGGAGCACATAATGCCGGTCTTCTTGCCGTGCAGATATTGTCTATTTGTGATGACGACCTAAAGATGAAACTCAGAAAGTTAAAGGACGAGAACGAAGATAAGGTCAAAAAGCAAAATGAACATTTAAGAGATAACTAAAATCAACATACCATGTCAGAAGTATTATCAGAAGTAAGATCCGGCACTCATAGTAAGGTGCATATTAAAGTTCCTATTACAGTGGCGCATGGCGACGGTATCGGACCGGAGATCATGGCCGCAACCCTCAAAATACTCAAAGCTGCAAATGCTGCTTTGGAGATCGAAGAGATAGCAGTGGGAGAAAAGGTGTACTTAGGTGGTAATTCGGCCGGGATCACTTCTGACGCGTGGGAATCCTTGCGTAGAACAAAAGTGCTACTTAAAGCACCGGTGACGACACCACAGGGTGGTGGGTACAAAAGTATAAATGTGACCATGCGAAAAATGTTGGGATTGTATGCTAACGTACGCCCCTGTCTTTCTTATCATCCCTATGTACAAACCAAGCATCCGGTTATGGATGTGGTGATCATACGTGAGAATGAGGAGGACGTATATGGTGGAATAGAGCACCAGCAAACGGATGAAGTGGTACAATGCCTCAAACTAATTACCAGGCCGGGGACTGAAAGGATCGTTAGGTACGCCTTTGAGTACGCACGCGTCTATGGTCGGAAGAAAGTGACCTGCTTCACCAAAGACAACATAATGAAATTAACGGACGGGCTTTTTCACAGGGTTTTCAATGAAGTGGGAGCGGAGTATCCGGAAATTGTGAAAGAGCACCTGATCGTTGATATCGGTGCTGCGAAGCTGGCAGATACACCGGAACAGTTTGACGTGATCGTAATGCCAAATCTATACGGTGATATTCTCAGTGATGTTGCGGCTCAAATAACCGGGTCTGTAGGACTGGCAGGTAGTGCAAACATTGGTGAAGGATTTGCCATGTTCGAGGCGATACATGGCTCTGCACCAGATATAGCAGGGATGGACAAAGCGAATCCTTCAGGGTTATTGCTGGGTGCCATCCAGATGCTGGTACATATAGGGCAAAACGAAATCGCCGAAGTAATACATAACGCCTGGTTGAAGACTTTGGAAGATGGCATTCACACTCATGACATTTATAAGGCAGGATCTTCAAGCAAAGCTGTGGGTACGGCTGAATTTGCTGACGAGATAATAACGAGGTTGGGAGAACGTCCCGATCTTTTGAAACCTGTTAAGTATGATAAGCAGCAACGAGGGATTGAAGTAAAAATAACACCTACGGTAAAAGGCGTCAAAGAGTTGGTTGGCGTAGATATATTCCTTCATAGCGCCGGAATAGCACCGGACGACCTGGCGGAAGACCTATTGACAGTCAATGAAAGAGTACTGAAGCTGGTGATGATAAGCAACAGGGGCACTAAAGTCTGGCCCAATGGATTCCCTGAAACGTTCTGTACAGATCACTGGAGGTGTCGTTTTCTGATGGAAGAGCCACAAGGAATAAGCTATCAGGTCATTTTAGATCTTCAGCAGCGAATGCTCAACAAAGGATTAAGCATCATTAAAACAGAAAATTTATACCTGATCGACGGCAAGCCATGCTTCAGTGCTAGCCAAGGTCAATAAAACAAATATATGGAACTAAAACTTTTAAGTGGAACTTTCAATTCTGATGAATCAGAACAATTACTCACGCGTCTTATAAAGGTGAAGACGGATTTTCATGCCGGCAAAATTGATACGAAAGTTGATAGCGAAGAAGACATCAAAGCTTCAGAGAAACGGATACTGGAATTGGAACGCTCACTAAGGCAAGCATTAGAACTGATACGTTCTGGAACATACAACGAGTTTGCGATGAATGCAAAAGTAGTTGTTGAATTCTGTCCGAAATATGAGAGTGCATAATCGATTCTTAGGTAAATAGTCTATAATGGACATTTCTTTCAGAGGGAGAACATTGGTCATAGCGACCATGCATGGCAAAGAAACCGTTATTGCACCGGTCATCGAAGAAGCACTTGGTGTAAAAGTGATTTTTGGGGGCAAGATTGATACCGACCGCTTTGGTACTTTCAGCGGCGAGATCGAGCGGGTCGAGGATCCATTAAATGCGGCGCGCCTTAAATGCAAGCTTGCATGTTCACTACATAAATGTTCACTGGCCGTGAGTAGTGAGGGGTCCTTTGGCCCGCATCCCATAATGTTCTTCGCACATGCAGATGATGAGATATTGCTCTTTATGGATCTGGAGAATGATGTTGAGATAGCCGTCAGGGAAATAAGTCTGAAAACAAATTTTAACGGACAACTCTGCCATAATTGGAGTGAGGTTAAAAAATTTGCAGAGCTGGCATTGTTTCCGTCACACAAGCTTATCCTTCGAGATGATAAGGAGGGCATCAGACATCTCACAAAAGGTATAGGTTCCTGGAAGGAGCTGGAAGAGCAAGCAACTTTCTATCTAGGGACATTCGGAAAGGTGTTTGTCGAAACTGATATGAGGGCGATGAATAATCCAACAAGAATGGAAGTAATAAGGACGGCCTCTCATAAGCTGGTTGAAAAGATCCAGTCTAAATGTCCAAGTTGTGAATTCCCGGGTTTTGAAGTGATTAACGCAATCCCGGGGCTACCATGCAGCTGGTGTGGTAGTCCGACAACAAGTACACTCTGTTATGTGTATGAGTGTAAACTGTGTGCGTTTAGGAAAAAGAAAATGTTTCCACATGAAAAAGAAAAGGAAGAACCTACATACTGTGACTATTGTAATCCATAGATAAAATATTATGCTGACGAAAATAAGTAAAGACATCGACAAGGCCGCCGAACTTTTGATGAAAAATGAAGTGATCGCTATACCAACTGAAACAGTCTATGGCCTTGCCGGCAATGCTTATAATATTGGTACAGTAAGAGAGATATTCCGAATTAAGGAACGGCCACAAACAAATCCTTTGATATTACATGTAAAGGATATAGACCAATTGAAAGAAAACACATTGGAAGTACCTGAATTGGTACATAAACTTGCAGATCGGTTTTGTCCCGGACCACTGACATTCCTTCTACCTCACTCGTCAGCAGTATCGCCAACAGTTACTGCCGGAAGTGAGGATGTTGCCATACGTATCCCTGATCATAAAATGACACGTCAGCTTCTGGGTTTATTAGACTTCCCTTTAGTAGCGCCTAGCGCAAACAGGTATAAAAGTGTGAGCCCAACTAGTGCGCGACATGTGCTGAATCAACTAAGTGGTAAGATACCCTATATTCTTGATGGCGGACGTAGTTCTGCGGGTCTGGAGTCAACAATAATCCGTGTTATCAATGATGAGATAAATGTACTACGCCTCGGTGCGGTTACTATCGAAGAACTAAAAGGCTTTAGCAAGAATGTGCATTTCAACATTATTGACCAGGAAGCTTTCCCGGGGTCGCACAAGAAGCATTATAGTCCTAAAACACCTGTAGTGCTGTCAACAGATGTTGATGAAACGCTTATGCATTTTTCTAAACAGAAAGCAGCTGTTCTAACTTTTAAGAAGTTAAACCTGTATATAAAAGAGGAAGCTACGATAGTAATAGATCTCAGTGAAAAAGGTGATTTGAGCGAGGCCGCCCAAAATCTATATCAGGCATTTTACTTTGCTGATGAGTTGGATGTGGATGTGATCATTGCTGAACGACTGCCGGATATAGGCCTAGGACGAACGTTAAATGACAGATTAGAAAGAGCATCATACCGTTAGTCACTGATATGCTGCAATAATGTCCTGAAATTAGCGGGAGACAAATGCTTCATAGAAAATACTTATAATCTTGTTTAGTCTTTCTATTACAATTATTAAACAATAACTATTCCTTAATTGTTTTACAAAAAACGAATCTATATGACACTGAAAAAACTTCTACTTACAATGGGAGCATTTATGGCTCTATCAACACAGGTAAATGCACAGACAGCGAGAGTGCAGGTGATCCATAATTGTCCTGATGCTGCGGCCGACTCCGTGGACGTTTACCTGAACGGCGGCCTGCTATTAGACAACTTTGCGTTCCGCACTGCAACACCTTTTATAGATGCACCGGCTGATACAGGTGCCATAAGGATAGGTATAGCACCTAAGAACAGTACATCAGAGGCAGACACCATCTACTCTGTAACAACTACACTGAACTCGGCTAACACATACATTCTTGTGGCTGAGGGTATTGTGAGCTCTACAGGATATACACCTGCTCCGGCATTCGGGCTGAATGTATATAATATGGGACAAGAAGCAGCAGCTACTTTAGGTAACACCGACGTGCTTGTAGTGCATGGCTCTACAGACGCGCCTACGGTGGATGTCCAGTCGGCAAGTTCCACAATTGTAGATGACCTTACTTACGGACAGTTTGCGCCTGGCTACCTGAATCTGCCGACCGCCGATTACATCTTAGATGTAACAGACGCTTCGGGTGCTACAAGTGTACGCTCTTATAGCGCACCCTTACAAACATTAAACCTCCATGACGAGGCTATTGTGGTTCTGGCATCCGGCTTCCTGAATTCTTCTAACAACAGCTATGGTCCGTCATTCGGATTATATGTTGCTCTTGCTACAGGTGGTGCTCTTATACCATTACCTCCGGTAAATTCTGCAAGGGTACAAGTAATACATAACTGTGCAGATGCTGCGGCTGCCACTGTAGATGTATATCTCAACGGCACTTTGCTGCTGGATGACTTTGCGTTCCGCACTGCAACGCCTTTTATAAATGCACCTGCCGATACAGGAACCGTGCGCATAGGTGTAGCTCCGGCAAACAGCATGTCTGAAGCAGATACGATATACAGTGTAACAACCACGCTGAACTCTGCCAACAGGTACATAATTATAGCAGAAGGTATCGTGAGCTCAACTGGCTACTCTCCTGCTCCGGCATTCGGACTGAACGTATATGCTACTGCACAAGAAGAAGCAACAAGCTATAGCAACACCGATGTACTGGTAGTACATGGTGCAACTGATGCCCCGACAGTAGATGTACGCGCAGGCACTACGGTACTGGTGGACGACATATCTTATGGCACCATTAATGCCAACTACCTTAATCTTCCAAACGCAGATTACGTTATAGATGTGACCGATGCTACTGGGACTACTACAGTTGAGAGCTATTCGGCACCACTCCAGTCACTCAATTTAACAGGCGCAGCCATTACAGTTCTTGCGTCAGGATTTTTAGATCCGGCAATGAATAGCAATGGTCCGGCGTTCGGATTATGGGCTGCTCTACCAGCAGGTGGCAACCTGGTGATGTTACCAGTAGCTACTTCGGTAAAGGAAATAACTTTTAACAAAAATAGCGTAAAGGTTTCCCCCAATCCGGCATACAATACATTGAATATTGATGGGGCTAACGCAAACACTACCTATAGCATTAGCGATATTATGGGTAAAGAATTGATGACAGGCAGCGGAAACAGTGTTGACGTAAGTAATATTGCGGCGGGTATGTACATACTTAGAACAAGTAACGGTAACAATATCAGCATAGGAAAATTCACGAAACAATAACTTATCAATACATAGCAGGTAGGTCAAGGGGGCGTTTTTACGCCCCCTTTTGGTTTATCATTTACGCAAACCGAAATACTTACTTTCCTTCCTGTTACTTAATGCTGTAGAGAAGGGTTAAATACAAATGAACGCTTTGGAATAATAGTGAATGGTTGAATATGAAGTCAGAGTCAACTTTCGACCTCCAGATGATGCGACCACCTTAGCTTCTGAGAAGCAATTGTGGTCCACTAGGGGCTACGTTAATGCACTAAGATGAACATAGTTGGTCTCAACTGAACTATTGAGAGATCAAAAGCCGACTCTGATTTCCTGGTTGATTGCCCATTATTATTCAATATCGTTCATCTGTGTTCAGCGTTCCACTACGGAGCTTATACGGATCCTGTGAAATTCTTGTAATCCAACTATAGATACACCACGCTATTTCTCCGGTATTCGCCAGCATTTATACATTGTTTTATGCTGAATTAATGCAACCGTTACTCACTGAAGTCTTAACAAAAGCAACAACACAGTCTATTACCTGTCAGTTGGTCTGTGGGGCCTAAAATTAGTACTTCATAGACTTCCAACACTGATGGGCGCAGTTAGTGTTGAAAATGCCATACACCACATTCTCATTACCGGAGACGGCTACCAATAAGGTATGATAGCAGTAGATTAGCGTGAGAGGCTTTTCAGTACCAATATTTTCAGTTTATAAAGCCCGTAGATAATTGCCCGTTGAAATAGTTTAAGTGTCTTTTAATTAATCAGGCTATTAAGAATCAATAATTACAATACCATATTGGATGGCAAACATAACTAAGCTGGCCCTGCTATTAACACTCAGCTTTTTAAACAGGCAATCTCGATGCCCCTCTATGCTCTTAGTGGTTGTCTTCATAAGTAATGCTATTTCTTTATATGTTAGGTCGCTACAGCAATATTTCAGAAAGACCTTCTCAGCTTCGGTAATATCTATTAAGTATTTTTTTTCTTTTACTGAACTGGACAATTTTTTTGCAATAGCATCGGCATTATAATAACCATGATGGTAAATAGACGTGATGGCCTTTCTCAATGTGTGTTGATCACAATTTTTTGTTAGATAACCATTCGCTCCATTACTAACCATCTTGGTGAAGTACAGATCATTCTCGAAAATTGTAAAAACGAGGACAGATATTTCCGGCCATCTCCTTTTTATTTCTGTAAGTGTTTCAAAGCCGTTCATTTTTGGCATATTAATGTCCAGTAAGCACATATTGGGTTTACAGTTTGTATTCTCTATCATTCTTATAAGTTCAGAACCGTTCCCAGCTTCAATAACAAATTCAATATCGTTGTAGATGGACATTAAATGAATAATACTTTTCCTGATGACAACATGGTCATCTGCATACGCAATCTTAATCTTATTCATACAGTGAGTTTTAAGGTGTTTATCTCGAAAGTTAAGATAAAAGGCCTGAAAAAAAACAGATAAAAAACTGAAAATTTGGAGTTTATAATGATGAGGCCGTTTCCATTTTTTTCGAAAATTTGGATAAGTATTATTTCACACAACTAAAAACCAATAAGATTATGAAAGAAACAACATTTAATCCCTACGGGTTCATCGGTGACAATATAGGCCCGGGCCTGGATGCGATCATTGCAGGCCTGCCACCTACCGGAGCTACGGTGACGCAACTGGTGGAAGAGGTATATGCTTTTGTATCGGGCCTCTACTATCCTGCCCCGAGCAGGCAGGTGGAGGAGCAGATAAAATCGATAGCCTACAACGCGGCGAATTCATTCCGGGGTAACCTGGTAATGTCAGGCCAGGCAGGATATAATGAAGTGCAAGCACCGTTCCTGGAGATGCTTATAGGGCCGTCGATCTCCAACAACTATGCCTCGCAGGGTTTTCTTGGCAGGGTGGATGATATCCAGGACAACATCGGCATCTCAGAACTGACAGTGCGGGAGCAGACACCATTATACATGGCCACCTCTGTGGGTATAGCAGCTTATGAATATTGGACAGCTAACGTGGTAGACCCTGCGATCATCATTTTACCAGGCAACCCATGGAATGGTTACATGGGAGTATCGGGCGCATGGCCTCAGAACCTAAATAATATCCCCTTCTGGAGTGCAGGTGCTATGAATGGCGCCCTGGCGGGATATAATGCAGGTGAAGGTTCGCTGGACCCTATAACGAATGTGGCCACCGCAGAAGCGATAGGCGCCCTTGCCGGTGCCCTGACGGTAACTGCCGGTATGGTAACACAAAAGTGGGTGCCACGTATCACGAAGCCGCTGCATCTTAATTCTGAAAGAATCGTTAACCTGACGGATATTACTGGACAAGCCGCCGGGATAAAGATACTTTCCATTGGAAGAGGATGTAGTGAAGCTACAGGTTGCAGAAGGGTGTCAGAAAGGACACAAACCTGTTGCCCGCCTGACCAAGCAGGAGGCAGCAAGCTTATCTGTATCAATTAATTGATGGACGAATAGTATGTCACACAAATGTGTGACATACTATTATTTAAAAAGCATAATGAACCAAATAATAATCAGGGACAAGTTTGAACACTTGTATCAGGACCTGCTCATATACAAAAAAATTGGTGGCGGACTGTGTGGCGGTTCGCTGGGCATAGCTTTATACTATGCTTATCTATATTATATAAATCCTAGTGACGAGCTACAGGAAGCCTTACTCGCGGAAATAGAAAAGGCAATAGGGTATTACACCAGTGACAGCAGCGACTCATCACTAGGGTATGGTATTACGGGGCTGTTATGGGTGCTGGATGAAATGGAGCATCTGCAAATCCTTTCATTTTCAGAAGCTGACAAGGTGATGACCGACAGGTTTGAACAGATCATCATAAAGAGTTTTGAAGAGGATAGGGATAGTGGTAATTACGACCATCTATCAGGGCTTATTGGCAAGGGCGTCTATTTCCTTAGAAAGGCAGACAAGGAACCTTATCGTGGTTTGCTTCACGGCATACTTCAACATCTTTCCGACATGTCCGTGAAAGATGGGCCAGGTGTATTGTGGAAGACCATTAACCAAGACAAGCAAGAAATTGATACCGGGCTTGCTCACGGTATGCCGGGGATCATTTTTTTCCTGGTAAAGCTTCATGGAAATGGTATAAATGCAGGTCTGTCTGAGGAATTGATAAGAAAAGCGATAACGTGGCTCTTAGAGCGTGGGGAGGAGATAGACAACGCATATGCTTTTCCGTATAAAATGGACATCACCGGGGAATACCATCAAAAATTGCGGGGGAGATTGGCCTGGTGTTATGGAGACCTGGGAATAGCGTACGTTCTTATAAGTGCGGGGAAGCAACTTAATGATAGTAACTATTATGAGTTCGGTATCAGGATAGCATCAAATATGGCCAGGCGTTCTGATCCTATGGAGTGCGGAATAAGAGATGCTTCTCTCTGTCATGGAACTGCTGGCGTGGCCATATTGTTTGCGCAAATATTTGAGTCCACTTTGATAGAAGAGTTTAAAGTAGTGAGTGATGCATGGTATGCCAAAACCATAGAATCGTTAAAGTTTGACGATGGCATAGGTGGTTATAAATACTGGGATGCGGAATGCCCGGAGGTAGATAAATACCAGAGCGTGGCGGGTTTTTTAGAAGGAGCAAGTGGAATAGGGATAAGTTTATTAACTTATGAACGTCCTGACATGATGTTCTCCACCAGTTGGGAGCAATTATTGCTGCTGAAATAACAAACAATGCCAATTATGATGAAGCTGATCCTGATCCTGTTAACTGTACTCGCTCTTTCAAATGCAGGGGCTCAAAGCACTTGCTTTGATATATCCCGGGCGACTGCTATTAAGGATACTATTTTGCAACTAAACAACTATGATGCCTTTTTTATAGGGGAGTCTCATAATGCACCGGAAATTGACCGGCTAAAGCTTGGCCTGATAAAATATTTCCATAGCCAACATAACATTACTGATGTTTTTATGGAAATAGGTTTCAGCGCAGCTTTTCTTTATAACCGCTACCTAGAGACCGGTGACAAGTCCTACATAATTCAGCCTAAACCTGTATATGCACAGTTGAAGGAACAAGCAGAATTTTGGCAGGAACTATATGAGTACAATAAAACCCAAGCAAATAAGATTACCATCAGAGGGATGGATTTTGAAAGGGTAGATTTCCTGAAGACCCTGAAACTATTAATGCCGAAAGGAAAGGCTAAGCCAGAAAGTATTGCCGGATCGCTGAGTTTTATTGATACATTAGGGTCTGTGGAAGGCAATCTTAAGTTGTGGAACATGAACCAATATGGGAAACTGCGGAAAGATATGGAAGCGCATAGAGCGGATTTTAGCCACTACTTTGGCGAACAATATAAATTGGTTGAGAAGATTATGTTCAATAGAAATGTACACGAAGACTTCAAAAAACGTGATGAGAACATGCGAATAAATCTATTGGAACAACTGGCTTCAGGCGATATAAAGAAATTCGTTGTGTTACTTGGCCTGGGGCATACAGACATGGCTAATGAACATTCGCTTTACAGAAGGCTCCAAAATGACCCGGCCTATGCCGTAAAGACTGCTGTAATGACTATGTCTTTTAAGAATGCCCTTTCCCAAGAGTATAAATATCTTATTACATCACTTTCTTACAAGAAAAATAAAGAGCACCTTATTCCATTTTTTGAAAAATATGGTATGAATAATTGCAAATACACTCTGGTTACTTCAAGTATTGTAGATGACCAGATGATAAAAAAGAAAGCAAGCTATTTCATCTTATCTCAAGTGGAATGGTAAAGCAAATGAGCCTAATAATCCTGCAGATCTATGATCACACATTTTCGTAAAGTTGTACTCCGGACACCTGCATTCAGCATGCGTTCACTTCATGATATTAATTATTGCGCATTAAACCCGTTTTTCCGAGATGGGTTATACCTATCATCACTGGAGTTTTGCGAGGAATATGACAAGCATTTGAAGGGCGTGAAAACTGATGAAAAGAAATTCCAGAACATCCTATATAAGTATTGGTCGAGAAGCTGCGTGAATTGTACGCCGTTCGGGTTATTTGCCGGAAGTCTGGTAGTTGACACCGGTGAGAAAACCGAGATAGTTCTTGAACAATCAGATAAGCATCGCAAAGATGTGCGGCTGGACACAGATTATCTGATGCAATTAATACAAATAATTGTCAACGACCCGGGAATAAAAGTACAGTCGAAATATTACAGCAATAATACTATCTATACTGCAGGCGACTCATACAGATATTCGAAACGCATTTCCAAGAACGGTGTGATCTCATATCATCTGGAATCTCTGGCCAAAGATGCAGTTTTGGAAGCAGTCATCTGCGCAGCGGACGCCGGCGTTACTTTGCCGGAATTAAAAAACATCGTTCATGACCTGGTAGATGCTTTGCCTTCTGAGGTAGAGGCTTACATTTATGATCTGTTGAGCTCGCAAATTCTGATCTCCGAGCTGGAGCCACCAATAACAGGTGAGCTCCCTCTGGACTATCTAATCAATAAGCTGGCGGGTTATCAAGGTGCAGATGATATTTGTACTTTGTTCACATCTATCAGATACCTTTTGAGCGACACCAGTTCCTGCGAAGAGATTTTGCGGGAAGTTGAAGCATTGGTGACCTCACTCAATACTGATATTAAACCTCTAAAAAACATATTGCAAGCGGATCTTTATTTAACCCCTACACGTGCTTTACTTCATCAGGACACGATAGACACAATTGTTTCCCAATGCGAGGAATGGGGCAAATGCGGGTTCAATGTACAAAAAACTGACTTGGAGGCATTTAAGACCGCCTTCCTGGAAAAGTATGAAGGGGAGGAGGTGCCGCTTGTAATAGCGTTGGACGCCGAATGTGGCGTAGGCTATGGGGGGGCAAACTATAGTACCTCTTTAATAGATAGCTTGGATTTCAGATCCGGATCTGACGCTTTTCGACAAACTGCAGGCCCATTGGAACAGCTTGCTTTGCATAAATATTCAGAATGGGTAAAGGGTAGGAATGGCCTTATACAAATTGAAGAGTCTGACCTGGCTAGCTTTGCAGATTATAAAAAAGAATTCCGCTTCAGCAATAGTTCCTGTATAGTAGGCAATCTTCTTAAGACTCCAGATGCAACAGGATATACATTTAACCTGACAGGATTTAACGGGCCCTGCGGTGCAAAACTTCTTGGAAGATTCGCTCACGGAAATGATGCGATGCACTCTTTCACCAAAGAGATAGTAAATGAAGAAGAGAAGCATTCTTCCCAAGCTATTTTTGTGGAAATCGTTCATTTACCTGAATCGAGAATTGGAAATATCATATTACGGCCTGCTTTAAGGACGTATGAGTTGCCATACCTTGGCAGATCGGGCATGCCACAGGAAAATCAGATAGAAATTACTGACGTATTGGTAAGCGTAAAAAATGATGAGATCATTTTAAGAAGCAAAAAACTGAATAAAAGGGTCATACCTAGATTGACAACAGCCCATAACTATAGTGTTAAAAGCCTTCCGATCTATAAAGTGCTATGTGATCTTCAATATCAAGGGTCATATATTCCTGCAATGTGGCGCTGGGGTGTGTTATCAGAATTTGAATATTTGCCCAGGGTTGTTTACAAAAGCCTGATAATATCTAGGGCTACCTGGAAAATAGATACTGGTAAAATAGGCAAGATCCCATCTGACCCTAAAATGTATCAAAGCTTCTTTGATGAATTCCGCAACAGCTACAACCTCCCTGCACGAGTGCTATATAAAGAAGGCGATAATGAACTGCTGATAGACTTTGAAAATCATAATTGTCTGTCTGTTCTTGTGGAGTACGTGAGAATGAGGCCTCTTATTGTATTTGAAGAGTTTTTGTTCACTGAGGAAAATTGTATCGCGCAGGACAGTATTTCCGAGCCGTACATTAGTGAGATGATCATCCCGATACGTACTGTTGAAATGTGTAAAGAGGAAGTAGTATTTACAGATGAGTTAACAACGTATCAACGTAAATTCCTCCCGGGAAGTGAATGGTTGTACTTCAAGATATACCTGGGAGCGGTGGCCAGTGAAAAACTCTTGACTGATGTTATCTTGGCGTATATCAGAGCGCATACAGGCAGTCTCTTCGAGAAGTTCTTTTTTATCCGCTATCGTGATGACGGACAACATTTAAGGATAAGATTCTATAATAGTGATATAAGCAGGCAGATGTTTTTGCAAAAACATTTTTCGGAGATATTGGCACCACTTATTGAGAACGGTACTGTCCATAAAGTTGTGCTGGATACCTACCAGCGTGAGATAGAACGCTATGGCGGACACTTGATAGAGGAGACTGAAACATTATTTTTCCATGATAGCCGTGCAGCGCTGGAGCTGATAGCGCTGTATAATGTGAATGATCCTAAAAGAATAATGCTTGCCATGCGATCGATTGATATGTATCTGAACGATTTTGGTTTTTCACTTTTGGAGAAACACCATTTGTTGTGGCAAATGCGAAATGACTTCTTTAAGGAATTTGACAGCAGCATGCCACTTCAAAAACAATTAAATGAAAAGTACAGGTCTTATCAGAAAGATATATTCGTCCATATGAATGCCAAAAATGACATACCTGCCAGGATATATGATGCTGTTTTCATTCTCAAATTGCGTTCTAAACGAAACGGCCCGGTAATTAACTCCATCTTTGAAAAGTTAGCAGGTAAGTCACGGAACAAGGAGCTTTTTAATTTGTTGCCCAGCTACATACATATGTTCATGAACCGTTATTATCCGGCAGAACAGCGGAAACATGAATTAGTTATTTATCATTTTTTAGAGAAGTACTACAATTCTCAAATTGCCATTGCCAAGCATGTAGAACTTGATATTGTATCTAATTGAATAGTCCTGAATTAAGTTGAAAGATTTTAACATAACCTCCGGAGCATTGGGAGAAGAGATTCCGTAGGGAAGTGGCTTTTTGAGCTCATTCTAACCCTACCAACAATCAATTAAATGATTAAAAGTGTACAATACATAACGTGCAGGTCTTTAAAGGGTTGATGCCTGGGTGTAAGCAGATGTTACACCAAATGAACGTTTAGCTCTTAATTACTAAAGCAGATTATTTTTATAGAGGAGAACAATTTCTCTATGGGCTTTATAAACTGAAAACATCGGTACTGAAAAATCTCCCGCGCTGATCCACGGCTATCAACGGGTGACCTCAAGTTAGAATACACCAATCAGTAACCGCCTCCGGGGATGAGGATGTAATGTAAGGGATTGAGAACACTATCTGTACTCATAAGTGTTGGAAATCTATTGAAGTTATAATCTTAGGCTCAATAGATCAACTGATAGGTTAAAGACTCACTAAGTCAATGAGTAAGGACAAGTAAGTTAACTCAGTTTGGTCTTATGGTTCTATTGGTAGGGCTTTGAGGGAGATGGGGCCGAAGTGTATCAACTTGAACAATCTATAATTCCGATTAGTTATGATTTAATATAACGGGAACCTAAAGCGACCCAATTGGTGTTACTGACATTCCTTGCATATACCTATCAAAACACAATTGAGCCGATCAACATTGTAGCCTTTCGGGATTGAATACTCGACCAGTGAGGGAAGGCATTCAATAGTTTGGCAACTTGTACATCGAAAGTGAAAGTGATTGTCTGGGGGCATTTTATTTTTTTCATCACCCATATTCTCACATTTCTGGCAGACGGCGAAGTATTGCTTTCCATCGTCAGCAATGATCTTGTGAACTATTTCATCCTCACAAAACCGACTCAATATCCTGTATATCGTTGCGCGGTCGACTTCGCCCTTTAGCTGTTTTTCAATTGCGTCGTGGCTCATTGCCTTACGAGTACTTGACAACAAGGTAAACACTGCATCCTTTGATAATGTATTTCTTCTTTTCATCTTATTGCGACTGTATCGCAATAATAAAAAAAATCCCTAGGTTTGCCAAAAGTTTTTGCCAAACATGACTAGAAATGCACGTGTTGAAATCCTATAAAATAACGACACTCACGGGAACTGCCATTGTGGTAGCTAACATGATTGGTACAGGAGCATTTACAAGCCTCGGATTCCAATTGGAAAATTTGAAAAATTGGGGTGCGATACTAACATTATGGCTCCTCGGAGGGGCGCTCGCATTGTTCGGTGCATTCAGCTATGCTGAAATCGGAGCAACAATGAAGAGTTCAGGTGGAGAGTATTCGTTTCTTACCCGGTTGTACAACCCGCTTTTAGGATATTTATCAGGCTGGATATCTATCACGGTTGGTTTTGCTGCTCCTATTGCATTGTCAGCGATTGCGTGTGTTGAATACTTGCCAATCGGTAAGGTCAATGCTAGGTTATTAGCGATAGTCATCATAGCATTGGTAACGTTTGCACACACTAGGAATCTAAAACTCAGTTCTGTATTTCAAAACGTTAGTACTTTATTTAAAGTACTTCTTATAATACTATTGATAGTATTAGGTCTAATGATGCCTGGAAGACTACAAAACAGTTATCATGTTACCACAATTTACCTAAATGAAGTAACCTCTCCGGCATTTTTTGTCGCGCTGGTTTATGTAAGTTATTCTTATTCTGGATGGAATGCCGCTGCCTATATTTCGGATGAGTTTAAGAATCCCGCACGATCACTTCCCATCTCTTTAATAGTTGGGACGTCTGTTGTTACGGTAATGTATACCCTTCTCCAATATTCGTTCCTAATACATGCAACCTACCAGGAGCTATCAGGGCAGCTAAATGTTGGGGTAATTGTGACGCGAAATTTACTTGGCAGTAGGATAGGTAACTTCTTTAGCGTGGGTATAGCTCTTCTTCTTGTTTCCGGAATAAGTGCTATGGTTTGGGTTGGTTCCAGGGTTACATCAACAATGGGCAAGGATTACACGTTTTGGCATTTTTTTACCCCTGATGTGAAAGGCATTCCTAAGAAAGCACTGTGGTTGCAGTTTTCTATTGCAAGTACAATGATACTGACGGGAACCTTTCAGCAAATTCTGATTTACTGCGGCGTTTTATTAACGCTTTCCACTATGTTGGTTGTAGCAGCGGTGTTCAAACTACGTAAAGGGAAAAATCATATTTCATCGCCGACCTTCAAAAGTCCATTCTTTCCTTTTGCACAAATTGTTTTTATGCTATTCTCTGCGGGAATGATTGGATTTGCAGTTGTGCAGCATAGATCAGAAATATTACTGGGTTTAGTGAATCTAATAGTTGGGGTAATAACATTTTTCATAATAAAAAGAACGGACACTCAATAAAAATAATAGCAATGAAAAATCAAAAAAAAGCGATAATCGCTATTTTCCTTGGATTAGTTTATAATACTACTTTGGCACAGGAGCACCAGCGCAAGGCAGGTCATGGGCACAGCCATTCTTCGGTAGCATCACTTGCCATAAGTTATGAAGATCCTAAACGGGATAAACTGGAGAAGCCCGAAAAAGTATTAGAATATGTAGGAGATCTACAGGGCAAAAAAGTTTTAGATCTAGGAGCAGGGACGGGCTACTTCTCTGTGCGATTCGCCAGACGCGGAGCTCATGTAATTGCAGCTGACGTTGAGGAGGGGTTTCAGGCGTACATAAAGAATAGAATCAAAACGGAAAAGCTGAGTAATATTGAACTTAGAAAGGTAGAATTTGATGATCCAGGCTTGACAGCCAGAGAAGTTGACATTGTCTTTGTAGCTAATGTCTATCATCATATTGATAACCGTGTTAACTACTTTTCTAAAGTAAGGAAAGGTATTAAGCTAAAGGGACAACTTATAGTCCTCGATTATTTTGACTGCGAACTACCTAAGGAGATAATAGCACCACCTATCAAGATGAGAGTGTCAATTGATAAATTGATTTCTGAACTTAAAGAAGCTGGATTCACCTCGTTTGATGTTAACGTTGATCTTTTAAAATACCAATACCTAGTTAAGGCTAGATAAACTAAACTTGGCAATTATGCCATAAAAACATGGAGTAGTTATGATTGAAATATTTAAAACGGATATTCAAGAGGAAATGCAAGCGGTTTTTGTAAGGGAAACCCTGCAAAAATCTTTCCCAATGGCGGGGATATGTTTCGATCTTGATGATCAGGATAGAATATTGCGAATAGAGGATGAGACAATAGACCCAAGTAAGGTCGTCTCAATTGTTAATTCCGTCGGCTCGTCATGTAGACTTATTCCTGATAAAATTTGCCAATCTTCTTCAAATTCTGCCGATGACATCCAGAAATTCTGGGAGGAAAGTTTTGAAAAGAATCATGCTATGTGGGGGTTTGAGCCATCCATTTCTGCGATTCTTGTAAAAGATTTCTTTTTAGAACAAAATATAGGCAATATTCTTATCCCTGGTATTGGCTATGGGCGAAACGCAACAGTATTCATAAATAGTGGAATTTCTGTGACCGGTATAGAAATATCTAAAACAGCGATTGATATTGCTAATGCGAATTCTACCCATCCGTTGAAGATTTTCCATGGCTCTGTTACTGACATGCCATTTGACAATCATCTTTACCAAGGAATTTTTTGTTATGGTCTGCTGTATCTTTTAAACGAAACTCAGCGAAGAAAGATGGTGAATGACTGCTATAAGCAGTTAATGCCGGGCGGGTGGATGGTTTTTACATTGATTTCGAAAAGCTCACCCAATTATGGAAAGGGAAAAGAGCTGGCAAAGGACACATTTGAAATTGGCAATGGTGGACAACTCTTTTTTTATGACCTATCAACTGTACATGAACAGTTTGAGCAGTTTGGTTTAGCAGAAGTTGTGGAAATAGAAGAGCCCAATAGTCATGCTATCGATAAGCCTTCCTTCAAGTTCTTTTTAGTGAAATGTAAAAAGTAACGTAGCGTTAACCTGCACAATTCATTTGGCATATCGGTCGCGATATATCATTTGAAATCAATGCTGTCTGCCTTTGGCGACACTAAAACAGATTTTACTAATTACTACGGTGGTAGACGTCTAAGGGGTAGGTAACCGAATAGTGAATACGCATAATAAATAAGAACTGTGCACAGAAGTTTTTAGTCAGGAAATTAATCCAGAGTATTAGAAATTCTACGAAGTGTCATAGACTTAATAAGCCTGAACAATATTGTCAGGCTTATTAAGTCTATGACACAATTTCGTTTTAATATTCTCTTATCTCTTTCCAATTAAAGGATGAACATCTTTTTCATCCCAATTTGGCCATTGGTCATAAAAATTACATATCGGTCTGTAATCTCTAACCGCGTAGGCCACATTCCATTGGTTATGTCATATACCATCGTGCCATTTTCCAGTTCTTCCTTCCAAGATATGAAGACGATAAATGGATGTATAACGGTATTCAAAAAATAACAATTATCCCTTTACCACCACTAATATCTGCTGATTTGATCAATGCATTTGGTTTCCCCTAAGAGTTCTCAATTGAACCTTAGTAGTGAGGATGTAGTGAAAGGTGAAAAAATTGAAACGGTATTTCAGTTTGATAATTATAGGAAGCTATCAAAGAAAAAAAATCTTTGGTTCTTAAAAAGAAAACCCAAACGAAGTCGGGCATTACAAATGAAAATAATAATCAAACCAACAACCTGAAAAAATAAAAGCCTCTAATCGATTGATTATGAGGCTTTTGTATTGTATCTATGTGGTCCCACTAGGGGCTGATTTGCTGAACAAGGATGAACATAGTTGGTCTAAGATGAACTATTTGGAAGTCAGAAGCTGACTCTGATTTTCTGGTCAATTGTTTAGTATTGTTCAATTTGGTTCATCTGTGTTCAGGTTTTCTCTACGGAATCTCTACGGTGATTCAAATGCTACTTCCACGGAATTATACAATTTGGATGCTTCGTTAGACCTGGAGGTAGATTTATTTCGGTAATAGTACACCATCAATTACATAAATAAGGCCATTTGCCGCGGGTATTACAGCTAATACTTTAGCAGTATTGTTCACCATAATGCCATCAGCAGTTTTATTGATCGTGATATTACCGCTATTTACCTGGCCGATTATCTGACCATCTTGAAGCATATCTTCCTTAAACACACCCACCGAAACGTGATATTGCAAGATATCTATGAGCTTGTC
This sequence comes from Bacteroidetes bacterium UBA7674, assembly GCA_002483105.1. Taxonomy (GTDB): domain Bacteria; phylum Bacteroidota; class Bacteroidia; order Chitinophagales; family Chitinophagaceae; genus MKUN01. The sequence continues at coordinate 165,012 of DLHG01000009.1, forward strand.
TTTATTTTCAGGTTTCATTAAATCTTCTACCGTGCCTGCAGGAAGCTTATCAAATGCTGTGTTTACCGGAGCAAAAACTGTAAATGGCCCTGCATTGCTGAGTACATCTACCAGTTCCGCTTGTTGCACTGCTTTTACAAGTGTAGTGTGATCTTTACTTGCGATGGCAACCTGCACGACATTTTTTTGTGACACATCATCTTGTACCCCTGACTGGCCGGCAGTTGGCTGCTCAGTTGCAGATGAAGAATCGTTAGTGCTTTCAGTGGTTTCGCTATTACAGCTTGTCCAGAGGATAATGCTTAATGCGAGGATCGATATTGATATTTTTTTCATCTTGGTTAGTTTTTGTGTAGTAAAGGTTGGTTCCTATTCATTAGGAAAAGATGATCTGGGTCATAAAAGGACAAAAAGGTCTTTAATGGTGATAAGTGTCATCTTTTTTCCTGATAGAGGTCTTTTATCGAGTTATCATTCGGTAGTTACTTTGTCCCTGTCCTTCGTGATGAACAAAGCGTTTTTTTATGAAACAGATTATAGCACTTCTTATAGCCTTGCTTAGCTGCATCTACGGATACGCTTGTGGCGTCTGTGGGAGTTCTGGTGGAAACCAGTTTTTAGGGCTGCTTCCGCAAAGCAGGCAGAATTTTGTCGGTATCCAGTATCAGCATCGGGGCTTTCTCAGTGAGCATCCGGGTCATGGCGAACACGGCTCAAGTACGTTCTCAAATGAAAAATATAACTCCGTGCAGGCATGGGGCCGGTACTACATTAACAGCCGTATGCAGGTATTTGCCTTTGTGCCTTATATAAGCAACATAAAATCAGAGAATGCTGGCCGGTCGGTAGTTAGTGGCCTGGGAGACATCATGATAATGGGAAATGCTAACCTTATTATCCCTTCACAGACTGCTGACTGGAAACACCAATTGCACGCCGGGGTAGGTGTAAAGATGCCCACAGGCGCATATGATAGCAAAGCCATAAGTCAGGAAGAAGGCTTGCCCAATATGCAACCCGGAACACGGTCTTGGGATTTTAGTGTTAACGCTAACTATACACTACGGAAAGAGCGCATGGGCCTCAATGTGGAGGGGGCATATACGATCACTACTGCAAATGATCATGACTATAGATATGGCAACAAGTTGAGCGCGGGACTATTGGCATTCCACCAGTTGAAACAGAAGGCGCTAACCTTGTTGCCACAAGCTGGTGTTAAAGCTGATGTTGCCGGAGCTGATTACGATCGTTATACTTACAAATGGAGAAATGATATGACAGGCGGGCAACAGTTGTATGCAGTAGCTGGTATACAGGCTTACTATAACAAGATCGGATTACAGGCTTCATACCATCACCCAATTTATCAACACTTTGCCAATGGGCTGGTGAATGTGAAGTATAAAATTGAAACCGGCATTTTCTTTCTTTTTTAACATCTAATATTGAATTGCAATGAAAAATTTATTCCTGGCAGCAATGATAACAGCCACTTCTTTGGCAATACTTTCTTCCTGTAAGAAAGAAACCACAACTACGGATCCAGTGCCATCGGCAACCATAACCATAGCTTCTCCGTATGCTAACCAGATATACCGTTTGGGCGATACGATGTATATTGTGGCAACAATAGAAGGCAACGTAAAAATGCATGGCTATGACGTGGTTATAGTCAAAACGGCATCGGGTGATACTGTGTATAGAACGGACGAGCATACGCATGAAATGAAGTTGAATGTAAACAAGACCTGGTGTTGTAATGTGTCTTCAGTTACCGATTTGAGACTGTACATTTCGTCGGCTTTGAACCATGACGGCTTGGAGGTAGTTAAGTCGGTCGATTTTAAGACTGCGTTGTAAGAAACTACAGGTTGATATGGGCCGCCCTATATAGGGCGGTTTATTGTTTTTATGACTTGGGTCATATTTTATCATACAGAATGCACTGACCTTTGTTTTCTTTTCCATCTGCTCTTTTTCACAAGGATATAAATGAACAATTCTCCCCTGCACACTTTTCATATACCGGTCTTAGGCCTGTGTTATAGTATTGATACTCCTTTGAAGGTTGCCCGGTATGGCATTTCATCTGTTGTTTCTATTATCGAGGACGAACTGATAGAGGACATGCGTGCCTACCATTCCCTGAAAAATGGGCTGAGCTTTAGTCCTATTCCCGAAAAACGGTTCGACAGCCGGGCGCAGCGCATCACGGCATACCTTGATATGATGCATGATCTTGTGCAGGCTCAAATTGCACAATTGACCGCATTGCCGTTTACTGAAGGGTCTGATATGCTCAGATACTTTGAACTACTACCTACTTCATCAGCCACCAGGATGAAATTTGAGTTTATGATGAAGGAAAAGGATGGTGATGAACAGATAAGATTGCAAGAAGAGTTGAGAACCGAAATTTTACCTGGTGCGATAGATGTGAACATAATGGCTAAGGTGGATAATCCACGTTATACTGATGGTGGAGAACTGATGGGTTTTGAATTTTCAGATGCTTTGTCTGCCTTTAGGGGTTTCGCTAATAGTAAACTTTCCTCATCAGTCGTTTTTTCAGCGGGCTATAATCCCCGCCTGTACAGCTATGTAGAAGAGTTTGTAGATTTTTTTCCGGATCAGCTAGGATATTTGAGAAAGAAGATCATTTTGAAGGTAAGCGATTATCGCTCTGCTCTTATACAGGGGAAATTACTCGCAAAGAAAGGAGTATGGGTGTCGGAATTCCGTGTAGAGTCTGGCCTGAATTGTGGTGGTCATGCTTTCCCTACAGAAGGCTTGCTGCTTGGCCCTATCTTGGAAGAATTCAGGATAAACAGGCTTAATCTCCGGGAAGAGCTTTACCAGTTGTGTAGCCAGGCAATTAGTGAAAAGAGTAAACCGGGCTTTAATGATATTCCGGAGCAAAGGATCAGTGCGCAGGGTGGTGTAGGTACTAGTAAAGAACAATCATTTTTGTTGGAATATTTTAATTTGGACAGCATTGGGTGGGGTAGTCCATTTCTTTTGGTACCTGAGGCAACAAATGTTGATAACGAGACATTGCAACAGCTTGCAACTGCACAGCAGGATGACTATTACTTAAGTAATGCCTCCCCATTGGGCGTGCCGTTCAATAACTTCAGAAGGAGTAGTTCGGAAGCGCAGCGTAAGGCCCGTATTGAGAAGAACAGGGCGGGGAGTCCCTGTTACAAGAAATACCTGTCAAGCAATACAGAATTTACTCCGATGCCTATCTGTACGGCATCACGACAGTACCAGCAACTTAAAGAGAAGCAGGTAAGAACTCCAGAGGTCAGTGAAGAGGAAGTGCAGGGCGAGCTTAACAAGATAATGGAGAAGGACTGCCTGTGCGAAGGATTAACTGCTTCCGTTCGACTAAAAAATGAAATGTATCTGCCACATAAGCTTTCTGCTGTATCTATATGTCCAGGGCCGAACCTCGCTTACTTTTCGGGAGTGTTTTCTTTGAAGCAGATAATAGATCATATCTATGGACGTGACAACATACAGAACGGTTTATATCGTCCAAATATGTTCGTCAATGAGCTTCGGATGTATGTTGATTATTTGAAGAACCAGATAACGGAAAGCACGGGGTCAATAAATGACAAGCAGCAACGCTATTTTAAGAAGTTCAAAAGTAATTTGCTCGATGGCGTAGCGTATTATAAGGCAATGCTGTCACACTTTGCTTGTAAGAGCAACGCAAACAGTGAATTATGCGCGCTCGAGTTGCAATTATCCTATCTTCTTACTGGTCAGCCCCTTACGATTCTTTAGTACTGGTATGTGCCACAGAATACAATCGCGAATAGCGTAAACGTTGCCTGGACGGTGTTTTGAAAGGTTGTTTTTTTTTCTCCCATTTAATGTTATTGGAGTTGCACTTTCATTTTTCACTGGCATGAATTTGGTGCTTTTCTGTTCAGTTCATTGGTTTCTCCCCCCCCCCAATGACGAGTATCATGTCAATTTAATGCAAAAAAGACCTTTTTGTCCGAATGTATGACTGTGGTCATATTTTTAAGACCGATTGTATCGGACTTTTGTTGTGTAGTTGATCAGAGTTATAGATCGTTTATTAACCAAAATCAAAATAGTATGAGCCGCAAATTCCTTTTTCTTTCCTTTCTTTCTTTTGCATTGATCGTAGCCTCTTGTGGAGGTAATTCTGAACAGCCTGCGCAAACGCAGGGCTCCACTTTAAAAGAACCTGGCGAAGATGATGCCAACAAGGTAGCAGCCTCAGATCCCTCTGTCGGGATTGGCAAATATGATAAGGTGGAACTATCCACACCGCTCGACAATGGTATGATTAAGGCCGGAGAGCAAGCTTATGATGTTAAATGTGGCTCATGCCATAAATTGACAGATGAAAAACTGGTCGGCCCCGGATGGAAAGGTGTGACTGAACGCAGGAAGCCTGAATGGATAATGAACTTCGTTACGAATGTAGACGTAATGCTTGACAAAGATGCCGAAGCACAAGCCATGCTGGAAGTATGTATGGTAAGAATGCCAAACCAAAACCTAAGTGATGCTGAAGCCAGGAGCCTTTTGGAATTTATGCGCCACAATGACGGAGTTAAATAATATAAAAATAATCACACACAAATATTTTATGAAAAATCTATCAATAGTTGCGTTGTCTTTAGTAGCATTAGCTGCTACACAGGGATGCAAAATGAAATCGACTGAGTCCGCGGTAAGCGGTGATGCGGCTTCAAAAGTGTATGTGGCCCCCGGCAAATACGATGAGTTCTACACTTTTGTATCAGGCGGGTTCAGTGGCCAGGTGTCCGTTTATGGTATACCGTCCGGAAGGCTGTTAAAAGTAATTCCGGTGTTTTCCCAAAACCCTGAAAATGGATATGGATATAATGAGGAAACAAAACCAATGTTGCAGACCACTCACGGCTTTATTCCATGGGATGACCAGCACCACCTCGCGTTATCTCAAACAAATGGGGAACATGATGGCCGTTGGCTATTTGCCAATGCGAATAACAGTCCACGCGTTGCTCGTATTGATTTGAAATCCTTTACTACCGAAGAGGTACTTGAAATACCTAACAGCGGTGGAAATCACTCATCTCCTTTTATTACTGAGAATACAGAGTATGTTATTGCCGGTACTCGTTTTGCCATACCAATTGGTAATGCAGAGGCTTCCCTGAGTAATGAATCTTTTAAGGCAAATTTTAAGAGCACAGTTTCCTTTATTGGTGTTAACCAAGAGTCCGGTCATATGGGTATTAGCTTTCAGGTTATATTACCAGGTATGGATCTTGATCTCAGCCGCGCAGGCAAAGGGCCATCTCATGGCTGGTTCTTCTTCTCTACCTACAATACAGAACAGGCCAGTACTTTGCTGGAGGTAAATGCCTCTCAGAAGGACAAAGATTTTATAGTAGCTATTAATTGGAAGAAAGCTGAGGAATATGTGAAAGCGGGTAAAGCAAAGAAGATGGCAACCGAGTATTATCATAATACTCTAAACCATGAAACACATATGGCCACTTCTGAAATTATCAAAGAAGTTCTTACCCTGGATCCAAATGAATCTAAGGATTTCGTTTACCTGATCCCTTGTCCTAAATCCCCGCATGGTTGTGATGTTGACCCGACCGGTGAATATATTGTAGGCAGTGGTAAGTTGGCAGCTCTTATCCCGGTTTTCTCATTCAAGAAGATCACGGATGCCATCGCAGCTAAGACTTTTGAAGGTGAATATTATGGTATACCGGTTATCAAGTACGAGGCTGCACTGCATGGTGAGGTGAAGAAACCAGGTCTTGGACCTTTGCATACAGAATTTGACGGCAAAGGAAATGCGTATACTTCATTCTTCGTATCGTCTGAAATAGTAAAATGGAGCATTAAGGACCTGAAGATACTCGACAGGGTGCCAACTTATTATTCTATCGGCCACCTTATGGTACCTGGCGGCGATACCAAGAAGCCTTATGGTAAGTATGTTATTGCCTACAATAAGATAACAAAGGACCGTTACCTGCCAACCGGACCTGAATTGGCCCAGAGCGCACAGCTCTACTCTATAGAAGGGGACAAAATGCAACTGTTACTTGATTTCCCGACAATTGGTGAACCGCACTATGCGCAAGGTATATTGGCAAGTAAGATAAAAGATCAGAACGTTAAGATATACGATATCAATAAGAATAAGCACCCTTATGTATCTATGGGTGAGAAGGCCACAAAAGTTACCCGGGTAGGTAATCGTGTTGATGTGTACATGACGGCTATCCGCTCTCACCTGACCCCTGATAATATTGAAGGTGTACAGGTAGGTGATGAAGTGTACTTCCACGTAACGAATCTGGAACAGGATTGGGATGTACCACACGGGTTCGCTGTAAAGCATGCAGACAATGCGGAATTGTTAGTAATGCCCGGAGAAACGGCTACACTGAAGTTCGTGCCGAAGAAGTCGGGTGTTTACCCCTTCTATTGTACGGATTTTTGCTCAGCGCTTCACCAGGAAATGCAGGGATATCTTCGGGTATCTCCTAAGGGAACTGCAACACCGCTGAAGTGGGGTACAGGTAAGACAGATCCGGAGCCGGTAGCTGCCAAGTAAGCATTATTTAACCAATGGTGGTATCCCCTATCTTGGGATACTACCATTTTTATTTACGTTTTATGAAAAAATTGAGCACCCCGGGTAGAATAAGCACTGTGATTGTGATCGGTTGTATCATTACCCTTGCTTTTTTTCCAATGTGGAGAATTGACCTTGCTGCGCCGCAGTATCCTGAAGGGATCATGATGGAAATATGGGTTAATGATGTGAAAGGAGATGTAGATATAATAAACGGCCTGAATCACTACATAGGTATGAAATCAATCCATAAGGAGGATTTTAAAGAGTTCGTTTACCTGCCCATAGCTTTAAGCGTCTTCTGTGTTTTAGGTATTATCGTCCTTTTGGTTAGACGAAAAAGTTGGTACTACGCTTGGACAGGAGTGTTCCTGGCGATGGCGGGCCTTTCGATGTACGACTTCTGGAAATGGGAATACGATTACGGGCATAATCTTGACCCCACCGCACCAATTAAAGTACCAGGTATGGCTTATCAACCTCCTTTGATAGGATATAAGAAAATGTTGAATTTTGAAGCACTTTCACAACCCGATATAGGCGGCTGGTTTTTCATATTAGCCGGTGCCATACTCGTGGGAGTGAGTATTTATGAATGGAAAAAATCTAAAATTGTATGAGAACGTTAATGACTGTTTTTTTAATGGCTGTTCTACTTAGCTCTTGCAGCGGTGGTTTTGAGCCCATTAACTATGGTAAAGATGCCTGCGCGCATTGCAAAATGACAATAGTGGACAACCGATATGCCGCTGAGTTGGTAACACCTAAAGGGAAACCGTTCAAATTTGATGATATTTCGTGCATGAAACGTTACATCAGTGAACAAAAGATTGATGCCAAGTCGCAATTCTTTACTAGCAATTTTTCAAAACCCGGTGAGCCTATATCTGCTGAAAATGCCATTTATCTAAAACACGATGTATTTCAGAGCCCGATGAACGGTAACTTCGCTGCATTTTCTTCTAAAGCAGAAGCCAATGATTTGATGGACAGCCTCGGGATTACAGAGCTCAACTGGGAAAGTATAAACTAACAAATGCTGCGCACCGTTATCATATTATTGTTGTTAGCTTCTTTTATCTCCGATGCAGATTCCACCACTATAAGGCTGAATGCGGGAGGTAGTTTACAGGCTATGCTCGACCGTACCCCAGCCGGCGACACGATTCTCATATCAAAGGGTTTTTACAAACAAAATAGTATCATCGTCAGAAAGCCTATAACATTGATCGGTGAGGGTTTCCCGGTATTTGACGGGGCAAAGAAAAACGAAGTGATCATAGTTACAGCCAATAATGTGCGTCTTATCGGCCTGCATATCCAGAATACGGGCAGGAGCAGCATGGTAGATATGGCTGGTATCAAACTTCAGAACGTGACAAATGTATTGGTGAAGAATTGCCGCATATTGAATACCACTTATGGGGTGTATCTACAGAACTGCAATAAATGCATTGTGGAAGGAAGCACAATTAAGGCGTATGCAAAGGATGAGTTACAATCAGGCAACGCGGTTCATGCGTGGAAGTGTAATAATCTTTTGATTAAAGGCAATATGCTCTCAGGGCATCGGGATGGGATATACTTTGAGTTCGTTACCGGATCATTGATCGAGAAAAATGTGTCATTTGGAAACATCCGTTATGGCCTACACTTTATGTTCTCGCACAACGACACCTATAAGGGTAATGTGTTTGAGAACAATGGAGCAGGAGTTGCAGTAATGTATACAAAAGGTGTAATTATGCAGAACAATACATTCTATCACAACTGGGGTGATGCTGCCTATGGTATTTTGCTAAAGGACATATCTGACAGTAAGATAGAGCACAACAAGTTTGATAAGAATACTGTCGGCATCTATATGGAAGGTAGTAGCCGGATACATGTAGCTAATAATGAGTTTACTAATAATGGCTGGGCCATGCGTATTCAAGCCAGCTGCGACGGTAACGTATTTGAACGTAACAACTTCGTGGGCAGCTCATTTGATGTGGCAACTAATGGAACAATGATGCTGAATACGTTCAAAGACAATTATTGGGATAAATATGATGGTTACGACTTGGATCGGGATGGCATAGGGGATGTGCCATATTACCCCGTAAGTATTTATTCGGTGATCACGGAGAAAATACCTACTGCAATGATCTTGTACAGAAGTTTTTTGACAGATATGATGGACCAGGTGGAAAAAGTAATGCCCAGTGTTACCCCCGATATGTTAAAGGATGATTCTCCCCGGACTAAAAAATGGAAATTATGATAGGTGTGCACCAGCTCACAAAGTCTTTCGGTAAATTCAAGGCATTGGATAGCATATCCTTACAGCTATCAAAGGGACAAACCGTTTGCTTGCTGGGCCCTAATGGCTCAGGAAAAACAACGTTGATTAAATCTATACTGGGCTTGGTAATACCGGAAGCAGGTACGATAACAATTGATAGTCAAGCTGTAAAGAAAGATTGGCAGTATCGTTCAGGTATCGGCTATATGCCACAAATCGGCCGCTACCCGGATAACATGACCATAGAACAGGTAATAGACATGATCAAAGAGTTGCGTCCGGAACATACAGTTTATGACGAGGAACTATTTCATGGATTTGGTTTGGATAAATTAAAAGGCAAAACCATGCGCAGCCTTTCGGGAGGTACACGGCAGAAGGTAAGTGCATGCCTCACGTTTCTTTTTTCGCCCGGTGTATACATCTTAGATGAACCAACGGCCGGCTTAGACCCTGTTGCCAGTGAGTTGCTGAAAGAAAAGATTGGCCGGGAGCGCACCGCAGGTAAATTGATCCTTGTCACCTCCCATGTGCTTAGTGACCTGGAGGGGATAGCCAGCCATATTGTCTATCTGCAGGATGGCAAGTTGGTATTTTATAAAAGTGTAGAGGAATTACAGGTCGCAACAGGTGAGCTGAGATTAAATAAAGTTATTGCCCAGGTAATGAAAGAAGGGCTAAGAGCATAATACCATATATGAAGACGATAATAAAATATGTACTGCTTGACTTGTTCAGGAATAAGGTGATCATGGTATACACGCTGATTCTTGCAATATTAGCCATAAGTGTGCTCAACCTTGATGATAATGCTTCAAAGGGATTGCTTAGCCTGCTGAATGTCACCTTGCTTTTCGTTCCTATCATCACGATCCTATTTTCCACAATTTACTTTTTCAATTCCATTGAGTTCATTGAGTTGTTGCTCTCACAACCCATAAAGCGCAGTAAAGTGGTCCTTGCGGAATACTATGGTGTTGCATTGCCGCTCGCAGCTGCTTATGGCATAGGCATCGGTGTTCCTCTGTTACTGTTGGCGCCGTCAACTGCTGCGGTTACACTGCTCATTACGGGCATCCTTCTTACATTGATATTTTCATCTCTCGCGTTGTTGATATTTGTGAAGTCAAAAGACAAAACAAAGGGGATCGGCGTTGCTATCATTACCGTATTGTTCTTTACCCTGTTGTTTGACGGTATGTTACTTGCGTTCATTTATTCCTTTAGCGATTACCCGATAGATAGCGCTGTTGTGGGTATCATTGCTTTCAATCCTGTTGACCTAGCGCGGGTGCTCATGTTGTTGCAACTGGATGTAGCCGTATTGATGGGATATTCAGGAGCACTGTTCAAGAAATTCCTGGGGTCCGCAACAGGTAGTGTTTTTTCTATAGCCTGTCTGCTTTTCTGGGTGGTCGTACCTTTATTGCTGTCTGTGAGGATATTTAATAAAAAGGATCTCTAACTGTCCAGCATTGCCCTTCCGGCCTCACTGATCCTATCATAGTTCCACCTCGGTTCCCAGACTAAATCCACAATTGTGTCAAACCCCGGCATAGCTTGCTCCACTGCAATCTTCACATGTCCTGTGATTATTCCGCCAAGTGGACAAGAAGGAGTTGATAAAGTCATTTCTAAGCTAATTGTCTTAGATGATTCTTCTATTTCTATGTTGTAAACAAGCCCCAGGTCAACAATATTGATCCCCAGCTCCGGATCTACTACTTCGTGGAGAGCCATTAAGACCACCATTTTTTCTTCATATTGTTTATCTGTTATATCGATGATCATTTTCTTCTGAGTTTATTCATGATAAGAAGCACATGGACGCAATACCAACTTGCAGCGATAAGCATGCATGAGGCGCCAATATGTATCAGCTTTGTTTGCGATAGCAGTATTCCGCTAAGGAAAGCTGTATAGGAAAACAGATAGATATACATCTGCCAACTTACCCACTTTTCATGATACAAATCCTTAGGAAGCATTTCCGGCAGTTCATCACGTTTTGTTATATGCATCCACACTATAAAAGGTAATGTTTTGAAAGTCTGCCCCATTATAATAACGCTAATGAAACCTCCGAAAAAAGCAAACCCATAAGCTGTAACAAGTTTAGGCGACACTTCACCTTTTACCAGGAGATTGATAAAGAGTAAAACAAATGGGATTGACAGGAGGGCCAGGGCTATAAATGTTTGCTTCATTCCTGCATCCAGGTGCTTCTTTATAGCATGTTTATAGCATTGACGTACATATATACCGTAGCTCACCATGCTGGTCATAATAATGGCGGACGGAATAAGCTTCCCCATTAGGCTATTATTCATAAAGCCTTCCAACAGGAAGATGATCAAGCCAAGGTTAAGACAGTAGTAGATGATATTGAGACATTTTTTGTTTTCATAGCCACTTATTAGAAACATCGGTATGAGTTTGGAACTGACACCGATAATCAACTGAAGGAACCATCCTGCCATACCGATTGTGGCGTGTAGCTTAAGGTATTCCAGATGATCACGAGACAGGAATAGTATTCGGAAGTTTACCAGCAAAGTAAACCCAATAATTGCTGTCACCAATAGCCATAAATGGGCAGACAGCATAAATTCGGTTGCAATATTATCTTTTACTTTTTTTGATGTTCTGAAGATATTGATTGCGTGAAGTGCCATTCCTGCTATGACCAGTATGCCACCCAGGTAGATCGTCCATGTTAATGTAAAATTCCAGAAGGAATAGACTAACAGTGGTATTCCCATGAGCATTAGTGCAAACACATATTGCGGTATCAGTTCGCTATATAGCTTCCGTTCGGTAAGTACCGGCATTAGCTGGTTACTAGCACCAAATATCATTATAGTACCCCAGCCAAGGATAAAAAGATGTGTAATAGCCAGCAATTTAGGATTAAAATAGTGACCGGTAAATTCAGTACCCGACACCAGACACAACAATGCTACTACTACAAAGGAGACTGCTGCCGCTGCATAGTAAGGTAGTATAGTTCTTTTAAGCGGCCTATGTTCATCCGGCGGCATCATAGTTGTGCGTCTTGTCTGTATATGATCAAATGGACCTCACTATCTACATGCTTGATCGCATAACTGAATTTTTTTTCTGTGAGCTCTGGTAGCAACATCATCGGTACCTTTTTGTGGTGTACGAATAATGCCATACCAGTGCCAAGTGCTTCCAGGCTCTTCAGTATCGTCAGCATCGGCTGTGGCATGGGTAGCGTTCGGACATCTACATGGTCCATTTTGCATTCATAGAGTTTGGCCAGGTTGTCAAATGCCACATTATCTGCAATCACACTAGCTGGCTGGTTCCAGTCCTTGTTGATCTTCTTTATATAAGTGTGCACCTCATTGTCAGTAACGTGGAAAACGCTCATTTCAAATTTCTTATCTTCCAGTATGCGAATAAGTGGTACCGGTTCAAATGAATTGACAAGAAGCAATGTTGTTCCTACTTCCATTTTTGAGAGGTTATCCAGTATCTTAAGAAAGGGGTCTTCTCCAATCTCAATGTCAGGACGGACGTCTAGTTTACACTCAAAATCCGGAGGGGCAATTTCTGGGATTGCTTGTTGTTCTACGGGTATCTGGCTATTGTTATCACATACAAACCCTAATGGCTTGAGGAGTTCAAAGAAAAGGCTGATATCTACCTTTCCGATCTTAGCTGCCTCTGCAATAGTCACTCTTGATGCAAGCACCTTTCTCAGGAAAGGATTATGAAGCTTTTTAAAATGGGCATTAATAGACGCTATCGCATCTATCACTTCCGGATTAGCCTTTATCAGGGCAGATATCTTTGTCTGTGGTGTTATTGTCATAATACGCAGTTTTAAATTAATGGTGCGGCGTCTTACCGCACCATTAATTAGTACTATTTTATTTCAAGTGCCTTTGCTTTTGGGAACAGTATGTTATTCTCAAGATGTATGTGCTGGAAAAGATCACTTTCAAATTCCTCTAACTTAAAATAGAGCATTTTTATACTATTACAGGCATTACCAGGCACTGAATAGTCATTTGTTAACCTCCGGATATCTTTCATTAGGTTACCGACAATGTCATGGTCTCTTTCCATTACATTAATAGGTTCAAATACTGATTCAAATCCAACTTTGACATCTGTGCCGCTTTCCATTAGCTTGATCGTCGGGAATAGTATCTGCTCTTCTTTCTTCATATGGGTAGTTAATTCGCATTGCACTTCGTTTACCATCTTAGCTATTTCAATAAGGAAAGGGTTTGACGGGCCGTGATGCTCCGCAACTTTCTGGGACAGATCGTAGATCATAGGCAAATTCTTGTTTACAAAGCCATGATGGACATTCACTATGTAGTCGACCAGGAACGATGGGGTGAAAGAATTGAAGTCGAGTTGTGCCCCGGCAACTATCTTGTCTGTTTCTTCCAGTTCCTTTTTTACCCTGATCACATCAAGGCCTTTTTCAATGCAGGCTTCTTCAATACTCTTTTTTCCTCCACAGCAAAAATCGATGCCCAGCCTTTTCAGTAGTTCTGCTTTGCGCATATCCTTTGCAGCAATTTCTCCCACGGTCTCACTTTTACTGTCGTGTTTTTTTATCTCAACCTCCCATATCTCAGGTCCGTTGGATAGATACGTCCATGAAAAACAGTTACCTCTTTCGCCCAGTAGCTGGTAATACAGGGGCTTAGGGTCATGATCATTGTGGATGACTACTGCATTACCTGCTGTGATGGAGTCAAAAGCATCGAATATTGCCGGATGCTTGAGTTTTGGTTCGATCAATGTGACATTAATGAAAACTGGTGTGCTCATGTTGTTAATTTTTATTTTAATGAAATATTTGATATTTGAGAATCTACTGAAATAGATTTTGTTCCTTCTTTAAATAGTTTTCCAGCCAGTATCATTAGTGCTCCCACGAGTAGCCATGCTCCTGTAAGCCACAATAGTTTTGGGAATAATGAATTGCTGATCATAAACATGCCCTCGAGTCCCTGGAACATTAGTATGACTTCGTTGACGATAACTCCGCTACAGAATACCCAGGCCGAGATCATACTGTACCTGCGTGTGTCAAGTATTTCCATCTGCATTAAATGCGCCAGAATGTAAAGGGAAACAAACCCTAAAAGTACCATGTGTAAAAAACCGATAATGATCGGCCTGTTGCTAAACACCAGCGGCCCTAAAGACGGAATAATGGTCATCGACTGGAAGATCATTTTAAGCAGGAAAGCCACCATGGCGATCACCCCGATCTGGACTGCCTGTTTTTTTAATCCTGACCTTAGCGTACGCATATTCCACGCAAGACTGAGGAAGTAGATAATACATGCTATCATACAGAAGCAGCCAATAACGGCAATAATCTTCAACCATAGGTGCGGGTAATGCCAGAGATAAGACAGGAACATGGACGGGATAACGGATGTAACCAACAGCCATGAGAATGTATGGAAGCGCCTGAGCGGTTTATCTGAAAGTAAAGGTGCGATCTTGTTAAAGAGCAAAGCAAAGACACTCAGCGAAAAGAAGCCGTTGTATTGCAGGTGCAGGTAGGTATAGATCGCGTCTTTGTAAAGTATAGTATTCGGTATCCTGTTAGCCAGCATGTAGGCAAGAGTAAATGGCCCCACGGAGGATATTACAAGGAATATGAGTGCCGATATGCTGAGTAGCTTAACTGTCCGGGTAGAATGGCTTTTTTTCATATCCCTGCAAAAGACAATAGTGAATGCGTAAGTGATGAATATGAATATAGTAGAGAAGGTTATTGAATAAGCTCCGTAGCCCTGGTATAAGAAGCTCAATAGTATCCCGATCGCACATAGCCATATTGATGCCAGCAGGTAGTTGTATATCTTCCTTTGGGAGTTCTTCGCTGGTAGTAGTTCATATGTCATCAAAGTGAGTAGTGCCAGCGTGATCCAGCCTCCGAACGCGAAATGAGAGTGCGCGTGCAACACTGATTTGAAGTCCAGGAAGGGAATGGAGAAAAGTATTTTGGAGCGCAAGACCAGTCCCAGTAAGGCTACTATTGATAGATTTACCAGGCTGATGGTGAGCCATTTGTTCTTATTCGTTTTCATATAAAAGATTAAAAGACCTATTTATCCTCTGAACATTCAGAAATTTTATTCTTTCAGGCTTTTCAATACGCTGTCTCCCTTCTTTATCTTCTTGCCCAGTTCGTCAATAGTGGTTTCTTCCAGCATTTTCTTTATCCCGTTTCTGACACATTTGAATTTGTCATGGATCGGGCATGGTTCTTTTTCGTTACAATTTTTTAAGCCAAGACCACATCCCGTAAAAAGCGAAGGGCCGTCAATAGCATTAACTACTGATATCAGAGGTTCACGCAGCTGATCCCTGTTCAAATAGAAACCACCATGAATCCCTTTTTGAGAACTGACCAGTTTGTTCCTGCTCAGCACTTGCAGTATCTTGGCTGTATAGTGTTGTGGCGCTTCTATATTCTCGCATATTTCAACAATGCCAACCTTCTGATCCTGTTTGCTTTCTGATGCTATATATATGATCGCCCTGATGGCGTTTTCGCAGGATTTAGAGAACATGTTTATTTGCTTTTTCCCAGAAGTTATCGTTCCAGATTTGTTCAGTTTTGTGTATTCTACCCGCTATCTCTACTCCCGCCTTTTCCAGATGTGTTTTATCAGCTAATTGTTCAATAATATTGAACAGGTCGCGTTCCTCAAACCTGATGTGAGCTTCCAGTTCATCCGCGAACGTGCTGAGTGCTTTGTACGTAGGCTGGCTCCGTATGTTGTCTACCTGACTACTTATGTTCCCGTGCTCCCTGATTGCCCGGACCAGTTTTGGGTTGTCGCCAGGTAAGAGTGGAAATAGGTACTTTTCTTCATCAAGAAAATGTGCTTCCAGGTGTGTCTCCCAGGAGTACAGAACATATCCACCTATCCTCGCCACATCTAATTCGTTTTTAATGCCAAATCGTATTTTCCAGCACAACAGCAATCCATCATGATGTTCCCTGGACAGGGGTGCTATTTCCACAGTTCGCTTTATCGGCTTTCTTGCTTCCATAAGTACAGTTTTGAAGGTTTAGAGATGTCAGCGGCGACCCTTTCTCGTTTTAATTGTTTCAATAGAATGAAGGTTATACCACCTAGTCCTATCAGCACACCGATTCCCGAATACGAGAAGACTTTCAGAACGGACATAACAGGCCGCATCATTTCCTGGAAAGGTTCTATTTTCAACGCTGTGTGTCTGTATCCTTTTACTATTCCCGCGCCAATGAGCGATAGCCAAAAGAGCATCAAACTTCCCTGCGACAGCCAATAGTATTTTATGAATCTTTTTTTTACTTCTTCTTTTATTGAGTGTATGTTTAGCATGTAGCTGAATGCTGCCAGGAGGATCATGGAGTTGATGCCGATTGTAGCACCCATAGCATGTGCCACGGTAATATGCGTACCATGTGTATACCTGTTTATCGCAGGCACTGACATGAACAATGCCAGTAGCAAGTTCATAAATACCCAGAACTCTGAAGCAATGATAAACTTGTAAGGGATCAAATGCCTGAATTTGCTGCGCTCATCCATTTTTTGTCTGAATCCTTGTACGATACTGATGAATATGAGCCACTCAGTCATGCTAACGGCATAGGATACATGCCTTATCCATCCGGCTGATGGTACATTGTAGATATGATGCCCCCAGTTGAACATCAAGTTTGTCAAACCCAGAAAGTAGAAAGCAAATGCTTTTTTCGACCGGGCAATGGCCGGTTCGTTACTCATCTTGACCATCAGGAGGAGCGCTGTACCGTAGATCATTTGGTTCCATGCGCCGACCATTGAACCGTTCGATTTCCATTGAACGGTTATCTCCCTTAAAAATGACTGCCGGAACCAGGGAATATGCCAGAGATTTTGTTCTAAAAATGTTATCAGGAAGAATAGGATACCTGTTGACCACATCCACACATAAAGCGGTTGCTTTCCGGGTAGTTTTTTCCAATCAGTAAAATACGATACGATAAGTAGCAACCAGGCTGCCAGGAGCGGTAGGCTCAGTAAAGGAGGGAATTCCCAGTATTCCCGACCTCCGAATTTCTTGAATCCATAGAAAACAAGGATCGTCACTATTGTGATCATCCACAAGTAGATAAAGATGCTTTCCAACCTTGACCCGAAAAGTGACGAAAAAAATTCCTTTTTGAAATTCATGACACATATAGTCGCTCCTGAAATTATCCAAAACAGTGCCATGGAAACATGTATAGGCCTTAACTGGTAAAAAGGAATATAGTCATTGTATATTTCAGGATAAAGGAACGCCCACGATGCAACCAATCCTATCGCTAGTGTCCCCAATAACAACGCAAGCGTAAAACCGGTATATATTTTTAGCGTGGTGTTCATCTACTTGTCATCTATTATGTAAGTTCCTGTCCAGTGTACTGCTTTCTCCGGAACGGCTGATCTGCCGCTTTTATCTACCCAGGTAAGAAAGGCGAGCAGGGATTCGATCTCATCATCATTCAAATGATAATTTGGCATCCTTCCCGTTCCGTACTTTATAAAGCCCTTCATATACTCCGGACCCTTTTCTGATGCTGTATTAGTGAGGTCGGGACCCATATATCCACCTAATCCATATACCTGGTGGCAACTCTGGCAGTTTTTTGCCTGCCATACATCCCATCCCTTTTTTACTTCTTTATTCAATGCTGTTTCGGCTTTCTTATCACAGTTTGTGTAAACAGACGCAGAATAAATAAGGAACGATATAAATAGCACTATCCAGATCTTTTTTGCCATCAGCATTTTGTCTGGTACGAATGTAGAACTGTAAGGGTTCCTAAACTATGATCCCGGTTGGATAAAAAGATGATCCTTATCAGGTAAAATCAGTCGTTAAGATTGGCGTCTTTGAGCAGTTGTTCCGCATTCAGAATCTTTATTTTCTTCCCTACAAATTCCAGGATGCCGTCTCTTTTAAATACAGAGAGCAGGCGAATAACGGTTTCAGTCGCAACACCTAATAGGCTCGCTATATCTTCTCTCGAAAGGTTAACTGATATGGTAGCACCATCCTGCTCTAATCCATAGGTATCTTTAAGAACAAAAAGGGCTTCTGCCATCCGTTCTTTTACAGATTTTTGAGATATATCTGTAATACTTTGTTCTGCTTTTCCCAGTTCGCCTGCAAACATTTTAATAATGTCCGATGATAAATTCCGGTTGGAATGAATAACGTTAAAAAAGCTGGCTTTTGAGATAAAGCAAACAGTAGTGTCTTCCAATGTTATCGCGCTTGCGTTATACTTCGAGTCGCCAAGTAATGCACGATAGCCTAGAATGTCTCCATCCCGCGACAGTCTTACTATCTGGTCTTTGCCGTCCTTGCCGGTGCGTACGATCTTCACCTTTCCTACGTTTAAGCAGTATATACCCTGCGGATAGCTATTTTCATGAAAAATGTATTGACCTTTTTTATAGGAAATACACGACTTATGGTCATTAATGTGGGCTAGTTCCGTCCCATTAAGATTGTTGAATACAGAGAAATTTCTTGACTTACATATGTTGCAATCAACACTCACGGTATTTTTGGCCTTTTCCAATGCTGGTTGAGAATTATCTATTGCAAAGCGAGTGATAATTGGGCTGAAAATTCATGACCTGGGTCACATATTAACATGACAGCTGTCATGTTTTCTCGGCTCCTGACGTAGCATTTACTCACATTCGGCAAATCAAATGTTTTTAAATATTATTCCCCTGTATAGACCACACCGGAACTTGGGGTTTCGTTAAGTCTGATTTTCTCAAGCAGGGATATAGATGGCTTGATATTATCCCACAACCAGATCGCTACTTTTTCACATGTTGGATTGTCTAGGCCGGCTATATCGTTCAATAATTTATGATCTATTTTATCAAGTACATCTATAATTATTCGTTTAACGATCGAAAAATCCATAACCCATCCTTGTTCAGGATGAAGTGGCCCGTTAATGTAAACTGTCAATTGATAAGTGTGGCCATGAATGTTCCGGCATTTATGGTCAGCAGGGACATTCGGCAAGTAATGTGCGGAATCAAATGTGAACTGTTTAAAAATGGTCATTGTATTAAAATGAGTCAATTGCAAAAATGATACGTTAGTATGTTACAAAATATGACCGATGTCATTTTTGCGTCGTTTAAATGGGAATACTTTTACTCCCTGCATAAAAGTATTGAACTTATGTTACCTGAATTTGAAGATGTAAGAACCGCTTTCAGGCGGTATAGTGATAAGGATTTGAAGCTTGCAAAGATGCTCTTTGATACAATGCGGCGTCCAAGGTTAACAAAGATGGGAATTGCGTTGACAAGGGCCTCACTATTCCTCCACCTGCCTGTTACGTCGATCATTAAGAAAACATTGTTCAGACAATTCTGCGGAGGCATATCGTTAACCGAGGCAGGTAAGACAGCAAAAAGTCTTATAGATTATAATGTTCACGTCATCCTGGACTATGGAACGGAGAGCAAGGAAGAGGAACTGGATTTTGACAAAACGCGTAACAACCTTATAGATGCTATCCAATACGCTTCAAAGAACGCCATACCATTTGTAAGCATCAAGATCAGTGGTGTCGGGCGCTTTGCTCTCCTGGAAAAGAAACACAATAATGAGATACTGGATAAACGAGAACTACAGGAGTGGGACAGGGTTAAAGGCAGAGTAACAACTATTTGTTCTGCCGCTGCGAGATACAAGGTAATGGTACTCATAGACGCAGAAGAAACCTGGATACAGGAGCCTGTAAATGTGCTGGCCGATGATATGATGGCCAGATTTAACATCACTGAACCACTTATTTATAACACGTTCCAGATGTACAGCAAAGGGTCTTTAGACTTTCTGGAAAATTCTTTGGAGCGAGCCACGAAGGCGGGGTATATAATTGGGGCGAAACTAGTGCGTGGTGCCTACATGGAAAAAGAGCGGAAACGTGCATTGAAATTTAACTATCCTGACCCCATACAGAATACGAAACAAAATACCGACGAAGATTTTGATTTTGCTGTGGAATTTTGCTTGAAGAATATAGACAAGGTAGGTCTGTTTGTAGGTACACATAATGAGATAAGCTGTCTTAAAGCAATCAAAAGGATGACGGAGTTGAATATCCCCCGGGGCCACAATCATATATTCTTTTCCCAGCTTTACGGCATGAGTGATAATATATCTTTTAATCTTGCACAGGAGGGGTATAATGTTGCCAAATATTTGCCATATGGTCCGGTAGAAGAAGTAATTCCTTACCTGATGAGAAGAGCTGAAGAGAATACATCGGTGGCAGGACAAACGAACAGGGAACTATTGTTGATCAATAGAGAACTGCAAAGGAGGAGACAAAAGACATTTCATTGACGAAGGGTATGATAAGAATCATTTAATGCTAAAATAAAGATCACAAATTTCATCTCGATCCTTTGATAATTTTGTTAAATGATTGACAGCACTCTACTACAGAAGTATAATGTAGCAGTTCCACGCTATACAAGTTACCCCACCGTCTCCTATTGGAAGGAAGATATATCTGTATCTGATTGGAAGGACTTATTTAGTGAAAGATTTAGGACTGAGAATAAAACGAATGGTATCAGTTTGTATATTCACCTGCCCTTTTGTGAATCACTCTGTACTTACTGCGGCTGTAACAAGAAGATAACTACAAATCACAGTGTAGAGGAGGTTTATATACAAGCCATCCTGGAAGAATGGAGCCTTTATCGCTCCCTGATGGTAGATCGTCCATTACTCTGTGAACTTCACCTTGGTGGTGGAACGCCAACATTCTTCAGCTCGGAGAATATCAATAAGCTAATTAAGGCAATACTTCAGGATTGTGATCTCGCAGGCAAATATGAATTCAGCATCGAAGGGCATCCTAACAATACTACACATGAACACTTGCAGACATTGCATGGCCTGGGCTTCAGGCGGATAAGTTATGGTGTTCAGGATAATGACCCGGAAGTTCAGAAAGTCATTAACAGGATTCAGCCGTTCAGCAATGTGCAGCTGGCAACAAAGCTAGCGCGGGATATTGGCTTTGAGTCTGTGAATTTTGACCTGATATATGGCTTGCCATTGCAGACGGTTGATAAAATGCGCATCACACTGCAGCAATGCATCTCCCTGAGGCCGGACAGGGTAGCCTTTTACAGTTATGCACACGTTCCGTGGACGAGTAGGGGGCAGCGATTATTTGACGAAGGTGATCTGCCCGATACCGATACGAAGATGCAATTGTACCTGCTTGGGAAAGAGATGTTTGCAGAAGCCGGCTATTCAGATATAGGTATGGACCATTTTTCATTGCCCGGCGATGAATTAATTAAAGCGCGGGATGAACATCGCTTGCACAGAAATTTCATGGGTTATACAACACAGCATACCTCCTTCCTGATAGGACTTGGCGTGTCGGCCATTAGTGATATAGGTACAGGCTTTGCTCAGAATGACAAAAAACTTTCGGGCTACTACGAGGCTATGCGAAATGGAGAATTGCCGATCGTAAAGGGGTGGTTTCTCAGTGATGAAGATGTTGCATTTCGAAAGTATATTCTTGATATCAGTTGCAAAGGACAAACAACGTTCTTGCCTGGCCATTCCCAACTGCTTATGGAGATCGTTTTTCCTGAATTGCTAAAATATAAATTAGATGGCTTTCTAGACTTTAATGATTCCAGGATGTGGCTCACACCTTTAGGCCGAAATTTTATCCGTAATATTTGCAGTGCCTTTGATCTTCATTTGCAGAGAGGTAAAATGTCTTCGACGAAAGATCTATTTAGCAAAGCGATTTAGAAGCAGCATTTCGGCCCCATCCCCCTTAAAGCCCTACCTATCAAACCCTAAAACCAAACTGAACTGACTTACTTGTCTTTACTTATTGACTTAGTGAGTCCTTTACCTATCAGTTGATCTATGGAGTCTAAGATTATGACTTCAATAGATTTCCAACACTTATGAGTACAGATAGTGTTTTCAATCCCTTACATTACATCCTCATCCCCGGAGGCGGTACTGATAGGTATATTCTAACTTTGAGGTCACCCGTTGATGGCCGTAGATCAGCGCGGGAGATTTTTCAGTACCGATATTTTCAGTTTATAAAGCCCATAGAGAAATTGTCCTCCACTATAAAAATAAACTGCTTTAGTAATTAAGAGCTAAACGTTCATTCAGTGTAACATCTGCTTACACCCAGGCATCAACCCTGTAAAGACCTGTGCGTTATGTATTGCATACGTAGAGAGTCTTTATTGCTTATTGGGAGGCTTACAATAGCTCCAAAGGGTTCTTTTCTACGGCATCTCTACGGACGAGAAACTTGAGCTAACTCAGATGCCCGTCGGACGCGGTCTGTCGAGGTTTGTTTCAGGTCTATGGTGGACGTGAGATATTTTAAAAGGCAGTCTGGTATTGCGTTTCATAGGCTGAACGTGAAATAAGGGCTGATTATAAAGAGCTTTTCTTACTTATAAAATTTGCAGATGATTCTGGTCTATAGTGGACGTGAGGTGTCTTAAAGGCATCTTGGCAAACATCAATATCTGCTTTGCTGAACCAGCCTGTTAATGTATTTTACGTCAAATAGCGGGTACGTGGAATTAAAATACATATGGATCAAGAAGTATAGTGTTATTGATAAGCTTAACATCAACTTTAACCACTCAGGCGTTCACGAATTTCGATATGATGAGCGAAGAATTGTACTTTCCAATAAGACTAAAGGTTCAATCGATTTCGGTGAGAGGATTTCTGGTATTACGGCTATAGCAGGTAAAAATGGCAGTGGCAAAAGTAGCGTTTGCGAAGCTGTACTATCTGCTGTGGCAACATTCAAGGAAGGCATGTTCGGAAATGAGATCGTCTTCGATGGAATTGTATGTTTTAATAATACCTTTTTTTATCAACAAGATTTGATAATTGAAAACTTAGACGAAATCAGGGAAGCTGGATATGTCCCAGAACCTTTCGAATATTCACCCTTACAGAATATGCGTGGGGAGTGGACACCAGATGTTATACGAGCAGGCTTTGTTTATTATTCTAATGTGCTTGATATGCGAAGTGGTTTCGGAATGACAAATCTGTCGAATATTTCCACGCAAGCTATACTCGAAGACGAGTACAAGTATGGTACTGATTATCCTACCACCGGTGGACAGACGATGCCGTCTGAAATAGGTAGGTATAGGTTAGGGCAGGGCTATCGCGTGATGCGATTTTATTTGCGGCATCGAGACTTTATACCATTCCGTGGTCCAAGCCAATTTGTTCTGAGATCGACGTATTCACATAATAACCGATTCTTAAATATTGTCGATGAGACAGTCTCACAAGAGATTCAGGAATATCTCGCGATGGAAGAGGCGAGAATATTTGCTCAAGTCGCAGATGCGGGAAGTGCGTATGATTATCAAGCAAGGAGAACACTGAGAGGAGTAGATGCTAAATATTTAATCCATCAACTGTACAAGCTTAATCTTCTCCGAGCATACACAGCGGCAACCTCAAAACAAATTAACCCTGGAGTAATGCATGCTTTTTTGTCTGTTACGACACCGGGTATAGTTGATGGTATCCCACCCCTGCTTCAGATTGGCGCACAACTACACGCCGCCATTATCGACAGGGCAGAAAAAGAAGACCTAGAGTTTAGCCCACATTTTATGCGTAGCCATTACGAAGGAGGAGATTGGCGCTTTCTAATTCTTGCAACCTTGGAGTTGGAAAATGATTCAGATGCCCAAAATGCAGTTGCATTGGACAGCCTTCTTAGATTCGAGAAAGCGTTTTTCTCTCGATATGGCAGGTCCATTGGAAGAATCTCGAATTATTCATTTTCACCCTATTTCAGTTCTGGTGAGTACTCGTTCCTAACACTTTTTTCCCGTTTAATGGATGTTGTTGACCGCTATTCTACTTCGAGCCAAGGCCGTGATAAACTTCTCCTATTTTTAGATGAACCTGAAATTGGCTTCCATCCTGAGTGGAGTAAGAAATTTCTCAAATACCTTCTTAAGTTTTTGAATGAAAGGACAACCGGGTTCGATTTTCAGTTGATTGTTACCACACATAGCCCATATTTCTTGTCAGACTTACCCTCTAAACATGTAATACTTCTAGACAGGGAGGAAGGAGAAGCAACCCGAATAGTAACCAGCGGAAAATTTGAGACTTTTGGAGCAAACATAAACGACTTGTTAGCAGACTCTTTTTTCTTGAAGGATGGAGCAATAGGAGAGTTTGCAAAGGATATCATTCAAGGGATCATAGATACACTGAATAGGTGGCGGCTGCAACTTAGCGAACCACAATTCCGCATTCCAGATGGTGAAAAAGTTTCGGTTCGCGAGATTATAAGCCTTGTAGGAGATAGTATCGTAAGGAATAAACTCTTTGATATGTACTGGGAGGCTACCGGCGATAGGATGGCTGTTAGCAGTGAAATTGCCCAATTGGAGGATCGAATTAACAAACTTAGATTAAGAAACGATGATAACAATCGCTAACAGCGCCGTAGATATTCCGAAGATTTTAAAAAGGCATTCAGACCATGTAACACCTAGGCTAAACCGAATTGTTAGCTTCTATTTCGAAGTCTTCCAATATATCGATATTGCCGCAACTGATATCCCAAACAGGCCAAGAATTAAAAAGGATTATGTGTGTTGGAGTTATTTCAGCTCTTACATACTGTGCGCCACTAGCAATGTCATAAACAACAGTGCCGTTTCTCAATTTGGTTTTTCCTGTCACCTTAAAGTAACTGGTTTCTGTTTTTGATTTATCTGAGCGCGAAAGGGTGGTTTCGCTTATGCTCCATTTTAGCGCTAAACTTAAGTCCGCCTCAACCATTAAATCTTCATTGTTTGACGCAGTGTAAATTTTATACCCTTTTGTAAAGAGTTCTCTCTCGGTAGCAGGAGTCTTGTATTTGTTTATATCGCTAGTGCTGGTATTGGTACCCAATATTATAGAACCTTTACCGTCACTTACCGTTGGATTAGAACCCGGTATGGTCATATTCGGTGTTCTGGTCGGTTTCTTCGATGCCGGACTTGAGGATTCGGTTACTACCTTCCTCTGCTTGGATGCTCTTTGAGGGTCTTTGTTATTATATTTATTCGGAACGCCTTGACCATAACTGAGCAATGGCGATATCAGTAGTAAAAACGATAGTTTTTTCATTTTGTTTTCTTTTAGCTATTATGAAATAAGTTTCTGCTTCTGTAGGTCGAACTCTTGCTGATTAATCACCCCATTGTCTAGTAGGTCTTTGAGCTTCTTAAGTTCATCGGCTACACTAACAGTCCCCTTATTATTCCCCAAAACGGCAGTTATAGCTTCAGTTAAAGATTCGGTAGAGCTTCGATGTGAATGCTTAGTAATAAACTTCCTACAGTGCTCGACAATTTTGTTAGCTGCTGATTTAGAAAATCCTTTGATTTCAACCTTTCCAGATCCTGTGGTTTGAATAGTCACGGTAGCACCGAATAGCGCTTTATTAACATCCACACCGATAATATTTTGAAAATGGTAGACCTGTTTGTCAACCGAAATGAGGTACCAGTTTCTTCTGCTGTGTTCTATTACGTGGTCATCCACTTTTAACTGGTCGGGGGTAAAAGGATTGTAGTCTCCTCTAATAATTCTTTGGAAATAAGATGTTTTGAAAATTTGTGATTTCATATATTTTATTTATATTTTGAATAAGTGGATTTCAGGCGGCTGCAAGCCACGATGGGGGAGAGTTACTTGCGGGGAAAATTGAAATGAATATTTTATGCAACATTAGAGTCATGTTGCCAGAGGTCCTTTGGCGAAAAGGTTAATAAAAAAAGAGCGTGAACCTCGCCGACATCTAGTATGGACGGGACCGCGAAGCCCTGTGTACTTAGAATGAAGGAAGGCCACGCCCTTTAGGGGCGCGGAGTCCTACAATTCCCAGTACACTTAAAAAATTCGCGGTTTTTCCAATACGGGAGTGTAGCTACGCTACTTTTGTATGTATAACTATCTTATGCTGATATTTCTATGTTGATTTGTTGGTAAGCTATAAAGATACGAAGCCTTGTTCGCCCGTACAATATATGACTGGTGAGACTTTTGGAGCTTTAGGGGCTTCTCTACGGAAAACCACCAAATAAAAAACCGGACAAGCTGAAAGGCTTGTCCGGCGCGGCTTCTGAGAAGCATAAGTGGTCCCACTAGGACTTGAACCTAGGACCACCTGATTATGAGTCAGGTGCTCTAACCAACTGAGCTATAGGACCCTTGACTTGCGTCAAAATTGGATTGCAAATGTAGGGAGTTTTTTTAAAAAAGGAAAAGTCTTTTTACAGGTTTATTTTTGCCAAATGATAACTGGCATCAGGCATATTATATTCGACCTCGGCGGTGTACTACTCAATATAGACTACAATCTCACAGAACAAGCTTTCATTAAGCTGGGTATAGAGAATTTTAATGAACTGTATTCACAGGCTCATCAGGCTGACCTCTTCGACAAGTTTGAAACAGGTAATATATCACAGGAAGAGTTTATCGAAGCTATGCAGGCACTGGCGGGTATCCCGCTTACTGCACAACAAGTAACAGATGCCTGGAATGCTATGCTGCTGAACCTCCCACTCAGGCGCCTGCAGATACTCCAGCAGCTGCGGGCGTATCATGATCTGATACTGCTCAGTAATACCAACGAGATACATGAAACTGCTTTTAATAAGATAGTGTCAGATGCAAATAGTGTGAGCCTAGGGGCGTTCTTTGATAAGGTATACTTGTCCCACAGGATAGGCATGAGAAAGCCTGATGTGGCTATTTTTCAGCGGATATTGGAGGAAAACGGCTTTAAAGCCGAGCATACCTTATTTATAGACGATAGTATTCAGCACATAGAGGGCGCGCGTACCTTGGGTATTCAGGTCATCCACCTGGAGCCGGGAATGACCATTGAGCACAATATCTTTCTGCCTAAGCAGGATTAATATTATTTTATTTCTTCATATTCTATATAGTCACCTTCCTTTACTTTCGGCTGGGGAGCGTTAGGAGGTGGTGGAGGTGTATTCGCCTTTTGTTGCATTTCTTCCATCTGCTTCTGCATATCGCGCATACGGCTGCTGGCCATCCTGGTCACCTGTAATAGCGGCAGCACGAACCTTGTTATAAAGCGGAACAGTACATAGAACAGTAAGGTCCACAAGATTATCTTCATCATAGTGTACCAAAGGTACGTATCTTGAAACACCCGACTTCGTTAATGAAAATATAATTATATAGGATAAACCAGTAAATTTTGCTGGATTTATTAAGTTACGTATATTTGCATTGGAAATAATTCGAAAGAAGGGGACTCATGGTAGTCCCCTTGTTTTTTATCTATGTCAGACGTAATAGAAAAGATAAGGGAGTTTATAGAACCACTTTTAGTGGATACAGACATGTTTATCGTTAGTATAAAGATAAAACCGACCAATAATGTGAAGGTTTTCCTGGATGCGGATGAGGGCTTGTCTATCAGCAAAAGTGCTTCCATTAACAGGCAATTGCGCAAGCAGATAGAAGAAACAGAGTTGCTGCCGGTAGAGGATTATTCATTGGAAGTATCCAGCCCGGGTGTAGATGAGCCGCTGGTGAACTTCAGGCAGTATAAGAAGAACGTTGGCCGTACGGTATTGGTTACTTTAACTGATGGTACAGAGCACACAGGAGTATTAAAGGAACTAACAGAAGAGCAATTAGTGCTGGAAGTGAAAATTCCTAAGAAGAAAGAAACAACATTGGTAGAAGTACCGATGGCAAATATTAAATCAACAGTAGTACAAATAATTTTTTAAATAAAACGTTCCGCAGTGTCGGCTCGTAAAATCTGATAAATATGGCAAGTATTAATCTTATTGATTCGTTTCAGGAGTTCAAGGACGCAGAGAATATTGATCGTCCCACGCTGATGAAAGTTATCGAAGACGTGTTCAAAACCTTACTCCGTAAGCGTTACGTTACGGATGAGAACTTTGACGTTATCGTGAACGACCAGACAGGTGACCTTGAAATATTTCGCAGGCGCGAGATAGTTGAAGACGAAATGATTGAGGATGAGAACTTACAGATTCCGCTCTCAGAAGCTATTCAGATAGAGCCCGATTACAGCGTAGGTGAAGAGGTGTATGAGGAAGTTGACGTGTTTGAATTCGGACGCCGTGCGATACTTGCTGCCAAGCAAACGCTTGCTGCACGTATCGGTGACCTGAAAAAGAACAACTTAGTAAAGAAATATTCTGACCGTATCGGTGAGATCATCAATGGTGAGGTTTACCAGATATGGAAGAAAGAAATATTACTGCTGGATGATGAAGGCAATGAGCTGATCATGCCAAAATCAGAACAGATACCTACCGACTTCTTCAAGAAAGGGGAAGCCGTTCGTGCAGTAGTGAAAAAAGTAGAAATGCGTAACAACACCCCTGTTATCATACTGAGCCGTACGCATCCGTCATTCCTTGAGAAGCTGATGGAAATAGAGGTTCCGGAAATAATGGATGGCCTGATTGTTATAAAGAAAATAGTGCGTGAACCGGGTGAAAGGGCGAAAGTAGCTGTAGAAAGCTACGACGACCGTATAGATCCGGTTGGTGCTTGTGTGGGTATGAAGGGTAGCCGTATACACGGTATTGTTCGTGAACTCCGTAATGAGAACATTGATATTATCAACTACACTGCCAATCTGCAACTGTTGATACAACGTTCACTTACTCCTGCTAAGATCAACAGGATAGAGTTGAACAACGAAGAGCTGAATGCTAACGTTTATCTCGAACCAGACCAGGTTTCTCTTGCCATTGGTAAGAAAGGGGTGAATATCAAGCTGGCTCAGGAGTTGACCGGATATTCTATAGATGTGTACCGTGATGTACAGGATGAGGAAATAGGCTACGATATCGACCTGGAAGAATTCTCAGATGAGATCGAAGGTTGGATCATAGATGAATTTAAGAAGATAGGTTGCGATACGGCATTGAGCGTAATGAACCTGTCGGTAGAAGAGTTGGTACGTAGAACAGATCTGGAAGAAGAAACCGTTACAGATGTACAACGCATCCTGAAAGCGGAGTTTGAAAATGAAGGATAATTATAATAGGGGAGATTTCCCCTATTATAGTCTGAAGATATGGGTTTTGTGCATTGGGATACACCTTACTTAGCTAAAAAAATGGTAGGTTTGTAGCTTGTGTAGGAGACTTAATAATAAGTCATAATACGAAGAGAATTTTTGTAAATAGCGAATGTCGATAGCAAATAAAACACCAAGATTACTTGCGGCAGCCAAGGAATTCAACATTGGTAAGGAAACCCTCATAGAGTTCCTGGCCCATAAGGGCTTTGAGATCAATGCGAGTAATCCGAATACTAAGCTGACCGAGCCGATGTATGATGCCTTGCAGGCCGAATTTGTCCAGGACAAATTGGATAAGAACAAGAGCAATAAGATCGCTCTGCCTAAAGGCGGCATGAATGAGGCTAAGAAAGAACTACCTCCTGTAGTGAAGAAGGAAGAAGCCGCTCCTGAAGCTCCCGTAGTGGAGAAGAAGAAGGCGGCAGAAAAGCCTGTTGCTGTAGTGGAAGAGCCTAAGGTGGTAGCGAAAGAGGAAAAGAAAGCAGAGCCTGTAGCTGAAGAGAAGAACGAGCCTAAAAAAGAACCTAAGAAAGAAGTTGAAAAACCTCAGCCTCCGGTTGTTGAAACTCCGGAAAGCGAGGCCGAACATATTGAAGTGAAATCTCCGAAAATAGGTGGGCCTAATATATTAGGCAAAATAAACCTTGACGAGATGAACATGGCTTCCCGCCCTAAGAAAGGCGCAGCCAAAAAGAAAGCTGACGAAGCTGCAGAAGAAGCAACTAAGGCAGAAGAGGAAAAGAAGGTAGCTAAGAAAGCAGCACCTAAAAAAGCTAAGGAAGAAGCAGCACCTGTGGTAGAAACACCTAAGATACAAGCGCCTCCTGTAGTAAAAGCAGCACCTGAAGAAGACGAAAAACCGGAACATATTGAAATGAAGGCTCCCAAACTTGAGGGCCCGAAGATCATTGGTAGAATAGTATTGCCGGTTGACAATTCCGGTTCTAAAGGTGATAGCAAAGAAAAGAGGAATCGCAAACGTATTCCTGTTCAGAAGAAACCTGAAACTTTGAAAGATCCTCAGAACAGAGGTGCCGGACAAGGCCAGGGTCAGCAGGGACAAGGCCAGGGCGGGTTCAACCGCGGTGGTGCAGGAGCAGGCGGTGGCCAAAATCGTGGCGGTGGCCAGGGTGGCGGATTCAACCGTGGCGGTGCAGGAGCAGGTGGTGGCCAAAATCGCGGCGGTGCAGCAGGTGGTGGTTTCAATCGTGGTGGCGCAGGCCCGAATCGTGGTGGTGGTAGTCGTACCCCAATGACTCCGCAACAACAGGAAGTAGATGCTAAAGCAATCCAGGATAAGATCAAGGAAACACAGGCCAAACTTAGTGGTGGCGGTGGTTCTCGTGGTAAGAACCTGAAATCTAAATATCGTCGTAGCAAGCGTGATGAAATGGCTGAAAAGCGTGCAGCTGCTGAAAACGACGGAACAGAAAACATCATACAGGTTACGGAGTTCATCTCTGTAAGTGAATTTGCCAGCCTGATGGACGTAAGCTTCGCTGATGTTATCAGTAAGTGTATGGGCTTAGGTATCATGGTGTCTATCAATCAACGCCTGGATGCGGAAGTAATCGAACTGGTTGCGGAAGAATTCGGATTTACAGTTGAGTTCATCAACCTCCAGCAGGATGCTGACGAAGAGGAAGAAGAAGTAGATGCAGAAGAAGATCTGATACCTCGTGCACCTATCGTTACGATAATGGGTCACGTTGATCACGGTAAAACTTCATTGCTCGATTACGTGCGTAATGCGAATGTGGTAGCTGGTGAGGCGGGTGGTATCACCCAGCACATTGGTGCCTACAGGGTAGAAACAGCAAGTGGTAAGAAGATCACTTTCCTTGATACTCCGGGTCACGAAGCGTTCACCGCCATGCGTGCGCGTGGTGCTAAGGTGGCCGATATCGCGGTGATAGTAGTAGCTGCCGATGATGCGATAATGCCTCAAACAAAAGAAGCAATATCTCACGCACAGGCTGCACAGCTTCCGATGGTATTCGCTATCAATAAGATAGATAAAGAAGGCGCTGATCCTGAAAAGATAAAACAACAACTGGCGGCAATGAACATCCTGGTAGAAGACTGGGGTGGTAAATTCCAAAGCCAGGAAATATCAGCCAAGCAAGGCATAAACATCGACTTGCTGCTGGAAAAAATTGGTCTTGAATCAGAATTACTGGAACTTAAGGCTAACCCTGACCGTGTTGCTTCGGGTAGTGTTATTGAAGCCTCTCTCGACAAGGGACGTGGTTATCAATCTACTATCCTCGTTCAAAACGGTACACTAGAGCAAGGCGATATGATCGCGTGCGGACAGTATTATGGTAAGATCAAGGCGATGTTCAACGAACGCGGACAGCGTGTTGAAAAAGCAGGTCCTTCTTCACCGGTACAAGTACTTGGTTTGAATGGTGCACCACAAGCAGGTGAGAAATTCAAAGTGTATGAAGACGAGAATGAAGCTAAGACCATTGCCAACCATCGTTCTCAAATATTACGTGAGCAAGGTATCCGCGCCCGCAAGCACATTACGCTTGATGAGATCGGACGTCGTCTCGCACTGGGTAATTTCAAGGAACTGGGTATCATCATCAAGGGTGACTTCGATGGTTCGGTAGAAGCACTGAGTGATTCATTACAAAAACTCTCTACTGAAGAAGTAGCGGTGAATGTAATTCACAAGGGTGTGGGTCAGATCACAGAAAGCGATGTGTCGCTGGCTACAGCATCCGACGCTATCATCCTCGGTTTCCAGGTGCGCCCATCAATGCAAGCGGCAAAACTGGCTGAACAGGAAAATATCGAGATCCGTACTTACTCTATCATCTACGACGCGATCGAAGAGATCAAGAGCGCGATGGAAGGTTTGTTGGAACCGAAGATCGAGAAGAAAACAGTTGCCAATATCGAAGTACGCGAAGTGTACAAGATCGGCGGCGTAGGAACCATCGCAGGTTGCTATGTGTTGGAAGGTAAGATGACCCGCCAAACCAAGCTGAACCTTGTTCGTGATGGTATCGTAATATTCACCGGTGAGCTTTCTTCACTGAAACGCTTTAAGGATGACGTGAAGGATGTGAACCAGGGCTACGAGTGTGGTCTTATGGTGAAGAACTATAACGATCTGCGTGTAGGTGATATCATTGAAGGTTACGAAGAGGTGGAAGTAAAACGTACTTTGTAATACAATAAATATTTTATTGAAAGACCCACCGGATCCGGTGGGTCTTTTTTTAGTTAGTTCTCGCCAACCTGTATCTTGCGCACTCCACGAAAATCGCGATAGAAACGAAATTGCCTACAATCATCAGGTATATATATGGTACTTGTATGAAAGCCAGGAAAAAGGTGAGGTAGATCTTGAAAGAAGCAAGCAGGAATATCTTGTAGTGTATTTTATGCCTGTTGAACCAATACCATGCTCCCATCAGTCCCGTCAAGGCCAGGCAACCGAATAAGTGTATCTTTTGAATTAAATGTATTTTATCCACGATTGAACCATTCGCTTTTTCGGAGATCAGGAAAGCCAGTCCCGTCCCTGCTTTTAAGTGATAACCTTTCTGCCACTCACCTCCCGCGGCATAGGTGTAGTAATCAAGTCCTCTGGAAAACGAACTCCAGTCCTTACTTAAAAAAGGAATGATGTAAAAAATAACAACAAAGGCTAGTGCTGTGGAAGCCGTCACTATCAGTTCTTTCTTTTTATTGGCGGCGAATAGTGTAAAGCCCAGCAACGGCAGCCATAATACCAGCGAAAAACGAGATAGCAGGCATATGCCGATCGCTATACCTTGCAGTAAGGCGTTTTTCCTGTTCAAAGCAAAAACCAGGAACATATAATAAGCAGCCACCATCAATTCAACCGTATTCGCAAGTATACCACGGTTCATGTAAAGCAGGTAGCCTAACAGTGCCAGGAATAGCAAGGCCACAAAGGGCTCTTTCTTATAGCTATAAATTGAGATCAGGGAGGTAACTCCCAGCCATATCCCGAGTGTTATCCATCTCGGGTCAAAATGGCCTGCCTCACTTATTGTATATGGAAGCCATTGCATAGGTAAATAAGTGACCGGCAATGAATGGGTACTAAATACTACCTCATCTTTGTAAACGTCAATATGGTCCAATAACCTTTGAGCCGCCGTCTGTATAGTTGGTATGATGTCAGAACCGACACCCGGGCCGGATTGTTGTAAAGTAGTCCGGAATGTATAAACCACGTACACCAGGGCCAGCAATGATAGCGGCAAGCTGATAGCGAGCTGCTTGATAGGAACGCCTTTCCCGGGGTTTATTTCAACCTCTTTTCCATAAAAAAAGACCATAAAAACGAGGCCTATTGCCAGTGAGCAACCTATATATAGGAAAGAGTTGGTAGCATAAGATAGGTGACCCGCAGGTTGGAAATATAAGAGCAGCAGCGCCTCCAATATCATCAATGATAGCAGTAGTGCGTATCTATATCTGGCAATAACGGGCATACGGAGTGTTTGGAATTAAATATACTCCAATCGTATTACACTTTAAAATGCACTAAAGCGATACCGGAGACGTTAATGATCAAATATGCCACATAAATACTATGCTTAATATACCCCTGATATTTAATACCTTTGCACCTCAAATTTTAATTGATATTAGCAGCAAATGAGCTCTATTATAGATAAGCTGGAAGCGATCAGCGCCCGATTTAATGATCTCGGGGTGGCACTGACAAATCCCGAAATAGTTAGTGATAACAAGAGGTTCTCACAGATAAGTCGTGAGTACCGCAAGCTGGAAACAATAGTTAACGCTTATAAGCGTTATAGAGCTGCCCTGGATGGTATCGATTTCGCTAAGGAAGTGCTTGCTACCGAAAGTGATGAAGACCTGAGAGAAATGGCCAAAGAAGATCTTGTAGTTCAGGAAGAGCAGAAGACAACATTAGAAAATGATATCCAACTGCTGCTGATACCTAAAGATGCGCAGGATGAGAAGAATGCCATTTTGGAGATACGTGCGGGTACAGGTGGCGATGAAGCCAGCCTTTTTGCCGGTGAGCTCATGAGGTTGTATATGCGTTATTGTGAAAGGCGCAACTGGAAAGTCACCTTGCTCACTGAGACAGAAGGTACTGTTGGCGGATACAAAGAGGTGCAATTGGAAGTGGTAGGCGAAGATGTGTACGGTACATTGAAATTTGAAAGTGGCGTGCATCGTGTACAGCGTGTTCCTGCTACGGAAGCCAGTGGTCGTGTGCATACATCAGCAGCTACTGTGGCAGTAATGCCGGAAGCTGAAGAGATAGATTTTGAACTGAAAGATAGCGATCTGAAAATGGAAACCGCCCGTAGTGGTGGTGCAGGTGGGCAGAACGTAAACAAGGTGGAAACCAAGGTTATCCTCACGCACGTTCCTACAGGTACGGTTATTACCTGCCAGACAGAGCGTACGCAGTTGGGTAACAGGGAAAAAGCTACGGAGATGATGCGTACCAAACTGTATGAAGAGCAGGTGCGCAAGCAGGAAGACGAAATTTCACGCAGAAGAAAGAGCCTGGTAAGTACGGGTGACCGTTCTGCGAAGATCCGTACATACAACTTCCCGCAGGGGCGTGTTACCGATCACCGTATCAACATGACCATCTATGCGCTGGATGCGTTCATGAATGGTGACATACAGGAAATGCTGGATGCACTGCAGTTTGCCGAGAATGCCGAAAAAATGCAGGCCGGCGAAACAGTGATTTAATACAGTTCGGGATATTTCCCTTTATATAATTAAGTTTATAAAAATTTACCATAATAATGAGTACCCCACATTTTGATCTTGTAGATATCGTACAGACCATCAGGAAGCGGTTTAAATTCGTCCTTATCGTGACGTGTATCGCTGCGGTAATAGGTCTCATTTTCCATTTTTCACGAAAAAGGGAGTTCACCGCTAAAGCACAGTTCTTTGTGAGTAACCCCTTGATGTCCGATCGTAACACACTTTATGGTGGCGTTGATTCCAGGATGGACTATTTCGGTGATGAAGATGATGTGGATCGTGTATTGGCATTGGCTGAAGCGGACACTGTTATCATGAGGGTACTCAGCGAGACCGATTATGCACACGAGCATGACAAGGATCTGATAGACGCGAAGAATATCCACGATATGAAGGAGATGTACATGAGCCACATGAATATCAAGCGTACTGCTTATACATTGGTAGAGGTGGAGTTTACTGACAAAGACGCTCAGCGTGCCGCGAAAATGGCCAATGCTATCGTTAGGGTGATGGAAGAGTCTTACAGGGCTTTCTATAATACCCGCAGAACGAACATCTATAATTCACTGAAAGCAAAATATGCTCAACAGGATAGCGCGGTAACCGTGCTTACCGATACATTAGCTAAGATACGCGACCGCTCAGGCATCTATGAACTCATAAGCCCCAACAGGGTGAACATGGTCACTGCTTCTATTAATGCGAAGGGTGCTATCGGTATGGACCTCGAGGTACTCCAGAATATTGAGGCGATCAAAGACCAGCTGGTGATAGACCAAACGCGCATATCATCACTTCTACAACAATATTCTACAGGTACAGGTAAGATGGAGCTGGAACTGTTCCAGGTAATATCTAAGGCTCGCCAACCTATCGTGCCTAAGGGCCCCGGTGGTGCACTCACGCTTATCATGAGTTGCCTGATAGGTTTCTTCTTTGCTTGCATGTACGTCTTAATTGCTACTTATTATAAAGTGATCGTTGCTGTAGAACGCTAATGCTTCCATTTCAGCTAGATAATAAATTAGGCAAGGCGCTAAGCCTGGCAATACTGTTCATCAGTGTTGCCCTGTTTAGTTTCACGGGCAATTATATTGCTCTGGCACTTCCTTTTATTTATCTGTTTGTCTTGCTGGTAGGTGCCAACTGGAAAACTGCTTACTGGATATTACTGTTCACTATTCCCTTTTCGTTCCTTATTTACTTAGGGCCGCTTTCTACGACCTTGCCCGATGAGCCTATCATGTGGGTATTCCTTCTCGTATTCGTAGTTTTGCTGGCAAGCACACCAAAGCTATTCCCCGATTGGTGGTTGAAGAATAGGCTGGTGTTGATCATAGCCCTCCAGTTTGTCTGGATGTTGGTCGCCGTTATTTTTTCACAGGAGTTGCTGCTGTCGGTGAAATTCACGCTAGCGAAATGCTGGTTCCTTATTTCTTTCTTCATCATGCCCTTGTTTGTTTTCAAGGAGAAGAAAGATTTCAAAAAGGCTTTTCTTTTACTGTTGGTACCTATGCTCATCACGGTCATTATCATCATGATACGCCATGCCGGTATGGGTTTCAACTTCCGCAGGGTAGAGCGGGCTATCATGCCTATTTACTACAACCACGTAGAGTATTCCACGGTATTATCTATGTTCTTCCCGTTGATAGTGATAGCCTATCTCTTAAATAAGGGGAAGACAGGTTTGCGCATTATTCTTTTCGGTATCATATTGTTTTTCCTGGTAGCCATTTATCTCAGCTATGCACGCGCGGCTATGGTAGCTGTTGTATTTGCACTATTGGTGGGTGTCGCTATCCGTATGCGCTTGGTGAATTGGATCATGCCGGGTATATATGTGGTCATGATACTATTGATGGGCTATATGGCCAACAATAACACCTATCTCGATCATACCCCCGATTTCCAGAAGACCTACATGCGCCGCACGTTTACGGAGCATGTTATCGCTACCTTCAAGGGGCAGGATATGTCTTCCATGGAGCGTATCTATAGGTGGGTAGCAGGTGTGAGAATGAGTAAGGAACATCCTATAGTGGGTGTGGGCCCCAATGCCTTCTACTACTATTACAAGCCATATGCGGTCAGTTCATTCCGTACCTACGTAAGTCGGAACTTTGAGCAATCCACCACGCACAATTATTTCCTTTACATGCTGGTAGAGCAGGGTTGGCCGGCCATGATATTGTATGCTATTCTGTTGTACGTATTTTTCGCGCAGGCGCAGAAGGTCTATTTCAGGTTCAAAGACCGTTTCTACAAGCTGGTCACTATGGGCATTGCTATGGTGTTTGCCGCCGGCTTCGTCAACAATTTCTTCTCCGAGCTATTGGAAACCCACAAGGTGGGTTGCCTGTTCTTTATTTCTATCTCCCTGCTGGTGATACTGGATAAGAAAAGCAAAGACGAACAAGCCGCCCTCGCCAAAGATGAGGATGCTGTTATACGCTAGCAGGTTCTATCCACGCGTCACTATCCTTTAGTAATTGTATCAGTTCCGCAACAGCTACTTCACTGGGCACGTTGCGTTTCATCACTTCTTTGCTTTTATACAACGTGATCTTTCCCGGTCCGCTGCCTACATAGCCAAAGTCAGCATCTGCCATTTCACCGGGCCCGTTCACGATACAACCCATAATTGCGATCTTCACGCCCTTCAGGTGGCTAGTCGCTGAGCGTATCATAGCAGTCGTTTCCTGCAGGTCGAACAATGTTCTGCCACAGCTCGGGCAACTGATGTATTCCGTCTTGCTGATGCGGGTACGCGTAGCTTGTAGTATAGAGAATGCCGTATTGTTCAGAAATTGCTCATTGCTCTTCACTTCAAGGTAGGTGCGGCCGCTTACTTTATCATTTTGTAGTTGGCTTACTTCACTGTTTAGCCATATGCCATCTCCCATCCCTTCCAGGAAGAGCCCGCCGGCTTCAGTTGCCAAATGTATCAGTTGTTCATCAACAGTATTGTCATTAGAAGATACCTGTAGTATCACCGGGCATTTCACCTGCTGGTTCATCAGCTCGATGATGAACCTACGCACAGATGACATTGCATGTTGGTTGCTGCTGCTGATACACAGCACCACATGTTTATCATTCTTCACTTTGGTAATGATATCAAGCAGTATATGCCATTCCTTATTCGCATCAACTGAAACAAAGTGGAGCGTATCTATTCTTTCTTCTTTCGCCAGGTATTCATTATCATCCGTCAGTGGATAATATTTGTTCTTATCTGCATCCTGCCATGTCTGCTCATTGCAGATAACTTTCAATGTACCAGGTAAGGCAAAGTCTAACACCTTATCTCCTGTATAGATATAGTCTGCTGCACCATCACTGATGTTCCACTTGTCAGTAGCCGCATCATAATTATATCCTATTGACTCTAAATCTTCGTAAACAATATGCTCTTTCTTGCTATAGTCAGCCACAACAACAGGCACATGATGTGCGCCTATGTTCTCGGTTTCTTCACTTGCACGCCTCTTGTACTCAAAAGGGCTATATGGAAGAATGATCTTCTCTATCGGCTGTATCACTGTATGCAGCTCGCGGTCACTATATCTCTTCACTATGTCCCTGCACACAGGTATCTCAAATTCCGGGTCTTCCGTCAGCGATACACGGATGGTATCACCTATGCCATCTTCCAGCAAGGTACCAATGCCTATCGCGCTCTTTATGCGGCCATCTTCACCATCGCCTGCCTCCGTTACACCAAGATGCAGCGGGTAGCATTCGCCAAACTCCTCATCCATTTTCTGTATCAACCACCTGTATGCCTGGACCATCACCTGTGGATTGCTCGATTTCATCGAGAGGATGATCTGGTGATAATTCTCGTCCCTTGCTATACGCAGGAATTCCATCGCACTTTCCACCATCCCTATCGCCGTGTCTCCATACCTGCTCATGATCCTGTCGCTCAGCGAACCATGATTGGTGCCTATACGCATAGCAGTGCCGTGCTCCTTGCATATTTTCACCAGCGGAGTAAATCGCTCACGTATCCGGTCTATTTCTTCCAGGTATTGGCTGTCGGTGTATTCTATCAGGTCAAATTTCTTCTTGTCAACATAGTTGCCCGGGTTCACCCGTACTTTCTCTATAATGCGTGCGGCAATTTCCGCTGCATTTGGGGTAAAGTGGATATCGGCAACTAGTGGGGTAGTATATCCCTGCTTCCTCAGCTCATTTTTTATTACCAGCAGGTGCTCCGCCTCTTTTTTACTCGGGGCGGTAATCCGCACCAGTTCCGCTCCCGCTTCTATACAGCGGATGGTTTGCGCTACAGTCGCGGCGGTATCCATCGTATCCGTTGTGGTCATCGTCTGGATACGTATAGGGTTGCCATTGCCTAATAGCAGGTCACCTATTTTTATTTCCCTGGTCTGTAAACGCTTATACGAGGTGAGCGAGGGGCAATATTGCTGCAACATGATGTTGAAAAAGATACCCTGCAAATTTAGAGCAATACTACGTAACAGCCTTATTTATTGAAGAATATAAAGTAATTAACATTTCATCAACATTCCTGATTACCACCTTGTTATGTAAAATAGAAATGTGCGTTTTTCTATGAAACAATAGTATTTTAGCAGTATAAAGTACCGAATGGAATACGAAATCAAACAACAAGGAAAGTTCAAGTATGTGTCTGAGGGGGAAGGGGAGCCATTGGTATTATTGCATGGCTTATTTGGAGCACTGAGTAATTTTAAGGATCTGGTAGATTATTTTAAGGGTAACTACAATGTGGTAATTCCCATTCTGCCGCTGTTTGATCTGGGTTTATTAGACACTTCAGTAAGCGGGCTGGCAAAGCATGTTCAGAAGTTCATAGATACAATGGGCTTCCAGAAGGTACATTTATTAGGCAATTCTCTCGGTGGCCACGTAGGCCTTGTATATACATTAAAGCACGAGCATAAAGTAGCGTCACTTACACTCACAGGTAGCTCCGGCCTTTTTGAGAACGGCATGGGCGAAACATATCCTAAGAGAGGTGACTACGATTTCATCCGCAGGAAAACAGAACTTACTTTCTACGATCCTAAAGTAGCTAGTAAAGAGCTGGTAGATGAGGTTTTCGGAATAGTGAACAACAGGCTGAAGGTGATAAAAATCATCGCCCTTGCAAAATCCGCTATTCGTCACAACCTGGGTGATGAACTGAAGGATATTAAGATACCTACTTGTTTAATATGGGGTAAGAATGATACCATTACACCCCCTATGGTCGCAGAAGAATTCCATTCCCTGTTATTGGGTTCTGAGCTGCACTGGATAGACAAATGCGGCCATGCTCCCATGATGGAGGTGCCACACGAATTCAACGAAATATTGAGCAGTTTCTTAGCGAAGCATAAATTATAGTAAGCTCTTCTTTTATTGTCATGAGTGGGTAACTTGTTGCCGCTTAAACAATATTGGTGTGGGATTTGTATTATACTATATAGAAAGGTTGTAAAGAGTAGAGACATGATAATAGAACAGCTCATATCGCCCATAGTACCTACCCTGTTACCCACAGACACAGGTACCAAGGCTTTGTTCCTGATGGAAGAGAACAACCTGACCCAGCTCCCTTTGGTGTTGGACCATAAATACCTTTCACTGGTTCAGGAAACTGATGTACTTGACCTCAGCAACACTGATACATTACTCAATACTTCCGATTTTCTTGATTACAAGCCCGCGGTATTTGCCAGCGGTCACCCGTTTGAGGCGTTGCGTGTAGCGCACCAGCAGAATCTTTCTATCGTTCCTGTAGTGGACAAAGAGAATACCTATCTCGGCGCTATTACCCGCAACGATCTTCTGAAATACATTGCTGAGAACAGCGGCCTTGATACCCCCGGTGGTATCCTGGTACTGGAAATAGAACCACGTAATTACTCCCTGCACGAGATAGCCCGTATCGCCGAGGCTGAAGATGTTATCATCATCAGCACCCAGTTGTTCACCAACCGTGTATCCGGTAAGATAGAGGTGACCCTCAAAACCAACCGTACTGACCTGCAAGGTGTGGTCCAGTCTTTCGAGCGCCATGAGTACGTGGTGAAGGAAGTATTTGGTGAGCAAAGCATGCACGATGATATGCTCGACAGGTACAAGATCCTCATGAATTACATCAATATGTAATTCCGTAACTTTGCGAGATTAATCCCCAACGAGTAAATGATAGCAATTGACGGTGTACTACTTAGCGATGAAGTAGTAGAAGAGCATTTTGTTTGCGACTTGCAGAAGTGCAAGGGCGGATGCTGTGTAGATGGTGATTGCGGTGCACCGCTTAGTAAAGAAGAAACCGAGATTATCGCTGAAATATATCCTAAGATAAAATCCTATCTCTCCGCCGACTACATTGCCGAAGTGGAAAAGCAAGGCACCCATGTAATGGATGATGAGTACGGTTACGTTACACCTACCATCAATGGCGGCATCTGCGTCTACGCTTACACAGATGATATAGGCATAGTAAAGTGCGCCATAGAAAAAGCATACAATGATGGAGTCGTAGGTTTCAAAAAGCCCATCTCCTGCAATCTCTTCCCGCTCAGGGTGAAAGAAATGCCCGGCTACGAAGCCATCAATTACGAACCTCGCCCAACCCTCTGCAAGCCCGCCTGCAAACTAGGCAACAAACTAAAGGTCCCCGTTTACCAATTCCTCAAAGAACCCCTCATCCGCAAATACGGCGAACAGTTTTATGAAGCGCTGGATGTTGTTGGGAAGAAATGGAGGAAGGAGAGAGGCAAGTAGGATATCTAATACTCTTTTTTTGGCGATAAGGTAGTTATTTTCCAATAATTTTCTTCCTATGTGCCAGTCCCCAATCAGCAAGATTACTGATCACCGATTTTAATTTTCCGCCGTACTCTGTCAGCTCATACTGCACCGTAATGGGTTGAGTACTCAATACCGTTCTTTTAACGAGTTTGTGCGTCTCCATTTCTTTAAGCTCCCTGCTCAGCATTTTCCCCGAGATACCCTTCACATCATTCAGCAGATCAGAATACCGTTTCTTGTTAAAGCATAGTGCAGCAATAATGGATATCTTCCATTTGCCATTGAGAACATCCATGGCATCATGTACCGCCATTATAGTCTTTTTACAATCATAGTTCTCATATTCTCTTTCCTTCATAGTATACCTGGTTACCTGTATGAT
Organism: Bacteroidetes bacterium UBA7674; assembly: GCA_002483105.1. Classification (GTDB taxonomy): domain Bacteria; phylum Bacteroidota; class Bacteroidia; order Chitinophagales; family Chitinophagaceae; genus MKUN01. The sequence continues at coordinate 207,121 of DLHG01000009.1, forward strand.
ACTGTTACTTTTTGTGACTAAGTAACAAAAGTACACCAAGCCGTCCTAAGTTTGCTTTCTAAACAAAAGAATAGTTATGGCATTAATAGACGACCTGAAATGGAGGTATGCTACGAAGAAAATGAACGGACAAATGGTCCCACAGGAAAAACTGGATTACATTTTAGAAGCGGCAAGATTCGCACCCTCATCATCAGGCTTGCAGCCGTACAAGATATTCGTGATAAGCAATAAAAAAATGCTCCAACAGATACGGTCTTTCTCATTCGACCAAAGCCAGATCACTGATTGCTCGCACTTGGTAGTTTGGGCGGCATGGGATGGTTATTCGCTGGATAAGATAAGCAATGTACTTACCAAGACCTCGACTGAAAGAGGCCTGCCTGAGAATACCACAGAGGATTATCAAAAAATGCTTTGGAGCATGTATGAACCTTTGGGGAAGGATTGGCACCATTCACACGCTGCTAAACAAGCCTATATCTCATTTGGCCTGGCTATTGCAGCAGCAGCTGAGCAAAAAGTAGATGCAACGCCTATGGAAGGTTTTGACAAGATAAAGCTGGATGAGTTATTGGGTCTTAATGAACAAGGTTTGAAAAGCGTGGTGATATTACCACTCGGTTACAGAGCCGACGAAGGCGACTGGTTAGTGAACCTTAAAAAAGTAAGAACCGCTAAAGAAGGATTTATTACAGCGATAGCATAATGTACGTTTACCTTGTCGTAACAAAAAAGCCTCCCGATATCATCGGGAGGCTTTACTCTTTTTGTGGAACCGGCGGGATTCGAACCCGCGTCCAAACATATGCCCAATAAGCTTTCTACATGTGTATTCCGGAATCGGTTTTCGGGAAGTTGCCAGAACCGGACAAACTTACAACTTCCTTATCTGCTGAGATTTTCGTTCCACCCACGCAGCGGGGGCAGACTTATCTCGTTGTATTTTGAGTTAGGCGGCGGCAACGACAACGAGCAAAGGTTGTCCGCGGCCAAAATGGTTACCTAATTACTAATTAAGCAGCCATGGCAAAGTTAGATTCGCCATTCAAAGTTTGAATATTCAGATTTACGTGCTAATTATCCAACGCACGACATGCTTACTTACCCTGCCCTATGCTGTCAAAACCAGTCGGCCCCGGGTATTGTAATTTTTTCAAAGAGCGACTACAAATTTACGAATAATAAACAGATAAACATTGTTAAAAACAGTAGCCTTACTTTTGCATCTCTATGCTGAAGATAGCCTGGCATCCCATCTACGCACATCCTTTGCCCGAAGGTCACCGCTTCCCTATGCTGAAGTATGAACTTATTCCCGGCCAACTGCTCCGCGAAGGCATCATCACAGAAGAGAATATCTTCCAACCCGAACCGCTTGATGAACCCACGATCCTCCTTGCGCATGAGCAAGATTATTGGGAAAGAATGAAAAATCTTCAACTTACCGACAGAGAAATGCGGGCTATTGGCTTCCCGTTATCGGCCCAACTCGTAGAACGTGAGATACGAATAGCCAAAGGATCTATAGAATGCGCGCTATACGCCCTGCAATATGGAGCAGCGCTGAATGTAGCAGGCGGCACACATCATGCTTTTGCTGATAAAGGCGAAGGATTTTGCCTGTTGAACGACTTTGCAATAGCAGCGAAATATCTTCTACGTCACAAGCTGGCAGAAAGAATTCTCATTATAGATCTCGATGTGCACCAGGGTAACGGAACGGCCGCTATTTTTAAAGACCACTCAAGCGTCTTTACCTTCAGTATGCACGGAAAGCATAATTATCCTTTTCACAAGGAGGTAAGCACACTGGATGTAGGCCTTGAAGATGGCACAAACGGGGAAGTCTATCTAACACTCTTAAAGAAACATCTCAGTGAGATTCTCGACACTTTAAAGCCTGATATAGCTTTCTATCTTTCCGGAGTTGATGTATTGGAGACGGATAAGTTCGGCAAGCTGAAACTCACTATGGATGACTGTATCACCCGTGATGAATTCGTCTTTTCTTCTTTAAAGCAAAGGAATATTCCTGTAGCTGTATCTATGGGAGGAGGTTATTCTCCATCTATAAAAGACATTGTTACCGCACATTGCCATACTTACAGGCTAGCGAAGGAAATATACCACCTATAGCGCATCATCCAAACTCGCCAACGCATCCTTCAATATCACCGCATGGTCAAATGCCAGCTCAGGTAAGTCATGTATGTTATGCCATTCTGCTTCTGCCGCATCATCTCCGGCCTTTACTTCACTATCCTTCTGCTCTATCAGTGCCACAAATGCCACCGACACTGTCCGCCCGCGTGGGTCTCTATTCACACCACCATAAGCCTTCAGCTGTTTAGCATTTTTGATTTTCAGGCCCGTTTCTTCTTCCAGTTCCCGTTTCATACCATCTATCAGTTCCTCATCATCTTCCAGGAAACCGCCGGGAAAGCTCCACATTCCCTTATATGGGTCGTTACCTCGTTTTACCAGCAACACCATCAGCTTTTCATCTATCACGCAGAAGACGACTGCGTCTGTCGTGAGTTTTATGTTTTGTTCTATCATGTTCTTATCTATTCCCAAAAGTGATATAAAAAATGACGCCAAGGTGTCTTTTTAAAAACAGATGATATATCGCACAATTCATAACTGAGCATTTTCTTGCCCATCAGTTATGATTCGTCCAACTCCGCTATCATATGTAGTTTTTGAGTTTTAATTCAAATCACAAAATTCACTGACCTGTATTTTAGTCAATACGCTGACCAGTACCTCTATTACAATTGACGATAATAGACGTTATCATAATATTCACTTTCAATAAGATAGATATTAAAAACACGGCCTATATTTTGCCTACTTTTAAAGTAACAACAAACGACAAACAAATGAAACAGTTCTATTCTTTATTACGTAGCAATATGCTGCGCCCTTTAGTAATGCTTACCTTAATAGGTTCGCCTTTTATCACATTTGCACAAACCCCGGATCTCGGTGCAGCAAAAAATTTCGTTCTCTTCACTTCTAATGGTGCCGTCCTCAACACAGGTACCACTCATCTCACAGGTGATGTGGGTACTCAGGTTGGTTCTAATACCGGCTTTGGTAATGTAAATGGTGTCATGTATGCTGCTAATGGCGTCACGCTGCTCACAATGGGTGACTTGCAACAAGCTTATACAGATATATATAATACCACCGCGACAGGAACCCTGGGTCTTCTGTTAGGAAACAACACCACGGTTAACGAAGGTGTTTATACAATTCCGGGAAATGCTTCCTTAAGCCAAACACTTACTTTGGATGCACAAGGCGATAGCAGTGCGGTATTCATATTTAAGGTAGATGGTGCACTAGCTACTACATCGGCTTCGCAGGTGGCGTTGGTCAATGGTGCTATGGCTTGTAACGTCTTCTGGATTGCGGAAGGCGTCGTTAGTATGGCTACAAACTCTGTAATGAAAGGGTCTGTTATCGCGCACAATACCGCGATCAATATGAGTACCGGCGCACAACTGGAAGGAAGGGCACTTTCTACAGGCGGGGCTATTACAGTAGATGGCATCACGGCACGTATCCCGAAAGGCTGCGGTAGTGCGATCCTGACCGGTCCGGGCACTGCACCTTTGGGAAGTATCGATTGTTATGCACTATTCTCTGGTGATGGCCCGGTGGCCAATGCCGGAATTACAACTGTTACAGGTGATATAGGAACAAACCTGGGTTCTACTACCGGATATGATGACCTTACAGTAGATGGCATCATACACCTTATCCCCGACCCGTCAACAATCAATGCGGCTTCAGACCTTACAATTGCATACAACTACCTCAATGGATTACCATACGATATAGAGCTTTTGTATCCTGCCCAGTTTGGGAACAGCCTGGTACTGACTCCACACACTTACCTGATGAACGCTGCGGCAACTTTTATTGATACAGTATTCCTGGACGCTGAAGGAAATCCGGATGCTGTCTTTGTTATCCAGATGAACGGTGCTTTGGTTACGGGCACATATTCTAAGGTAATGTTGATAAACGGCACACAGGCAAAAAACGTTTTCTGGAAAATTGACGGCGCAGTTGATATCAATGACTACTCACAGTTTGCAGGTACCATCGTCAGCAATGGCGCTATCAGTTTAAAGATAGGCTCGGTACTTGACGGAAGGGCGCTGACTAACGTAGGCGCACTAAGTACGGTTGCCAGCACGGTCACCGTTCCTTCTTCTTCTTGTATTCCGCCACCATTATCAGTTTCATGGGTCGATTTTTCAGGTAAGATGGTTGGTCAGCAGGCACTCTTACAATGGAAGACCACTGACGAAATAAATAACGGGTTCTTTACCTTGAGCGAAAGTAATGACGGGAAAACGTTCCAGACTGCAACTACAATAAACGCAGCTGCCGGCACGAATAACTCAGAACAGACTTACTCTTTTACCGACGTTACTCCGTCTAAGTACTATCGTATAGCACAAACAGATAATAATGGAAAGACATCTTACTATCGTATTGTTACTTTGGATATCCCACAGGGCGACAGCGAAGCAACATTCTATCCGAATCCTTTCACAGGTTCATTAACTGTAACGGTCAATAATGCCTCAACCACTAATACTAGTCAGTTAAGCATCTATAATGTAGTAGGAACACAAGTAATGAAAGCCGACATAATTCAAAAGGTAACTAGCATCACTACGGAGTTACCGGCTGGTATCTACTACTATAGGTTAACAGATAGTTTCGGAAACATCCAATCAGGTAAACTGGTTTCGACAAAATAATCCAATAATTAAATACAGAATAATGAACAAGAAGAAACAATGCGTAGGAGTACATTTAGATAATGTCCACGCTGTCATCATAGCAGCAGAAGATAATGAAGCTGCGGAATATGTGATACAGAACAAGGTAAAAGCAGAGCACAGCACAGGCAACGAGCATGCAGTGAATAATGCGCAACAGGGCGATACGCTTAAGTTCTTTAAATCAGTATCAGGTCTGCTGCTGAATTATGACAAGCTGTTGATCTTTGGTGCAGGCAAAGCACAGGAACAATTCAAAAACTTCCTGATGGACGATGCGCATTTTAAAGCAAAAGAAATAACTATAGACAGTTCAGATAATCTTACTGATCCGCAAATGATCGCTAAGGTCAGAGATTTTTATAGTTCCAACTAGGCCAGAAGTTATCCTGTAAATAGAAAGCCCCCCTCGGTTTAACCGAGAGGGGCTTTTTGTTCTAAATAATTTCTAACACTGGTTCAAGCATTTGCTTGACCCAAATTAGCTGAAGTATTTACTTCGGCAATGATCTGTACTGGCAGCAATAAAACTCCCTCCCTATTTTCAGGGCGGGGTGGGTTTCTCGGGTGGTCCTACTCGCACAAATAAAAAGCCCCTCTCGGTTTGATCGAGAGAGGCTCATATTATAGTGATAGAATTGAAAACATTTTATTTAAACAGCCTGACCACATCCAGTCCATTCGCATAGAGCATCAGCCCCAGCAACAGCACAAGACCTACGGTAGTGGCATATTCCATTACCTTTTCATTCACCTTGCGCCTTGTAATGATCTCCCAAAGCAGGAATATCACATAGCCGCCATCCAGTCCCGGTATCGGCAGCAGGTTCATGAAGGCAAGTATGATAGAGATAAAGGCAGTCAGTTGCAAGAAAGCAAACCATGTAAATTCTTCAGGGAACAACTTACCAAAGCTCACTATACCACCCACACTTTCAGATGCTTTCACTTCCTTAGAAGTAAACAGGAATTTCAGTTGTTGCCAGTAATTGCCGAATTGCTCCCATGTATAAGTAAAGCCTCTGCCTATTGCGCTACCAAAATTATATTCTGTTTTGTCGTAAGCAAAGAATGTTTCAGGAAGCTTACGTCCAAATCCTAATAATTTGTCTTGGGGCACAGTGCCGTTAAGTTCTACAACTTGATTGTTACGAACTACAGTGAAAGCAATGGGCTTACCGGCTGAGGCTAATTTGATATCTTCCAGTTGGTCGTAATAAGGCGTTGGCTGGCCATTAACTGCTATCACACTGTCATTAGGCTTCAGTCCCATTTTCTCAGCAGCGCTACCTTTAGCAACGGCTTCTACTACTGTAGGGGTACGTGGTTGTATGAACGTTCCTTTTTGTGCTTTAATGATGCTCTTAACGGTTCCGGCAGGGACAGGTACAGTTACTATCTGTCCATTACGAAGCACTTTTATTGCATTAGCCTCATTGAAGATAATGTCCGGAACTATTTTATTGAATTTTTTAGCCGGTGCCCCACCAACTTCCAATATGTAATCACCATTCTGCAAGCCAATGCTTTTGGCAGTGCTGTCGGCCATGATGCCATACTTGGCATTTTGTACCGGCAAATACTTTTCTCCCCATACACCAAAAATGATAGCGTAGATGATCATCGCAACAATAACGTTCATGATGATACCACCCAGCATAATGAACAGGCGTTGATAAGGTTTCTTGCTGCGGTATTCCCACGGCTCAGGAGGCCTTGCAAGAGCTTCCTTATCCATACTTTCATCCACCATGCCTGCTATCTTCACATAGCCGCCCAATGGGAACCAACCCAGTCCGTAGGTGGTATCGCCAACTGTCTTTTTGAACAAAGAAAAATTGAGCAATCCTGAGAACGGGAACAGGAAGTCGAAGAACAGGTAGAATTTCTCTACGCGTGTACCAAACAGGCGCGCGAAAAAGAAATGACCAAATTCATGAAGAAGGATAAGTAGGGAAAGTGCCGCCAGTAATTGCAGGGCCTGAACCCATCCGCCGGACATTAATAAGACTGTATGTAATTGCATCGTGCGATAAAGATAAATTTAGTAAATCGAAAGCTGGCCTTTTTTTACGAGTTCTGCAGCAATGGCCCTTGCTTCCTTGTCTGAGGCTTCATAATCCTCCAGTGACGGCTTTTCTATAAAGGCGACAGTTTGCATTGTCTTCTCTATCATATCGCTCATCTCCAAGAAGCCTGCTTTGTTCTGCAGGAATGCATGTACTACTATTTCATTAGCTGCGTTCAGCACGCAGGGCGCATTACCGCCTTTATACATCGCATCCTTCGCGAGTGCAAGATTACGGAAAGTTTTATGATCAGGTTGCTCAAAGTTCAGTTTTGTGTAATCTTTGAAGTCAAACCGTTTGAAATCGTTGTCTATACGCTGGGGATAAGCCAGGGCGTATTGTATGGGCAGCTTCATATCCGGCAAGCCCATCTGTGCTTTCAGAGAGCCGTCCCTGAACTGTACCAGTGAATGTACAATAGACTCAGGATGCACTATCACCTCTATCTGCTCATTGGTCAGCCCGAAGAGCCACTTGGCTTCTATCATTTCCAGGCCCTTGTTCATCAGGGTTGCGCTGTCAATGGTTATTTTGGCGCCCATCGTCCAGTTAGGATGTTGTAGGGCATGGCTGGCCTTTACATTCACCAGGTAATTGGGTTTGCGCCCCAGGAACGGACCGCCCGATGCTGTAAGCACGACCTTCTCTATCTTATTCAGATCCTCGCCCACCAGGCACTGGAATATCGCCGAGTGCTCACTATCTACCGGTATTATGTGGGCTTTCTTATCTATAGCACGCTGCATCACTATATCGCCGGCTACTACAAGTGTTTCCTTGTTGGCCAACGCTATGCGTTTTCCCGCATCAATGGCTGCTAATATGGAATGCAGACCCGCAAAACCTACTATCGCACCAAGCACTATATCTACTGTATCCCATTGCACAACCTCAGTCAGCGACTCAGATCCCTTAAACACTTTTATAGGTAATGAACTCAAAGCATTCTTCACCGATTCGTATTTCATTTCATCGGTTACTACTACTGCGTTGGGTTTGAATTTGTTTGCTTGTTCTATCAGTAATGCGGCATTACTATGCGCACTCAATATTTCTACTTCAAAAAGGTCCGGATGCGCTGCTACCACATCCAGGGCTTGTGTGCCTATGGAGCCGGTAGACCCTAATATCGCCAATCTCTTCATGCTTCCTTATTCGTTATTATTTATTCTTCAAACTTACCCAAAAAACGGACCCCAAAGGTATTAAAACCTAAGGATTACATGGTATTTAACTATTTACTATGCTTTTTGAAAAAATCACGACTCCCCTCCTTTTTTCAAGGAGGGGTGGCCGCAGGCCGGGGGGGTGACTCGCGAAATGCATTTTGTCCCCTCCTGTTTTTAGGAGGGGTGCCCGCAGGGCGGGGTGGTTGACTCGCGTAGGTCACTCCAGTCTTTGCGTGTCCCCGCCTTTGCAGTTAAATCCTCATTTACCAGTCAAACGCTTAATTTTGCAAGTAAACGTAACACATGCTCCACCCCGATACCATAAAATTCCTCACTCAACTAGGCAAGAACAACAACAAGCCTTGGTTCGACAAGAACCGCGACCGCTACCAGACTGCCAAGGAAGATTTTGAGGTGTTTGTAGATGACCTGCTGGTTCGCTTAGCGCCTCTGGAACCTGAATTAGCCAACATGAAGGCTAAAAACTGTGTATTCCGTATCTTCAGGGATGTCCGCTTTTCAAAGGACAAGACACCGTACAAGGCCCATTTCGGGGCATTTCTCAGCAAGGGTGGCCGCAAGTATGAAGGTCCGGGCTATTATATTCATATAGAACCGGGCAAGAGCTTTGCGGGTGGCGGTATATGGATGCCCCCGGGACCATTGCTGAAAGCAGTGCGCCAGGAAATAGATTACAATTTCGACGAGTTCAAAAAGATATTGGCCGCCAAGGACTTTAAAAAATATTTCAAGAAGGTGGAAGGGGAGTCGCTGAAAACATTACCACAAGGCTATTCGGCTGATAATCCCGCTATAGATTATCTCAAACTGAAAAGCTTCACTGTCGGCACGCCCATAGCAGACAAAGACCTGACCACAAAAGGATTGGCATCCAAATGTGAAGCTATTTTTACCGCAATGAGTCCTTTAGTAAATTTTGTCGATAGATGTCTTGATTAGTTAGTTACGGAATGTGAGGAATGCGAAGGGCTTATCGCTGTGTAGCACCTTCTTTCTTTTACCTCTTGCCTTCTCGGTAGTATTGTGATACACATCCAATACTTCGGTCACTCTTTGCACATGGTGTTCAGTATCCACTTTCGCAACTATAGACATCAATTCGTCTACCTGTTGCTCAAAGTCCGACTGCCAGTGCTGCGCTACTTTGGTGGTCACCAGTAGCTCCCTGGTAAATGGCTTCATCGGGGTTCTTTTTTTATTCTAAGGAGTTATTTCCTTACATAGTAAGTTACCGAATTTTCAAATCCATAGGCATAGCAAAAAAGAAAATGTAAGCCAATCGTAAGACTGGCTTATCATATTTATTTTCTTCTAAGAATAAATTTGTTTTAATAGAACTGTGTCAGGTAGGGATAGCGTTCTTCATATAGCGCTTTTACCTTATCCAGTATGGTATTGCGAAGTTCGTCTATGTTACTCCGCTCCGTTGCCGAAATGAATACACAGCCACCTTCCGTCTCATTCTCCCAGCGATTCTTCAGTTGGGCAAGAATGTCTTGCTTCACTTCGTCATCCAGCCATTCATCAAAGGTGTTTTTCTCATACATGTCCATTTTATTGAAGATGGTGAGCACCGGTTTGTCAAATGCTTTCAGGTCTTGTAACGTTTTATTCACTACACCCATCTGGTCTTCATATGCAGGATGGGAAATATCCACCACATGTATCAGCATATCCGCCTCGCGAACCTCGTCCAGCGTGCTTTTAAAGCTTTCTACAAGATGGTGCGGCAATTTGCGGATGAACCCCACTGTATCACTCAGCAGGAAAGGAGTTTGCTCGTAAACGATCTTCCTTGTAGTAGTATCCAGCGTAGCGAATAGTTTATTTTCAGCAAACACATCACTCTTGCTCAGCAGGTTCATGATAGTACTCTTACCTACGTTGGTATAACCCACCAGGGCTACGCGTATAAAGGTGCCACGCTCTTGTCTTTGTGTCGTAGCTTGTTTATCTATTTCTTTCAAACGTTTGCGGAGTAAGGATATTTTGTCCTTTACTATACGCCTGTCCGTTTCTATTTCCGTTTCACCCGGTCCGCGTGAACCGATACCACCACCTTGACGTTCCAGGTGTTTCCACATACCCTTCAGCCTTGGCAGTATGTACTGGTATTGCGCCAGTTCCACCTGCACCTTGGCCGATGCCGTCTTCGCCCTGCGGGCAAAGATGTCCAGTATCAGGTCAGAGCGGTCTATCGTGCGTACATTCAGTACCTTCTCTATATTACCTATCTGTGAGCCGGTCAGCTCATCATCAAATATCACCAGAGTAATACCTTTTGCCTGCACATACTCACGTATCTGTTCCAGCTTACCCTTACCCACAAAAGTCTTACTATCGGGGTGCGGTAGCTTCTGGAAGAATATCTTCTCCGTTATTGCACCCGCAGTCTCTGCCAGGAAGGCCAGCTCACCCAGGTACTCCATCAGCATTGTCTCAGTTTGCTCTTTATAGACCAAACCGACCAATACGGCTTTCTCTTCCTGCTTTATCGAATTCTTTTCTATCAAACGTTTTTCTCCTTTATCAAATACTATAAAAAAACCACTCCCTCAGGAATGGTTCTGCAAATTTACTGATTTAAAATATAATGCTTTTATAAGATTTAGCAAATACCACTGGTTCAAGCATCTGCTTGGACCCGCCATAGCAGAAGTATTTACTTCAGCAACCATACTCTCCATATTCCCCCTTTAGGGGGGTAGGGGGCTTACTCGCGTCAGTTACATCAACCTTTCCTGCTCCCTCAGCCACCTTTCCGGTATCTCATCGCTGCTGGCCAGTACATAGTCGTTGTAAGAGCACGGTACATAGCTTTGGTTAGGCAGGCGCATCCACCAACGGTTGGTACGCTTGCTCTTCAGGAACACTGTATCATTATCCGTAAAGGAAACATGGAAGACCACAAATTCCTCCTGGTCGGTGATACGCGCCTCAGCTTTACGCACCAGGTAGCCATCTATAAAGTACCAAACCATCTGGCTGATGAGCCTGGCGGTCATATCATTTACATCGTCCTCTTTTTTATAACCATATATACCAAAAGAAGACAGCAAGCCGCTCATACCTGCATAGCGGGTAAGCATACAAGCTTCATCTCCTGTAAAACCGTTCGGCGAACCGTTGACGTTCATCGGCGCATCACTGTGCTTCACACAATTCAGGTCGAAGCTGAACAGGTGGCTGTTACGTAGCACCGGCTCCATATCTTCCATCTGCTCGCGGGCTTTGCCCAGCCTGAAGAAGTCGAAACGTAGTTTATCCAGTGTTTCAACCATGCGTGGGTGTGCATAGTAGCTCTGGAAGCCTATATGGTTGTAGTGCGATACAAAGTTGGGTTGGCTGGTGATCATATCCATCAGGAAGCTACGGGAGGTGATAGCCTCGCTTTCATCAAGGTCTATCAGCATGTCTGCTACCGATACATTGATCATCTCTTCTTCCTTGCGGAATGGTTCGTACTGCTGAAGCGTCAGGTCGTGAGATCCGCCCAACACTATCACTGTCTTGCCTGCAGCATGTAGTTCGGTCAGCACGGTGCGCAAGGCAGCCCTGCTGTCATCTACGGTAGCTCCGTGACGGACATTCCCCGCATCTGCTATTTTAATACCTGTATGCCAGTTGTATAATTTATAAAGTTGTTCCCTTACTGCGTCCGGTCCTTCATTGGTCAGCTCAGAATCTTCTTCACCTCTCCATTCCCCGCAGCCTACCAGCACGATGTCGGCATCTTCCCAGTCAAAATTGTCATTGACGAAGCAGCGAACATTAGCGCCCCATTGCAGTGGCTCATATGTTCCCTGTTCTTTCGTTTCTATAAAATGTACATCGTCAAAAAATGGCCTTAAGTCCTGCATTTGGGGGTATGGGGTATTTATTGGGGCGAATGTACAAATTTTGTCATTTTTCCGGCTTTTAAAATATACCCATTTATCTCATCATAGCAAAGGCATTGCAACCCGATCCTTATCAAAGTTAAAAAAGGTGAATGCGACAATATAAAAGCCCAAATGCTGGCTGTTTTTTATATTTTTGAGCGTTAAGAAGAATTATGGCGATCAGTAAAAAAGCGAAACCTTCATATTTCTATGCTATCCTCGGCGTATCGCTCGTGCTATTCCTTTTAGGGGTACTGGGTTGGTTGGTCATCAATGGCCGCTCCCTTACACGCGCTTTCAAAGAAGATGTAGAGGTATCTGTAGATTTTCATGATAATGTGAAAGATGAGCACGTACAAAAAGTGAAGGCAATTCTTGATGCCCAGCCCTTTACCCGTGAGATAAGGATCATTACTAAAGAAGAAGCTATCAAGGAACAAAGTGACATAGAAGGCCAGAACATTGTGGACTTCCTCGGTTACAATCCCCTGTTCACTTCTGTAGCCATGAAGCTGAACGCGAACTATGTAAACCCCGACAGCCTGCAGAAGATCAAGAAGTTCATCATGCAGAGCAATGTTGTGCGCGATGTTACTTACCCTACCGTAGTGGTAGATCAGATGAATCATAATTTCAGACGTATCAGTATTATCCTCGCAGCAATATCATTATTGCTCTTCGCAATAGTGGTGATATTGATAGATAACACCGTGCGCCTGGCTATGTTCAGTAACCGCTTCCTGATAAAGACCATGCAGATGGTAGGTGCTACACGTAATTTTATCACGCGTCCGTTCGACAAGCGTGCGGTTATTAATGGCCTCATCAGTGGTGTGATAGCAGTAATAGGTTTGTGGCTTGTAATATCCGTAGCGCAAAACTATCTCCCTGCTATCAGGGTACTGAATGATGTGGGTATGCTTATATTGCTCATGACGATCATGATCGTGCTGGGTATATTGATATCAGTAGCAAGTACACACAGATCTGTAGTGAAGTATCTTAAAATGCACGTAGACGACCTTTATTAATTTCTTAATCTTCTTTATATATCAACGTTATGTCAACTTCTAAAGTACCTTCAAAAAATACACAGCCGATAGGCAACCAGTCTTTCCTTTTCGAACGCAGCAACTATATGTGGATGATAGGTGGTGTGGTACTGATACTTATCGGTTTCGCGCTGATGGCGGGTGGTAAAAGCCCTGATCCGCATAAGTTCAACTATGAAGAGATCTACAGCTTCCAACGCATCACGCTTGCGCCGATCTTAATCCTTATAGGTTTCGGTATAGAAATTTATGCGATCATGAAGAAGCCTAAAGAGAACCACGATACTAACTAGATACTCGATCTAAAAGAGCGCTACAATATTAAGATGCCTTCGGTTTTGCCGGAGGCATTTTTTTGTTGCCGTTGTTGGTCGCCTGACCAACAACTTCCCGCGCAGAGAATATGAAAAGAAAAGCCCCCCGAAATTATCGGAGGGCTTTAATATTATTGAGTATCGAAAATCCGGTATCGGGATTACGAGCCTAATTTCACTGTTTCGTTCAGGTCGTTGTCAACCAGTACACGTCCGCAGTGTTCGCAAACCAGTATCTTCTTGCGCTGGCGGATTTCGCTCTGGCGCTGAGGAGGTATCACGTTGAAGCAACCACCACAAGAGTCACGCAGTACAGGCACTACAGCCAGTCCGTTGCGGTAACTGTTACGGATACGGTCGTATGCAGAGATCAAACGTGCATCAACTTTTTCTTTCGCTTCTTCTGATCTTTTAGAAAGTTCTTTTTCTTCTTTCTCAGTATCAGCTATGATCTTTTCCAGCTCAGCTTTCTTAGCAGTCAGTGCTACTTCTACTTCAGCTATTTTCTCTTCAGCTTTTATGCGTTGGTTAGCACGTTCTTTTTGCTCAAAGTTGGCATCCTTAATGTGCTTCTCGTTCAGCTTCACCTCAAGCTCCTGAAGTTCTATCTCTTTATTGATAGCTTCAAACTCACGGTTGTTCTTTACGTTGTCTTGTTGTTTTTCGTATTTCTTGATGAGGGCCTGGGCTTCTTTTTTACCTTCAGTTTTTGTATTAATGAAGCTGTTGATGCTGTCTATTTCAGCATCTATATTGCCAAGGCGCGTTTTCAGTCCTTCGATCTCATCTTCGAGGTCCTTAACCTCCATAGGCAATTCGCCTTTGAGGGTCCTGATCTCATCTATTTTAGAATCGATCTTTTGTAAGGTGAGAACCGCGACCAGCTTTTCCTCAACTGAAAAGTCTTTTACAGTAGCCATATATTAATTAAAATATTTTACGGGATTAGTTGATAAACCTGATAAAAGGAAGGCAAAATTAGGGAATTTTTCCGTAAGAATATCGAGAAATAATTCAACTGTATATTGTTCGCTCTCGTAGTGCCCTATATCGGCTATCACTATCCGGTTTTCAGCATCGAAGAACTGGTGATACTTAAAGTCGGAGGTGATGAACACATCAGCTTGCACCTTAATGGCATCCTTCAGGAGAAAACTACCCGATCCACCACAAATTGCTACTTTTTGCACCTTTTTGCCGCTTAATTGGGTGTATTTGATACAATTTGCCTTCATTTTGTCCTTAATATGGGCTAAAAAGGCCATTTCGTCCATGGGCTCGGGTAGTACACCTACCATGCCGGCCCCCATTTCTGCATTCGGGTTCAGTAGCGGAACTAATTCATAAGCCACTTCTTCATATATATGGGCTTCTTTCATGGCTTTTACTACTGTCCATTCATTATGCCTGTGAACCAGAACTTCGATTTTCACCTCCTCATTGGTCTCTCTCGGTCCGCCCGCTTGCCCCACTGCAGGGTTTGCATTTTCATTAGGTCGGAAAGTTCCCGTACCTGTCGCGCTGAAGCTGCATTCCTCGTAATTGCCTATTTCTCCCGCACCGGCAGCAAACATGGCCTCCCGTACTTTATCAGCAACACCGGGAGGAGCATAAGTATATAATTTACGAAGCGTATCACTCATCGGGTTGAGGATGCGGGTTTTTACCAGGCCCAGCTTCTCAGCTATTTTGGCATTTACACCTGCCCGCATATTGTCCAGGTTGGTATGGCAGGCGTATATATTAATGTCGTTCTTTATCGCCATCTGCACTACGCGCTGTACAAAGTTGCCACCTGTCAGCCGCTTCAGCCCTGAAAATATTATGGGATGGTGGGCAACGATCATATTGCAACCCCTGTCCATTGCCTCCTTCACTATCTCCTCGGTCACATCCAGCGTCAGCAGGCAACCTTTTACATCGGCGTTCATATCACCTACCTGCAGGCCGCTGTTGTCGTAACTCTCCTGGTACGCGGCCGGGGCAAATGCCTCGATCGCCTGTATTATGTCCCTTACTTTCATTGTTCAGAATTTCAGAATGGGAAATTAGTCTATCTCTTTAAATAAACGATAATCACGCTACCAGTTACTTGTTTTTCGCGAGTATGTTGGGTGGAAACACCCGACAGCACGAGAAGGTGCAGGCTCATTAAATGGGCTTCAACAGCTCATACACCACATACGGGTCAGCATCTTCAGGCTGTTCTTCTTTAAGCCGGAAGCCATTCTTTTCCATTACACGAATAGAGGCCATGTTCTGATGGTGTGTGTATCCTTCAATACGCTTGAAGGCCAGTACATCAAATCCGTATTTCAGGGCTACTTGCAATACCTCGTTCATAAAACCTTTTCCCTGATGGGCCGGAAATATGCCAAAGCCTATCTCTCCTTTTTCCTCTTCTACGGAAATATTCCAGAAACAGAAGCCGCCCATTATCTTCTCTTCACCTTTGATGCATACACCCCAGAATATTGATTCGTTATTGACAATGTTTTTTTCGATCATTTCTATCCAGGCTCTTGCTTCTTCAATAGACTCACACAGCTTATTATCCACGAATTGGTTCATAGACTTATCAGAACGCTGGAAGTATATCTCGTTGTCATCGGCTAAAGTGAGCCGCCTGAGTTCTAAACGTTCGGTTGTTAATTTCGGGAAGGGTGTGAAATTAATGTTCATGATCTTGTGTATTAAAATGAATAAGGAAATGTAATTGCTTTTGAGAGAAAAGCATTACCCGTGTGGATATCATTTTTATGTCCCCTTTTTTGAAGTGTTTTTTTTGAAAGGCAAGCCCGGTAAGGGGTAATGTTTTTTTTATGGGCATTTTGTGGGGTTTTTATGTCCGGTTTATGGGCGCTATGTGTCCGCTCATGTCCCTTTTGTGTACTCATATGTCCGGTTTGTGGGAGTTTTATGTCCATTTTATGTCCGGTGATATTTGAAGTAGGTATTTTTCAGTGCAGGCTTGTGCAATGTCTGCGCAGACTTGTGCAGTGTCTATGCAGGCTTGTGCTGTGTGTGTGCGAACTTGTGCATTGTCTGTGCAGCGTAGTGAAGTTTTGATATCGGTGAAATCGTTACCTGTATTGGATTTCAGGTCGGATAGTGCATATTGTTAATGACAGTAATGAAAGAGCTTTGTTCAACCTTTTAAGAACAGAATAAAATTACGAAAATGTAGTGTGAGGATGAGGAAATGATATCCACATTGAATCTGTTACAAGCGGATGTTTTACCGCAATAGAGAATAATATTAAGTTTACAGAAATAATGTCAGGAATGTCGATTTATAAAATAATGGCTTTGGTATTTTCTACTATCACATTTTACCAGGCTACAGCGCAAAAAGAGAAGACAGATCCTACTATCACGAAGTCAGGCAATGAATTTTTTGCAAACTTACTCGAGCAAAAGGTAGATACTATCGTCACTTATAATTATCCAGACTACAGGTCTGAGCCATGGGAGCACGCCTACATATTGTGGAAGAAGGATGGAAAGACAAGTTTGTATATTGACAGGAGTAAAGAGACACAGATATTAAATGAGGAAACGGCTGCCGGTGTCTGGAGGTTCCTGGATACTAACCTTGCTACCATAAAGAAGGAGAAGGTAAAGCCTTTCAGCGCTATGATAAAAGTGAAGGGCAAGAATGTTGTCGAAACGATACCCACTATGGATTCTCAATGGTGGAGGTGCTGGATATACCTGAAGGGTGAGACTATTAAGATATCAGAAGGTGAAAGCCACTTTGAGAAAAAATCTACAGATAGTAATGGAAAGGTAAAGATGAATATCAATTACGAGTATAATATGAAGCTCAAGATGAAGTTGTTTCTGGATATGCTGGATGAAATGGTGGATCTGTAGAGCGAGGGTTAACATCTCCGGGCCACCTTCAAAGGAGAATATATTATCATTATCTTTGCGCCATGCAAATTCTTGACGGCGTTGCTGTATCAGCACATATCAAAACAGAAATAAAGGAAGAAACCGCTAAGTTGGTCGCCCTGGGGCATAAAAAGCCACACCTGGCTGCAATATTAGTAGGTAACAACCCCGCCAGTGAAGCCTATGTAGGCAACAAGGTAAAAACTTGTGATGAGCTGGGTTTTGATTCCACTTTGCTGCGTTTTGAAACGGATATCACCGAAGCGCAACTGATAGAAGAAATAAAAAAGCTGAATGCTGATGATAACATCGATGGCATATTGGTGCAACTACCATTGCCTAAACACATCTCAGACGATGCAGCTATCAATACTATAGACCCTGCTAAAGATGTGGATGGTTTTCATCCCATCACACAAGGTAAAATGGTTTTGGGCCAACCGTCATTCCTGCCGGCAACGCCTTATGGCATATTGCTGATGCTGGAACATTACAGGATAGATACGACAGGTATGCACTGCGTGGTAATAGGCCGTAGCAATATAGTGGGTATGCCGATGTCGATACTGATGGCGCGCAATGGTAATCCCGGGAACTGTACCGTTACTATCTGCCATTCCAAGACAAAGAACCTGAAAGAAATTTGTTTGCAGGCTGATATAATAGTAGCAGCTATTGGCCGCCCACGCTATGTAACAGAAGATATGGTAAAGGAGGGCGCTATTGTGATAGATGTTGGTATCAACCGAATAGATGATGCTACTAAGAAAAGCGGTTCCCGCCTGGTAGGTGATGTGGACTTTGATAATGTAGCGCCTAAGTGCAGTTACATAACTCCTGTACCTAAAGGCGTAGGATTAATGACTATCTGCGGATTGATGAAGAATACATTAGAGGCTGCGAAGCAGAGGAGTAAATAATACAGTGAGCGATACAACAATAAATACAATTTCATATCCCGTAATGGAGCATTTCTATACCCTGCAGGGTGAAGGTGCATATAGCGGACAGGCAGCATACTTCATCCGCCTCGGTGGTTGTGATGTAGGCTGTGTATGGTGTGACGTGAAAGAGAGCTGGGACGTGGATGCGCACCCGCATATGAGTGTAGATGAAATGGTGCGTACAGCATCGGCACACCCCGGTAGGATAGTGGTGATAACAGGTGGAGAGCCTGCGATGCATGACCTCACTTATCTCTGCGATGCATTGCACGAAGCAGGCTTCAGGGTGCACATAGAAACTTCGGGTTCATCTCCGATGAGGGGTACATTTGACTGGGTGACTTTATCTCCTAAGAAATTCAAAGCGCCATTACCTGAATGCATGAAGCTGGCGCATGAGTTGAAAATAATCGTTTTCAACAAGTCGGATTATAAGTGGGCGGAACAACATGCAGCAGAGGTTCCTGAAACCTGTAAGCTATACCTGCAACCCGAGTGGAGCAAGGCCGCTGAAATGACCCCGGGCATAATAGAATACATTCAGCAACATCCTGAATGGCAATTATCTTTACAGACACACAAATATCTCAACATACCATAACGTATGAATATTTTCGAGGCGATCATCTTAGGCATAGTAGAAGGCATTACAGAATTCTTACCCGTTTCTTCCACAGGACATATGATATTGGTCCACTCACTGATGGGAACGCCGAATGATGCATTCACCAAACTGTTTGAAATATGTGTGCAGCTAGGCGCGATACTTTCGGTATTAGTTCTTTACTGGAAGAAATTCGTTGACTTCAGCAAATGGCAGTTCTATGTAAAGCTCTTTATCGCGGTGATACCTGCTTTGGTGTTGGGTTTCCTGTTCAATGATGCTATTGAAGCATTTATGGAGAGCCCGGTTACAGTGGCTGTTACATTGGTGCTGGGTGGTATCGTGTTGTTGTTCATTGATAAAGTATTCAAGAATCCAACCGTTACAGAAGAGCCGCAAATCAAACAGCAAAGTGCATTTGTAATAGGCCTCTGGCAATGTATCTCTATGATACCCGGTGTGAGCCGTAGTGCCGCTACTATTATTGGTGGTATGCAACAAAAGCTAACCCGCTCACTGGCAGCGGAATTTTCTTTCTTCCTCGCTGTGCCT
Source organism: Bacteroidetes bacterium UBA7674 (assembly GCA_002483105.1). Classification (GTDB taxonomy): domain Bacteria; phylum Bacteroidota; class Bacteroidia; order Chitinophagales; family Chitinophagaceae; genus MKUN01. Next base: position 226,432 of record DLHG01000009.1, read on the forward strand.
ACAATGGCTGCTGCTACCGGCTACTCACTGGTTCTGAAAGATTGGAAAAGCGATACCGGTGGCGCAGACATGAAAGGTTATGAAGTGCTGACACAAAACAGTGATAACCTGATGATCTTTGGTATAGGTGCAGTAGTGTCCTTCATAGTAGCTATGATAGCGATCAAAGGCTTCATAGCATTCCTGCAAAAGCGTGGCTTTAAGGTGTTTGGTATCTATCGTATCATAGCGGGGATACTGATGCTTTTGTGGTTTGGGCTGAGAGGGTAGTTCTTTTGCGAGTATTTACACACCTCTAACCCCTCTCAAGAGGGGACGTGTTATTCTGATAAGTACTTCGTGAGGTTGCTTCGTTCCTCGCAATGACGCGAGTGGTTTACTCCCTTTCCGGTTCCCAGGCGCGGAAGAGGTGATTGAGGTAGTGGTTCTCTTCTTTGGTGATCACATTATCTGCTGCTGCGAGTTGTACGGCGAAGTCTATAAGTTTGGTGCGTTCTTCAGGGGTGGCATCATCGTAGAAATCATCCATCATTTTCAGGAAGTGGGCTTCCCATTCATCGGGTTTCAGTCGGCTGATAACTTCCATTTGCTTATCCAGGTTTACCCGGAAAGGAAATTCCGTTACCAGGTACTCGCGTATCACGTTATCTTCTTTCTCGCCTACGCGGAAGTCTACTGCTGAAAGTATCATCAACAGGTGGTATCCGGCTATCGTCTTATTCGTTCTGTTATTCGGCATAAATGTCTTTCGCTTTAGCTTTGCGAAGCAAGTAACAGGTCTAGGTCAGTATATTTAAATCCGAACCGCTTGGCCAGGTGCGCGTTGGTAACGCTTCCCTTGTACAGGTACACGCCATTACGGATGCCCTGCTTGGCCAGTATCAACGATTCCATTCCGCCCATGTCGGCACATTGCAGCATCATCGGCATCAGTACATTGCTGATAGCGCGGGATGCGGTGCGCGATACGCTGGAGGCTATATTAGGTACACAATAGTGTATCACATCATACTTTTTGAATATCGGGTTTTCGTGGGTCGTCATTTTCGAGGTCTCGAAGCAGCCACCGCGGTCTATACTGATATCCACTATCACCGAGCCTGCTTTCATCATGCTCACCATGTTCTCTGTTACTACTACAGGGGTAAGGCCATTAACAGGTTTCAATGCGCCAACGGCTACATCGGCATTGGCCAGTTCTTCCGCCAGCGTAACCGGGTCGAGCACCGAAGTGAAGCACCTGCGGCCTATATTGTTCTGCAGGCGCATGAGACGATAGATGGAGTTGTCGAATATCTTTACGGAAGCCCCGAGGCCCAGTGCCGTCCGTGTAGCTGATTCGCCCACTACGCCCGCACCTATTATCAATACCCTTGCAGGTGGTACGCCGGAGATACCCCCGAGGAGGATACCCTTTCCGTTGTGTACGTTGCTTAAATATTTAGCGGCAGTTAATATTGCTGAACTGCCTGCTATCTCACTCATAGAGCGAACTATAGGGTAGGTACCTGAATCATCTTTAATAGACTCAAAGGCTATGGCTATGATCTTCTTTTTTGTGAGTTGCTCCATCATATCCGTCTTGAGGAACGGTAGATGTATAGGAGAGATGACTACCTGGTTGGGTTGCAGTAATGGTATCTCCTCTTCAGAGATAGGGGCAGACTTAATGATGGTGGTAGCCTTGTAGAGGTCTGCCTTATCATATACTATACGCGCTCCTGCCTCGCTGTAGTCGCTGTCGAAGTAGAAAGAACCATCACCGGCACAGTGCTCCACAGCCACATCGTGGCCGTTGTTTACCAGTACGCTCACCGCCTCAGGTGTTAAAGCCACCCTGTTCTCCTGGAAGGAAGTCTCCTTGGGTATCCCTATAAATAGTTGTTTTTTCTTAGGTAATATCTCAAGCGTCTCTTCCAGTGGTATATAGGAAAAGGATGGAGATATATATGGTCTTTTACTCATGCTCACTAGTCCGTAGTCATTTGGCAGAAATATACAAAACATCATTCTATTTAGGAAACGCTTTAACATACTGCTAAGACATACTTAATACAGCCAATGTGGCTAAATACTGAGGATATAACGTGGTTTTGTACCTTTAAGCTTTATTTTTGTAGCCACAGACCAAGGAATGCTAAGACAGAGTCACCAGCAGAAGCTATTACAGAAACTATCGCCCCAGCAGATTCAACTCATGAAACTGCTGCAAATCCCTACGGCCAACCTGGAAGAAAGGATAAAGGAAGAACTGGAGGAAAACCCCGCCCTGGAAACAGGTGAGGAAGAAGCGCCTACTGATGAATATGACCTGCAGGATAATAGTGATGACTTTGATAGTGACTCTGATGATGGTGAAGTGGAACTGAGTGATGATACGGCTGATAAAGTGGACCTGGATGATTTCCTTCGTCATGAAGATGATGATGGTGGTGGATACAGTGACGACTACTATAATAACGCAGAAGAACGCCAGAGCACTCCGGTAAGTGTGGAGAACAGTTTCCACGACCACCTGCTGGACCAACTGGGTATGTTGGAGCTGGACGAGCGGAGACAAAAAATAGCAGAACAAATAATAGGCAGCATAGATGAGGATGGTTACCTGCGCCGGGAACCGGGTGCGATAGTGGATGACCTGGCATTCGGGCAGAGTATAGAGACCGACCTGGATGAAGTGAACCTGCTGATAAACGATATACAACAGTTTGATCCGCCGGGCGTATGCGCATGGACACTACAAGAGTGTTTGCTACTGCAACTGAAAAGATTCCCGCCGAGTAAAGAAGTAAAAAATGCTATTGAGATCATTGATGATCACTTCAATGAATTCATCAAGAAGCACTATGATAAGATACAACGCCAGCTGGGGCTGAATGCCGAAGATTTTAAAGAGGTCATCAATATCATCATCAAGCTGAACCCCAAGCCGGGCTCTGCATTCGCAGTGCTGAACAAAGCGGAGAGCTATGTGATACCCGACTTCTTCGTGTTCAACAACAACGGTAAGCTGGAACTATCGCTCAACTCTAAGAACGCACCGGAGCTTCGTGTTTCGGAAGGGTATAAAGAGATGATGCGCGCTTACGACAGAAGCGATAAAAAAGATAAACGCCAGAAGGAAGCATTGATCTTCATCAAGCAGAAACTGGATTCGGCCAAGTGGTTCATAGATGCTATCAAGCAAAGGCAACATACGCTGTTGCATACCATGCAGGCGATATTGCAGTTCCAGGAAGAATTCTTTATTACAGGAGATGATACTTCCCTGAAGCCGATGATATTGAAAGATATCGCACAAATGACCTTCCTTGATGTGTCTACTGTATCGCGTGTGGCGAACAGTAAGTTCGTGCAAACTGAGTTTGGTACTTATAAATTAAAATACTTCTTCTCCGAAGCACTGCAAACGGAAAGTGGTGAAGAGGTCTCTACCCGCGAGGTGAAATCTATCCTGAACGACATCATAGGTGGTGAGATAAAGAAGAAACCATACTCTGATGAGAAGCTCACGGAGATGCTGCAGGAAAAGGGTTATAACATTGCCCGCAGGACTGTTGCCAAGTATAGAGAGCAGCTGAATATTCCTGTGGCGAGGTTGAGGAAGGAATTGTAAAGCTGCTCAAGTCAACCTCCCTGGCTGAAAAAACCTGCTTCGCTGTTTTTTTTTCAGCATCCCCTCCTAAAAACAGGAGGGGAGTTCAATAGCATTTCCTTCATATCCTTACCTTTGCGCAACTTTAAAATCATTCAATGAGTACCCATTCATTTAATATAGTAGTAATAGGCGGTGGCTGTGTAGGCCTCGCTACGGCATACAAACTCAATACAAAATATCCCCATCTTAAAATAGCTGTCCTGGAGAAAGAGGATAGTGTTTCCGCGCACCAGACGGGGCGTAACTCCGGGGTGATACACTCGGGTATCTATTACAAGCCGGGGTCGTATAAAGCGAAGAATTGTGTGGAAGGCAGGCGTGAACTGGTAGCTTTTGCGAAAGAGCATGGCATAAAGCACGATATATGTGGCAAGATAATAGTGGCGACAGAAGAGAGCGAGCTGGCTCATATGAACAAGGTCTATAACAATGGTATCGCTAATGGAGTAGAAGACCTTCGCCTGATAACAGCGGCGGAGATAAAAGAGATAGAGCCATATTGTGAAGGTATAGCCGGGATATGGGTGGGCTGCACGGGCATCATAGACTATGTGGGCTTTTCCAAAAAGTTGGCAGAACTGATAGAAGGGAAGTTTGCAGGAAGTAAAGTTTTCCTGGGTACTGAAGCGAAGGAATTTATCAAGAAGGATAACAAGACTATCATCAAAACAAATAGCGGTGACTTTGAGACTAAGTTCCTTGTGGCTTGCGCCGGATTGCAAAGTGACCGTATTGCTAATAAAGAAGGCACAGGTACCGATAGTGCTATTGTAGGTTTCCGTGGGGATTATTACGACCTGACAGAGAAGGGACATAAGAAGGTGAAGAACCTGATATACCCGGTGCCTAATCCGCAGTTCCCCTTCCTTGGTGTGCACTTTACGCGTATGACCAATGGGGAGATAGAGTGCGGGCCTAATGCAGTCTTCGTTTTCAAACGGGAGGGTTATGGCAAGACGGACTTTAATTTAAAAGATACCACGCAGGCATTTGGCTTTGGTGGTACCTGGAAGTTCTTCGCGAAGCACTGGCGCTTCGGGTTGGATGAATATCGTGGGGCGTTCTCGAAAGCATATTTCCTGAAGCGTTTGCAGAAGCTGATACCGACGCTTGAGATGGATGATCTTACCCCGGGACGTTCTGGTGTGAGGGCTATGGCGCTTTCGAAGGAAGGGAATATGATAGATGACTTTAAGATAGAAGCGAAGGGCAATGCCATACATGTGCTGAATGCACCGTCACCGGCGGCTACTGCCGCACTGGCTATTGGTAAGGCTGTGGAAGAGATGGCGACGAAGCATTTTGGGTTAAGTTAGTTTGGTGCGAGTGGCTCAGGTGGATAGATCCTTCGCGGGGCTCAGGATGACAAGTGTTATTTTGATACACATTTCGTGAGGTTGCTTCGTTCCTCGCAATGACTTGAGTTTTATAAAAAGAGAAAGCCGCTCATTGAGCGGCTTTCCTTTTATATTTTGAAGTATTACTAGTAGTAATTATAATCTCTTCGGGCGATGTTTAATCTGAGTCCGCCGTAGATGTAGGTGGTGTTTTGTTCGGGCAGAAAGTTGTTGTCGTAAGTGAAGCGGCGGTTGGTAGCGCCGAGGTCTATGAACAGGTTAGGGCGTAGCTCGTATGAAACGAGGCCATCGAGTGTAAGGCAATTAGCCGGTACGCCGTTTATCAGCCCGATGCCGAAATCGCCTGTACTGCGGGTATCGTACTCCATAAAGATGTTACTACCGAAGTTAGACCCTGTAGTGTCCTGTCCTTGCCTGTAGAACATACCTTTCAGGGTAATGAACAGGTTCTTTGCCGGTTGGTACCTGATAACGCCTATCGCTTCAGCAAAGCCGGAACCTAACGGGTGCGCCATTGGCTGGTTGTAGTGTGTATAGTTGGCTGTACTATCGTAGTGAGAGTAAGTGTAAGGACGTACTATGTTGATCTCACCTTGCAGGTCAAGGTTTCTGATAGTGAAGGCATCGAAGTATTTCAGGCCGGCTTGTATGCCATATTTGTTGGCCCACCATCCGCTGTTGCTGAATAGTTCTTTTGCCCTGAATTCATCCAGCAGAATTTGTCCGTAAAGCTGGACGTGTTTGGCGATAATTATTTTTGCGTTCAGACCGATGTTCACGTTATCCGGGCTACCCATGTAACGTTCGATTTGGCGGTAGAAGATGATCGGGTTCAGGTAACCAAATTCGTACCTGTCGCGACGGCTGAACATCACCGACTCGAACACGCCAATATTCAACCAACGGGTTGCATTCACACTCAGGTGGTGCATGGTAGCGTATTTGTGTGGCAGGCGGCGATCAGCACCGCGCGTGTATTGTGGTGTCAGCTCCATATATAAGTTCTGGTAGTTGAGCTTCCAGACCTTAGTGGTGAGTTTCAAGAATGCAGCCCCCGCAGCGAAGTCGCTCAGGAAAAGGCTACGCATACCATCACCCAGGAAATGCCTGTCGTAACCGAAAGTAACATTGATATGGTCTTTTACCGCAGCGAAATCTATGTAACCCCTTGCCTGCATATAGTCGAATACGCCCGGTTTAGGAGTCTGGTAGAAATCCCCGCCCGGAACAGCGCCATACTTGCCTATCCAGTTGTTGACAAAAGAAGGAACACGTTCCTGGTTGTCGGTAAAATACGTATAGAAACCAACCTTATCGGCAATGATACCACGCGCTTCAAAACCACGGCCGCTCCAGAAGAGGCTGTTGGCGTTGTTCTGCTCATTGGTATATTGATAGCTTATTACCGGATTGACTACCAGGAAGAAATTGTCTTCATTGACATGCAGAAAGTCAGGTTGCTTTTTGTAGAAGGTTTTGAACCAGGGTAATTTAGAATTTATGGCACCGTTGCGCTCTTCAGCCCATTCACCGCTCTTAGAGATACTGCGGGAGATATTATACCTGTCTATCTTGCTGAGGGAAGTGGCGCTTGAATTCTTTGATACCTCTGAGAGGAAACTCACCGCACTCTTGCGCATCACCGGCTTGGCCGTGAGGAACAATTCACCGGAAAGTGAACCCGAGCGTGTTTCCAGGCGGTCGAGTATCTGGTATTCCACAGAATTAAGCGGTATATATGTTGTTTGCGCACCCGCTACGGTCGCAGATAATGAAAGGGTAAGAAAGAAAAGTAGTTTTTTACTCATAACATGAGGTTTGCGTGTGCTTAAAGCGTTAAATTGCTTCAAAAATAATCGTATCAATCTGTTATTTATAGAGATCAGCTATGTCAAGTTTGTTAATAAAGAATGCCTTAGTCGTAAATGAAGGGCGCACAGAGCGTAAAGATATACTAATTAAGGAGGGACGCATAGAAAAAATCGGCAATAACATTGGTTTAACAGGAAATGTTAAAGAAATAAATGCCGATGGATTGCACCTCTTCCCCGGAGTAATAGACGACCAGGTACACTTTCGTGAGCCGGGACTGACGCACAAGGCCAATATAGGCAGCGAAGCAAGAGCCGCAGTAGCCGGCGGTACTACCTCCTTTATGGAAATGCCCAATACTGTTCCTGCGGCACTGACACAAGAACTGCTGGAAGATAAATATGCGATAGGGGCAGCTACTTCGGTAGCGAACTATTCCTTCTTTATGGGCGTTTCGAATGATAACCCAGATGAAGTGCTGAAGACCAATGCGAGGAAAAAAGACGTGTGCGGCGTGAAAATATTTATGGGCTCCAGCACGGGGAATATGCTGGTGGACAACTACGTAACGCTCAACAAAATATTCTCTGAAAGTGAGCTGCTGATAGCAACCCACTGTGAAGATGAAAGAGTGATAAATGCCAACAAACTAAAGTATCCTGATGCTGACAATGCGTCTTACCATCCGCTGATACGCGATACGGAAGCCTGCTTTGAAAGTTCGTTCTCGGCAGTGCAACTGGCCAAGCAAACCAATGCGCGCCTGCACATACTACATATATCAACAGCGAGAGAATTGCAACTGTTCAGCAATATGCTGCCTCTTGCGGATAAAAGAATTACCAATGAAGTATGCGTGCATCACCTGCACTTTACTGCTGATGACTACGCACAACTGGGCAACCTGATAAAATGTAATCCTGCTATAAAAGCGCCGGAGAATAAAGCAGCCCTTTGGGAAGCATTGCTTGACGACAGGCTGGATATAATAGCCACCGATCACGCGCCACATACCTGGGAAGAAAAGCAACAACCCTACCAGCAAGCACCGAGCGGGTTGCCACTGGTGCAGCACTCCCTGCTGATGATGCTGGAGTATGCAAAAGCAGGAAAAATATCTGTAGAGAAAGTAGTAGAGAAAATGTGTCATGCCCCGGCTATCTGTTTCCAGATAGAGAAACGCGGATACATTCGCGAAGGCTACTGGGCGGACATAGTGCTGGTGGATATGAACAGCAATACCAAAGTAAGCAAAGACAACCTCCTGTATAAATGCGGATGGTCGCCGCTGGAAGGACACGATTTCCCTGCGGAGATACGTTATACATTAGTGAACGGGGAAATAGCGTATGAGAATGGACGAGTGAACGATACTGTACGCGGAAAAAGGCTCTCATTTGACAGGTAATGCAAAATGACAAGATCACATTAAAAGACCTTTCTATCTTCAGCCAGGACTCGGGCGGGGGAGTGTTTGGCCTTTTGGATAATACTACTACCCATGCGGGCAGGGATACGCTACGCAGGCATATCACTGCGCCGCCGGATAACTACGAGGCATTGCAGGAACTGCAGGATGCTGTAAAGTTCTGGGCAAAGCATACATCACTTTGGCCAACAGATGTTTCCAACGGCACTATGCTGATGCTGGAGAAATTTTTTGAGTCGGCTGATGTGGCGACACCACCGAGGGGACTGACTTTTAGTGTGGGGGTGATGTTTCAAAAGCTATTCAACCGCAATGAATATTTTTTTACGGAATTTTCCTTGTCGCATTTAGCGGATTTCCTGAGAGGGTGTACCAAGCTGGCAGCCATTGCACAAGAGCATGAAGTCCCTGCCCTCCTGAAAAGAGAGTTGAAAGAAATAGAAGAAAACCTCGGGCACCGCCTGACGGCTGACCTGGTAAAAGTAAGTAAACAAACCCCTTACGCTGAACTCTCCAAGTTGAGTTATCGTGCGAGGAGGGAGATGAAGAATACTGTCTATCGCCTGATGAACCACTATGCGCGCCTTGACGCGTGGCAGAGCATGGCGAAAGCGACCATTAATAATAAATGGGTGTTCCCGACGTTGCAGCCACCAAGACCTGTTGTGTTCTCGGCTACCCAGATGTATCATCCGTTGCTGGAGAATCCGGTACCGTATGATATAGACTTTAGCAAAAAGAGAAACTTCCTGTTGCTGACGGGCGCGAACATGTCGGGGAAAACGACCTTTATGCGTTCGCTTGGTGTGAGTGCTTTGCTGGCGCATCTGGGTATGGGCGTTCCTGCTTCATCGCTGAGCATCAGCTTCCTGGAAGGTATCATTACCAACATGCATGTGGAGGATGATATACTAAAAGGGGAAAGCTACTTCTTTGCCGAAGTGCAACGTATGAAAATGACCGCACAAAAGCTACTGAAAGAAGAACCTCACCTCGTGCTGATGGACGAACTTTTTAAAGGCACCAATGTACATGACGCCTATGAGTGTACTTCAGCAGTAATAGAAGGCCTGTTGAATCACCCCGACCACCTGATGATACTGTCTACCCACCTGTATGAAGTGGCGCAGCAATTCAGCCAACGGGAGGAGATACAGTTTGCACATTTCATTACGGAGATGGCGGGAGATAATTTCCGGTTTACCTATCATTTGAAGGAAGGTATCTCGAATGACAGGATAGGGTACAGGATATTGCAGAAGGAGGGAGTGATAGAGTTGTTGAAGGGGAAGTCGTGAGTCGGCCCCCTAACCCCCTGAAGGGGGAATATGTTGCGTAATTGTTTGCGAGCCGACATCCCCCCTGCCCCCTTCAAATGGGGAATGTGTTTCGTTCGTATATTATATATATCGCTGTAGGGGTTGAAAGTTTTAAATCCATAATTTTACACGGTAGAGTTGTTTGGCTATAAAAGAATAAAATAAGATATGACAGATTTCAGGCCGAGGGGTTTTCAGTTATTGCCGGTAATTGTAAAGAACCTGATCATCATTAATGTGTTGTTCGTGCTGGGGCAATTTGCCCTGGGTAGTATGGGTATAGACCTTGCGGATTACCTGGGACTTCACTACTGGCGTTCGGAGCATTTTGGATTCTGGCAGATACTGACGCATATGTTTATGCACGGTTCGGCGCACGATCTCAATCTTACCTTCTGGCACCTGTTCTCCAATATGTTTGCCCTATGGATGTTTGGTAGTACGCTGGAGAATATGTGGGGGCCTAAAAAGTTCCTGACCTTCTACCTGATATGCGGACTTGGGGCAGCACTTTGCCACCTTGGTGTATTAGGATACCAATACGAGACATTAAATAATGCCTTTAATGCGTATCAACTAAATCCAACAGTCGATCAATATGAGATCTTCCTGAAAAAGAATATCCCGCTACCTCCCACCACGCAATCTGCTGCTGATGCATGGAACTATTTGGCCTCCTGGCAACAGGATCCGTCGTCGATATCGATGAGTAACGACTCAAAAACAATGCTATATAAACATCTGTATGGTTATACCAACTATGGCACGGGTAAACATATAGAAGGTGTATTTGATGAGGCTACAGTAGGTGCGTCGGGTGCAGTGTTTGGTGTGCTCTTTGCTTTTGGATACTTGTTTCCTAATACTTTATTGTACCTCTACTTCTTTGTGCCCGTTAAGGCTAAGTGGTTCATAGGCTTTTATGCTTTGTTTGAATTGTACAATGGTATTCAGAACTCTGCAGGTGATAACGTAGCACACTTTGCACACCTGGGAGGTATGCTGTTCGCCTTCATACTATTGAAGATATGGGCCAGGAGAAACACACGACATTATTATTAAAGAATTGAAGATGCCAAAGACCTCAAATAAATATTCTGCTTCGCCTTTTTCCAGGTATTATAAGGATAACGCGGTGCTGCAACTGATCGTGGCGTTAGGGTCAGCGTTTGTGATATTTCACTTTACCCTTACGGTGATGCGTATCATGGAATATCCCGAGATCGAGATATTGCAGAATATAACGAGCAATACCACCCTTCCTGCTCTGCCGGAATTTAAGTACAAAGTATGGACGTTATTTACCTACGGCCTGTTTCATATAAAACAAACGGGTGTGTTTACCGACCTGGGCTTCTGGTCTATGTTCAGTAATATGGTGTGGCTTTATTGCTTCGGTAGTTTGCTACAGATGATGATAGGCTTCAGGCATGTGATGCCTTTGTTCTTCTATTCGGTGATAGTGGGTGGCATATTCTATATGCTGGCGCAATATGTGCCTGCATGGGCAGTAGCGCCCGGTGCACACTTAGGTGGTGCACAGGCGGGTATTGTAGCCCTTGCTGCCGCATCGGTGACCATAGCGCCGAATTACAGGTTTTACTTAGCGCCGCATTTCAGTGTGCCGATGATGGTGGTGGTGTCCGTATTTGGTGTGTTGATGATGTTGTACACAGGCTTTGCCGGCGCACAACTGATGCTTATATCCGGTGGTGCGCTGATGGGTTTTATATATATTACATTGCTGAGAGGTGGTAAGGACATCAGCAGTTGGCTATACAGTGTTACCGGGAAGATAGGTAGCAGCTTTACGCCCAAAGAAGATGCCTACAAGAAACACACGCACAAGCGCAGTGATGTACTGAACAGTGTGCAGAAAAAACAAGTAGCAGAAGAACAACGTGTTGATGAGATACTGGATAAAATAAACAAGAAGGGATACGACTCCCTTACTAAGGAGGAGAAGGATATACTGCTGAGAGCCAGCAAAGAAAATTAGATACCACCAGTGGAACAACGCCCCGGTATATTCCGTAGGTTATTAAAGAGCACCTTTAAAATTGCTAATACCTTAGCAATAGTTTGGCTAATGCTCTGCATGCTGGCGTCTTATGTCAGTCCTGCCAGTGTAAAGAACCTGGCGCTTTTCAGCCTGACCATTCCTTTTGCTATTCTTGCCAATGTATTCTTTGTTGTTGGTTGGCTGTTTACTACTAAGAAGTTGCGTGCTATAAATTCTTTAATAGCCCTGGTAATATGCTATAAGCTGGTGACCGTTGTCTTTGGATTGAACTATGGCGCGAAACATGACTGGGAGCGCGCGGAAGACCGTGTGAAAATAATGAGCTGGAATGTGCACGGCCTTGGCTTGTTCAACAAACCCCTGAACAAAGATGACAAGAAAAATATAGCACAAGTGATTCAGGACGAAGATCCTGATATACTTTGCCTGCCTGAGTACTCGCTGATGCGCGATGGGAGTACCGATAAATACACTAAGAGAATAGCGACCACCAATGGCTTTGTTGATCATAAGTTCAACCTGGATAATACTTACGGCTATCACGTAATACTGGGGACGATGGTTTATTCTAAATATCCCTTGATAGATTTTAAGGCGCACGATCTGGGGCATTACATATTCCTGGTGCAGGCAGATGTGAAACTCCCCGGCGACAAAATGATGCGTTTGTTTTTTGTGCACCTGTATTCATTCGGGCTGAGTGATAATGATCGCGACTATATAGAGCAGGTAAGGGCCAACCAAACGGAAATAAAAAAAGACCTGGGTGTTTCCAGGACCTTCATCAGCAAGTTCAACCGTTCCTGGGCTATCAGGGCCAATGAGGCTGATAGTATATCTGCCATTGTGAGCAGGAGTCCTTACCCTGTATTTATCTGTGGTGACTTTAACGATCTTCCCGGTTCTTATACCTATACCAAGATACGGAATGAGCTAAGTGATGCCTTCTCAGAGAAGGGAGCAGGGTTGGGCAGGACCTATAACCAGATATTCGGAACACTGAGGATAGATCACATGTTCTACGATCCCAAGGCGCTGGAGATACTGGGATACAAGTCTTATTATAATAGAATGTCGGACCATAATCCTGTCGTGGCGAATTTTAAAATAAAGTAACGCTCTATGAAAATAGCATTAGCTACACCACCAATGCCCGGATCGATAAGCGATTGTCTGCATTGGATAGAGAAGCTTTCAGGTGAGGCTGCTAAAGGAGGGGCCGAGATCATTTGCTTCCCTGAAACATATCTACCCGGTTATCCCGCAGAAGAATTTAAAGTAGAAGAGCGTTCACCTGAGAAATTACATTCGGCTTTGGATGAAGCATGTGAGATAGCAGCCAATAATAGAATAGCTGTCATTTTACCAACGGACCGGTATAGCGCTGAAGGATTGTTGAACGTGGCTGTTGTAATAGACGCTACCGGAGAAATATCAGGATACCAGACCAAGAATCAACTAGACCCCTCTGAGGAGCATATATGGATACCCGGAACTGAAAGGGAAATATTTGAGGTGAACGGTGTGAAATTCGGGATAACAATATGCCATGAAGGCTTCAGATATCCGGAGTCGACACGGTGGGCCGCGAGAAACGGGGCCGTCATAGTATTCCATCCTAATTGTACCGGTAGTAATAGGAGCGGCAATAAACCGACGGAATGGGGTGACAAGGATAGTCCGTACTACGAAAAGGCAACAATGCTAAGGGCCATGGAGAACACCATCTATTTTGCCAGCGTTAATTATTGTTTTGATTTTCCTGATTCTGCCTCCTCGGTGGTAGATCCCGACGGGAAGTGCATAGGGTACCAGCCGTATGGTACACCCGGTGTATTGATAATGGAAATAGACACCACAAAAGCTACAGGATTACTGGCAAAGAGGTTTAAGGCTGATTTGTATTAAGTTGTGCGAGTCAACCACCCCGGCCCAACCGAAGGTCGGGGCACCCCTCCTTGAAAAAAGGAGGGGTGTGTAAAAGAGGTTACCTTTTGCTTAATTTCGTATAAACGGGTACATGACATCCTTCTTTAAATATAGCCAATTGTCTTTCTGCTGTTGTAGCAGGCTATAATCTCATGTCTAATAGCGGTTTCGCAGTTAATCTGACCTCCATCCCTTATTTTTGCAAATATTTTTTAAGATGTCTGATCTACATATATATAATTCGTATACGCGTCAAAAGGAACAATTTCAATCTATTACCCCCGGCCACGTAGGCCTGTATGTGTGCGGCCCTACCGTATCGGGTGAGTCGCACCTGGGCCATGCCCGTCCGTACATCACTTTCGACGTAGTGAACCGCTACCTGCAACACCTTGGTTATAAAGTGCGTTATGTGCGCAATATCACCGATGCAGGGCACTTTGAAGAAGAAGGCCGTGAGGCGGAAGATAAAGTGGCTACCAAAGCCCAATTGGAACGTATGGAGCCGATGGAGTTGGTACATAAGTACACCAACCTGTTCCATTGGGGAATGCGCCTGTTCAATAACCTGGATCCGAGTATTGAGCCTACCGCTACCGGCCACATTATAGAGCAGATAGACATGATCGAAAATATTATTGCTAAGGGATATGCGTATGAGGTGAATGGCTCTGTGTACTTTGATGTAAAGAAATATGCTGAGAAATATCCTTATGGAAAGCTTAGTGGACGCATATTGGAAGACCTGTTGGAAACAACACGTGAACTGGACGGACAGGAAGAGAAGAGAAACAAAGTAGATTTTGCTCTGTGGAAGAAAGCGCCTGCTGAGCACATTATGCGCTGGAACAGCCCGTGGGGTGAAGGTTTCCCGGGATGGCATATAGAATGCTCCGCGATGAGCAGTAAGTATCTGGGCGATAAGTTTGACATACATGGTGGCGGTATGGATCTCCAGTTCCCGCATCATGAGAGTGAGATAGCACAATCAACTATAGCACATGACCATGCACCGGTGAACTACTGGATGCACAACAACATGATCACCATCAACGGAAAGAAGATGGGGAAGAGCTATAACAATGTGATCAAGCTGACGGAACTCTTTAGCGGCAATCACCCGATACTTGAGCAATCGTATCACCCGATGGTAGTGCGATTCTATATATTGCAAACGCATTACCGCAGTACGCTTGATTTTTCTAATGAGGCATTGCAGGCGTCTGAAAAAGCGTTCCGTAGGTTGTGGGAGGCGCACGAGATAGTACAGAAGATGCAACGGGCAGGTGGTGCTGAGGCGACAGATAAAGAACTGGATGCTAAGGTGCAGGGCTTTTGCCGCGATTGTGATGAGAGCATGAACGATGATCTGAATACGGCTAAAGTGATCGCTAACCTGTTTGAGCTGGCACCTATCGTTAATGGTTTCAAAGCCGGGCATATAGACAGCGGCGCTATTTCGGCGGAGACGTTCGAGCTGGTGCAAACCACATTTAAGACCTATCTTGAAGATATACTAGGTATGCAGGCATTGCAGGTAAAAGAAAGCAGCAATAAACTTGACCAGGTATTGTCTTTATTGATAGAAATAAGAAAAGATGCCAAGATGCGTAAGGACTTCGCGACATCAGATCAAATACGCAACAAACTGGCAGAGGCCGGCGTTATGCTAAAGGACGAAAAAGACGGCAGCATAACTTATACTATAGAATAATAGCATGAAGAAAATATCAAGGATACTCCGCTACCTGTCTGACTACAAAGGAAAGGTAGCGTTGTATTTTACATTCAATGTACTGGCTACGGTGTTTGCGCTGGGTTCATTTACCATGTTGGCCCCCGTATTGCAGACATTGTTCATGGCCGACCAGGTGCCACCTACGGGGAATGATCCGCTGGCAGTGATGACCCGCTTTGTGAGCAGGGTGGTACAGGAAGAAGGGAAGCTGGCTGCCCTAACCTATTCTATATTCATAGTAATTGGTTGTACCATACTCAAGAATTTTTTCCTGTATTGCTCTTCATATATTCTTAACCCGATTCGTAATGCGGTTCTTCGCAGGTTGAGAGATGAGATGTTTACCAAAGCCTTGTCTTTGCCTATCGGCTACTTTACAGAGAAGCGTAAAGGCGATATCATTTCCCGTATGACCAATGATATCACTGAAGTAGAATGGTCTGTGATAGGTGTGTTGGAAGCATTTATCAGGGAGCCTATTACTATCATCTTTACATTGACATCGATGGTGATCATTAGTCCGCAACTTACATTATTCCTCTTGTTATTCCTTCCGGTTACCGGGTTGATCATAGGTCGTATAGGTAAGTCGTTGAAGCGGCCATCTGCAGAGGCCCAGAAGGAAATGGGTACTTTGCTCGGAGTGATAGACGAGACACTTGTGGGCATGAGGATCATTAAGGCGTTCACTGCAGAAAAGCACCAGTCTTTACGTTTCAGGATGATCAATAATGGCATCTTCAGATTACGGAATAAAGTAGCTGCCCGCAAAGAATTAGGGTCTCCCATGTCGGAGACGTTGGGTATTATAGTGGTGTGTATCATTCTGTGGTATGGCGGACGTCTGATATTCTCAGGTGATACTTCGCTCACAGGGCCGTTCTTTATTACATTCATAGGCCTGTTCTACCAAATCATCAACCCATTCAAAAACCTTTCTTCCTCATTTTATAATCTGAAAAAGGGTGAAGGTGCATTGGATAGGATAGAAGAACTACTCACTGAAGACAACACTATTAAAGAATCGGCCAACCCTGTAGGGGTACGCTCGTTTGAGCGTTCTATTGAGCTGAAAAATGTTCATTTCAATTATGGTGACAAAATCATATTAAATGGTATTGACCTGACCATAGAGAAAGGAAAGACCATCGCACTGGTGGGTGCATCGGGTGCGGGTAAGTCGACATTGGTGGACCTGATACCACGTTTTCATGATGTGACGAGTGGTGAAA
Source organism: Bacteroidetes bacterium UBA7674 (assembly GCA_002483105.1). GTDB lineage: Bacteria > Bacteroidota > Bacteroidia > Chitinophagales > Chitinophagaceae > MKUN01. The sequence continues at coordinate 242,930 of DLHG01000009.1, forward strand.
TACTGATAGATGGTGTGAATGTGAAAGACTACAAGTTGGATGATATGCGCCGGCTAATGGGTGTGGTGAGCCAGGATCCTATATTGTTCAATGATACTATTTATAACAACATAACGCTGGGAACAGGTGGCGCCACGCAGGCGCGCGTGGAAGAAGCTGCGACGGTGGCACATGCACACAACTTTATAATGAAGAAAGAGCTAGGTTACTCCACTGAAGTGGGGGATAGGGGTACAAGGCTTAGTGGTGGTGAGCGTCAACGTGTAACGATAGCGCGGGCAGTACTGAAAAATCCGCCGATATTGATACTGGACGAAGCCACATCTTCGCTGGACACAGAGAGTGAACGTATGGTGCAGGATGCCATTAATCAGCTGATGCAGAATCGTACCTGTATCGTTATCGCGCACAGATTATCTACGGTGCAACATGCTGATGAGATCATTGTACTGGACAACGGTCGTATTGCAGAACGTGGTACACACGCATCACTTATAAGCAATAATGGCCTATATAAAAAATTGGTCGAAATGCAGCAGGTGCGCTAGATGCAGTATATTTGCATTAAATAGCTGTGATGAAGAAAATCCTTGTAACAGGCGGCTGCGGATACATAGGCGGGCATACAATCGTTGATCTGATAGAGAACGGATATAGTGTTATTTCTATTGACGATCTTTCACGCGGATCGCTGCGGATGTTGGAAGGTATTGAGAAGATAACAGGCAAAGCCATTAAGAACTACAAGGTCAATCTCTGTGACCTGGAAGATACCGAAGCTATATTTATAGAGAACCCTGATATTTTAGGTGTGGTACATTTTGCCGCTTATAAATCTGTACCTGAATCGGTAGAACAACCATTAAAATATTTCCGCAATAATATTAATTCGCTGGTGAACCTATTGCAATGCGCACAAACATACAACGTGAATAATTTTGTGTTCTCGTCGTCATGTTCTGTATATGGCAACGCGAAGGAATTGCCCGTAAGAGAAATGACTCCATTTGCAGAGCCTGAATCGCCTTATGCAAGGACCAAACAGATGGGTGAAGCTATCTGTCGCGACTTTGGTGCTCAGAACAGGAATTTCAATGTGGCGCTGCTCAGGTATTTCAATCCTGTAGGAGCGCATCCCAGTGCTTTTATTGGAGAGCTACAAGAGCAACCTGAGAACCTGGTACCTATCATCACCCAGACAGCAATAGGCAAACGCGCCAATATGGTAGTGTATGGTACTGACTATGACACCCGCGATGGCAGCTGTGTGCGCGACTACATTCATGTAATGGATATAGCTGCTGCGCATACCAAATCCCTGGAATGCATGATGGAAGGCCGTAATAAACAAAAGGCTGAAGTGTTTAACCTGGGCACGGGTAATGGTGTTACTGTGCTGGAACTGATCAATGCATTTGAGAAAGTATCAGGGCAAAAGCTGAATTATAAAGTAGGGCCGCGCAGGCATGGTGATGTGATAGAGATATACGCTGATAACCAGAAAGCCCGCGCAGTGCTGGGATGGGAAATAAAGTATAACCTCCATCAAATGATGGATACCGCATGGAAGTGGGAACAAACACTAAAGAAAGAAGCGGAGAAGATACATTTGAATTAAAAGCCCCTCCGCCCGCTAAGGGGGAACTGCATTCATAAAAAATAGCCGAAGTAAATACTTCGGCTATATTGGGTCCAAGCAGATGCTTGAACCAGTAATAATATATTAAAATGAGAAAGCCCACGGTGTCAAACCCTGGGCTTTCTCTTTTAGATTATGTGCCAGGTATTACCCTAAGTCTATTTCTGTATTATCACCAATGTTGAGACTTTGGCTGAGACCACGTACATAGGCGTCGTTGCCTATGATGGATGAATGCAATACTACCTCTTCCAGTTCAGCATAAGAGCCTATGATGGAATCCTTAATGATGGAAGAATCAATAGTAGTGTACTCACCGATAGTAACGTTAGGGCCAATGATGGAGTTGTATATCTTGCAACCTTCCGCAATGCTAACCGGCTGTATGATCACCGTAGTGTCGAATGGATATTTTACGGGCTCTGTTAGTTCGTCGTTCTGTTGTTTCAGCAAGATAGCATTGGTAGAGAGTAATGTTTCCTTCTTGCCACAGTCGAACCAGTTGTTGACTCGGAAGGCATTGAAATGTATTCCCTGCTCTATCATGTACTGCAATGCATTGGTGAGGTGGTATTCCCCTTCCTCCTCATCTATGCGTTCGTTCATGTGTTTGGAAAGCGCTTCATAGAGCTTCCTGGCCTCCTTAATGTAATAGATGCCCACCATTGCCATATTAGACTTAGGTATCAATGGCTTTTCCACCACTTTCAGCACTTTATCATCATCACCCAGTTCGGCTACACCGAAGCTACGGGGGTCATCTACCTTACGCACACCTATCTGGGAAATTTTGCTTCCCAGTATTTCCCGCACATTGTAATCGCATACGGTATCGCCCAATACGATCATCACCTCTTCGTCCTGAACGGCTTCTTTGGTAAGATATATGGCATGGCCTGTACCACGTCGGTCGTTTTGGGTAATAAGTGTATAATTGAGGTTAGGGTAAGTCTTGGCTATGTAACGTTGGATTTTTTCGCCCAGGTATCCTATCACGAATACAAACTCCGTAACGCCTGCGTCTGATAGCTGGTCAACTATGACGCTAAGGATGGTTTTGCCAGCTATAGGGATAAGCGCTTTAGGCTGGGTATATGTAAGCGGACGAAGTTTGGTACCTGCCCCTGCTACCGGAATGATTGCTTTCACAAAAAAGTAATTTTATAACAATGTCCTATACTATTGATACATTGTTTTCCGGAGTGAAATTACTATAAATTGGCTGTATTAGTGTTGATTATCAACAGATATAACCATAAAAAAACGCAGGGACCAGCCCTGCGTTCTGTATAAAAAAATTAGAGACTAGTATAAAGCAGCGAAGTCGTCAAACTTAGCTTTAATAGCATTTTTGTTAGCCATCATGCTCGAAGCCAGGTTCATGATATCAGAATAGATCGTTTGCTTGGTGATCTGAACGTTCATCAGCGACTGTTGCGTATTTTGGTTCGGAGCATTTACGATATGATATTTATCAACAGCGAAATTGCTGATAAACATAGGTTTCAGGTCTTCGAAATCTTGCTGAGCCAGGTTAAGCTGGTTAGCATTGAGGTGATTGTACATTGCCATGTATTTAGCAACAAAAACCGCCTGGGTTTGTTCAGATGGCGGAGTGTTCTGCGCCAAAGCAGCCACAGATGATGTGATAAATAGTAAGCAAACAAGTAATATGCGTTTCATTTATTTTAATTTTAATAAAGTTACAAATTTATTTCAAAAACTCAATTATTCACTCTCTAAGACAGCTGCTTCTACCCCATATAGTTGGGTCAGATACTTCAAAGAAGGTGAATTTATTTTTTCACCAAGTCTTAATTCCGGCCATTTTTTGTCCACAGCCGCTATGGTGGCTTCGTCAGCCGCTATAATGTTTGGCCAGGGACGGTCAAAACCGTCAAACTTTTTTGTTTTCCGTGTTCCGTCGAGCCCTAGGATGTTTTTTCTGCTTCCTCCGTACAAATGGTCGCGCTTTGGATCCAGGTTATTACAGTGTCTCCAAAGTACATCCGCTATATCATTCACTAAAACAGTGTGTTCAACATATAGAATCATTTTAATGGATGATATTTCAGGCAGTTTGCACAGTTTTTCATGCAGTTCAGCCATATGTCCTGGCCTGTCCTTCTCGACGCTCATCAATAACACCGGGATCGCCCATTTTTCGGCTAATTGTTCATTAATTCCCTTTATTTCCGGGAATTGAGCCATTATTTTGCCCTTTTCGAAGCTTTTATCCCATACATAGGGTTCTAAAGGCTCCGATATTTCCTCTTCCCATTTCTTCGTCCCGTCAATACACATCTTTCCGCCAAATCCCAGTTTACTGCAACTATGGTCCAGCACATCCATAGGCCCCTGGCTAAAATAAACATCAGTAGCCGGATTTAAGTTATTAAACACATACTGTGCCAGTTCTTTGTAGTTGCTGATATCTGTTTCCCCATCGGAGATGACCAGTATCTTATTGAACATCATTTGGCCTGCTCCCCACATAGCATTCATTACCTTCTGTCCTTGCCCGGCGTATTCTTTTTCGATGCTTGTGATGACCAGGTTGTGGAATACACCTTCTATGGGCATATTCATGTCTTTGATCTCAGGCACCATGGTCATCTTGATAGGCGCGAGGAAGATACGTTCGGTAGCTTTACCCAGCCATGCATCCTCTTGCGGAGGTATGCCCACGATAGTGGCAGGGTAAATTGCGTCCTTCTTGTGCGTGATGGCAGTAACATGGAAGCGCGGATAAAAGTCGGGTAGAGAATAATACCCGGTATGATCGCCGAAGGGCCCTTCCCATATTAGCTCCTCATCCACATCCACATAACCTTCAATAATGAAATCGGCATCCGATGGGACTTCTATATCAGGTTGGGTGATACACTTCACCAGTTCCACACGCTTCTTACGCAGGAAACCGGCCAACATGTATTCATCCACATTTTCCGGAAGCGGAGCGGTGGCGCTGTAAGTATATATCGGGTCGCCGCCAATGGCTACAGCCACAGGCATACGCTTGATGCCGAGTTTCTTGTATTCGTTAAAGTGCTTTGCAGATACCTTGTGCTTGTGCCAGTGCAGTGCCGTCATGTCTTTCTCAAACACCTGCATGCGGTACATGCCTATGTTGCGGATACCATTGTTCGGGTCTTTGGTATGAATAGCGGGCAGTGTGATGAACCTGCCGCCATCCTTAGGCCAGCATTTAAGTATTGGTAGCTTGTCGAGGTCGGGTGTAGACATTACCACTTCCTGGCAAGCACCGCGGCCGCTTACTACTTTAGGCATCCAAGAGGCGAACTTGCTCAGTTGCGGGAGCATTGCCAATTTTTCCAGTAAGCCTGCTTTAGGACCGGTAAGTTTTTTGAACAATTCTTCTATGTCGCGCGCTACCTGGTCGAGATCGTTTACGCCCAGTGCCATGCACATACGGCGTTCACTACCCATAGAGTTGATGAGCAAGGGAAACTCTGTACCTGTATTCTCAAAAAGTAAAGCCTTATTCCTGTCGGGTGTTTTGGAAACTCTGTCTGTTATCTCCGCTATTTCCAATACGGGATCTACGAAAGTGGTGATACGCACCAATTCGCCCGCCGCATCCAGCTTATCTACAAACTCCCTTAATGATTTATATGCCATGCTAATAAAGTAGGTTGCGAAGTTACGGAATGATGAGGGGTATAAAACAAAAAAGCCCCATGAGTAGGGGCTTTTTAAACATATTTGACAATAAGATTATTCTATAGTCATCTTAATGGTCACAGAGCCTGTAAGTGACGTCAGTTTAGTGAAGTAAACACCCTTCGGAACCTGCTGCATATTGATGCTTGTGCTGTTGCTGCCGGTAGTTACATTCCAATCGCGGGCAATGATCTTAGCGCCGGAGATATTGAAGACCTCCAGCTTTACTGTTTCATTCTTGGTAGAAGCATAGTCGATATTGTAGTTGCCTTTACTTGGGTTAGGGTAGAGGATGCAATTCAGTTTTTCACCTTGCGTGGCAATCGTTCGAATGCCTAAAGTTTCCAGTACACGGAGAACGGCCTGGTAGGCGTTGATCTTGCCGAAGCCCCAGATGTTGCTGCCCTGCGGCGGGATTGTGCCGGTGAAATTATCGAGGATGGCAGTTTCTTTCATTACTGTAATAGCCTGGGCAGGAGTGAGTGTAGGATGTACCTGTAGCATCAAGGCCACTATACCCGCAACAGCAGGAGATGACATAGACGTGCCCATAAGCATAGCATTCTGGTATGTTCGGCCATTAGTATGAACGTAAGAACTTACTACATCTTCGTAGCCGGAGCTTGTAACAAGTGCGAAGTTGGTGTCGTAACTGCTTACTGAAGATCCCAGTACCAGTCCCGGACCTGTAATGTCGGGTTTCGTTCTTCCATCAACAGTTGGGCCGCGGCTACTGAATGGTGCGATATTGCCTTTTGCAACATAGCCCGTGTAGCTTACTGTGTTGCCCGAAATATTGGTAAAGATATTTTTAGAAGCATATGCACCTACGGCAATAGCAGAAACAGTTGAAGCCATATCGCCCACTGTCAGATCAGTGTTGCCAGGCAGTATTGGTGTGATGCCCGGGTATTGCTGGAAGCCACCATAGTAGCCTGTCTTGTCTTTTACATAGCCTGTCCACATATGTACTGTACCCACATCGGCAGTGAGTGAGAGCAGTATCATGTTGTTGGTTTTGTTATAGATATCAACGAATACGCGAGGCTTATCATTGTAAGTAGCTGAGTCGGTAACGATGGTGAAAAAACAAGTGTCGCCGTTCTGGCCGATGAGGTAGCTCATATATGCTCCATAGGAACTATCTCCTGTGCAATAAGCAATGGTACTAGCCACTGTTGTTGCGCCATCGTTCAGGCTGGCTTGCAGGCAAAAACTATTACCCACTTCGCCCCATGCGTCCAACCAGGCTCTTTTTTCAGTACCTACTAAAGGTAAATTCAGCACTGTCTTGATGAGGGTATCGGGAGAGTTGAACGTTCTATTGAAGTGTACGAGGTTTTGGCCGTTATTACCTGCTGAGCAAACAAATATTTTACCCGGGCCTGTAAGGTTATCGCAAGCCTGACTGAAAAGAGAAGTGCCATCGTGAGGGCCAACAGTACATCCCCAGCTAAGGTTAGCCACGGCAGGCTTTCCCTGCACTGCTGCATAGTTGAAGATATAGTTCATGCCATCAATGATGTCGGTCATTCCGGTGCTTGTCCATTGTTCTGCAGCCGGCGTGATGCCAACTAATACCAGGTCGCTTTCGTAAGCCATACCCCTGTATCGGCTGTGACTTGGGTCGCCGCCAAATCCTGAACCTGCGGCAATACCCGCTACATGCGCGCCGTGAGAGAAATGGTATGCATCGGTCTCCGCAGCGAACATAGATGCAGGTGTAGATAACTCATTTCCGTAGAAAAAACCTGAAGGCGGATTGCCCGGCTTTTTCTGTTCCCATATTTTTTTCACTCTTAGCGTACTGCCTAAAGTATCGAGCAAGCTCACCTGTGTATAATCGAAACCAGCATCTATAATGCCGACCACTACATTTTTGCCGCTGTACGGCATTGGCAGATTGATGCCTGCATGTACATAGTCCACATGTGTCTTAACACGCGCAGTATCCATAGTAGAGAAAACCGGCTCGTCGAATTGTATGTAAGAGATACCATCTGTATTCACAAACGCATTCACACTGGTGAGGGGAACCTGCACGGTCCATATGTCGCCCGCTTTAGTGCCTACATTAGCACCCATAGCAGTAAGCGATGCTTCTGTAACAGAACCCGCTTTAATGAGCGCGCTGATATACACAGTATTGTTTGCGCCAATCTTATAAACATATCCCGGCAAAGGAGTGGTCTTGCCTACCTTCTCAGACTGCATTAAGAATAACTTTGTTTGCGGAGAAAGTTTTGGCTTTTGCGCAAAGACAGGATTCAATAATAAAACAGCAACTAAGAGCGTGAAGAGCTTCTTCATCATATTTATTTAATAGGGTATAAAAATAAAGCTAAATAATGATATAAGGACTTAACAGCGTAATATTAAAGGCTTTAGCTTTGCCCTCCGATGAGAATAAAGACCAACCTATGCAACCAGACGGGGATGTGCCTGCTTGCCATAATTGTGTCATTTATGTGCGGGTGCCGGGAAGAGCGAAATGAAGAAGTGAGAGAGGGGATAACAGATTCCCTTATTTCTCAGCTTAAACAAGGCGACCTGGCACTACGCAGGGGCAGAGATGTGGCCAGCTATATGATCAGCCAGGCGAATGTGGCGGATAAAAGCTATTCCCATTGCGGACTGGTGCAGATAGAGCAGGGATATCCGTTCGTGTATCATTTTATCAATGGGCAGGATAGGGACGGGCTGGTTCGGGATTCCGCCGCAGTGTTCTTTTCTCCTGAGCAGAATAGCCTTGCGGCAGTAATGCGTTATGGCATGACGACGGCACAGCAGGAAGAACAGGCCGCGCTTATAAAACAGTATTACAGCAAGCAGCCAGGTTTTGATATGAGCTTTGATACTCATACAGGCGATAAACTCTACTGTTCGGAATTTGTATATAGGGTGATGAATGCTGTAATGAATGACAACACCTATATAAAACCCGCGATGAGAAAAGGGTTCGCTTACATACCGGTTGACCGGCTGTATGCTGATAATATAGCAATAGCCATTTGGCAAATGCGCTTTAAATAATAACTTTGACGCTCTAATCATTACTTATGAAGAAGATATCTTTGATAGCCCTTGCCGCAGTATTGTTCATGATAACTTCCTGCACAGGAGGCGATGCGGAAAAAACTGCGGAAAAATGGCTGACCGCCTTCTGGCACCTGGACTATGATGCCGCGGAAGAATATTCTACTAAGGAAACCATAGATGTACTGAAGTTATTTAAGTCTCTGGACGACAAGGTGCTTTCTGACTCAGCCATGGCAGAGGCAAAGAAGGTAAAAGTGAAAATAAAGAATGTAGCTGAAGAAGGCGATAATGCAACAGTGACTTACACTACCAGTATATTACAGGAAGATCAAACTATCTTCCTGGTGAAAGAGAAAGGCCAATGGCTGGTGCAGCTGACCAAAGAAGGGGTGTTTGGAGAAAAAAACACTTATGCTGATCCTGATTTTGACCCCAATGTAGTGGCAGATACTACTACCACGCACGTATCAGGAGATACCTCGGCAGCCGACGTAAATTCATCAACAGAAAATGCTCCCAAATAGGGAGCATTTTTTTATCAGGAATATTTCAAATCTCTTACAAAGATGCCCCGAAGAACATATAGCAAAGTATAATGGCGGTAATGATACCCACAAGGTCTGCAAGGAGCATAGAGCCGATAGCGTAGCGGGTGTTCTTGATAGACACAGAACCGAAGTACACGGCTATTACATAGAAGGTAGTATCTGAAGAGCCTTGCAGGATGCAGCTCAACCTGCCCGCAAACGAATCAGTGCCGAAAGTCTTCATCGTATCTATCATCATGCCGCGGGCGCCACTACCGCTCATTGGTTTGATGAGAGCAGTTGGTAAGCCATCAACGAAGCGGGTATCTGTACCCAAGGCGCTGAACATAGCTTTCATACCGTTGATCACTACATCAAAAGTGCCGCTGGTGCGTAGCATGCTGATAGCCACCAGCATACCCACGAGATAAGGAATGATACGAACGGCAGTTTCAAATCCGCCTTTAGCTCCTTCCACAAAAGCGTCGAAGACATTGATCTTCTTGTATAATGCACCAAGGATAATGAGCAGGAAAATAGTCAGTATCAAACCATTGCTGAGAATAGCGGAGAATGTCTGTACGCCATCAGTGCTGAGTGATTTTAAATACACCACCAGCATTGCGATGATAGCTGATAGCCCGCCTATCCATGCAAGGATGATGGGTTGGAAGATGTTGATCTTCTGACGGAAAGAAACGATGAACATAGCAGCCATAGTAGCTACGAAAGTTGCTATCATGCAGGGAACGAAAATATCGGTGGGATTGGCGGCTTTCATCGCCGAACGTACTGCAATGATACTTACAGGTATTAATGTAAGTCCCGACGCATGCAGGCAGAGAAACATGATCTGCGCATTGGAGGCTGTATCCTTTTTAGGGTTGAGTTCCTGCAGGCTCTCCATGGCTTTCAGTCCGAATGGCGTGGCTGCATTGTCGAGCCCCAACAGGTTAGCCGAAAAATTCATCATCATATGGCCAATGGCAGGATGTCCTTTCGGTACCTCAGGGAACAACTTTGTGAAGAATGGCCCGATGATGCGGGATAGTAACGATATACCGCCAGCCCTTTCTGCTATGGCCATGAGACCCATAAAGAGCGCCATGATACCTATTAACCCGATACAGATGGTCACAGCCGTTTTGCAGGTCTCGATGATACCATCGGCTTTTTTAGAAAGTTTACCTTGTATGCCGCTGTAGGTGTATATTTTAGCGGAGGGATATGCAGATTGTAATATTCTTGCAGAGTCGGAGGACAGGTTGTTAGTGAGGATGACAGTGGCAGGATTGGTAGAGTCGGCGGCAACATAACCGTAGCTGCCGATGTGTTCGCTGAAAACTTCTCTTGAACTTTCCGGTTGGCCGGACATGACATAATACACTGTTTCGTAGCTGTCATCGGCCTTGCCTGTCACCATGCGGGTGAAGATGGTGTTGTCTCCCGCAAAGAAACATTTATAGCCCGCTACAGCAATGGCTATCAAAATAAACGCAGACCATATCCTGCTTAATGCCATAGGATGATATTGTGGGGTGAAGATAGATTTTTTGTGAGATTTTGCTTAGTCTTAATTGTGTTGACTGCTCACGTTGTCTTTACTTTTTTTTTGCTCCGCCAAAAGAAAAGTAACAAAAGAAAAGGCGGCTTTGCCCAATCGCTCCGCGGGTGCAAAGGGCTATGCTGCGTGTTATGCTGAGTTACGCAGTTCTCTATTCAGCTGTGCGCTAGTTTTCTGACTAAACAGCACCAATGCTATCAGCTATATCAAGACTTCTCAGCTTTAGAGCATTATTCAGGTTCCTTCTGGCAGAAAAAGTCGCAACCTCAATCCTCAGAAGGGTGCTATGGTCGTCTTTTTTTGGAGGCTACACCTCGTCCTTGTGAGCGTATTTAGTGACTTCCGGAGGCGTATAGTTTTGCATCTTGGCGATGAGGTCCTCTACTTTGTCGCTAACGAGCAGCATATCTCTTAATTCCTGTTTCAGGAAACCTTCAGTTACCATGTTATCCATCATAGCGATGAACGAATTGTAGTAGCCATTCACATTCAGGATGCCGATCGGTTTTTTATGTAAGCCCAGTTGTGCCCATGTCATCATTTCAAACAGTTCTTCCATGGTGCCCCATCCACCCGGCATGGCTATTATCGCATCACTCAACTCGTGCATGCGCATTTTGCGCTCGTGCATGTTCTCTACTTCTATCAGCTGGCTCACGTCTTCGTGGGCTATTTCTTTTGTTCTCAGGAATTTTGGGATAACACCCACTACGCGGCCATCATGATGCAGCGCACCTTCAGCAACAGCACCCATCAGGCCAACCTTGCCACCACCAAAGATAACAGCGATGCCATTATTTGCCAGTATGCGCCCGAGCGTGTATGCATGATCGTAATAAACTTGTCCTTTACCCAAACTTGCTCCGCAGAAAACGACTACATTTTTCATGGTTGAATATTTAAAAGAGGGCAACCATAAATGATTGCCCCGTAAAAATCGTATTTAGTATTTATAAAACCTCGATTTGGTTTCTTAACAGATCTTTAAATTCGTCCCGCTCCCTGATCAATACGGCATGACCGTCTTTTATCATTACCTCCGCAGGGCGCAGACGTGAGTTGAAATTGCTGCTCATTTCGAAACCATATGCACCGGCATTGTGGAACTGAATGATATCTCCTTCACGCACTTCATTAAGTACCCTATCCCAGGCGAAGGTGTCTGTCTCGCAGATGTTACCAACAACCGTATAGATACGCTCAGCACCTGTGGGGTTGGATAAATTGGTGATGTGGTGATAGGAATCGTAGAACATAGGACGTATCAAGTGATTGAAGCCTGAGTTCACACCCACGAATACCGTAGCAGTTGTTTGTTTGATGATATTGGTACTCACCAGGAAAGAACCACATTCGCTCACCAGGTATTTGCCCGGTTCAAACCACACTTCCAGCTTGTGGTCGTACTCCTGTTCAAATTCTTTTAGCGCTTCGGTCAGTTTTTGTCCCAGTGTATACACATCCGTTTCAGGGTCGCCTTCTTTGTAAGGAACCTTGAAGCCGCTACCCAGGTCTATGAACTCTAGTTGTTTAAAGTGGCGCGCCAATTCAAACATGATCTCAAGCGTCTCCATAAATACATTCACATCTTTTATCTCGCTGCCGGTGTGCATATGCAGACCCTGTACCCAAAGCCCCGTGGTCTTTACAACGCGCTCTATATGACGGAGCTGGTGAATAGAGATACCGAACTTGCTGTCGATATGGCCTGTAGATATTTTATAATTACCACCCGCTTCAATATGCGGGTTGATACGGATGCAAACAGGGTAGCTGTTACCGAATGTATTTCCGAATTGCTCGAGTATGGAAATGTTATCGATGTTCAGGTTTACACCCAGTTCTTTCGCCTGTAGTATCTCGTTGAAGTCAACACAGTTTGGCGTGAACAGTATCTGTTTCGGTTCAAAGCCTGCCTTTATGCCCAGCATCACCTCGTTGATACTTACGCAGTCCAGGTTGGCACCCAGGCTCTTTAAGTATTTTAAGATGTTGATGTTTGTCAGCGCTTTACAAGCATAAAAGAATTTTGTAGGATGCCCCTTAAAGGCTTCCTGCAGTTTATGGAATTGCTGCGCGATCTTTTCGGCATGATACACATAAACGGGAGTGCCAAATTCATTGGCCACTGCAAGCAGTTGTTCTCTTGTTACCGGTTGATACATAAGTAAACCCTCCCATCCTCCCTAAAGGGAGGGGTTATGAGGGGTTGCAAATATATTAAACTCTGCCCTCTTTTATCTCATCTACTACCGCGGGGTCGAGAAGGGTGCTGGTATCGCCTAATTGGTGTATCTCTCCCTCGGCTATTTTACGCAGGATGCGACGCATTATCTTGCCGCTGCGGGTCTTGGGAAGGCCTTTCACGAACTGTATCTTATCCGGCTTGGCGATAGCGCCGATGATGCGGGTGACGGTCTGGAGAATGTCTTTGCGCGTTTGTTCCGCATCATGTTTTGGTTCATCCAGGATAACATAGGCATAAATGCCCTGGCCTTTCAGGTCGTGCGGGAAACCCACTACGGCGCTTTCCAGTACACCTGTGTGCATGTTGATGGCGTTCTCTACTTCGGCTGTGCCTATGCGGTGGCCGCTTACATTCAGTACATCATCTACACGACCGGTAATACGATAAAATCCATTTTCATCACGATAAGCACCATCACCGGTGAAGTACAGATCAGGGTAAGTATCAAAATAGGCAGTGCGGCAACGCTCATGGTCTCCATAGGTAGTGCGTATGATAGATGGCCATGGAGAGCGTATGCAAAGATTACCACTTACATCATTGCCTTTTATTTCCTCGCCTTTTTCATCCATCAACAGTAACTCTATGCCGGGCATAGGTAATGTGGCATAGGACGGCTTAGCTGGTGTGATGCCGGCTAGATTGGAAATAAGTATGCCACCTGTTTCCGTCTGCCACCATGTATCTACTATGGGGCAGCGCTTTTTGCCGATGTGCTCATCATACCAATGCCATGCTTCTTCGTTGATGGGTTCGCCCACAGTGCCAAGTACTTTCAGGCTGCTGAGGTCCTTGCCTTCTATCGGTTCTGTCCCATATGCCATCAGGCTGCGTATGGCTGTGGGGGCGGTATAGAGGGTGTTCACTTTGTGTTTCTCCACTATCTCCCAAAATCTTCCTGCGTCGGGGAACGTAGGGATACCTTCAAACATTAGTGATGTTCCGCCGGCACAAAGTACACTGTATAGAATATATGTATGCCCAGTTATCCAGCCGATATCGGCAGTGCAGAAATGCACATCTCCGGGCTGATATTGAAATACGTTGACAAATGAATAGGTGGTGTACACCATGTAGCCGCCGGTAGTATGTACTACGCCCTTCGGCTTACCTGTAGAACCGGAGGTGTAGAGAATGAACAAAGGGTCTTCACTGTCCATTGATTCTGGTACAACTTCGGGAATGCCTTGTGCTTCTACTTTTTGTATCTCATCCTGCCACCACTTGTCGCGACCCTTTATCATGCTGACAGGTGTATCAGTCCGCTCGCAGACAATGACTGTTTTTACGAAGGGGCAGTTTATCAGTGCGTCATCTATAATAGACTTCAGCGGAATATCCTTTGCGCCACGGTATGCACCATCGCAGGTGATGATGAATTCCGCATTGGCATCCTGTAGTCGGTCGGAAATGCTTTTCGCGCTAAAGCCGCCGAAGATCACTGAGTGTATCGCGCCAATGCGGGCGCAGGCCAGCATAGCTATCGGCAGTTCGGGAATCATGCCCATGTAAATGCAGATACGGTCGCCTTTTTGCACGCCGTTGTTCTTTAGTACCTGTGCGAATTGGTTGACCTTGAAATGCAGTTCTTTATAAGTGAGTGTCCTTGTAGCTTCATTTGGGTTGTTCGGTTCCCAGATGATGGCGGGTGTGTCGCCCTGGGTGGCGAGGTGCCTGTCGAGCGCATTCTCGGTGATGTTGAGTTTGCCGCCGATAAACCATTTTACATCAGGTTCTTTAAAATTCCATTCGAGGGCTTTTTCCCATTTCTTTTGCCATGTAAAGGTATTGGCTACCTCTTCCCAGAATTTTTCCGGGTTTTCTATGCTCTTCTTGTATGCATCTTTGTAATCGTCGTATGACTTGATCTGAAATGAATATGCCATATGTCCTTGCTTTGCATGAAGCTAAGGAATTTGTGCGAGTTTGTAAGGTGGTAATACCTGATAGCATGGAGGGTATTGGTTCGAGAAGACATCCCCCTAGCCCCCTTCGCTTGCACGCACAAGGGCCGGCGCACAAAGGGGGAATTATTGCAGAGAGGAATACTATGCTATTACATTCTTATGTTGCTTCACCTCTTTACCTACTGCTGCTACCCATTCATTAAATAACTCGGTTTCTACGGTGCACATTCTGTGGGCGAGGACTTGCCAGTCGGGGCGGAAGTTGATGAGCATTTTGGTCATTTCTTCCAGGTGGCCTTCTTCTTCGAGGATGATAGACTTTACATTTACCTTTTGGTTGTGAGCTGTGAGTACGTCTTGATATACTCCGTATAGAGAATCGGCACGGACTTCGATGGCGTAAGTGACCAACAGATATGCCCCATGGTCTACATCACGGCCGGAGAGGCCTAGTTCTTCACCCAGGTATCGGCAAGCAGCAACATCCAGCCTATGCAGGTATTGATAGCTGCTGATAGGAGCCAACAGGTATTTAAAGCTATAGTCGGGACAGGCTGCGGCATCCAGCTTGCCTATTTGCTTCTTCAGGTAGTAGGCGTGGCGGGCTTCTTCGGCAGCGTGTTTCAGTACGATAATGTCTGTAAAAACGGGATGCTCATATTTGGATATTTTACGCGCGCCTGTGTTCTCCATCATAGAAAGGCTGTTGAGCCATTTACTGTGCAGCTCTGCTGATGGTACTATGATGTTGAGTATGTCTCTAAGTTGGTCTGTGCTGTTGCTCATAATGTTGCTAATAATTCTTCAATGCTGTTGTATATATACTGCAGGTCTTCGGCGCTGATGCAATAGGGAGGGAGCAAGTATATAATATTGCCCAGCGGACGCAAAAGTATCTTTCTTTCTATAAAAAACCGGTATAAATGATCTCTTTGTTCGTTGGTATAAGATGTTTCGCCACCTGTATTCAGTTCGATGGCTATGATAGTGCCCTGTATGCGTATGTCGGTGATGTTATTATGAGACTTTATTTTTTCGGCAAAGGTTTGGTGTGACAGTTCTATCTGTTTCCTTGCTTCGGTGCATTCGTCTTTTAATAATAAGTCGAGGCTGGCGAGGGAGGCGGCACAAGCTATGGGGTTGGCGGTGTAGGAGTGGCCGTGGAAAAGGGTTTTGGTACTGTCATCGTTATAAAAGGCGTCAAATATATGTTGTCCGCAAGCTGTGATGCCGAAGGGCATAGTGCCACCTGTGAGCCCTTTGGATAAGCAGACCATATCGGGGGCAGTAGTGATATTGTCGCAGGCGAATAGTTTTCCTGTTCTGCCGAAGCCCGTCATTACTTCATCTGCTATGATGAGTGCATCGTACTTTTTGCAGAGGGCGAAGTATTGTTCTAATACCTCAGGGCTGTAGTTACGCATGCCTGCAGTTCCCTGTATAAGTGGTTCTACTATGAAGGCTGCTACATCCCCTTGTTGCAGGAGTGCTTCCAGTTGTTGCAGACTTTCTGTGCCGTCGTTATCGGGGAATGGGATGAAAGCTACCTCAAATAGCTTGTCGTCAAATGCCTTAGTGAATAAACTTCTGCCGCTCACCGACATAGCCCCGAAGGTATCGCCATGATAAGCGCCATCCAGCGCGATGAACTTTTTCTTTTCGATGCCCTTGTTGTTCCAGTATTGCAGGGACATCTTCAGTGCGACCTCTACGGCCGTAGAGCCATTGTCGGAATAGAATATTTTTTTCTGTTGGCCGGGGAGTATTGCTAACAGACGCTCTGCGAGCTCTACAGCAGGCTCATGCGTGAAACCAGCGAATATGCTGTGCTCTAAAGTATTGAGCTGCTCGCTGACCTTTTGCGCGATATAGGGATTTGAGTGACCGTGGAGATTTACCCACCAGGAAGAGATGGCATCGATGAACCGGTTGCCTTGCTCGTCTATAAGATAGGGGCCCTCGCCCTTTACGATGGCTATAGCTTCCGGCCATAGCTTCATGGGTGTGTAGGGGTGCCATATCACTTCTTTATCGCGTGCCTGTATGCTACTCATGTCCGGTCTTTTGTCTGAGGGCGCTTTGTATTATTAATGCCTGTTGGGTAATATGCTCGTGTTTCAGTTCTTCAAAGCGGGGTATGTGCGCTATGATGGGCAGCTTGGTGTATTGCTCGATGAATGATTCGGAGTCGTTGTTACGGTCGCCGTTGATGATGATGCCGAGCAGATTGATTCCCCGTGCTTTCATTACTTCTACGCTCATCAGCGTGTGATTGATACTGCCGAGGTAGTTGTTAGAAACGAGTATCGTGGGCAGCTGGTAGTGACTGATAAAGTCAGCCATGGTGTCGGTGTCATTCATGGGCGAATGAATGCCACCTGCGGTTTCTATGATGAGCATCTTATCTGTCTTAGGGAAAACAAAGCCCTTATAGTCAACGGTTACTTTGTCAATATTGGCAGCAGCATGTGGCGACATGGGTTGTGACAGCTGAACTGCTTCCGGGTGAACACGCGCCATGCCGTTGGCCAGTAGCCTCGCTATAGTGATGGTGTCACTATTATCCAGGTCGCCCGCCTGTACGGGCTTCCAGTAATCGGCGTCCAGGGCTTCTGCGATTACCGCCGAGGCTACCGTTTTGCCGATGCCTGTGTGAATCCCTGCTATGGCTATTGCTTTCATGCTATGGAGTTTAACGTGTGGAATAATAGATCAACTTGTTCTTTTGTATTGAAAGCGTGCAGGCATATGCGTAGCCGTTCAGCGCCCTGCGGAACAGTAGGGTGGAGTATAGGGTTCACCTGTAGTCCTGCCTGTTGTAAAGCAGATGCCGCAGTCTTTGCTTTTTCATTGCTGCCTAGTATCAGTGCCTGTATGGGGCTGATGCTGTCCTTCCAGTTGGTATTGCCGGAATTTTTTATTTGCTCACGGAACCAGGCGATCAGAGTATGTAGTTCTTTATTAGAGAAATCGGGTTGCGCTAAATGATCGTATGCTTTACTGATAGCATCAATGCTATGAGCGGGTAGGGCGGTAGTATATATGAACGGGCGGGCGAAGTTGATCAGGAACTGTTTGAGCCTAGCGCTGCCAATGACCGCTGCACCATGACAT
Organism: Bacteroidetes bacterium UBA7674; assembly: GCA_002483105.1. Classification (GTDB taxonomy): domain Bacteria; phylum Bacteroidota; class Bacteroidia; order Chitinophagales; family Chitinophagaceae; genus MKUN01. The sequence goes on from DLHG01000009.1 coordinate 260,652, forward strand.
CCCAGGGCCTTGCTGAAGGTATGTACGCGCGCGAACACCTGCTCTTGCAGGTTCAAGTCTGTAACTATGCCTGCGCCATTTCTGCCAAACACACCTGTGGCGTGCGCTTCGTCTACTATCAGTGAGGCATTGTGTTGTTGTGCCAGTGCGGCGATCTCTTTCAAAGGAGCAATGTCGCCATCCATAGAGTAGACTGATTCCACTACGACTATAACAGGGCCGAGTGAAGCGTACTGTTCCAGTTTTTTGGACAGGTCAGCTATGTCGTTGTGTTTGAATTTATATTGCCTTGGTGACAGGCTGAGTTTAATGCCGTCTATAATGCTGGCATGGCAAAGCTCATCAGAAAGTATAGTAGTGTGCCTGTTAGCTATGGAGGCAAGTAGCCCCGTATTCGCGTCATAGCCGGAATTGAAGAGTAATGCTGCTTCCGCATTGTGAAAACGGGCTATTTTTTCTTCAAGGTTTTCTGTCTCTGTCGAGTTGCCAGAGAGTAAGCGGGAGCCGGTTGAGCCTGCGCTTTTACTTTCTGTGTGCAGCAAGCCGTTGGTAGCAATTCCGAGATAATCATTAGAAAAAAAGTCAACCTGCGCGCGTTCTGTTTTTAACGTGCGCAGGTTGCCTGCTACAATGCGTTCCTGTAGTTTGCTATCTATATATTGCTCAACAGGATCCATTGCCTGATTATTTATGCTTCTTGTAAAACCTCTTTGTCGGCAAATGCTGCCTTTGGTGTCAATCCCAGTATCTCGAACATCTTCATATCTTCATTAAATTCCGGGTTGGCCGTGGTCAGCAATTTGTCGCCTGCAAAAATAGAGTTGGCTCCAGCCAGGAAACAAAGCGCCTGCTCTGCCATTGAAAGCTCCAGCCTGCCCGCTGATAAACGTACTGCCGACTTAGGCATCACGATACGGGCAGTAGCTATCATTCGTGCTAACTCGTGAAAAGGAACACGTTTGTTCTCTGCCAGTGGTGTTCCTTTTACCGGAACCAGTACATTGATAGGAACAGATTCAGGATGCTTCGGCAAGTTTACCAATGTATGCAGCATGCCTATGCGATCGTCGTCGCTTTCGCCCAGTCCTATGATACCACCGCTGCAGACGGAAATGCCCGCCTCACGAACGTTGTGTAAAGTATTCAGCCTGTCATCGTAAGTACGCGTCGTAATAACCTGTTCGTAGTGCGATTCCGATGTATCTATATTGTGATTGTAAGCATAGAGCCCGGCATCCGCCAACTTTTGCGCCTGCGATTCTGAAAGCATACCCAGTGTGCAGCACACTTCCATATCCAGTTTTGTTACTTCCTTCACCATATCCAGTACACGGTCGAAATCGCGGTTGTCACGAACTTCCCTCCATGCGGCGCCCATACAGAAACGGCTGGCACCGCCCATCTTGGCGCGTTTGGCATTTTCTATCACCTCATCGGTCTTCATCAAGGCCTGAACTTTGATGTCGGTATGGAAACGGGCAGCCTGCGGGCAGTAAGAACAATCTTCAGAACAACCACCTGTTTTGATAGACAATAAGCTGCTGATCTGTACTTCTCCCGGTTTATGATATTTTGCATGCACTCCGCCGGCTTCCATGATCAAGCTCAGTAGCGGTTTTTCGTAAATAGTCCTTATTTCTTCTAACGTCCAATCGTGACGAACTACAGCCATAATTTATCGTGTTTCGGGGGGCTAAAATAGAGTAGTTGACCCTATAGAACAAATAGGATAATTATAAAATGACTCTAATTCTACATAGGAGTCCATATATGGTGCACATTTATTTGTAATTTTGCCAACTCTGTTTAACTAAGAGTAAATATTAATTTCTCAATACAACAATTTATGAATTTTATTAAGTCGTCACTACTAGTAGCATTGCTTGCGCTATCGGGTAGCACATTTGCGCAAAAGTCGCACGAGTGGAAAGAAGGAGGCTACGGAGCCTTCAAGTACAAGTATGTGACCAATGACCCCATGGAAGCGAGGTTCTATACACTGAGCAACGGGCTCACGGTTATACTTAGCCCTATCAGCAAAGACCCGCGTATGCAGGTGTATATTGCTACTAAGGCAGGTAGTAAAACCGACCCGTCGGACCATACAGGGCTGGCACACTACCTGGAGCATATGCTCTTTAAAGGAACGACCCAATATGGTTCGTTGGACTGGAGTAAAGAGAAGCCGTATATTGATATGATCGAGAAGTTGTATGAAGAATACAATAATGCTCCCGCGGCAACCCAACGCCCGGGTATCTATCATAAGATAGATTCAGTATCGGGTCTCGCATCAAAATATGCGATAGCTAATGAGTACGATAAACTCATGTCGAATATGGGTGCGCAAGGTACCAACGCGTTCACCTCTTATGAGCAAACTGTATATACCGAAGATATTCCTGCAAATTCTGTAGAGAAATTCATGTTGGTTCAGGCGGAGCGTTTCACTAATCCTGTGTTCCGTATTTTCCATACGGAGCTGGAGGCAGTGTATGAAGAAAAAAACCGCACACTGGACAACGATGGCAGGAAAGCAAATGAGTTGCTGATGAGCAATTTGTTCCTGAACCATAACTATGGTAAACAAACGACCATCGGTACTATTGAGCACCTGAAGAGCCCGTCGCTGGTGGCTATCAGGAAGTATTTCGATACCTATTACGTTCCGAATAACATGGGTATCATTGTTTCAGGTGATTTTAATCCTGATGAAATGATCAAGCAGATAAGCAAGACATTCGGCTCTATGAAGTCTAAGCCGGTACCTGAATATAAATTTGCCCCTGAAGTGCCATTGACGGCACCGGTAATAAAAGAAGTGGTGGGGCCTGATGCTGAATTTATAGCTATGGCGTACAGGTTGCCTGGTGTTCACTCTAAAGATGCAGTGCTTGCTGACCTGGTAGGACAGATACTTTCTAACGGTAAAGCCGGTCTTATAGACCTGAACCTGGTAAAAAAGCAAAAGATGCTGCGTGCTTCAGCCGGAGCAAGCATATTGGTTGACCATGGCTTTATGTACCTGCAAGGTTCGCCAACACAAGGCCAAACGCTTGATGAAGTGAAAGCTTTGATATTAGGTGAAGTAGAGAACCTGAAGAAAGGCAACTTTGATAACGACCTGCAAGTCTCTATTGTGAACAACATGAAGAAGTACATGATGGAGCAAACAGAGAGCTATGGTGCAAGAGCCTCTATGCTGATGAGTGCTTTTACAGGTGAGGAAGACTGGAAGACAGACGTGGAATATATAGACCGTATGTCTAAGTTTACCAAGCAAGATATCGTTGATTTTGCTAATAAATATTTCGGCAACAACTATGTAGCGGTATATAAACGTAAAGGCGAAGACAAGAACAAGCTAAAAGTAGATAAGCCGGCTATTACTCCTGTAGAAACAAATGCTGGTAAGGAATCGCAGTTTGTTACAAGAATCAATGCGATGCCTGTTAGTCCTTTGAGCCCTGTATGGGTTGACTATGATAAGGACATGAAGAAAGGCAAATTGGGTGCTGCAGAGGTGCTGTATGTGAAGAACCCGACCAATGGCCTTTTCCGTATGACATATCGCTACAAGGTGGGAACACTGAACGATAAGAAGCTGGGTGTTGCAGCGCAATACCTGCAGTTCTTAGGCACAGATAAAATGGATGCAGAAGCGATATCTAAAGAGTTCTACAAACTTGCCTGCAGCTTTAACGTAAGAGCTACTGATGAGTACACCAATGTAACTATAGAAGGACTGCAAGAGAACTTTGATAAAGCAGTTGCTTTGTTTGAAGGATTGATAAAGAATTGCAAAGCTGATGAAGATGCTTTAAAATCTCTGAAAGGCCGCATGGCCAAGTCCCGCTCTGACGCAAAGAATAATAAAGGTGCTATAATGCAAGGCATGGTGAACTATGCAAGGTATGGCGGACAAAATCCGTTCAACAATGTGCTGAGCAACGATGAAATGCAAAAACTTACAGGGAGCGAGCTTACTGATCTCCTTCATAACCTTGCAGGATTTGAGCACAGGGTATTGTATTACGGTCCGCAAGAGCTAAGCGACCTTACTGCCAGCCTGAGTAAAGTACATACTGTGCCGGCATCATTCAAGAAAGCGCCGGAAGCAAAAACTTTTGCCTACAGGAGCCAATCGGAAAAGGAAGTATTATTTGCCAACTACGATATGGTGCAAAGTGAAATACGCTGGGTAAGGAATATACCTGGTTACACACCATCTCAACAAGCAACGATAGATGTATTCAACAACTACTTCGGTGGTGGTATGGGTACAGTAGTATTCCAGACAATACGCGAAAGTAAAGCACTGGCTTACTCTACAAGTGCTTATGTTATTACGCCGCAGAAGAAAGAAGACCCTTACTACATCTCAGCATATGTAGGTTGCCAGGCAGATAAATTCAACGAGTCTATAGCTGCTATGAATGAATTGCTGACAGACCTGCCTGCAATTGAGAAGAATGTGTTGACAGCCAAGGCGGGAATTAAAAAGGATATAGAAACAGAGCGTATTACAGAAGATGGTATCATCTACAACTATCTTTCGGCAGAGATGAGAGGCTTTAATGCTGATCTCCGGAAAGACATTTATAGCAAGGCTGATAATATTGACTATGAGGCGTTGAAAGCGTATCATGCGAACAATATGTCGGGCAAACCATACACCTATTGCATACTTGCCTCTGACAAGAAAGTAAGTGATGAAGAAATGAAGAAATATGGTGCTTTGAAGAAATTGTCCCTGGAAGAAATATTTGGCTATTAAAAAACCGGTTTCGAAAAGGAATGGCTCGTGATCTGTCACGAGCCATTCCTTTTTTATTAACTGCAAGTTATAGATATGGACTCCAGGGAATAATTGAACCGAATTCCTATCCTTTAATGTGAATAAACTGTCTTTTTCAGATAGGAATAATATTAAAGAATACATTGTTAATATTTAACTTTATCCTTAAAATTTCCTACTTTACACATGTTATAAGACCTATAATATATGTCATCCATTTATCGCCATTTTTTGCTTGTGTTTTGTGTGCTCCTTTCTGTTAGCTCCAAAGCGCAGGTCAACGCTAACTTTAGCGCTAGTCCTACTGAAGGCTGCCCGCCATTGGTAGTGACCTTCACCAATACATCTACCAATGCCACCTCTTACAGTTGGGACCTTGGAAACAGCACTATTACCAGCCAGACAAATCCGCAGACCAGTTATCTTAGTCCCGGTACTTATACAGTAACACTAACCGCGTCCGGCCCTAATGGTAGTACTGATGTACAGACCATGACTATTACTGTTCATCCGTTACCAACGGTAAGTTTCACAGCAAGCCCCACTGCCGCTTGTCCGGGTAGCAGCATTCAGTTTACTAACACTACAAATCTGAATATACCAGGCACAGGAACCTATCTATGGGATTTTGGTGATGGAGGTGGCAGCACAGCTCAAAGCCCTGCGCATACGTACTATACTTCCGGGTTTCATAACGTGAGCTTGTTTGCTACCAACGCACAAGGCTGCCAGTCGAGTGTGGTACAGAATCAGTTTATAAATATATACACTCCTCCTGCAATTAATGTTTCAGCCCCCACGACGTTTTATTGCAGTGCACCTGCAACCGTGAACTTTGCTAATACTACTACAGGTACATCACCAATCACTTTTGAATGGGACTTTGGCGATGGCCAGCAGGGTACAGGTACTACACCTTCGCATACATACGGAACTGTAGGTGTCTATACCGTTACCATAATAGCTACCGATGGGAATGGCTGTAAGGATACCGCAGTGCTAAACAACTACATAAATGTTACCAGCCTTACTGCCGGCTTTACCTCGCCTGACAGTGTTTGTATCTTTAATCCAATTGCATTTACCAATACCTCAAGTACCCACCAGTCGCGCACATGGTATTTTGGAGATGCGAGTTCATCTGTACAGCTGAACCCGATACATACTTACAATACCTCAGGTACCTTTAACGTAATGTTGGTAGTTGTGAACGGACCTTGTGCCGATACCATAGTACATCCTGTGGTTGTATTGCCACAACCAATTACGAACTTCACTATCAATCCCGGCATAGCTTGTCCGCCGCCATCAACATTGCAGTTGACATCAACCGCGCCTCCGGGTAGTACCTATGCCTGGGATTTCGGTATAGGGAATTCAACCCTTGCAAACCCTACTGTAACATATACCACTACAGGTGTAAAAACCATAACACTGATAGCTACAACTCCGTTTGGTTGTAAGGATACCATCATAAAGACTGATACGATCTATAATAGCATCTTCAGCATAGAGGCCACTCCGGACTCAGGTTGCGCACCTTTGGAAGTGGATTTTGACATCAGCCATTTTACAACAGTTCCATTTGGAACGCAGATGCCATATCCATCACCGGTTGTGACCTGGAATTGGAATTTTGGTGATGTCAGCCCTCCATCTAATGCACCGACACCAACTCATATATACACTAACCCCGGCATCTACTTCTGTACGCTTACCGTAACAACAGCTAACGGATGTACTTTTACTGATACATTGGAAATACGAGCCGGTGTAGTGCCTGTAGCAGGATTTAATATGGCCCCCACGCATATTTGCTATAATGACAGTGTATATTTTACCAGCACATCTTCGTCAAATACTACAGGTCTTTTGTGGATATTTGATGACGGAGGTATGCAAATAGGATTTGATACTGTTACTTACTATTATCAATTTCCGGGCACATTTACCCCGATGCTAATAGCGTACAATAATGGTTGTCCTGATACATTCATATCGTCAATAGATGTAGTTGTGGATTCTCCAATGGCTGTTATTGATTATACATTTGCTTGTACCCCGAAAACGCAGATCAGTTTTGCCAATGATTCATGGGGAGATGATAGTCATTTGTGGATATTTGGTGACGGCCAAACCTCTACAGTAGACGATCCTGTGCATAATTATAGCGCATTGGGAAATTACCTGGTTCAACTTGCAACTTATAATGCCGCTTCCGGTTGTCGTGATACAGATGAAGTGGCTATCAGTATCATAGACATCAACCCCACCTTTACAGCCAACGATACTGCCATATGTCCCGGAGAGACGGTTACGTTTACTTACAATGCGCCCGGAGTCAGCCCAGTATGGTTTGACTGGTACATCAACGGAGCGTACCAGGAAAGTGCATCTAGCATAGATGTGCCTTTTTATGTGCCGGGATATTATACAATCATGCTTGTAACGACGGATGATAACGGTTGCCAGGACACGATAACGAAACAGAATAATATTCTTGTGGCGAAGCCCGTCGCAGATTACACGGTAACTCCACCGCAGGGGTGCGCGCCACTGTGGGCGACATTTACCGATAATAGTACCGACCAGCTAGGAACATTCTTTACAAACTGGGAATGGGATTTCGGTAATGGTACTGCGAATGTGACCACACCTAGCGTTAATAATTTTTATGCATCGGGTGGTAACTATACTATTTCGATGATAGTAACGGATAATGTAGGCTGTAAGGATACAGCTACCGGTGTGTATAGCGCATTCCAGCCATTAGTATCCTTTAATGCAAGCGCTACTCACCCTTGTGTGGGTGACTCTGTACAGTTCACCAACTTTAGTGTAGGTAATACACTTACCTACAACTGGGACTTTGGAGATGGTGGAACGTCAACACTACTGAACCCTAAGCACGCCTATGCGGCAGGTACTTATACAGTAACGCTCATAGCAATTGACGCTAATGGTTGCAGCGATACTTTCGTTGCAGCGAACTACATAATTGCTGCGAGCCCATCTGCCTCATTTACTTTGGATTCGATAGCAGTCTGCCCACCATTAGTACCTAATATTGTGAATACCAGTACGGGTGCATTCTTCTACGATTGGGATTTGGGTAATGGTAACCAATCATTTGCCTTCAATCCAACGGTAACTTATGTAAGTTCCGGTGCTTACCAAATAGTATTGATAGCAAGCAATCAGTGGGGTTGTGAGGATACCGCCATTCATACCGCAACGGTATATGGATTCGGTGGTGCATTTAACTATACACCGCTCGAAGGTTGTGCTCCACATACAGTTATCTTTGAGGCTAACCTCTCAAATGTACCAAGCATTACATGGGATTTTAATGATGGTACCGTAGCTACAACATCTGCTACTGATACTATCAGCCACACTTACACTACTGCAGGATTCTATCTGCCGAAACTTATATTGAGTGATGGTACCGGTTGCCAGACATCGAACCTGGGGCTTGACACGATAAAAGTTGATTCATTGATAATGGGCTTCTATGCTAATAGTCCTTGTATCAACAGCACCGCTACTTTTGTGGATACCTCTAAAGGATTGTTTACTTCCACGAGTATCACGTCATGGTGGTGGCAGTTCCATGACGGACAAGTAAGTACTGCTCAGAATCCGACATTCCCTTACGGGCCAACCGGTAATTACCCTGTTACACTGGTAGTAACCAGCTCTACAGGTTGTATTGATACATTAGTAGGTTCAGTAACGATACGTGACTTACCTAACATAATAGCCTGCCCTGATACCGTAGTGTGTCTTGGCGATCCTGCAACGCTTTATGCAAGTAATGGAGTCTCGTATGTGTGGACTCCTGATGACGGAACACTAAGCTGCTCGGCGTGTCTTACACCACTAGCTACTACGCCTGTGCCTGCCACCTACTATGTAGAAGGTACTGACGTGTATGGCTGTAAAAATATAGACTCGGTAGAAGTAACACTGAAAACGAAAACAGAAAGTATAGCAAATGATACGGCACTATGTCTGCATGATACTGTAACATTATCTGTAACCGGTGCGCAGGTATGGAACTGGAGCCCGCCAGACGGACTGAGTAGTACTACCATTGGAAACCCTGAGGCATCGCCTGACAGCACCATTACTTATACTATTATCACCAAGGAAGGTAGTTGTATCCCTGATACTGTTGAGTTGACAGTAATTGTGCACCCGCTGCCGCAAATCAGCCTGGGTTCTGATATACAAATTACGGGTGGTGGTAGCGCAGTATTACAGACCTATCATACGCTGGCGGATAAGTTTGCCTGGGTGCCGGCCAGCTCATTGAGTTGCGATAGCTGCGAAGCACCTACTGCTACTCCAAAGAATACAACAGACTATGTAGTATATGCATTCACTGATTTTGGTTGTATTGATACTGCTGATATAACAGTGTTTGTAGTGTGCGATAATAGTCAATTATTCCTGCCAACAGTATTTACACCAAATGGTGATGGACAGAATGATGTATTCTATCCCCGCGGAAAAGGTGTCAGCCTTGTGAAGTCTCTGAGGATGTATAACAGATGGGGAGAGATGGTATTTGAACGTAAGAACTTCCAACTGAATGATGAGTCATCTGCATGGGATGGCAGATTTAAAGGAGACGATCCACGTTCTGATGTATATGTGTATATAATGGATGCGGTATGTGATACCGGTGCCCCGATGACAATAAAAGGTGATGTAACTATAATTCGCTAAAACCATGAGGAGTATGAAAATGAGATCAATGAAAAGCGGTTTGTTGTTAATGGCTTTGCTATCCCCTTGTATGGTGATGGCACAGGCGGATGTACACTTTTCGCAATTTTACGAAACAACTGTATTGCGTAATCCCGCATTAATAGGCGTGAGTGAACAAGACTATAAAATATCTGTTTTATACCGTAATCAATGGGCTACCATCGCTAATCCATTCCAGACAGGGATGTTGACGGCAGAGGGTAGATTTCCGGTTAGTTTTGCTTCCAGCGATTTTGTGAGTGTGGGTTTGCTGGGTTATTACGATAAAGCAGGTAGTGTAGACAGGAAGATCACAGCTTTCTACCCTGCGGTGAATTACAGTAAATGCCTGAATACCAACACAAATACTTACCTCTCCATGGGCTTTACAGGTGGGTATCTTCAGAATAGTTTTGACCCCACAAAAGCTACCTACAATAATCAATACCAAAACGGATTTGAGCCTACTATACCGGGAGAAAATATCGCAATGGCTCGTGTAGGAACGTTTGACGTTGGTGCGGGATTGAATTTCAGTACCATAAGAGGGGCGAATAAAGACATATTGTATATGCTGGGTGTGTCTGCGTATCACCTTACCCGGCCATCAAATTCATTCTATAAGGATCCCACAATGAACCTGGCGATGAGGTGGAATGCCAATGCAGGTTTCAGTAAACAGGCTACTGATCAAGTGGTGTACCAGGTACAGGTAAACTATGCACAACAAGGACAGTTCCGCGAGATAGTAGGTGGTGGTATGCTAGGTTGGAATATGATACAAAAAGGTGGCGCTGCTAATATTTTCACGGTTTATGGCGGGCTCTTCTATCGTCATAAAGATGCGGTGATACCTACTTTTAAGCTCCGCTATAAAGATCTGGCGTTCAGTATGAGTTATGATGTAAACATCTCTAAACTGAAAGCCGCAACTAATATGCGTGGTGGGTATGAGATCATGCTGGTGAAGTCAGGTATGTTTCCTAATAATGACGCAGCAGCAGGCAAGGTTATGTGCCCGCGTTTCTAAAATTGTTTTTTTGATTTGGTTATCGATAATTAAGGCAGCTATTTAGCTGCCTTTACTTTTTGAGGTTAGATTGTTCTGCCACGTTGAATATTTTCATGTTATCAAAGCCTAACTGTTGCCGGCAATGGTCATTCCATTTTTTCAGGGCTTCTATATTTTGCCCGGTATTTACTTCATTTAGATATTCTTTGGTCGTTTCCTTTACATTCTTCATTGATTCTTTATAAACGGATTCCATTTCCGCAGGTGTTAGGTTTCGGGCCGAAAGCTTTTCTTCCAATTTTCGTCTTTCTATTTCGTAGAGATCAAAGTAGATATTCATGAAACACTTTGCAATGGAGTCGATTGGCTCCGGAACATAAGTGTTCATTGCATCAAATTCGGTAGCAGAGAAATGATCGTAGCTATTCCCGTTCTTGTTGATGTCTAAGTATATCTGGGCGGACAACGTATATGGCATCAGCGAGAATGGATTGCCGTTCCTGCCGGGGCGGACAATATTCCTGGAGTAGTTAATGCGAGTGCTATCAGTCCAGGCATAGTTGTTTGTTTCGTAGAAGCCTTTTCTAGAAGAGTCGCTGAGGCGGTGGTTGGTAAAATTGATGAGTTCACCGTATTGTTCCAGGAACTCAAGAGTATTCTTTTGTTCCTGTGTATGCAACAGGCCATTGTTGTTTGCCCAAAAGGCATGGTTGTAAGGGATGAGTGATATTTTTCTGAAGTCAGTATATTCCGGGTCGTATTGATAGTAAGGAAGGATGAACGGACTGCCATCATAGTCGTAGAAGTAGATAATGCCCGTGGTTTTTATTTCCTTAGCCGGGAGGTCATGAAATTTATGGCCGATGCTATCGGAGCGCCGGATCGGCTTATGCAAAACTGTATAGCCAAAGTTGACATGATTGAGCCGTGCAGAGCCATTATCTCCTTCGTAAGTATGCGTTATGTGAAGCGATACACCTTTAAGTGTGTCTTCTCCAAAGGGAAGAAAGGGGTGAACTACTGCATTGTCGCAAATCAATTCTATTTTCTGGATGATGCTGGTCTTTTTGTCTATCCAGAGACTGCCCTTGAAATAAGCACGGGGATATTTTTTTGGTGTAAAAGCTATGTGGTAGCTGTATTCATCTTCTCCTATTGTCTTTAACGAATAGTATTTTTTCATAGCCCTTTTGCCCTGCTGCAATGGTAGCGTGGGCAGGTATTCATTTTCCTGAACGAGATCTAGATATTGTATGGCTTTGGATGTATTAAAGCTGATGAAGTACCTGTTGTCAAACTCTGCCAGCCCTGCACGTCCGTTTTTTAAGGCGAGGTTCTGGATAGCTGAACCTTTAACAGTGGCATTATAATAACACTCCAACATCTCTACGGGCTGGTCATTTGCCTTGCTGGTGAGCTGAAAGTATGCCTTAGAAATGTGCTTTTTCGACTTCAGGAGTTTATTGCGGCATTTCACCATCATATCATAAAGGCGTTCGTCCCCGGAATAGACAGTTACCTCGTCGAGGGATTTGGATATTTGTTTGAGCGTTACATTCCCATTGTTGACCAGGGAGCCCGCTTCTATTTCCTTTCTTTCGTAGCCCAGGTAATAGAAAATAAGGATGTCACTGCTTTTATCAACGCTGATAGAGAATACGCCATCCTCATTGGCAAGGCTGCCTTTGCTCGTGCCTTTTATTGCTACTGAACAAAATGACAACGGGCTATGGTCTTCCACATCTTTAATGCTACCTTTTATGACAAGCTGAGCATTACAGACAGAAGAAGCCAGTAGAAGTATGAACGTGATGTATAACGTGTATAGTTTTCTCAATACGGTAAAAGTATGGTTATATATAAGACGTACAAATACCCCTTTCCGGAAAAATATTTCTGGGAATGTTTTTAAACTAAAAAAATAGTTTTACATTTGAACTAAATAGTTAGTTTAAGGATGAAGACGCTGACAAAAGCTGAGGAACAGGTAATGAAAGTGCTGTGGAAAATGGAGCAGGGTCTGCTAATGGAGATTGTAGAAGCTATGCCTGAACCACAGCCGCATAAGAATACAGTGGCGACAATACTGAAGATACTTGTAGAGAAGGAATTTGTGAAGATTGAAAACCTGGGGCGTATACACCGTTATCACCCTGCTGTAAGTAAAGAGGAATATTCTAAAAACGCGCTTACCGGAATGGTAAAAGGATACTTTGACGGTTCTTTCAGCAGTGTGGTGTCATTCATGGTAGATGAGAACAAGCTTTCGGTGAAAGACCTGGAGTTATTACTCAAACAATTGAAGAAAAAATAGGCCTATGCAAGCATTTATTCCTTTGTTGCTGAAGTCAGTGCTCATTTCGGGATTACTGTATCTCTATTATAGTTTATTTCTGAAAGGAAAGAAACTGCATGTTTATAACCGGTATTATTTATTAGCTACCGTCGGGTTAAGCCTTGCGATACCATTTATGAATTTTGAATGGTACAATATAGAACGAAGCTCATCACAAGGCATACAACTCCTTGAGGTGATCAATAGCCCGGATGTTGCAGAGCCAATTATAGCTGGCGAAACTGCGTTTCTAACTGTAGATAATGTTGTTGGGGCGGTGTATTTGCTGATAAGCTTATTTTTGTTGCTAGCATTGGTAGCGAGGGTTATTTGGTTACATAGATTGAAAGCTAATGCCAACAGCTTCAAGGTGCATGGTGTAGAGATAATAGAAACAACATCATCATCAGCACCATTCTCTTTTCTCGGGACTGTATATTGGAGAAAGGGAATAGCTATAGGTAGCGACGAAGGGCAATTGATACTGAGACATGAGCTATGCCATATAGAGCAGAAGCATACACTCGATAAGCTCTTTATGCAACTGGTATTGATTGGAGTGTGGGTTAATCCTGTGTTTTGGCTGATACGTAAGGAGCTAGCATTGCAACACGAGTTTATCGCTGATGAGGCCGCACTCGAAGACAGTGACACAGATGCCTTTGCCAGAATGATACTGCAAGTGCAATATGGAAGTGTATTTCCTGATATCGTTCATCCCTTTTTTCATTCATCCATAAAAAGAAGACTTATGATGCTGAACCAAACAAACAAGACGAAATTCTCTTTCCTGCGCAGGCTGATGGTGATACCTGTAGCAGCAATAGCCGTTTTCCTGTTATCCTTTAAGCTGAGTAGCAAGGAAATGCCTTTTAACAGGTCGGGGAAAACGATCGCCGTTGTATTTGATGCAGGACATGGAGGTATGGATGGCGGAGCCAGCGGCATAGATGGCATTAAGGAAAAAGACCTGACCCTGAGGGTTTGTAGAAAACTGCAACAACTGGCAGCGGAGTATAATATTGAAACTAAGTTGACAAGGGAAGACGATAGTTATCCGACGCCGACAGATAGGACAGAGCATTCAAACAGGTTGCGCCCCGACCTTTTTGTATCGATACATGTGAATGCCAATGCACCGGATGAACCACCTGTGGGTTATGAGATATTTGTTTCCGATAAAAATGTTGCATATAAAGAAAGTAAGCTCCTTGCATCGGCTGTGATTGCCCGGTTTGCTTCTATTCAGATCGGAAGCACATTAATGCAACGTGGTGCCCATGTTTTAAAAGAAAGCAACTGCCCTGCGATACTGATAGAATGTGGGAACATACAAAACAAGGCCCATGTGGGTATGCTCACAGATGACAAGAAACTCGAAAGCTTTTGCAGGAATATACTCAGCGGGATAGTAGACTATCAGAACAGTCTAAAGTAATTGTCAAATCATAGAAAGCAGAAGGGCGCAAATATTTGCGCCCTTCTGCTTTTACGGTAATTTTTTTCTATTCTTTAATAAATCTCTTTGTTGTTTTCCTGTTTGCCTCATCCGTAGCGGTGATGAAGTAAATGCCGGGTTGGAGCTGAGTTATGTTTACCTCATTTTTATTATTGTTGCAATTCTGCCTGATAATAAGTTGGCCTAGTGTATTGTAAACACTTATCTCCTTGATAATGCTATTAGCGGTAACAGTAAGGTTGTCGTTGGCAGGATTTGGATATACAACGATGTCATTAGTTGTCGGGATTGTTGAATGGATTGTAAGTGGCGTATCGCAATCGAAAGTAGAAAGCGGGTGTCCATCTAAATGCCATGCAGTATCGATAGGTACGCAGAAAAACTTGAGGGCCGTAGGTGCTATATCTACCATGCGGGGGATATTACTGTCGTCCTGGCATTGCACACCGAGAAAAGGGGTTAGCCAGGTGGGGTTGTTGATGAGCAGGGCGTTGTTTGCGGTGGTGCTGCTATCATAAGTAGTGGTGCCGACACTCTCATTTATTTTCCAATAGCCTATCAGGTTGGCATAGTCCGGGTGCAGTGCGGTAACAGGTTGGCAAGACCAGTCTGTTACGGTCGAATCAGCTATAGCCTTGTTCCATATTCTTACCTCGTCTATGATCCCGTTAAAGAAATTAGGGTAGGCATGTGTTCCGTCCTGTGCGAGGCCGATAGGGAAATTCGGGAATACATCGCCAATGGCAGCAGCTGAAGTGCTGCCGATCAAGACGCCGTCCTGGAATATCTTAGCAAGCCCGGTGCGTTGCACACTGAAAGTAAGGTGATGGAGCACATTATCGTTGATAGTACCGCCGTTAATGTCTATTCTCGTTGTACCATCGGCAAGGTTTACTTTCCATGTGGTACCGTCTGTGCGACCTGCAATGACAAAGCCCTTGTTCAATCCGCTGTTCCAATCTTTGTCGGAGATGATGGCGGGATCTCCAGTCCAACCACTGGTAAGTACGCGGCACTCGATAGTGAAATCAGTTGCAGTGCCGAAATTGTAAGCAGGGACTGTTGGTATACTTGCGTATTGGTTAACACCATCAAAACTCAGGGCCGTAGAACTAATTGATGAAGTAGTGGTAGGTATTATCTCTTGTACGGGTAATCCACCGCCTTTCATTATCAGGAAGATGGTACGCTCTTCTTCACTATTCCCTCCATGTCCTGTTCCGATTCCGCCGTGGTCAGTGCTCACCATTATCAGCCATTCTTCGTTGGTGTAAGTAGGGCGGGCCTCAACAGCGGCTATTACCTGTGCTATGGCGGAGTCAACATGCTCAATTGCAGCAAGGTAGTCGGGATTCTGAGGGCCATAACCTGTAGCGTGACCCGCGTGATCTACATCATCAAAATGCAGGAATATAGCGTCGGGATCGGCAACGGCAAATAAGGCCTCCAGTGAATCAGCTACTGCAAATGTGGAAGTGGTATTCGCAGTGTGGTTCACTGAATCAACAATGTTAGTGTTGATAGGTGCCCACTGGCTGATGCTAGCTGTATACAGTGTAGGGTCGAATTGTTTTAAGCGGACAAAAAAGTGCGGGTATTGTGCATAGTTGGAATTGTTGAAAGTGTTATCTGTCACACCATGTTTGGTGTACCATACGCCGGTCAGCATACTGCTCCATCCCGGCCCGCTGATGGTAGGTGCTATGTGTATTGTTTCCAGGCAATAAGTACCATGCGCCATTAAAGAGTCAAGTGCGGGAGTGTTAGCCGCTACAATGCCATCGGGGCGACAGCCATCGATGCCCATGAGCAACAGTTTCTTTACAGGTTGCGCTGAAACCATTGATGCAGAGCATAAGGCAAGGATAAGTGTACAAATATGACGCATGAAATAACTTTTAGCTAATATAGCTAATGCGCCTGATATCTTAGGCTTTCCTCAGGTTCTTATAGATCTTAATAGCACTCATCAATGCGATGACAAATAGTAGTAAGCCTGTGATACCCCATACCCAGCTCATGCTTTGTTTTACAACAGCAGTCATGATAATGGCCACAAGAAATATAGTCGCTATCTCGTTCCAGATGCGGAGCTTTTGCGAGGAATATTTGAATATGCCTTTTTGTTGTTGCTTATAGATGATATGTAGCGTATAGAAATAGGCGTACAGTCCGATAACGAAAGCCAGCTTTATCATCAACCACTGAGGGTTAGCCGCCATCATATACCACATCCACGGACCGAATATCAAAGTGAGAATAGCTGATGGCCACGTAATGCCCAGCCAAAGGCGCTTGATCATTATAGCGAATTGCTTTTGCAGTATGCTTTTCTCGGGATCGGATTTTTCGTTGGCCTCAGTATTATAAATGAACAGGCGCACGATATAGAACATACCGCTGAACCAGGTAACGATGAAGATGATATGTAGTGCCTTTATGTAGAGATACATAACCTAGTATGCTTCCAGCAGCATTTCTTTTTTCCCTGCCTTTATTTCTTCTACCCATCCCGCTAATGTCTTTATCCATTGAGGATGTACATTGAGGCAAGGTATGGAAGTAAATTCAGTTCCGCCTGCTGTCAGGAAGATATGCCTGCCTTCTATCGCTATTTCTTCCAGTGTCTCCAGGCAGTCGCTGACGAAAGCGGGGAATACCACCAATAGTTTTTTCGTTCCTTCGCCAGGCATCGCTGCCAGTCGCATCGCCGTATATGGCTTCAGCCATTCTGCCCGTCCCAGTCTCGACTGGAAACTCACTGCATATTTTTCAGTGGGTAAGCCCAGCTTTTCGGCAGCCAGTCTTGTGGTTTCATAACACTGGTGGCGGTAGCATTGCTTGTGCGCCATTGATGCCGTAGTGCAACAGCCTTCGCTTTGCAGGCAATGGCTGCCGGTGGTATCACCTTTCAGTATATGACGCTCAGGTATGCTGTGATAGCTGAACAGTATCTTGTCGTAATCTTGTTGCAGGTAAGGCTTTATGCTTTCCGCCAGGGCGTCTATATATGTATCTACATTATAGAATGGCTTGATGGTAGTGAGCTTAAAGTTGTATTTGCCTTTCTTGTGTATCTCCTCTGCATATACCACAGCCGTTTCGTAGCTGGACATAGCATAGTGCGGGTAGAGTGGAACAACTATTACTTCCTCCAGGGAGGGGTATTTTGCCTTAAGATTGTCAAAAGCAGCTTTGGGTGATGGGTTGCCATATCGCATGGCCAACTCCACCGGTTCTTCTATTTGTTCCTGCAGTGCTTTCTGTAACTGACGGCTTAATACGATCAACGGAGAACCCTCGTCTGTCCAGATAGACTTATAAGCCTCAGCAGACTTTGGCGCGCGAAAGCGGGTGATAATACCCTTTACTAATAAGTAGCGTTGCAGAAATGGCTTATCTATTACCCTTTCATCCATCAGGAACTCATCTAAGTATTTTTTTACATCCTTCACATCCGTAGAGTCAGGAGAGCCAAGATTCATTAAGAGTACTGCCCTTTTTACTGCCGCCATTACTTATTGGTAAATTTTATATGACTTGATTTCTTTACTGCGGCAAAGGTCGTGAAAGAAAGGAAGAATAAAAGAGTGATAAAGATCATTACTGAAAATGACGTAGGTATGACATGATAATTAGCCAATGGGAAAGCGGCAAATTACCTTTGCAGCGTTACTTTCTTAATCATCAAATGCCGGAGCACGATAGATCGAATATTACAAATTTTTGGGTTGTAGGGATAAATTACAAGAAGAGTGATGCTGGTGTAAGGGGAAAATTTGCAATAAATAATGATCAGTATGAAGCCATACTGAACGCGGCGCACAATAATGGCGTTCCGGAGTTATTTATTGTATCTACCTGCAACCGTACTGAGGCTTATGGCTTTGCGCAAGATGCGGAGACTTTAATGGCACTCGTATGTAGCCAGACAGAAGGTGAGCTGGATGTATTTTCCAAAATAGCCTACGTGAAGAATGGCGCAGAAGCCATGATGCACCTGTTTCATGTAAGTGCCGGGCTTGACTCACAAATACTGGGTGACTTTGAGATATTGGGGCAGATAAAGAATGCTGTTAAGTTCTCTAAGGAAAAGGGACGTATCGGCACATTCGTGGAAAGGCTGGTCAATTGCGTATTTCAGTCTTCTAAAGCAATAAAGACACATACCCAACTAAGTGGCGGAACCGTTTCGGTTTCATTTGCTGCAGTTCAATATATAAAAGAACATATCAAAGATATTTCCGGCAAGAAGATCCTTTTGCTGGGTACAGGAAAGATAGGCCGTAATACCTGCAAGAACATTGTAGATTATCTCGGTACCCGTAATGTCACGCTCATCAATCGCACAGAAGAAAAAGCACGCAAGCTGGCTGAAGAACTCGGCCTGCAAACAGCATCTTTTACTGACCTTGATGTACAGATCAGGAACGCCGACATCATACTCGTGGCGACCAATGCACAAGAACCCACTGTACTGAAAAAACAGCTGGAAAACGCCGGTGATAAACTGGTCATAGACCTGTCTATTCCGTACAATGTAGAACCCGACGCACAACATTTGCCCAACATAACCATCCTGAATGTAGATGAGCTATCCCGCATAAAGGACGAAACATTGCAAAAGCGAAAAGCGGAAGTGCCAAAGGCGAAAGCCCTGATAGCAGAGCATGTGGAAGAGTTTATGGATTGGTATGATATGCGTAAGAATGTACCGGTGCTGAAAGAAGCGAAATACAAGCTGCAAGAGATACATGCAGGCATGGCTTGTCCCGTAACGGGCACACACTCTGATGAAAAAATTCAGAAAGTGATCAATAATATGGCGCTGAAAATGAAGAAGCAGGATACTGTGGGCTGCATTTTTATAGATGCCATCAACGATTTTATAGGCTAAAAATGGAAAGGGTTTTAAGAATTGGTACGCGAGACAGTCAACTGGCTGTATGGCAGGCAACTTTAGTAAAGAACCTGCTTGCAGAACATGGCCATGCCGCGGAACTGGTCTTTATAAAAAGTGAAGGCGACACCGACCTCAAAACACCTTTATACGAAATAGGAGTGCAGGGTATTTTTACCCGTGCGCTGGATATAGCGCTGATCAATGATGAAATTGATATCGCTGTTCATTCCATGAAGGATGTACCTACGCAAATGGCGAAAGGCTTAGTGCAGGCTGCCGTTCTGAAACGTGCTACTTACAAGGATGTTTTTGTTCCGAAGGCTGACCTGGCTTTCATGGAAGATGCTGACTCAGAAGCGACTATTGCTACCAGTAGCATCCGCAGAAAAGCGCAATGGTTGAACAAATTCCCCAATCATACACTCGATAATCTCCGTGGCAATGTGAATACACGCCTGCGTAAAATAGAAGAGAACGACTGGCAGGGAGCGATATTCGCCGCTGCGGGATTGGAACGTATAGGAGTTAGACCCGAAAGCGCAATAGATCTGGATTGGATGCTTCCGGCCCCGGCACAAGGAGCTATCATAGTAGTTTGCAAAGACGGCGATATAGAAGCGTTGAAAGCCTGCCTGAATTTTAATGATGCAGACACAGCGCTTTGCACAGCTTTGGAAAGGGATTTCCTCAGAGCATTAATGGGTGGCTGTGCTACGCCTATCAGCGCGCTGGCTGAAGTGAGGGATGGGCAGGTGTTTTTTAAAGGGAATATACTAAGCGTGGATGGCAGGGAAAAAGTGGAAGTGGGAAAGCAATCGTCTATTCAAGAGTCATTGAATTTAGGTAAAGAAGCTGCTGCGGAATTATTGAGCAATGGCGGACAAAAAATACTGGAAGGAATAAGAGGTGAAAGCTAAAAGGAAACATATCTTATCTACAGGTGTGCTGGATGATATACTTATTGAGCAAATAAGTGCAGCGCATGAGATAGATGTGGTAACCTTTATCAGCATAGAGCCAATGGTGAATGAGGAATTGAAGCAAGAGATAAAAGAGTTAAGTAAGAGTGTAGCTTATGTGGTATTTACTAGTAGCAATGCAGTAACATCAGTTGCTGCGATGTTGGGTGAAGTGCCTGTTGATTTGAAGGTATTCTCAGTAGAAGGGATAACAAGCAAAGCTGTTGCAGAATATTTTGGTGATGACAGTCTGAAAGGAACTGCGTATGCAGGGCAAGAACTGGCGGATGAGATACTGAAGCATGAAGAAGTAAGGGACGTGATTTTCTTTTGTGGTGACCAAAGAAGAGATGAGTTGCCGGAGAGATTGAGAAGCAAAGGATTGCAGGTGAAAGAAGTAGTGGTGTATAAGACGGTTGCAACACCTGTGTTGCTGGAGCACCGTTACGATGCAGTCCTTTTCTTTAGTCCAAGTGCGGTGCAAAGCTTTTGGGCAAAAAATACACTTCCTGAAGAAACAGTATGTTTTGCGATAGGCAATACCACCGCCAACACGATAAAAAATATTGTACATAATAAGGTAGTAATAGCGCACCCCCCGCAAAAAGAAAGAGTGGTGGAAATGGTGCTGGAATATTACCGATAAGATATCAAGCAATGAGCCAACTAAAGAATGACCTGCTCCTGAGAGCATTGAAAGGTGAAGAACTGGAAAGACCACCGGTATGGATGATGCGCCAGGCAGGACGCTATCTTCCTGACTATATAAAGATCAGGAATAAATACGACTTCTTCACCCGTGTGGAAACACCGGAGTTGGCCACGGAGATTACATTGCAGCCAATAGACCAGGTAGGCGTAGATGCTGCCATCATTTTCTCAGACATACTGGTGATACCGCAAGCTATGGGCCTGCAGGTATTACTGGAAGAAGGCAAAGGGCCGTTACTTCCAAAGACCGTACATACACAAGCAGATGTTGATGCGCTTATTACTACGGATGTGGAAGAACGATTGCATTATGTAATGAAGGCACTGGCATTAACGAAGCAAGAACTTAATGGCCGTGTGCCGTTGATAGGTTTTGCGGGAGCGCCGTGGACCATCCTTTGCTATATGGTGGAAGGGAAAGGTAGCAAGTCGTTTGATAAAGCCAAGCAATTTTGCTTTACGAATCCTGCATTAGCACACCGGTTATTACAGAAGATCACTGATGTAACGATACAATACTTAAAGGCACAGATAAAAGCAGGCGCTGATACCGTACAGGTATTTGATAGCTGGAGCGGCATGCTGAGCCCTGCTGATTTCAAGATATTCGCGCAGCCATATTTATTGCAGATATCTGATGCTGTAAGTGAACATGCCCCTGTGATACTTTTCCCGAAAGGAAGCTGGTATGCTATGAGCGACCTGAGCAAGAGCAGTGCTTCGGGTTTAGGTTTAGATTGGACGGTTACTCCACAACAAGCACGGAAATGGACCAATAGCAGTATTACCCTACAGGGTAATTTCGATCCTTCAAAGTTATTGGGGCCTATACCGGAGATAAAGAAGAGTGTAAAGGAAATGATAGATGCGTTTGGCACAAAGAACTATATCGCCAACTTGGGACATGGAATACTTCCCAACGTGCCTGTAGATCACGCTAAGGCGTTTGTGGATGCGGTAAAAGAATACAATAAGGTATAAAGTATTGCATAATGAGTATCAAAGAACAGTTCACGAAATATATACACCAACTGCAGGACAACATCTGTGCAGGACTGGAAGATATTGACGGCAAGTCGAAGTTTGTAGAAGACAAATGGGAACGTGCAGAAGGTGGCGGTGGCAAGACCCGTGTAATAAGCAATGGCAACGTTTTTGAGAAAGGCGGCGTGAATACCTCTGTGGTATATGGGGCACTTCCTGAAACCATGCAACAGGCATTCGGAGTAGGAGAGAGCAATTTTTTTGCGGCGGGTTTGTCGCTTGTCATTCATCCGCTTAATCCTCATGTACCCACCGTACATGCCAACTGGCGGTATTTTGAATTGTACGATAATGAAGGAAATAAGATAGACAGTTGGTTTGGCGGTGGTTCTGACCTGACCCCATATTACCTGGATGAAGCAGACGGGAAACATTTTCATTCTGTGTTGAAGAATGCGATGCAGCCGTTCGGTGAAGAACTATATCCTAAGTACAAGCAACATTGTGATGAGTATTTTACAAACAAACATCGCAATAATGAAGCAAGGGGAATAGGTGGTGTGTTTTACGATTACCTGCGCCCGGTGGATGAGGCAGATGCCGCGCATTTGGTTTCGTTTCAGAAAGCGAATGGTGATTCGTTCTTAGATGCCTATCTGCCGATAGTGGAAAGGACAAAAGACAAACCCTATAGTGAACGTGAAGTAGAATGGCAGGAAATGAGGCGGGGAAGATATGTAGAGTTCAACCTCGTGCACGACAGGGGGACTTTGTTTGGATTGAAGACCAACGGCAGAACAGAAAGCATACTAATGAGCCTCCCGCCACGTGCGCGCTGGGAATATAATTATCAGCCTGAAGCAGGAACGCCTGAGGCACAACTTTTAGAATATTTGAAACCAAGAAACTGGATCAACAGTCAACCAATCAACTAACGCCATGCATTTAATAAGAAGAAACAGGATACTCAGGCAATCACCGGCTATAAGGGCTATGGTAGCAGAGACTATTCTCCGTCCGGAAGATTTTATTGCACCGCTGTTCGTAGTGGAAGGCGGTAACGTGAAAGAGGAAATATCTTCTATGCAGAATTATTTCCGCATGAGTATCGATTTTACAGTGCAGGAAGTGAAGGAGCTTTGGGGTATGGGTATTAAATGCGTGTTGCTGTTTATTAAGTGTGCTGACGAATTGAAAGATAATAAAGGAACTGAAGCTTTAAACCCTGATGGTTTGATGCAACGCAGCATCAAAGCAATAAAGGATGCCTGCCCCGATATGTGTGTGATGACAGATGTGGCGCTTGATCCCTTCTCTTCTTATGGCCATGATGGTATAGTAGAGAATAACGAGATAGTGAACGATGCTACTGTAGAAGTGCTGGCACGTATGAGCGTAAGCCACGCGCAGGCAGGCGCTGACTTTGTAGCGCCGAGCGATATGATGGACAACCGTGTTTGCGCCATAAGGGATGCATTGGAAATGAATGGTTTTTCAAAGACGGGCATCATGAGCTATAGCGCTAAGTATGCATCTTGTTTCTACGGCCCTTTCCGCGATGCACTGGACAGCGCACCGGGATTTGGCGATAAGAAGACCTACCAGATGGATTATGCCAACAGGAAGGAAGCCATAAAAGAGGTATTGATGGATGTGGACGAGGGTGCTGATATAGTAATGGTGAAACCCGCCATGGCTTACCTCGATATCATTCGCGAAGTAAAGAATATAGTGGAAGTGCCGGTAAGTGCTTATCATGTGAGCGGTGAATACGCCATGATAAAAGCAGCTGCTAAAATGGGTTGGCTGAATGAAGAGAAAGCAGTAATAGAATCGCTCACCAGCATCAAACGTGCAGGAGCAGACCTCATTGCCACCTATTTTGCGAAAGACGCGGTCAAGTTGATAAGCCAATAAAATTAAGATGAGCAAGAGTCAAGAATTATTCGAAAGAGCGCAGAGGTCTATACCGGGCGGTGTGAACTCACCCGTTCGTGCATTCAAAAGTGTGGGTGGAACACCCATATTTATGAAAAGCGCGAAAGGCGCTTATATGTATGATGCAGATGGCAAACAATACATAGACTATATCAACTCGTGGGGGCCAATGATATTGGGTCATGCCTATGAGCCTGTGATAAAAGCAATACAGGAAAAAGCTGTTGACTCTACTTCCTTCGGTGCGCCAACGGAACTGGAGATCGAGATGGCGGAGCTGATAGTGAGTATGTCTCCCAATGTGGACATGGTGCGGATGGTAAGCAGTGGTACGGAAGCGTGTATGAGTGCTATTCGTTTAGCTCGTGGATATACGGGTAGAAATAAGATCATCAAGTTTGAAGGCTGCTACCATGGTCATGCCGACTCGTTTTTGGTGAAGGCAGGTAGTGGAGTGGCTACATTTAACATTCAAACTGTTCCCGGTGTGCCTGCGGGAGTCTATAACGATACACTCAATGCGCCTTATAATGATCTCGAAGCTGTTCAGCAGCTGGTAGATGATAATAAGGGAGAAGTCGCAGCTATTATCATAGAGCCGGTAGCGGGTAATATGGGTTGCATTGTTCCTCAAACAGGTTTTTTAGAAGGACTAAGAAGCATTTGTGACAGGGAAGGTATCGTTTTCATCTTCGATGAAGTGATGACCGGTTTCAGGTTAGCAACTGGTGGGGCGCAGGAACGTTTGAATATAAAAGCCGACCTGGTTACTTACGGTAAAGTAATAGGAGGCGGAATGCCTGTAGGCGCTTTCGGTGGCAGAAAAGAGATAATGGAGCATATTGCTCCGCTCGGTAATGTTTACCAGGCAGGAACCCTTAGCGGTAACCCGATAGCCATGATAGCGGGATACACCATGCTAAAGACATTAAATGAGTATCCGTCAATATATCAGAACATTGATGCACAGACTGAGTACCTGCATCAGGGACTGGATACGGTGTTGCAAAGTAGCGGCACGCCCTATGTCATCAACAGGCTAGGCTCGATGATCAGCGTGCATTTCAGTGAAAAGCCGGTTATTGACTTCGCCTCAGCGGCCGCGGCAAACAATACTTTGTTCAATAAATATTTCCATGCAATGCTGGCAGCGGGTATCTATTTACCGCCTTCCGCATTCGAGACCTGGTTCATTAGCAATTCATTAACCAAAGAGGATATAGACAGGACTGTAGCGGCAACGGCATCATTTTTAGATACTATTTAGAGGGTTGGAGACCCCGCCGGAGTGAAAGATGAATATGTATCTGCATAACATTTAGTACCTTCGGGGCACATATACATTTTTTAAAGGGATAAGAGTATTTTCGAGTAATTCAAATCTAAAATTGCACTAAATGGTAATTGTAGAGCGCGAAGGAAAATACTTCTTGCAAATAAGTAACGGTGAGCTTGAACTAAGTGAAAAGCAAGCCAAAAAAAGGTTGGAAAGAGGCATGGCTGTACTTAAAGACAGTACTTATGCCCCTGAAACAAATATTGCTGCTTTTGCTGAACATGTGGAAGAGGCTTCCCTTGAGCAGGCACCTGTACAACAGATACCTGTTGTGGAAGCAAAGCCGGCTCCCGCTCCCATTGATAAAATTCCCGACGAAGCTCACGCATTCATACTTTCTGATGAATATTACGATAATATTATACGTGAGTTTGAAAAAGTGTATGTAAGCAATGGCAGAAAGCAGGAAACGGCTCTGGAATTACTAGATCATTGCCAGAAATCAATAGACTATCTCCGGTTAGAACGTGCCCAGCCCAATGCCGACCTGGCATTACTGGATTATCAACGTATATGTTGGTTGCGAATTATAGTTTTTTTGCAAGCTTTGACTGGTATTCCCGCACCAAAGCATCCCGATACGATAGCACAAGAAAAAGAAAAGCTCGAATCTGAGCGAAATCTGGTGAAACAGCTCCTTGTCATCCAGTTATTACAGGAAACAGGTGCTTTTCCTTATGCAGACGCGCTGAAAAGCATCACCCACGATAGTATTGTAGGCCTTGTTTCCCGTATTGTCAATAAAGAGAAATCCGTTGTAAAAACAGCCATGCAGCGCTCCGGAGATATACTCCTGAGAAGGAATGTAAGTGCCGCCAATGCACCCAAAAGACTGAAAATGCTGCTGGAAATAGAGACATACTTTTCAGAATTACCATATACCCATATCATTATCAGGTTGAAGTCCTTGAAGGAGTTCTATAAGAACTTTGGGAATAAATAAATTAAAATATGTAATATTCTTTATGTAGAGTATGATATTGTTTTTATTTCTTAATTAATATTTCTTTTTTTTGGGTATATTTGAGTCTTATAGCATTTCTTTAAAAGAAAGCCTGTAAAAACCAACCATTTCGAAGGTTTTCGTGTCTGAATGATTGGTAAGTACAAGACTTTTTAATACACAATAAATTAATTCATAAAGATGAGTATAACTCGTTCATTTTTTAAGATAATAACAGGCATGTTGCTGACTCTATCAGCCACAAACTCTCATGCCCAGCTAGTTGTATCACCGCATGACACTACTGTATGTGGTGTTCCGGTGACTATTAATGCTACATATCCTACTGGTACTTCAACTGTTCTTTCCTTATCCGATGATGCTTTCTCGGCTCTTATACCTATAGGCTTCACTTTCAATTATTATGGCACAGCATACACACAATGTGCGATAGGGTCAAATGGTGTTGTAACCTTTAATCCGACCAATGCAGGAGGTTATTGTACCTGGCCGATTAATGGTGCTATACCAAGCGGTACGCTGGCAAATACTATCATGGGCCCTTGGATGGATATTTGGCCTCCGGGAGGTGGTACTATCAGTTATGTAACAACAGGTGTTGCACCTAACAGGCAATTCGTGGTTACCTGGTGTGATGTACCTTATTTCAGTTGTACACAAATGAAAATATCTACACAGATAGTTCTTAATGAAACATCCGATCTGGTACAAGTTTATATAAGCAACAGGCAAACAGGCTGTAGCTGGAATGGCGATTATGCTATAGAAGGTGTAAATGGTCCGGCAGGTAACGGTACCGCAGCGCCGGGAAGGAATTTCCCTACCATATGGGGAGCTAATAATGATGGGTACTCTTTTGGATGGAATGGTGTTACATACATTGCTACTCCGATCGCATTTGCACCATTGCCGGTAAATCCGAGTGTTCCGATCAATTGGTATTTAGGTCATCCGTCAAATGGTAATGTAATTGCTACAAATGTAGCCTCTATTACTGTACAACCTGTTGTGCCT
This sequence comes from Bacteroidetes bacterium UBA7674, assembly GCA_002483105.1. Lineage (GTDB taxonomy): Bacteria > Bacteroidota > Bacteroidia > Chitinophagales > Chitinophagaceae > MKUN01. The sequence goes on from DLHG01000009.1 coordinate 287,820, forward strand.
ACTACTTATTATGCACAGATAATCGCTTGTGGCGATACATCAATTGACTCAAGTGTAATAACTATCGGTATAGGAGATTCTATTGAATTTATGGCTCCAACCAACCCCTCTATGTGCGGCGCTAAAGACGGTTCTATACTCTTGGGTAATATGACTCCGGGAGATCCCTTCATACTAAACTATATGCTTAACGGTATCCCTCAGCCTCCTGTGAATGTGGTAGTAGGGCCAAATGGAACCATTAATATTCCGGGCCTTGATACAGGTACTTATACTAACATTTATATTACAACACCTATCGGCTGTGAGTCTAATCGTGTAGGCCCTGCCGTATTGGTGAACCCACCATTCTCTGTTGGTTTTGATACCGTTGTTACATTTGGTTGCGAAACAGACCAGGTGCAGTTCTTGGACCAGTCAGTTGGAGTATTAACATACGCATGGGATTTCGGAGACGGAACCACAGGTTCTACAGCTAGTCCGCTGCACATATACCAGGATCAGGGTGTTTATAACGTAACGTTGATAGGTACCAATGGTTTCTGTACCGACCTGCAAACAATGTCTGTTCCTTTGGTTCACCCGCTTGATGCGATATTCACAGTAAGCGAAGACAGTATCTGTAATGGTGAAACGATTGCCTTTACTGACAACTCTATCGTTTCGTTTAATAATACGGCATATGAATGGAATTTCGGTGATGGTGGAACGTCTACTGATCAGAATCCTACACATCAATATACAACTGACGGAATCTATAATGTTACTATGACGATAACAGATTTCTTAGGTTGCGTAGATGTTGCAAATATTCAAACAGTAGTGGCCTCTCTCGCGATTGAAATCGGTCCTAAAGACACTTCGGTTTGCCTGGTAGATTCTATGCTTCTGTATTCTCAGTCGTTCTATCCTCCTTACTTTAGTGATGGTATCACTTATTCATGGTCGCCTGATGATAATATCGGAAGCCCTAATTCTGAAGAGACATATTATTACAATGAGGTTCCGGGTGATTACTATTATGTACTAACAGCTACAGGTTACCCAATGGAATGTGTAGCAAAGGATACACTGCATATACATATACAACCAAGACCCGTGCTGGTGAATGTTACGCCAAACACAGTAATAAAGTATGGTGAAGACATCCAGTTGAGTGCGTCAGGTGTACAATATTACATCTGGACTCCTCCTGCAACACTGGACAATCCTAATATCAGTACGCCTATTGGTTCACCAAGAGAGTCAGTTGTTTACTCTGTATATGGCATGAACGAACATGGTGGTTGCCGCGATACTGCCCAGGTAGAGGTAACTGTTGACTACACTATGGAAGAATTTATTCCTTCTGTATTCTCACCAAATGGTGATGGCAAGAACGACTTGTTCCGTATTGTGAATCTCAGGTATCAAAAACTCGTTGAGTTCCGCGTATTCAACCGTTGGGGCAAGGAAGTGTATAATTATACAGATGGCTCTAAAGGATGGGACGGTACTTACAATGGTGCCCCTCAGGATCCTGGAGTATATACGTACATCATTCGTGTAAACGTTCCTGATGGTGATGCCCGTGTATATAAAGGTAATATTACCTTGATCCGTTAAGCATTTTGGTTAAATATATAATAATGAAAGCCGATCCAGTTCTGGATCGGCTTTTACATTTGCCCTCGTAAAACAAATATCCGTTATCCGATAAAGTGTAGAAACAGGAGACTTTTCTAGGTAATAGAGTCCTTTGCAGGCGACGCTGAAGACCTTGGTTCCCCCTCCTCTTGGTAAGGGTCGACACATGCGAATATTTGGAATGCACTTTGTTATGAGCCAACCTTTTTGTTATCATGTCTGTCTTTGAAATACAGGTCATGATATATAGGATAATAATTGTTGTCCGTACTCATAATCAACTGATTTATTTTACATGTTGAGATTCTCTATACTTTTTTCGGTGCTTTTAATCGGTTTTAAATCCTTTGCCCAAGGGTTGCCTCCTTGTCCGTTGACAATCAATAACACCCTTACAGCAAGCCCTGATACCGTTATCTGTAACAGTGGTTGTGCTACTCTTTGGGCACAAGGAACTACCAATCTGAAAGGTACACTGGCATACTCGGAATATTCTATTCCATATGCACCTCAGCCTTATATTGGCCCTAATATTCAAAATTTTTCCGGTATAGATGATAGTTATGGAGATCTGATACAGATTCCCTTCCCATTTTGCTTTTTTGGCTTGTCATATACACAACTAACAATTGGGGCAAACGGTGAAGTATCTTTTAATACAGGTCAGAATGGCACACCCAATTATGTTAACGGCCCGTGTCCATTTCCAATATCTCAGGGGTTGCCTGGAAATAATAACGCAGGCACGTTAAACTGTATCATGGCCCCTTATTATGACCTGGCTCCATTTCTTGGCGGAACAATAAGTACCGGAGTTTATGGCGTTGCACCATGCAGAATGTTTGTAGTATCATGGTCACAAGTGCAATTGTACAATAACGGGCAATGCCCGGGAATGCAAGGCACACAACAGATCATTATTTATGAATCAACCAATGCAATAGATATTAACATTCAAAATAAGCCTCAATGTAATAACTGGAACCAAGGACGGGGTATCGTTGGTATAGAAGATAACATAGGTACCACGCAGAATGTCAATTTTTATGTACCGCCCGGTCGCAATGGCGTGCCTTTTAGTGCAACTAATGAATCATGGAGGTATCTGCCTAATAGTGTTCCTTTAGAGACTTATATCTGGAGAGATTCAGCAACCAACGCTGTTGTGGGAAATGGTCAGACTGTAACTGTATGTCCTACGGTTGCTACTACCTACATCGTAGAATATCGTGTTGACGCTTGCCCTGTAGTTTCTTTGTTTGATACAATAAGGGTTACAATGGGTGTTGCTGATAGTATTGAATATTTTGTCGCTAACGATCCATCAATTTGTGGTTCGAAAGATGGCTCTGTTGTATTAAGTACTATGGTTCCGGGAGATACATTTATTGTAAATTATCAACATAATGGTATCCCACAACCTCCAATAACTGTGATAGTGGCCGGTGACAGCAGTATCACTATACCAGGATTGGATACGGGCACTTATACCAATATGTATATCACTACAGTTACAGGCTGCGAATCAAATCGTGTAGGGCCCGCAGTATTAGTGAATCCTGCATTCTCTGTTGGTTTTGATACCGTTGTTACTTTCGGTTGTGAAACTGATCAGGTGCAGTTCTTAGACCAATCAGTTGGTGTAACACAATACGCATGGGATTTCGGAGACGGAACTACAGGTTCTACAGCTAGTCCGCTGCACATATATCAGGATCAGGGAGTGTATAATGTAACGTTGATAGGAACCAATGGTTTCTGTACCGACCTGCAAACAATGTCTGTTCCTTTGGTTCACCCACTTGATGCACAATTTTCAATAAGCGAAGACAGTATATGTAACGGTGAATTCATTGTATTCTCAGACAATTCTGTTGTTTCCTTTGACAGTAGTGCTTATGAATGGAATTTTGGTGATGGCGCAACGTCCGTTGAACAGAATACCGTTCATCAATACACTACAGACGGAATATTTACAGCCAGCCTTACAGTAACAGATTATATAGGTTGCGTGAGTGTAGAAACCAAACAAATAGTAGTGGCCTCTCTCTCGATTGAAATCGGTCCTAAAGACACTTCGGTTTGCCTGGTGGATTCTACGCTTCTGTATTCTCAGTCGTTCTATCCTCCTTACTTTAGTGATGGTATCACTTATTCATGGTCGCCTGATGATAATATCGGAAGCCCTAATTCTGAAGAGACATATTATTACAATGAGGTTCCGGGTGATTACTATTATGTACTAACAGCTACAGGTTACCCAATGGAATGTGTAGCAAAGGATACACTACATATACATATACAACCAAGACCCGTGCTGGTGAATGTTACGCCAAACACAGTAATAAAGTATGGTGAAGACATCCAGTTGAGTGCCTCAGGTGTACAATATTATATCTGGACTCCTCCTGCAACACTAAACAATCCTAACATCAGTACGCCTATTGGTTCACCAAGAGAACCCGTTGTTTACTCTGTATATGGTATGAATGAACATGGTGGTTGCCGTGATACTGCACAGGTAGAAATAGGTATTGACTACACTATGGAAGAATTTATTCCTTCTGTATTCTCACCAAATGGTGATGGCAAGAACGACTTGTTCCGTATTGTGAATCTCAGGTATCAAAAACTCGTTGAGTTCCGCGTATTCAACCGTTGGGGCAAGGAAGTGTACAATTACACAGATGGCTCTAAGGGATGGGACGGTACATACAACGGTGCCCCTCAAGATCCGGGAGTATATACGTACATCATTCGTGTAAACGTTCCTGATGGTGATGCCCGTGTATATAAAGGTAATATTACCTTGATCCGTTAAGCATTTTGGTTAAATATATAATAATGAAAGCCGGTTCAATTTTGAATCGGCTTTTTCATTGTGTTTTATGAGAGTTTTTCATTTCCCGCCGAGTATTTTGGAAGAAATTCGACGGTTCGCGCTGCTCTGATAACTAATGGACTATCAGCTATGTTTCACTTAGTAGCCTCTGATTCGACCTAGTCCTCGAAAAGGGAGACTCGGTAGGGGATAAATCTCTTTATAAGCTATCCGAATAAAAATGGGCTGTCTCAGATTTTGAGACAGCCCATTCTATGTAATGTTCTGATTATCTTTCTTTGCCGGATAAAAACGCTTATCAATATTCGTCGCAATTACGCCCTATTTGATAGCGCAAACCGATGAGTGTAGGTAGCGTAAGCAGGCTATTTTTGAACTCGTAGTTAGAATAACCACTTCCTGTTTTTACAAAGTCTGATTTCAGGTTATGAAAGCGGCAGGCTACTTCAAAGCTGATACCAAAATGGCGGGCAATACCCAGTACATACCCTAACTGTGCTCCATATACAAACCCCTTCGCCTTGGCTTCAGTTACCATCGGAGACAAGTTACCGTTAATGTCAGAAACAACGTTGTAGTTACTCATATTGGCCATAGAATATCCTCCGCTTACGCCAATATACATATAGCCACGAGGCATTTGCCAGCCTCCATTGAAAAACGCATAAGTGGTGATAAATGAAGTGGCAATATCATTCTCCAACTCATTGAATGTAAAGCTGGTGGAATTAACAGAGCCCTTTGCTGTAGATGTTTGTACAATGCTTTGGTATTCACAGGCTATCCCAAACTGGGTACGGCGCCTCATATTAAGTGACACACGCCCCCCGGCCGAATAGCTTTGTTCCTTGTCTTTGCTAAGTTCCCAGCCTACACCCGGTTGGTCTACAGCCTTATATTGGCTGAATGGTATAATGCCTCCGTTAACGCCAATTTCTACTAATTGCCCGTAACTACTGCATGGAAATGCCATTATTATGAGATAAAGAAGCTTTTTCATAAAAGCTATATTAATAAATTTTTCGCGGAAAAGGAATATTATTCCATATTCTATCTCCGATAACGAGTAGCGCGTATAAATAGTATATTTAGCACACAATCTTTATAAGCAGAAAGACGTGAGTGAATTTGTAAACGATAACGAGACCCCCAGACGTCATTTTCATACTTTTGATGCCTTGCGGTTTTTTGCCGTTTTCAAGGTTTTCCTGCAGCATATGCCTATTGCCGCGTTCCCCTGGTTCAATTATGTGAAGCTCGGTGGCTATGTGGGGGTTTACTTCTTTTTTGTTCTTAGCGGTTTCCTTATTACGTATATTATTTGCAGCGAAAAGCAGCGTTCAGGTACTATCAACCTGAAGAACTTTTTTGCCCGCAGAGTGTTACGGATATGGCCTTTGTTCTATCTCGTAGTGGCGCTTTGTTATATTCTTCCGCCTGTATTAGGTAGTATGGGGATGAGCCTTACAGGTGCGGGCTATGAACCCCGCTTGGGTTGGTCGCTCCTTTTCCTCGAGAATTATAGAATGATAGCCACGGGAGATCTTCCCAATGTCTTTCCTCTTGCAGTTACGTGGTCGTTGTGTATAGAGGAGCATTTTTACATCATCTGGGGCTTGTTGCTGTATGTGGTGCCCTTAAAGCACTTGCCGAAAGTGATCGGCATCTGCCTGCTCATCGGCATAGTCTCGCGGATCATTTTTGTGCAAAGCGGCCTTGATCCTTCTGATATTCTAACACATATCGACCTGTTTGCTTTCGGTGCTATTCCTGCATGGTTGCTCATTAAGCATGAGCAGGCAATTGTTAAGTGGGTGACTAGCATTCCCAAATGGATACAGGCGGCCTACATACCGCTGCTTCTGGCAATTATTCTGGTTGTTTCCCAATACTGGAACGCAGTTATAAATGCGACCCTATTTGGCTGCCTGTTCAGCTTTCTCCTCATACTCATTTTGCCGAAACAGGCTTTCATAAGAGTTTCCGATAAGAACATTTTCAGCAGGCTTGGGGTCTATACCTATGGTATCTATCTCTATCACATATTCATAGTAGCAGCTTGCCGCAAGCTGTTTGAAAAACTGTCTTTTACCCTCGATGAACCCTTGCCGGCCTTTTCGTTTGTCATCACCTGCCTGGTATTAACAGTGGGTTGTAGTTATCTTTCTTACCGCTATTTTGAGCAGCCATTTTTGAAGCTGAAAAAGTATTTCAGGAAAGGGTAGGGTAAAAAGCTATCAACGTTATTTTATCCCTTTTTTTCTTCATAAAATGTATAATACTTTTATCCGATTATATATTTTTATAGCTCTGCCGTGTAACACTATGCTATTAAAACGGATAAGCATTTTTCTCGTAGTTATTCTTAGCTGCCTCCAGGCATCCGCAGTGTCATATCCTGACAGTTTGCTCTTTAAGGATTATGGTGAACAATACATATACCGGTTTAAATTCAGGGAAGCGACCTTTGGTAAAGACTCTGCTATCGCTATCGAAGAACTAAGCAAGATAAGAGAATGGGCACAACGAAAGGATGACCCACTACTGACATACGGCTATCGTATACTTACTACAGAATATTATCTGATCAGGACCAATGCAGATACCGGTGTTTATTTAAAGCAATTGAAAGACCTGATAGTAGAATTAGATCGGCAAAACCTCAAAAATCTGAAAGCCGAGGCCATATTCACGCTGGCTTCGTTCTACTGGAATAAAAGCAAATATTCGCAGGCGTTTGAACACGATATCAATGCGTATAAGATATACAAGGACTTTAAGACCGAAGACTTTCCGGGCAAGCCTAAGTTCCTGTTCGAGTTTGCCAATCACTACTATCATTTTGGCGACCTTGTATCTGCAAAGGGTTATTTCTTAAAGGCCTATAAAGAAAACTGGTATAGAGATACCTCGTTGTTATTGTCCAACCTTAATTCACTCGCTCTTAGCTATATGAATACGGGCAATACTGATTCGGCAGAGTATTATATGAAAGAGGGCTATGCTATAGCTTCAGCAGTGGAGGGCAGTATATGGACAGGTATCATTAGTGGTAATCTGGGACACCTGTATTTTATCCTGGGTGATTATGATAGGGCGCAACCGTGGTTTCAAAACGAAATGGAAGCTTTCGGTGACAAGCCATCAATGAATGTGGCAAATACTCTGGCGGTTCTTACTTCTATCTACATACACAAAGGAGAAAAGGAAAAAGCATTGGAGTATGCTTTGCAAGCGTATAGCATCCTGCAAAACAATGAGAATTATACTAAGAGATATGGCATGTGCAGAATGATATACATGGGTCTGGCAAGAGGGTACGCAGCTAATGGTGACATGGACAAAGCCTATAAGTTTCTTGATTCTGCTATGGTGGCAAAAGATAGTGTAGAGAAGAAAGTAAACGCCAACATACTGGCGGGGATACAACATGCTCTCAGCGCACAGGAAAGGGTAGTAGAGCAGGAGCAGTTTGAAAGGGATGCCCGCAACAATGAAATGCTGCGCAATATTCTCATTGCTTCTATCGTGCTGATAGTGATAATAGCCGGGTTACTCATTAACAGACAAAGGATGAAGCATGCTTTTTCCCGAAAGCAGTTAGAAGCCGAAAAGCAATACATTGAGTCGGAATTGGAAACAGCTACTAAGCAAATGAATTCACTGGTAGGTAGTATCTCCGAAAAAAATGACCTGATAGAAACATTTACGGCAGAACTGGACAGGCTTAGGGAATACCTTTCTGCAGACAACCTGGATAAGGCAGATGCTACACTAAGCGAACTTCAGAAAACAACCATAATAACAGAAGCAGAATGGGAACATTTCGCTGAAATGTTTGAAAAAGTGAATAGTGGATTCCTGAAGAGATTAAATAGTAAAGTAAGAGGCCTGAGCCCGATAGAAACAAAATTCATCATGCTCAGTAAGCTTAAATTATCTACCAAAGAGGTGGCATCGGCATTAGGCATCAGTCCCGATTCTGTCCGGCTTAATCGAAAACGCCTTTATGCTAAGCTTGGCCTTACCGAAGGAGAACATAGCCTGCAATCGCTGATCGAAAGTATATAACGAAGAAATATTTTGAAACTGTCAAAATGCGCAAGTACTTAAAGGACATAGGTGTTACAGATACAGACTCCACACGTTTGAAGGTAAGGAAGCAAAACCTTCTGATCATCGCGATATTGTGTGCTGTCGTAACCCCCATGTGGGTGTATGGAGCATACATCGCAGGGTTGGGTGCAGTATCTCTTATACCTCTATGGGCAATTCCTGCGTTCATAATCGGCATTGGCCTGCTTGTAATTACCAAAAATGAGAACTACCTGCTCAATATTACACTCTTAACCCTTTTTGCAAACCCTATAATTCAGCAATGGGTGACAGGTGGAATATTAAAAGGGGATATTTTCATTTTCTGGGCTTTCTTATCACCGCTTACAGCGCTGATGTTCCGGGAGATAAAGAAAGCCCACTTTCTTATGGTGTTGGTATTGATCAGCATTATTTTGATGGGAGTGTTCAATGAATACCTGGAACAATGGGGGGTATATGTTGATAAAGACAAGAAGTTATGGTTGCGTGTAATAAATCTCTCAATAGGTACCGCTATCACCTACGGCGCGATGCAATATTTTGTAAGAAATATCGAGCGGAAAAAGGAGATCATTAATCAGCAGGAGCAACGCACTGATGAGTTGCTACTCAATATCTTACCGGAACATGTGGCCGAAGAACTGAAAGTATCAGGAACTACAAGCCCCGCATTGTATGAAGGGGCAACAATTATCTTCACCGACTTTAAAGACTTTACCCAGTATTCAGAGCTGTTTACCCCGGAAGAATTGATAGATGAACTTGCAACATGTTTTGAAGCATTTGATGAAATAGTTGTCCGCCACGGACTGGAGAAGATAAAGACCATGGGGGATGCTTACATGTGTGTGGCAGGTATATCCCAAGACAAGGAAAGTGTTGTATACAATGCGGAACGTTCGATATTGGCAGGGATGGAAATGGCTGAATACATAAGGGCATTAAAAGCAGAGAAACTGAAAGAAGGCAAAGCTTATTGGCATGTAAGGGTCGGTGTGCATACAGGTGACGTAGTTGCAGGAGTGGTAGGGAAGAAGAAATTCGTCTTTGACATATGGGGAGATGCGGTAAATGTCGCCAATAGGTTACAGACATGTAGTGAAGAGGGAAGAGTGAATATATCCGACACCACATACCACCTGGTCAAAGATTATTTCCATTGCTCACCAAGAGGGCAAATAGCTGTAAAGAACAAGGGCGAGATGGATATGTATTTTGTGGATGGACAGGTGAAGATGGTGTAGTCCTGCAAGGTACGCCTGGTATTAACCTCTTTTAGAGTGGCCGCTTTCCGGTTGCAATACCTTCAGAAAGCTGTCTAAAAGGTCCTGATATCCTTTATTGTTAAGAGGTTTGGTTACCACCATAGTTGCACCGGATGCTGTGCAGGTTTCTATAAGCTGTGTATCCGCATAAGTAGAATATATAAACACGGGAATGTGTGCATAACGTTCTGTTTGTTTAAGCTGTTCAAGCGCCTGGCGCCCGCTCATCTTTGGCATATTGTGATCCATAATGATCATATCGGGCAACGTATCCTGAGATGGTACAGCATCAAGGAAGCTAAGTACCTCAAGTCCATTTTCCGCATACGGAAGCAGCTCTATATCTGAACGGCCACCCAGGAAGTTCTCAAATATAAAACGGTCGTCTACATCGTCTTCTGCCAATAATATTTTCATTCGTCTCATATCACCATTCTTATTGTTTCACCGGTAATATGATAACAAACTCCGCGCCATCGCCCTCATTGCTATATGCTGTTATAATTCCGTTATGTTTTTCCACAATTTTTTTAGCAATGGACATTCCTATCCCGGACCCTTCAAACTTGTCCTTGGCATTCAGTCTTTCGAAGAGGGAAAACACATTAGGCACGTACTTTTCATCAAAGCCAATGCCATTGTCTTTGATGGTTATTTTGCAATATTCGCCTGTTTTTTCCTCCGGCGCAGTGAAACTAAGGCTGTTGGTATGGGTAGCTGATACGGTAAGCTCAACAGGTACATCTGGCTTACTGAACTTTAGTGCATTGCTGATGATATTCTGGAACACCTGGCGTATTTGTCCTTTGTTCACTACTATGCAGGGCAGCCCTTCATAGTATATTGTGGCGTTTTTTTCCTGTATCACCACTTCATAGTCCTGTACGACCTCATGTATGAGTTGACTAAGATCTACTTCATGATACACATTGTCTTTCGCAGAGAGGCGGGAATAGTTGAGGATATCTATTATCAATTGCTTCATCCGTTCCGATGAAGATTGTATTTTTTCCAGGTAACCCCGGGCCTGTTCCGACATATCATCACTGGTCGTCTTGCTGAACAGATCCATGAACACCATTATCTTCCGTAAAGGCTCTTGCAGATCATGAGAAGCGACAGATGCAAACTGCATAAGGTCATTATTGCTCATCTCAAGTGCAATATTGGTTTTCTCCAATTCTCTATTTTGATGTGCGAGCTCTCTTTCGTTTTCTTTCAGCCTTGTGAGGTCAGTAATGATAACGCTGAGAAATTCTCCCTCGTCTAATGCCAATGTAGTAAGCGATAGCTGTATGCATGTGTTAGCTTCATTATTCAGTTCTACTTCTCCTTTTCTGTCTTCCTTCCAGCCGGCGTTGAACAGTTCCCGGAAATGGTCCCGGCTTTTCAGACCAATAAAGCTATTGAAGTCCATGCCTATCACATTGGATAGTTCTAAGCCCATCATCAACGCGAACTGTGAGTTGCTGTAGAGTATGAATCCTTCCTTGTTTAATGTTACTGCACCCTCCGTCATTTTTTCTATAAAGAGACGATAGGTCTGGTCGGCTGTTTTTAGTGTGTATATCTCATGACCGTTGCTATTTTCCACTATCAGGGCATCCACCTGTCCTGTACGTATTGCCTCTATGGTATCTTTAGCTTCCTCCAGGTCATACTGCAGGTATTCTATCTTTTTGAGGAGGTCCTCATATGTTGGTCGTTGTGCTTCCATTATTTATTCCTTGGTATTCCAAGCCCGCTCAGTACTTTGTCGGTATTACTCATATCGCCTACCAGCCTGCGTTCAGGCAGCGGGCCTTTTTTTATCAGCAGGGGCAGCGCAATGATCTGCTCCGTTTTTGCGATGTATTCCTGTTGGTAAACATCTATTATCTCCAGTGAATACCTACCTTGAATATGTTCATCACATATCCTTCGCAGGTTACTGATCGCTCTTGCCGAATTAGGAGATGCACCGGTAACGAACAAGCGAAGTACATACTCTGCTTGCTGATTCACTACTTGTTTATCGTTATTGTCCGGGCCTTCTCTTTTTGTCGCCATTTTATATGCTTACCGGGCGGATATTCAGGCCTACCAGCACTTTTTCTTCGTTAGAAAGATCGCCTATTATTTTGCGTATAGGTTCCGGCACTTTTCTCACCAGTGTAGGCACTGCCAATATCTGGTCTCCTGCAGCCAGTTGCGGCTGCACCAGGAGATCTATCACTTCTATCTTATATCTTCCCTTCAGATGCTCTTCGCAGTACTTCTTCAGGTTATTCAGTGCCGTTATAGACCTTGGGGTATTGCCTGCTACATAGAGACGTAGTTCCCAACTTTCCTCTTTTATTTTTGCTGCCATTACTTTTTCTTTTTGCGGTTGTTGTTTTCCACTCTTGGCAGTGGCTTTGCATCTTTATTGTGCCTGCTATCAGTCAGTTGTTTCCGGTTTTTTGTCATTACCTCTTTGCGGAGGTCTTCTTCTACATAGGATTTGTTCAGCTCGTCCTGCACTGATTCAAATTCTTCCTGCAGGCTGGCTATCTTTGCTTCAAGTACGGTACGCTTCCGTGCTATTTCTTTGTCTTTCCTGCCCAAGGCATGCGTGTGAAGCACACTGCCTGCTTCTTCCATCAATTGTTGCTCTTCGCGGGCAGACCCTGTTAGTACGCCGTTAGGACCCAGGTACACATCTACAAGGTCGAGTCCCCTATCTGTTATCACAAACTCACGAACCTGGTTGCTATGCTTCATGCCCCTTGATTTCATCAGGTACAACCCACGGTTGCGTTCACCGTTATGTTCTATGTCACGGACCAATATCCATGCGTCCACCAAAGAAGAAACACCTTCATCAGTTTGTTCATTTACAATATTATTCAGTGTGAGCGCTGTAAAGATCACCGTTATCTGCTCTGCCTGCAGGAAGTCTATCAGCCGCACAAGCATCGATTTAACTTCACTCACCGAACCTACCGTTATCAGGTTAGTGATCGGGTCGAGTATTACCGTTTTAGGTTTGAACTTTTTGATCATCTTATGGATAGCCACAAGATGCATTTCCAGTCCATATAATGTTGGGCGCGATGCATAAAATTCCAGTAAACCTTTCTTTATGTGCGCTTCAAGGTCTATGTTTATAGATTTCATGTTGCGGATGATCTGCTGTGGACTTTCTTCAAAGGCGAAATACACGCACTTTTCATTTCTTTTGCAGGTGGCATCAGCAAAGTAAGCCGCCATACTTGTCTTGCCCGTTCCCGCAGTTCCTGATACCAGTATGCTGCTGCCCCGGTAGAAGCCCAACCCGCCAACCATGTCATCGAGGGAAGGGATCCCTGTGGAAACACGTTCCGTGCTTACCTCGTGGTTGAGTAAAAGAGAGGTGACAGGTAATACCGATATGCCATCTTCATCTATCAGGAACGGGTATTCATTAGTGCCATGTGTGGTGCCGCGATATTTCACAACACGTAGCACGCGCGTACCTATCTGGTTCACTACTTTGTGTTCCAGTAATATCACGCAGTCCGATACATATTCTTCCAGGCCTTGCCTTGTGAGTGTGCCTTCTCCTTTTTCGCCGGTTATGATGGCTGTCACGCCTTTGTCTTTCAGCCATTGAAACAGCCTGCGTAGTTCTGCACGTAATACATTTGTGTTGCTTAGTCCTGAGAAAAGATTTTCTATAGTATCCAATACTACACGTTTGGCTCCTATGCTGTCAATCGCATGACCAAGGCGAATGAATAGGCCTTCCAGGTTATACTCACCGGTTTCTTCTATTTCGCTGCGTTCAATATGTACATAGTCTATGGAGATTTTTTTGTCCTTCTGCATTTTGGGAAGGTCGAAGCCGAGAGAGGCAACATTCATTGCCAGCTCTTCGCTCTTTTCTTCAAAAGCCATAAACACGCCGGGTTCATTATATTCTAATGCACCGCGTACGATAAATTCTAATGACATGAGGGTCTTGCCACAACCCGGCCCGCCGCAAATAAGTGTTGGCCTCCCTTCGGGGAAGCCTCCGCCTGTTATTTCGTCTAGTCCTGAAATACCTGTAGGTAGCTTGCGTAGCGTGGTGATCTTATTGTGCGTAGTTTTCTTTTTTATGGTGGCCATATGTCTAACTGATTGTGTATGATGAAACAGCTGATCATACCTGGCCGTACGAAGGGATGCTTCCGTAAATATAACTCTAATACTCTGCCATAAAAATTGTGCCCGCTACATTTTATATTGTAGAGGTGTATTTATATGGTTATCAATACGTTAAAAATATTCCGGGTTATTTATTTTACTTGGATAGGTGGCGGGCAGTTGTGTGCAATAGCAAAAGGCTCCAAACACAGTTTGGAGCCTTTTGCTATTATTTGCGCTCCTGTCAGGAGCCATTTAAGGTAAAGTCGTAATAGCCGTAGACTAATTAATAGCCAGCCTTTTTACCATCTTACTTGTAGAGGTTTGCAACTCAACCGTGTACATACCAACCGCAAGATGAGAAACGTCTATTCGGTTGGCTCCGCTCACTGCTTTGCCGCTGTACACCTTATTACCTAAGATATTATAAACGGTGAGTGTAGCATCCTGAACCTCACCAAGCATGATAGTCACCATATTCGTAGCAGGGTTGGGGTATAACTCAAACGAAGAGGTAAGTGCCACGCTTGTAAGTCCTGAAGTGGTGCAGGTGTCATCCACTGTGTACATTTCACGGCCTGTGCCCGGTTCATAAGCAGCAAAGTACACCTTGCCGTTCATCTTTCTGTAAACAGTTTCATAATCTACACTCCCCGGGTTTACAATTGCAGGATTTATCTCGCCAAGTAATACGGTACCAGCAGCAGTGCCATCGGTTACCCAGGGTTCAATATTGTTGTTGCCGTTGTCCGCATCAAAGTATAGCCTGTCTGCACAAAGCACATTTCTCTGAGAGATGTTGTACACCCCTGCTCCCGAGCCTGCGTTAATGTCCATTAATAAGGATGTATTAGTCGCAGTGCCATCACTGCTCCATAGCTCAAAGCCACTGTTGCCGTCATTAGCAGTAAGTACCATTTTGCCACCTACTACCACTATGCCGCTCAGGTTACTGTTTGTAGCCCCTGCGGCTATATCTTTTATCAGTTGAGTGCCGCCTGCGGTGCCATCTGTTTCAAACAATTCCCTTCCTGTAGTTCCGTTGTCTCCCGCAAAGTATAGTTTGTTATTGTACACGCACGAAATAAGCTGGTATTGGAGGCCATTTCCTGTACCTGCATAGAGGTCGGTCACTATGCTTGTACCTGCTGTAGTACCATCTGTCACCCACAGTTCGTTGCCTTCAGTAGCAGTGTTAGCAAAGAAGTAAACCTTTCCCGCATAAGTGATGAATCCTGAAGGATTGGATGCAGGTGCGCCCGGGTTTATGTCTTTCAGCATACCGGTACCCGCTAGTGTACCATCAGTGATGTATGCCTCTTTCTTCATAGGGGAATCTAGTTCGGCACTTGCAGTAAAAATTAGTTTGTTGTTGATGATCGCGTAATCCCTGCCTGCTTCAAAAAGATTTGGGTCAAGGATATAAGTTCCTGCAGCTGTGCCATCTGATACAAAAAGCCTGCGACGTTGCAGTGTTGTAGCCGTGTCTGCTGTGAAGTACAACTTGTTGTTGAACACAATAAAACTATTAGGTGCTATTGCATCACCGCCGAATGTTTTAATTAATTGTGTGCCCGCTACGCTGCCATCTGTTTTCCAAAGTTGTGAGCCACCATTCGCAACATCGACATAGCCAAAGTACACCTCGTTGTTGTATTCCTGGAAGTTGGCTACCTGCGGTATCACTTTAAGGAGTAGTGTTCCTCCTACAGTGCCATCAGTGCGATAAACACTGTAACTACCCGCGGAGTCGCGCATGTTGAAGTACAGCATGTTGTTATGCACTGTGCCATAGTATATGTTAGTCACCCCTGTATTGGTTGAGGTGCCGGCATATAGGTTCTGGAATAGGGTAGGTGTCTGGGCAGAAAGCTTTGTTATAGCTAACCCCCAAAAAAGTAAAGTCAGGATTTTTTTCATAAAGATCAGTTGATTATATTTTTCCCAAATGTAGACTCATTGGTACTCATGGGAAATACCGTGTATTGGGTATTTATTGCCATCTGCGGGATCAGCTATGCCATGTAGAATAAACGGCTTATTGAGAGGTGAAATATTAGATGTGATGCCCTTTGATACATTAGCACAACTCGGGACATTCTCAATCAGTAAGAACGCTCTTAATGACACTGTTATAGTAAAAGGGACAGAATCACAAGTGAATATACCGAAGTGTTGGCCGGACGGGCGAAACGGAAATTGATAAGTCAGGTAATGGTGTTAAATCTTGTCGACATTGCAAAGCAGAAGTGACGAAAACGAGAGTTCGCGATGATTATTGTCATATATAAGGGTAGTTACGTCCCGTACTTTCACACCTCATTCCAACCACAGGGAATTGCTGAAAGTAAAGTATTATCAAAGAATTTGACAAACAGTGTAGGCTTATGTACATCCGGCAAATATTATTGATCCTGGTGATTCTACCAGGCATATCAACGAAATTGCTATGCCAGGTATCTAAACTGAATTTCCCGGCACAAGTGGCTGCATTACAAAAGCAGAATCCGGACATGCTGCATTACTCAGCTTATACTATACTATCAATCCTGGAAAATAGCACTTATAAAGGGCTAGACCCTAAGAGATACCACACACCTCATTCGCTGGAAATAATAAACCATCCAAAAGGAGATAGTATAACGGCCACCCTTCTATCTGACGGACTGATAACATACTGTATAGACTTACAACGATCTCCGGATATTGACAATCAGATCTCCTATGATGAAATATCCGGTAAGTATACAACACAGAATAACCCAACCACCATCCTGGATCATCTTGCTAACATAAGATCAGATAGCCAGCTCGTGGAATTTATTACCGGCCTTGAGCCGAATGACGACAATTACAATTCTTTACTAAACGAGCTTAGAATACAGGTAGACAGCAATCACACAAAGAAGATAGAGGCGCTAAAATTATCTATAGCATACTACCGATGGATCTATCATTTCAATTTTGAAAAATGTATTGTCGTTAATATACCTTCAGCTACCCTAAGATGCCTCGGGCATAACAAAGACACGATTGAAATGAAGGTGGTTGTTGGCAAGCCCTCTACAAGAACGCCCCGTTTTGCAGCACACTGCAACCAGGTGATCTTATATCCTTACTGGCATGTACCGAGAAGCATAGCTGTTAACGAAATATTGCCTGCGTGTAAAAAAAACGCAGGGACACCAAACATATTGAACCTGCAAGTACTAAATAGCAAAGGCCAGGTGATAGACCCGCTGAAGATAAACTGGCGGTCATACAGCGGAAGGAATTTCCCATATACCTTCAGACAGACAACCGGCTGCGGCAATGCTCTCGGTGTAATAAAATTCAACATTACAGATCCATTCAGTGTATATCTACACGACACAAATTTTAAGAATGCTTTTAATTCTAAACGGAGATACCTGAGCCACGGCTGTGTAAGAGTGGAAAAACCTGTGGCATTAGCTAATTTCCTTTTACCCGAGAAAATTGACGAGTCTTTTGTGACCTCGTGTATCAGGGGGCAAAAGCCGGTAATTAAGCCGCTGCCTCAGGTGCCCGTATTTGTTGTGTACATGCCGGTCACTTTTGATACATCAGGAACAATCGTCTATCATGACGACGTATACAAACTTCTTTGAGAGCATTGTCGTCTGTTCTAACGACCACCGTTATTGAATTGGTCTGGTGATGTACGGAAATTTGTAGAAAATAAATACAATGTTAGTTGAGCAGATTTATATAGGGTGCCTGGCACAAGCCGAAGTAAATTTCTTATCGCAGATCTATGATTCTCATCATTACTTTTCATTTGAAGCACCTGTAATTTTGCAATAGGATGGATACTATTACGCATATAGTCGTAGGTGCCTGTATTGGTGACTTGTTCGCAGGTAAGCAATTAGGTAGAAAAGCAATGCTCTGGGGTGCTCTTGCCCAGAGCCTTCCTGATATAGATTTTGTTGCTGCCTTTTGGCAGAACCCTGCCAATAACTTGCTGACACACAGAGGATTCACCCACTCATTCCTGTTTATTATTCTCATCAGTCCGTTGTTTGCAATGCTATCAGAGCGATGGCATAGAAAGCATGATATCTCCATTTACAAATGGGTGCTTTTTTGGGGGATACAGATGCTGTTGCATATTTTCCTGGATGCTTTTAATGTATATGGTACCGGTTGGTTTGAACCATTTAGCCATCACAGGGTGAGTTTCCATAGCATCTTTGTAGCAGATCCTTTTTTTAGTATCGGGGCCGGTGCAGCCTTCCTTGCATTGCTTATATTCAGGTCAAAGGAGAATTTAAGGAGGACCATAGCAATAGGAGCATTGTCGTTTAGCGCTATTTATCTGGCCTATAGCATCATCAACCAGAGAATGATTCGTAATGAGGTAGGACGTCTGCTGGCACGGCAAAGTGTAGCCTACAATAGGCTGTTTATTACCCCCACGCCACTGAACAACTGGTTGTGGTATGTGGTTGCAGAAAATGATTCCGGGTATAATATCGGCTACCGGTCCGTTTTCGACAGATCATCGGTAATGGATCTGAAATATTACCCCAGAAACGACAGTTTGAGAAAGGAATATATTCATGAAGATGTACAGCACCTGGTTCGCTTTTCACAGGGCTATTATACGCTCGAGAAGTGGAATGACACGCTGGTCTTCAACGACCTTAGGTTCGGGCAGATACTTGGCTGGCAGGACTCGAGCACCCGGTTCACTTTTTATTACTTCCTTCGGGAGAACGCCGATAATGACCTGGTGGTACAGCGAGGACGTTTCGCAAGGTTCGATAAAAGCGCTTTTACATCATTAATTGATCGGATAAAGGGCAATTAACCTCTAACATCGGTTTGCTTGAAATAGAAGGTAAACAGGAAGAAAACAATGTGCATAATATCAAATGACAATCTATGCCAAAGTCTTTGGAAGAAGTTATAGTGATTGGTATATAATTCTCGAGTGATCTTCAGGCAGTTTTTTTCAATGATACTATCTAACGAGGCATTTACTTCCCGCGCGAAAGGAGCATTCTTTATATCCAGGTTAACTTCTACACTGGCGTAGGCACTGATATTATTTACGTTGTATGAACCGGCTAGCACTTGCTGTCCGTCCCTGACAGCAATTTTGCCGTGCAGGATATTATCCTGGTATTCATAGATATCTATTCCACTTCTGAATAGCCGCCTGTAAACGTATCTTTCGGCCCATTTTGCCAGTTTAACATCAGATGGCCCGGCCAGTATTAGTTTTATCTTTACACCTCTGTCGGAAGCACGGATGATCTCGTTTAAAAGCCTCCGCCCGGGCCAGAAATAGCTGGACATCAGGATGATACTATGTCGGGCAGTATGGAACAGCTCCATATAGCTTTGGTATATTTCCGTTTGCCTCTTTACCCAGTCGTTCCGCCTGATCTTTACGATACATATATCCTTCAATTTAGGCGCCTGTAGTGGCAGTTCCTCTATTTTAGCTCTTCTCAGGGAACCATTCCACATTTTTATACAATAGTGCTGCAATTGCTCCGCCGCCTCTCCCTCGGTGCAAATCGCCCAGTCGAGCCAACCTTTTCCCGCAGGAGTGTCATTGTATTTGTTGCTGATATTAATACCCCCTACCAGAGCTGTATGAGCATCTGAGATAAATACCTTATAGTGCAGCCGTCGCCCCATATAGAAATTCTGGCTCCTGACAAATGGTTCAAAAAAACTCAGGTGCACTCCGGCAAGCTTCATGCTGTTAATAAATTCGACCGGCAAATTTCCCGATGCATACCCATCAAGTAGCAAGTATACTTTCACATTCCTGTTCGCAGCTCTTTTTAAAGCATCTGCTATCCGGATTCCTGTTTCGTCAGCATCATATAAATAGGTGTGTAAGTGTATAGTTGACTTGGCGGCATCGATCAGATTCTCCAGTAATGTAAAGTACTCGCTGCCGCCATGAATAAGTTGCACCTTATTATGCCTTGTATAAGTTGGTGTATGTACATCATCGCGAGCCATTTCACAAAAGTATTCTGTCATTGTGAGAAGGGTGATGATGGAGGTCAAGGTGATGGTATTCACTACCTGATATAGGTCATAGCTGTTAGTGAGCATTGTCATTGTGTACGCCCGGCAGCCGGACTTACTTTGCATAAGTTTATAATCGCCTCCGGGCACAAAACTTTAAAACATGAAAAGGATAATCAATTCAACCCTTGCCTCTGCAGTGCTTTTACTGCTGTCAGTTGCATCTTATGCTCAGAAGAACACATTTACCGTAGGAGCCAGGGGCGGAGTAAATATCTCCAAACTGTGTTGTGGTTCGATGGAACTAAATGAGGATTACAAGTTCGGTGAGGGACCTTCTTTCGGTCTTACTGCTGCTTACGGGGTCTCGAAACATTTTTCTATTGCTGCCGAACTTGATTGGACCACTCAGGGTGGAAAGAAGAACGGTATGCAAGCCGTAAACCCCGGAAGTAATGGCTCTGTACTATATGCCGATTTCGACAATAAAACAGTTCTTAATTACCTTGAACTTCCGATAATGGCAAGAGTTACATTCGGCGATAAGTTTAAGTATTATATCAATGCCGGACCATACATCGGGTATCTCTTGAGTGCCAGGAATGTTACCGCCGGTAGTAGCATGTTGTACAGTGATAAGGCTGGCAGCCATGTAGAATATGCTTCCATCCAGTCATTTGAGTCAGATAAGAAAGCCACCGATCAGTTTACCACAATAAACTATGGCCTAACGGGCGGTGTAGGTGCTGGCTATATGTTTGCAAAGCATGGTTTATGGCTCGATGGCCGCTATGTGATGGGTATCCCAAATGTAAGGAAGAACACAGCCATAAATGGTGAGAACAGCACAGGTAGTATAATGGTCGGCATCATGTATACCTATAATTTGAACTAGGACAAAAAATCGTTTTTGGTTCAATGCCCCGGTCCTGCGCCGGGGCATTGATGTGTCCATTGGTCTGTTCCCGCAATAATGATATGGGTGGTTTACAGGCATTATACTCCGTCCGCCTCCCGAGGGGAATGGTCGTCGCGTATGGTACTGCATATCACTGATGAGGGTCATTCATACTAATGCCTGCCGTCATTAGTAAATGGTATCCGGCAAATTAGATTTGCTCTAAACTATAAAACATGAAAAAGATCCTACTATTACTACTGGCAGCGTTCGGCTCGATGTATGCCAACGCCGCTTTCCAAACTATCTATGGGCAGGAGGTCGTCATAACTAATAGCGTAGAAAATGACCTATACATTTCCGCAGGTAACGTAAGGATCGAAGCCCCCGTGCACGGCGATGTGCTGATATTAGGAGGTACTGTAACGATCAGCAGCAATGTGACCGGCAGTATTTTCGTGCTGGGTGGTGAACTTATTTTCAGTGGTTGGGTGGACGGCAATCTGCGGTGTGCAGGAGGCAAAGTAAATATAACAGGCACTATAATGAAGGACCTCGTCGTTGCCTCAGGCGATGTCACCTGTGAGAAGAAGTCAATTGTAAATGGAGGTATTCTGGCAGCCGGTGGCAAATTGGCTATTGATGGCCTGGTGAAGCAAAATGTCCAGTCCTATGCCGGAACAACGAATATTTCAGGTGATATCCACGGTGAGCTGAATTGCAGAGGTGATGCCATCTATATTGACGGCACTATCGGAAGAAATGCCCGGCTGGCAGCAAATGATATACAGATAGGAGAAAACGCTGCTTTCCAGGACAGGGTAAACTATTGGACAGGTGACGGGGATGTCGACTTTAGGGGTTCAATGTTTGACAGGAAGCCGGTCTTCGATAATGCTCTTGCGATCAAGCAGCCAGACTGGCAATTACTGGGATTTGCATCCGTGCTCTATCTTCTATGGTACTTACTGGCATCGCTTTGCGTAATCATCCTGTTCCAGTATCTATTGAGAAAATTCTTTCTCAGATCCGCCAACCGGGATAATACGATGACCGGCAAGTCATTCGCCTATGGCTTAATATTCATGATCATATTGCCTGCGTTAATAATTCTGAGCATAATATCCCTGATAGGCATTCCTATAGGGGTGCTATTAATAATGCTACTGTCGGGCCTGGCGATATTCAATAGCATACTGCTATCAATTTTCGCTGCTAACTGGATCAACAATAAGTATATCAAGAACTGGGGGAATAACAAGATCATAGGTATAGCCTTTGTCATCTTTATCGGCATTAAGATCATCACCCTGGTTCCATTCATTGGATGGTTGATACTCTTCGTGTTATCCGCGATAATGTTCGGCTCCATTGTTCGTAATAATATACTTAAAGAGCGTCACAGGGTAGCAAAAATCACATCACGTTAAAATTATAATACTATGGAATACTTATTTAGCAAAACAGCATTGTACGAATTAGCCGAGTACGCAATATCAGGACTTGTATTGATATTCGGAGTAAAATATCTCAAAGAGATCATAGAGATAGTATTTACTGAACTGTATGCATATTTTATTCAAGGACAGCGGCTCCTGATGAGATAATTAAGATCATCTCAGACGATAACTACGGTCATTGAAATAACAATACAATACAGATAATTTTGAAAATTATTTAACAAAAAAAGGAGGACATCATGTCAAAGAATGCATTAACGAAAGTAAGAGAAGTACTACCATCTATGTTCGATGATTTTTTCAAGCCATGGAATGAAAGGTTCGATGGCAACAACGGCTTTTCGCGAGCGCTAACGGTTCCGGCGGTAAATATCACTGAAGAGAAAGACTGTTACAAAGCTGAATTGGCCGTTCCGGGAATGGAAAAGGACGATTTTAGAATCGACGTTGATGACAGTACATTAACCATCAGCGCTGAAAAGGAAGAGAAAAAGGAAGAAAAAGAGAAAAAATACACGCGCAAAGAATATAGCTATTCTTCTTTCTCACGCAGCTTTACGTTGCCCCAGGAAGTAAAGAAAGACGGTATAGAGGCGAAATACAGCAACGGTATACTGATTGTGACGCTTCCGAAGAAAGATGAGGCAAAGAACCGGGAATCGAAAACGATCAAGGTTAGCTAGGTTGGCAAAGATTTAGATTGATAGAAGTATAGATGACAGGAGGAGCAATTGCTCCTCTTGTCATTATTATTAGCTTTACATTCAAAATACCAAAATGGCGGATACCAGCATTTTCCTTGATAAGGATACAAAACCCGGCAATGAGGAACTTAAAGCTGCATTGGGCAAATTGTATAGGTCATGGGTAAGGGTTGTAAAATATGCAATAGAAAATGGCCCCGGTACTGAGGAATGGCACTATTCCAAATCGGGATGGAACTGCAGGATAAAAGGCAAGAAAAGTGTCATTATCTATCTGATGCCTGGCGATCGCCACTTCAGGGCCAGCTTTGTGCTTGGTGGCAAGGCTACAACAGAGGCTCTTGAAAGTAATATACCTGACGACATAAAGAAGCTTATCAGCGAGGCTAAAGTATATGCCGAAGGGCGTGGGGTACGAATAGATGTTACAAGCGATAAAATGACCGCGCACATAGAAACCCTTATAAATATCAAGCTTTCTACGAAGTAGCTATTCCTCCCTGCTAAGTAGTACGTTAATTGCCTTCCAGTCTTCTACATGATCGGTTACTATCTTAAAGATGGCAACGAAGGGGATAAAAAGTATCATGCCTGCCACACCCCAGAGGATGGTCCCGACGATGATCGCGACAAGGGTTGCCCATGTACTTACATTTAGCTGGGTGGCCACCACTCTTGGAAAGATCACATTCGCCTCCAGGTACTGGACAAATCCGAATACACCTATAATTCCGAGTGGATACCACATAGAGTCTTTCGTAATGATGGCGGCAGATATAGGTAGTAGTGCGCTTATCAAAATGCCGACATAGGGAATGATCGTCATAAACGCGGTAAGCATCCCATAAAGCACCGCATGTTCTATCCCTAAAGCTAGCAGACCAATACTATTAAGAACACCCACTATCAGGTAAACAATCAACGTACCTTTGATGAACCTGAAATATGTTGTTGTTGTCTGGTGAAGAATAATGTGTAGCCTGCCTTTGAACTTATTGCCGACTATTAACTCCAGGAATTTCACGAAAGTTTCCCGTTGGTACAGGTATAAAGCCGCAAAAACCGGTATCATAAACAGCATAAAGAGCATAGTCGATGTTGCGCTGAGTACTCCCTGTATGGCCGACCCAATACCATTCTGGAGATTTGTGCTCATTTTTTGCAACCACTCATCTTGCACTGTTAACGGTACAGAGAGGTTTTCATATATCCATTGCTTCATTCCGGGTGATAGTTTGACCAGTTTTTGAGCCATTACAGGTATATCACGAACCAAATAGTTTAACTCCAGGCTTAATAACCATATCAAAACACTAAAAAGCACTACGACAATCGTTAATGACAATGTGATAGCCAGCGTTCGTGACCATTTCCTTTGTTCCAGCCATTTGCAAACCGGGTACATCACTATTGCTACCAGTAAGCCAAATGATGCCGGAATAAAAAGGGTCTTTCCGAAGTATAAAATCAGGGATATAAATACTGTTACCTGTAGATATTGGAGTACCCTATTGCTGTTTTGGATATTGGTATTCATCGTAGTCATAATTATGAGCAATAATAGCATGCACTCTAATGAATTTTAATGATCCCGGCAACCGTATCTCCTGATATATATCATGCGAATGATTTTTTGACTCCGTCAGCAGTCATTAAGGTGATATCAATATGCACTTCTAATGACCACCGTCATAGACCGTACATATCTCCCATACTAGATTTGTCCTATAAAAATCAGCATATGAAAAAGGTAATAACTGTATTTGATGGAGAAAATTTTCCTGAAACCGGCATCAACTTTGTAAAAGAGTACCCTTCTGATAAAAAACCTTTGTTGGTCGGCGTATTTCTCAGCTCTGTAGATTACTCTAATGAATTTAGCTCTATAAGTATGGGAGGAAGTGTCGTTCCTGTTATAGAAGACGTAGAAAAAGTATCCGCAAACATCAAAAAATTCAAGTCGCTGTGTGAACAGGCTCATATAGAGTGTAAGGTACACAATGACTCGGGTGAAGAGGCCCTCGAACAACTTCGTGAGGAGACGATATTTGCTGACCTGCTGATACTCAGCAGTGAACACTTTTACAACAGTATGAACCAGGAGCAACCCGGCCCTAATATGAAGAATATACTGGAAAGAACAGAGTGTCCCGTGTTATTGCTGCCGGATAACTTTACCTATCCGAAAAAAAATATATTCGCTTACGACGGCGGCGAAATGTCAGTATATGCCATCAAGCAATTCTCTTACATCTTTCCGGAGTTCAGGAAAAATAGCAGTACGCTGGTATATGCGAGCGAACACGAAGAGAGTATTCCGCAGAAACAGCTTGTAGAAGAGTTGGTAAGTCGACATTTCTCCGGGCTGGAATTACACAGGCTTGATTTCTCTCCCCGTAAATACTTTAGTACATGGCTTTCCGGCCTTAATGATGCGATACTGGTGACCGGGGGGTATTCCCGGAAAGGACTAAGCTCGATCTTTCACAAGAATTTTATGTCGGAGGTAATTGCCGATCATAGGGTGCCGGTTTTCATAGCACATAAATAACTGACCCTTATCCTTTGATAATCTATAGTTATGGCATCTAGTTCAAAAACATTTTTTTCTGAAGCCGGAGCGATGACCCGTTTTGCCGGGGTGTTTTTTCAACAGGCATTCAAACCACGATATGAATTCCGCGCTTTCATAAAGCAATGCTATATCATTGGCTATCAGTCCTTGCCATTGGTAGGAATCACAGGTTTCATTATGGGGCTCGTACTTACAATGCAACTGCGGCCGTCTATGGTTGATTATGGAGTAGAGGCACAGATCCCCGCGGTAATAGGACTAGCTATTATAAGAGAAATAGGACCGGTTATCACCGGCCTCATATTTGCCGGAAAGATCGGTTCCAGTATTGGAGCGGAATTGGGCTCTATGCGCGTCACAGAACAGATAGATGCAATGGAGGTGTCAGGCACGAACCCTTATAAGTACCTCATCGTTACACGAGTGGCTGCAACTACGCTAATGTTACCGGTGCTTGTGATACTCTCGGATGCGATATCCCTGTATGGAGCGTATTTAGGTGTTAACATCAGGGCCGTCACGAGCCCGAGTCTTTTTATTACACAGGTTTTCGACGTGCTGGACTACAGTGACGTTTTACCTGCGATATTTAAGACCTTTTTCTTTGGGTTTGCGGTTGGGATGATAGGTAGTTTTAAAGGATATAATTCAAAGAAAGGAACTGAGGGTGTAGGCCGTTCAGCAAATTCTGCGGTTGTACTGGCTTCCCTGGCAATTTTTGTGATAGATCTCATTGTGGTACAGATAACTGAAATAATGGGCATCAACTAGCTATGGAAACAAGCGCCACATACATACCAGGCGAATCCCCGGTCATCTCAATAAATGGTCTTTCAAAGGCATTTGGTACCCATGTGGTGTTGGACGATTTCTCACTACAGCTAGAGAGGGGGCAAACCAAGGTCGTCCTCGGTCGTTCAGGTTCAGGAAAATCAGTGCTTATTAAGTGCATTATTGGCCTTCTACCGCCTGATGCAGGAGAGATCATCGTGCTGGGTAATGATATTATTCATCTGGGCCATGACGAACTGGATGAAGTACGGGTGAAGATCGGCTTCTTATTCCAGAGCAATGCATTGTACGACTCAATGACCATTAGAGAGAACCTGGAATTTCCTATGCGCAGGCATACGGTAGGGATATCGGATAAAGAAGCAGAGAGCCGGATAATAGAAGTGTTGACAGATGTTGGATTGGAGCATACTATAGACATGATGCCTTCAGAACTTTCCGGTGGTATGCAGAAACGGATAGCACTGGCGCGCACACTTATTCTGAGGCCTGAGATCATCCTTTATGACGAACCTACCACAGGACTTGACCCTGTAACGGGAAGGGAGATCACCAGCCTGATAAAGAGTATACAACGTCAGTACAATACATCGGCTATTATTATTTCGCACGACATGAAATGTGTAAAAGCCGCCGCTGATTCTGTAGCTATATTGATCAATGGCAAATGCTACACTGAGAACACATACCAGGCGCTTAAACAGTCAGATGACCCTCAGGTAAAACAATTTTTTGAATGATCATGGCAAAGCAAACCTTAAGTAATATAAAATTGGGCGTTTTCGTCATCTCGGGCCTCGTGCTGTTAGTGCTGATGTTGTATATCATCGGTAAAAACCAAAGTTTCTTTACCAGCAACTTTGAGATAAAGGTACGTTTCAAAAATGTTGATGGATTGACCGTTGGGAATAATGTCAGGTTTTCCGGCATACAATCGGGAACGGTAAAGAAGATCATTATAGTTAACGATACTACAATAGAAGTAAGTATGCTGATAGCTAAAAGTATCAAAGATAATATCCGAAAGAACTCGATCGCCTACATTGGTTCGGAAGGACTGATGGGGAACAAGGTCGTCAACATTATTCCTAACACCATTCCCGCACCGGGTGTGGATGAAGGTGATATGATACAGGCACGGTCACAGCCAGATCTCAATGATGCTCTCGGAACCCTCTACCAAACGAATGATAATGTTGCTGTCATTTCCCGGGATTTGTTGCAGACAGTGCATAAGATCAACAATAGCGTACTATTAAATGAGTTGTTGAACGATACTTTATTGCTTTCAGACCTTCAACTATCGCTTAGGAATGTTAAGGTTTCTTCCGAACACATCAATAATTCCGCCGTACTTGTACACGATGCAATGAGCGGCATGCGGCAAGGGAAAGGTGTTCTGGGTGTGTTGCTAACCGACAAGAGCGCCGAAAGGGACGCGGCCCGGGCTTTAGCCAATATTAATGCGGCCAGTGACCGGGCGAACCGGTTAGTAACAAAAATTGACAGCATAGCCGGAGCATTAGAGGTGAGTATCAACAATAGAGATGGATTGGTGTATGCATTACTGCAAGACACAGCATTTGCAGGCCGGCTTGGCAGAAGCCTTAATAACGTGGAAAGCGGAACGGCCGCATTTAACGAAGACATGGAGGCGCTGAAGCATAATTTTCTATTGAGAGGGTATTTTAAGAAAAAGAACAAAGTTAAAAACAATAAAAACTGAAAAAATGAATACGACAAATCCAATGGAGTTATTCCAGGCAGAAGCGCCGGAGGTGGCCAAGGCTTTTAACGACCTGATCGGGGCAATTGTTGCTTCAAAAGGACTGGATGAAAAAACGAAGCAGCTGATATACATAGCGATGAAAGCTAGCAACGGTGACGATACAGCAGTAAAATTTCATGCAATGATGGCCAAACAATTGGGTGCGACCAAAGCACAAGTTGTTGACGCCATCTTAGTAAGTCTTACTGTCTCCGGCATAAAGGGGGTTGTGAGCTGTCTGCCTCATGTAGTAGCGTTGTTTGATGCAGACCATGGATAATAAAGAGCATCACCGTCGAAGGGCCGCAATTTTTCGCATAAGACGTATGATAGTCAAGTGTCTTTAAAGTAGACGTGAAGCCGTTCTACCGCCAGGTAAA
This sequence comes from Bacteroidetes bacterium UBA7674, assembly GCA_002483105.1. Lineage (GTDB taxonomy): Bacteria > Bacteroidota > Bacteroidia > Chitinophagales > Chitinophagaceae > MKUN01. Next base: position 316,371 of record DLHG01000009.1, read on the forward strand.
ATTTTCGTTCTCGTTTCGTGGTCCTGTAATCGTAGGTAAGCAGGTCAAGCCCACGCCAGATCATAAACCAACCGGCAGGCTCCATAACTACTTTCACCAGGGCGCCTATATAACTAGGTCCTGCTTTGTAAACTATTATAGAATCGACCAGCATTACTAACAAACCTGCTACAGAGAGTGACACCCCCCATCGCCATGTGTTTCGGAGTTTCTTATCCAATATTTCCCTTCTCTCAGATATTTGCTCCTTTAAGCTAGTCGCAATTGCATTTTCAATTTCCGAATTTCGCCTGTTAGCGGGTAACAATAAACTTACAGCTTCAGGTTGTTCATGCTTGTACTTGAATGCAATGCGCAATTCATCAACAAAATCTTCCGAGATCCGCCTTTTGAGATAGTGACGGGAATCAAAGACCGAGTATATGTCATCATAAGAATCTAACCAAAGGCTGATCTCGTTCATAGCCCGGGCTTTTAAGGTTCTGGTATTTCCGATGGCACATTCGGTTCAGGTCTTTCGGCCGGGATTACCTCGGGAGGTTCCGGTAACCGACCTGGTGTTACAGGTTCTTGCTTTACAGGTGATTCCTGCTGTGTCCCCGGTTTTGGAAGCTCTATCGGCTTATCCCATTCGGCTTTTGCAGCAAGATCGGTCAAGTAGTTTTTCATGATCGTTATTTTAATCCAAATCAACGATACTTTTCGATACAGGTATTTGAGGACGATCATTCATATGAATGACGTTTGTCATTTTACAGCTAGTGGATACTGGATATGTTTGTATCAGGATCTAGGATGGCTGGGCCATTACAGGTTCATAGCCCACCTGCTGAAAGTTTTACTTAAAAAAAGAAGTCACAATATGGAAAAGGCAATTAAAATATTCGATACATCTCATGAAGAGAGTTCCATGGAAGAAGCTATTAACCAATGGCTTGCTGAAAACAGTCACATCCAGGTGATCAGCACCAACTTCGTTTGGGATGATAGTAACCTTAGCTATTCTATTCTTTACTCGAAGCAGAGTTTAGAGATTCCTGGTTAATGAGGCCTGTCAGCTGCAGGTCTGATAGTGACCATTTATTTACCTGTTGTAACCAATTAATTAAAAAATCGAAAAACAACTAAAAAATGGGAAAGTCAATGAGAGTAATTCTTGGTGTGGCAAGTCTTTTCGCCGCCGGTGCAATTGTGGGAATGTTATATGCACCCGATAAAGGAGAAAGGACACGCCGCCGGATTGTAAGAAAAGGTAAGGGACTATACAATTCGGTGGCTGAGTCCATTGAAGAGAATAAAGATGCGCTGGAGGAATTGCGCGACCGCCTGAAAGAAAACCTGGAAATAGTAAATGAGGAAATGGACAAGTTCGCAAAGAGATAGCTTGTCATCCCTTTAGCAATATAGATGGCAGCGTAACGGTGTTTTATTCCTTTCTGAGTGCCACACTTTCTCATTTCACGGTGCTGTTACGCTGCCACATTTTTTAACTATGGGTCTGCAGAAAACATATTTCTTACTGTCTTTGCTATTTCTGTCTCTAACAGTAAGAGCGCAAAAGGAAATTCCTGTGTTATGCTATCACCAGGTAAGAGACTGGAATGCCGGGGATAGCAAATCGGCGAAAGCATACATTGTACCGGTAGAACGTTTCCGGCAACACATGAAGATGCTCCGTGACAGCGGGTATCATGTCATTCTGCCGGACCAGTTGCTCCGCTACCTGTCAGGCGGCACGTCTTTACCTTCAAAGCCTATACTGATCACTTTTGATGATGGGACAGACTCTCAATATATGAATGCCCTGCCAGAGCTGCAGAAGTATCAATTTGGCGCCACCTTCTTTATCATGACTGTTACGTTGGACCGCCCACGCTACCTGAGCAGAAAGCAAGTAAAGGAATTGTCCGACAAAGGGCACGTGATAGGCTGCCATACCTGGGATCATCATAATGTGACGGGCTATAAGGCTGACGACTGGAATACACAGTTGACAAAGCCGACAATGTTGCTGGAGCAAATAACGGGAACGCAGGTGAAGTATTTTGCTTATCCCTTTGGAGCATGGGATACCAGGGCAATCAGCGAATTGAAGAAGCATAAATACTTGGCGGCTTTTCAACTAACCGGTAAAAAGAACACACTATCACCATTGTTTACAATTCGTAGGCTCATTGCTAGTGGGTATTGGAGCGCGAAAGAACTGGACGCCGCAATAAAAAAAACTTTCAAATGAACTACTCTATTAAGGGGATGGTAAAATTCATAACTGTGTTGCTAAGCTTTGCACTGGTGACTGCCGGATGCAGAAAGGCTGAAGCGGACAAAAACTATAAAGCAGATACTATTAATGTCGTTCCACCGGTAGCAGACAAGGAGGAACGTGCAGGTTCCGTGGAACTTACAATTGATACTGCCTTATTCAACTTATTACAGAGGCACCTGGTACATAATAAACCAAATAATAAGTGGCCAGTACCTATGGAATACCCTTTGCCCGGAGCTTTATTGCCATTTAACAGGATAGTAGCTTACTACGGAAATTTTTATTCCAAAGGCATGGGTATTCTTGGCGAACTTCCCGAGCATGAAATGCTTGGCAGGTTACAACAGGAAGTAAACAACTGGGAAGCCGCAGACCCTCAGATACCTGTTATTCCCGCTATCCATTATATCGCTGTCACCGCGCAAGGCAGCCCGGGCAAAGGAGCAAAGTACCGCCTGCGTATGCCTTTCAGCCAGATCGACAAGGCGCTCGAAGTAGCAAAAAAAATCAATGCTGTTGTTTTCCTGGACGTACAGGTGGGGCACAGCACTCTGCAGGAAGAGCTGCCGGAACTTGAACCCTATCTCAAACTGCCGAATGTTCACTTAGGCATCGATCCTGAATATTCGATGAAAGGCGGACAAGTACCTTGCGCTACTATCGGCTATTTTGATGGTGCAGATGTTGATTATGCAGTGAGATATCTGCAGGGAATTGTTAAGAAATACGGAGTGCCGCCTAAGATACTGGTCGTGCATCGCTTTACTCAGGGAATGATCACCAACTATAAAAGAATTAAGTTATGCCGCGAGGTACAGATCGTGATACATATGGATGGTTTCGGATTTCCTGGGAAGAAAAGAGATAGCTACAAAGTAGCAGTGACAAATGAACCGATACAGTTTGGGGGCTTTAAGCTATTCTATAAAAACGATAAATTATCAAAACCCTATCGGCTAATGGCTCCGGAGGAGGTACTAGCCCTATACCCCAGTCCTGTTTACATACAATACCAGTAGTTTAGATCGTATTGATGATCAAAATTGCCTGCGGCTAAAATTGATAATATAACTTCGTTACATACACGGTGTTTAGTGGCAATATGAATGAAGGGTATAATCTCTTAGGCAGTACTTCAAATGAAATGTTTGTGATCTATTGATGGTCACCGTCTTCACCCTGCATTTATCAAAGAAACTTAATGTGGTGAGAATGCTATTTCAGTTGAAAGTAAATATTAGTCTTCCAGGTCGCGGGGTCTTTCTCTACCTCGGGGTCTGAAAAGTACTCTTCAATTACCAGGCCTTTTTTCAGATGTTTGCCATCTACGTATCCTTCAAGAGCAGCATAGGCCGGCCCCATTGTTTCGTAAGAGCCGATATGTGTTGTAGTAACAAGCCTTGATGGAGGAAGAATAATCTTTCCAAATCCTTGAATGTCAGGAGTGTCCACTGGTACAGGAACAGCAACCGCAAATTCCGTCTCCTTGTTTATTTCGTCTATCGAGTAGTAGAAGGCGCACGGCATACCTGCTGCCTGGATCCCGGTTTTCCCCAGTGCACTATATAGTTCCCCATAGCTACGATTGAAGAAGTCAGAGAGCTTGTCAAAAGGCAATTTTGCTCTCTTTGTAAGAAAGACCTTTTCCTGCCAGCTTACTTCGCTGATTTCATGTTTAGTTTTTGGTTCCATCTGTTATGTTTTTTATTAGTTCTATCATCAGTTGGATGAGTGGCGGTCTCCGTATCTTACAGTGCATTGTTGTCCGCTACCTCTTTCAAAGGTTTGGTACAGAAAAACCAATCATAACAGGTCATATCGCCCGTATTATCCATTCGCTCCTTTGCCACCCCACAAGACCCCGCCGGCGGAACGATAACATCATCTCCGGGACGCCAGTCAGCTGGTGTGGCAATTGCGTATTTGTCGGCTGTTTGCATAGCTACCAGCGCTCTTTTCAGTTCGTCAAAATTCCTCCCCAGTGATAAGGGATAATATATAATAGCCCTTATCACCCCCTTAGGATCTATGAAAAATACTGCTCTTACAGCTTTCGTATTACTCTCGCCCGGCTGTATCATTCCATATTTTTTAGCAACTACCATAGTGATGTCCTCTATCAAAGGAAACTTCACTTCAACATCCTTCATACCTTTGAATTCGATTTTCTCTTTTATGGTCCTTAGCCAGGCTATATGGCTATAAAGGCCGTCAACTGATAATCCCACAAGTTGGCAATTAAGCGAATTGAACTCATTCTCCATTGTAGCGAAAGTCATGAATTCGGATGTACATACTGGTGTAAAGTCCGCAGGGTGGCTAAACAGTATTACCCATTTACCCTCATAATCTTTCGGAAAATGAATATCTCCTTGTGTGGTTACTGCATCAAACTCAGGGGCTTTATCTCCTATGCGTGGCATGGCGGTTACTTGTTCGGTCTGTTCCATTGTTCTGTAGGTGTTTTGTAAATGTATTTTTCTATTTCTTGACGAATTGCAGCGTCTGCCGCCTCACAGAGTTTAGTAGACAACGGCACCTATTCGTCCTCATGCCTATGGTTAGGGTTATAGAAAGTGCTCGTGTCATGAGCGATCCTGCTTTGTTCCTCCAGGGTCAATATATCAGTGCCTACCGTTTGTAGCCATTGATCCATACGTTTACGATAGATCTGTACATGAAGGCCGAAGCGTTGTTCAAATTCACGCTCCACGGAACCCGTTTCCCTGTCGGCAGTTATCGTTATCAAGCCTTGGTTGTCATCGTCCCGCAGTTCTCCTATTGTTTGTTCGGGTGGGCATGGCTTTTCATCTGAAGGTTCTTCACGTCCATGTTCGTGCATAAAGAACTCCAGTTTTAAATTAGGGAATCGACTGGTGAATTCCAGTTGTATTTGCCTGATTGTTTTCGAATTGTTTATTTCTAAAGTCATGAAATTCTGATTTATCGTTTTAAAGATTAAGATATTTTCTTCCTTCGACAGGTATTGACCCCTAAAACTGTATATAGTGGACAAAAGCTGACAAGGCTTGTAAGTAGAAAGACTGCTGCGAGGATCAGGAACACGATGCCAATTGTTCCTGTAACAGTTCCCGCAGCGTAAGCCGCGACAAGCAAGAGCGCAATCACTGTTCTTATCAGTCTGTCTGTACTTCCCATATTCTGTTTCATGTTGTAATATTTAAAGGATCAACAATAATGTAATATCAAATGTATGCCGCGAAAGCGCTGAAAAACATGACGGTGATTAGCATAAAGGATGCTTTATATCATTATTGCGAAATATTGACAATTGGCTGTTCAGGAAACAGCTACCGAAGAGTTGTAAGGGTATAAAAGACTCGATGTGATAGGGGTCAATTCCCTGTATGACCTATGTCATTCCTCGTCACAGAGCGGCAAAATATATTTGATTTAAATTGCTGCCTATGTCATTTAATCTGGTCTCCTGCCTGGCAACTATCATCGGCGGCGATAGCTATCATAGCCTTAGCTATCGTCACAAAACAAAAATATACTGACTGGCCTGGGATGCTTATTTTCGGCATCTATATTATTGAACATCTTATTGCTGTACTACCTAACTACTTTGACATGGAGAATTGGCACCAAATGCACGTTGACGAAGTAATGAGCCTGTTGGATACCTCCGCTACGGGCCTATCCGGTGCTGTGGTCGAAGAAAAAAGAGCGAGGTTCGGGCACAACCAATTGACGGAAAAGAAGAAACGCCCTGCATGGTTAATTTTTCTGGCACAGTTCGCCGACTTTATGATCCTGGTGCTGCTTGCGGCAGCGGTCATATCCGGCATAGCGGGGGACATGGCCGATGCGATAATAATACTGGTGATCGTTATACTCAATGCATTGGTGGGCTTCATACAGGAATTCCGCGCCGAGAAAGCAATGGATGCCCTGAAGCAGTTGGCAACACCTCTTTGCAGGGTAATACGCGATAACCGCATGCAACAGGTGTCTTCGATAGAATTAGTGCCGGGAGATATCGTATTACTGGAAGCAGGCAATATGGTACCTGCTGACCTCCGCCTCACGGAAATTCACGCGCTCCGCATCGAAGAATCTTCTCTTACTGGAGAATCAGCCGCGGTAGACAAGTCTGCAGAAAAAATTGACAAGGAAAACCTCCCGCTACCCGACAGGTTGAATATGGCGTTCAAAGGGACTTTGGTAACTTATGGCAGAGGCTCCGGGATAGTAACAGCCACCGGAATGGATACAGAACTGGGGCGCATAGCCGGGATGCTGCAACAAAAAGAAACAAGCACGCCACTGCAGCAGCGAATGGCTGACTTTGGAAAAAAACTCTCCTGGCTCATCCTCGGTATTTGCATCATTTTATTTGTAGTCGGTTTGTTGCGTGGTGAGGAGCCCGTTGACATGTTGCTGGTAGCAATTTCCCTCGCCGTGGCTGCCATCCCTGAAGCCTTGCCTGCGCTTATCACCATTTCATTGGCCAGGGGAGCAAAAAGGTTGGTAAACAAGAACGCACTGATACGTAAGCTCCCGGCAGTGGAGACACTCGGCTCTGTCAGCTTTATCTGTTCCGACAAGACAGGCACACTCACCCAAAACAAAATGAAGGTGACTACCGTAACACCTTTTGACACTACCCGGAAAATACATGAAGACCTTTCCATACTGGAATGTGCTATGGCGCTCAACCATGACGTACAAAAAAACAACAACGGTAAATGGACCGGAGACCCTACCGAGATCGCATTGGTAAACTATATCACCGATACATACTCCTCCGAAATACTGGAACAGGTAAACACCTTGCTATCGAAAGAGGCAGAACTCCCTTTCGACTCCGACAGGAAATGTATGACCACTGTCCACCGTTTTAACGATGGCTATATCGCCATCGTTAAAGGAGCAGTAGAATCAATAACCGTACTTCTCTCAGACCAGGGAACTGTGAAAAATATATTAAGTGAGGCTTCAGCGATGGCAGCCGGAGGGATAAGGGTACTTGCTTTCGCTTACAGGATGCTGGATGCTATACCGGAACCCTTCAATTACAACGAGGTCGAGACAGGACTTACTTTTGCGGGGTTAGCCGGAATGATCGACCCTCCCAGGGAAGAGGTAAAAGAAGCCATCAGGGAATGCAGGGCCGCGGGTATCATTCCCGTAATGATAACGGGAGACCACCTGCAAACAGCTACTGCGATCGCCGGTCAGATAGGTATCCTTAAAGATGACGACCTCACCATTTCAGGCGCCGATCTGGCCACCATGACACCGGCAGAGCTGGAAGAAAGAATAGAACGGATAAGGGTATATGCCAGGGTTTCTCCGGAACAGAAACTGACTATCGTAAAGACACTACAGCAAAAAGGACATTTCGTTGCGATGACAGGAGACGGGGTCAACGACGCCCCCTCATTGAAGGTGGCCAATATAGGTATCGCTATGGGCATCACCGGCACTGACGTAAGCAAAGAGGCCGCACACATGATACTGCTGGACGACAACTTCGCCACCATTATCAAGGCTGTAAGAGAAGGACGAAGGATATATGACAATATCCGCAGGTTCGTCAAATACATCCTGACCTGCAACAGCGCTGAAATATGGACGATCTTCATGGCCCCATTGCTGGGCTTGCCCATACCGCTGTTACCTATCCATATACTTTGGATCAACCTGGTAACGGATGGCTTGCCCGGGCTGGCGCTTTCTTCAGAGAAGGCGGAAACTAATGTTATGGATCGCCCCCCACGCAGATCATCTGAGAGCCTTTTTTCAGAAGGTGTCGGGATCCATATCATTTGGGTTGGCCTTTTTATGGCTGCTATCACGCTGGGCACGCAAGCCGTTGCTATAGCTTCCGATAACACACATTGGCAAACGATGGTCTTTACTGTTCTTTCATTATCACAACTCGGGCATGTATTCGCCATCAGAAGTGACCATGAATTTATTTACCGAAAAGGAATGCTTGCCAATCGCCCCTTGATAGGAGCTATAACATTAACGTTCTTGCTCCAACTCACTGTCATTTACTTGCCATGGGCTAACCAGGTATTCAAAACACAGCCTCTCTCCCTGAATGAATTGCTAGTGTCTGTTGGTTTGGCTGCTTTGGTCTTCCATGTTGTAGAGTTAGAAAAATGGATCAAACTAAAACACAGGAAAAGCACTGACAATTCAGTTGATATCTAATTACTGATCTCGAGCAAATTCCTTCTTCTCTTTAGCAGTTTGTAAAGCTCGAAGCCGCAAACAGAGATCAGGGCAGTGGCTATACACATGGCAAACTGCGTGAAGTTTAGCGGTACTATTTTGAAAAAATGTGCAGTAACCGGGACATACATAAGCGTGACCAATAAAAGGGCCGTGAAGCTTGTTATGCCGATCAATAGGTTGTTTTTATACTTGAGTGTTGTTAACACTGAATAGTAAAACGACCTGTTTACATATGTGAGAAGTATATTGGCAATTACAAGTGTTGAAAAGACCATAGTACGGGTTAGATATTCATCAAAACCTTTTTGTACGCCATACCAATATATGAATAGTACACCGGCCGTAATGCCTATCCCCTGAACAATGCTCACTGTTAGTTCTTTCATATCAAACAATGTTTCCCGTGCCGACCTGGGCGGCTGTAACATACTATGCTTCTCAATGGGCTCGTTCTCATATACTATCGAGCAGGTAGGACCCATGATTAACTCTAGAAAGATGACATGTACGGGAGTGAAAATTGTCGGATATACCCAACCTAACAAGGAAGGAATAGCCACAATAAGGATAATAGGGATGTGGATTGAAATAATATACTGGATCGCCTTTTTAAGATTGGTATATATCCTCCTACCCATAGCTACAGCATCTATCATCTTGCCAAAGTCATCGTCTGTAAGTATGAGCGATGCAGCCGATTTAGCGATCTCCGAGCCCTTCTTTCCCATAGCGATGCCAATATGTGCCGCCTTTAACGCAGGCCCATCATTTACGCCATCACCCGTCATCCCTACCACATGCCCCTGCTTCTTCAGGCTTTCGATAATACGCAGTTTCATCTCAGGGAAGATGCGTGCAAATATATTGTTGGCCATTACAGCCTGGTCGAACTGTTCCTCGTTTAACTGTAACAGCTCATTACTTGTTATTACCTCTTCGCGGTCATTCATCTTTGCCTGTATGCTGATAGCATGAGCAGTTTCAGGATTGTCACCTGTGATCATCTTTACCTGAATTCCCGCATTGTGCAAAGTCTTGAAGATCTCAGAAATATTCTTTTTGGGTGGATCATAAAAGCCTATCATGCCCAGGAAATTAAGAATATAGTCTTGTTGGTTTTCCGGGAAATTGTCTCCTTCAAATACGGCATTCGCAACCGCAAGTACTCGTAATCCTTGTTTAGCAAATGTTGAATTTATCTCTGTTAATCTTGCTTTCTGGGCTATGGAGAGTGCGGATTGTTCCAACAGTCTTTCAGGGGCTCCTTTACAAGCAATAATTCGTGATCTCCGTTCATTTTCAAATATATGGGTCATCATTGGAGGTTTACCTTCCAATGGATACTCGTGTATCATTTTAAAAAAGGGGCGTTGATCCGATCGTGCTGTCGCTGCGTACAGGGTATGAATGGCTTGCTCCATGCTATCAAATGGTACACTTTCACTGGCCCACATTGCCGTGCTAATTATCTCTGTCAACGAAGGGTCTTTCAGATCTTCCCCTGAATAGGTGCGATCTGTATGTAGATCATAACATTCGTAGATCTCCATCCTGTTCTCTGTGATGGTGCCAGTTTTGTCGGTACATAACACTGTAGCAGCACCTAATGCCTCTACAGTACTCGTTTGCTTTACAATGACCCCTGATCTCATCAGGCGATATGCACCAAGGGCCATGAACGTTACGAAAGCAACGGGTATTTCTTCAGGCAGAACAGACATGGCAATGGTCAGTCCTTTTAGGAGACTGTCTAGGATGCTTCCTGACCGCAGGAAGTTGATAAGCCAGATAAGGAGAAAAATAAAACCGCCAACAAACGCCATTTTTTTAACGAACGCCCCGATCTGCAACTGCAGAGGTGATTTTGTAAGGTCGATATTTTCAATAGACCTTCCTATTTGGCCCAGTTTTGTATTGTCGCCAATGGCAGTCACCTCGAATATGCATTGGCCCGTTGACGCCAGTGTGCCGCTAAATACTTCATTCCTATCAGGTTTATCCGGCTCTTTTACTACGCTGAATGCCTCACCCGTCAGGATCGATTCATTAACCGAAAAATCATTCGCCTGCTTCAGAACACCATCGGCCAATACAAATTCTCCCTCTGCAACAACTACATAGTCTCCCACTACGATCTCTTGTGATGGGATCTTTAAAAGGTGGTCTGCTCTTATTACTGTTGCGTAAGGCTGGGTGAATTCCTCTAATGCCCGCAAAGCATTCCTGCTTCTTTTATCCTGGTAATAGGAAATGCCGGACACCATAATTATCGCTCCCGACATAAACCAGGCCTCGGCCATTTGACCAACAAAGAAATATACTAATGTACAAGCTATGAGTAGCAGGAACATAGGCTCTCTGATAATATTCTTCAGAACGTCCCAAATAGGAGCACCCTTATTGTCAGTAACTATGTTAGCCCCATCTTTAAGCCTCGACGAGGAAACATCTTCGGTGGACAGACCTTTAAATGGGAATGGATTTGTATTGTTCATTGGCATGTTACTGGGTTATTATCTCTTCGCTGGCACACCAAATCTAATTATTAATTAAAAGTAGATTAATGTAAATGCCCGCTAATTGAGCAAAATCAGGGAAATTACTGACGTTAATCATAAGAAGTACTTAATGAAAAGAAAATGTATGAAGGGCGGGCGCAGTTGGTAGTGTGAATAAGCAAGGGGCATATTACCCTGGTTCCTTAATGAAAAACGGGTTTCAGCAAATAATCGCTGAAACCCGTTACTGTGTTGCGCTCCCTTCAGGACTTGAACCTGAGACCCTCTGATTAACAGTCAGATGCTCTAACCAACTGAGCTAAGGAAGCTTGAATTGGGATTGCAAAAATAAGCAGTTTATCCTTTCTTCAAAATCTTTTTTAGAAACTACCTAGATATTTATAATTCTTAAGTATCAGGCGTACATCCGTGACGGGTGTATAGTGCTGTGCATATACTATATCCAGCTGTTCACGCACCTCAGCTGCCGGTATATACTGCCCCAATATGTTGTACGGAGGGATGATCCCTGGCTTTATACGAGGTAATCGCTTGTTATTATTCATATTCCCCGCATAACCCACCCATGTCTTTTGACCCGATAGCACCTTTATGCAATTACCAAAGAACTCCCCTGGCCTCCTCACTAAGAAGAACGTGATAGGGAACAACAGTATGAAGAAGAGTGAAAACAGAATGTCTATCACTCGCTTATTGCGGAGCTGGGCAAATCCTGCCAGGTTATAATTACGGTCTATAGTGTACAGGTCGCCCGCTGTATTGCTCGAGTTGCTACCTATGAAGCTTTGGCTATGAGGCAGGTGTATCTTGTAATCATACTCCTTACCGCAGCGTTGCATTTGCGTGAATATCTGTTCGTAACTCAGGTGGCTGACACAGAATATCACCTCGTTTACAGAAGCGGTGTATAGCAACTCCTTCATTTCTTTAATCGATGAGAGCGCATTATGCTCATTGTCATTGATGCTCACACGTCCCGATAATTCCGGCGCGTAATTCACACGGCGTAGCGTAGCGGCAGTTTCTTCATAGTCTTGTTCTGTACCTACTATCACTGCCTTGCGCGGAAGCTTGTCGTATGGTATGAACTTAAAAATGCCCAACCTGTACAGCGCTTCATGTAAGCCTAGCATTGCGACTGTGCCTACTACACCACTCAGCACTATCAGTGCCCTTGAGTAACGTAGCTCAGGTGGCAGCAAGCCGTAGTATGCCAGTATCACTACTGTGCCTATCACCATGCCGCGCGTTACACGCAGTGGCCGGTATGGTTGATCGTACGCACCATTGAAGAACATACTCACCAGCCATAGCAGTATATATACAGGGAAAGTGAGGTAAAGTGAGCGGAATGGAATTTCGCCTACATTTTTTATATGCGCTACCCAAAAATTTTGCATCACAGCAAGGCTGCCCAGCAGTATCAGCGCGTCAAACAAAGGCATCCTGAGTACTTTGAGGATGTTCTTCGCGGCACTCATTATCGCGCGGAGAATGATACCTACGTTGATGAACAGCACGAACATTTTAGCCTTCCTGCTATCGTAATGTTTTTTTACAAAGGTGGATAGTGCTTCGTTAAAGATGCGTACATAAGAGAGTGTAGCCTTGCGGGTACTCTCACCTTTGTAATGTATGAGTGTTGCTTCCGGATAGTAGATATTCTTATGCCCGCTTTTCTGAATGCGGTACGAGAGATCCACGTCCTCGCAATACATAAAGTAGTCTTCATCAAAAGCACCGCCAGCCTCATCCATTGCCTTACGACGCACCAGCATACAGCAACCTGAGAGTACTTCTACCTCAGCCGTCTCACGTTCTTTTACATGTACGGCGTAATACTTATTGAAGTAAGGAGACTTGCTGAATATTTTGTTGATACCCGTAGTCTTAAAAATAGCGACTGAAAGGGTAGGGAAAGATTTTTTAGAGTCGGGGGCAAATGTTCCTTTACCATCTATCAATCGTGGCCCCAGCGCACCTGCCTCGGGATGAGCATCCATATAGGCAACTGTCTTGCTCAGGAAGTCTTCCGGCATTACAGTATCCGGGTTCAGGAAGAGGATATATTCGCCTTTGGCAATCACCACACCCTGGTTATTGGCTTTCGAGAAGCCCTTATTATCTTTATTCTCTATCAGCACTACGGTAGGGAACTTCTCCCGTATCATGCGGCAACTGTCATCCGATGAATTATTGTCCACCACTATTATCTCGCCATCCACATGGCTTATCGCCCGCGATACGGAGTGTAAGCATACTTCCAGGAAGTATTTTACATTATAGTTGACAATTATTACCGATACTTTCATCTATATGGAAGACAGATTGCGAATATAAGGGCAGTAGCTGTAAATAACGAAAAAGCCGCCCCGATATTATATCAGGGCGGCTCTTCTATAAGTATTTTGATGTTCCTTTATTTCATCAGGTAGTAAACATTAGTTACCCATTTGTTCTTGTCTTTTTCTTTGTCTCCGGCCACTGCGTATTCTTCTATCATAAACAGAACGTCTTTTTCACCCTTTTCCGCCAGCTTTGCTCCTATTGCCTGGTGTGCTGCTCCTGTACCTGCCGGGTCGCCTACATATGCAACTTTGTACGCTCGTGTAGCCGCAACTTTTTCCATTGCTGCTCCATCTACAGGCTTGCCGTCTGCTATAGGTGCGCCTATCAGCACATCGCCTTCCATTTTATCGTCGTCCCACTTATATATAATGGAGACCGGCGCTCCCGAGATACGTGCTCCGGCAGCTGTTTGCAGCTTGCCCAAAGACTCGCCCAATACCTTCTCCCAATCACCCATACCCACATGCGATTTGTAACCGGCATAGTTGGTGGCGGCAAATTGTACTTCCTCAACAGTCAACTTCGGAGCAGCTGCCGGCATTTCACTTTTATGGCTTTCCACATAAGCTTTCATATTGGCCAGACCTTCATCAAATTGTCCCTGCAGCATTTTTTTCATGCCCATCAGGTAGCCCATCCCTCTCCAGAGGAAGTTGTCATTATTACCGGTATAAGTCCAGGTTGCTTTGGTAGTGCCATTTCCTGCATCCTCTACCATCAGGTAGCCCCCTGCAGTTGATTCGAAAGGTTTTACAAATTTCAGTTCATAGGTCATTTTGCCGTTTTCTACAGACTTGTTGGTCATGCTTCCTTCGCCTGTTTTTTCACCCACCCAGCTATAACTGCTTCCTACTTCACCGTCTACGCCGGAGTATGTGAGCTTCTGATCCGGATCCATTTTGTGCCATGGGCTCCAGTTTGGCCAGTTTTTAAACTTCACCATTTGTTCCCAAACAGCTTCTTTTGGTGCATTAATGACTGTAGTGCTGGTAATGTTTGTCTCCTTAGGTGCAATAAGAGCTGCTATTACTACCGTTGCCGCTACCAGCAGCAAGAGGATAAGTACAACGCGTAAGAATTTTTTCATGACTTAAGTGTGTTTTGATTGCCCTAAAAGTATAAAAAAACATCAGGTGTATATAGTTTTTGGCATAAAATGTCAAAAAGTTAAACGGGGTAATTAGGTAAAAAAGCGGGGATTTAATAACCTGGTCGCCCTACCTATACTTATCGCCCTATCAACCTATTAACTTTTTAACCTATCAACTTAATCGTAACTTTGCGCCATGAAAAATTTGCGTAACAGCAGCCTTGAAGAGCTGGAACTGCTCATGAAAGAGTGGGGAGAACCTAAATTCAGGGCAAAACAGGTGGAAGAGTGGATGTGGAAGAAGTTTGCCGGTAGCATAGACGAGATGACCAATCTTTCTAAGTCGCTTCGGGAAAAGCTGGCGCAGGAGTTTTTCATACCTAAGGTTAAGACCCACCATAGCCAGTTCAGCAGCGATGGCACTATCAAAAACCGCCTCCAGCTGCACGACGGTTACTTCGTGGAGAGCGTACTCATACCTACAGATAAGAGAATGACCGTATGTGTTTCCTCCCAGGTGGGCTGCTCGCTTTCCTGTAAGTTCTGCGCTACCGGTTATTTGCCCCGTAAGCGTAATATGGATTTCGACGAGATAGTGGATGAGGTAGTACTGGTAAACGAGCAGGCTGTAAAGCAATATGGCAAGGGCCTTACCAATATCGTATTTATGGGTATGGGTGAACCATTGCTCAACTATAAGAATGTACTGAAGGCCATCGAAAAGATATCTTCCCCCGATAGTCTGGGCATGAGCCCCAAACGTATCACCGTTTCCACTGCGGGTGTTTCCAAGATGATACGCCAGTTGGGTGATGACAAAGTGCGCTTTAAGTTGGCAGTTTCTCTCCACGCGGCCGATGACACAAAGCGTAATGAGATAATGCCCATTAATGAAACCAATAACTTGAAAGGATTAATAGAGGCATTAAATTATTTCTATAAGCAGACCGGTAATGAAATCACATTTGAATATATCCTTTTTAAGGATTTTAATGACAGTGTGGAAGATGCCGACAACCTGGTGAAAATATACAGGCAAGTACCTGCCGATCTGGTCAATATTATAGAATATAATCCTATAGATGCAGCCAGCTATGAAAAACCTGAGGATGACAAAGTTGAGGCTTTTATGAAATATCTGGAGTCTAAAAAAGTCAATGCACGCCTGCGCAGAAGTCGCGGTAAAGATATCGACGCTGCCTGCGGACAGCTCGCTAATATCGATAAGGCCTCATTGCCAGAGTAGTCGGCATCGTAAATAAATATTATGTAATAATTATGGAATAGATAAGTATTGATGAGATAATTTATCGTACTTTTGCGAAACCTCTTAATTATTTAATAACTATTTAATAACGAAACGAACTACTTATGAAAAAAACAACTACTAAACTAGTATTAGCTGGTATCTTGTTAAGCGCTACAGTTAACGCTCAGCAAGCCCAAACATTGGCACCCGCAATGAACAGCAATCATGTGATCAGCGCAAGTGCTCACACCAATGCAAAATCCACTGCACTGCAATCAAGAGTAATTGGTGCAGCATTACTTAACTACAGTAACGGTTTTTCCTACACTTTAGAGGATACCACTTTCCTTACGTATTCTAATGACAGAGGTCATGACAGTGCTTTACAGGAAATTAAGTTTGATGTACTGGTATCGCAGAATGTGGTTGCAAACGTGCCTGTAAATAACTACAAGTACACTCAGACTTTCGACGGTGATGATAATGTCTTGACTAATCTTCAGCAAAATTGGAACACAGGTACTAACACCTGGGATAATGCCAACAATACAGTTTATACCTATGATGGTAACGACAACATGCTTACTTCTGTAAGTCAGAATTGGAACTCAGGCACTAATACCTGGGAAAATTATAGAAAAGAGATATACACTTACGATGGAGATAATAACATGTTGACGCATGTTATTCAATATTGGGATAACGTATTCCTTACTTGGGTTAACAGCACACAGTATATCTACAATTATAATGTAAACAACCAAAGAACAATGGAGGTTTACCAAAATTGGAACAATACTCTTTTGACTTGGGTGAACTCTACAAAAAGCACTATGGTGTATGATGCTAATGATGACATGACTACTAGCCTGTTCCAAACCTGGGATAATGTTGGTTTAACATGGGTAAACAATAGCCAGCATTTATATACTTACGATGCTAACCACCACATGCTGACTGATGTTTCTCAATACGTTTCAATGAGTGTTTGGGTGAATTCAAGCAAATACACTTATGCTTATACTGGTAATGATGCTACTACTGTAGTTTATCAAAATTGGAATAACATGATGATGACTTGGGATAATAATTCTAGGTCGCTGCGTACTTTTGATGCTGATCATAACATGATCTCTCAGGTAAATCAGGATTGGAACACTATGACAACTGCTTTTGATAATGTGAATCGTACACAATATACTTACAACAGCTTCAATCAACCTACAAGTATGTGGTCTGACCAATGGAACGCTGGTATCTGGCAAGTTCAGACTTCAGATTACAAACAAAATCTCTACTACGAAACTTATGGTACTAACAGTGTAGCTAATACTGCTGCTGTTGCTGATTTCAATCTGTATCCTGTTCCTGCACAAAATTTTGTAAGGATCGAGAAAACATTCACTACGCCTCAGTCTTTCACTGTTTCTATCACTGATCTTCAAGGTCGCCTTGTTCGCACTTACAGCGAAAAAGCAACTACTAACTACTCAAGGAACATTGATGTGAATCAACTGTCTTCAGGTAACTACGTGATCAAGATAGCTACTGCTAATGGCAAAGCTTCTTACCAACAGTTCACTGTTGCACACTAGTAGAAAATCACTCTAGATAATAAAAAGGCGCTTCAATCGAAGCGCCTTTTTATTAAATATCATTAAGCCCCTTTAGGCCCGTCCGAACGGATTATTTATCCGGGCGGAGGTTTGGGTTTGATTACTTGGTATCATAAGCCCACTTTATATAAGTAGCACCCCAGGTAAAGCCACCACCGAAGGCAGCCAGTACAATATTGTCCCCTTTCTTCAGCTTGCTTTCCCATTCCCAAAGACACAGCGGCAGCGTGCCGTTAGTAGTGTTGCCATACTTCTCTATGTTCACCATTACCTTCGCTTCTGGCAGCCCCATACGCTCGCTTGTAGCAGAGATGATGCGCTTGTTGGCCTGGTGTGGTACCAGCCACGATATGTCGTCAGAAGTAAGGTTGTTGCGTTGCATTATTTCAGCAGCAACCTCTGCCATGTTCTTCACCGCGAATTTGAATACCGTTTGTCCTTCCTGGTACACAAAGTGTTCCTTGTTCATCACTGTTTCCACAGTGGCCGGTTTTACAGAGCCCCCCGCTTTCTGATGCAGGAAAGCACGGCCTGCGCCGTCGCTTTTCAGTACAGAATCTATAATACCATATCCATCGGTATTAGGTTCCAGCAATACTGCTCCGCAGCCATCACCAAATATGATACAGGTAGTGCGGTCATCGTAGTTAAGGATAGAGCTCATCTTGTCTCCGCCTACTACTATTATCTTCTTGTAGCGCCCACTTTCTATAAATGAGGTAGCTGTAGTCAATGCAAATAAAAATCCGCTACAGGCAGCATTTATATCATAACCAAAGGCGTTCTTAAGTCCTGCTTTGTCTGATATCACATTGGCAGTAGCGGGGAAGGTAAAGTCGGGGGTAGTGGTAGCGCAGATGATACATTCTATCTCCAGCGGGTCAAGGTTCTTTTTGATCAGCAGGTCCTTGATAGCTTCAACAGCCATATCCGAAGTGCCTTTGCCTTCGCCTTTCAGTATGCGGCGTTCTTTAATTCCTGTCCTTGTCGTTATCCATTCGTCTGTCGTATCTACTATCGTCTCCAATTCGGCGTTGGTCATTATATAGTCGGGAACGTATCCCCCAACGGCCGTAATTGCGGCATTAACTTTCTGCATCGAGCGTTATTTTGAACTTAAAATATAAGGGGCAAAATTAGGTCTTTAACTTATTATAGAAGTGCTAAATGTTATATAGCCAAAGTTTCTTATGTCGTCATTGCACCGCAGGTATTTATTACCTGTCCGCTCACATAGCTGCTCATATCACACGCCAGGAACAGGGCCACATTCGCCACTTCTTCCGGCTTGCCGAATCTGCCCATAGGTATCTTCGCGAACCATTTTTCAGCACCGCCGTCTTTCAGGTAGTGCGTCATATCTGTTTCTATAAAGCCCGGAGCTATACAGTTGCAACGTATATTGCGGCTGCCTATTTCCTGAGCTATCGATTTCGTGAAGCCTATGATCCCTGCTTTAGACGCTGCATAGCTGCTTTGTCCTGCGTTTCCCTGCACACCCACCACCGAGCTGAGGTTGATGATGCTGCCCATACGGGCCTTCATCATAGGCTTTATTACTTGCTTGGTCAGGTTATATACCGATTTCAGGTTGGCTTGCATCACATCGTCCCATTGCTCTTCCGTAAGGCGCAGCAGCAGGTTGTCACGGGAGATACCTGCATTGTTCACGCATATATCTATGGTGCCGAATTCTTTCACCACATCATTCGCCAGTTGCTCTGCTGCGGCAAAGTTCCCTGCATCCGACTTATACGCCTTGGCTTTTACGCCAAATGAAGCCAGTTTTTCTTCAAGAGCCTTAGCCCTTTCATCAGAAGAAAGATATGTAAAGGCAATATTTGCCCCGTTTTCTGCAAATTTCAAAGCGATAGCCTCACCTATGCCACGACTGGCACCTGTTATCAATGCTACCTTGTTCTCCAGTAATTTCATCTATTATGGTCAATTTGAACTGCTAAAATAATGGATAAGTTAGTATTATGTAAGGTTTTTCCCTACAAAACACATTATGAACATTATATGGCTGTAAATCGGCTACCATCCACTCAAATTCAAGCCTTGTAATATCTCAAAAAGGCATGTCCCGTTTGTTTAAGTATTCTTTTCCTCAAAAACGGAATAAAGTGGGATGTGGGGTAGCTCTGCGGCAAATAATAAAAATCGCAGCCCAAAACCATACGGTATAGAATTGCGTATGTAGCCCTGTATTACGTGTCAGGAGGATAAGTCGTAAAAAATATAGCAATGTGACTACCTCCGTGAAAGGCAAAATTACTTATTCTCCCTGCTTGCAAAACGCGGCTCGGTTTTTAGTTACGTAGTTGATAATTTTTAAAGAAATCTTAAGCTTATGAAAAACAATTTACTATTTAAGGGATTACTGGTAGCAGCACTTGGTTGCACGGCATCATCCCTGCACGCTCAGCCATGCAGCGGTGTCCCTAATATCGGCGGAGCCAATGCAACTGATTCATTCTTTAATTGCAGCGGTACACCTCAGCTTGGTCTCACGTCGTTCCCTGTAGAAACAGGTATTACCTACCAATGGCAATCTTCTCCAACATTAGCAGGTATTTTCACTCACGTAGGTCCCGTGTTGACTTCACCGAACTTTACTGCTCCGGCAATTGACTCTACTGTTTACTACCGTGTCATAGCTAACTGCACTAGCCTGGGTGGTGGCAGTGCTACTTCCAATGTATTAGCTATAACGGTAGATACAACACCTGCTGTCATCGTGTTGTCACCGATGAGCCCTGCGCCTTTATGCACAGGTTCTTCAGCTAGCTTCACGGGTACGGCTGTAGGCGCTGTTGTTTCGTATCAATGGCTGGAAAATAACAACATCATAAATGATGGCGGTGTTTATTCAGGTACTAATACTGACAGTTTACATATCAGTAATGTTGCTGGCCTCGATAGCAATACCTATTCTTTAGTAGCATACGGTTGTAGCAATTCAGATACAAGTTCTGAAGCAATTCTTGCAGTAAATGCAATGGACGTGTGGACCGGTAATGTAAATAACCTTTGGTCTGAACCAGATAACTGGAGCTGCAATGCAATTCCTGTTGTTAGT
The DNA here is from genome assembly GCA_002483105.1 of Bacteroidetes bacterium UBA7674. GTDB lineage: Bacteria > Bacteroidota > Bacteroidia > Chitinophagales > Chitinophagaceae > MKUN01. Next base: position 336,755 of record DLHG01000009.1, read on the forward strand.
TCCGATGTGGTTATACCGCTAACTCTTTTACAACCTGTAGTTGATATTGATTCTGCTATAGCTAATACAATAACTATTGATTCAGGTGCTATCCTTTCTTTCCTTCCTGCAAGTGCGCTGGAACTGAAGTCTACCATTACTGAAAATGGTGTGTTCGATGCCACTCTTGGTAAAGTAATATTGTCTGGCGCTTTCGCTCAGAACATTCCCGGAGGTACTTATTATGACCTTACTATCGATGGTGGTAGTACTAAAGTAAGTGATAGCGATGTTGTGATTACACACGTGCTTAACCTGATGTGGGGTTATGTACAGATCGGTAATAACGACCTGATATTAGCTAGTCCGGATTCTACAATTGGTGGTGGTGAATTTGCATTCATCTCTACAAATGATACAGGTGTAGTCACTTTCCTTGGTTTAGGTATTACAGATACTGTTACTTTCCATGTAGGGCAGGTTACGTACAATCCGCTTGGTTTCAGGAATAATGGTGTTGTAGATAATTTCAGTGTTCGTGTTACTAATAATGTGTATGAAGATGGCGTTGGTAATGTACAACAATGGGTTACCTTCCCGGTCATTAACCGCACATGGATGATCTCTGAGGCAGTTCCGGGTGGTTCTCTTGTTACTATGAGCCCACACTGGTATTTACCGGGTGATGCTATGAATGGTTTCAACAACAACTTCGTGTATGTTATTCACCACAATGGCACAGAATGGGAAAGTCTGATAGATTCTAACACTACAGGTACTATGGCTATGGGCAATAACCCGTACTATACCACTGCAACAAACGTAACTGATTTCTCTCCGTTCTCAGTAGGTTCAGGAAATCAGTTCCCGCTTACTATCAAATTGTCTGATATAGCTGCTGTAAATATCGGTTCTGTCAATAACATCGATTGGCAGTCTGCTTCTGAGTCTTTAGGCGACAAGTATGAATTAGAGCGTAGCACAGACGGAAAGTCTTTCACTACTATCACTTCAGTACCTTCAAAAGGTGAAGCAGCTTCATATACTTATCGTGATATGACTCCGGTTTCGGGCATCAATTACTATCGTGCAAAAATGATAGATGCGAACGGAAAGTTCAATTACTCAAAGGTTGTTTCAGCAACAGTGAGTGGTGCATCAGTATTCACAGTTCAGGCATATCCTAACCCGGTTGGTAATGTAGTGAACCTGAATGTCAACGGTACTATGGCAGCTAATGCCACTGCATTGGTTACTGATATGACAGGCCGTACGATCAAGTCGGTTCAATTAAGCACCAACAATGCCGACATCGACATGAGTGGTCTTGCACCTGGTATTTACTTCATCAAGTATTCTGATGATGTACATCAGGCATCTGTGAAGATCAACAAGCAGTAAGTAGAGTGTCTCATAAAAAGTGAAAGCCTCCCACATCGGGAGGCTTTCACTTTTATATTAAGAGATTCAGTATGCACAAGCACTCACGTCTAAATCAACCAATCAACTTTTCAACTTGCTCCGCCGTTGTTGGTCGCTGACCAACAACCCACGCTACACATGTCTTCCCGTCTAAATCAACTAATCAACTCTTCAACTAATCAACAAACAACTCCCCCGCTATCCTGTCCGCAAACAACTTCCCCGCCGGGGTCAGTATCAGTTTATTATCCTGCTCGGTCAGCCATCTCCGCTCCCTGAATTCATAACTACTTTCCACTACTTGCTTGGCATAGTCGTCCCCCCATTCGTTGCGTATCTTTTGCAGATCGCAGCCCCACATCGTGCGCAGGCTGGTCATTATATACTCATTCAGGTGTTCGGTGGGTGTCAGCTTCTCTTCCTCGTAGGTAAGCTCGTTATTCAGTAATATGCTTTTGGTGTACAAAGCGTTGTTAGCAATGTTCCACCTGCGGCTCTTCCCGTCAAACGAATGAGCCGATGGGCCGATCCCCAGGTAGGGTAGTCCCCGCCAGTAATTGGTGTTGTGAACTGCATGATGCCCCGGCTTCGCCAGGTTCGATATTTCATAATGATCATAGCCCATTACCTCTGCCTGTTCCATCAATATCTCAAACTGCCCTGCCGACTGTTCCGCATCCACCGGAGCGGTCTTCTTCTTTTTAATATTGCTGGCCAGTGCAGTGCCTTCTTCTACGGTCAAAGCATAAGAAGAAAAGTGCGGTATCTGCAAAGCGGCCACTTGTGCCAGGTTATATTTCCAGTCAGCATCGGTCAGCCCCGGTGTTCCGTATATCAGGTCTATGGTAATGTTGGGGAATCCCGCATCCTGCGCTGCTTTTATCGCATAGTCTGCTTCCTGTGCATTGTGCGCCCGGTTCATATATTGCAGGTCAGCATCACGAAACGACTGTGTGCCTATACTAAAGCGGTTGATGGGTGTGCTCCGCAGCGCTTTCAGGTAGTTTGGGTTCAGGTCATCAGGATTAGCCTCCAGGGTGCATTCCTTTAGCTGATCTATCGGGTAGAGCTTGTATATATGCTCAAATATCCTGCTGATCTCATCCGCGCTCAGGATAGACGGTGTACCGCCACCAAAATAGATGGTCTCTATTGGTGCAAATTGCAAATAATTCTTCTGTATCTCCAGCTCATGCATGATAGCCTTGAGTACATCATCTTTCAAATTCAGCGTGGTCGAAAAATGGAAATTGCAGTATGTGCAAGCCTGTTTGCAAAAAGGAATATGTATGTAAATGCCTGCCATTGATACTACAAAGGTATTTAAATCGTTGTTAGGGCATATTTGCCTAATTTTGAAAGCATACAGATGTCTAGGTTTCCTGCGTTTTTACTGCTCATTTTTGCTCTATGTTGTCTCCCTTCACAGGCAGCAGCACAAACCAGCGCGGTAAAGCTCCACAGAGTGGACAGCAACCAGGCACTATTGCTCAGTTTGGCAGAGGTGCCGGAAAAGTTTGAAGACCCCGGCTATTCTTATGATTATTTAAAAAAGCTGGTACCCTCTCTGCAGGAAAAAGGTTACCTCGCTGCTTCTATTGATAGCATTTATTTCCAGAATGATAACTACGGTGCTTTCGTATTCCTCGGCAAGCAATACAAATGGGCGCGCCTTTCTTTCGACTCCATTCCCAATTCCCTTTGGGCAGAAGCAAGTATAGATCCCCGCCAATGGCAGGATGCAAAACTCAATCCCAAGCGACTCTCAGGTGTTACCGAAAAACTCCTCACCTGGTGCGAGCAGAATGGCTATCCCTTTGCTAAGGCATGGCTCAATGACGTGCAGGTAAATGAAGACGGTGGTGTAAACGCGTTTATGATGCTGGACAAAGGTCCATTGCGAAAGATAGATTCTATCAATGTAAAAGGCACAGCACGCATCAGCAAAAACTACATGATGCGTTACCTCGATATTTTTGAAGGGGAGTATTACAATGAGAAGAAGCTGAAAGCCGTTACCAACCGGCTCAACGAGATCCCCTTCCTTGAGCAGTCTGAGCCATGGAGGGTAAAGTTCAAGCTAACGACCACTGAGGTCGACCTGTACCTGCGCGAGCGAAAGGCCAACCAGCTCAATGCCATTATAGGACTGCTGCCTAATAATGTGGAGACAAACAAGTTCCTCCTGACGGTTGATGCTTTGTTCGCCTTTCAGAATATCCTCTCCATGGGTGAGTCCATCAGTGTCACTTATCAAAATCTTCAATACAAATCTCCCCGGCTGAAGGCCAGTGGTATCATGCCTTTCCTGCTCAATAGCCCTTTTGGTATTGATGCCAACTTCGACTTGTTTAAAAAAGACACTGCTTTCCGCCGCACTACATTCCAACTAGGTGTTCGTTATCAGCTCAATGCCACCGACTTCCTGCGTGTATTCTACCAGAACCAAAGCAACAGGCTTATTACTGTGGATACAAACTATGTAAGGGTGAATAAGCGTTTGCCGGAAAATGTGGATGTAAGTGCCAATGGGGGCGGTTTTGAATTTGTGATGAACCGTACAGACTACCGCCCCAATCCGCTAAAAGGCTGGAGGGGTAGGGCTCTGATGAGTGCATTGCTCCGCAACCTCCGCCGCTCTGATGTCATTACAGGAATGAGGGACGGAACGGGTTTCAACTACAACAGTCTTTACGATAGCATGGAAAAAAGGAAATATCAATACAGGGCAGAAGGGGAGCTGGCTTATTTTCTACCCATAGGCAAAAAGGCTACTTTCCTCACAGCATACACCGGCGGTTGGATAAGCGGAACCAATCTTTTTCAAAATGAATTGTACCAGATAGGTGGCTTCAAGCTCTTGCGTGGTTTCGATGAGCAAAGTGTATACACCAATCAATACCACGTCATTACACTTGAGCTCCGACTCTTGTTGGATAGAAATTCCAATGTGTACCTTTTCAGTGACAACGGCTATATCATTAGTCAATACAGCGGCTTTTACCGGGAAGGTTTGTATAATGGATTCGGTGCCGGTGCCAGTTTGCAGATACGGTCGGGTTTGTTCACTATCAACTACGGTATCGGACGAACAGAAGGTAATCCCGTACAATTTCGTCAATCAAAAATTCACTTTGGCTATGTAGCCTATTTTTAAAACAGTAAATTTGCGCTGCTTTATGCGCCTCACACACAAGCCATACCTTTTTATTTTATTGCTGCTGCTGCTTTCAGTGTCCGCAATGGCTAAAGTATCTACTGCCAAATACGGTGTAGTAATACCTTACGACTCAGCCGCCATGCAAAAGATGGCCGTAAAGAAAATGGACAGCGTAATAAAGGCGCATCCGCAGATGTCCCTGAAGTATGGTGTTTCACGCATCATGAAGCACAAGCCTTTCAATAACCGCACTAAAGATTTTTATGTACTCATCAGCCTTTGTCTCATGCTCGGGCTCATCCGTTACGGCAACCCCAAGTATTTCAATGGCTTGGTGCATGCGTTCCGCAACCCTACCCTCAGTGGCCGCCAGCTAAAGGATCAGATACAGGCTACCCGGTTGTCCAACTTGCTGATGAACATATTCTTCACCATGTCGGCGGGCACTTATGTTTACTATGTGATATACGTCTCCCAACGCAACGGCGCTATGCCTCCGTCTATGTTACTGGCATTGCTGATAGGGGGAATGATGGGAATATACCTGGGTAAATACGCAGTGATCCGTTTTAGCGGATGGGCCTTCAAGCTGGAAGGCATTACTGATTTTTACTTATTTAATGTTTTCTTAATAAACAAGATCCTCGCTATTGCATTGCTGCCGTTTATAGTATTGTTTGCGTTTGCCGACCCTGCATATACGCAACCCTTGCTCATAGTCTCTTTTGTGCTGGTAGGAGTTTTATTGATAAACAGATATACACGTTCCTGGCAGGTATTCGGGTCGTTCTTCCAGTACAGTAAATTCCATTTTTTTATGTACCTTTGCGCCTCGGAATTATTGCCCCTGGCAGTGTTGATGAAGCTCTTGGTGCGTGGAATGTTGTACTTCTAAATAAGAATCCTTTCCGGGTACCACTGGTAACAAAAACAAAAAAAATAACCCCGTTTTAATGCATTATGGCCAAAGCTGTTAATTCGACAACTAAGGATACTAAGGTTAACTCAATATTGATTACCCAGCCCAAGCCGGATAGCGATAAGTCACCTTATTATGAACTGGCGAAAAAATATGACTTAAAGCTGGACTTCCATCCCTTCATAAGAGTAGAGGGTCTGAGTGGTAAAGAGTTTCGCAAGCAACGCATAGATATTGCGGAGCATACAGCTATCATATTCAACAGCCGCAACGCGGTAGATAATTTCTTCCGTATTTGTGATGAGCTAAAAGTGAAGGTATCGCAGGACATGAAGTATTTCTGCATTACCGAAGCCGTAGCACTGTATCTCCAGAAGTTTATTCTTTATCGCAAGCGCAAAGTGTTTTTCTCTGCCGATGGTTCTGTGGACGGACTGATGGACGTGCTCGGTAAGCATAAGAGTAACGAAAAGTTCATAGTGCCCACAACAGATGGTAACGCTAAGAATGAAATCTCGCAATATTTCACCAAGCATGGGTCTACTTTCGTGGAGGCTACCCTTTTTCGTACAGTCTCCAACGATATCACACCGGTGATGAAAGAAAGCTACGATATGATCGTATTCTTCAGCCCCTTCAGTGTGAACACATTAATGGAGAATGAACCTAAATTCAAGCAGAATGGCACCATTATAGGCGCTTTCGGCCCCACTACTTCAAAAGCAGTGGAAGACTTCGGACTGAGGCTCGATGTAAAGGCCCCCGCTCCCAATGCACCTTCTATGGTAGCTGCACTGGAGCGTTACCTTGTTGACCAGAAAAAATAAGAAAATACTATCTCCATAATCGAAAGGGCTCCGCAAGAGCCCTTTTCTTATTCTAACATATTCCTTACACACACGAGTTGCCACATAGGGGCAAAAGCTTTGTAGGGATCTGAATGAACCGGACGCGCGCTCGGTAGGTGTGCCACCCACGCCTTTTCTTATTGTACTAACTTCGCACCATGGCCAATAGACTAATAGAAGAACAAAGCCCCTACTTACAGCAACACGCCCACAATCCCGTTGACTGGTATCCATGGGGCGATGAAGCCTTTCTGCGGGCAAAGAATGAGGATAAGCCCGTGTTGGTCAGTATAGGTTATGCTGCCTGCCACTGGTGCCATGTTATGGAGCGCGAAAGCTTTGAGAATGAGCAGGTTGCAGCATATATGAATGAGCACTTCATCTGCATAAAAGTAGACAGGGAAGAGCATCCCGATGTTGATCACCTCTACATGGATGCCGTACAAGCCATAACCGGTAGCGGTGGATGGCCTTTGAATGTATTCGTAACCCCAGACAGGCTGCCTTATTACGGGGGCACCTACTTTCCGCCTTCCCCTGCTTATCAGCGTCCTTCCTGGATACAGGTACTCCAGCGCATGAGCGATATATGGACAAACGAGCGCAGTGAGGTAGACGGTCAGACAACGCAGATGCTGGAATACCTGAAAAATGCTTCTGCTACAGCCATGCAGGCACAAAAAGCTGATTGGGACAAAGACACCTGTCGGCAAATGGCAGACACCTTGCTGAAGCAGGCAGATACCTTATGGGGAGGCTTTGGTAATGCCCCTAAATTCCCCGGTACGATGGCCATTAGTTTTTTGTTGGAACACTATCACTACACACAGTATGAGCCAGCATTAAAACAAGCATTATTAAGCCTCGATAAAATGCTTGAAGGAGGCATTTACGATCAACTCGGCGGAGGCTTCGCACGTTACTCAACTGATAAAGAATGGCTCGCTCCGCACTTCGAAAAAATGCTCTATGATAATGCACTTTTAATAAGCGCATATTGTGATGCATACAGCATCACAAAAGATGAAAAATATAAGACGATAATTGAAGAAACAATTGCCTTTGTTGAACGCGAATTGAAAGATGAAAGTGGTGGCTATTATAGTGCCCTTGATGCAGATAGCGAAGGAGTAGAAGGCAAGTTCTATACATTTACGTACGACGAGTGGAAAGTGTTTCTGGGTGAGGATTACAAGCCTGTCGCTACTTACTATGGTATAGCAGAAGAAGGCAACTGGGAACACACAAATATTCTGCACATTGCTGCTACTAAAGAAGCTGTTGCGCAGCAGTACAACATACCTGTTTCTACGCTCGAAAAATTGATCGGAAAAGCAAAAGAAATTTTGCTTGCAGCACGCGCAAAAAAGATACGTCCGCTCACCGATGACAAGAGCTTACTTTCTTGGAATGCATTGATGAACAGGGCGCTCTCAAAAGCAGGAAAAATATTAGGAAATGCAACCTATTTGCAACGTGCAGAAGAGCACATGCAATGGATGCTGAAAAGTTATTCTATTGAGGGTAAAATGTACCACAGTTGGAAGCAAGGCAAGCCTGCCATTACAGCCAAGCTGGACGACTACGCTTACCTCATCCGGGCAATGCTGCGACTGGCTTCTGCAAAGGGCGATAGTAGCCTCATTGTCCGTGCCGCGGAGCTTACCGATGAGGTACAACGCTTGTTTTTGCATGAGGGTGGCAGCTTCTTCTATTTTAGCTCCACATTACAGAACGATATCCCGGTAAGAAAGGTGGAAATATACGATGGCGCTACGCCTTCGGCCAATGCGCTGATGGCTCATAACCTGCTCCTGTTGGGCATGTGCATGGAGCGTCACGACTGGCTGGAACAAGGCTCGTATATGCTTGGGCAGATGGTGACCACAGCGGGCAGGTACATGTATTCATTCTCTTATTGGGCCATGTTGCATCAGCAATATGCTCACGGCCTGAAAACAGTAGTATTTTCAGGCAAACAGGCAGAAAATGCCAAAGTATCCATTGATGAAAAAAACATACCAGGCACTTTTATCTTCACTGTACAAAAAGAAATATTTGAAGTGCCCTTATTAACCAATAAAAAAAGTGAAGAAGATTTACTTATATTTGTTTGCACACAACAGGCTTGTATGAGCCCTGTACGCAATACAGAAGAAGCTTTACGTTTTATTTATCATTGAGATCACAGCAAATATCAAAGGTTTTATCATGAGTTCTGGCCGGAAAAAACACGACTTTTTTTGGCGAAGCTTGCATTTTTGGAAAAATCTTTAAATATTGTGCATCGGTTTTGTAGTAAAATGTTACTTCTCAACCCAAAAAACATTTGATTTGCCTTTTAGCAATAACAACAATAACAGTAGTATGAAACAATTTTCCCTGAAGATCTCGGCTGTAGCATTACTGGCATTGGTCACGAGCTGCGGACCATCAGGTACCGGAGGTCAGTTGGTTGGAAAAAACAACACGTTGAACTACAGGCCACCGGCGCCATTAGGCATGGTGTGGGTCCCTGTTGGTGTACTGAAAGCTGGTGCTAGTGACGAAGATATCCGCGGAAGGAACGACGCCTTGATCCGGACACTTCAGATGACCGGCTTCTACATGGACCAAACGGAGATCTCTAACGCTGAGTACCGTCAGTTCACTAACTGGGTACGTGACTCTATAGCACACGCTCAACTGGGTGACTACAAAGACAACCCGGATGGAACTCAGACGATCGACATGAAAAAAACGATCAACTGGAAAGATCAGGATCTTCAAGATCAACTGTCTAATATGTACGTTCCTGCTGACCAATCTGGTTGGGGCAGAAAAGAAATTGACAACAGTAAGCTGATATATCACTACGAAACTTACGATTACAACGAAGCTGTAATGAATGCGGGTCAACCGAAAAACAGTTTCCAGTCTAAGTACGACGTAGCTGCTTATCCTGATACTACTGTTTGGGTGAAAATGTTCACTTATTCTTACAACGAGCCTATCGCTCAGCAATACAACTGGTTCCCTGCCTTCAACAACTACCCTGTAGTTGGTGTTAACTGGCACCAGGCTAACGCTTTCTGCGATTGGCGTTCTAACCTCTGGAGATCAGAGCGTGATAAGAACAAACAATACTTCGAAGGTGCTTTCCGTCTTCCTACAGAGCTAGAGTGGGAGTGGGCTGCACGTGGCGGACGTAACGAATCTCCTTTCCCTTGGGGCGGACCTTACATCCTGAACAAGAAAGGTTGTTACTTAGCAAACTTCAAGCCTCAGCGTGGTAACTATGCTGCTGATGGTGGTCTTTACACTGTACCTGTTGATAAATACTGGCCTAATGATTATGGTCTGTACCAAATGTCTGGTAACGTGAGCGAGTGGACTGCTTCTTCATATCAAGGCAACGCATTCCATGCGGTATCTGAAATGAATCCTGAGACACGTCGTAAAGGTTCTGAGAACGATCCGGTATGGCTTACTCGTAAAACATTACGTGGTGGTAGCTGGAGAGATGTTCAATTCTACCTGCAGGTGAGTACCCGCGACTACGAATTCGCTGATACTGCTAAAGCTTACATCGGTTTCCGTTGTATCATTCAGCAAATTCACCCTGGTATTACCAACAGAAGGTAATCTGCTGGCAATAACTTTAAGTTAATAAATAAGCAATAAATCTTTTTTAAAAAACGTTATCAATAAAAATCTAAGCAAGTATGGCACGTAGTATGAATTCCGTATCGTTGTTTTTTGAAACCGACTCAGGCAAATACATTAAAAACCTTATTATCGGTTTAGGTGCGTCTGTGGTGTTGCTGGGAGCGCTGTTTAAAATACAGCACTGGCCTTTCGCTGGTGTCATGCTTACTGCAGGTATGGTGACTGAGGCATTTATCTTTGCCCTTCTTGGTCTCCTTCCCCCTCATAAAGATTACTACTGGGAGCGTTTCTACCCTGGTCTGGACGAAAATCCACACGTAGAAGCTTACCGTAAAGGTGAAAAATTTGATTCTCATACAGTTAAGGGTTCTCCAACTGCTTCTCTGGATAAAATGATGGAAGAAGCTCAGATGACTCCGGCTAATATCCGTCGTTTGGGTGACAACATCCAGCGTTTTGGCCAGGCTGCTGAGCAAATGAAAGACATCACTGATGTTACTGCTGCTACAGGTGCTTATACTCAAAGCGCTCGTGAAGCTGCCGAAGCATTAGGCGAAATGAAGGTTACATTCCAGGGTGCTACCCAAACAATGTCTTCTTTCAACAATGCAGCTGACGATACTATGAAGTTCCACCAGCAAGTACAGGTTCTTTCTAAAAATCTTGGTTCTCTGAATCAGATCTATGAAGTGGAACTGTCTGATGCGAACAACCACCTGAAAGCTATGAACAAGTTCTATAGCAACCTGGTGAGCGCATCTGATGCTATGGCTTCTTCTGCTTCTGATGCGGTAGCTGCTAAGGAACAAATAGCTCAGTTGTCTAAGAACCTGACTAACCTGAACCAGATCTACGGTAACATGCTTGCTGCTATGCAAGGACGTTAATTGTAGCGGAACAGAGTAGAGAAATTATTTATAATAACCATATAAATTTTTTGACGCATGTCAATGCCTAAAGAGCCTCGGCAGTTAATGATCAACCTCATGTATTTGGTGTTGACAGCCCTGCTGGCCCTAAACGTTTCAAGTGAGATCCTTCATGCCTTCAAGGTTATCAACCGGAGTGTGACGTCATCCAATGCAGCAATTGTTGATAAAAACCAGCAGGTGTATGCAGCTTTTGATGAAAATGAAAAGCAAAAAGGACAGGAAGAGCGTATCAAGCCTTTCAATGACAAGGCGAAACAGATACGCAAAGATGCCGATGCTGCTGTGAAATTCCTGGAAGAATGGAAAGAAAAGGTAGTAGCAAGAGCAGGTGGTAGGGATGAAAAAGGTGAGATAGAAAAAGAAGATGATATCGATGCCAGTACTTTCTTACTTGTAGAGCAAAAAGGTGGTGATGAGATCAAGAAAACGCTTGAAGATCTTCGTACTAAAATGTTAAGTGTAGTTTCTGAAAAGGATGCAAAAGCCAACCTGGAAAAAAACTTACCAATAAAGATCGAAGAACCTGAAAAGTCTGAGAATAATCCACAAGCTAGTTGGTCTTTCGGTTATTTCAACAACATGCCTACTGTAGCTGCTGTTACGCTTTTGGCTAAATTCCAGAATGACATTCGTAACTCAGAGGCTGCTATTATCAACCAGTTGATCGCTGAAGCAGGTAATATACAAGTGAAGTTTGATGAAATGGCTGCGATAGCCGTTCCTAAGAACAGCTATGTATTGGCTGGCCAGAAAGTAGAAGCCAACATCATGCTGGCGGCTTACAACAAGGCAGTTCAGCCTCAGGTTGTTTCTTCCGGTGGCGGTGGACGTATTACTAAAGTAGAGAACGGTGTAGCAATATGGGAAACCATGGCTGCTGGTGCCGGTCTGCAAACAGTAAAAGGTACTGTATCAATTGATCTTGGCGGAAGGGTGGAAACACGTCCTTACGAATTCCAATACATGGTAGGTTCTACAGGTGCTTCAATTCAGCTCGACAAGATGAACGTAATGTATATCGGTGTTGAAAACCCGGTAACTGTATCTGCGGCTGGTTATTCTCTGCAGGATGTAAGCCTTGTAATAGCTGATGCGAGTGTTGTTCCTACTGCGGGCAAGCTGGGTCACTATGAAGTTAGGGTGGAAAAACCGGGTGAAAGGATAGCTAAGATCATTGCTAAAACCGCTACTGGTAGTACAGAAGTGGGAACCATGCCGATACGCGTAAAGTTCATTCCTGATCCGGTAGCAAAAATTGGTGGTAAGTCATCAGGTAGTATGCCTACAAGTTCTTTCAGGGCTCAGGCAGGTATAGCAGCGGTTTTGGATAACTTCGATTTCCAGGCTAAGTACATCGTTCAGAGTTATGAATTTAGTATGCTGCCTAAGCGTGGTGATCTTGTCGGTCCGTATAAAGTAGCAGGTTACAGGTTGGTACCTTCAGGTAATAGTAGTATGGATGATGCGATCAAACGTATTAAGCCAGGTGATAAATTGTTCTTCGACGAAATAGTAGCTGTAGGTCCGGATAAGCGTCCGCGCAAACTGAACTCAGTTATTTTGACAATGTTATAATTATTTAGGATTAAAAGCTAATTTTAAGGATCATGAAAATCCTACAACAGGTATATACGATAGCGGCTTCTGTAGCCTTGATTTGTTCTGCTACTGCGGTTTCCGCACAAGGGAATGTAGATCAGGTGCAGAATCAGATCTCTGGCGGAATGACGGATGATTGGAAACCCTCACTGAAAAGGGATGGTGTCTATGATCGCGTTGAACACGTAAATGCTCCTCTTGAGTGGCAGTACGTTCGCGAAGCAGATGTTCTCTGGAAAAAGAGGGTTTGGCGCGAGATTGATGCTCGTGAAAAACAAAACATGGCATTCCGTTTCCCCGGTGACGAGAACTCTGGTGGTGGTTTCTTTATTGAGATCCTGTTAGACGCTCTGAAAAAAGGAAAGATCCAGGCATTCTCTAACCTTGATGACCGCTTTACCAGCACTTTGTCTAAGGAGCAGATCCTTGAGATCACCGCAGGTAAGATGGATACCATCAGGGTAATTGATCCGGTAACTGAAGAAGAAACTATCCGTTACGAAAGAAGGGATTTCGATCCGGAAGCTGTTAGCAAATTCCGTATCAAGGAAGACTGGGTTATTGATCGTAATGTAGGTCAGATGGTAGTGCGTATCGTTGCACTGGCTCCATTGATAGACGTTAAGGATGATAACGGTAACTTCCGTGGTTCTCAGGCGATGTTCTGGTTATACTATCCTGAAATTCGTCCGCTGTTAGCTCAGTATGAAGTATTCAATCCTCAGAATGACGTTTACCGTATGAACTGGGATGAATTCTTTGAAGGACGTTTCTTCTCCAGCAAGATCATCAAGGTGAGCAATCCATTCGATCTTACTTTCCAGAACATGGGTGCTTCTGCTATGGAGTCTCTGTACGAAAGCCAACGCAGCATGGAACAGCTGTTTAACAAAGAACACGATCTGTGGGTATATTAATACCACATTGAAAAATATCGAAAACGTCCCGCCTCAAGCGGGACGTTTTTATTTGTAGCATCTTTTCCGTTTGCGCTGTATATTGCACTCCACTTTAACGGTTTTTCATGACAGGAAAATTACCCCGGCTGGAAGTTTGTTTATCTCCCGCTCTGCTCCATTTATTCGATACTAAAGGCGCTGTTGTTGTAATCATTGATGTGTTCAGGGCTACCTCTACCATAGCTGCTGCGCTCCACAATGGTGCTAAATGCATCATACCGGTCGCCTCCGTACCTGAATGTATTGAATTGGGTAATAGTATAGATAATGCCATTACAGCAGGGGAAAGAGATGGCAAAGTAGCCGAAGGTCTGGCCTATGGTAATTCACCATCAGAGTATCCTCGTGAGTTTGTAGACGGCAGGACAGTTGTGTTGACCACTACCAACGGTACACGCCTCTTGCACATGGTAGAAGGTGCAGACACTATTATCACAGGTTCTTTTCTTAATCTTACCGCTGTTTGCGATTTTCTGTTGGCGCAAGGCAAGAATGTATTGCTCGGCTGTGCTGCATGGAAAGACAGGTTCAACATGGAAGACACCCTCTTTGCAGGAGCGGTGGTAAACAGGCTGGCAGCACATTTTGATATCAATTGCGATAGTGCCCGTGCAGCAAATCAATTATACATCTCCTCAGGTGGCAGTAATTTCATCAAATTCCTGGAAGACAGTTCACACTACAGGCGCTTATCAGGCTTCGGCCTTGTAAGCGATATGGAATACTGTACTACCCCCGATCTGCATCCTGTAGTGCCCATCCTAAAAGGCAGGGAACTCATCATACACTCATAACAACATTAACGAACTCCCCTCCCTTTTTCAGGGAGGGGTGCCCGAAGGGCGAGGTGGGTCACTCGCGGCCCTTATTTCAAAAACGGATTATACATCTTCTCATCTCCAACCGTCGTCGCAGGCCCATGCCCTGAATACACTACAGTCTCCTCAGGCAAAGTCAACAACTGCGTCTTAATAGAACTGATCAGGGTCTCAAAGTTACCACCGGGAAGGTCTGTACGGCCTATGCTGCCCTGGAACAGCACATCACCGCCTATCACCCAGTTACCTTCGGCATGATAGAAAGAGACACTACCGGGAGAGTGGCCGGGTGTAAAGCGTACTTCTATGGTATCATCACCTAGTTTCATCACTTCATTATCAGCTATATAGAAGCCCGGCTTAGGTGTATTACTGAATGCCAGCCCGAACATCATAGCAGAGGCAACTGCTGCATTTAGCACAGGGGAATCTTTCTCATTGATACCGAATGGAATATCATATTTCTTCATTACATCACTCACCCCGAAAATATGATCAATATGTGTGTGCGTATTGATAATAGATTGGGGCTTCAATCCGTTATCAGATAGGTAGCTGAAGAACCTGTTTGTCTCGTTTATGTCATACATGCCTGGGTCAACGATCCAGCATAGTTTTTGTTCGTTTATAATAAGGTAGGTGTTCTCCTGGAAGGGATTGAATGTAAAGGACTGTATTTGTAACATTGGCGTAACATTTTTTTCAGTAACTTAGAAATGCAAACATAAGCCTGGAAAAGCATTACGGCAATTTTGTTTAAGGGTGGAAAAATAACAGGCAGCATTGATGAATATTTTGTTTCGCAGAAAAAACTACATGGTTTGGAGCATCCTGCTCCTGATGGTAATAGTTATGCCGGCATCCGGGCAAACATACCTGGAGAAATTCGGGCAAAACAGGGTGCAATACCGCAAATTCGACTGGCGTTATTTTGATACCAAACACTTCCGCATTTATCACTACGATCGTGCAGGCAGGCAATTAGCCAGGTACGTTTCAGAACAGGCGGAAAACGATATAAGTGTAGTAGAAAAAAAGATGGGCGCGAAATTCCCCAAGCGTTTCAATATCATACTTTACAACAACTTCGATGAATACCGCCAGACCAATGTTGGCCTGAAGATGGAATCACAGTTGGAAGATAATCCGGGTGGTACTGTAGATATCGTTGGCGATAAGTTACTGGTCTATTATACAGGTGTGCATACAGACTTGCGCAGACAGCTTCGTGCAGGGATGGGCAGGGTAGTGATGGAGCGTATGCTCTTTGGGGAAAATATCAAACAGATGGTGAAGAACGCTATCCTGCTCAACATGCCTAAATGGGCTTCCGCAGGATATGTATCATACTTGGTGGATGGATGGGATGCCAAAAGCAACAGCGAATGGAAAAATATTATTGAAGCTCGCCCTAAGGATGGATTCCACGAACTCTCTCAACAATATCCGGAACTGGCTGGTAAAGCATTCTGGAAATATGTTTCAGAACGCTACGGTGAGAGCAACATGAAGAACCTGCTCTACAATATGGAAATGAGGAGTAGCCTCAACCAGGCTACTAAGGTCACCATGGGTATGAAGATTGTAAAGGCATACGACTCATGCATTATTTTCTACAAAGATACTTATGCCAAAGACTCATTGGTGCAGGAACAACCCGGTGAAGCCTTTGCCAACTCTCTGCTTGAAATCCCATTCCCTAAAGACAACGAGATCATCCGCAGTATAAAAGTATCACCAAAGGGGGATGACGTGGCATATGTAAGTTGGAAGGATGGAGAATACACGGTTTATATTCAACGGACTACCGCACAGAAAACGCGCTCTGCAATACTGGTGGGTGGTCGCAAAGATTACAACGAACCTACAGACCCCGACTATCCCATCATAACATGGAATAATACAGGTTATAAACTGGCTATCCTTTATCGCAAAGGCAGGCAGACAAGATTAAGAATATACAACGCGATAAAGGCTAAAATAGAAACCCATGTGATACCCGATAACCGTTTCGACAGGGTATTGGGAATGACCTTTATGGAGGATGATGATAAAATGATCTTCTCTGCTATCAAAAAAAGCCAGACCGACCTGTTCATGTTTACCATAAGAGGCAAAAGGATGACCAACATTACCAATGATCCCTGGGATGAAGTACAACCCTGGTTCATCAGTGGTGGTACACGAAGGGGCATACTCTTCTTGTCTAACAGGCCGAAGCCAAATCTTGAAGTGCCGTTGGCGGTAAATGAGTTACCCACCGGCCCGATGAATGTTTTCTTCTACGACACCAAAACACAAAGAAAACAACTGCTGCAATGCACACACATCACTACGGGAAATATTTCACAGCCCATACAACATGGCTCAGAACATTTTTCGTTTCTCTATGATACCAACGGAGTACAGAACAAATACGTAGTGCTTTTTGCAAGAGACGTGAACAACATGGACTCTGCTTATGCAGTGCCTGTTACCAACTACTCCAGCAATATCATCAGCCACCAGTACAATCCCGCCAGCGATAAAACTGCGGATGTACTACAGGTAGGGGATAAGTATAAGGTCTATTTCAAAAAACTGGAGATACCCGGTGAGAATTTTGTCCCTAAAATATTAAGACCTACAACATTATCTAAAACACAGGCAGAAGCATCGCTGGCATATCCATCGGAGAAAGAAGCAGAACAGAAGGCAATAGAAAATGAAGCACAGGCTATAAAGACAGGTAATGTGTTCCAGTCAGAGTTTGCTGAAGCAGAACCTGTGAAAGAAGAAAGGAAAGATACTGTTGCAGCTGATCCAACTACTACCTCCCCCGACCTGGTAGGTACTGAAACCCCGGTAACAGCGCCGATAGATGAGGGCATAATTGGCGATCCCACTGATACTACTGACCTTGCCAACATGTCGGATAGTACTTATCTCAAGCTCAGGGCACAACCATACCTGCTGAGCTTCAAGCCCGACTTCTTTACCGTACGTGCCGACAATAGCGTCCTGTTCAATCAATACCAATCGTATGAGAACAGCGGTGGCCAGTACAACAATCCATCATTAGCAGGTATGATAATGGTCAGCCTCGATGACATACTGGAAAATCATCGCTTCACAGGTGGTTTCAGGTTACCGATAAATTTTTCAGGCACGTCTTACTTTTTACAATACCAGAATTTTACGCGCAGGGTAGACTGGGGTGTATTGTATCTGCGCAATCAAAACCTCTACAATTACAACGTTACTTATACCGATCAGAATGGTGTGCCTGTACTCACCAAGCAACAGCTGGGCAGAACAACTACCAATATGTTCCAGGGCTCTGCCGCATATCCGCTCGACAGGATAAGAAGCGTCCGTATGACCCTGGGCGCAAGACAGGATGCACTCATCTTCAAAGCACAGGAAGATTCGCTTAGTCTCTTCGATCCGCCAAGGAAACATAAGTATTGGGCGCTCAGCCGGGTAGAATATGTATTCGACAATACCGTTAGTCCCGAAATGAATGTAAGGAAGGGGTACCGTTATAAATTCTTCGGGGAGTATATGTACAATTTTACGGAGAAGAAAGGCGTGTATATTCTTGGCCTCGATTTCCGTGCATATATGCCGGTGTATAAAACCATCACCTGGGCAACCCGCCTCGCCGGTGCTCACTCGGGTGGTAACCAGAAGGTGATGTACTATGTGGGTGGCATGGATAACTGGCTCAATCAGAAGTATAACAATGCTGTACCTCCTAGTGGTGCAGATCAGAATGACTATGCATTCCAGACTGTGGGTAACAACATGAGAGGCTATGCCCAAAACTCGCGCAATGGTAATACTTATGCAGTGCTGAATACAGAGCTCAGGGTACCGATAGCTTCCACATTTATTAAGCGGCCGGTACAGTCTTCCATCGTGAAGAATTTGCAGGTCACTGCGTTCATAGATGCGGGTTCGGCATGGGAAGGTTTACTGCCGAATGCCGAGAATTTCTCGACAACCTATGTATTCCCGAATGCATCTACCCCTCCGGGTGGAAACAATCCTATTACTCTGGCGTTTAAAGTGCCGGGTAATACAGGTCTGTGCCTTGGCTATGGTGCAGGTATCCGCACTACCATCCTCGGCTACTACTTAAGGCTGGACAGAAGCTGGAACATAGAAAGAAAGAAAATGTGGCTCGTTTCCCTCGGTACAGATTTCTAGTCTCCCGTCACTGCGAGGAACGAAGCAGTCTAGTCCAAACATGAACATTTATCATATTTACCCCTGACTTCGTTGGGGGTATTTTTTTTGTAAACAATATATTCCCCCTTTAGGGGGCTAGGGGGCATGGTATGGTATTTAATAGATGAGTAATAAGCCAAATGGGGGGCTTTTTTAGTATTTTTGCCCGTATATTTTTTAGAATCAATATTTTATGAAGTTATCGAAAGAAGCAAGGATCGGATTATTGGTGAGTATAGCGATATTGATATTATTTACCGGCTTCTATTTCCTGAGAGGATCTAACCTGTTTTCCAGCCAGGCTGAATACACGGCCTACTTTACCAATATTCAGGGATTGCAGGCTTCTTCTCCTATACAGATAAGAGGCCTCGCCGTAGGCAGGGTTGCTTCTGTAGAGCTGGAGGGAGAACGAGTGAAGGTGGTATTAAGTATTAATAAGGATACTAAATTACCTGAAGGCACTATAGCCAAACTTGCATCTACCGACCTGTTGGGTTCTAAAGTGATAGCATTGGAGCTGGGCAAAAGCGCAGCCTTTGTGAAAGAAGAAGGTGTGTTGCCGACTGTAGTAGAAGGTGGAATAATTGACAACCTGAGTACAGAAATTTCCCCATTGATACGGGATATAAGGGGTGTTGTAGCAAGACTGGATACCACGGTCATCAGCATCAACGACATCCTGAATGAAGAGACACAAACGAAACTGAACAGCAGTATCGCTTCACTGGAAGTGACAATGAATAACTTCTCTTCGCTGTCGCAAAAGCTGAACAATGAAAGCTCCGAGTTGCAATCCATCATCCGCAATGCCAACAGCGTAGCGACAAACCTCGCTTCCAACAACGACCGCATATCCAACATTCTGAAAAACGCGGAGACCACTACCAACCAACTCTCCCGCGCACCGATAGAAAGTACGGTGAACGATCTGCAGGGAGCGGCTAATCAACTGCAAGGTGTGATCAATAAAATAAACACCAATCAGGGTACGCTGGGGATGATAGTGAATGATAAGGAACTGTACAACAACCTGAGCGCATCGCTCAATACTTTAAATGCACTGATGGCCGATCTGCAAGCGCATCCAAGCCGTTACATAAACGTTACTATCTTTGGCAAAAAGAGGAAAGATTAGCCACCGGGATAAAATAAAAGGATTACCTGAGCTGATTGGTAGTATGAAGTACATACTACCAATTCTGCTATTGTGCGTTTGCACCGGAAAGTCGCTGGCGCAGACGGATACGATCTTTATCATCAATAACAGGCTTGGTACGTTCGTTCAGACTGATAGCGGAAATATTACAAAGTTGATTTGGGATGTTATCATTAAGCATGGTGATGATTTCCTGTATTGTGACAGCGCTTACTTTGACCAGGAGAAGAAGAACCTGGAAGCATTCGGCAGCGTCCGTATAGTACAGCCCGGGGGCACACAGGGTACAAGCGATTATCTACGTTATATAGGAGGACAAAAGATTGCTTACATGCGTGGCAACGTAAGCCTCACCGATGGTAAGAGCAATCTATGGTGCGAAGAACTTACCTACAACCTCGGCACCAAAGTGGGGGTCTATAACCATAACGGTACATTGCAGGACGGCGCAACAGTAGTCTCCAGCAGGGAAGGTACCTACAACATGAAAACCAAAGATTCCCGTTTCATCGGAAACGTTACCATCACCGACCCTGAGTATAATGTGGTTTCAGAAGATATCGCTTACAATACAGAAACGAAAGTGAGCCGGTATTATGCCTACTCAGTCGTGACAACGGATAAGACGGTACTCATTACCAGCGATGGTATCTATGATGCCAATAAAAAAATAGGCCATTTTGAAGGCCGCTCCTCCATACAGAACGAAGCTCAATACATAGAAGGTGATACGCTGGATTACAATAAAACAACAGGCTTCGGTAAGGCGGTTGGTGATGTGATTTCTATTGATACCGCGCAGCACCTTACACTCTATTGTGGTGTCGCAGTATATAATGAGATATCGGGCAAAGTAAAAGCATGGGATAAGCCCGTGATGAAACAGGTGAGTGGAAAGGACAGTCTCTTCACACGCGCAGATACATTTTTCTCTGCTCCCGTGCCCCGTGCTTCAGACAGTGTATTGATCGAGAAAGTAACGTATGGTAAGAAGAAGGAAAAAATAGTGGAGATGGTGAATATGGCCGACAGCATTGCGGGTGCAGATTCATCAAGACCGAGGTATATAATAGCTTACTACCACGTAAAGGTGTTTTCCGACTCATTACAGGCCCGTTGCGACAGCCTTTCTTACACACAGGGCGACTCTATGCTCCGCCTGATGTTTGACCCGGTAGCATGGTCGAGAAAAAGCCAGATAACAGGAGATACCATCCTCATCAAGCAACGCGACAGTAACAAAGTAGAATGGCTGTATGTACCGAACAATGCGCACATGGTGTCATTGGCGGGCCCTGATGCCGCCGGGCTATACGACCAGGTACAAGGTAAGACCCTCAGGGCCAACTTTAACGATAGTACTATCACTGATATGCTGGTAGAGCCTGATGCGGAAAGCATCTATTACTCTAAGGATGAAGGTGGCGCTTACCTAGGTGTTGACAAGGCTAATGGTGAAAGAATGTTCATATTCTTTGGTGAAGACAAGATAAAACGGATAAGGTATGAGCGCGATGTGACTCATACCATGACGCCTATGGATAAGGCAAACTTTGACGATATGAAGCTTAGCCGCTTTAAATGGAGGGACGAGGAGCGGCCCAAGACCAAAGAAGAACTATTTGAATAGTGATATTTGAAGCCCCTCCATAAATGAAGGGGCTTTTTTATGATTTTTTGTTTTTTACTTTTTTACTTTTGATTGAATCATGCAAGTGTACAAATTTGGTGGGGCGTCTATAGCCACACCCGAAAGAATGGAAGGTTTGTTGCCCGTAATAGAAGGTGGCGAGAAACCATTGATACTCGTAGTATCAGCATTGGGCAAAACGACCAATGCACTGGAAGCTATTGTGAATGCCGCTTATAAAGGCGATAAACAGGAAGCACATAAGCTGGTAGTGGAACTGGAACAAAAACACCTGGGCTATGCCAAAGAACTGCTGAATGAAAATAATTATAAACAGGTTGCTGCTGAGCTGAATATTCACTTCACCGAACTACAGTGGGCGGTAGATGATGTAGATACTACACGCTACGATTATTCATACGACCAGATAGTATGCATAGGTGAGCTGATGTCCACACGGATATTTTCTTTTTACCTGAATGAAAAGGGTATTGCTACTGAGTGGATAGACATTCGCGATGTGATACGCACGGATGAAACATTCCGGGATGCAGTAGTAGATTGGCAGTTCTCTAAGAAACAGGCAGAACAGGTAATAGCGCCTATATTAAAGCAAGGCAAGTGCGTAATGACCCAGGGCTTCATAGGCGCAACAGCCGACAACGCTTCTGTAACACTTGGCCGTGAAGGATCTGACTACACCGCGGCCATGATGGCGGCAATGCTCAGTGCAGAAGCCGTTACCATATGGAAAGATGTGGAAGGCTTGCTGAATGCCGACCCGAAAGAATTTGAGAATACGGTGAAGATAGAAGCCATCACTTATCACGAGGTGATAGAAATGGCCTACTATGGTGCGCAAGTGATTCACCCCAAGACCATCAAGCCATTACAGAACAACAACATTCCGCTGTATGTAAAATGCTTCCTCGACAGGAACCTGAAAGGGACTGTTATAAAAAATGATGTGACCGGAAATTATCCGCCGCTCATCATCAATAAGAAAAACCAGGTACTGATACAGGCGACAACAAAAGATTTCTCCTTTATCACGGAGTACAACCTTTCCCATATCTACCAGATATTCAGCGACCTGAATATCAAGATAAATATGATGCAGAATGCCGCTATCAGCTTCATTGCCTGTATTGATAACAGGGAAGACAAGGTGAGAAAACTGATAGATACTTTGGACAGTGAGTACAAACTCCTTCGCAACGAAGACGTGAGCCTGCTCACCGTTCGCCACTATTCCCCTGAAGTGGTCTTCGACCTCACCAAGGACAAAACAAAACTACTGGAACAAAAGACCCGGCATACCGTGCAAGTGGTAATGAAATAGCTAAATAGAGTTCGTCATTTCGAACGCAGTGAGAAATCTCCTGAGAGGTAGAGCCGAAGCCAGGTCAGGCTCCATCGCTACTCTTCAAGGGGTTTCTCATTTCACTCATTGTTGCTACGCAACATTTCGTTTCATTCGAAATGACGGTCGCTTTTGGGCAGGGCTCTTATTTCTTCAAAAACTTCCGCACAATATTCTCCCCGTCACAGTACACCTGGATATAATACAGGCCTTTCTTCAGCCTATTCATGTTGAATTTAACGCCTTCGCCATTCTGTGATGACCTGGAAATGACTACTTGTCCTGCTTCATCAATAACCTTTACGGAATTGATCTTTTTATCTGTGGTGATGCTGAGTTTATCGGCATCTTCGATGTTGACCGGCATTTCAAAGATGTCTGTAGCGCTGCGTTCCACCATAGCTATGGCCGGTGCTGCATTAGCAGATGAAGTTTGTGCTGTGGATATTACTGCTGACAGTAATAGTGCGGAAATAATACTAAGGAATTTCATGATTCAAGCTTTTTATGTGTGTAAACAATGTGAGCTGTTGTGTGCTGCTCTCCTATATTAGTCGGATGAGAAGGAAAAAAGTTACACGACTGTGATTAAAGATTTGTTAAAGCCCTTAATTGAAATTTGAACCGGCGTGGTGCCAATAGGATAAATGCAGTGTTGACGCGGCTTCCGGGAGTTGAAAATTGAATTTTGGTTGAATTTGTTTGAATTTTACCTGAACCAAAATTGAACCATACTTGAATTTTACTTGAAGAAAATTGAATTTTAGTTGAACTGTACTTTAATAATAAGGCTCAAAATTGAATGTTACCTGAAGGGAGGAAGTGCTGCCATCCTTTTGTTGTAGTCCTTCTCATTCAGCTCCTTTATTAATTCTGTATAATTAAAGTCGGGCGCGACGTTTCGGTTATTGCAGGCCTCATTTTTCAATTGTATGGCTATGAGCGAGAGTATCTTCGCTTTTGTTTCCAATTCCTCTTTGGTGGCAAACCGTTCTCCTTCTTTTCGCTGGCTGATGTTGTTATTGATTTCGCGCAGTTCTTCATACAGATGGTTGATCTCCTCTTCGGGGGAATAGTATTTTTTCTTCTTCTCCTCGGGCCAATTACCTTCCCGGACCCAGGCGGACATTGTTTGTTCGGAGACTTCTACCGCGCGGGCTATTTGTTTTTGCGTCTTGTTGGTAGTAAAATAGAGGTACTGCGCCTTTTCCTTTTGTTCGGCTTTTACGTTTGGCATAATTAGGTAGGTTTTAAAGGTTAATGCCGGGAATAATATGTCTTTACAAAGGTACGAAATGGGTGAGGGGAGGGCAAAAAATGATATACACATTTGGGAGTGCGGGGAAGAGAGCGGAGAGCGGTAATAGCCACTGTTGGCGCAGCAGCTACGTGCAAAAGCCAGGCGGCAAACTTGTACCTATCGTAATAGTGGGTTGCGGGGAGGCGCAAGTTCGCTAGCCGCAATGGCCTACTGCAAACTTGCACCAACAAGTGAGGAGAGCGTCAATATGGGTTTTTACTTTCTTCCAATTTTGAACAGCAGGTAGAAAATGATAACGAACTGTATTAGAATAAAAATGGAAAAGGAATTGACATAACTATTGACAGCATTTACTACATCTCTGCTTACTTCCGAACGGTCGCTCATTATTAAGCGGTCAATTGCACCATACTTCATGTCTGTGAGCATACCTAAATACATCAAAATGAACCACACTAACATAAGTACTACTACAACCAGTAATAGTATCCAACTTCTTCTTTGAATAGGCATTCCACTAAAGTTATATAATTTTTCGCGAGCCGACACCCCCCTAACCCCTCTCAAGAGGGGACGTGTAGTGTGCTTGGTGTCGAGGTGTTGGCTGACGCCAATAGTAGGTTGCGGGTCAAGCCCGCAATGACAGGGAAAATAAAAGGCGCTTAACGTGCCTTATTTACTATATTATCTTCTTCCCCTTCATCGCATCTTTCAGCGCGGCGTCCATTACGCGTTCGGCGTAGGGGCGGGAGATGTCATTGAGGAGTTCCTGTTCTTTTTGTATGCGGTCTTTGTCCTGGGCATTGATGGCTTCGCGGAGCTTCTGCATTTGCGCCAGGGTCATTTCCTGTTCGTGTGGTTCCAGCAGGTCTTTATGTTTCACTAAAAATTTCTCGGTGGTGTCCAGCATCAGCTGTGCTTCGGTGGAAGCCTCTATTACCGCGCGGATCTTTATATCATCCTTTGCGTTGGTGAGGGAATCCAGCAGCATTTTTTCTACCTCTTCGTCGGTTAGTCCGTACTGAGGTTTTACATCAATGCTTTGGGCTACACCGCTGCGCAGTTCGGTCGCGCTCACTTTCAGTATGCCATCGGCATCTATCAGGAAGGTCACTTCTACTTTAGGTAAACCCGCAGGCATACCCGGAATATTGGTCAGGTTAAATTCAGCCAGTTTACGGTTGTCCTGCACTAGGTCGCGCTCCCCTTGATAAACGGAAATACGCATACTGCTTTGTCCGTCTTTTTGGGTGGTATATTGGCGGCCAGCTTTGTTCGGTATTTTGGAGTTGCGTGGTATCAGCACATCCATCAGTCCGCCCATGGTCTCAATACCTAGCGAAAGTGGTGTAACATCCAGCAAGAGCATATCTGTATTCTTGCCCGAAAGTATATCGGCCTGTACGGCTGCGCCGAGTGCTACTACTTCGTCGGGGTTCAGACTGTCATTCACAGGCTTGCCGAAGAATTGCGCAATGCTTTCTTTTACCAAAGGCACGCGCGTAGATCCACCCACCATTACTACCGCATCTATATCAGCGATGGTGAGTTTGGAATCGTTCAGAGCGTTCTTGCAACTTGTAAGCGTACGGTCTATCAGTGGTTGTATCAGCGAATTAAATTCAGCCAGTGAAATGCTTACTCCTTTCCCATTGATGCTTCCTTCAAAAGTATTGTTGGTACTTAAGTGTTTCTTTGCTTCTTCTGCGGTTACGCGTAGTTGTTGTGTCAGCGATTTATCATTGGACAGTTCTGCATCGGTTAAAGCCAATTCCTTCTGCCAATGCTGCGCCAGTGCCCTGTCCATATCATCACCGCCCAGGTAAGTATCACCATTAGTAGAGAGCACTTCAAAAATCCCGTTGCTGATCTTCAGTATAGAGATGTCGAAAGTTCCGCCGCCGAGGTCGTACACAGCGATGGTCTTTTCTTCATCGGCTTTTACACCCATACCATAGGCGAGGGCGGCGGCTGTTGGTTCGTTCACTATACGCAGTACATCCAGTCCGGCAAGGCGGCCCGCGTCACGGGTAGCCTGGCGCTGCGCATCGTTGAAGTATGCTGGTACGGTGATGACCGCTTTATTTACAGGCGTCTTTAAAATATGCTCCGCCCTGTGCTTTAGTTCTTTCAGTATAAAAGAAGACAACTCGATAGGAGAGTAGAATTTATCGCCGACCTGAACTTTCACCAGCGATTCAGTGTTGTCGTCTATTACTTTGTAGGCAAATGAGCCTGCGTGGTCGCTTACATCTTTGTAGGCCTTGCCCATCAGGCGCTTTACCGAGTATATGGTGCGTTCCGGTGCGGCTACGAGGAGTTGTTTTGCTTCGTTGCCAACGGTTGGTTCGCCGAACTCATTAAAGTGTACTATGGAAGGGACCAGTGTCAGCCCGTCTATTTCACGCAACGCGAGCGGCTGCCTGCTATCCGGGTGCACGATGGCAATAAGGCTGTTGGTAGTGCCTAAATCTATACCTACTATTGTTTCTTCTTGTTGTATGCTACCCGTTACCAGGTTTATCCCTACTTTGGCCATTTCTTAAAAGTCGTTAGTCGTTAGTCAAAAGTCGTTATTTGCAAGATGTATGCGCGAAATTTGAAATACGGCTTTTTGTGAGCTGCAAAGTTACTTAACTACGGGTGGAATATAGGCTTCATAAATATTGATAAGCGTATTGGCTATGTATTTTGTGTAATTTTAAATCCTAAATCAAACTATGATGCGCAGCTCACTCGTTTTTGTCGCTTTATTGCTCCTTTTTGCCTCTTGCGGCAAGACGTTAACCCCCGTTCAGCTGGATGCTGAAATAGTGGAGATCAATGACAGCCTGAAAATGAAAGGGCAGAATTGGGTGACCGAACTGGGCAAATCCTTCATGTCGCGCAACTTTTCCGCCCTTCCGCCACTCCGGGAGGATATTTCCGCTTTCCTGGACAAGCAGATAAAACATGTGGAAAATATGAAAGACGTTGGTGGCTCGGAAGAATACCGGAAAGCCGAATTGGATTTCCTCAAATATGAGCGGGATATGGTGGCCAGCGCCTTTATGCCTTTTGAGAAATTTAACGCCACTAGTACGAATGAAGAAATACAAGCGGTCCTCGCCAAGCTGACCCCTATTTCCGACGCGGAAGTAGAACGAATGAACAAGATCACGGAGCTCCAGGTGAAATATGCAGAAAAGAATAATTTTAAGCTGAAAAGCACGGCCATCAAGGATGAAACAGGCCAGGTACAGTAGGCGGAAATACAATTAAAAATATACCATACATCAATGTGCGTAAGTTTATCACAGCTTACGCACATTTTGTTTCAGGGTCAATACAAACCCTTGACAAACCGCTTATTTGGTTAACTTTGCTGTCCCCGTAAATTTTGAAATTTTGCGTTTAAAATCGTTGGAAATAAAGGGCTTCAAGTCCTTTGCAGATAAAACCCATATAGTATTAGACAATCCGATAACCGGTATTGTTGGTCCTAATGGTTGTGGTAAATCGAACATCGTAGATGCCATTCGTTGGGTTATCGGCGAGCACAAGATCAAAGCCTTGCGTTCAGATAACCTGGAGGATCTGATCTTCAATGGTTCGCGTACCCGTAATGGTTCCGGTATGGCTGAGGTGTCGCTCACTTTTGAGAACACGCGTAACCTGTTGCCTACGGAGTTCACCACAGTTACAATCACCCGTAAGTTCTACAAGAACGGTGAAAGTGAGTATCGCCTGAATGATGTTACCTGCCGCCTGAAGGATATTCATAACCTCTTCCTTGATACAGGTGTGAGCAATGACTCATATGCTATCATCGAGTTGGGCATGGTGGATGACATCATCAAGGACAAGGATAACTCTCGCCGGCGTATGCTGGAGCAAGCTGCCGGTATCTCTATCTACAAGACACGTAAGAAAGAAGCCAAGCTGAAACTGGATGCTACCGAGCAGGATCTTTCACGTATCGAGGACTTGTTGTTTGAGATAGGTAATAACCTTCGTACACTGGAGAACCAGGCGAAGAAAGCGGAAAGGTATTTCCAGATAAAGGGTGAATACAAAGAAGTGAGCGTTGAGCTGGCTAAGGCATCCTTAGAGCATTTTAACGAACAATATAAAGAGCTGAACGAACAGCACAATACTGAAACCGACAGGCGCATACACCTGGAAGCTATTGTAGCTACAGAAGAAGCGGCTGTGGAAGAAGCGAAAGTAAAGTTTGTGAGTAAGGAGCAAGAGCTTCATGGCTTGCAAAAGCAATTCAATGACCTGATCAACCGTGTGCGCCAACTGGAAAGTGATAAACGCCTGGCAGCGCAGCGTTTGGAACACCTGAAAGACCGTGAAAAAAATCTGACAGAGTTCCTTTCCGGCGCTGATACACAGTTGAAGCAACTGGAAGAGTCTATCGGCTTTGCTGATAAACAAATAGAAGAAGAAAGCGAACTGCTGGAACAGCTGCGCGACCAACTGGAAACGCTGAGAACTACAGTAGATGAAAAGCGTGAAGCATTTGACGACAAGAAGCGCGTGATGGAACAACTCCGCAGCGACTATCAACAAAAGCAACGCACCCAGTTTGATGCGGAGAAGAAAGTAGCTGTTGCCGATACATCGGTGATGAACATTCAGCGCAGCTTGCACCAGGTGCAGGAAGAGCGCACACATCGCAGCACGCAGATAGCACAACTAACTACAGAACGCACGGATGCCGAAGGCGAACTGCAAGAGCAAAACGATACCCTGCAAAGGCTCGTTACCCGCCAGGACGAAGTGAAAACTAAAATACTCCAAAGCCAGGAGCAACTGGAAGCACTTCGTTCCCAGTCGGTAGAGGAAAACAGGAAGCTGGATTCGCGCCGCAATGAGCACGACCTGTTGAAGTCGCTCGTGGAGAGCCTGGAAGGTTACCCGGACAGTATCAAGTTCCTGAAGAAGAATAAAGAATGGAATAATGATGCGCCGTTGTTGTCGGATGTATTCGTGGTACAAAATGAATACAGGACCGCACTGGAAAACCTGCTGGACAACTACCTGAACTATTATGTAGTTAACAATCTTGAAGAAGCAACGAAGGCAGTACACCTGCTGGAAACTAATAAAAAGGGTAAAGCCAATTTCTTTATCCTGAACAATTTCGACCAATACAAGGCATCTGAACACAGCATTCCCCAAGGTTTGACTCCTGCGCTGGATGTAGTGACTGTTGACGATGAATTCAAACCACTGGCGCAGCACCTGTTGGGTCACGTGTACATTTCTACTGACGGTGTGAAGGTAGAAGACTTCCCGATGCAGAATGGCAACGTGATAGTAGAGAAGAGTGGTAAGATGGTGCGTGGCCGCTATACAGTAGGTGGTGGTTCTATCGGTTTGTTTGAAGGTAATAAGATAGGCCGTGCGAAGAATTTAGAACGCCTGGCTAAAGAAATAGAAGACCTGACCGTTGTGACCGGTGAGCTGAAACAAAAGATCAGTGATACACATAACGAGATAGCGGGCTTCAACCAGGAACTGGCTGATAAAGCGATAGAGCAGACAAGACAGGAGATCAACCGCCTGCAGAATATGACGATCACCCTGGGCCACCGTATCGAAAACTTTGAGCAGCTCAACGAAAATGGTGAGAAGCGTTTACAGGAGCTGAATGAGCAACTGCAGGATACGCAGGAGAGCATCAGCGATACACGTAATGAACTGGAAGAAATAACTGAAAGCCTCCAGGCATTGCAACAGACAATACAAAATGCAGAAGCTGAATTCCAGGCTGTAGAGCAGGAGTTCAATTTTGTGACACAACAATATAACCAGCAGAACATTCAGTACACCCGCCAGCAAAGTAAGCTGGAAGGCCTGAAACAAGAGCTGAGTTTCCGCACCAACCAACTGGCAGACCTGAAACGCCAGATAACCAGCAATAGTGAGCAACTGCAGGAAACTGCACTCCAGATAACTGATGCGGAAGGCAGCCTGCACAGCGGTGACAATGAGCTCTATGAGCTGATGAAGCGCAAGGAAACAGAAGAAGCGGAACTGAACGAGAAGGACAGGGCGTATTATGAAATGCGTAACACCATCTCGGCACAGGAAGCTGAACTGAACAGGAAGCGCCGCGAGAAAGAAAATGCAGAGACCTTACTTTCAGGCATTAAGGATAAGCTGAATGATATGAAGCTGCAACTTTCCGGTATGAAGGAAAGGCTCAGCGTAGAATTCCGTGTGAACCTGGATGAGATACTGGATGAAGCACGTACAGGTGAGCAGTCGGTAGAAGAACTGAATGCAGAAGCTGAGCGCATGAAGAAGCGACTGGAGAATATGGGTGAGGTAAACCCTACCGCGATAGAAGCATACACGGAAATGAAAGCCCGTCACGATTTCATTGTAGAGCAGAAGACCGACCTGGTTGATGCCAAGGAATCGCTGATGGCAACGATACAGGAAGTAGAGAATACCGCGAATGCCAAGTTCAAAGAAACCTTTGATATGGTGCGTGAAAACTTCTCTACGGTGTTCAAGGCGCTCTTCACAGAAGAAGATAGTGCCGACCTTCGCCTGACAGACCCTGAGAATATTGCAGACAGCGGAATAGAGATATACGCACAGCCGAAGGGTAAACGCCCGAGTACGCTGACACAGCTATCGGGTGGAGAGAAGACGCTGACGTCGACTGCCTTCCTGTTCGCGATATATCTGATCAAGCCCGCGCCGTTCTGTATACTGGATGAGGTGGATGCACCGCTGGATGATGCAAACGTAGGCAAGTTCACACAGATGATACGCAAGTTCTCTGATAACTCGCAGTTCATCATTGTTACGCACAACAAGCAGACAATGGCTGCGGTGGATGTGATATATGGTGTAACGATGCAGGAGCCGGGTGTGAGCAAGCTGGTACCAGTTGACTTCAGGAGCCTGAACTAATAATTATGTAATTTTGTGAGCGGTCTTGGCCCAGCCGAGACCGCTTTTATTTTAATAGAACGTGATGTACGAAACAGACCTACAGGTGATAGCTGCGATAGCCGCAGGAAAGGACGAGGAGAATGACCATTTTCTTCGTTCGCTGGCACATCATGATGATGAGATGCTGGATGCCATGGCATTGGAGCTGAACGGGACTGTAGGTGGCGCTATCAGTTGCACTGATTGTGGTAACTGCTGCAATCACCTGATCGTGAACATCACGCATGAAGAGATAACAGGACTATCAAAGTTTCTTGATATGCCGGAGCCTGAGCTTAGGGAGAAGTATATCGAAGAAAGCCTTGTCGGTAATTGTTTCATCAATTCTGTTCCCTGCCATTTTCTTGCTGATAAGAAATGCAGCATCTATGAAGGGCGCTTTACAGAGTGCAGGGATTTTCCGCATTTGCACAAGAGTGGTTTCCGGAAACGCTTTTTAGGTACGTTGCTGCATTATGGTAGTTGCCCGATCATCTTTAATGTGGTGGAGGTGATGAAGCGGAGATTGGGATTCGTAATTGCTGAATAGTTTATTGATAGTCGTGAGCCGACACACCCCTAACCCCTCTCCAGAGGGGACGTGTTTTAATTACACTACTTACGGGCGTACACATACATTACTACGCATAAGAGCATTGAAATGATGATGACGAAGAGGGGCATGTATTTGTCCCAGCTATCGGCTTTTTTTCTTGCCTGGATGCTGTTGTCTATGAATGAGGAAAGGTCGGTGTTGTTATTGGCGAGGATGTGCAACCGTTCGGAAATGCCTGATAAGTATTGATATTGGAGATTTCGGGTGGCGACCAGTATTTCTTTTATTATTTCTTCGTTGATCTCGTTGTTTTCCTCTTTTTCCAGTACGGCCATGTGCGCATCGGAGAGGAGCATTTCTATATAGGCAGCCAGTGAGCGGTGGCTCATGCGGTAGGTGTCTATATGCATCATGTGTTTGCTGAGTTTCTTGCTCTCATGCAGTATCCATTCAGGGGTAATATCTTGTTTGTCCTTTGCACGGGTGCTCATGCCGGAGAGCCAGCGCTCTTCATCGTACTTCTGTTTCTTTGTTTTGTTGGAGAGGGTGGCGTACGCTTCCTGCAGCTCTTTGAATTGTGCTTCGGCGAACTGGCTATCGGGGTTTTGGTCGGGGTGGTACTTGAAGGCGAGAGAGCGGTAGGCTTTCTTTATCTCCTCTGCGTTAGCAGCAGGGGCAACGCCTAGTATTTGATAATAGTCTTTTAAACGGGCCTGCATCAGTTTCCAGTTGGCAATTTTCAGTTAGCAGTTTGCAAGATAATACTTCATTTACTCTCCGTCCTTATACTGCCACAGATGAAGACAGGCCAGTGTTCTGTACGGGCTCCACTTTTGGGAGAGCTTGAGCATTTTTTCGCGAAGGGCTTTTTTATCGGTGGGGTCGAGTTTGTAGAGTTTTATCATGGCTTGCTGTATACCGAGGTCATCTACTGCAAATACATCTTCTCTTCCCAATGTGAACATGAGCATCATCTCTACTGTCCATTTGCCGACACCTTTTATAGGCAGGAGAAATTGCATCACTTCTTCATTACTCATCTTGTATAGCTTCTTATCTTCCATGCCATGCTCGATAGCGTACTCTGCTACGTTGCGCACATAGTTGGTCTTGGCATTGGAAAGGCCTATGCTGCGTAGGTTATCGAAGGGGACATCGAGTATCTGTTGTGGGGTAGGTGCTTTGCCGTCGAATAAGTCCAGGAAGCGGTTGTATATCACCCTGGCCACTGTAGTGGACAACTGTTGAGACATTATTGATGCGCATAACTGCAGGCAGATGTTTTTCTTCTTCTTAATAGTGAAGGCATCGCAGTTGAGTGCGGGCCGCAATTTTTTATCTGCAGATAGATGCTCGATGTATGAGTCGAATGTTTTGGCAGGCATTGTATGGAAATGTGAGCGGGAAATTACGCATAAAAAAATCAGCGGTGATAAGCCGCTGATCTGAATATTGTTGTTTAAAAAAATTACCTGTTTTTCTTTTGCTCTACCGGTATAGGTATTGGTATTGGCTGCATAAAATGGTAAGGCGTTATAGACCTACCCAGGTTACGCCAACGAGGCATGAAACCATTGTTGTTAAATGCAGGCACAGCCTTAAGCACACCATTCACTAAACCAGAAATAGCTTTACTCACTAAACGGATGATCATCTTCATAAATCGGTCTCGCCACTTATCCTGAAAAAAGGGCTTTGTTTTAATGTTGTTGTTAAAGGAAGAATTGCAATAACTAAAGCTACGTTGAATTATGGTAAAAAACAAAGTTAAAACGACTGTTTTTCATGTCATTAGAGGGTAAAAACGCTATATTTGCATGTATGTACACGTATAAATTTAGCTTATCCGCACATGCAAACACCGATTAGCGTGGGAGTTAGAACCAGCTTAATTTTGTAAAATAACAAGCCATATGCACAGGAGAACCTTTATAAAATCTGCGGGACTATTGGCTGCATCTCAATTAGTAGGTATGAACAGTATATCAGCATTGCAGGCCCTGGAGGGTAAATTAGCACCATCTGAAAGGATGCCTGTGCTCTTCATCGGGCATGGCAACCCGATGAATGCGATAGAGGACAATGCCTATACCAAGAGCTGGAGAAACCTGGGAAAGCAGCTTCCTAAGCCGCAGGCGATACTGGTAGTATCAGCGCACTGGCTGACAAGGGGAACGAAGGTGACTGCTATGGAACAACCCAAGACCATACACGACTTTGGTGGCTTCCCGAAAAAGCTATTTGACCAGCAATATAATGCGCCGGGTACACCGGAACTGGCGAAGTACACCAAAAGTATTGTGACAAGTACAGAAGTAGGATTGGATAGCGAGTGGGGACTGGATCACGGAAGCTGGAGTGTATTGCTGCCGATGTACCCGATGGCAGATATTCCGGTGTATCAACTGAGCATTGATTATTACAAGCCGCTGAGTTACCATTATGAGATAGGAAAGGAGCTAAGTAAGCTGAGGGATAAAGGTGTGTTGATAATAGGCAGTGGTAACATAGTACATAACCTTGGGAAGGTGAACTGGAGCGGTGACGGAAATAACTATGACTGGGCTGTAGAGTTTGACACGAAGTTTAAAGATTGGATGGACAAAGGTGACCATAAATCTATACTTGACTATCAGAAGATATTAGGTTCTACTGCGGAGATGGCGCATCCTACCAATGATCACTTGCTGCCATTGTATTATGTGCTGGGATTGCAGCAGAAGGAAGATAAACTGTCTTATTTTAATGATACCATAGATATGGGTTCCATCTCTATGCGCTCTATGATAATAGGAGGGTAATAACTAAGCTGTAGTAGCTTCACCTGAAGGCGCAGTAGCAGGTGCTTTATCTATGAAGAATTGCTTTTCGCCGCTGTGCTGGAAAACACGCACACTGCGCAGGCCGTTCTCATCATAATCCAGCATTGCCTGTAATGGTTCATTGCCATAAGGTTTGTAGAGATATTCCTGTCCGTCTATCAATACCGTTTTGTTAGTAATGATAATAGAACCTTTCTCAGTGCCCTGGCTTACATTCTCTGTACCGTCTGATAGAAATGAAATCGTTTGCGTACGTGCATACGCATAAGTTTTGCCACCCTTGCTGAGCATCCTGTAAAGGGCTACAGCAAGCGCTACGGCTATGAGTAATAAAAGTGCACGCATCATTATATTTAAAGAAACGATTTAAAACTGATATAAGGCGAAATCCTCCGCAATAGTTATACCCAATGTGTGGAATCCTCTATATACCACGGGTTTTGACACTGCAATTTTAATACAAATTCAAAGGTTATGCAAAGTGAGAATTGTAAAATTTATATAAAATCTTAAGGTTTAACTGAATTATTAACATTTTGTAGAACCTCTTCTATTGCTTCCAGGGTACTATATCCCCGGGCGAGCATGTAATATTTTCCCTCCATCTGTATCACCAAACAAGGGAAACCTGAAACGCCCGCCCCTTGTACCCATTGGAAATCCTGTTGTGTGCCATATTTACTTTCTTCGGTATTCATGGCTGCCACAAACTCATCGCTGTTGAGGCCGAAGGATGCCGCCAGTTCTCTATATGTATTCTCATCATTCCAGCTTTTACCATCACGGAAGATCGCGAGTTGGAGCTCGTGTGTGAAGTCCATTATTTTCTCCGGGTGCATTTCGCGGAATGTGTGCATCGCCCGGCATGGAGGTTCGGAGTTACTGATCTCTGTTCCGGTCCTTAACAGGTCGAGGTATGGTTCGCCGAAGGTTACTCCGGTCATTTCTTCCACTCTTTTGTAGGCGCCCAGAATGTAATTTGCCATTTCAGATACGGGGGCTACACGTGCGCCGGTTATCATGCCGCCGGGAATTACCTGGAAATCGTAGGTGTCCTTATATTTTTCCTTGAATTGCAGCATTACATTGCTGAAGCCATAGCACCATCCGCATAGCGGATCCATGATGTAGAGAATTGTTCCTTCCATGGGAGCAAAGTTAAGGGCTTATCAGGGACGGGATGGATCAGTCTGTTTATATGGGTATAGGCGTTCCTTAATGAAGAATAAGATCAACCCCGAAATGATAATGCCCAAAGCGTAGAAGATAAACTTCCAGTCGTTGGTGAAAAGGATGAATAGCCAAATGATGATAGATATAATTGCAGGGATAGGGAAGAGCGGCATTTTGTAGGGGGCGGTTTCGGTTTCTTTTTTACTCCTGAGCATGATGAGTCCTACAGCTTGCGAAACGAACTGTATCAATATCCGCATCACGATAATGGCTGTGATGACATCTTTCATTTTGAAAAGCAGGCTGAATATAAATGCGAGTGCGCCAAGTGCTAAAAGTGAAACGTGGGGGAATTTGTGTTTCTTATGCACCCGTGCAAATGCGGGGAAGAAGTCGCCGTTCTGCGCAGCGGCGTATGGTATGCGCGAGTAACCGAGTATAACAGAGAATAAAGATGCGAGTGCGATGCATAAAACAAGACAGGTAGCTATCTGCCCGACAGTGTGATTATAGATGTGCTCGAAATAAGTGCTGACCACAAAATCGGAAGCTGCTACTTCCTGCCAGGGAAGCACACCGAGTATTACACTCTGCATACAGAGGTAGAGGATGGCGATTCCGGTAATGGAAAGGAAGATACTCCGAGGGATATTCTTTTGCGGATCGCGTATCTCCGCACCAAGGTGACAGACATTGTAATAGCCGAGGTAAGAATAGACGGCCTTTAGAGAAGATTGTCCTAATACCACAAAAAATAGTTGAGATATACCTACTTCGCCCCATTTGAAGTCGAAAGCTTGTGCGGCATTAAAATGACCGATACCTGAAAGTATGAGCCAGATGATTGTGCCCCCTGTAATAACAGATAGGACAACTGATAGTTTGCCGATGCTCTTGATGTTGCGGTAGAGCAGTGCGATGAGTAAGATGATCAGTCCACCGCTGACCATTTTCTTCTCGATGTCTGTAAGCGGTAAAAGGAATGTGAGGTATTGCGCAAAGCCGATAGCGCCACTGGCTATTACTAGCGGGGCTTGTATAGTGGTCTGCCAGATGAACAGGAAAGACATGAGGCGTCCGCGTTTCTTTTCGCCGAAGAGTTTCCTGAGGAATACATAGCTGCCACCAGCTTCCGGCCACCTTGCCCCCAGTTCCGCCCAAACCATACCATCCATGTAGGCCAGTAATGCACCGAGCAACCATGCGAGCAAGGATAAAGGCCCCTGCATTAAACCGACAATAAAAGGTATGGTGATAAACGGACCGATACCCACCATGTCTATCATATTGATAGCAGTGGCCTGGGTGAGCGATAAGCCTCTTTCCAGTTTGGGCTGGGGATCAGTTTGGTGCAATGTGCCTGTTTGAGAGAACTAAAGTATAAAAGGCTTAGTATCTCAGCTATCATTATTTACAATGGCAGCTTAGGCAGATGGAATGGCACGCTAAATAAACTTATTGTCGCGTGCTGCTTTTATGGCGTCGGCTTTTGAGTGAACGTTGAGCTTGTGGTAGATGTTCTTGATGTGTGACTTTACCGTTTCCAGATCGATGAACAACTCCTGTGCAATACGTTTGCGGCTCTTGCCGATGGAGATATGCTCCAGTATTTCTGTTTCCCTGCGAGTGAGCGGTGTTTCTTCGTTGCGCTTAAAGGATGAGATCACCATGCGGGCGATGTGCGCGCTCATCGGTCCGCCGCCTTCCATTACCTCGTGTATTGCAGCAATAATTTTCTCGTGTGGCGTATTCTTGGTCAGGTAGCCGGAAGCACCGCTTCCTAAGGCACGGAATATCAGGTCTTCCTGTTCGTACACCGTGAGGATGAGTATGTATGCTTCGGGTAGAATTTTCTTGAGCTTAGGCAGCGCGTCAATTCCGGAAATGCCGGGAAGCTCTACGTCCAGCAATAAAACATCCGGATCGTCGTGAGCTATTTTGCGGGCGGCATCCTCGTAAGAGGGGTATGTGCCCGTTACTTTATATCCTTCGGTATTGCCGATGAGGTATGCATATCCTTCGCGGATGGTTTCGTCGTCTTCAATAATTGCAACGCGTATATCCAGGTCCCGAGCCATAATGTGAGATAGTTTGTTATAAAGTTCCGACAGTTTTCGGGTAAAAGTATCACCCTAAACAGGTGAATTTGTTAACGATCCCTCTTTTTATCAGCCCGCTTTTCCTTAGGAGGTAACCTGAAGGCGAGGTTGATGATCGTACCCTTTCCTTCTTTTGAGTCTATATAAAACCTGCCTTGTATCCTCTTGGCGCGGACATGCATATTGTCGATTCCGTGGCCACGACTCGTGTTCTGTATGTCGAATCCGTTACCATTGTCCTTCATCGTGATCTGCAATACGTTGCGCATTTTGATGCGGACGTCCAGTTCTATTTTCGTGGCTTTGGAATATTTGAGGCTGTTGTTGAGCGCTTCCTTAAATATCATGATGAGGTTGCGGCTCACGTCCATAGGGAGCTTGTAGTCTTTCCAACGCATGTCTGTGCCGAGGAAGACGAAGTCTATATCTGTATCCTGTAGCAGCTCACCACCGAAATCGCGGATGCGGTGCAGTATCTCGTACAGCGAATCGTTGGATGGCTTCAGCGACCAGAGTATGTCTTTTGTGCCGCTGTATAGCTGAGAAGTATTGTCTTCTATCTGGCTGATGATGCGCTGTGTTTCCGGCGTCATCTGAATTTTATTCTTTAATACACTTGCCAGTACATTGATGCGGGTGAGCTTGTTGCCAACTTCATCGTGGAAATCTTCTGCAGTACGTTGGCGTACACGGTTCTGTTCTTCGCGACGGGTGCGCTCAATGAGTTTCAGCCTGTTTTGCTTGATGCGGTTGGCCACATATTGTATCGTGATACCGAGTAAGATACAACCCGCCAGTATGAGCAGGCGGAACCAACCTGTTTTGTGGAATGGCGTGATGATCTCAAAATCATAGTGCAATTCGCCGCCGGTATTGCTTTCGATATGCAAGGTGTATTTGCCTGAAGGCAAGGCAGAGAACGTAACAGCATTGGTAGGGGACCAATCGGACCATGGAGCATCGAGTCCCTCTATGCGATAGCGATAAGTGATCTGCTCACTGCCACCGCTCAATGATATAGCCTGGAAGGTGAAAGTGATGTTGTTCTTTTTGGGTGGCAAGTGAAGGCCGTATGGAATGTTGTACCACGCACCTGTGCTATCGTAATAAGTGGTGTCTGTGATCATCTCACCGAACACTTTTACGGATTGTAGCACGATGCTGAGGGGCTTTGCATCAGTGGTCTGTTGCTGTGGCTGATAGTGGAGTGCGCCATTGGTAGTTCCGAACCAAATGCTGCCGTTAGGCATTTTGTAAACAGCATTGTGGTTGCTTTCCATTCCTGCAACGCCCTGGCTCTTGCCGTAGAATTTTATAACGGGTTTATCGTCTTCGTTAATGCTTATTTTATGGATGCCGAAACCTGTCCCTAACCACACATTGTTGTTGTCGTCGGTGATGATGTTGTAGATGAAATCAGAACGCAGCCCGTTCGATTTGTTAATGACAGAGCATTCGTCTGTTCTCAGGTTATAACGCAATACACCATTATCACTTGTGCCTATCCATAGCTCGTCGTTGTTTCTCAGTGCCAGGCATAAGGCTGAAGCGCTGTCAACAGCTTTAGTTGTAACAAAGTCATTTAATTTTCCATCGTGGTAGAGAAACATGCCCTTACCGGTGGCAACGAGTATACTGTCTGAACCTATTTCGAGGAAAGACCGGACGAAGTAGTCGCTGTTAGGAACGCTATAAAAAGAGTCGGCCTCGTGATACATTACCTTGTTGCCAAATCCTATCCATAGGCGGTCTTTCGAGTCGGTATAAAGAGTGTTGATGCCAGAGAATGGGAATCCGTATCCCGGTGCGCGGTATAAACGGAATGAGGGAGAATAGGATATCAATCCTCCCGGTGTGCCTAACCAAAGTTTGCCATCAGCAGTGGTGGCCATAGTAGAAATAGAAGGCATGGGGTCGAAATAGGGAATAGCAATGGGCGTTATTTTCTCCTGCTCGTATTTATAGAGGCCGGCATCCATAGTGCCCAGGTATATAGCGCCCGACTTTGTGCCAACGAGACTGCGTACTTGCCCGCTTTTGAGCCCCATTGCTTCATCCAATACTGTGAAAGGAGAGCCGGAAAAACGAAAAAGCCCTTGTCCGTCAGAGCCAAGCCAGACGTTGCCTTCCGCATCAGCAAAAACACTCTGGAACCTGTTGTCACTAATTCCAGTCTGCTTATTGTAGTATTGGAGTGATTTTTCCGACAGTTTTAAGACGCCACTTTGCGTACCCAGCCATATGTTGCCTTTCTGGTCTTCCGTGATAGAATGGTAAGGTGCGAGGAATGTGACCCTCTGTTCATTTATTCTATGGAATTTTATTTTACCGCTATCCACTTTTAATAAGCCCGAATATGAAGTGAGCCATACCTGGTCTTTACTGTCTTTAAAAAAGTCGATAATTACCGGAGGCTGTATGAAGAATGGATCGGGAGGTAAAGTTAGGGTATCCCATTTATTGCCTGTGCGATGCAGCACCGTACTATTGATCTTTGCGACCCAGATACCGTCTTTTTCAGGTAGGTAGGCACGTATGGAATCGTTGCCCGGGACGTCCAGCGGTTTGATCTTGTTCTTTTCAAGACTATAGACAAAGTAGTCGGCGGCGAACCATACTTTATTTTCCCCGTCAATCTTTATTTCCCTGATGCCTGTAGTGTTCTTAGGAAATGAATATTTTTTGAAAGTTCTACCATTGAAAGAAGAAAGTGAGCCGGGGTTGCCTATCCATAATTGTCCGGCCTTGTCGAAAGCAAGAGACATGACCTCGTTGCCGGGCATGCCGTCGCGGATTGTGTAGTTGGTGAAATTCTTTCCGTCGAAGCGTGCAAGTCCGCCGAGCGTACCTATCCAGAGATGGCCGAAATTATCCTGGGTGATGGCAGTTACCTGCGACTGTATCAGCCCGTTTTCTACGTTGAGGTTGTAAAACGAAGTTCGCTGTGCGGATGAGGTAAATACGGCGAAGCAAAACAGCACAGCTGCCAGCAGCTTTTTTATTGTGTTCAATAGGCTCATTTCAGGTTTGAAATTAAGCATTGTTGCGCTCTTTATCTATAGGTTTTGCCATACATCACCCCTTTAAAGGGATAAATAAAACGCACTTTCATGTTAAGCGTATGCAAATCACGCTCAGGGGGGTACAAAGGGGCAATATGCTACGGGTACATTTGAAGGAGAATTGATCGTCTTATGAAACTCAAACATGTATTAGCACTCACCATTGCATTATTCACTTCATTTAGTATGCTTGCCAAAACAGGAGGGGTAAGCGGAAAAGTGACAGACAAAGAAGGAAATCCACTAACAGGAGTAAATGTTGTAGTGCTGACAGACAGCAATAAGAAACTGGCGAAAGCAGAGGTGACCAATGAGAAAGGTGAGTACACCTTGACGCCCCTGTCTGACGGGGTGTATGTGCTGAAGGCGACCTACTTTGGATATGAACCATATAGTTCTGAAAAAATAATTGTTTCAGGTGGAGATGTGGTGTTGCCTTTGATCACGCTGAACGAGAAGAATAATTCCCTGAAAGAAGTAACTGTTCAAACCACCAAACCACTGATAGAGATAAAAGCAGACAGGATAATAATGAACGTGGACAATAGCATTGTGAATGCAGGGTCGTCAGCTATGGAAGTATTGGCCCGTTCTCCCGGAGTGAATGTGGACCAGAATGATAATATCTCACTGAAAGGAAGACAAGGTGTGCAGATATGGATTGATGGTAAGCCCTCACCTGTAGCGGG
Source organism: Bacteroidetes bacterium UBA7674 (assembly GCA_002483105.1). Classification (GTDB taxonomy): domain Bacteria; phylum Bacteroidota; class Bacteroidia; order Chitinophagales; family Chitinophagaceae; genus MKUN01. The sequence goes on from DLHG01000009.1 coordinate 378,004, forward strand.
ACAAGACCTCGCCAATATCCTGAAAGGGATGCCCGCCAATGCTATTGACAAGATAGAACTGATATCTAATCCCGGTGCCCGGTATGATGCGGAAGGAGTGGCAGGTATCATCAACATAAAGACGAAGAAAGACCAGCGTATGGGTATGAACGGAAGTGTGAATGGCTCGTATGCGCAAGGTATATATCCTAAGTATGGTGGCGGGTTCAACCTGAACTACAGGAACAAGAAGATCAACATTAACAGCAGCTACAACTACGGTAACCGTACCGGTTTTAACCACCTGATGCTCTACAGGCAATTCTACAATGGCAATGACAGGTTGTATGCCTATGACCAGAACAACTTTACGGTCTTCCCGATGAAGACGCATAATGCATCTGTGGGGTTGGATTATTCTGTGTCTAAGAACACGACCATCGGTACTGCCATCAGTGGGAGTTCCGGAGGGTACTTTTCAAAGGCGAATAACTTTACGAATACTGAAGGGGAGGAAAGTAGTGTGAAGCTGTATGATTTCTATACCAGGGGTACTAATGATAACCGCTGGTATAACTATGCGGTCAATGGATTTTTGAGGCACACCTTTGATACCACAGGCAAAGAGTTGAGCATTGATGTGGACTATGCTGCTTATGGCAATAATTCGGATCAGAATTTCACTACTGATTATGTTGATTTCGATAACAACAGTGCGAATGATATTCCTAAGTATGTACAGTCAACTGATCTCAATGGCCTTACACAGATACGTTCCTTTAAGGCAGATTATACTAATCCCTTGAAAAAAGATGCAAGGTTCGAGATCGGAGCAAAGAGCACTTATGTCACTTCTGATAGTGATCCTAAATATTATGATAAGAGTTCCGGGACTGCTGTGCTGGATATGAGCAGGACCAATCACTTCCTCTACACTGAGAATATTAATGCGGCCTATGTGAACTATAACAAAGAATGGACGAAGTGGGGTATGCAATTGGGCCTGCGTATGGAGAATACCAATGCGAAGGGTGACCAGATAACGATGAACAAAACGTTCGATACCAGCTATGTACAGTTGTATCCCAGCCTGGCGTTTACCTACCACATGCTGAAGGAGCACGACATGAACCTCACGCTCAGCCGCAGGATAGAGCGCCCGAACTATGACCAGCTGAATCCTTTTAAGTTCTTTATTGATAAGACAACGTATAGGGAAGGTTATCCTTACCTGTACCCGGCTTCATCGTACTCGGCGGAGTTGTCGCATATTTTTAAGCAACGTTTTATTACCACGTTTACTTATAGCTATGCGCTCAATCATATCACAGAGGTGATTCAGCCGAGTGATGTAGAAGACAGCGTGACAGTACAGACCAATAAGAATATCAAGCACATGACTTTTATAGGGCTTAGTGGCTCTTATAATACGCAGGTAACAAAATGGTGGAACAATGTTAGCAACATCAATATCTTTCATGCGCAATATGTAGGTAATATAGCTAACACGCCATTGAACAACGGCAGCTTCGCTTTACAGTTGTACACCACGAATAGCTTTGTGCTGGGCAAGGATATGTCGGCCGAGGTGAGCCTGAACTACCAGGGTAAGCAAGTATATGGCTACATGGATGTGAACCCTGTATGGTCGCTTAATGCGGGATTGCAAAAGAATTTTTTCCAGAAGACGCTGACCGTAAGGCTGAATGTGCAGGATATCTTTTGGCGCGGATACCCGAGTGCGACCTCAACGTATAATGATTACAAAGAAGATTTCGTAGCGGAGCGTGATACAAGGCAGATGAGCCTGGCTGTTACTTATCGCTTTGGTAAGAAGACCGTAGCACCGGTAAGGCGCAGGACAGGTGGCGCCGAAGATGAGAAAGGCCGTGTGGGTGGTAATGGTGGTTAACCTCCAAACTTACCCGCATCCATATTCATCCAGGCCATCGCGTTTTTGAACAATAGCTTTTCTTTCACCTCAGCCGATAGCTCGTTCATGCTTTCTATGAGCTTACCGGGATGGTGTTCGCCGAGTGGGAAAGGGTAGTCGCTGCCCATGCAGATCTTGTCCTCGCCTATAACATCAATGATGAAGTTCATTGCCTTCGGGTCGTGTACCAATGAGTCTATCCAGAATTTACCGAGGTAATCGCGCGGGTTCACATTGTTATCAATAGCGCAAAGGTCGGGGCGAACATTGAAGCCATGTTCTATACGGCCGATGGTGAACGGGAAACTACCGCCACCATGTGCGAATGCCACACGCAGCTTAGGGTGACGCTCCAGCACACCGCTGAATATCATAGAACTGATGGCACGAGCTGTCTCGGCAGGCATACCAACTAACCAAGGCAGCCAATACTTGGCCATGTCTTTTTCGCCCATCATTTCCCAGGGGTGTACGAAGATGCAGCAACCTAGTTCTTCGGCAGCAGCCCAGAATGGTTCATATATAGGATCGCTGAGGTTTTTATTATTGATGTTAGAGCCCAATTCAATGCCCGGCATTTTCAGTTCTTTCACGCAACGCTCCATTTCCTTTATCGCCAGGTCTATATCCTGCATGGGTACTGTGCCTATGCCGATGAAGCGGGTAGGGTGGTCGGTAACACATTGGGTGATATGATCGTTGAAGAAGCGGGAGGTTTCCAATCCGTGTTCTGCCTTAGCCCAGTAGTTGAACAAGACGGGTATAGTGGAAAGTACCTGTACGCCTACTTCGGTCATGTCCATCTCTTTTACACGCACGCCTGCGTCCCAGCAGTTCTGGTCTATCTCGCGAAAGACCTTTCCGCCTTGTATCATTTTGGCACAACAAGGTTTGTGGTGTTCCAGCTTGATAAAATCGCCATAACCGTATTTGGAGAACCAATCGGGTATGTGCTCGGGCATTATGTGTGTGTGGATGTCGATCTTCATTTTGAACCGGGATTAGATGGATTAGTCAGATTTGCCTGGGCTCCTATAAATTATTAAACAAGTTCGTAGATGATCGCAGCGCCCTGTCCTACACCGATGCACATGGTGGCGAGGCCATATTTTGCATTGCGACGGCGCATTTCGTACAAGAGTGTTGTGGAGATACGTGTACCACTGCAACCTAAAGGGTGGCCGATAGCGATAGAACCACCATTCACATTTACTCTTGCTGCTTCAATGCCCAGGTCGCGGATAGAAGCGATGCTCTGTGAAGCAAATGCTTCATTTATTTCAAACAGTTCGATATCGCTTATTTGCAGTCCCGCACGTTTCAGTGCTTTCAGCGTTGCCGGTACAGGCCCCATACCCATGATGGCAGGGTCAACACCTGCGATGGCCATGGCTTTTATTTTAGCCATTGGTTTCAGTCCGTATTTTTCAACTGCTTCTTCAGAGGCGATGATCACTGCTGCTGCGCCGTCGTTGATACCACTTGAGTTACCTGCGGTTACAGTGCCGTCTTTTTTGAAGGCAGGTTTTAACGCTGCTAGTTTATCCAGTGGTGACTGGCGAGGGTGCTCGTCGGTATCAAATACGATTGTTTTACCCTTGCCTAGATCTATTGTGATGGGTGCTATTTCGTCTTTGAATTTTCCTGAAGCATGTGCGGCAGCATATTTTTCCTGGGTGTTGTAAGCGAACTGGTCTTGTTCTTCGCGGGTTACGTTCCAACGTTCGGCTACATTTTCTGCGGTTTCGCCCATAGTGTAGGGGTGATACAGTTCGCTTAGCTTGGGATTGATGAAACGCCATCCCATTGTGGTGTCGAACATTTCAGCTTTGCGGGCATAAGGGCCGTCTGCTTTGCCCATTACGAACGGTGCGCGTGTCATGCTCTCGGCACCACCCGCAATATATACTTCGCCATCACCGCACATGATAGCGCGGCTGGCGTCCATGATGGATTGCAAACCTGATGCGCAGAGGCGGTTGACTGTATTGCCACCAACAGTAGTTGGCAGACCCGCCAGCAATGCTGCCATGCGGGCTGTATTGCGGTTGTCTTCGCCGGCCTGGTTGGCTGCTCCTGCTATTACATCTTCAATAGCGTTCACGTCTATTGAAGGGTTCCTTTCTATTAATGTCTTAATTACATGAGCCAGCATATCGTCGGGGCGAACTGTTGCCAGTGTGCCACCATATTTACCTACCGCTGTGCGCGCTGCATCTATAATATAAGCTGTGTGCATTTTCTTATTGTTGAAATTCTTGTCTTTAAATTTATGCTCTTAACGCGTGCTGACGGCTTGTAGCCCCGTCTATTCAGCCGGGCAAGCGTACAGACGCTAACTATTTTAAGGCTTGTTCTATATCGTTGATAATATCTTCCACTGTTTCTATTCCTATGCTCATGCGGATGAGGCCATCGGTTATTTTAAACTTCAGCCTGTCTTCTCTCGCTACGCCTACGTGTGTGGTAGATGCAGGATGAGATACGAGCGTATCGCAAGTGCCCAGCGAAACAGCATTGGTACAAAGGTGCAGTTTATTCATAAAACTTACTGCTGCATCAAAGCCACCTTTCAGTTCAAAGCTTAGCACTGCACCACCATTCTTCATCTGCTTCATGCAGATGTCATGGTCGGGGTGAGATGTGAGGCCGGGATAGTTCACTATGCTTACCGAGTCTTGTTTATCGAGGAACTCAGCTACCTTTTGTGCGTTACTGCAATGGCGTTCCATGCGCAGGCCGAAAGTACGCAGACCATTAGACAGCAGGAATGCTTCGAAAGCATTGCTATTGCCACCCAGTAAACGATGCGCTTTGGTGATGGTGGTATTCATCTTCTGCAAATCGCGACCAATCAATATGCCGCCTACAGCAGTACCGTGCCCGTTCAGGAACTTGGTAGTGGAATGTATAACAAAGTCAACATCGTATTTAAAAGGTTGTTGCAGGTACGGAGTTGCGAAAGTGTTATCGGCGGTAACTATCAATCCATATTGTTTTCCCAGTGCTGATACCGCTGCCATGTCCACGCATTGGAGGGTGGGGTTGGCAGGGGTTTCAATGTGCATCAGTTTGATGTCCGGGTTGTCTTTCAGCGCTTTCGCCACGGTGTCCAGGTCATGGAAATCAACAATGATGGTTTCTATACCGAGGTTCGGGAATATTTTGTCTATCAGTTCCTGGTTGCCACCATAGAGTGAGTGGTGGGAGATGATCTTCTCGCCCGCTTTCATATTGCCCAGTATCATGGTAGTGGCAGCAGCCATACCTGATGCGTGGAGGATAGCTTTCAGTTGTAGCGGGGAACCGTCCTTGTCCGTAAGGTTGTAAGCTTCCAGTAAAGCGATCTTTTCTTCTGCCTCATTGATAGTGGGGTTACCGAAGCGGCTATAGATATATCCCGGTTCTTCGCCCTTAAAAACAGCGGCGCCTTGCTCGGTACTGTCAAAGGTATAAGTGCTGGAGGCATAAATGGGGGTAAGGTGTGCCCTGTGCTGTTCGCCTTTGTGCCCGCCATGAATGCAGGTAGTATCAAAACCGGAGTTTTTGCTTTTTTCAGCCATGGAATGCTGGAATTTATCCGCCGCAAAGGTACATTTTAGCCGCCAAGTAATATTATAGGGATGGGTTATAGTGGCATTTATTTGGGAATGGATAGGGGCAATTATTGCTCTTTTCTCTTTTGGTCATGCAAAGCAGGTTTTTAACTATTAGTTTATAGTCGTGAAAAGCCCCTCGGAACTCACGCATTAAATTGTCCGCGTCTTTCATATAATGGTTTTATTCCTTACATTTATATACATCGCACACCACCAAATCACCCGCAATGAAGAAATTATTACACTTCGTTCTTTTATCGGTATTACCTGCACTTGCAATAGCAGGACCGGGAGGGCTTCAATTTGTACCCAACCAAGGGCAATGGTCTGAATCATTTCTATATAAGTCGGGTGTACGCGACTGCGATATCTACCTGGAGAAAAACTGTGTGACCTATCTGCTGCAGAATAGCGATGTGTCTGACCTGATACATGAGTACAAGCACGATACAACGGTAAAACCTATACTGAAATACCATGCTTACCGGATGACATTTGAAGGCGCTAACCCTAATGTTACCACACAGGGCAGCGAACCCTTCACGACATACTACAACTATTACCTGGGCAATGACCAGAGTAAGTGGAAGACGGGTGTGCATCCTTTCGCCACCGTTACTTACACCGGCTTGTATCCCGGTATAGATGCATTAATAAAGACAGACAATGGCAATTTCGCTTACGACTTCATCATTGCACCCAATGCAGATGCAGGGCTGATAAAATTAAGGTTCGACGGCGCCGATAAGTTGGAATTGAAAGACGGGAAATTGCTGATATACAATTCGATAAAGACCATTGAAGAATCAGTACCATATACTTATCAAATAGTAAATGGTGAGAAGAAGGAAGTGTCCTGCGAGTATGTTTTGAATGGCAGCACAATCTCATTCGCTTTCCCTGAAGGTTATGATAAGAATATTCCGCTGGTAATAGACCCCTCTGTGGTGTTCGTTACGTTCAGCGGTTCTACATCTTCCAACTATGGTTTCTCGGCTACATACGACGCAGCAGGTAATGCCTATGGAGCAGGCGAGGTATTCGGAGCATCATATCCTGTTACTTTGGGCGCATTCCAGACGGTATGGGGCGGCGGAAGTGTAGACATCAATATTTCAAAGTATAATCCTGACGGAACACTGCATTTGTTTGGCACCTTTTTGGGCGGTTCAGCAAGTGATCAGCCGCACAGTATGATAGCAGATGCGGCAGGTAATCTTATTGTTACCGGCATTAGCGGATCATCTAACTACCCTGTAACCGTAGGTGCATATGATGTTACTTTTAATGGAGGAGGCACGGACCTGGTTGTTTCAAAATTCAATCCAAGTGGTACAGCTTTAATCGGCTCTACCTATATGGGTGGTACGGCAGCTGACGGAGGGAACATGGCACCATTAACCGTTAATTACGGTGATGCATTTAGGGGAGAAGTGATCTGCGACCAGGCGGGTAACGTGTATGTGGCAGGCAATAGTAAGAGCACAAATTTTCCAATAGTTAATGCAACACAGGCAGCACTAAGCGGCAGTATGGATGCAGTGGCGTTCAAGTTGAATGGTAATCTCAGTTCCTTGTTATGGAGTACCTACCTGGGAGGTAGCGGAGTGGATGGTGCCGTGGTGCTTTCGCTGGATAATGACGAGTCGCATGTATATGTATCAGGTGGAACGAACAGTACCAACTTCCCGGTTACGCCTGGTGCTTATCTCACTACTTTCCAGGGTGGAACTGTAGATGGTTATGTAGCCCGCTATCAAAACGGAGGCGGTTTTCCTTTACAGAACTGTACCTATATAGGTACTCCGGCTTACGACCAATGTTATGGTGTGCAGGTGGATATGTATAATGGGGTATATACTATGGGTCAGACGGCAGGAGCATTTCCTGTAGTGGGTTCGGTATATAGCAATGCCGGTTCCGGACAATTCATTATGAAGCTGGATAGCCTTTTGACAGGTATTGTTGTCTCTACGGTTTTCGGGAATGGAAATAATATAACGCAACTGGCACCGACGGCTTTTATGGTTGACTCCTGTCTCAATATCTATTTTTCAGGCTTTGGTAATTTGACCAATTTGCCTGTTACGCCCAATGCATTTCAATTGACCCCTCCCGGTGGTGGTGATTTCTATTTTATAGCACTGGGGCCGAATGCGGTTAACCTGCTCTTCGGAAGTTATTACGGGAGTACGAGCGCTGATCACGTAGATGGTGGTACCAGCCGTTTCGACAAGGCGGGTATTATATACCAGGGTATTTGTACCAATGCACCAACTTATCCCGGTAGTACAGGCAGCGTGTTCCCCAACAACGGCTCCAGTTGGAACGTGGTGACTATGAAAGTGGCTTTTGAGCTGGGAATTGTGAGTGCTATTGCATCGGCCAACAACGTATCGGGTTGTGGTCCGTTAACCGTGCAGTTCCAGAATACATCGTCGAATGCTACTTCTTTTGTCTGGGACTTCGGAGATGGTTCGCCAACAGATACAGCAACAAATCCTACACATATATTTACCACACCGGGTGTGTATAATGTGATGCTTGCTGCGGGCAGCAATTTCGCGTGCAACTTTACCGATACTACCTATATCACCGTTACTGTTGATAGTGGCGGCGTAATAGGTGATTTTACTTACCAGATAGTGGATAGCTGCGGGCCTTATACGGCAACATTTACCAATACTTCTACTGTAATATCAAGTGGTGCTACATACAACTGGAATTTCGGCGACAACACCACCTACGCAGGTCAGACGCCACCACTGCATACTTATCCGGGGCTTGGTACTTATACCGTGACGCTTTACATACATGATACAGGTGCTGTCTGCAACGAGTATGATACAGTGTCTTACACGCTGGCATTTACTACTTTCGATGTAGCAGCACAGGCAACCCCCTCTCCTTCTACCCAGGGCTGTGCGCCATTCGTTGTGCAGTTCCAGGACAACTCTACCAATGCGGATACATATTGGTGGGATTTCGGTGATGGTTCGCCTGCCAGTACAATTGCAAGTCCAACTTATACCTACAATAATGCCGGGGTATATACTGTTACATTCATAGCCTCCAGTTCCAGTCCTTCGGCTTGCAAGGCGGCTGATACGGTTTATCTTACTATAACGGTGGACACCGGGAATATTGCTGCCGGCTTTGTTGCCACTGTGACGGATAGCTGTGGTTCGTTCAGAGTAGATATTGTCAATACTTCTACCAACGTATCGACAGCGGCAACTTATACCTGGAATTTTGGTGACGGTACCAGCTTCACAGGTGCCGATCCGCTCTTTCACGATTATCCGGGGCCGGGTACTTATACTATTACACTGGTGGTGCAAGATGTTAATTCATGCAATGCACTTGATTCAGTTTCTCAGACGATTACGATTACCAACCTGTTTGTAGATGCGGTTGCGCCTCCGCTGCCTGATGAGTGCGGTGTATTTGATGTGAACTTCAATCATAGCTCTACCAATGCACAATCTGTGCAGTGGTACCTGGGTGATGGCACTACCTCCACACAAAATAGCTTTACGCACCATTACGATACAACAGGCGTGTATAATGTAGTGCTGATAGCTTTCAATGAACAGGCGTGTAACAAGAGCGATACATTCTCCGGTAATGTGCGTATCAGGAGATGGGCAATTGCTGACTTCCACTACACTCCCGTAATACCTGAAAGGAACATGCCGATAGACTTTTTCAATCTTTCGCAGTATGCCGATACTTATCGGTGGGACTTTGGTGATGGTACTACCAGCGCTGAAGAAAATCCGTCAAAGCTCTACAACAAGACATACCTGTTCAATGTTTGCCTGACCGCAAATAATAGTGATAATTGCCCTGATACCATATGCAGAACAGCACAAACGGATATATCTCCACTCATTGATATACCTACGGGTTTCTCCCCTAATGGTGACGGAATGAACGATATTTTATACGTTCGTGGTGTCGGTATCGTTACGGTTAACCTGAAGATATTTAACAGGTGGGGTACACTCATTTTTGAGAGTAATAGTATGGATGTAGGTTGGGATGGAACATACAGTGGTAAAGAGCAGCCCATGGAAGCCTATGCGTATGTGCTTCGTGCTACATTCGTCAATGGTGAGAACTTCCAGAGGCAGGGAAATGTCACGTTGATAAGATAGTTGATTAGTTAATTACCTGAGACTGTGAGTAAAATGATAAAGGGGCGCGAGCCCCTTTATCATTTTGGTGTGTTTTTCTTTTCTTTCTTTTCGGGCTTGTTGTCATTTCCTCTATAGCCTTGTTCCTTATTTTCACGACTGTCGAAGTCATCCTTGTTTTCAGGCCTTGGTTTGTTCACGTCAGTTCTCTTGCCCAGGTTTTGGTCTTCTTTTCTTGTATTTTTCATAGCTGTTAAGTTTTGCTGTAATGGCAAAAAAACTGTACCACTAATTGTCATACTGAGCGATAGCGAAGTATCTATTCCGTGTATAAAGTAGCTCATGTGGACAGATGCTTCGCTGCGCTCAGCATGACAGATATAAAAAAGGAACGCCTCACTAGTCAGTGAGGCGTTCCTTTTATTTGAAACTAACTGTTTATTTCACTTCTTCATACTCAGCATCTGCAACGTTGTCGTTGGCAGGGTTGCCTTGTGCCTGTTGCTGTCCGCCATCTGCCGGAGCACCTTCCTGTCCCTGGCTATAGATGTGCTGGCTGGCTGCCTGCCATGCGGCATTCAGCTCTTCCACTGCGCTATCTATGGTAGCAAGGTCTTCGTTCTTATGCGCTTCTTTCAGTTTGGCAACTGCACCTTCAATCACTGTTTTCTGGTCAGCAGGTATTTTTTCGCCGTATTCTTTCAGTTGTTTTTCTGAGTTGAACACAAGGCCATCGGCCATGTTCAGCTTTTCAACGCGCTCACGCACTTCCTTATCTGCATCTTCATTGGCTTTCGCCTCGTTCTTCATGCGTTCTACTTCTTCCTTGCTCAGTCCGCTACCGGCTTCTATACGTATGTTCTGTTGCTTACCTGTGCCTTTGTCCTTAGCTGTTACATGCAGGATGCCATTCGCATCTATATCGAAGATCACCTCTACCTGTGGAACCCCACGCGGAGCCGGAGGAATACCATCGAGGATGAAACGTCCCAGTGATTTATTGTCCTTAGCCATCGGGCGTTCACCTTGTATCACGTTGATCTCAACACTTGGCTGGTTATCGCTTGCTGTAGAGAATACTTCGCTTTTGCGGGTAGGTATCGTAGTGTTAGACTCTATCAGGCGTGTCATTACACCACCCATAGTTTCAATACCCAGCGAAAGCGGAGTAACGTCGAGTAACAATACATCCTTCACATCACCGCTCAGTACACCACCTTGTATGGCTGCGCCTATAGCTACCACCTCATCAGGGTTTACACTCCTGTTGGGTTTTTTGCCAAAGAATTTTTCTACTACTTCCTGTATCTTAGGGATACGGGTAGAACCACCTACCAGTATTATCTCGTCTATATCACTTGTCTGCATACCTGCATCTTTCAATGCTTTGCGGCAAGGTTCCAGTGTACGTTCTACCAGACTATCTGCCAGTTGTTCGAATTTAGCACGGCTCAGCTTGCGTACCAGGTGCTTAGGTACACCATCTACTGCAGTGATGTATGGCAGGTTAATTTCCGTTTCCTGTGAAGATGATAATTCTATCTTCGCTTTTTCGGAAGCTTCCTTCAGGCGCTGCCAAGCCATTGGGTCTTTGTGGAGGTCTTGTGCTTCGTCCCTTTTAAATTCTTCAGCCAACCAGTCCATGATCACTTTATCAAAGTCATCACCACCCAGGTGCGTATCACCGTTAGTAGATTTTACTTCAAATACACCATCACCCAGCTCCAGTATAGATACGTCGAAAGTACCACCACCAAGGTCAAACACAGCTATTTTGCTGTCTTTGTGTTGTTTGTCCATGCCATAAGCCAAGGCAGCTGCAGTTGGTTCGTTGATGATACGACGGATGTTCAGGCCCGCGATCTCGCCAGCTTCTTTCGTTGCCTGGCGTTGTGCGTCATTAAAGTACGCCGGTACGGTTACTACTGCTTCAGTTACTTCATATCCCAGGAACTCTTCAGCGGTCTTCTTCATTTTCTGAAGGATCATTGCTGAGATCTCCTGTGGAGTATATTGCCTGTCGTCTATGCTTACACGGGGAGTGTTGTTCTCGCCCTTTACAATTTTATAAGAATTGTGCGACATTTCGCCTGTTACCTCATCAAAGCGGCGGCCCATGTAGCGTTTAATAGACATGATAGTGTTAGCAGGGTTGGTGATCGCCTGACGTTTTGCAGGATCACCTACTTTACGCTCACCGTTCTTTAAAAAAGCCACGATAGAGGGTGTGGTACGACGACCTTCGTCATTTGCTATCACAACCGGTTCGTTACCTTCCATTACCGATACGCAAGAGTTGGTTGTTCCTAAGTCAATGCCAATAATCTTTCCCATAGTCAAATTTTGTTATGTATTATATTTTTTGTTTACTAATCGTACCAGATATTGACAATATATGTGCCAACGCCTCTTTGTATGCAATATTGTCAGTTTCGGGCTGACAGGGCATAAAAAACGCGCCTTACAATGCTGTAAGGCGCGTCGAACGAATGTCTTTTTTACTACTTATTCCATTTTTCAGGTTGTATGCCTGTAGGTTGTGTAAGTGGATTAGCTGCAAGAGAATCGAATGTAACCGGGTCTATTTCTATACCCCTGCCTACTCTTATACCCCTTGTGGTGAACAGGCCTATTACGTCTGTTCCTTTCAGGTTGGTGTAAATAGGTTTTATTTCATTGCTTGTCAGGCCATTGGAAGGGCCGCCGGCAAGCGACAGGTATTCGTAATAGTCGTTGCTGCCGGCATATACAAAGATGTCGCAATAATGAAGGTATCTTTTAATGTTAGCCGGTGCCACACTCAGGTTTTCATTGAAGAAAGTATAGAATGCGGAGTTATGTACTTCAAGGCTGGCTGAAGGGCTTGTTTGTATCACCACTTTGGCAAAAGGGAAATCGAGTGAATGACGTGTTTCAGAACCCGTGTTTTCATTTACTTCCCAGTAGTAGAACCTGATAACACCTTCCACTATTTTGGCTGGTTCCGGGGCGCGCACACGTAGAATGTATTTAAAGGAATTGGTTGTAGTTCTTGAAAATCCTATAGGTAAAGGAGCCACACCGTTCAGGGAGAATACGTCTATATAGAAATCATTCGGACTGGCAGTGTCATTGGTAATAATAGCTGTTTCAGAAGAGTCAACATCTCCTGTTATAGTGTTCCTGATCACCAGGCGGTAGGTGTAATCTGCGTCCAGCTGCTTTACCATCCTGTAGGTATAGTTAGGAGTGGTGGCAAATGTGCCGTCTTCCTTTGGCATAGAGACGCGTTCAAGAGTAGTGATGCTTTTTAATACATTTCCTTGCATTTCTTTTACCTGTACGTCCAATACTCCAAGCGGGTAGAATGTGGAGTCACCCACTTTAGCCATATCTATGGCGCTTTTGTTCACGTCCATAAATGCTTTCTGTATGCGCACATAGTTAGTGTCCTCGTTGGCATCCAGCATTGCATATACCAGGGTTACGTCTTTGTACGGTGCGGCAAGTTCAAATTCTTCGTCACATCCGGCACTAAACAGGGTAAGGGCTCCCATGCCCAACAAAAGCAATCTTTTCATTTTCTATTATAGCTATAAAACAAAGATAAGGGATTTGACGAGATACCCGTCTGCCGCTTCCTGCCAAATCCTCTGCGAATTACCTATAAGACGATGAATGTGCGGCTATCCCCTAACGCAAAGCATAAAAAAGCTATTTTTGCGCCAAATGATACCAGCGATGACGCTCACGAGCAGGATAAAGGAAGTAACTAAGCAGGCACTACAGACTTTATATCCAGATATAGATATTAATTTGTCATTAGTGGCGGTGAACCAGACCAAACCTGAGTTTACCGGCGACTATACTGTTGTGCTTTTTCCGTTCGTGAAGCAACTGCGTCAAAAGCCTGATGTTCTAGGCAAGCAACTGGGCGATCATTTGGTGGCGTCTAACCCTGGTTTTTTTACAGGCTTTGAGGTGGTAAGTGGTTTTCTTAATCTTTCTATTAATGATAATGAATGGCTGGGCTTCCTTACCGCAACTGTAGGAAAGGAAAACCTGGTAGAGAAAACTGCCACGGGCAAGAAAGTAATGGTGGAGTACTCTTCTCCCAACACCAATAAGCCCCTGCACTTTGGCCACCTGAGAAATATTTTCCTCGGTTATGCAATGGCGGAGGTATTAGAAGCTAATGGTAATGATGTGGTAAAAGCTAACCTGATAAATGACAGGGGTATCCACATCTGTAAATCAATGATAGCGTGGCAGCGCGCCGCAGGTGGCGCTACGCCTGAGACTGCTAATGTAAAAGGCGACCACCTGGTGGGTGATTATTACGTTAAGTTCAACGATATATATAAAGAAGAAGTAGCAGCACTTGTTGCCGGCGGCATGGAGGAAGCTGTAGCTGAAAAGGAAGCGCAGATAATGAAGGACGCCCAGGAGATGCTGGTGAAATGGGAAGCAGGCGACCAGGAAACGCGTGAACTGTGGGAGCGGATGAATAGCTGGGTCTATAAGGGCTTTGAGGTAAGCTATAAGAAGCTGGGCGTCGACTTCGATAAGATGTACTACGAAAGCAATACATACTTATTGGGTAAAGAGATAGTAGAAAGAGGTTTGGAAAAAGGTGTGCTCTTCAAAAAAGAGAATGGCTCTGTATGGATAGATCTTACAGCTGACGGACTAGATGAAAAATTGCTGCTTCGTGGAGATGGTACCTCTGTCTATATGACGCAGGACTTGGGAACTGCTGTTCTGAAATACAATGACTTCAAGCTGGATCAATCCATCTATGTAATAGCTGATGAGCAGAACTACCACATGCAGGTGCTGAAGCTGATATTGCAAAAGTTGGGTGAGCCTTGTGCTGATGGTATCTTCCACCTGTCTTATGGTATGGTGGAACTGCCAAGCGGCCGTATGAAGAGCCGTGAAGGTACTGTAGTGGACGCCGATGATATGATAGACGAAATGATATCGCTATCGAAAGAGCAAACGGAGCAGGCAGGAAAAACAGAAGGATTTACAGAAGATGAATTGAAAGTGCTGTATGAAACGATAGGCTTAGGTGCATTGAAGTTTTATCTTCTGCGTGTTGACCCAAAGAAGAAAATGATCTTCAACCCTAAGGAGTCAATAGACCTGCATGGTTTTACAGCTACGTTCATTCAATATGCACACGCACGTATTTGTTCTATACTGAGGAAAGAGGGTGTTTCATTGAATGGTAATGAGGGCTTCGATTCATTGAAACTAAAAGAAGCAATAGCCCCGGCAGAAAAGAAATTGGTATTAGCCCTGGAACAATATTCATCTATACTGGAAGCGGCGGCTGAAGAATATAATCCTTCGCTGCTTTGTAACTACTCGTTCCATGTAGCACAGTTGTTCAACTCGTTCTACGATGCACATAGTATTTCAAAGGCGGAGAATGAAGAGAAAAAGCAATTACGCCTGATGATGATCATTATTACTGCTAATACGTTGAGGCATGCAATGAACCTGTTGGGTATCAGGCTGCCGGAGAAGATGTAACACAATAAAGAAAAGGCGGTCAAATTTTGACCGCCTTTTCTTTATGATTTTAAACCGGGCAAATCCAGTCTTACGGCTTTTTGAGAGGGCCGCCAAGAGGCCATCAGACCTACTATCATCAGGGTGAAGATGATGAGTAGGAAGTCGGTGAACTTAATGATAACAGGAAAGGAATCAACCACGAAGCCCTGCATCTTTACGATTTCAAACTGTTGCTGGCAGATGCAGATGATAAAGCCGAGTACAAGGCCTGCTAGCCCGCCCACCATAGTCCACAACATGCCCTCGCCGAGGAAGATGCCTTTAATAGTTGATGGCTCTGCACCCATTGCCCTTAATATCGAAATGTCTTTGCCCTTTTCCAATACTAATAAAGAAAGCGCGCCTATCATGTTGAATGAGGCTATGATAAGTACCAGTATCAGTATCGCGTACATGGCCCATTTTTCCATTATCATAATGGTATAGGCTGTCTGGTTTTGTTCGTAGCGGCTTTCAAGTTTATAACCAGGGCCTGCTATTTTTTGTAGCTGCTCTTTTACGTCGTCTTCATCAGCGCCTTCGGTTAGTTTTAGTTCTATCGCGGAGTATTGTCCTTCTGCCTGGAAGAGGCCTTGCACCAGTGGCAGAGCTGCCAGTATGTATTTACTGTCAAACTCCTGTAGTCCTGTGAATTGGCCCGTTGGGGTAAGTGTGATGGTGGTAAATGCAGACATCGGATTCGCAGCGCTGGTGCTGTGAACATTGGGGTAGTAAAGTGTTATGGTATTGATGCCCTGGTTCGGTACCATACCCATCATAGCCATGATAGAAGCGCCTACAATGGCATCGGGTGTGCCCTGGTTGGTGATGGTCTTGTTGCCTTCGGAAATAAATGGTGCGATATTGTTTACCGTGAAATAATCCTTGTCTACCCCTTTCACGGTAACTACCTGGTTGTCTTTTCCGGCATTGTTCATCAGCACATTATCCTCCAGCGTGGTAGTGATCAATGCGATGCCGTTTATTTTTTTGATCTGTTGAATTTGTTCCGGACTAAGAGAAAAGAACTTGCCTTTCTGCGGCACTATTCTGAGGTCGGGGTAAAAAGCTGTGTAAGAGTCTTGTACCACACCCACCAGCCCGTTGAATACCGATAGCAGCACTATCATAGCGCAACTGGCCACCCCTATGGCTATCATACTGATGCGTGATAGCAGCGGCACTGCGTTGGCAGTTCTTTTGCCACGCAGGTAACGCCACACTATTTGCCATACCAGGGTGCGGTTCATTCTTTAGCTTTCTGTGTCGGGTGTGTTTTCGTTGCCTTGTTCTTTTATGCGTTTGAACAGGTCTTCCATTTTATCTACGTAGTCAAGTGTATCGTCGTTGAAGAAAGTCAGTTCAGGTACCCTTCTCAGTTGGTTGCGCACCCTGCCACCCAGCAGGCCGCGAAGTTCTTTGGTCCGTGTCCTTATTTCGCGCAAAAATGCAGGTACATCTTTTATCTGGAAAAAGCTCAGGTATATTCTTGCCTCCAGGAGATCCGGGGTAACGGACACCTTAGAGATGGATATCATGCCACCATCTACGATGTTGATACCTTCCCTCTGAAATATCCCGCTCATTTCTTCCAGTAATAGCTTGCTTACCTGCTTCTGACGCTTGCTTTCTTCCATTATTACATGTTTGTAGGGTGCAAAGTTACGCAAAACCCCCTGTTTCCTCAGAGGAAGATAGGGAAGGGCAGCTATTGGAGAATATTCTTTAAATTGCAAGACTAAACTAATAAGGAGAAAATGTTCAGAAACAAGCTTTGGGCAGTAGCATTAGGTGCTGTTTTATTCGCTTCCTGCGAAGAGATAGGCCCTGCTATCAATTTGGAAGATGTAGCGGCGGAGGCCGGTGATACTACGTACGTGGTGTCTCCTGTGCCGGGGGCGCAGGCGCGTAATGTGCTACTGGAAGAGTTTACCGGTGTTAAGTGTCCTAACTGTCCTGCAGGGCATGCCATAGTGCAAGGTCTCAAAGAGGATCTTGGCGACCGGCTGATAGCGATAGGGTTGTATATGGAGAACAATAATCTTACCGCCCCTATAGATAAAGATGGTAAACTCACTAAAGATGATTTCAGGACACCTATTTCTAACGAGGTGAATAGTGGCATATACGATAGCGAAGCGAGTGCGTTGCCTTCCGGAGGTGTTGACAGGGTGCCTTCCGGATCATTATTGTTGCTGGATAGAAACAAATGGGCGGGTGCGGTAAATGTTCGTAAAGATGTACCTACCAAAGCCAACCTGGAGTTAACCTCTACCTACAATGAGGCTGATCAAACGCTGAAAGTGAAAGTGACTGTAACTTTTACATCTCCTGTAAGTAAAAAGGCGTTTGTCACCGTTGGAGTTATACAAGATAGTATCTTAGACTACCAGGAGACAACCACCACTATATTAGAGAATTATCCGCACGTGCATGTACTCAGGGGGCTGATCTCGCCCAATGGTATCAATGGCCTGGAGCTGGAAATGCAGGGTGCTTATGAAGCGGGAAGGGTATTTGAGAAAACCATAACCGTGAAACTTCTGGAGAAACTCAAAGCAAACTCGCCGCTGTTGAATACCACTTATATAAAACCGGAACATTGCTCTGTTTTTGCCTTTATCCACCACAACGGTGCTGACAAAGAAATACTGCAAGCTGCGGAAGTACACATGAAGTAAGCTTTTATTATATTTTAGAGACGGGCTTCATCCATTCTGGATGAAGCCCGTTTTTTTTAACAGGCCGGGCCAATTTATCTTTTTGCTAATACCCCAACAAATGTATCTTTGGACGGTTAATAAAGCTATCCGCAAGTGAAATATCGTAATGCGATCATACTGATACTGATCATTATCTTTTTAGATCAGGCCATCAAAATATATATCAAGACCCACCTGCCTTATGGTGTGGAAGGTGAAGTGCATGTATTGGGTTTGAATTGGTTCCGCCTGCACTTCCTGGAGAATGAAGGGATGGCTTTCGGCATGAGGCTGAATGACGCACCTATTGGCAAAATTATATTAACCCTGTTCCGCCTGGTGGCTGTTACTTTCGGATTCTTCCTGCTGAAGAAGTTGGTGGTAAAGGAATACAGCCGTGGCGCTATCATTTGTGGCGCCCTGATACTGGCAGGTGCATTGGGCAACCTGATAGACAGTATGTTCTACGGGATGATATTTACCAATAGTAGTTACCATACGCGTAATATTGCTGAGTTCACTGCTTTCGGTGAAGGTTACGGGCAATTCCTGCAGGGCAGGGTAGTAGATATGTTTTACTTCCCGCTTTTCAGTGGTACATTCCCTAAGTGGATGCCGTTTGTAGGTGGTAATCATTTTGAATTTTTTGAGCCGGTGTTTAATTTAGCAGATGCGGCAATATCCGTAGGTGTATTAACCTTAGTATTCTTTCAGAAAAGGCTTATTCATAAAAAAGTGTTACCTGCATCAGAGCAGGCACAAGCATAGTTTATGGCAGACGAAGAACTGATACCTGTTACTGTATGGCTGGGCGGACGCAGCTACAGGATACGCATAAAACCACAGGAAGAAGAGGCTGTGCGCAAAGCTGTAAAGCTGGCTGAAGAAAAGGTAATAGAAATGCGTACGCACTATGCAGGTAAAGACGATCAGGATTTCCTGGCGATGACATTACTTACCTACGCCGCCGACATAGCCACCGGCGACAACAACGGCTTTATGAAAGAAGACGTTGACTCCATGATCGCCCGTATAGACAAGGCTATAGAGAAAAGCTGATATTAGCTAAAGTGCCTCCAGTAGTGATTCCATCTTTGAACCCCGTGATCCCTTAATAAGTATAGCTGCGTCAGCAGGTTTTCTTGAACTGACATATTTAGCTGCCTCTGCAGAAGTATTGAAGTGCTTGTAGCTACCTGAGATACCCTCAAATTCTTTCCCAACCAGTATCACATCCTTCCATTGAAATTGCGTGATGAATGCAACGAGTTCTTCATGTTCTTTAGCTTCATCCGCACCCATTTCTTTCATGCCACCGAGCCATAGTGTTTTGTTATTTAGCTGCGCATTGGCGAAGTTGGTAATGGCTGCCTTCATACTGGTGGGATTGGCATTGTAAGCGTCCAGTATAATGCTGTTGCTCCCCTTGGTTATCCATTGTGAGCGGCTGTTATCGGGGTCGTATGATTCAATGGCTGCCTTTATATCTACTATCTCGATATTGAAGTGTAAACCAATAGCGATAGCTGCCATTACATTAGGGTAATTGTACTCACCTACCAACTTTGTTTTGATCAGAGTTTCAGTATGCCTGTTCAGGCTGGCTATACCCAGGAATACTTCATCCATCACAGGTCTGCCAATGTAATCTGCATCGGCGCTGCCATAGGTTATTTGATCAGCCATTCCTTTTGCCATGTCTTCAAGATAATCGAGATCGCTATTTCTGAAGATCACACCGCCTTTTTCACGCAGATAATCATACAGCTCACCTTTCCCTTTTCTTACGCCTTCAATGCCGCCAAAGCCTTCTATATGGGCTTTACCGCAATTGGTAATTAGTCCGTGCGTTGGCAATGTTATTTTACAATAGCTTTCTATTTCTTTCAGATGATTGGCACCCATTTCTATCACTGCCATTTCTGCATCACTTTTTATTTTCAAAAGCGTGAGCGGTACGCCTATGTGATTATTCAAGTTGCCATCGGTAGCATAAGTGATGTATCGCTGCCTTAACACCGTCGTTATCAGTTCCTTCGTAGTTGTCTTTCCGTTAGAGCCTGTAATGGCTATAAAAGGGATGTTGAATTGCTGCCTGTGGTGTGTGGCTAATGCCTGGAGTGTGTGCAATACATCTGTTACCACAATGCATCTGTCATTGGTAGCATATTCCTGTTCATCAACTATTGCATAAGCAGCACCGTCGGTGAGCGCTTGCGTTGCAAACAGGTTGCCGTTGAAGCTGGGGCCTTTGAGGGCGAAGAACAGATCGCCGGGTTTTATTTTTCTGCTGTCGGTCTGTATAGAAGGGTTAGCAAGGTAAATATTATAGAGTGCTGAGATTTCCAATTTGTTGAGTTTGTTGTAAAAATAAAAAACCCCTTTCGTAATGAAAGGGGTTTCCTGATATCTTGAGATTATTAATTATCTTCTTTTAGAACCTTTACCGAAGTAGTTACCTGCGCGAGAGCTATTGTCACCGTTAGGGCTACCCAGGCGATCCATTACGCAACGGAAACCTACAGTAGAGCTAGCTTGTGAAGCCTGCATATAGCGGCGTGTACCAGGAGACATCCAGTAAGCGCGGTCAGCCCAAGAGCCACCTTTGATCACCTTTGCATCATCACTTACCAGCGTGTTCTCACCATATTTGTAAGTGTAGCCTGAAGTACTGTCACCGTCCATAGAAGCGCGAAGGTCAGCATGACGTAAGTTCAGTCTTGTCATCTCAGCCATTTCTTCGTCAGCCATTACGCGACGAGGTAAGCGGCCTAAGCTGTCTTTTTCTTCAAGGCTGTTATCTTCAGCCAGGCGTACATATGTTTCGTAAACATTACCACGGAACGGACGGAAGTCAGAAACATCCTGAGGAGAGTTAGGACGATAAGTATCGAGAACCCACTCACTAACGTTACCAGCCATGTTGTACAGACCGAAAGCATTTGGTTTGTAAGAATAAACAGGAGCAGGGATATCTGCGTTATCATTCAAGCCACCTGCAACACCCATCGCATCACCGGCACCACGCTTGAAATTACCTAAGAAACGACCCTGGTGCTCGTTGCGGATACCGTAGCGGGTACCTTCTTTAGCAGGCCAAGGATAAACATTACGGTCAGTGATCACCTCTTCACCACGACGGCGATGAGTTTCAGGCTCAGGATTATTTCCTTTCAGGCCCAGAGCGGCATATTCCCACTCAGCTTCTGTAGGGAGGCGGTAGTTTGGCAATAAGAAACCATCAGCATAAGTAGCATTACGCTTACCACCACTGTTAGGATCAAGATCAGCTAACCTGCCTTTGCCGGGAGTACCATCATACTGTCCGTTGACATAAGTTTCTGTTGTGAAAACGTCTTCACCACTTTGGTTAGCGTTTGCTTTTAAGATACCGTAGCTGATGAGCCTATACTCATTAACCCTGTCACTACGCCATGTAGCGAAAGCTTTTGCCTGATTCCAGTTAACACCTACTACAGGGTAGTGAGAATAAGCGGCATGAGAATAGTAGTACTGAACCAGTGGCTCGTTGTAAGCCAAAGCCTGGCGCCATACAGCTGAATCCGGTTTTGCCTTTGTTATCAAGTCCGGATAGTCATTACCGTATGCACGTTGCAACCAGTATATATACTCGCGGTAGTGTACGTTAGAAACCTCTGTTTCATCCATATAGAATGAAGAGACTGAAACAGTACGCGGAATGTTGTTGCGTTCGATAGTCGCGAGGTCTTGTTCTGTCTGGCCCATTGTAAAACGTCCGCCTTCAACAAAAGCAAGTCCGGGACCTGTCTCCATACCAGGGTAGTCCCTGTAGCTGAAGCCGCCTAAACGTGGACTGTTATAATTCCATCCTGTAGAACTTGAGTACCCGCTGTATTTTTTGGTAGAGCATGCCGTTAAAAACATACTTGCTCCTATACACAGCAAGCCCGCACCAATGAGTGATCTTTTCATAATCTAAAGAAAAATATTTGCTACGAATTGGGTTGATTTAAACCTAAAAGTGTTACAATGATAGACCATTCTTTTTAAAAAGTCAAGCTTTCAATACTAGTATAATTGAAAACAAAATATTTAGTATATGATGTTCTATAATAAATTGTGTCATATCACGTTTGATATGTGTCAGATTTGACTTACAAATGAACCATTTCCTTAGTATTTACGTATTTTTGATACAGCATAAATTAATGACCATCAGCGCATATCATCCTATGAGAAAATTAGCTTTTATCCTTATCCTGTCTTTTACTGCTGTATTATCAGCGGAGGCTGATTCAAAAAACACATTTACGGTATCGGAATCCGATATCAGTAGTGGTTTTTTTGCCAAAAAAGTATGGCTGGAACATTATGCTATCCCAGACATCAAATTGACGGAGATCAACTATTTGCCTATCGGGCAGATCCCCCTGACAGCACTGCCTTCAGATCCTTCAAAATTCCAGGTAGTACTAGGCAAAGAGCGCAAACGCCCCTTTGCCATTATACGCATACCTGCCTATAGCCTCGATGAAGCGACCGGAGCTGCACGGAGGATAGCAAGCCTGGGTGTAACAGTGACGGAAAATCCTTCTTTAGCCCCTGAAATACCGCAGGCTAAAAGCACGGCAAGCTCCTCTGTGTTGGCAAGCGGCAACTGGTACAAAATAGCAGTGGAAGCCATCGGCTTTGTAAAAGTAGATTTTAACTTTATCGCTAATAGTCTTGGGGTATCCCCATCGGGCATAAATACCGCCAATATAAGGGTATATGGCAATGGTGGGAATATGCTATCTGAGAATAATGCGGTGCCCCGCCAAAGTGACCTTACAGAGAACCCGATATGGGTGAATGATGGTGGCGATGGTGTGCTGAATGATGGCGATTATATAGTATTCTATGCTACAGGGCCTACAGGTTGGTACCCTATTACCGGTATAGGCACATTTGCACATATTGCCAATGTTTATGAAGACAAGGCTTATTACTTTCTGAACTTCGACCTGGGCCCGGGGCAAAGGGTACAAACCCAGGCACCAGCAGGGGCATCCAATGTAACTGTAAACGATTTTGACCACTACGCGGTGTATGAAAAGGACCTCGTAAACCCTGGTACTCTTGGCAAGGAATGGTGGGGAGAGGAGTTCAGCAGCGACCCGGGCAAAACACTCAGCCATACCATTAATATGAACCTGGGTCCCCTCACAGGTGAGCCTGCCAAATTCAGAGTATGGATGGGTGCAAGAACAGAGCCCGGTGTGGCCAATAATTATACTGTAAACGTAAACGGTCAGAATTTTACCACCACGCAGATAATCGGATTCTATACACCGATGTTGGATACCGAATTAAAGTTTGAAAAAAGTGTGAGTGGCTCTACGGATGTAACGATCAGCTACCAGGCGTCATTGAGCACGAATAAGGCATTCCTCAACTTTATAGAAGTAAATGCACGCAGGCAACTCACAGTATCCGGAGTGCAACAATTACTCTTCAGGGATATGCGTTCGGTGGCTGCGGGCAATGTAGCGGGCTACAACCTGCAAGGCGCTAGCAGCGCCACACAGGTATGGGATGTAACTGACCCGCTGATGCCGGTGCGAATGAGTGGCAGCCTGAACGGCAGTACATATTCTTTTACACAGGATGCCGCAACTCTGCATGAGTTTGCAGCGATAAATGGTTCTGACTTACCGGTGCCTGCTTTTGTAAGCAAAGTGGATAATCAAAACCTGCATG
Source organism: Bacteroidetes bacterium UBA7674 (assembly GCA_002483105.1). GTDB lineage: Bacteria > Bacteroidota > Bacteroidia > Chitinophagales > Chitinophagaceae > MKUN01. The sequence continues at coordinate 401,618 of DLHG01000009.1, forward strand.
GCTCTGAGCAGGTAGATTACATAATAGTAACACATCCTAAATTCATCAACCAGGCGAACGAACTGGCAGATTTCCACAGGGCGCGTAACCTGAGGGTAGTAGTAGCCACAACAGGACAGGTGTACAACGAATTTTCGTCAGGCGGACAAGACATCAGCGCGATACGTGATTATGCGAAAATGTTCTACGACCGTGCAGGCAACGACACTGCGCAGATGCCCAAATATCTGTTGCTGTTTGGTGATGGCTCTTACGACTATAAGGACAGGATAACTAATAATAGCAACTATGTGCCGACGTTCGAGTCTTTGGAATATAACTACTCTATAGAAAGTTATAGCGGAGATGATTTTTTCTCCTTCCTTGACGATAATGAAAACATAGAAAACCTTACGGGTGTATTCAATACTATGGACATAGGTGTTGGCCGTTTTCCTGTAATACAGGAAGGGGATGCGCAAGCACTGATCAATAAAATAAAAAACTACAAGAGCCCTAATTCGCTCGGTCCGTGGAAACTCTCGGTATCGCTTGCAGCTGATAATGCTGATGGTGCGGGAGACCATATGAATGATGCAGAAACCATGGGAGGGGCTATCTTATCGAACACCAATATCTTCAACTTCTCTAAGGTATATCTTGACGCGATAAGGAGAATTGCTACTCCCGGTGGGCTGAGAGCACCTGATGCGAATAAAGCGATCAACGACCAGATATTCAAAGGAACCTTCCTGCTGAACTATAGCGGGCATGGTAATACACAAGTGCTGGCAGATGAGCGCATGATAATACAGGATGATTACAGCAAATGGAAGAACATAAATAAGCTGCCGATCATCATTACTGCAACTTGCGACTATGGCCAGTTTGATCACCCCGAATATGTTTCTTCGGGTGAGGCACTGATGTTGAAAAATGATGGTGGAGCAATTGCTACACTTACCACTACCGCACTGGTATATGCATCGGGTAACCGAAAGATCAACAGTCAATTTCTGCAAGATCAGTTTGCCTATAAAAACGGGAAAAACTACTCTTTGGGAGATGCCTTCCGCCTGGCGAAAAATGAGACTTACCAGGCATCAATGGATCCGGGAGAGCTGATCAACTTCAGGAAATTTGCGCTATTGGGAGACCCTGCCCTGGTGCCTGCATTCCCGGAGTTCAATATTCAGATAGACTCCCTGAACAATGGAACTACAGGGGAGATAATAGATACTATTAGTGCACTGGGTGCCTTCACTGTTTCCGGGCAGGTAGTAGATGATAACAACTCGATGCTGCAAGACTTTAATGGCAGGCTGTATGCCACCATTTACGACAAGCCTAAAGTGGTGCAGGCAATTACCAGCACCAGCAGAAAATATAAAATACAGAACAACGTAATATACAAGGGAAGAGTGAATGTGGTAAATGGCCGCTTTACGTTCGCTTTTATAGCACCGAAAGATATTAACTACGATATGGGCAATTGCAAAATGAGCCTTTATGCTGAAAATGGTGTTACTGATGCCGCCGGTGATGATACTACGTTTGCAGTAGGTGGATTTTCGGATAACCCGGTGATAGAGAATACACCTCCGGTAGTAATGCCTTATATAGAGGACTCACTCTTCAGAGATGGAGGCTTAACAGGTGCTAATACGCTGCTATACGTAGTGCTGGAAGACGAAACAGGCATTAATGTGTCGGGCAACACAGTGGGGCATGATCTGACAGCTATACTGGATGGTGACGCGCAAAACCCGTACATAATGAATGACTATTATGAAACAGAGCCTAACACTTACAAGAAAGGATACGTCTATTTCCCTGTAACGGGTTTGAGTAATGGTAAGCACTCACTGACGGTAAAAGCCTGGGATGTGAATAATAACTCAGGAGAAGGAACAGTGAACTTTGAGGTTGCAGATGGGGAAGTGGTAAGGATAAACAACCTGATGAACTATCCGAACCCGTTCAGTGACAAGACACATTTCGTTTTTGAGCATAATCACCCTGATGAAGCAATGGATGTAAGTATTAACATATACAGCACTTCGGGGTCATTGGTACGCACGATAAGGCAGAATTTTACCCCAACAGGTAGCCGTAGTGTAGAAATAACATGGGATGGAACGGATAATAACGGCCAGCAGATAGCAAATGGCCTTTATGTTTATCGCCTGAAGCTTGCTACAGCTACAGGAATAAATGAGACAGCATACCAAAAGCTTGTAATTATCCGTTAAAGGGGAATATGCGGTATAATTTTTGATATAACCGTGTATATTCTAGTAGTAATCAAATATCTTTGCAGAACATTAAAAAAATAAATAATAATAGGATGGCAAAACGCTTTGCTTTAATTGGCTTGGGTCTGATGGCTTGTTTTTCGGGAAATGTTGCGCATGCGCAGAATTCGAATGTGAATGGATCAAAAAATACTGTAAATACTATTACCACCGCAGTACCATTTTTAAGAATATCCCCTGATGCTCGTTCAGGCGGAATGGGTGATGTTGGTATTGCTATCAGTGCAGATGCAAACGCACAATTCTGGAATGTTGCGAAAATACCTTTCGCGGCTAAGAAATACGGTGTTTCGCTGACATATACTCCATGGTTGAAAGACCTTGTGCCGGATATATGGCTGGGTTATATCTCAGGTTTCGCAAAATTCGGCCCTGAAGATAACCAGGCAGTGAGTGCGTCGCTTCGTTATTTTAACCTGGGTGACATCAATTATACAGATATTAATGCACAGCCTGTAGGAACAGGTAAGCCACGTGAGTTCTCATTTGATGTGGGTTACTCTCGCCGTCTGTCTCCGTATTTATCTACAGGTCTTAGCTTACGGTATATTTATTCAGGCCTTGCGGCAGGTGCACAAGGTACAGGTACTACTTACAAGCCGGGTAATGCTTTTGCTGCTGACCTTGGTGTGTATTACAACAAGACCACTGAACTGGATAATGCCAAAACAAACAACCTGGCACTAGGCGCGATACTGAGCAATGTGGGTTCTAAAATTTCTTACAGTGTAAATGTGAGAGACTTTATTCCTATCAATCTTGGCTTAGGTGGTGCATTTACTCACCAGGCTGATGAATACAATAAGATAACAGTAGCGCTTGATGTAAATAAACTGATGGTGCCTAGTCCGCAATTTGATGCTGCAGGAAACCAATATTACCCTCGCGACAAATCTGTGGTATCAGGTATGTTCGGTTCGTTTGGTGATGCACCGGGAGGTTTTGGCGAAGAGCTGAGAGAGTTCCAGCTTTCCCTGGGTGCTGAATACTGGTATCAAAATCAATTTGCGGTACGTGCGGGTTACTTCTATGAAGACAAGACCAAAGGTGACCGTAAATACTTTAGCTGCGGTGTAGGTGTGAAATACAATGTATTTAATATCAACGTAGCTTACCTGATTCCTTCCGGTTCAGGTATCAACCGTAACCCTCTTTCGAACACACTGCGTTTCACGCTGATGTTTGAATTGGATCAGTTGAATGGTGAAAGTTCTGACTAATAGTTTTAAGGAATATTGATAATGATAAGGGCTGCTTCATACGAAGCAGCCCTTATTTATTGTGGTTGGTGTCAGTAAGCCTTCAAAGCGTCAGACGCGTTGTCGAGATCACGCGTCGTTCTGCGCGAGGTGCAAGCGCGGACGCTTGCAGCAGTATGGGGCAAAGATTTACTTGTCATGTTGAGCACAGCGAAACATCTGTCAGTATGGATGGGAGCTATGGAGACGGAACCACGCCGAACGTGCGGATAGATCCTTCGCTATCGCTCAGGATGACAGGCATGGGTTAGTGACGGCATAAAAAAGCCGCCCCGGTTATCCGGGGCGGCTTTCAATGAATATTATTCAGAGACTATTTAGCAGGTTTGAAAACACTGTCTTCAATTGTTTTATTCGCTTCAACAGAAGTGAAAGTCATTTCACCAAAGTTCGGGTCTGCACCGGACATTGGTACAGAGATGCCTTCAGGTAATTTTTTGTAGTTAAGGTATGTGCTTACTACTTCAGCTTTTTGACCAGGTTGTACTTCAGCCATTTCTGTTTTCTTTGTTAAGAAATTAGTTGTAGCATCAAAATACATTGTAATGTCACCATCAGCATCAGCTACAGTCACTTTGTGACAATCTTTGCCATCTACTTTTTCTTTACCTACATAAGTTGCTTTTGTGCCTTTTTGTTTCAGCAGGATAACTTCGTCTGTCAGGTCAAGTGCTTCTTTAGTAGATGCAAGTTGTTCAGCAGGCATTGCTTGTGGTTCTGTCTGGCCGCCGATCGGGAAAAACTGCCAGCCTTCAGTAGCTGTAAAAATTACGTAGTTGTTGATGACAGTGCCTTGCATATCAAAGTCGAGGTCCATACGGAACGCTTTGTTCTGTACCTGGTTAAGAGTCACCTTTGCTTCGTTGCCTTGTATGCTTACAGTGCCCACTTTCTTCAGGGAAGTTATTTTCTTCCAGCTATCGGCGCCACCTACAGCAGCAATATGCTTATTCATTACATCATCTGCTGATTGTGCAGTCATCGTGAAACTGCCCAACAGCATAGCGGAAGCGAACAGCGATAGTTTTAATGTTCTCATTTATTTTCTATGTTTAAATATTTGACTGCAAAATACATAATAGCTTACATATTGCCGGTGCAGCCTAGTTAAATTATTTTAAGAAAAATACAGTTTTACATATTTATGGCTTAAAAACGTTGTCATCTATCGTTTTGTTCAGCTCAACGTCTGTAATGGTTATGTCCTGGTAATCGTTCTTTGCTTTCATTGCCAACACTATACCTTCAGGAAATCTCTTGAAATCGCTGAATGTGGTGGCTATGTCCATTGCGCCCTGGGCGGTCTCCACTCTTTCAATATCCCTTACCTTATAGTAGGTGGTTGCATCGAAGTACACGGTCTTGGGGATGCCACTTTTGCCGGTAATCTTCAACTTGTAGCATTCGGTACCATTTACAGCTTCTTTTCCTGAAAGCTCTGCTTTAAACCCCTTCTCCTTATAGTTGATGTAATCATCGCTGGGGTCAAGTTGATCTTGTAATTCTTTTACCCGCTCAGCAGGCATTGCTGTAGGCTTGGTGATACCAGGTTTAGCATCAGGTGTCATCAGGTCCAGGTTCCAGCCTCCGGTTGGGGTTACTATTTCGTAACCCTGGCTCAATCCGCCCATAGTAATTTCACTACGAACTCCTTTACCTCTTACTACGGTCTCTATTACGCCTACTTCCTGTCCTGCAGCAACCATTTTTATGGTGGTCTTCATGCTGTTTATTTTGTTCCATGCATCGCCGCCTATGGCTGCCTGATGCCTAGTCATGATCTCTTCTGCGGTTTGTGCACTTACACCCAAACTGCCCAGCAGTATTATAAATGCTAACAGTGGTAGTTTTAATGCTTTCATTTGGTCATCGTTTGAAATGTTATGAAATATACTCACTCAATTCCAACCAGCGAAGTTCTTTTTCTTCCAGCAGAGTGGTTATTTCTATCATTCTATTGCTGAGCTTCTGTATCTCGTCGAATGATACGTTCTCAGAGCTCATCTTTTGAGATATTTCTTCCTTTTCTTTTTCCAGCGCAGGCATATCCTTTTCCAGTTGCTCGAATTCGTGTTTTTCCTTAAAGGAGAATTTCTTCTTCTCCTTTGTCGCCACCTTCGGAGCTTCCTCTACAACAGGCGGTGGATTCTTAGCCAGTTGTTGTTCTCTTTTTTCTTCTTCTTTCTGCCAGATGCGGTATTGGGAATAGTTGCCCGGGTAATCGCGGATATAACCTTCGCCTTCAAAAACAAAGAGGTGATCTACGAGCCTGTCCATGAAATAACGATCGTGCGATACAATGATCAGGCAACCCTGGTATTCACTCAGGAATTTCTCCAGAACGGCGAGGGTAGGGAGGTCAAGATCATTGGTCGGTTCATCCAGTATCAGGAAGTTGGGGCTGCGGAATAGTATGGAAAGCAGTTGCAAACGTTTTTTCTCGCCACCACTAAGGCTGGAAAGATAAGTATACTGCTGCTCCGGTGGGAACAGGAATAAGGTCAGGAACTGTGAAGCGCTCATAGAGCCACCACCCGCCAGCGGGAAGGTCTCTGCTATGTCTTTCACATATTCTATCACGCGCATGTCTTCCTTTATCTCCAGGCCCTTCTGTGAGAAGTTACCGAATACCACAGTGTCACCGATATTTACCTTGCCGCTATCGGCAGGTTCCAGCCCCTGTAGCATTTGCAGGAAGGTTGACTTGCCCGCACCGTTCTTGCCTATGATGCCAATACGGTCGCCTTTTTTGAAGGTATAGTCAAAGCCCTTCATCAGCACCTTGTCACCAAAGCTTTTGTACACTTTCTTCAGTTCTGCAATTTTCCCGCCCAGGCGGTTCATTTTCATTTGCAGTTCTATCTTATTGTCTTCTATGCGTTGTTTGGCTTTTGCCTCTACTTCGTAGAAGTTGTCCTGGCGGCTTTTCGACTTAACGGTCCTTGCCTTTGGTTGCTTGCGCATCCATTCCAGCTCTTTGCGGTATTCGTTCTTCGCTTTGTCTATACTTGCCAGTTGGCTGTCTATCCGGGCAGCCTTCTTTTCCATGTAGTTCTCGTAGTCACCTTTGTATTCAAACAGCTCGCTGTCGTCTATTTCCCATACTTCGTTGCAGACAGTATCAAGGAAATAACGATCGTGGGTCACCATCAGCAGGGTTACTTTTTCCTGGTTCAGATAGTGTTCCAGCCACTCTACCATTTCCACATCAAGGTGGTTGGTAGGCTCATCCATTATCAGCAGGACGTGCTTGTGCTCAAAACCTATGTCTATTAGTGTTTGAGCCAGCGCCACACGCTTACGTTGCCCGCCCGAGAGCGTGCTAACTACCTGGTCGAGGTGGTGGATATTCAGTTTGGAGAGTATTTGCTGCACCTTCGCTTCATGTTCCCATGCGCCAAGCTCATCCAGACGAGTGAGTGCATTGCCCATCTCATCAGGGTCTGTATTGCCGCTGTCCACCAGTTTTTCATAGTCGCGCAGAGCTTCTACTACAGGGTTCTTCACATGGAAAATGTTGTCCAGCACTGAAAGGTTCTCGTCAAACTTAGGTTCCTGCTCAAAAAGAGCCACCGTTACATCCTTGTGGATAGTGAGTTTGCCGCCGTCGGGCACGTCTTGCCCGGCGAGGATCTTCAGTAAAGTCGATTTCCCGCTACCATTCTTAGCCACTAAAGCTATTTTATCCCCTTCGCTGATGTGAAAAGTGATATTCTCAAAAAGCGGCTTAATTCCGTATGATTTGCTGATACGTTCCGCTGATAAATAATGCATAAGGGCGCAAAGATACGGTGTCGCTGCTGGATACTCGCTGCTAGATACTCGTTTTCTTGATACTTGATGCTGGATATCACGAATATATACGATGTTTCCATCCCATTGTATATCCGATATTGAGTATCTAACTGCGAGTATCCAGTCACGAGAAACGAGCATCCAGTATCGAGTATCCTTTGTTTTGTCAAAACAAGTACCTATATTTCATATCTCTAAATGTTTTCAATTTCTTTATGATCATAGGTGTTTTGAAAGAACGTGCGCCGGAAACGAGGGTATCGTTGGTGCCGGAGGTAGTGGCTGCTTTGGTAAAGATGAATGTATCGGTATGGGTAGAGCAGGGTGCGGGAGAAGCCGCATTCTACAGCGATACCGCATATACTGATGCCGGTGCGCAGATAAAAGACGCGTCGTCAATACAATCGGGAGCAGACCTTGTTTTAGCTATTAATGCGGAAAACATTTCAGGCTTAAAGCCAGGCGGAAGTATGCTGGGAGTTTACCAGCCTCTGTTCAATGGTTCGCTGATGCAGCAATGGGCGGAAAAAGGATATACCACCTTTAGCCTTGATACTATACCTCGTACCACAAGGGCACAGTCTATGGACGTACTCAGTTCGCAGGCAAATATTGCGGGTTACAAAGCGGTATTACTTGCCGCTACGGAGTACAGCCGTTACTTCCCTATGTTCATGACCGCAGCGGGTAGTATTCCTCCTGCTAAGGTCTTGATACTGGGTGCGGGTGTGGCGGGGCTCCAGGCTATTGCAACGGCGCGTCGTCTGGGCGCGGTAGTGGAAGTATTTGATACACGTCCTGCGGTGAAAGAAGAAGTAATGAGCCTTGGCGCCAAGTTCGTAGAAGTGGAAGGTGCAGCCGATGCCTCAAAGGCAGGTGGCTATGCAGTAGAACAAAGCGAAGATTTCCAGAACAGGCAGAGAGATAAGATACACGAACACGCTAAGAAAGCAGATATCATCATCACTACAGCGCAGATACCGGGAAGAAAAGCCCCGATACTGATAACTGCCGCTATGATAAATGATATGCGCGCAGGATCTGTGATCATAGATCTGGCTGCTGTAACCGGTGGTAATACCGACTACACTAAGAATAACGAAACAGTGATGCACAATGGTGTGAGCATAATAGGTAATTCCTTCCTTTCCGCAACCATGCCTGCTGATGCCAGCAAGCTATATAGCAAGAATGTGCTCAACTTCCTGAAACTTATCATAGACAAAGACGGCAACCTGAACCTGAATATGGCAGACGACCTGGTAGCAGGTACCTGCATAACATACGAAGGTAAAATAGTGAATGAAAGAGTTGCCTCATCATTATCAGCAACCGTAAATTAATAACAAACTTATTCTGAAAATATATGGACGGTTTAATCAACTTTTTTATCAGTAACTATCAGCTTATCACGATAGTGATACTCTCAATATTCCTTGGAATAGAAGTGATCTCTCGTGTGCCATCCGTACTGCACACACCGCTGATGAGTGGTGCGAATGCAATACATGGAGTGGTGATCATCGGCGCTATCATAGTAATGGGACAGGCACACACGGATGATTATCTGGCGCTGACACTCGGCTTCCTGGCGGTTGTACTGGGTACACTGAATGTGGTAGGTGGCTTTGTGGTAACGGATAGAATGCTGGAAATGTTCAGCAAGAAAAAAAAGAAAAAATAATCATCAATCAAATCATTTGATCATTCAGTAGAACAATATGGATCAACTTCAGGATATACTCAACGGCTACTCAGTATTACTGCTTTCTTACCTCATTGGTTCCATCACCTTTATCATGGGCCTCAAAATGTTGTCTCATCCTGATACTGCGCGTAAGGGGAACCTTGTTGCGGCTTTCGGTATGGTGATATCAATATTGGCTACTATTTTCCTTTACCGAAATGGTATGGGTGAGAAGCTACATAATTACGGTTGGATATTTGCCGCACTGGTTATTGGTACTGTAGTAGGTACTATGGCTGCCAAGAAAGTACAAATGACGGCGATGCCCGAAATGGTAAGTCTCTTTAATGGTATGGGTGGTGCCTGCGCCATGCTTATCTCCGTGGTGGAATACCATCATAATCCTACACCCGACGCGGGTATGTTCACTATTATCGTACTGGGTATGGTGATAGGTACGGTATCTTTCGCGGGCAGTATCATCGCCTGGGGTAAGCTGAACGGAAAAATAAAAGACAAAACTATTCCCGGCGGACAAGGCATCAACTTCGTATTGCTGGGTGCTGTGCTTGTAGGCTCCATCGTGATGATAGGTGGCTATGTAGATATGCCTTCTATGTTCTACATTATTCTTGCCTGCGCTGCACTCTATGGTGTCCTGTTCGTAATGCCGATAGGTGGTGCAGATATGCCGGTGGTGATATCGCTGCTTAACTCCTTCACGGGTGTGGCCGCTGCCTTTGGTGGCTTCCTGTACAACAATCCTGTAATGCTGACCGGCGGTATTCTTGTAGGTTCTGCGGGTACAATACTTACTATGCTGATGTGTAAAGCAATGAACCGCTCACTGACCAATGTATTGATCGGCTCCTTCGGCGGTGGCGGTGCTGCTGCTGCAGGTGGTGCGAGCAAAGAACAAGGCAACTACAAAGAAATATCGCTGAACGATACGGCAGTGCTGATGGCATATGCCAGTAAAGTGCTGATAATACCGGGTTACGGACTGGCAGTGGCCCAGGCGCAACATGCTTGTCATGAGCTGGAAAAACTATTGGAAGAAAAAGGTGTGGAAGTAGGTTATGGTATTCACCCGGTAGCGGGTCGTATGCCGGGACATATGAACGTATTGCTGGCTGAAGCAGATGTGCCTTATGAAAAACTGCTGGAAATGGAAGATGCTAATGCACAGATGGGTACTACCAGCGTGGTGCTGATACTGGGTGCTAATGACGTGGTGAACCCTGCGGCTAAAGAAGACCCATCGAGTCCTATATACGGTATGCCGATACTGGAAGTAGAGAAGGCTGAACATGTGATAGTGAACAAACGCAGTATGAAGCCGGGATACGCAGGTATAGAAAACGACCTGTTCTTCAAACCTAAGACGTCAATGCTGTTTGGTGATGCCAAAAAAGTGCTCCAGGAACTGGTTGCGGAGTTGAAGCAAGTTTAATAAAGTATTAATATTGTGAAGGTTAAGCCGTGTTTTTTTTTGAGAAAGCGGCATATAATAGCTTAGAATTTTATAATTTTCAGCACATTTTAGTTTTATGAAAAAGATATACCAATTCGTTTCACTTACAGTGCTTGTAGTCTTTTTAGGCTTTTCTTCGGTTACTTATACCTCTTGCGAGAGGGATGATGCAGCTTTGGGATGTGATACCCTGAAGTGTCTCAACTTCGGTGTATGTCAAAAAGGAGTATGTTCTTGTCCGACGGGCTATGATGGTTACGACTGCGGTGTAGCGCTGGCAGACAAATTCATCAGCAACTCATGGGCTGCACAAGAGACGGTGATCGGCAGCGATAATGGGGCGCTGATAAATACCACCAGCAGTTATAATATCCGTACCCGTCCCGGCTACACGGCTACTTCTTTCTTTATAGATAGCGTGAATGGCGATAACTATAAGAGTAATGTGCTTTGCGAGATAAAATCGCCTACAACATTTGAAGTAGCGCCTGGTTTTACACCTATCAATAACCCAACCGGCTACCAGATAATGGGCGGTACCGGTAACATAGATACCATAGGTACTGACAAAATGAGTGGCATGTATTACCGCAGAGTAACCGATGTCTTCGGTACGCATACCGATACCTTACAGTTTACCTTTACTCAAAACTAATATTGTAGTAGTGAAAATATATACGCTCCCGTGCTTTTGTAGCCGGGAGCGTTGTTTATATGCTTAAATTTGTAAAAAGAGTAAAAATGAGAACCTATCGTTTCAGTATCCTTGTGAGCAGCCTGGTGACGGCTTTGGCCTTTGTAGTGGTATTTCAAATGTCTTGCAAAAAGCCCGTTGATGATACTGCGCCGGTAGATACTGCCTGCCTGAATGTGGATTGTGGTGATAATGGTGAGTGCGTTGGCGGACAATGTGCCTGTTATGCAGGTTGGGAAGGGTATTTATGTGATATTAAGACAGTGCAAAGATATGTGGGCAGCTGGAATGCCATAGAAACCATAGTGGAAAGTAATCTTCAAAGCAATGTGGGCGATACTATGTCTTACAATTTCTTTATCAATTACAACGGAGAGAGTGTTACCACATTCAAATTGTCAGGGTTAATGAATAAGCAAGGTGACACCATTATTGTTTCCCTGGGTGTGCCTGCTACAAACGATTATACGCAGCTTGGCTTCCGCTTCAGAGGTTATGCATCAACGAGTCAGCCTGATCTGTATATGCCGGGGGGTGGAGGGTATATTGCCGAATCCGGTTCATTTATGGATTCATTGAGCTATCGCCGCTGGTATGGAGTGCCGGGGAATGACACAACGATAATAAAGGAGACGTTGCAAATAGTTGCCCAGAAAATGCAATAGGCCGGTTCCTTGCCAGTCAACAAAAACACTGAAAAAATATATGTTTTCTGTTTCCTGAAATTGGGGAGAAAAAATTTGCAATAATCAATTTGTTACCTACTTTTGCAATCCCAATTCGGGAACGAAGTTCTTAAGAAACACAAAATAAGCCACTTTAGCTCAGATGGTAGAGCAACTGATTTGTAATCAGTAGGTCGCTGGTTCGATTCCGGCAAGTGGCTCTCAAATCCATTTTTAATGGATATGAATGGGTAGGTGGCCGAGTGGTTAAAGGCGACAGACTGTAAATCTGTTCTCGCAAGGGTACGTAGGTTCGAACCCTACCCTGCCCACACCTTAATTAGCAGTTGGCCTTCGGTCAACTGCTAATTAACTTTTTTGAACTAGTAAATGCGGGAGTAGCTCAGTTGGTAGAGCGACAGCCTTCCAAGCTGTAGGTCGCGGGTTCGAGCCTCGTCTCCCGCTCTCTGAAGAAAAGCGATGACAGCAGCCTGCAAGCTGCAGGTCGTACCGGCTTAGCCGGGAAGCCTCGTCTCCCGCTCCAGTTTTTAAAGTTTTCACAGGGAATTTAGTCCTCTGCGGAAACTTAAAGTGTTATCAGGCACTAGCTAACATAACATATAAGTTCTTTTAGTAAAATAGTTGTTAGGGTCTGACAAGCTGTTGTAGCTCAGCGGTAGAGCACTTCCTTGGTAAGGAAGAGGTCGGCAGTTCAATCCTGCTCAACAGCTCTTTAAAAATTGCAATATTGGTTTGCACCGTTTATCAATAAAAAGATGGACTTTTGCACTCCGGAATTATAAAAGCGTAAATAATAATTAAAAACTTCTCTTAAAAAAAATAACAATGGCAAAAGAGACCTTCAAGCGGGAAAAACCCCACGTAAACATTGGTACTATCGGACACGTCGATCACGGTAAAACTACCCTGACGGCTGCCATTACTACTATTCTGGCAGGCAAAGGCTTAGCAGAAAAAAGAGGATATGATGAAATTGATGCTGCTCCTGAAGAAAAAGAGCGTGGTATCACTATCAATACTGCACACGTAGAATATCAAACGGCTAACCGTCACTATGCGCACGTTGACTGTCCGGGTCACGCCGATTATGTAAAGAACATGATCACTGGTGCTGCCCAAATGGATGGTGCTATCCTGGTAGTAGCTGCTACTGATGGTCCTATGCCTCAAACTAAAGAACACATCCTTCTGGCTCGCCAGGTAGGTGTACCTCGTATAGTTGTATTCATGAACAAAGTTGACCTGGTTGACGATCCTGAGATCCTTGAACTGGTTGAACTGGAAATTCGTGAGCTGTTAAGCAAATACGAATATGATGGTGATAATACTCCTATCATCCAGGGTTCTGCTACCGGCGCTCTTGCCGGCGAAGACAAATGGGTTAAGGCTGTAGAAGATTTGATGGAAGCTGTAGATAGCTACATCCCTCTTCCTCCTCGTCCGATTGATCAACCATTCCTGATGTCTGTAGAGGACGTATTCACTATCACTGGTCGTGGTACTGTTGCTACAGGTCGTATCGAGCGTGGTATCATTAAAGTAGGTGAGAACGTTGAGATCGTTGGCTTCAACGAAGATGCAATGTCTTCTACTTGTACAGGTGTGGAAATGTTCAAGAAACTTCTTGATCAAGGCCAGGCTGGTGATAACGCAGGTCTTCTGCTTCGTGGTATTGAAAAGAAAGATATCCGTCGTGGTATGGTGATCTGTGCTCCTAAGAGCATCACTCCGCACACAGACTTCAAAGGTGAAGTTTATGTACTGTCGAAAGAAGAAGGTGGACGTCACACTCCATTCTTCCAAAAATACCGTCCTCAGTTCTATTTCCGTACTACAGACGTAACTGGTGAGTGCCAATTACCTGAAGGTGTTGAAATGGTAATGCCTGGTGATAACGTTAACCTTACTGTAAAGCTTATCGCACCAATCGCGATGGAGAAAGGTCTGAAATTCGCGATACGCGAAGGTGGCCGTACAGTAGGTGCGGGTCAGGTAACTGAAATAATCAAGTAAGATTAGAGCACTTCTAATAGAAAACACCCCGCTTGCGGGGTGTTTTTATTTTATATGGTGTTTTGGGGAGAAATGACGTTCAATTATATGTCAGAAGCCACCGAAAATTCCTTAGCGAAATTCAAAACTAATACTTAACTTTGTGCTCCGCTAAAGGTCAAAAGGTAACACTTTTGGCTTTTTGATTTAGCGGAAGTACAAGAAGTTCTTACGGGAATAGTTCAACGGTAGAATAGAGGTCTCCAAAACCTTTGATCGTGGTTCGAATCCGCGTTCCCGTGCTGAATAGTTGATAAGTTAGCTTAGTTAATTGGTTGATTTGTCGGCTGTTATTACTAGTTTTAAAAAACCGGGTTGATCCATTAATCAGATTGATCCCGGTTCAAAAGTTTTTTATGGCAAAATTTGGTACACACATACAGGAAGCCTATGATGAGCTGTTACATAAAGTAACCTGGCCTACATGGGATGAGCTGCAACAGACTACAGTAATAGTGCTGGTATCTCTGATACTTATCACTGTGCTGATATTCGGTATGGATATCGCATCTGATAAAGTATTGACTCTCATCTATAGCTTGCTGCGCTAATTAAAATGGAACAAATGACAGATACAGTAGAAACTACAGCCTCTACGCCAACACCACCGGAACAGGATACCAAATGGTATGTACTGCGCGTGGTAAGTGGTAAAGAAAACAAGGTGAAGGAATATCTTGATAAAGAGATCATGATATACCAATGGGGTAAAGTGATACTGCAGGTGCTTTGTCCTTTTGAAAAAGTTTTCAAAGTGGTGGCCGGTAAAAAGGTGCTGCGTGAAAAAATACTTTTCCCCGGTTACCTGATGCTGGAAGCAGTAGATGGTAAGCTGAACGACGAAATGGTACAACACATCAAGAATGTGACCAACGTTATTCACTTCTTGGGTAAAGACCATCCTACAGCGCTTCGTAAATCGGAAGTGAACAAGATGTTCGGTAAGATGGATGAAGTTTCTGAACAAGGTATTGGTATCGCAGATCCATACATCGTTGGTGAAACAGTGAAGATCATAGATGGTCCTTTCAACGACTTCAACGGTACCGTGGAAGAAGTGAACGAAGACAAGAAGAAGCTGAAGGTAGTAGTAAAGATCTTCGGACGTGCTACACCGGTGGAATTGAGCTACACACAAGTAGAAAAGGTAGCTTAATAAGCTTCAACAATATAAAAGGGAAAGCCCCCCGGTTCAACCGGGGGGCTTTCCCTTTTATATCAATTAGTTGGTGATGACCATTTTCCCGCTTTTACAACATTGTATAAATGTAATGCTGTAAATGAAGCGTATTTCTTTGACTTTCCGGATATAGCCTGCGAAATACCAAGTAAAAAATTTGTAATCTCTGCCTCATTGAAATGGTAGTTTGCAGGGTCATATTCACTAAGGTCAACACTATACTTTTCCGCAATCTGTATCATCATCTGTTCCGCATCTAATCCATCTATGCTCACGCCATCAAAAAAGAGAGTATCATCTTTGATCTCATCACCTGTCATTAACTTTAGATAGGCATACACCTCTTCTTTGATTATTTCCATGATTGGGTTGATGTATGAAGTTATCAACTAACGCGCTATCCCTCCAGGTGAATGGATATAACGATCATCCTTGTATTAAGTGAATTGATGGCATTAGATAATGGAATGCCACCGTCTTTGAAATGCTGATTCATTAGTCCCTGGCTGAGCTTTATTTCAGGAGAGAAGATGAAATTAGGATTGTAGAATTCAAATCCCACACCTATTTCATAACCCAGATCTATCGGGCTAACCTTCAGCCACTCATCGCTGCGGCGCGAGCGTGCATTGGAAGACATATCGTAGTCGAACTTACCACCCAGCATACCATAGAAACGGAAGTTGAGGATACGCTCACTCTTAAACTTCAACTGCAATGGTAAGTGCATATAAATAGACTCGACAGAGCGTGTAGAAGTAGAGTCGGGTGGCATATTGAACATCAGCTTCTTTTCGGCGAAGGAAAGAGAAGGTATCAGGCGAACGTCTATGAAGTCGTTGATCTTCATATTGGCCATCAGGCCGAGATTGAAGCCGGGGCTCCATTTCGGTAAAATGCGGCGGAAAGAATCATTATCTACAAAAGACTGCTCATACTTGATGCGGTATTGCGCAAAATTCAGTCCGAATGTAAGCCCGAAGTAATAGCGCTTATCATCATGGTCCATCATGTTCATGATCCTGTCTCTTTGGGCAGAAACATTTGTTGTAAGCAATAAGCAACAAAGTAATATGAGGATATGGCGTGAACGCATCAAACTATTCAATAAGGATATATAACGTAAGGGTACGAAGATACAGTATGTTGACCTTTATACAATAGGGGATATTAACATAATCATACCATAAGCAAAGATGATGCAGCCATAATTTATGATCAGCAACTTTCCCTTAAATTTGAAATAGTATTCATTGTTTAAACAAAAACTTAATATTATGGGTTTAAGACTGGGAGATACTGCACCTGACTTCAACGCGCAGACAACGGCTGGCGATATCAGCTTTCACGATTATTTAGGTGATAGCTGGGGCATTCTATTTTCGCATCCTGCAGACTACACGCCTGTCTGTACTACAGAACTGGGTCGCACGGCACAACTGAAAGATGAGTTTGCGAAACGTAATGTAAAAGTGATGGCGGTGAGTGTCGATCCGCTGGACAAACATCATGGTTGGGTAAAAGATATAAATGAAACACAAAGCACGGAAGTGAATTTCCCGATCATTGCTGATGAAGACAGAAATGTAGCTACCCTCTATGATATGATACATCCTGAGGCGAGCATGACCGCAACGGTACGTTCGTTATTTGTGATAGGGCCTGATAAGAAGATAAAGCTGACTATCACATATCCTGCATCAACAGGCCGCAACTTTGTTGAGGTGCTGCGTGTAATAGATTCACTGCAATTGACTGCCAATCATAGTGTAGCTACACCAGCTGATTGGAAACATGGCGAAGATGTAATAGTAGTGCCGGCAGTAAGCACAGAAGATGCTGAGAAGAAATTCCCTAAAGGATTAAGGATCGTGAAGCCATACTTGCGCTATACACCACAACCCGATATTGATAATTAGCGATTCGTCATTTCGAACGTAACGTAGTAATGCGAAGCATTATGAAGTGAAGAGAGAAATCCCTTGAGCAGTAGGTAGGAAGCCTAATGAAGCTTTTCCTCTACCCCTCAAGAGATTTCTCTCTTCATTACAGCTACTACGTAGCTTTCACTACGTTCGAAATGACGGTTCTTTATTCAGGTAGCCCTTCTTTTTTCCTCTGGTCCCTAACCCAATCCGGTCCGCAAGCCAGTTTTTTCACCGTAGGAGATTTACTATTCACTATTCTCCAGAACGGAGTGATCTTGTTCAATGGTTTTCCGTTCTGAAATTCATCGTAAGCGTTTTCAGCAACGATACGGAGGAAGATACCCGATGTAAGCGGGCAGGTAGTATCAGCATTATATTCTATGGCGAGGTCTTCGCGCATTTGCTGGAGCGTGGCAGACGAACCTTTAGGGATGTTACGGATGTAGGCGTCAACCACCTTTGGAGTAGCTATCAACATCTTGCTGCCTTTCTCAACGCCGGCAAAACTTTTATCCGCTATTTCCACTACAGGCTCTCGGCCATCATTCATTTTCTCCGCCCAGGTTTTCTTCGCCATAGCTTAAATATTCTTGCTTATTAACTCTTTGAACACTAGTACACGAAAAGGTTTTTCGTGATAAAGTTTGTTGTTAAGATAGTTTTCGACGATTGCCTTTTCGTCATCAGCTAAGATAACCTCCGCTCCAAAAGGTAAATGAAGGTGGTTTGAATTAATAAAGTTGAAACGTAATTGCCCTGCCTGCTGGTCATGCCAGATGTAGTATATTAGGTCAATATCCAGTCCGGAATGTTGCAGGGCTTTTTTACGGGATTTCTTAACGATATCAAGAAATGTTATCAATGTCTCAGGCTGAACATACGGTATCACCTCCTCTGTTATACCAATATGACAGCAGTTATCGCGAATCTCAGTGTCTAAATCATTTACAGAATCAGTAATAAACACAGGTAGTTCAACTAGATAATTTAGATACTCATTGAATTCTTCTAATTCTGTTTTAACTGCCATATTCCTTTGCGCCTTTGCGGTAAAAAAATTATTTACTCGCAGTATAAAGCGTCGTTACCCCCAACGTCAATTGTCTCGCCTTCGCGTCTTTAAAACCGCACTGGTGCAAAATATCTATGAATGTCTTTCCTTCAGGAAATGCAGCTACCGATTCCGGCAGGTAGGCATAAGCTTTATCATTCTTAGAGAACATTTTGCCCAAAGGAGGTAAGATGTATTTGAAGTAGAATTTATACAACTGCTTCACAGGGAACTGCTGCGGATGAGAGAACTCCAGTATTGCCAGCTTACCTCCGGGACGCATTACGCGGCACATCTCCTTAAGGCCTGCATGCAGGTGCTCAAAGTTGCGCACCCCATATGCACACGTCACCGCATCAAAAGCGTCGTTATCGAAGGGTAAAGCGGCACTGTCGCCATTTTGTAGCGTAATGGTGCCGGTCAGATTCTTATCAGCGAGCTTTTTGCGGCCCACCTCAAGCATCTGGTCGGCTATATCTATGCCTATTATCTTATCAGGATTTACCACCATGGCAGCAATGGCGAGGTCGCCCGTGCCTGTAGCAACATCCAGTATTTGCTTCGGATTTACCTTTTGTATCTCCTTAATGGCCTTTTTGCGCCATCCTTTGTCGATACCCAGCGATAAAAAGTGGTTGAGAAAGTCATATTTACCGGCTATGTCGTTAAACATTTCGGCTACTTGTTCTTTCTTGCTTAAATTTGAGCCCGTATCCGGCAATACACTTGCCGCGGGGTTTTTGATTTCTGTCATTACTCTGCAAAAGTACGTTAAGCAACCAAATGGAAATACGCGCAGCAAAATATTTGATCAGCAGCCCAAAAGTAGAGGATTGCCCCCCGGCCGATAAGCCGGAATATGCCTTTATAGGCCGCTCCAACGTGGGTAAGTCGTCCCTGATCAACATGATCACCTACCAGACAAAGCTGGCGAAAACCTCGGGTAGCCCGGGAAAGACCCAGATGATCAACCACTTTCTCATTAATTATGAGTGGTACATGGTCGATCTTCCCGGATATGGTTTTGCCAAAGTATCCCAGAAACAAAGAGGTGCCTGGGAACGCATGATAGCTGATTACCTGAAAAAGCGGGAAAACCTGGTTTGCGTATTCGTGCTGATAGACAGCCGCCTGAAACCACAAAAGCTGGATCAGGACTTCATCAATCAATTGGGTGAGTGGGGTGTGCCGTTCTCACTGGTATTTACCAAAGCTGATAAGAATACACAAAGAGAGACAGCAGCAAACGTGCGTGCCTTTATTGATAAAATGAAAGAAGAGTGGGAATTCATCCCGCAGAAATTCGTGACCAGCACGATAAAATTCCACGGCCGCAAAGACATTCTCAACTATATAGGCGAGATGAACGAAAAGTGGCTGAGAGGCAGTGATGAAGAAGAGTAGTTGACGAAACACGTCCCATCCTCCCATCGTGTCATTGCGGGCTTGACCCGCAACCTTCTAATGCCGTAAGGCATCCTACTCGATACAAACAAATAATAAGGACTGGTATCGCGTCCCCTCTGGAGAGGGGTTAGGGGTGTGTCGGTTCGTGTAAAGCAAATCGCATGTTCCCCCTTTTGGGGGTTAGGTTCCTACCCCTGCTCTATATAAAAAATAGTTCTGCTGATGGTATCTACTTCTACCTGGTGAAAGATGTTGTCTTTAGCAAGATAGAAGGAATATCCATTGCCCTTTTGTATCCACTTTTCATTAGTAGCCATTTGGGCCGTGCTGAAGTCTTTTGATTCGCGGATGCATTGGGTAAATTCCTTCATGCCATCGTTGGTTAGTTGCAGGTTGTACCTGATGCCGTATTCTTTTCCTGCTTCAATGTAATGATCCTTTAGCACCGTAGTGCCTTTGGGCAACTTGATATCGCACACATTCTTAAACCTTGTTTCCGTAGGCGTGCGGTAACCACAGGAACTGAGGAGCAACACAACAACACATAATACCCTTGAAAGATTTGCAGACATGGCGCAAAGGTAGGGGAAGTATGAGAACTAAATCATCGCTAAGTGGAGTGACAGCTCGTAATGATTTAAGATAAATATGTTATCTTGTAGTGTTTGAGAATGGATCCCCACCATGGATAGAAAGTATTTTCTGATCTAAAGGACAAATATGAAACAACTCTTTTATTGTGCCGTCGGGGTATCAATATTATTTCTCGCCTCTTGTGTTGGGTATTCCAAGTTCCCAATCATGCGCACGCCGAATCTCAAAGTAGATGAGAATTTATTTGGTATGTGGAAAGCCGTTGGTGATACGAATAAGGATAATTTTTTCCTGGTACAAAGTGCACACGACAAGTATTACACTATAGAGAGAGCTAGAAAGGAATATGGTAGCATAGAAAATTGGATGGTGGAGTTTGAAAAAGGCCTTCCTGAAGAAGGCAGGATAATGGATGTAGATACCCAGGGAAGAATTATTAGCATGCTAGGCAGAGAGGTAAAAGACATGTTTAATGTTGACTATAACTACTATGTCTCTTATATAAACAAACGGGACAAGAAACCTATCTATAAGGAAGAAGAAGTTCCATCGTATAGAATTGCTAATACTGATTTTGTCAGTGTGTCATTTCTGCATAATCCCGACCCAATTAGTAAGAAAGAAGAAGTCGGTTATCTTATTTTCAAACTGTTGAAGATAGCTCCTGATACTATCGCTGTATCGCAAGTCATAGAGCCTTATACATCAAAGTGGGGTTCACAAGAACGATTAAAGAAAGAACTGGAGGATAATGTAAACAATAAGGCATACTTCGGAGATACTATAAAGCTATATAAAGTAAAGGGTGGGCATTATATGACAGATGAAGCACTGGAGTACATGAACAAATAACTGACAACGAAAACAAAGCTATCGTGAGATAGCCTTTTTAAATTACTTCGCTTTCATTCGGTTGCTTCGTGGATTATGCTCTACTTCCGCCAGCCCCAGTTGTTCCATTACAGGTGGTACATACATCCCAAAGCGGCCACGCAGGCCTTTCTTCATGCCATACCATCCACCAACGGGATTGCTTTCAGAGCGGCCCCAGGCTTCTACGGTGTCCGGCTTGGCATCTTTTTGCTCATCGGCACTGCCCAGTTCCATCCAGTCGCCATGCTTTTTCAGCATCTGGTGCAGGTCGTTGATGCACTGGTAGTCGTAGTGCAATACTGTTTTGCCCACGGTCACTACTAGTATGTCCTTGCCGTCTTTATGGTCTTTGTATGCTTCAAAGTCGGAAGTGAGCGGCGGTGTCTTCAGCTTCCATGGTTTTTCTTTAGTTCCTGCAGACATAATGTTTTGATTGGTTTTTTCAAAAGTAGCTGTTTAAAGTCACCCCAAAACTCACACCTGAAGGGGGAGTTTTCTAACTTTATTACATGAACGCTCTTCATCAATATTATGAGAACCAGGAAGAACCGAACAGAAGCTGCCTCCTCGCATTGCGGGATCTCATCCTGCCGCTGGACAGGGACATCACCCACGAGCTGAAATATGGTATGCCCTTCTTTTGCTACAAGGGTAAGATGTTCTGCTATCTTTGGGTACACAAAAAGCTTGGGCAACCATACATAGGCATAGTAGAAGGTAAGCACTTCAAACATCCGCTTCTGATACAGGAGAAGCGTTCACGAATGAAGGTCATGATGCTGGATGCAAATGCTGACTTGCCGGTAAAGACAATAAAGGAGATAATAAAGCAGGCGTTAGCGCTTTATAAGAATGGGGTGGTGAAGATTTAGAACTCATACTTGCCCCTTATTAAATATTTATTATTTTTAACCCGACAATTTCCTTTAACCTCAAAAACTTAAACCTGATGAGAAATCTACTCTGCATTCTTTCTTTTGCTTTATTCGCGGTTTCGTGTAATCAAAACACCACCACCACTACCCCGAATACAAATAATAACAACAACAATAATAATAACAACAACAATACTAACAACCCACCCGCAACCTTTTTCAAAGCAAAGGTGAACGGTGTCTGGTACCAGAATATACCCAATAATATATTCACCGATAAAAGCCTTCTTATGAGTGGCGACTCTATAGATTTTATATCATGTGCAGGTGCCTATTCCGGGGGGAGCTACAATATGAAAGTGTTTCTGCCAACCACATATTCCGGAGTTGGTAGTTATTCCAATGGTGAATATCCGCGCATTTATTTCGATAAGATACCGATGGATGGTACAGGTATGTATAGCACCGGGGATGATACAACCGGCACTGTAGTGAACATCACATCAGATAACGGCATCTATATGTCAGGAACATTCAGCGGTAAGGTGATCAATATCTCGAACAACTCAGATACGCTTAAAATTACTGAGGGCTCTTTTACCGTAAAGTACCTTGACCAGATGTAAGCAACATTTTTTAGAACTAATTGAGGGTGGCTATAGCCGCCCTTTTTTTTACCCCTTAGTATAAGGCATCATCTCATCGAGGAACTTGCGTTCGTTGCATAAGCGGGGAACCTTGTGCTGGCCACCAAGTTTGCCTTTATCTTTCAGCCATTTGTTGAACCCGCCTTTTGGCATCTGGTGCACTATAGGCATACGCAAGGCAATGTCTTTATGACGTTTGGCCTCGTAGTCTGAGTTAATTGATTGCAGGTGTTTGTCCAGTGAGGTAACAAATACATCAAGCGGGCAGGGAAGGTTGTCGAACTCTATGATCCACTCGTGTGCGCCATTGCTGTCGCCACTCATATATACCGGTGCGGCAGAATAGTCATTTACTACAGCGCCCGTTTCAGCAGATGCTTTGGCTATAGCCTGGTCACTGTTGTCCACTATCACCTCTTCGCCAAAGGCGTTGATGTAGTGTTTTAGCCTGCCACTTACTTTTACACGGTATGGCGCCAGTGTGGTGAACTGTACCGTATCACCCACCACATATCTCCAGAGGCCGCTATTGGTACTGATGACAAGGGCATAATTCTTACCCAGCTCTACATCTTTTAGCTCCAGCGTTTCAGGATGTTCTTTACCATATTCATCCATTGGCATAAACTCATAGTATATACCATGGTTCAGCATCAGCACCATACCGTTGGAGTCGGTAGTGTCCTGCATGGCAAAGAAACCTTCCGATGCATTGTAGGTCTCCCAGTAATGCATGTCGGGCGAAGGAATGAATTTCTCGAATTGCTTACGATATGGGGTAAAGCTCACACCTCCGTGCATATAGAACTCCAGGTTGGGCCATATGTCCATCAGGTTATCTGTACCCGCTATTTCAAAGAGGCGTTTTATCAGCACTATCGTCCAGGTAGGTACGCCCGCTATGGACGTAACATTTTCCTGAATGGTAGTGCGGGCTATCATTTCTATCTTTTCTTCCCATTCGTCCATCAGGGCTATGGATAGCTCGGGGGTACGTACTGCTTGTATATATAGCGGAAGGTTCTGAAGCATTACCGCGCTCAGGTCGCCGTAGAACGTCTCTGCGTTCACCTGGCTTACCTGGTGGCTGCCACCAATCGTCAGGCTTTTCCCAGACATGAATTTCGATTCCGGGAACTGCTTCAGATACATGGAAAGCACATCTTTCCCTGCCTTGAAGTGGTTATCATCCATACACTCTTTGGTAATAGGTATGAACTTGCTCTTGTCGCTGGTAGTGCCGCTGCTTTTGGCGAACCAGTGAACAGGTGAAGGCCACAGTATATTTTGTTCGCCCTGCATGTTACGCTCTATGTAAGGCTTCAGCGTATCATAATCATTCAGCGGAACAGCTTTCTTGAAGTCACTGATATTGTTGATGCTGGGGAAGTCGTATTGCTTGCCATACTCAGTGAACTGGGCAGAACCTATAAGGTCATTGAACACCTGCTGCTGGGTCTCATGCGGGTTGAGCATGAAATTAGTGATCGCGCTTTGGCGCAATCGCATATATCCTTTTATGGCCGGGCTAATGATGCTCATTTACTTACTAACTACTATTTATTTGGTTTGTTCTGCCTGTCGAAATCCTGTGATCCGTTCTTAATTTACGAATTACTATCCGATTGTTCAACCTTCGTATTGTAAATTTTTCTCTGTAGCACGAAATTCTGGCCCAGGTATACCTTTCTTACCTGCTCATCGGCTGCCAATTCCTCGGCTACGCCCGCTTTCAGGATCTTGCCCTCAAAGAGCAGGTAGGCCCTGTCGGTAATAGAAAGGGTCTCCTGTACATTGTGGTCGGTAATGAGAATGCCTATGTTTTTAAACTTCAGGCGGGCTACTATATTCTGAATGTCCTCTACGGCTATGGGGTCAATGCCGGCAAAGGGTTCGTCGAGAAGGATAAATTTAGGGTCAACTGATAAGGCACGGGCTATTTCTGTACGCCTGCGTTCACCACCGCTGAGTACATCCCCGTTGCTCTTGCGCACATGGTGCAGGTGAAATTCATCTAAAAGAGCTTCCAGTTTATGTTCGCGTTCGCCCTTTGTGAGTTTGGTCATTTCCAGCACCGCCATAATATTATCTTCCACAGACAGCTTCCGGAATACGGAAGGCTCCTGCGGCAGATAGCCAATACCCATCTGGGCTCTTTTGTACATTGGTATCTTGGTAATGTCTTGCCCGTCAAGGAACACTGTGCCCTCGTCAGGTTTCACCAGGCCTACTACCATATAGAAAGAGGTGGTTTTACCCGCCCCGTTAGGCCCCAGCAAACCAACAATCTCGCCCTGGTGTACTTCAAAAGATACGTGGTTTACCACCGTTCTCGTGCCGTAGCGTTTTACCAATGACTCAGTGTGTATTTTCAAAAGTGATGCCTTTAGGTGCAAAAATAACAATCCCCGCTGAACTACCGATATATAGCTGTTAAGTTAATAAGGTCATTAGGGTACAGAATAATTAGTCCAGTTAAGCTATTTTTGTCCATCTTATATGAAACTGACTGATAAATTAGCTGAGGCGAAGAAGCCTATTATATCTTTTGAGATACTACCTCCTACCAAAGGGAAGAGTATAGATTCTATCTACAATACGCTCGATCCGCTCATGGAGTTCGATCCTGCTTTCATCAATGTTACCTATCACAGGGCAGAACAGGTGTTCAAGAAAATGCCGAATGGTGGTTTTGAAAGGGTGGAAATACGTAAACGCCCGGGTACTGTAGGTATCTGTGCTGCACTGATGCATAAATATAAAGTGGAAGCCATTCCTCACCTTATATGTGGTGGCTTTAGTAAAGAAGAAACAGAGAATGCGCTGATAGACCTGCACTTTTTAGGAATGAAAAATGTGCTGGCACTGCGTGGTGATGCTGCAGCAAATGAAAAATTCTTCACACCGCACCCGCATGGTCACCGCTATGCAGATGAGCTGGTGAAACAAATAGTGGACCTGAACAGTGGTCGCTACCTGGAGGATGATATAATGGATGGTGTAAAAACAGACTTCTGTATTGGCGTTGCGGGTTATCCTGAAAAACATATGGAGTCACCCAATGTTGATACGGATATCCACTACCTGAAAAACAAGATAGATCTCGGCGCGCACTATATCACTACACAGATGTTCTTTAACAATGAACACTACTACAACTTCGTTAAACGCTGCCGCGAAAATGGTATCAACGTACCTATACTCACTGGTTTGAAACCCGTAACGAATAAGCGCCAGCTGAACATGATACCTTCTGTGTTCAATGCAGAGATACCATTGGAGCTAAGCAAGGGAATACAGAATGCAAAGACTGATGCCGCTGCCGACCAGGTAGGCCAGGAATGGTTGCTGCATCAATGCAAAGACCTTCTGAAAAATAATGTACCTGTATTGCACTTCTATACATTGGGCAAACCGAATATAATATATAACGTACTGAAAGAACTGTTTTAAATACTAAAGCCACCGATAAGGTGGCTTTTTATTTTCAGACAGTTATTCCATTAAGCTCCGCATACCTTTTTATCAGTTGTGTAATGAACCGTTTCAGGTAGGTGCCGTTGTAGAAAGAGTTTGACCAGTTATCGTGCCGAACGGCTTGTATGCCAAGGTAAAAGAAATACATGCTCAGGCCAAGTGCGGGAAGCAGCTTTTTTTCTTCAGCACTAATGCTTGTAATGGATTCATAGCCGTTCAGGAAAGCATTTACTTTTCCTTTGCAAATATTTTCGTCACGTTCCACATTGTTGAGCTGTAATATGTAATACGCTATATCCAGGCTCAGCCAACCATTACCGCAAAAGTCAAAATCGAAAAGACTGATCTTCCCGTCATTAGTGATGTTCATGTTGTCAAACCAGATGTCTATATGGATGGTCCCTTTACGCAGATAGTCTTCATTTGCATTCTGTAGTTCGTTGAGCAGGTAAGACTGCAAAGATTTCATATAGGCGAACTCGTCAGTCTCTTCAGGAAGAAATGCTTTCACCTCCTCCAGTGGTTCTACTAAAAGGTTCCGGAGTGTATAGTTGGTCCGCTCTACATAAAAGTTCTCTGTAGCTTTATGGAAGTTAGCCATCATCACTCCTGCATTGTAATGTTGCTCTGCAGAATAGTTATGCAACTTTTCGCCATCAGCATAAGAGAACATAACGCCATAGCGTGTTCCTTCCGGTGCCTCAAATTCCTGAATGTACTTGCCTGCATTGTCAACTATAGGATAAGAAATGGATAACCCTTGTGCTTTGAGGTGACCAATAAACCTTATCTCTTCATTTATCTCATTTGTAGTGCGCCAGTTGAGACTATATACGCGAAAAATGAATTTTCCTTCTGAAGATGATACAAGATAAGTGTCATTAATCCCGCACTTTATAATACTACACATAGCAGCAGAGCCTAAGGAGTAATGCTCCATCAGGTAAGCTGCAAGATGCTTTTTAGAAAGCGTTGAATTGGTGACAGGGAACATTTCAGTGAACAGTGAATAGTGAACAGATAACAGTGTGCAGATAATAGTGAACAATATCAGCTCTGTACTCTGTTCACTGTTATCTGTTCACTATTTCGGCATTGCGCCGTATTCCTTTAATATTTGTTTCAGTACCTCTACACGGATATTGAAGTAGTCTTTAGTAGTGTCGTTTACAGGTGCTTCAAAGTTTTGTGCGAAGAAGTATGGGTATTGACGGAAGTTCGATTTGTTCATAGACTTTTCGTTTTCTTTTACCTGCTCTACGCGCTCTATATAGCCCACTATCCAGTAGATGTAGTTGTCGCCTACTTGTCCTGTACCTGTTTTGTAAGAAAGTTTGTACTCAGGGGTATCTTCCCATACCATCATGCTGCGCACGATGCGTTGTGAACGCTCGGAGAAAGGAAGCTCGTTGAAATAAAGGCGCTTTACAAAACCCACCTGCTCGTCGGCAGAGATCTTCAGCGTGTCGTTGACCCATGCTTCGTTGAACTTAGTGCCAAGCCTCTGGTTGCCATACTTCACTGTATCTATATATGCCTGGAATTCTTTTTCGCCTACCTGGTTGGCTATCTCACGGAAATAGTTGTAGCAGCTCACACGGAAGGCTTCGCGCATCGTCATGTCTTTGTTGCAGGTATCGCGGCCCATGGGTACACCATCCCATTTTATCACATATTGTTCATCGGGGGCGGTGGCTGTTTCCAGTCCTATTAATGAGCCCATTATTTTAAAGGTGGATGCCGGCATGAACCGTTCCAGGCAGCGCTCTTTATTATAGTAGTCTACCGCCTCATGATTATTATCACGGATGATGATGCAGGCTTTTTTGATGCCATATGCCTCATAGAACTTCGCCCAGTCGGCGTGCTCATGCATACGGTTTTCCCTGCAGGAAGAAAAAGCAACAATAGTAATAATGAATAATAAGATGCGTGTGCGCATGATTTGTAGTAATGATTTGTAAGGAACAAGGCAAAGGTAAATGAAATAGGGCTTAGAACATATTTGGTTCCTAGTCAAATGACTGATTGCCCGCAGCTGAGATCTTCACCATGCGTTCGTATTCGGCGGCGGAAAGGTCGTTGAAGAAGAAATGGACGGGGTCTATCTTATGTCCGCTCTTTATTACCTCGTAGTGGAGGTGAGGGCCGGTGCTCTTACCCGTGCTGCCTATCCAGCCTATTATTTCTCCGCGGTTTACCTGCTGCCCTGCCCGTGCCCTGATACGTACCATATGTCCATATAAGGTCTCGTAGCCGAAGCCGTGGTTGATAATGACATGGTAGCCATAGCCGGTATTGTCGTAATTGGCCTCACTTACCTTACCATTACCCGTCGCGTAGATAGGCGTTCCCACCGGCGCAGAGAAATCCAGCCCTGTGTGCATTTTCACTGTCTTATATATAGGGTCTATCCTGTAACCAAAGCCGGAAGCCAAATGTCGGAGCGATTTGTTGGATATCGGCTGAATGGCCGGGATGGAATGCAGCATCTGCTCTTTAGACGCCACCATATGCTCCAGCGTATCATAAGAACGGCGTTGTATATGTATGCGGTGGTTCAGCACATCCAGGTTCTCCTTTATGGTCACCAGCATCTCGTCGGGGTTCAGGTAGGCATACTCGCTGGCATCTATTATACTATAGTTCTTGCCATAACGGATACTGTCGGGTAGGGGGGCAGACTCAAATATGCCCCTATATATACTATTGTCCCGTTCTTCCAGCTCTTTTATGTTCTCCGTGAGGTAATTGACCCGGTTCTGTAGCTGTGTATACTGGTTGCGGAGCTCATTCATATCGCCGCGCATCATCTTCTCCTTGGGTGAATCCAGGAAGCGGAAGGCGATGGCCACTACTATAATAGACGTAACGATAGCGGCCGCCAGGAAGCCCAAACCCTTAATGATCCTCTGTCTGGGGGTTATGTGTAGCTTCTCAAACTTATGCGTATCGGTGTTATAGTAATATTTATTTACTCTCTCTCTCAATGTAGCAGTAAAAATAGCAGTTAATACGATAAATCGGCAATGCGGTAATATGATAATGCCGGTAATGTGGTAAACGTGTGGAGAAGCCCTCCTGTACAGGCTTTTATAGAGTATGTACGTAAAAGCCTTTATGGTGGCTTGTTAAGCGGTTGTTATCCGCTTCCTAACGGGGGGTTAAGCTGGCCTGTTTCTTTGGAAAAGGGTCTCGCT
>DLHG01000008.1 GCA_002483105.1 Bacteroidetes bacterium UBA7674
GGGCGCGATGAATATGTACTTTGTGGAAGGGGAACTGTAGGGCGAAATACGTAAATACAAGCAATAAAAAAATAGTTATACCAGGCATATAATCTGTACCTTACAGGCATGGTCGATCTGTCCATTTAATACATACTGCCATGAGCGAAACCATACAGGAGAACACCAAATATTTTCTGAAAGACGACCTGCATTACTTCATCGTAAGGAAGGACGAGTATGATAAAAGCATCACGCGGGTTTGTTTCTATAAAGGGAATATCTATGTAGCTAATGAGCGGCTAATGAACCGCACACTTGAAAACCTGAGAGCAGAGTTTGAAAACCGGAAATCATCTACTTAATTTCCCTTCCTTGTTAAGCCGTGGTTAACCATATTTAAAGCCTCCGTTAACAATGCCCTATTAGTTGCTATATCACACATCAAACGATAACCTTTGTGTTATAAAAGTTTGTAAAAAGTGATAATGAGCAGGATCATAACAGGAATACTACTGAAAAGCTATATGGCAGTTGCCCGCCTGATGGGCAGCGTAGATAAAACGAGAAAACACAACAAAGCCAGATCGCGTCAAGCAATTCCCAAAGCTATCAGAAAACTAAAATTAAAAGAGGCTTAATTTATTCCTCTTTGAGGTTGCCCTCATCGTCGCTGTGCGGTTCATGCAACTCCACGGGCTTCTTAGTGCTTTTACGCAAACGCATATTCAGCATTTCCACACCAAAAGAGAAGGCCATAGCGAAGTACACATAGTTCTTCAGGTGCATTTCGTGCGCACGTTCTGAATCCCATCCTTCCACGATCAATACAAAGCCTACCATTACCAGGAACGATAACGCCAACATTTTGAGTGTAGGGTGCTTGTGTATGAATGAAGATATCTTTTCACTAAAGAAGAACATCACTATCATAGCGATAATTACCGCTGTGATCATTACAGGTAATATCTTACCTATGCCCGATGCTGTTATCACACTGTCAAAAGAGAATACAGTATCGACAAGAATGATCTGGAATATTGCTTTGCCGAAGGTGCTGACCTTACTATTGACACTTGGCCCCGACTCTTCCTCTCCTTCCAGCTTGTGGTGTATCTCCATCACGGTCTTGTAGATAAGGAATAGGCCTCCTGCCAACATCACCAGGCTGGCGATATCGAAACCTTTGCCTGCTATAGAAAAAACGGGCTTGCCTTTTTGTGTAAGCAACCATCCCAAAAGGAATAACAAGCCTGTACGTATGGCTATACCAGATACCATCCACCACCTGCGGGCCTTTAATTGCTGGTTCTTGGGCATACGGCCCATGATGATAGAAACGAAGATGACATTATCGATGCCCAATATTACCTCAAGTGCCGTAAGTGTTAGAAGGCTAATAAGGGAGTCAACGGTAAACAGGTGATTCAGTACTTCTTCGTTCATTATTTAGTGTTGTTTAAAAGTCCTTTACAGATATTGGAAGCAATTGCAGGTCCTTCGTAGATAAAGCCTGTATATACCTGCACCAGTGAGGCTCCGGCATTCAGTTTTTCTATGGCATCTTCTGCCGTAAATATACCACCTACGGCCATGATTGGTATTTTGCCATTACCTTTTTTGTGAAGGTAACTGATCACCTCCGTCGCGCGTTTGCGCACGGGCTTTCCGCTAAGGCCACCTGCACCTATTGCTTCTACCTCGTGTTGCGGCGTTATAAGGCTGCTCCTGTCGATGGTAGTATTTGTGGCAACGATGCCGCTGATGCCCGTTTCATTTACTATTGCAACGATGTCATCCAGTTGCTCGTTGGTGAGGTCGGGGGCTATTTTTAATAACAGTGGTTTGGGATTGCCCCATTGTACGTTCAGCTCCTGCAGCCTGTTGAGGATGCGCATGAGTGGTTCCTTATCCTGCAACTCCCGAAGACCGGGGGTGTTGGGGCTGCTGACATTCACTACGAAGTAATCGGAAACCTCGTAGAGGTCTTTGAGGCATATCTCGTAGTCGCTGAGGGCGTTCTCGTTGGGGGTGTCTTTATTCTTTCCAATGTTGCCACCGATGATGATGCGTTCTTTGCGGTGCTTCAACCTTTCAGCAGCAGCAGATGCGCCACCATTGTTGAAGCCCATACGATTGATGAGTGCCTTGTCGGCAGGGAGACGGAACAGGCGTGGTTGTGGGTTGCCGGGTTGCGGACGAGGGGTAACAGTACCTATCTCAATAAAACCGAAGCCCAGCGTAGCCAATGCGTCCGTAAAGCGGGCATCCTTGTCGAAGCCGGCGGCAAGGCCAACGGGATTGGGGAAGGTAATACCGCAGAAGGTTGTTTCTAAAGACGGGTGTTTTACTGTGAACAGGCTTCTCACAATGCCTCTGACCGGTGCAATAGAATAGGCTGTTCTCAACCATCCCATCACCATATAATGCACTTTTTCAGGTTCTATCTTGAAAAGGAGCTTTAGTATTAAGTTGTACATCAAGGGGCAAAGATATTGCTTTATTTCATTGTCTAAAGTATCACTACCCCTCTGCTTTTTAACAAAATCTGCCGATTTGCTAAAACTGCTTTGCCTTATCTTTATCAGGAATATGCGGTTTGTTGTTGTATTAAGCTTTCTTTTTACCTGTTTTCTATCAAAAACCTTTGCCCAGGCAATAAAGGGAGAGGTAGTAGATGTAAATACGGGGCTACCCATAGAAAATGTAAGTGTTCAGAATATTCACGACAAGAACGGGATGCTCAGCGGCGCCGACGGGCATTTCTTTATCACCGGCAACCGGGAGGAACTGATAGAGTTCCGGAAGCTGGGTTATAAGATCGTCCGTATACGGGTGCCGGGGCAAATTCCTCCTTATTTCAAAATAGCGATGACAAAGGGCGATATAGAATTGCCTGAATTTGAATTATACGGTCATGGCCGCTCTAAAGATTATAAAACAGACAGTGCCAAATACGGAGAGATGTATAAACACGTCCTCAGCTTCCCTAAGATGTCAACAGTTGATATGTTGCGTAGTCCATTTAGCGCACTGAGTAAAAGCAACAGGCAAAAGTGGGCTTTCCAGGAAAACTATAATAAGTTTCAGCAGGAAAAATATATTGACTACGCCTTTACCGACCAACTGATCACTAGTATTACCGGGCTTACGGGAGACTCGCTCATCAAGTATAAGATACGCTACCGCCCCAGCTACGAGCAGGTACGCAATATGACCGAGTATAATTTCCTTTTGTACATCAGGGCCTCAGCAGATCGGTTCAGAAAGACCTTCTCTTACAGGCGGAACTCGGGGTAGATACTTGATACTGGATACTGGATACTCGATGCCAGACACTGGATACTTGCTGCTTGTGCTTGATAAGGAACATCGAGAAACGAGTATCGATAAACGAGCATCCCAAAATGCAATGAGGCCGGCTTACGGGCCGGCCTGTTTATTGTAAAGAAAAGAGAGAGACTATTGTTGAGTCGCAGTATAAACAACGTTCGTATTATACGTACCGGCAGGGTAAGTAAAACCCGGAGTAGCCATGTACTGTATAGAGAACAGTTGGTTAGAACCATACGCACCGTTGTTGATCAGGTTCTGTGCAGTATTCGTTAACGTAGCGAAAGATGAAGTAGAGAACGGAGTAGCAACTGTACCACCTGTAGAGTTGGCAGTAACCATCAGTTTCAAAACACCTGATACAGGCATGGTAGTACCTGTAGTATAAGTACCGGAATAAGTGAAGTTCGCAGCATTCGAATTAACAGTTACACCGAAAGGCAAATTCGACTGTACCATTAACTGCTGTGCAGTGGAGGTTACACCATTCGCATAATCAGAAACTGTAGAGAAAGGCAGAGTAACCGCACCACCGGTGGATGTACCAGATCCTGTAAAGGTAAGTGCGATAGCGTTAGACAGAACCAGGCTCGCTGATTGTGTGGCCGTAGCTGTCGCAAGTTGCGCATTTGCTGCAGTGCTTAATCCAATAAAGCCAACTGCAATTAGTATTGCTTTTTTCATACTGTTTTGTTTTTGTTTAATTGTTGTTTGTTTGTTATCACAAAGATGTATCGGGAATTGTGCTAATGCAAACCTTTTAACACGCTTTAACTCAAGATTTGGTTAACCTTAACAATCCTTTAGGCATTGTTAATGAGGCACTTACAGATGTTAATGAGGTATGTAGAATGCAGTAAAATCAGTATGATAGATGAGCTTATAGCAGTTTCATTATCAGCTCTTCCTTATTCTTAAGTAGCTACTTTGGCTCAAATATCTGCTTGAGCATTTTAAAGAGTTCGGGATGTTCGTCCTCCATACGTTCGGGCTGCTTGAAGAAATATTCGGCTACAACTGCGAAAAACTCAGCCTTATTGGTTGAGCCATACGGGTCTATATCCGACTTCCCTGCCCTGATGTGTTGTATTTCCTCATGAATGAGTTGCAACCACGGCAATGTGTACTTGTATGTCATCAATACTTCCGGCAGTCCGTCGGTATCACCATCCATTTTATCTATCAGGTGAACAAATTCGTGAATGGCAGTATTGGATCTGTCGGTCTCATTAAAAAAGCCATCCCTTAATTCCCGACGTGAGAGGATCATCATGTGCTGCATACTGCCTTCCCCTACCATACCGAGCACATTGCGATCGTGGCCGGATTGTTGAAACTCTTTGCTGAATGAATCGGGATACAGTAAGACCTCGTTGATATTTCCGTATTCCCAGCCTTTGAATGCGAATACCGGTATGATAGCAGCCGCAGCTACAAAAACCATGTCTATGTCCTCTACCTTTGTTTTTACCCCTGTGATCTTCACTTTTGCTAAAAAGTTGCGCACAGCTTCTTCAAACCTAAGCTTCTCACCTGGTGTCAGTTCCTGGTAATACGCGACTTCTTCCTGCAATATCTTACGCTGTGCTTCAAGACCCGGTTGCGATAACGGAGCTTTCTTTTTAAAGGTGTAATAGAGAATAGCACCTACTAAAAATATGGAACAGAGGACGATGATCTCTTGCATGAAAGCTGATTGATGATGCTATACTAATTTACTCAACTCCTTTTCATCCCAACCCAGGAAGAATTGACCATTCCCAAAGTCCCATACGGGTCGCTTGATGATAGAGTTGTGTGTCATCATCAGCTTTATAGCCTTGGTTTTATCAGAGATCGCAGCCTTATCAGTATCCGGAAGTTCTTTGAATGTAGTGCTTCTGAGGTTGACTACCTTATCCAACGGCAAGTGTTTTAACCAATTCTCAATAGTAGCCTTATCTATTCCTGATTCTTTGTAATCGTGGAAATGGTATTTTACCTTCTTTGCATCCAGCCACTTCATGGCTTTTTGCATGGTGTCACAGTTCTTTATTCCGTAGATGGTGAGCATGGGCGTGAAATTAAGGCATGTATGGCAATAACTACAAAATCACTAACCTCTTGCAAGGAAATCAACTATAATATTATCTTTATTGAAACTTCATTCATTAGAAAATGCCCTTACGTAACTGGCTCGGACTGCTGATCATATGTGCCATGATATCTGTCCCTATCTTCGCTCACCTGGAGGATTTCCCGATCATGATATATGACGAGGGACGACTGGCCAACCATGCAATCGAGATGTATGAGAGCGGCAACCCCTTGGTCATCAGCTATGACTATCAGCCCGAGATGTGGAGCACCAAACCACCACTGTTGATATGGATGCAGACACTTTCCTTAAAACTGTTCGGCATACGTGACCTGAGCTTCAGGCTGCCGACAGCCATCGCTGCAGTACTTACCTGCATATTCATCTACCATTTTTGCCGGCGCAAGCTAAAGGCTCCCTGGCTCGGCATTATTGCAGTGTTGATACTGATCAGTACACCCGGATATGTAAGAATACACGGCACCCGTACAGGAGATTATGATGTGATGCTGGTCCTCTTCACAACAATATCATTACTCTCCTTTTATACTTTTATTCATACGGACGTAAAAAGATACTTTTGGTTAAGTATTTCGGCACTGATACTCGGATGCCTTACGAAAGGTGTCGCGGGGATGTTGTTTCTTCCGGCGATGCTTCTTTATAGCATATACCAACGGAAGCTTGGGGCTATGCTCAGGAGTAAAGAGCTTTATCTTGGAATTCTTGCCTTTATAATATTTGTACCCGGATACTATCTGTTGAGAGAAGTTTACAACCCCGGGTATATATCTGCAGTACTGGAGAATGACATAAGCGGCAGATACCAGGAAGTTAAGGATAACAATACCGGACCATTCAGTGCCTATTTCAGCAATCTTTACGTTTACGCATTCAAGCCGTTCATGATATTCCTTGCATTGGGGATCATAGCTCTTTTCTTACCAAAGGCCAGAACGTTCAGGAGTATCTCTATATACTTGTTATTATGTTCTCTTACTCAAGTGCTCATTATCAGTGGCGCTGCTACCAAACACAGCTGGTATGCTATGCCTGTACTACCACTGCTGGCTATAGTATCGGCAATGCCCGTATATATGATATGTGAACAGTTGTATGAACAAGGATTACCAAAGCAATATCTGCGCTATAATTTTCTCCCATACATATTCGTAGCACTTGTACTGTGGAAACCATTTGTTGACAGTGTCAATTACGCACTTGAAACAAAAGGTGACCAAGGCTGGATGGAGGGTGCCCAGGACATGAGCCGGGTATTCCAGAAAATGCTTAGGGAAGGATATGTGTATGATCATAGGATGAAGGCCATCTTTGCAGATACCCAAACTCCGGTAAAATGGTATATGAAGGCGGCAAGATTAAAAAAACTACCTCTGACACAACTGAAAGACACGAGTGAACTATTAAAAGATGACCTATTGATCCTCTATGAGGACAGTGTGCGCAATGACATAGAACGTCATTTCGAAACACATATAGTAGACCAACATGGCAGAGCGACTATCTACCAGATACATGGGAGGAAATAACTTATCGGGATAGTTTTCTACATTACTATAAAAACTAAGCAGATAAAAAAAGGGTTTCAAACTTTATTGTTTGAAACCCTTTCTATTCTATCTTAACTACTACTGTTTACCTATCTTGATAGTTGTAGTATTTACATCATCGGTATATCTTATCATGTAGTTACCCGCAGCCAGCTCCTTAATGTCTATTGACATATGATCACCACTGAAAGGCATTTGTTTCACCACACGTCCCATCATATCTGTGATAGTAAGCGTACCCTTATATGAATGATTACCGTTTAGAGTAACAGTAAGCATGTCGTGAGCAGGATTTGGATATGCCTGCAGTGTGAATACATTACCTGCATTAGTACGGGCAGTTACTATATTACTATAAGTGCTCTTATTTGCTACGTCAGCAACTTTAATACGGTAGTAATTAACACCTTCTAAAGGACGCTCATCGTTATAGGCATAAACTGATGGTGAACCTTTCGCAACAATAGTAGCTATTGTGTTAAATGTTTTACCGTCTGCACTACGTTCCAGTATAAAGATATCACCTTTATCCTCTGATGCTGTTGCCCAATCAATACGATTAACAGCGCCCACGTTTGTTGCTTTGATGCTCTTCAGCGTTATAGCCAATGGATAGTCCATCGCACCGGTATGGATGTAGAAGCCGCTGAAATCAGTTACGTCAAAAGTCAGTTCCCACCAGTTGTTTACTGCATTCCAGCTTACAGCCGGTATTACTAACTCAGGTGAACCTGTATAGTTGCCCGGAGCTGTACCTGTACCATGATACTGTGTGATCTTCACGTTTCCGTTATCTACACCACCTGTTGGCAACATCGGATAATTGCCCGGAGTAGCGGCAACATTATAAGCGTCAAACTCAGATTGAAGTGCATATAGTGTGATCGTCGCTGTAGGCGCAGGCACTGAATTGCCCGGCTCTATATCATAGTGTCTTTGCACATATGGTTGTCCCTGGTAATTGTTCACAGCATTATCAATTGTTACACCTACCGCTGTATTTCCATTTATAGGAGATACACCGCTCGGTGTTATTGTGGCAATCACATCACAATCTGTATAGATCACCTGCGTAGGGCCGGAGATATTTACGACAAGTGTTTCAGTAGTGCCTGCGGCACCCGCCAATGTGTTAGTAGAGTCAACAACCATTGTGACACTATTGCTGGTATCAGTAGCTGCTGTTACACATGCGTCATTGTTTGTTATAACAAACTCAACCACATCGCCATTAACGGGCGCATTATCTGCATAGGTAAGTCCTGTTGCAGGAAGGAGCACGTTGTTTTTAAACCACTGATAACCGGGAGTTGTACCCTCATTTACTGTAGTTGCAGTATATGTTACTGCTGTCCCCTGGCATACACTAGCGGAAGGTGTAACCGCAATAGTAGCGTCAGGTGTAACATTTGGTGTTACGGTCATTGTAATACTATTACTTCCGGCAGTAGCTACCGAAACACACGGTTCATTACTTGTCAGGATACAGTTAACAACATCTCCATCCGCAGGTGCATTATCAACAAATACATTAGTAATTGCAGATTGTACGATACCGTTTTTGAGCCACTGGTACGCAGGCGTTGTACCACCAAAAGTAGTAGTAGCTGTATAAGTAACTGTAGTACCCGCACAAACTGTACTTGACGGACTTACAGCAATAGAAATAGTAGGAGTAACGATAGGATTAACCGTCATCGTGATGGTATTGCTGGTAACAGTTGGCTGTGCAGGACAGGCATAAGAGCTGGTCACTACCACGTTCACCGCATCGCTGTTATTAAACAGTGAAGAAGAATATGTGTTTTGGTCCGTTCCAACAGGCATTCCGTTTACATACCATTGATAACTCGGCGTAGTGCCCGCATTAGTTACGTTTGCGGTCATTGTCACGCTAGTACCGCTGCATATATCATTACCCGGTGCCGCAGTTATATTAGCGGTAGCTGCCAATGGGGGAGTTAGAGTTAGGTTAATGGTTAATATACTATCGCCACAGTACATGTTCGCACCGGTAAGCACGTCTGTATAAGCTCCTCCTGTCGTCCAGGTATTATTACCGCTCGGGCTGGTGTAAGAAGAACCGCATGCATTTACGTTAAGTGTGGCATAAGTATTACGCTGGTAGAGCGCTAATACTTCGGCAGCAGTTATAGCACGGTTATACAACCGGTACTCATCCAACAGGCCACCTGCAGGGGCACCTACATTGGCACTGTATCCCATCACTTTAAGCGGACCTGTACCAGTAAGGTTTACAGCACCTTGGTTTATGGTAGTCACCAGGACACCGTCCAGGTAGCCTCTTGTCTGATTAACCGAATTATCATACACAAACGTGGTCATATGCGGCGCCACTGTTGCACCGCCGCTCACCAGTACATCAGTCATACCGGCACCACGCAGTATCCAGTTATTGGCTCCTGCTACACCATTCGTAAAACAACGGAATGAGGCCGTACCTGCATCTCCGAATATGTAAAATAGCGTGGAGCTGGGTGTAATATTAGAGGTCCAAAAGGAAATGCTCCATGATGAATTCCCAAGGTTAGGCGCCCAGTTCGTATTCAGATAATCAGTAGATGCACTGACACCGCTGCCAACTAATGCGGTTGAACATTGCCCGGTGCCACCCTGCGTTATTGAACCCAGGATATTGGCGGTTGCTGTGCCAGGTGGTGGTGTGAGTGCTTGGTTAGGCACTGTAGTGCCTGTGCCATCAAAGCGGTAATATAATATCTCAGGCGTTGGAGGTGGTATTTGTGCCGTAGCACCTATAGCACTTGCCAGCAATACAAAGCTGCAAGACACTAACTGAATAAATAGACGTTTTTTCATAGCTATTATTTTCTCTTATTTAATTAACTATTTTCTTGACAAAACTAGTAAAATAATTGATTAGGATATTAACTACTATTTAATAACTTTAAGTTAATGGAATAAAATTGGGGTGATGCGCAAGACCATAAAACATAACCAATGGTTGTGTTTTTGGAAAATGATGCAGTACCTTTTAAATGACAGGGCTATTTCTAACTTTATAACAAATCGACACACACATGAAAAATGTATTTCGTACAATACTGGTAATGTTAGCTTTATTTAGCTTTCTCCCATCACAGGCGCAGGAAGATTCTGTAGTGGTAATAAAGAAACCTAAGTTCACCAGTGATACATTATTTACCATTATGAGTGCCGAACGTATACTGGGGCAGTCCGCGTTTTTGCATGAACGCAGATCAAGCAGAAGCACAACCAACAGGCTGTATCAATCGGGCTATACTGCATTTCAAAAAGATAATGGCATAAACGGGACTATCTATTTCTCAATAGAGCAGTTTGATGATGAATTATCCGCTCACCAGTATTATATAGATACCCGGAACGCCAATGCAAGGAACGGGATACAAATGCTGACCTATGTGGGAAGTGAAGCATACTTCCACAGCGACCATGAGAATTTTTATTTCATAATGGTCCGCAAAGGGAATAAGGTGTTCAATATGAAAGTGAATAAGATCACTTCGCACACTTCATTAGTAGAATTTAATAAGGTGGCGAGAGAGATAGCGGAGCGGTTGTAGGGGTATTAAAATTTATTCGATCAAGACAAATAAAAAAGCCCCGCAAATTGTGAGGCTTTTATTCTGTGGAAGCACACGGATTCGAACCTCGGACCCTATTCAACTTCATAACCAATAATCCTAAGTAAATGCTTCACATCTTGGTGTGTACCATACTCAAAATTTGTATCAATGTTGATGACACTATAGGTAGGAGCCCACCTATATTGAAATAAAGGGTCGCTAAACTTGGTGTTATGAACCAATCTCAATTCAGGCTTTTTACAGACAGTTTCGAAAAGCCGATTGTTCTGCATATCCTGTAATAAAAGTTCCATTTGCTTTTCGTCAAACCCTTGTGCTGATGCAAATCTCTCAGCTAATTGAGCAATTTCTTCATCACTCGCGTCTTTCATTAAAGCCCCTCGCCTTTTCGTTAAATTCTTTATTATCTGATCGACGGTCGAGAAAGCTTCTTCGTGAATTTCATTAGCAGCTTTGTATTGCTCAATTTGCTTCAGCAATTCAGAATTATCAATCTCAATTGCTCCATCGATTAAAACGTCTTTCAACCTCTTTAAATCGTACCCAATTAGCAGAC
Source organism: Bacteroidetes bacterium UBA7674 (assembly GCA_002483105.1). Taxonomy (GTDB): domain Bacteria; phylum Bacteroidota; class Bacteroidia; order Chitinophagales; family Chitinophagaceae; genus MKUN01. Next base: position 11,125 of record DLHG01000008.1, read on the forward strand.
TATGGAACGCATCACCAGTTAAACCAAATTTGTTAAATAGCTGAAAACTAGCATTCGCACATTCCATACCTTTGGCAATCGGTTCGTCACCTGGTACTAACTCGTTAATCCCCATATCAACGGCAAGAAGTGACGACATAAAGTTCTTTATTGAAGAAGCTCTAAGAAATAGTGCCTTTGCGTATAGGGGCTGCAGATTATTGGCTTGTGCATACGAAATTAATTCACCGATATGATAACTAACAGTTTCGTTGAGACTTACCATTCGTCTAGTCCATTGAATATAATTACCCTTGTCTATTGGTTCACCAAATGCTTCCTTCGTCTTGAATTCGGCAGTCATGAACATATTGTAAACAGCAAATGCGCTAGAGAGATTATCACAGTTATACACATTTAAGAGTAATTTTTGCTCATTGTCCAATTTACTCTCCTTGATTTTCTCAAAAATTGCAATTGCATCATCCATATATACCGTCTTTCCTACATCATCCCTGCCCATGATTGCAATGCGAGTGCTGAGAATGTTAATCGCCAATAAAAGAGAATTTTGTTCCTGAACGGCAAGCTCGGTGAGCTTCAAGAGGCGTTCTAAACTTTCCGGTTCGTCAATGTAACCTAGAACCAAGTCTGCTTTTATTTTAAGAAATTCAATTGATGCAAATTCTTCGTCAGAATATTTACCTCTGTTCTGGATTGCCTTACGCAAGAAATATTCACCCTCCATTATGTTACCACGCTCCACATAGGTTATCGCAGCGAGATGAATTAGTTTCGCAGATTTGAGGATTTCATTGAGGCTTAAATTTCTGAATATCTCATGCAGTGTTCCAAATCTTAACCTATGCGCAAGACCAAATCCCATTACTTCTAAACTTTCAAGATCGTTGACATTGAAATTAGACTGTTTGATGTTGGTAGAATCGGAAGGAATTCCAAATAAAGAACCAAAAGTATCCACCATTGCATCTGTCCTACGAGTGCGCAGCAGCATTCTTTCATGAATTCCTTTTAGTTTTTCTTCAGACAGTATGTTTTCAATAGGAAAGTGAATACTTACGGAGTCATTGTCTCTCCAGTCATAACTACCTCTTTCGTCATTTAACCTCGTGATAAAATGCTCAACGTAGTCAAAGTAAGATTTTCCCGTTTTGACATCATACAATACTATGATGCCATACATCGGCTTGCGTCTATATAAATATCCTAATCGAGATGTCTTAAACTGGAGGCTAACGAATCGTTCATTGTTGCTATCAATTATAACAGCGTTCTCCTGGCTCTTAAGTTGGATTGCAAATAGTTTCCCGGTAGGGCTATGGTCATCTGCCACCTCAACATTAAAATCAACACCATAGTCAGGGGATTCCTGTCGAAGGATAAATCCATTCCTTTTAGTAAACAATCTCCTGAGTTCGTTTTCAGATTCCTCACTATTCTTAGATGCAGTGTCAATAATAGGGTTATCGTTAAATGCCATAAATTATGATTTTGTCCCTTGAAAGTTCCCAATGATTTGCGATGTCTTAAAAATCACGTTCATTTAAAAAATTGAGAGCATAAATGTACTGATTGCTGATTTGTGCGCGGCTTACCAGAAAATTTGCAAGTAATTTGCAAGTAGAAGAGGAGAAAACAGTCCTTTATAGGATATAAACCCCAAAGGGAATGGACACGCCACAAAACAAAAAAGCCTCTAGAATGTTGATTCTAAAGGCTTTTATTCTGTGGAAGCACACGGATTCGAACCGCGGACCCTCTGCTTGTAAGGCGATTAGAAATGCTTCTGAAACGCAATACTGGCAATACTTCCATGTTTTAAGCCTTCCTGTGTACAAGTTTGGTTCAAGTAACCTCACTTGTTATGAATAATTTGATTAAAAAAGTAATTTGTAATAGTACTAAGGGTTTTCCAAATTAGTTATGTCAATTCTATTCTTTTTTACATATTTATCATCTTTATAAATGTATGTTTGAACGGAGAGCCTTTCGAAGGGTTCTCCTTTGTCATCTACAAAGTTATTTACGATAAAATCTACTATCTGATTATTGGTTGCACTTAGATAAATTTTATCATTTTCCAGTTTAGCATCCCTAATGTCACAAAATAGTGTGCATAATGTACCTACACCACCATGCCATCTTAATGTGGCTGTTTTGCTGGTACTGCTACGTATTTTCTTTTCTAAATAAATATCTGCCAGTTCTAGACAGTGAGTTTCTATTCTCTCTAGTAGATTGGTTACTTCACTTTGTATCGGTGCGAAATAATCTCTTTTGGATATTCTCAACGTCATTTGAGCTACATCTAGCGAAATCTGTTTAACCATTTCCTTTAATTTATTGGGGTCAGACCTGCGTAACTCTTCTAACTCATTATTTAAAGAATTCCAATCTCCATTTACGTAGCTCTTTTCGAGATGCTCAATAGCTGTCTTTTTAAACTTTGCATTAGTTTCAGCATACTTATACCACCTAGACAATGGAATTTCGAATTTGTCATACCCTGATAATACTGCATTCCACTGGTCTGGATTGTACTCCTGTAAGTACCAGTCGTTAACATTTGATAAGAATTTCATGAAATTAGGCTCAAAAAGTAGACTATTAAGTTTCTCTAGGAACATACCGCAAGTTTACTCGCTAAGTTAATGAAGGATAGCCAAAGGCTACCCTTCATAATTGTATTAAGACGTTCGAAATCAACTAAACCCTTCATAAGGAGAGGCATGACCCCTAGAATAAGGTCTGGCCTCGAAGGGGACAGAGTCAGTTTTCTGATTATACTTTTTGATTTTCTTCTTTACTACTTCTTTGGTAGCTCTTGGCGTTTCTTTTTTAGTTGCCATGTTATTCATTTTGCGGGGCTGCTTAAGCTCTCATATAATGCTCCCTGGTTAATAATTACAATTGCAATTGCAGTGTAAAAGGAAGATTTTATCAGCAGTCCAATTCGCAGAAAATAGTCTAACAAACTTGGAGATTTAGTCCAAAAGAATGATTTATGTAAACAAAGAATGATAATTAGTAAGGAATGCAAGCATTAGAGCTGGTAAAATATATTTCTTTTCGCTTTTGCTATTGTAGGAAGCTTAACCAAAAGAAATCCTGCACTGTGGTAGTACTCCCAAAGTACAGGCAAAGAAAAGAAACTGCCTTAGCTATCGGTAGCAACCCCTATATTCGACTTAAAGCCTCCTGCTGAAGCACGAAGGTTTTAACTTCTTTATCTACTCTCTCACTTCCATACTTTGCCTTTATTTCATCAAGGTTCTTGTCTGTACCTCGTCCCTTGTATTCCTCGGAACGGTAGTACCAAGCTGCTTTCTTTGAGGCAAAGAACAAGCCAGCCTCTTTTAATTGGTCTTTCACTGGGTAAGTATTACCCGTTACCCAAATCCATTGGCCTACTAATTCTATGACCACTCCAGGCAGGTTAATGATTTTCTCAATTACCTGACGATACTCCTCAGATACTTTCATTTGCTTGTTAGTGTCTTCCTCTGACAATTCCTGCTCCTTCAACACAAAGGCACAAGCGATGCTGTATTCAGCATTGATTACCTGCATTACAGCGGTTTCACCACCATTATCGGGATGATGTTGTTTTGCTAGTTGCTTGTACAGGGCTTTTACTTCGTCGATTGTTGAGCATTGATTGAAATACTGCATGTTTAAATGTTTATGTGGTTAATAATAATCGCCTATTAAAAGGATGTCTTGTCGTGTTAATTGCTCGCCGTTAAAAACGTAATGAACGGAGTGCAACGAAGTGAATGAAGTTGCGAGCGCTTCAAGGCTGGGGTAAATCGAGAGCATGAGGCACGAATGCAAAGATTTACACAGGGAAAAGGTTTTGCGGGGCATGGCTCATTGGCTCTGTGTGTTAGCCAGGTATAAGGGTGGGTTTGTGTCCAGCAAAACCTTTGGACGCAGCCTGAAGCAAGCGCAGGCGAGCACAAACGAAGAAAGCGGGTGTACTGAAGCTGGTTGAGAGAATGAATGAGGTAGTGTAACGAACGATTGAATGAACGAAACGGGCTGAAGGACACAGTAGCTTTCCGAACTGAGGCAAAAGAGCCTGCAAAGAGCATGACAGATTGCGCAGTGCAACGAAGCACCCTTTAGGGCTTTTAGAGGTGCTTTCCTGCCCTTAAGAGTCAAAAGACAAAGGAAAGTATCTCTGAAAGGTCTGGCGTGTTATTTGCGCCTTTTAGCCGAAGTGAGTCCGATGAACCTGCTTAATAGAATTGGTGGTGCAGAGTTATTCCCGACTGGCGATAAATCAAGGTACTGAAGCCTGGAATGCTTACGGGAAAAATGAACGGTCGGACGTTACTATATACTTTCACACCGACCGTTCAAGACATGCAAATAAAGCATGCTTATTAACCCGTAAATGCTTGACGGGGGTTGCTGGCAAGACCCAACGAAGTAGGGGGGATTGCCAGTGATGTGGTCTTGTATCACATACACAGATTCTGTACGAATAAGCTAACTTTACTAGATGGATAATGAAGCAGATGAATATTTGAAAACGAACATGTCCACTAAGTTTGGAAATGAACTTTCATTGGAATTAGAGGACGTATTAGACCGTACTTTGAACTTTATATACTCTTTCGACCAACTGCCAACTTTTGAGACGATTTACAAGAGTGTATTTGGGAATGCGCATGGGGAGATACTTCTAAAGCTTCAAGATATCGCTATAGACGAATTAATTGAGAAAGGATATATAATTAGTCTAGCAGATAGGAATTTTAAAGTAACATTCAAAGGAATTAAATTCCTCAAAAGTCCTCGGATATTCTATAAGTACAGACCGTATAAATACAGTGTCTTCGTGGAAAAGACTTCGTTATTATGGAAGATTGTTTCTATAATAGCAGTTGTTCTAAATTCTTTGGCCATAATTTATTTAACAGCACTACAAGTCTTAGTAAAGCCTTGAGAACTATGTCACACGACTATTGAAACCCTCTCGCATTTAAATCCTCGAATAGCTGTTCTTTGGTCAAGTTTGGATGATTACAATATTTAATTGCTGCCCGTACCTTATCGGATAGTTCCAAATAGTCTTGTATTTCATCTCCTTTATGCTCCCCGCCGTGAACAATGGCATTTCGTTTGTTATAAAGCTTCTTGATGCTCTTGTAGCTTGTTTGAAAATCCTCTTTGGTCTTCGACAGTATTATTGACAGATGCCTGGCTATTGTATGAGCAATTTGGTCTTTCCCCAAATTAAAGAGGCTTTCAAGGCAAGTCATCAATGTTATAAACCTTATTCTGCCATCTGGAATGTCATAAACAAGGCTGAAATTCTTTATTGCAAGTTCAGTCAATGTATTTGCTTCGTATATCGGCTTTAGTATGGCAGATAGATTTTGCACATCTTCATCTGTAACAACGTAGTCGCCAGCAGAGCCAATAGATATGCCAGTCTTTCGCCATGAGATTTGACGAGAGGCAGATGTAATATTGAAAAGCTGTGAGTATCTGATTTCGCCAATTTTGTAAAGTCGTAATTGTAATAAAAGGTTGTCTGCAAACTGGTGAAATTCTATAGACTCTTTGCCTTCTATTAGGATATCTAAAGCATCGCCCTTGATTTTAAAAGTGCTATGCTTTTTCAGCAAGATTATCTCAGGGTATTCAAGATGCATAAACCTCGGCCCAAAAATGGGAGTATGTACAAGAGAGTTATGCAATTCATGTGAAATGCCATGCTGTTTTCTTCCTATTATGATAGTTAGAAGTCGCTTGTCACTTTTAGGCACATTAACTATCTCTGAAAAGTCTTTCTCAAACTCAGTTGCATCTACTAGAATAAAGCTATAGCCAAATTCTTCAATTATAGGGTTCAACTTAATAATCGACCTATCCGCATTGAGGATATGGGCATAGGACTCCATTGTATGTTCTCCAAGATTTAGCATAAATATCTATCAGGGAGCCTAAGTTAGTGTTATATACTTCATTCACCATTTCTATAAGCGGATACTTATTATTTAAGCATTTGCTTAAATAATAAAATTGTTATCTTTATAGCATGGAACCATGTATAAGGCAATTTGCAGACAAGGAGCAAATCAAAGCGTGTAAAGTGAAAGTAATGGCTTATGAGCCGTCTTTCAAAGAACTATCGGCTGTCTTAAATCTTGCGGGAAACGAAGTGCGGTTGAAAATCCTCTACCTGCTTGAAGAGGAAAAGGAATTATGTCCTTGTGACCTAAGCGACATTCTAGGCATGAGCATTCCAGCTGTATCACAACATCTAAGAAAGCTAAAAGATGGCAATGTTTTAGAAAACAGAAAAGATGGACAGACGATTTACTATTCTATTAAACCCAATCATATGAGGATATTAAAACCTTTTTTCAAACACATTAACCAAGCCGTAATAAGTGAATGAGGATTGTAATCAAAAATAGTGCTCTCGTTTCAAGCGTTATACTAGCTGTAACTTCTTCTCTGTGTTGTATAGTGCCAGTGTTGACGATTGTTGGGGGGATAGCGGGAGCAGCTAGCTCCTTTAGTTGGCTTACGCCACTTCGTCCGTATTTAATAGGTGCTACAATTTTGTCTTTAGGATTCGCTTTTTATCAGGCATATAAGCCAGTTGAAACAGACAGTTGCGGCTGCGTAGCAAAGGAAAAGTCTTTTTTGCAGTCAAAAACTTTTCTTTGGACTATTACGGTCGTATCAGGCTTGCTTTTGACATTTCCATATTACTCCCACACCTTCTTTAAACCTAAACAACAGAATTTAATACACCAAAATTCAACTAATGATACAACGGCTTCTTTTCATGTAATAGGGATGAGCTGCGAAAGTTGTGAGCAACACGTAAATAAGATATTGTCTGATGAAACCGCCGTAAGTAAGGTGTCGACTAGCTATCACGACAGCCTAACAACGATAACCTTTGACAAGTCGAAAGTATCTCTTGCGGCATTGATGCAAAAAGTCACTGAGAAAACCGATTATAAAACGGAACCATAACATGAAAAATCTATTATCGATAATCGCATTTACCATTGCCGTTATCAATTTTACAGGTTGCCAAAGTAAAAGTAATGATGGTCAAGAAACCATATCATTCTACAGGGTGCCCTTAGTATGTGGTGCGGCTAGTCAAATAGGTTGTGGAAGTCGGGCTAAACCTGCTTTAATAGAACTAGAACAAAATTCAGCCGTAAGAGAGGCTTGGCTTAATCGTCCTGGAACTGCTATTGCAATTGTCTGGAAAGATAAGTCTCAGACAAAAACGGTAACTAAGCCAATACTATCAAAAAACAATATTTCCTATCAGGAACTATCTGGAAAGACAAGGCAGGAACTCCACGAAAACTTTCGAAAAGAAAACATATGGTTTAGAGGAGCAGATGTCGATGTACTCAGTAGAGAAGAAGCAGAAACAATAGCTGAAAACTCTGTCAATTTCGCCCTTAATGAAGGTCTGATTAACGTTCAAGAAGGAAATACAATGAAGAATGAAGTTAAGGATTATTTTAAAAAGGAATTAGTCAAAATCCGTACTAATGAGCAATTAAATGACGATAGTGAACATAAATTTAGGAATGACCTATTAGCAATTGCAGAAAAACATATTGGGAAGGACAGAGCTAAAAAAGCTATGGCGCTTTATGAGGAAAACATGAAGAAACAGTGTGAAAAGGACCAATCATGTAATGCACCTGGAACAAAGGATTGTTGCGACAAATAAACTAAATTAGAATGAATGTAATATTAGAATCAATAATAACGTGCCCTGTTTGTAATCATACAAAAGAGGAAACGATGCCTACGAATGCTTGTCAGTTCTTTTACGAGTGTGAAGCCTGCAAGACACGTCTTAGGCCAAAAGGAGAGGATTGTTGTGTGTTTTGCAGTTATGGGACAGTCAAGTGTCCACCAATTCAACTAAACAAGCCTTGTTGTTCATAATGTAACAATATGAAAATAGTAATCAAAATTGCTTCTCTAGGTTGCATTTTACTCGGGCTAGCTCATACTTATGTCGCTGCTTTTTGTCATTACATGGATATTGACAACCTTTGGTTTTTGGGTTCGGGATTTGCCATTATTCTTGCAGGGCTACTAAATTTCGTAGCTATCAATAAAGGCGGTTCGCGGTTTACATTAATGTTAGCCCTATTAGCAAACATATTACTCTGTGGGATGTTTTCTTTTGCGATACCATTATTGAAAAACTCGCAGGTTTACATAGGTGGCTTTATCTTTCTGATAACAACTGTTGGCTTTTTTGTGTTACTGTTAAGAAATGGCATTAACGGGAAACCTAAACAAGATACAAAAGATAATAATCGAAACGAAAACGATACACTATCAGCGACCAAGACAATTCCTATGTTACGGATTTTCGATAAAAATAAAGCTATCGAATTCTACGTGAATTGGCTCGGGTTCTCAGTGGATTGGGAACATAGCTTCTCAGATGGGGAGCCGCCTATATACATGCAAATATCAAAATCCGAAATAGCGATACATCTTACTGAACATCATGGTGATTGTACACCTGGTGGTAAAGTCTATATAGAATGTACTGGACTTAAGGATTTCCATAAGGAGATTTTGAATAAAAAGTATCCCTACAATGCCCCAGGATTAGAAATTGCTCCTTGGAAATCCCTATGCATGGAAGTAATAGACCCTTTTGGAAATAAGTTGCTGTTTTCTGAACCTCGATAGTTAGGAGAAGTTAATGCTATATTATAGTATATGCATCGGTTGTTTCCATTGGGCTTAAAAGTGGCTGAAATGGCATTATCTGTACAGGTCTTATCTCTCACGCACTTGCAATTGGTGACATTGGATAGAGGACTTTCTTCAAATCAAGCTTTCTTAGGTCAATAGGATTATGGGTTGGTACATCGGGAGGAAAGTTATTAATGTCGGGAGGGTTGATAAACCCCTCTAAGTCTAAAAGGTCGAATTCCAAGTATTCAGCTTCCTCCATGTATGGATTTTTGAAATGGGAGAAGAACGCCTGTAAGATACATTTGCTACATGGCCAACAATACCGTTCCTTGCAGATGTTATGCTTTATGTAATTCATTTTGTAGGATACTACTTTTCGGGTTAAATTAGTAAGTATTATTGACCTTTATCGAACCTTTATTCTTTTTATCTTTTTCTTCAATTTTATCTCCCAAACTACCAGTAGCCGTAAATAGCATTGCCCCATAATCACTTCCCTGGACAGACTGCTGACGTTCTTCACTGAGTACGAGTCTAATGTCAATATTTTCATCTTTGTCCCATATTGCATACCAAAGATGGTTGCTGTCATCTTTGTAGAATGGCTGGCTTGGTTTACCATGTTTAGACTCGAAAACCTTATACAAAAGCTTTAATTCTTCCGCTGTAAGAGGGGCCTGTAGCCTACCTTCAATCATAGAAAGACTTGAATGACCAAATACATACGCTGTGACATGGAAGTAAGCTGACTTATCGTCACTGAGTTTAATCGAATAGTCAAACTCGTTGCCGTTAAGATTACGTATAAGGCCAGAGTTAAGCAAGTCCTTTGCATGTTTCATATACTCCGAATAGGTCATCCCAAATTCAAAATCAAGGAATGTTGCTTTTCGACTGTTACAGGAGAGAAAGGACATGGAAACTAATAAAGCAATGATTGCGGAATACTTCTTTATCATAAATGTGTGGTTATGGTTATTAAATAAAATACCTGAGCGATTGACATTCACTGGTATCTGAGGGGGTCGAATCCCTGTACTACTCAGCAAAGCAATGCTCAGGCGTAACCTGAGCATTTGCTAAACTTTCCAGTAGTACTTGAATTTTCGACCTTTCAGATACAAGAACAGCTCTGCAAATGCAAAAACCTTATGTTGAGATTGTTTATTTAATCATTGACTATTTTTTGTTGTTACAAATGTAATAATTACAAACTACCATTTCACTACATCTAAAGATGGCTCCAGACCTATCAAATTGTGACATTGCTCTTTTATAGATTGATAAACGATGTCCTTGCCACTATACGTTGTAGCAATACAGTCGTGAATAGTAAATAAGGGTACTTCAGGATGGTCTTGGCTTATCCGCAATGCTACTCTACGCAACATTATGTGGGATTCGATACTTTGAAGTATGGCTGAAATGTCTTTGTATTGAATCCTTCTTAGTAGCGAAAAGATTCTGTGAACTGTTGGGAATAACTTCATAAATACACGTTTAAAAGTACCTCGTTCCTCTCCAAAAGCCTTATTATGAGCATACATGCAGTAAAAGAGTCCTTCTTTCAAAGTTCTTTTGTCTGCACTATTCTTTAAGTCTAATAGTATACCTGTAGCTTCCCTGTAGTGCCTATTAAAGTATTCATAAAGTTTTCCTTTATCTACTAATGTGCAATACAGCTCTAAATCCCCTATAGCATCTCTATCATGTGATTTTACTAACATAAAGGAGGGAAACTGTGGCAGGAGAGAGAGGATGGTTGGTATGTTAGGTTGTATTCGTTGGTAAATGTCTTTTGATAAGCTATATAAGGTAAAAGTGTCCTCCCTTTCCTCATAAAATGATGGGTCTAAAAGAATGGTACTGAAGAAAGGTTGGCTGTTCTTGAGGTCAATTTCAAGTATTTTCTCACCCGAATAGGTAACAAACGCCCTCAAATCCTTTCTGAGGTTGGTTATGTTGGAGTGGAACCTATTAGCTGTATCATCAACAAATAGGTTGTAATCGCCATTATCAAGCATCCTTACGGATAGTATGGCATACTGATAGCGATTCCATGCTTTTTTAAAGCCAAGTTCACCCTTTTCCTTTATTACCTTATTCAATAAATATCCATCTGCATGTCTGTAGTTGATTTGTAGTGCAGGGTTAAACCATCGTGTTAGATAAGTATATCCTAATAATGATTGCTTTTGCTTCTCCTTGTCCTCATTGCTTTTCTTAATTAAAGACTTCCTAGTTATATCAACAGAACTTATCTCTTTAGTTTGGTAATGTTCGGATAGCTTATAGCACCTTGATTTCTTCCCGACTATATACCATCCATCATTTGCAACCTCTAAAACACCATTGTTGACCAGGTAGTTTAAGTAAAGATTGTACTCCCTGATTTTATCCTGAAGGATTTGTGCGTTTAGAGGGATGTACTCTTCTTTTTGGTAGTCTTTGAATTGGACTTTTAACTTAATCAGTGTTCCTACTATATATTTGAAGTTATCAATTTTGTATTTAAATGTAGGTGGATTATCCTCTAGGAGTTTTTCTAAATTCAGGTTATCAGGTAGGAATACTTGCAATGCCATATCATAAAGTTCATGAGAAAATCTTTGTTAAAACTGCGCCTATCGTGGCTTTCGTTATATGCAAAACCATTTTAATGTCGTATCTTTGCATATTAGTAAAGTTCTTTAAAAAGATTGGGATTATGAAGTGTAGAGAGGTGAAAGGATACGAAGGATTATATGAAGTAAGTGAGACTGGAATTGTTTCAAGTAAGGATAGAATGATTGTTACCATCGACGGTAAAACACGCTTTTTAAAAAAGCAAATCTTAAAGCCTAAGAAAAATAGTGATGGATACCTTTTTGTTTCGTTATCATTAAAAGGCAAGGCGAAAAATCACTACATACATAGGCTTGTTGCCATTGCTTTTGTCGATAATGAAGAGAATAAACCCGAGGTAAATCATCTCAATGGTATTAAAACTTGCAATCGTTCCCCAAATTTGGCTTGGGTAACCCATGCGGAAAATATACAGCATGCATATGATTCAGGGCTTGCCAAGAAAGGTCTTAAGCGTTACAATGCTAGGAAACTGAGAGATAAAGCTTCCGACAGGATTTTTGGGTCTATTATCGAAGCTGCTGAGGAACTCGATATCAATTATAAAACCTTACGCAATATGCTTTCGGGTTCAAATACTAATACTACCACTCTAGAGTATGAGGAAGGGGAGGGCATTTAAGCCCATCCTTCTTACATTACTGAGGCAATTACCTTTTCATTCATGCTATCTATTACATCATTATCGTAGTTGTCTAGATATATTCCTGTCACTCGGTTACCATATTCATGTCCTAAAGCTTCAGCAATCATATCCTTTGAATATCCTAACGAACGTGCAATATTCGCCCAACTGTATCGTGCATAATATGTTGTGATGCCTTTTTCAATGGAGCATTTTTCTGATATCCTTTCGAGATATTCATTGCATGTTTTAATAGCCTGCCAAATATCCTTTTTAAGTTTTACCAAATCCTTGGTTTGTTTGAGAACTGGCAGTATTAACCCATCTGGGTTGTTTTTGCCTCTGTATACCTTTAGTATTTCAATAGCTTTCTCAGGCATTTTTATACTGTAAATCTTCCCTGTTTTCATTCTTCGGAACATTACACGTCCATCGACGATGTTGCTTTCTTTTAGGGTTAATAGGTCTGAGAAGTTGATACCAATAAAGCAAAAGGATAGCAGGAAGTAGTTACGCCAATGCCATATAGGCGTATTTGCAGGCAATTCTAAGCATACTATACTCTTAAACTCCTGTAATGTCAGAGTTCGGCTTATAGTTCTTTCATTCTTTATTCTAAAGGCAGTAAACGGATAGCTTGTTGATGGTACAATTCCCTCTTTTATAGCCTTGTTGTAAATTGCCCTTATCGTCCGCATGTAAACTGATGCTGTATTGATTTTAATTCCATCAGCAAGCATAGAGTTATTAAACTCTGTGAGCTTCTTGTAGTTAAGTTCCTCAAACGTCAATCTATCATGCCCAACATAAGACTTTAGCTTATTAACTGCACATGAATACACGAAAGCATTACCAACCTTCCCACTCGCTGTTAAGGACTTTACTAAGTCTTCACCATATTTTACAATGGATGGTTTAACAACTTTTCTTTTTGGTTCGCTAGGCTTCGGATTGACAGCTGCAATCAAATCCTCAGGAGTAAGTTCCCTGCTGTTTAAATCAGCCAGGAGAATAAGCTTTTGAACCTTTACCCTTTCTGTTTGGATTTTGGCATTAAATACCTCATAATTGGGGTTCGCTGATAGCACTATCCAATCCGTATCGTTCCACTCTTCGGGTTTAACCTTAAAGCCTAGGAATACTTCCTTATAGTCGCTTTGCGAATAGACCCTAAGTTTTACTGGAAATGTGTTGTCGGCTGATTTTCTCCTTTTGTCGAGGATGATTTTGAATGTAAGCCTCATGCAGTTTTGATTTGCGTGAGCCTACTTGAGAGGACTTGTGCAAGAAGTGTACAAGTTATGTACAAGTAAAAAGGTCGTTTTTAGTCCTTTTTAGATAACATTACAAAACTTGACATAAAACAAAAAAGCCCTTAGAACGTTGATTCTAAAGGCTTCTAAGTGGTGGAAGCACACGGATTCGAACCGCGGACCCTCTGCTTGTAAGGCAGATGCTCTGAACCAGCTGAGCTATGCTTCCAAAAGTATGTATGAACTTCCATTGCTTCGGCACAGGCTTTCTGCGAATGGAGTGCAAAGATAGGCAGCTTATTATTTTCTCCAAATTTCTTTTCAAAAAAATTTACTTCTTATATGTCTCGGGGCTCGATACCAGATACTCGATGCTGGATACTCGGCAACTGTGAACTGCAAACTGCAAAGTGGCTTGCATTTGCTATTTTCGCCCATGTAAATACACAGAAGACATGCAAGAACAATGGCAACCAATGATAGAAGCCGCTTACGCTGATCGTGAGCTGCTGACGGACACTAAGTATTCAGATGCTGTAAGGGCGGTAATAGAGGCCGTAGATAAAGGTCAGTTGCGCGTGGCAACCCCTACAGAGAATGGCTGGGTGGTGAATCAATGGGTAAAACAGGCCATTCTGCTCTATTTCGGTATACAACCTATGCAGACATGGACGATGGAGCCATTCGAGTTCTACGACAAAATGCTGCTGAAGAAGGATTATGCCAAGCTCGGTGTAAGGGCGGTGCCACATGCGGTTGCCCGCTATGGCGCATATATTGCAAAAAATGTAGTGTTAATGCCCTCATATACCAACATCGGCGCTTATGTAGATGAGGGAACGATGGTAGATACATGGGCTACGGTTGGCTCCTGCGCACAAATAGGCAAAGGAGTACACCTGAGTGGTGGCGTAGGCATCGGCGGTGTACTGGAACCCTTACAAGCCGGCCCGGTAATCATTGAGGATGGTGCTTTCATAGGCTCACGGTGTATAGTAGTGGAAGGTGTAATAGTAGAAAAAGAAGCAGTACTTGGCGCTAATGTAGTGCTGACACAAAGCACTAAAATAATTGACGTCAGCGGCAGCGAACCTATAGAATACAAAGGCCGTGTTCCCGCACGTTCTGTAGTAATACCGGGCAGCTATACCAAGAAATTCCCTGCGGGTGAATACCAGGTAAGTTGCGCCCTCATCATCGGGCAACGCAAAGCTTCTACCGACCTGAAGACCAGTCTGAACGATGCACTGAGGGACTTTAATATATCGGTATAGTTTTTTATCAGTGAACTACGAATAGTGAATAGTGAATAACGAATATCGAGTAACGAGTATCGAGCACAATGGACAGCAGTTTTTTTGAACAAACACTTTGGGAATTACGGGTCGCCAACTACTTGTGGTTTGGCGGTATTGTACTATTCACTTTCCTGCTGCGCAGGCCGATGTCGAAGTTCATCGCCAATAGTACCTGCCATATCGCCACCAAATACTCAGATGAAAAACACGGCCCTTTATTCCGCGACCTGATAAGGAAGCCAATGGAATTACTGCTACAGGCCATACTATACTTCATTGCCATAAACCATCTTTCTGCATTGCTGGATAGGATCGTCATCTTTCACCGGGTAAGGGATGGCAAGTCCGCTATTGATATCCGCCTGGGAAGTGTGGTAGATCATCTATTCCTGATGCTGATGATCATTACGGGCACACTGGTCATATCCCGCATTATTGATTTCATATACCGTGTTAATAGCGACAGGGCCAGGATAGAACACAATATCTCCCGCCAGCAATTACTACCGCTAGTAAAGGATGTAGTAAAGATGCTGGTATGGTTAACGAGTATTTTCTGGATTTTGGGCGCTGTCTTCCAGGTGAATATTCCTGCACTGATAGCGGGACTGGGTATAGGTGGTATAGCTATAGCACTTGCTGCAAAAGAGAGTGTAGAAAATTTGTTCGCAGCATTCACCATCCTTAGCGATAAACCATTCCAGGTAAATGATACAGTTAAGTTGGGTAGCATAGAGGGCAAGGTAGAACGCATTGGATTCCGGGCGACAAGACTGCGCGCATCAAATGGTTCTGCGGTCATTATCCCAAATAAAAAACTCATCGGCGAAAACCTGGAGAACCTTACCGACAGAGATACTACCGGAGTGAAGATGGTCATCAACCTGAAGTATGGCATTCCGCACGAAGACCTGGAGAAAATGATTGCCGAACTAAAGGCTATGATAAAAGCTACGCTGCATACAGTTGAACCTGTAGATATAACTATCGAAGGTTTTGGTGAAAACGTATTCCAGTTACAAATAGCTTATCACGTCCCCCACCCTGTGGCAAAAGAAACATCGCAAATAGAGATCAAGCAACAGGTGAACCTGAAGGCCTATTCTATCGTTACCAAATACAGCAAGGACCAGCATGTAGAGGTTGAAAGCAAAACCGATACAGCTATAGAGGAACCCGAAGAGGAACAAAATGAAGAAGACAAAAAGAAAGACGGTATAATATAGCTGTAACTTAGCTGTACTAAATCTCTTTTATGAAACTCAGGGTAATCATTACAGGGTCTACAGGTATGGTAGGCGAAGGCGTACTGCTTTCTTCTCTCGATCACACGGATGTAGAAAAGATACTTGTTATCAACCGCAGACCATGCGGCATCATACATCCTAAGCTGAAAGAGATCATTCATCCTGACTTTTACGACATCACACCCATAGAAAATGAATTGACGGGTTATAATGCCTGCTTCTTTTGCTTAGGTGTTAGTTCAATTGGCATGAACGAAGCCGACTATACCAGGGCTACCTATATACTCACCATGCATGTAGCCACTATTATGGCAAAGCATAATCCCGACATGGTATTCTCGTATATCTCCGGGGCAAGTACCGACAGCACGGAAAAGGGACGGCAAATGTGGGCAAGGGTAAAAGGTAAAACAGAGAACGACCTGATGAAGCTGCCATTCAAAAAAGTGTATGCTTTCCGTCCGGGATTTATCAAGCCTGTAAAAGGGCAGAGGTTTGTAGGCAAATGGTATAAGTATGTTAGTTGGCTATACCCGATACTAAGGACTATCTCCCCTCGCATGGCTTCCACAGTACAGGAAATAGCACTGGCCATGATTCACGTTTCTGCAAAAGGCTATGAAAAGCCGGTACTGGAAGTAAAAGATATTAATATCTTAGCTAAAAGATAATCTATCGGCCATGTATATAAAACGTCGACTCAGCTTCGCAGTTCTGTATTTTTATTCCTGGCGCATTGCGCTCATGTCATTGACTACCGGGGTGAGTGCTCTTTTCTTATACCAGTATCTGGGTTGGGAATGGGTGGCAATACCATGGCTGCCTATATCACTCATTGGTATTGCCACAGCCTTTTATGTGGGCTTTAAGAATAGCCAATCTTATGACCGCAGCTGGGAAGCCCGGAAAATATGGGGCGGCATCACTAACACGAGCCGTTCATTTGGCGCTATGTTACGCGCTTTCACCAATAATGACAATGCTCCTGTGCCCGTTAGTGATGAAAAAATAAAAACGGAGGTACGTACCATCCTGTACAGGCATATCGGTTGGCTATATGCGCTGATGAATACTATGCGCCAGCCTACCTCATGGGAACACAGCAACAGGGCAAGCCGTAAGCAAAAACAAGCACTGGAGACACAAACCGAAAGTTGCGAACAGGAAATGGCGCATTTCATAGAAGCGGAAGAACTAAAGTGGGCGAAACAAAGGAAAAATACCGCAACACAGTTACTGGATGTTCAGTCGCAACATATTGCACGGCTAAGAAGAGAAGGACTGCTGGACGACTTCAGGCATATGGAACTGCAGCAAATGATCACCAATCTTTACGATGAACAAGGTAAAACCGAGCGTATAAAAAACACACCTTTCCCGCGCCAGTACGCTACTATCAGTGCTATCTTCATTGCTATATTCGTCATCATGCTACCCTTTGGCATGATAGCCGAGTTCAGAAAAATCGGCGATGGCATGCTTTGGCTGGTGATACCCTTTAACCTGGTAGTGAGCTGGGTATTTACTTTGATGGAATATACAGGTGATGTTAGTGAGAATCCTTTTGAAGGACTGCTGAATGACGTACCTATCCGTTCCATCGTCCGGAATATTGAAATAGATATCAGGGATATGCTTGGGGAAACTGATCTGCCTGAAAAGATACAGCCTAAATATGGCGCATTACTTTAGCGTTCATTATGCCCTACTTCCTTTGCACGGTATTAGGTATCACCTCACCTTTATAGTCAATGGTATACGTTACTCCGGCCTTCTTCATGGTCAGGTCATATAGCTCTTCTTCCGGTGCAGTATCATACTCTATCGGCAATACTACGGTACCTTTCTGATCGATAAGCCCCCATTTACCGGATTGCTTTACAACAAACAAGTTGTACCACACAGTTATGTCATCATAGATCACAGGGCAAATCACTTTCCCATCTCTTCTCATCAGCCCGAACCTATCTCCCATACGCACTAAAATAGCACCACTGGAGAACCGCGCGATACTATCGTAAGTAGTAGGTATGATCACATCGCCTCTCTTATCTATTTCGCCCCACTTACCCAACCGGACAAACGTATACGATTCCCTGAAGTCCTGCACCTCATCATAAATAGCAGGAATGACCGCTTTACCATTTTCATTGACAAAACCATATTTATTTTCAGCGGTGATAATTTTAAGCCCTTCTATGTATTGAGCCTGCGTCTCGTTATTTTGCAATATTAGCGCACAGCACAAAAAGAAAAGAAAATTCAACGATCGTTTGGGGATAAGGCAACCTATAAGTCTTCTAAGCATTAGTGCTTTCAGACAAGATCATTCACGGCAAATTATTTTGTAGTGAGTTGCCTAAGTATTCAAAGATAAGCTTGTTTGTGTTGTAAGGAGCCGTAATGGTCAATTATAACAAAGCATGTGGTCATGCTTTATCATTCCTTATCGTAAGGGCCGTTATAAGCTCCTCTGTCAGGTCGTCTGCATAGGTGCCATAGCTGTTCACCAGGGTGCCTTTCAAGCCATGCTTTTCTGATGATATGGCATATACTATCGCTTCGTCTTCGGGGTTGGAATCGCCTTCAAAACGAAACACCCTATCAACTTTAAAGTCTTCAGGATGCACCTGCAGGGAATTTTCCGCGCACTCCAGGCAATTATTTTTCAGGTTGAAATCAACTGTATATCCTTCTGACTTCAGTTTATCTAAAATTTCAGAAAGCGTGGTCATTGGTCCCATGATCTATGTTTGATTACTAATTACAAATATAAGAAGCCCCTTTAGGCCTGCCTGCCGGTAAGCAGGAGTTGGGGGGGGGTGTTCTACAACATCAATATAGACAGCACATAGTCAGCTAATAGTATCAATATACAACTAACTACTACTGATGTAGTAGAAGCCCTCCCTATTTCCAATGCCCCACCCTGCACGTAATATCCGTAGTATGATGGTATAATGGAAATAATAAGGGAGAACACAAACGATTTAACGATAGCAAAAAATAAATTATAAGGTAAAAAACCGTCTATAAGGCCTTGCTTGAATTGTTCCTCTGTAAGGATACTCGAGAACATACCGGCTACATATCCGCCCCAGATCGTTACTGCTATAGAAATAATAATGAGGGAAGGCACCATTATCATGGCGGCTACTATTTTAGGTAATACTAAGTAAGTTCTGGTATTAATACCCATTATCTCCAAGGCATCTATTTGTTCACTTACACGCATATTTCCAAGCTCAGAAGCTATTTTAGAACCCACTACACCTGCCAGCACCACACATATTACAGTAGGCGACAACTCCAGTATAGCAGAATCACGAACAATACTGGCAACAACAGGCTTAGGTACCAGTGGGCTCACCAGTTGGTAGGCAGTCTGTACCGTAAGTACCATACCAAGGAACACAGAGATAATGAGTACAATGGGCAAGGAACGGATGCCTATATCATTGCATTGCTCCATAAACTCTATCCAGTAAACCTTAGCATTCTCCGGCTTACTGATCGCCCCCTTTATCATCAGTGTCATCTTACCCAGATGTTCCAAAAACTGCTTGATCATAGCACAAATGTAGTTAAAGAGGTTTATACAAAAATCCCGCCTCAATAATTGAGGCGGGATATAAATTATTATCTATGTGATTATTACGCTAGTTTTTTCAGTTCTTCTATGCGTGCGTCCTTATCTTCTTCTTTTTTCAGGCTGTCTTTCTTATCCATATCTACCAGGATAGGAGCAGCAACGAAGATAGAAGAGTAAGTACCTGTGATAACACCTATCAGCATCGCAAAGGCAAAACCACGGGTTACCTCACCACCAAAGATGAACAGTATCAGTACTGCCAGGAACACCGTTAATGATGTCATTACAGTACGGCTAAGTGTATCATTGATAGCGCGGTTGATAACGCTTTCTTTTGCCTCACCCGGATTCTTACGGAAGTATTCACGGATACGGTCAAATACGATAACGGTATCATTCATCGAGAAACCAATTACCGTTAGTACGGCAGCAATGAAGTGCTGATCAATTTCCAGTGCGAAAGGCACTATACCTTTAAAGAATGAGAATACAGCCAATGTTACGCACACATCGTGCAGCAAGGCAACCATCGTACCAATAGAATACTGCCATTTACGGAAACGCATCAAGATGTATATGAAGATAGCCAGCAACGAATAAATGGTTGCCTGCAATGCACCGCTCTTCAAGTCATCAGAGATAGTAGGCAATACTGTCTGTGAGCTCAATTTGTAATTAGCATTGAAATCAGCAAAGCTGGTACCTGCCGGTATAAATCCGCCATCCAGTAAGCCTTTATGCAATGTTGCCAATACAGTAGAGTCAACTGTTTTGCCCGGTTGTTTTATCAGGTAAGCAGTAGTGATGTTCAGGTGATTATTCTGACCAATAGTTTTCACTACCGGATATTCACCGAAAGTTTTATGTAGCGCTTCGCGAACGTCTTCACTTTTATGTTCTTTATCAAATGCTACAGTATAGCTACGTCCACCATCAAATTCCACACCATAGTTGAAACCGTTGAAGTATGAAGCAATACCTGCTATCAATACTATAACAGAGATAACATAAGCGATCTTACGTGCACCAATGAAGTTGAAGTGTGCTTTACGGAAGATAGATTTTGATAAGCCGGTGAAATATTTGAAGTGACGGCCACGCTTCATGTACATATCAGTTACAAGGCGTGATACAAGGATACCGCAGAACAAAGACAACAGGATACTGATGATCTGTGTAGTAGCGAAACCAAGTACAGGGCCAAGGCCGAAGATGAAAAGGATAATAGAGGTAATTAAGATAGTAACGTGACCATCCAGTACAGGGGCAAGTGAGTTGTAGTAACCTTTCTTCACAGCCTCTTCATAAGTTGCCCCTCGCGACAGCTCTTCCTTGATACGCTCAAAGATGATAACGTTCGTATCCACGGCCATACCAATACCTAACACCAAACCTGCGATACCCGGCATAGTAAGTGTCGCACCCAGTGCAGATAAGATACCGATAGTAAACAGCACATTCAGTATCAGCGAAATATTTGCTACAATACCACCCGTATTATAGTATATCAACATCAGGATGAATATCACGATGAAAGATATCAGCAGTGAATTCATACCGGCATCAATAGAAGCCGCACCAAGTGTTGCTCCTACTTCCTGCTCCTGTACTATATTAGCCGGTGCAGGAAGTTTACCCGTATTCAGGATGTTAGCCAGATCTTCTGCTTCTTCAGCAGTGAAGCTACCTGTGATAGCAGTGCTACCACCATCAATTTCACCTATAATGTTCGGTGCAGAATAAACGCGGTTATCAAGCACTACTGCTACAGAGTTACCTACGTTCTCACCGGTCATTTTTTTCCATATTTTAGAACCCGTAGGATTCATCTGCATGGAAATTTCCCATCCGCCTTTCAGTTGGTCAACATTTTTACCGGCTCTTGTTATTACACTACCATCCAGTGGTGCAGAACCATCGGCGTTAGTTTTCAGAGCATATATCGGTAATACGCTATTAGGATTTTTCTTTTTGTCTTTATCAGCACCTACGCAGAATCTTGTTTTGCTCGGCATCTTGTTCTTCACAACTTCCATGTCCATATACTCAAGGAACTTGTTCACATCTTTCCTCTGGATGTAGAAAAGTGCCGGGTCTTGTCCTTGCGGAGGGCCCAGTAAAGAAAGAAGCGGCTTCTCAGCGATACCACCTTTACCTGCACTGTCTGTTGTTGCACCTTCCTTCATTAGAGAAGACAGGCTGGAACCTGTGTCAGCCGCCGCTGTATTAGCTTTAGTAGTATCAGCGCTTGCTACAGTTGTAGTATCAGCAGCTTTAGCAGCAGTATCAACATCTATAGACTTACCATCGCTGGCAAGTAATTTTTCCAGTGTTTCATCAGCATTTACGAATGCATCGTATATCTCCTGGTTCTTAGTTACCACGAAGAACTCAAGGCTAGCTGTTGCCTGCAGTATATTCCTTACACGTTCTGGATTACGCACACCTGCCAGTTCCACAGTGATAATACCTTTATTGGCATCAAGGTTTACGTTCGGGTTAGCAACACCGAATTTATCAATACGCGTAAGTAATACTTTGTGTGTACGTACGATAGCGCCTTTCGCTTCTTCAGATATCTTAGCCAATACCTGCTCGTTAGTTGAGTTCAGTGTAATGTCTTTTTCTGAAGGTTTAGTGAACAGGTAAGCCAGTTTCACGCCGGGGTTAGCCTTTGCGAATTCTTGTCCGAACAGTGTTACAAAATCAGCCTGGCTGTTAGCTTTCGCAATGTTTGCGTTTGCTATCGCCTTTACCAATGCAGGATCTTTCGCATTGTTAGACATAGAACTCACAAGCTCTCCGAGGCTTACTTCCAGGGTTACATTCATACCACCTTGAAGATCAAGACCGAGATTTAACTCTTGTTCTTTAGCTTCCTGGTAAGTAAACTTCTTCAGCAATGGTATATTATATACCGTTTCGCCTTGTAAGCTGTCCGTTATCCTGTTGTACTTAGCTTCGGTAAGCGAATCGAGCGTGTTTTTGTCTGCTTGCGGATTAGCCGCCTTTACAGCTGCTTCTGCTTGTTTACGTGCCTTGTTCTCCACATTCCTTACCACGAATGTGAAAGACAACTGGTAGAGCGAAATGAGGATAAGCGCCGCGGTAAAAAATTTTACCAACCCTTTTAATTGCATAGGTGTAGTTCGTTAAATAATACTTTATGATACTTTGAAAATAAGTGGGCAAAGATAGGATTTAATATAAAAAAATGAAGTTTGTGATCATATTAAAACGGATTACATAAATCTTGACAAATCTCAAAAAATGATTAGTATTTATTTGCTGAATATCTTATTTTTACGACACACATCCCGGTACGTCCGGTTAATAAATCATTTATAGCATGATCAGAAAAATTACGCTACTCTTTTTAGCGTGTTTAGGAATGCAGTTTGCCGCTTACGCGCAAAGCTGTGGTTTTGACCTAAAACATCAGCAACTCCTATCAAGTAATCCTGCATTTGCGCAGCACGTAGAGGCATACAATGCCCACTGGGCTCAGGAAGTAGCCATCCAGCAGTTCCTCCAGAACAACATGTCCAACCTCGTGATGGACGACCCGTTTGGCAGCGGAAAGGCCTATGAGATACCTGTAGTGATACATGTGATCCATACAGGAGGGCCTGTTCCTTCTCTATACAACCCTAGCGATGCACAGCTTGTGTCTATGATAAACTATCTGAACCAGGCTTTTGCATCCGTTTGGATATCGTATCCTGACAGCATGAACGGTGGTACGCACATTCCTATCCGCTTTGCTTTGGCTCAGCGTGATGAGAACTGTAACCCAACAAACGGTATTGTGCGGGTTAACGGCTCCGCTGCTCTGGGATCTGACTATACCAATGGTGGGGTGGAACTAAGCACTACTACAGGTGTTCCTGAGCTGAACGTTAAGAATCTCAGTCGCTGGAATACTACAAAATATTATAATATATGGGTGGTGAACCGTATAGATGGTGAGGATGGTAACGTTCCGGGCAACCCATTCACAGGCGGTTATGCATACTTCCCGGGCGCTCCGGCTACCTTGGATGGTACTGTAATGCTGGCCGCAGAAGCTGATCAAAACGAAATAACGCTGGTACATGAAATGGGCCACGCCTTCGGTGTTTACCACACTTTTGAAAGCTTCCCTAACCCCAGCGGTACTTGCCCTCCAAATGCAAGCTGTTCTACCGAAGGTGACCGTGTTTGCGATACTGATCCGCATTTACAATCTCCTTTCAACTGCCCTACAGCTGCTATCAACACTTGTACAGGCTTACCTAACGGTAATGTGGTTCGTAACTTTATGGATTACTCTAGTTGCCAGGATCGTTTTACTCCCGGCCAACGCGACAGGATGATCAGTTCTTTACTGACAAACACTTCCCGTCGTAACCTGATAGGCGGACTAGGCGGACAAGCACCACAAGCCCTTGCAGGAATGTTATGTACGTCCCCTCCTGTCACTGCCAATTCATTCAATATCGGTCCTCGCAGGGTAAGGGTGAAACAAAACAGCAACGGCTTAACATTGCTGGATTATAACTCAGGTGGTTACAATGATGACAACAACCAGTTCTACATAGATAATGCCTGTCACCAGGGTGCTACCTTACTATCAGGTGATGTTGACTCAATATTCGTTACCGTAGGCAGCTCTAATACTCACGTGAAGGTGTACATCGACTACAATTCTGATGGCGCATTCAATGAAGGAAACGAGCTTGCTGCTACCGGCTTGGGCACAGGTACACAAGGCTTTGAAATAGATGTTCCTACAGTAGCTGATATTCCTACGCTTGCTTTATGCACTCCGTTAAGGATGAGAGTAGTTACTGATCGTGGTGCTAACCCTGTGCCAACTTCATGTAATATTGTGCAAGGCCAGATCGAAGATTATACAGTGTACATCAGGGCTGCCGGCGGTGGTGGTGGTACAGCAACGGTATCTGCTTCATTGCTTACCAATAACCCATCTTGCTTTGGTGATGCGCTTACTTTCACAGCTACGCCAAGTACAGGTGTTTCTCCAAGTTTCCAATGGTTCCGCAATGGCACACCTATTGCCGGTGCTACTAATGATACACTGATCACTTCAGTACCTAACAATAACGACCAGGTATTTGTACGCATCTATTATGCTACTACTTGTAGCGCAGATAGCGCAACGTCTAACGTCATTACTGTATTGCGTAGTAACGCAGTTCCTCCTACAGTTACGATCGGTGTTACACAAGGCAGCATACCAAACTGTATCGATGATACGGTTACTTTATCTGTTATTAACTCAGGCAATCCGGGCAATAACCCTACATACCAATGGCAGATAAATGGCCTTGACGTGCCGGGCGCTACCGGTACTTCATTCGCAGTGGTGAATGTTGCCAGCGGAAGCTCTGTAACGGTAATAATGACGTCTAACTCTACTTGTGCTGTACCAACTACAGCTACTTCTAATGCCATCATAATATTACACGCACCTATTACTCCACAAGTAAGCATCGCGCTTACAAATGGTAACAACCCCGGTTGTCCCGGCCAAACGCTTACATTCACAGCATTCCCTCTGAATGCCGGTGACCCGAGCGATATATCTTACCAATGGCGCGTGAATGGTGTGAATGCCGGCCCGAACGCTCCGGTGTTTACAGGTATCTTCAACAACAATGACATTGTTGATGTTGTACTGAGCACTACTTCTTCTTGCGCTACAGTGTCAAGTGTAACCTCTAACAACATACAGATCATATTTACAGCAAATACCCAAACGGTTACTATCAACAACGTAACGGGTATGCCGATATGCTCAGGAAAACCTGTATCATTTACTTCTCAAACTACCAACTCAGGTAATGGACCATCTTTCCAATGGCGCATTAATGGTGTGAATGTACCGGGTGCAACTGCTCCTAACTTCACCACCTCTACATTGGCCCCGGGCGACTTAGTGACACTGGTAGTTACCAGTACGAGCATTTGCGTAGGTAACCCTATCGCTATATCTAACACTATCGTAGCCGGTATTATACCATCTTCTGTACCAATAGTAAGTATTCCATTGATACAAGGTTCTAATCCGGGTTGCGAAGATTCAGTAATGACTTTCCAGGCTGATGTTATAGATATGGGCTCTAATCCTAATGGTATCTGGTTTGTAAACGGTGTTCAAGTGGGTACCGGCTTAACATTTACTACCAGCACACTGGATAGCGGTGATATCGTAACGTTCCAGGTGAACCAGACTGATGGTAACTGCTATACAAGTGATACCGTTATTATCAGCGACACAATGATACTGTATGACACTCCTGAAGAACCAATACTATCATTAATAGGCAATATGCTGTTTGTAAACAACAACATATACATGTACTACGATTGGTTCGGACCTAACGGCCAACAGATACCTGGTGAACATACACAATGGTACCACCCTGTAATGCCGGGCAACTATTATGTGAGAAGGTATAATGCCGCATGTGGTTCTCCATTATCTAATATCATCAATATCTCCCTGCTTGATATTAAGGATATAGAACTGGGTAGCCTGAAAGTATATCCTAATCCTACTTCAGGACTTATCACGCTCGATTGGGGTACTGATAAAGTAACAAGGTCTCTGGAACTGTACAATATGCTCGGACAAACAGTTCTTACTGAAACAGTAAATGATAAGAGCCAAAAAGTGCTAAACATTTCTTCACTTGCCGCGGGTGCTTACCACCTGGTGATAAAAGACAATGATGGCAATAAGCACTCAATAAAAATTACGCTTACAAAATAGTTGACATAGCAGAATCCAACAAAAAGAGAGAGCCGCCCCATGTGGGCGGCTTTTTTATTTTTAGCAGTATTCTTTGATAACGTGCACTTACTCCTCATTCACATACACCCGCTTCACGCGCTGGGAAATACCGGTCATTATTTCATATGGAATTGTTTCCGCCCATTGCGCTATTTGCGTGAGCGGTAGCTGCGGCCCGAAAATGATAGCCTCATCTCCTTCCTTCGCCTCAGGAATATGACTGATGTCCACCATGCACATATCCATACAAACTACCCCGATAACTTTAGCTTCCTGACCGTGTATCAACACATCGGCCTTGCCATTCCCCAGGTTTCGGGGATAGCCATCTGCATAGCCTATGCTTATAGTAGCTATGCGGATATTAGTTTCTGTCTTGTACCTACGGCCGTAACCTATTGTTTCACCCGCAGGTATTTCCTTTATCTGCGCGATGGTTGTTTTAAGAGTACCTATCTGCCTTAGCTTACCTGTAAGCGCACCGCTACCGTCTATTCCATAAAGGCCTAGCCCCAGTCGCACCATGTCATAATGCAACTTTTTATGCCGTGCTATACCTGCCGAGTTGGTGATATGCCTCAATGGCTTGTACGGTAACGCTTCCATTATCTCACTGCTCATCTTGTCAAACAGTTCCGATTGCTGCGTGGTAAAGTCATCGTAGGAAGCATCTTCACTCGCAGCCAGGTGGCTGAATATACTGGCAACATGCACGTAGTTATTGCGCTGCAGTTCTTCTGTCAGTGCTGCTATTTCTTCCTGCACAAAGCCGAGCCTGTGCATTCCTGTATCCAGCTTTATATGTATGGGGTAATCTTTGGCTTGGAGGTTGCGCGCCATATTAGTGAACAGCTCCAACGAGCGCAGGTTAAATATTTCCGGCTCCAGCTTCCATGCTATCATCCTGTCAAAAGAAACAGCATCAGGACTCATTACCATGATAGGCATGGTAATACCGGCCTTCCTCAGTGCAACACCTTCATCTATATAGGCAACACTCAGGTAGTCAACTCCCGAATATTGGAGCAGGTGTGCGATCTCATGGCTACCGGCACCATAAGAGAATGCCTTTACCATTGCCATAGACTTTACACCCGTTTTCAATTGCTTCCTATATACATTCAGGTTGTGTATCAGCGAAGAAAGATTTATGGAAAGCACCGTTTGGTGCACTTCCTGCTCCAGGAGCTTGCCTATTTTCTCAAACGTAAATGCCCGCGCCCCTTTTAATAATATACCTTCATTCTCAAACGTGAGCAAGTGGAAATTCTTTAAAAAATCGGCTGTTGATTTGAAGAAGATACTCCGTAGCTTTTTATATTTCCGGAAGCTTTGCTTGTGTTTGTACAACACCGGCCCTATGCCGATAAAGCGTTGTATGCTGCGTTCACTTATCAGTTCTGCCACTTCATCATACAGCTCACCATCAGGCTTGGCTATTTGCAGCATATCAGAGAGTATCACCGTATGGTGCGTATGTTGCTTTTGTTGCTCCAGGTAGTCTAAGGCAATTTTAAAAGAGGTAAGGTCAGAGTTATAGGTATCATCTATTATCGTGCAGTCGTTAATACCATAGTGTAGTTCCATACGCATGGACACCTGGTGCAATTGCAGCATCTTCTCCGCTATTTTTTCCTGAGGCATTTTTAGCAGCAACAGCACACACCAGCAGTGTATCGCATTCTCTATAGATGCCGGATCTGTAAAAGGAATAACTATACTGCTCTCAATGCCTTTATAGGTAGCAGTGACTGTTGTTCTGTTTTGCTCCTTCTCTATATTAGCAACACGAAGGTCAGCATCATGTTTCTGCGACCAGCTAAAAAGCTCCAAGGGCGATATAGAACTACTGCCTTTCAGCATATGTATGAACTGCCCGATCGCCTCATTTACATCGGGGTGGTCGGAACAATAAACTAATTGCTTCGCATTCCTGAAGAGTATAAGCTTTTCATTAATTTTCTGCCTTTGGTTCAGGAAGCCTTCACTATGAGCCTCCCCGATGTTGGTCAGTACGCCAATTGTAGGTTGTATAATGCGTTCCAGCTTCCCCATCTCATCGGGCTGGGAAAGACCGGCTTCAAAGATGCCCAACTGGTGTTGTTCATTCAGCAGCCAGACAGAGAATGGCACGCCTATCTGTGAATTATAGCTTTTAGGGCTACGTACCGACTTATAAGTATCATTAAGTAATTGGTACAGCCATTCTTTTACTATCGTCTTGCCATTGCTTCCCGTTATGCCTATCACGGGCATGGAGAATTGTTTTCTGTAGCCTGCCACTATGCTCTGCAATGCATGGAGTGTGTCTGCCACCTTTATAATATTAGCATCAGGATAAGCTGCTACATCTATGTCATTCGAAACAAGAAAATTGCGCACCCCTTTCGCATACACCGCCTTCATAAACTCGTGCCCGTCTCTCCGCTCAGTTTTCAGTGGGATGAACAACACTTGTTCCGGACTGGTAATTTTTCGACTATCTGCTACCAGTTCATCTATTACTACATTTCCATCCTGCTCCCTGAGCCAGGTTCCCTGTGCCCAGGTTTTAATTTTACTGATTAAGACTTCATGTCCTGCCGCTGTCATGGGTATTATTCTACTTGTATTGTACTATTAAAGCTACTCATTTATCAAGAAAAAAGCCATCCGCGAGAATGGCTTTGAAACTAATTATTTACCTGCAGGCTCCTTGTCCTTTTCAAAGAACTCATATGCATTTCTGAATATCTTATCAAAAGCCTGGTACTGTATCATCATGGTATCCTTACTATTGTTCAGTATGCCATATGCTTTGTCCACATCATAGAGACTCGGCACATATCCTTTATCGGTTGTCAGGTTCTTACTCCTCCTGTTCTTCGGCATATAGTATATATCCAGGTGTTGTGTTTCGCCATTGGTAGTGGTTACATCTATGATCGCACGTTTCGGTACGGTATCTATTGCCTGCGCCAACCCTGTAGATCCGTTAACATACCCCTCACAGAATACTCTTTGAAAAAAGGTAAAGAACAGATCTACTCTGCGCTGGTTCACTTCATTGTTGGCAGATATTCCGGGATCTGCTTCTACTGTAAATTTCCCATCCTTATTCTGGTGTGCCACAAAAGAGTTCAAAGCTTCGCCGGGATATTGTATGGACACCTTGCTGATGTCTTCTTTATTAAGCATAAATATGCTCCTGTCTCTCCAGTCGAGAAACTCCGTAGTATATCTTGAGGAAAGGTAGCCGGGAAAGCCGGGAATCTCTACGACAAATGGTGTTTCAGAACCTGCCATTAGCATATAAGAACCATCCAGGTCTTTTGTCTCTCCACCCACATAGAACTCACGTATTTTTTCACCGCTCCTGTCATACACCTCTACTTTTACACCGGTACCGGCCAGGGCTTTTACGATGGTATTGTGTATGGCCTGCGGCACTGGGTGCTTACCTTCTTGCTGGTAGAATGTAGAAAGCAATGAGGTCACTGTCGATTGCAATGCCTTATATTCTTTGTTCAACATCCATCCTTTGCCATCTTTGCTGCGCTCCAGCAAAATGGTACTGCCATCTCTTGACGCCAGGAATATCTTACCAATGTTGCTGGTATCTTTTATCTTGAAATCAGAATCACTTTGAGAAAAGCCTTCCTTCTTATTGAAAACTATATAGAGTCCGGCTCCTAATATCCCCAGCAACAACACGTACAATAATGTCTTTTTCATTCTCTGTTCCTTTTATTGTTTCACTTCATATCTCCGTCTTCTGAAGAACATATATACAGACCCGAATATCAACACCATCGCTATGGGTATTGCCACATTCACTATACGCCAGGTATCACGCTCCTCCTTAATCCTACCTTTATCCAGTAGCCTGAGCTTTACGTCTTTGGTTCTTGCTTCCAGAAGGCTATTCCTGTCTGTCAGGTATTCTAAACAGTTCAACAGGAAGCTTTCATTTACAAAGTTGGCATCACTATTTCTTGAAGTACCCATTCTCGACGGGCCTGATCTTTCATTGAATTCATTACCGAACATATCACCATCTCCTATCACTATCATAGCGCCGGGAGTATCACTTTCTTTAATGAATGGTTGCTGAAACGAGTCGCGCATTATTGCTAAGAAACCGGGAGCCAGCGTTACGTCTTTAAATATTGATGTGAACTTACCTTCCAGCAATACAGCTACAGGGTTGTATGGCCTCTGGAACATATCTTCCCGCAATGCAAACTGCAACATACTGAGGTTAACACGCACCGGGTGCGGTGCTGTTCTGCTGTATTTAGAAGATTCCAGCAATACCGTTTTCTTTATTTCAGGTCCGCCAACTGTATCAATACTACTAACGAATTTACCAAGTATGCCATCCATGTTGTTTACTATCGGATGCTTGGACGTAGGAACAAATACCGGGTAATACATCCATGGCTTATTCTCTATCTGCGCTTCACCCTGCTGTGTTCTACCCACTGTTACGGGGAGCACGTAGCACTGCATATCTTCTACCAGGTTAGTATTTATTCGTACACCATAGTTGAACAGCATATCGTTCAGGTTCAATGGCAACTCGCTGGTCATGAAGTTATCAGAGTATTGCAGGCTATCCAGTGGTGTGAACAAGGGATCTATACACCAGAGCACCCGGCCACCTCGCATTATGTACTGGTCTATCTTGTATTTTTCGTTTTCCTTTATTGTGGCTACTGGCCTGTTGATAATGATCGCACTATACACAACGGGACTTATAGCTCCGCGCCTGCTTAGTTCAAATGTATCTACCAGATAATTCGCCTCCAGGGTCTTCATCATATGATAAGTACCCCAGCCTAGTGGCTCTCCTTCTCCTACCAGGTAGCCTATGGTTGGCTTCACCGGTTTTTCCAACTTATGTATCGCACTTGCCAGCTTATACTCCAGCATTGACTCTGAAATATTCAACTGTGTCAACGGGTCGTACACCGAACCTGATTCCATCAGGCTCACTGCTGTTTCTCTTCCTTTGTATTGTACCAATGCATATGGGAAGAATATTTTTCGCGAATCTTCACCATCTTCCGATTGCACATTCAGCTGCCTGCCTATCACACCTTTCTTTGCCAGCTCCTGGAATATAGGTCCTTTCTCATCTTCAGTCTTACCTTCAAATGGATCAGTGAACGTATAGATGATCTTGGTACCTGCGTAGTTATTAAAGCTATTGAGCTTTTCGCGCACTTCTTCTTTCAGGCGTTCTATACCTGCCGGGAATTTACCCTCCAGGTACACTTCTACGGTTGCTATATCATCTATCCCCTCCAGCATTTTTACGGTTGCCGGGGTAAGCGTGAAACGTTTCTCTTTGGTAAGGTCAATACCATAATGCACCTTCGATGCAAGTATATTAACACCCACCAGTATCAAAACCAGCAACAGCACACGTATCAACGCCTGCCTTTGCTGAGACTTTCTTTTTGTTGTCGTATTCGTTGGATTCGTTGTAGCCATAAACTCCGGTGCCTAGCTCTGTTGTGCCGTATCCCATGTGCGGCGGTTAAGTGAAAGACGAGTAAGAGAGATAAAAAGGATAATTACCGATAAAAAATAGATCACATCGCGGCTGTCAATAAGGCCACGACTGATAGATTTGTAATGGAAAGACATACCTATCAGGTTCAGGTAATAGTCAACACCTCCGGTAAAGCTTGGTATCATACTCAGGCCCTCAAAGCCCCAGTAGAACAAACCGTTGGCAAACAATGCAGCCAGGAAGCCCACTATCTGGTTGCTGGTAAGTGAAGAACAGAAAATACCTATCGCTGTAAAAGCACAGGATGACAGGAACAAGCCGATATAAGATCCGATAATACTGCCGGTATCAATGTTGTTATCTACCAGTGATAGGTTATCGATAGTATAAACATATATCAGCGTAGGAACCATGGCAACCACCACCAGCACTACTGCCGCAAAATATTTACCCATGATGATATCCAGGTCGGTTAGTGGCTTGGTAGATAGCCATTCTATCGTCCCGCCTTTAAATTCATCAGGAAACGAGCGCATCGTTATCGCCGGTATCAGGAATATCATCAGCCATGAGGCTATCTGGAAGAACTGATCCATAGTAGCATAGCCGATGTCCATGATATTATCCGGCAATATCCACAGTATCACACTGCAAAAACTCAGAAACACCAGGAGCACTACATAGCCTACTACAGAACTAAAAAAGGAATTGATCTCTTTTATGAAAATACTTTTCATATATAAGCCCTTTTAGGGACTGGCAAATATAGCAAAATACGGGGCTCAAAAACACATTGCTTTTTATGCTGCCCGGACATATCACATACAAAAAGGCAAGGCTTCCTAAAGGAAGCCTTGCCATATGA
This sequence comes from Bacteroidetes bacterium UBA7674, assembly GCA_002483105.1. Taxonomy (GTDB): domain Bacteria; phylum Bacteroidota; class Bacteroidia; order Chitinophagales; family Chitinophagaceae; genus MKUN01. Next base: position 43,653 of record DLHG01000008.1, read on the forward strand.
ATATGAATAATTCTTATTGTTGAGTAGCAGTATATACTACGTTGGTAGTGTAAGTACCTGCAGGGTAAGTGAAACCCGGAGTAGCTTGGTACTGTACAGAGAACAGTTGGTTAGAACCGTAAGTACCGTTCGATATCAGGTTCTGGTCAGCAGCGGTCAATGTAGCGAAAGCTGAAGTAGAGAACGGAGTAGCAACTGTACCACCTGTAGTGTTAGCAGTAACCATCAGTTTCAATACACCTGATACCGGCATTGTAGTACCTGTAGTATAAGTACCGGTATAAGTGAAGTTAGCAGCATTCGCTTTAACTGTTACACCGAAAGCAAGGTTAGATTGAACCATCAATTGCTGTGCAGTAGAAGTTACACCATTCGCATAATCAGAAACGGTAGAGAAAGGCAGCGTAACTGCACCACCGGTAGAAGTACCTGATCCTGTGAAGGTAATAGCGATAGCGTTTGATAATACAAGGCTAGCTGATTGTGTAGCATTTGCAGTAGCATTCTGTGCGTTTGCATTAAGCGTGAAACCTACCAGAGCTGCTGCGATAATTACGATCTTTTTCATTTTGGTTGTTTTTGTTGTTAGTTTTAAAAGTTGTTTGTTTTCGTTTGTTGACACAAAGATGGGGTGGCAAACTCTGCTATTCAAGAAAATAGCCGCGCTTAACTGCTCGTTAGGAACTGGATAACAAGCGGTTAACAAATAGAAACCCCGCAAAAACCATTTAAAATCGGCTGATAATCAATACCATAGTGGATATAGGATATTTTATATAACTCCTTTAGCCTGATTTTAAGCCCGCTCCGTTTGTTAAGCGGTTAACACAAATAACAAACATGATCAGGCCTGGAAACAGAATACGCACCTCTAAAATGGCCCATAATTACTTAATCCACCAATGTGAGACAGATTATAATCTCTTGAAAAACAATCATTTACATCAATTCACCAGCTTATAACAAAAACAAGGCTTCCCGCAGAGGAAGCCTTGTCGTATAGGTATGAAAAAGATCCTATTGTTGAGTTGCAGTATATATCACATTAGTAGTGTAAGTACCTGCAGGGTAAGTAAAACCGGGAGTAGCTTGATACTGTACAGAG
>DLHG01000002.1 GCA_002483105.1 Bacteroidetes bacterium UBA7674
GGAACTGTATATAGTGGCTTTGATGGTGTTGATACCACGAAAAAAAGATTCGCGTTCCTAAAGAAAATGTCGGCTACAGGTAACACTATTTGGGAGCGGTTATACCTCCCTCCCAGCAAAGCCACACCGCAGGTATATGATGTGAGGCGAACCTCTGATGGTGGCTTCGTACTGGCAGGCAGTGATTCTTACTTCCCGTGGATACTAAAAGTAGATAGCAATGGCTGTGAACAAGGAGCGGGTGTATGTAACCCTACAGATGTAGAAGAAACAATCGTTAATAAGACTGCTAAGATAAAAGCATACCCTAATCCCGCCGGTAATGTGCTGTATATAGAAGGTGCAGAAGACAAGGCCTCATATAGGCTACTGAATATTACCGGCAGTGTTATCCGAAAGGGCACATTCCATTCAGGCATCAATCAACTTGACTTGCAAGACCTGGCGACGGGTATGTATATACTGCATACGGGTAGCGACGTGCTGAAGGTGGTGAAAGAATAACTATATAAAACGCGTGCTGACGGCGAAAAGCCGTACAGACGCTACCAAATAAAAATGCCCCTCATAAAGAGGGGCATTTATTATATAAGTATTTAAGCTGCCTAGTCTACAACTACGAGTTGCTTGGTGGCTGCGTGTTCGTTATTTCTTGTGAGCCTGTAGAAGTAATTACCTGCTACTAAGTCCTCACGGTTAACTGTAACGTTGTGTGTACCGCGCTCGAAGCGTTGGTTGCAAATGGTTTTTACTTTTCTTCCTGCTACATCGAAGAGTTCGAGTGTAACCTGTCCGCCGGTAGTACCAAACGCGATGGTAGTAGTGGTCTTAAACGGATTAGGATAGTTTTGGCCAAGTGTTTCGTCAAGTCCTGAAACTGCTGTTTCCGTACCCACCACATTCGGAGCGAATACAGGAAGTACCTGGAAGTTCTGGTTCAGTACATTGTTCATTACCTGTTGGTCTACCTGGAACCAGTCTGCGAGTATTGCCGCATATATACAGCGGAAATCGTTCTGCATCGGGATGTTTCCGGAAACACCTGTGCTCGGATCAATAATAGGATTCGAACCAATGATTATCGGGTTAACACCAGGTCCGAATGTCATAACCGGTTGTGCGGTACCGTGGTCAGTACCACCACTACCATTGGAGATGATCCTTCTGCCGAACTCTGACATTGTAGAAGCTGCTACCTGATCGGCACAGCCTAATAATGTAAGGTCATTGAAGAAAGCAGATACTGCTTCAGACAATGTATTCAGCAAATTAGCGTGTGCACCAATGGTATGGTCTATTGCATCCACCTGATCAGCGTGGGTATCAAAGCCACCCATGCTCACTACATATATCGGTGTTTTCAGTCCACCTGCAACAAGGCGTGCAACGATCTTCAGTTGATCGGCCAGGTTATTATTAGCAGGATAAGTACCAAGGTTAGCGGCACTAGCTGCTGCATTCTGAATGGCAACAGTATATTGTTGTGTCTGCTGTGCTATAAAGCGAATGAAAGTAAGCTCATGTCCTGCCGGAGTGTTAGGGGCAGGGGATACAGTATTGTTCACCAGGTTGTAGAAGCTGTCAATATCTGCGATGGCCATACCCATGTTCACATTCGGGCCCTGCAGAACGTTGGATACGTTGCTGCCTATCTGTAAAGCCAGCGGGTCAGGCATATCTGCGTTCGGGTAGCCGTTCGGGAAGCCCGGGAAATCTTCGTTCAGGTATCTTCCTGCCCAACCTGTTTCCAGGTATTCATTGGAGTCAGATGCGGTGAACCATATATCTGTTGCACGGAAGTGCGACAGGTTAGGATTAGGATAAGAAACACCTTGCACGATGTTCACTTGTCCGTTGTTGAACATATTCTGTAATGCAGACATAGCAGGGTGCATACCTGTAGCGGCGTAGCCGTTGAGGGGAAGCACCTGTACATCAGGAATCAAAACGTTTGCACGTGTAGCAGAAAGACCTGTGTATTGGTCTAGCGGAATGATGGTGTTCAAACCATCGTTACCACCTGCCAGTTGTATGATCACCATTACACGGCCGTTGGCTGCTGTCTGCTTAGCCAGCAGTTGCAGCACGGGGCTACTAGCATAAGAGCTAATAGGTGTTCCGGCTATTGTTACGGCAAGGCCTGCCGCTGTAGTATTTTTGAGGAAATCTCTGCGTTTCATGTTTGCAGTTTTATTAAATGGATTAACTTAAATGATGTTCTGCTAAACGTGTCAATTCAATAAGTACCGTTCTGATACGTTGCGATACGATATTGGTATTAGGTACGTTCGGATTGTTCACATAGTTGTCCCACGCTGTCGTCCAGTAATAGTTTTGAGTTTGGCCGGACAACAAGATACTCTTTAAATTATCGTGGTGTGGTGACGATATGGGCAATCCTAACAACATTTTAACATAATAATCTATTAACATATCAGGATCTCCCGCATTTGGGTAAGCCGCTGTATATGCCAGGTGATCTATTCTTATGTTGGCGCTGGTACCTGCAGTAAATCCGCCATTAAGCATCATGTCTGTAAATGATTGCCTGCGGGGGAGTGTTGTGGAGTTAATCCATATTTCATGATACTCCGGAGTTTGGTAGAAAGCAGGCCATCCTGCTACGTTAGGCGGTTGCCCAACTGCGAGGTTCATATAGCTGCTGTAGTTGCGGGTAGCGCCCCATATAGAGTAGTATTCAGAAGTAGTAAGATTGTTCGGAATATTGATATTGAATGTACGGAACGTACCGATGACATAATCGAGCGGTGTGCGAATGAAGCACCCCTGGCTCAGCATGTCGAAGAAGTGTTCGCTTTTGAAAAGAGCCATCAATACAGGCTTGATCTCAAAATTATTCTGAATGAGCAGATTGGCCATCGGTGTAATTACGTCTGCTTCCACTGTTGCATCTACTACATAATAAACGAAGTAGCGATACAGCTTGGTGCATATATACCTGGCGGTTTCAAATTTGCTGAACAGCATATTTATCAGCTGGTCGGTTTCGAGGGCACCATTCATGCCTGATTGACCATTGATAACAGCGTTGTTGTAATAAGAAGAGAAAGTCTTGTTTCCTGTATGGTGCAGGCTCGGGTCGAAGTAGCTTAACAGCGTACTGTTATTAATGCGCCATCCTGTAAGTACACGAGCTGCCTGTTGTACATCAGGCTCGGTATAGTGTGGCAGGTAATCTTTACTTACAGTGAACAACTCCTGCAATTCACGAGCATAATTCTCATCAGGAGCGTAGCTTACATTGAGGTAGCCATTCAGGTACACAAGCATAGCAGGGTCTGTCGTCATTTCCCTTACCAGTGCTTTAAAGTTGCCGAGCGCATGTGCACGCAGCAGCATATAGTGATTGTAAGACTTACGGGCATCACCCACTACGTCGAACTCTATAGCAAAGTGATTGTGCCAGAAGTACACCATTTTTTCATAGACACTACTGTTGGAGTTGATCATCAGACCGGTCCACCAGGCTTTCAGTGAATTTTCCCTTTGGCCATCCACCATCTGGTCTCCATAAGGAGCATTCACCCAGGTCTGACCGGGGAATACGCCCGTGATATCAGGAGCAACATCGTAGTTGTTTACCGGAGGTAATGGTGGAGGCGGAACAGTATTGAGCAAAGCATTCACAGCAGAGTCCATAGACATAGCTGAAAATGTATTGACATCAGACTGCTTTACACCAAAAGTGAGGCGCCTAAGCAAGTGCACCACTTCTGTTTCTGTCCAGGGACCTGTGTATGCAGTAAGCCCTGCAGTAGATTTTGCCAGATTTTTCGGGACAAATGGATTAGCATACTTGTTAAATAGCTGATCATTCTTTACCGGTGCGCTGTTCTCTATCCCGGAGTCAATCATTTCCTCCAGGAAGGTGCGGTTTAAAACTTTACTCATGACACGACATTTTTTTTGAGTGTACCTCTTAAAGTTAGCAATAAAAATTAATAAGTTATAATAATGCCAAATTTTTATTTACTAAAAGTTAGTCGTATTGATTATTTTATTATGTTTATTTGCGCTGTTATTAAGAGAGTTGGTGTTCGCCTAAGCGCATCATAGCTGTGAGCATAGAGCAGATCCTGCTTTTTACCAGGTTGGTATTAGCCACGTCGGGGTTGCTTTGATAGTTAGCCCAGGCGTTTGTCCAATAGTAGTTTTGAGTTTGGCCTGACAGGAGGTAACCCTTCATCAGGTTGTGCTCAGTAGTACCCAGCTCAATACCCAATATCAGTGATGCAACATGATTGATGAGCATATCCGGATCGCCGGCCTGGCTGTATTGGTTGACGAAAGCGAGAGAGTCGAGCTTGATAGTGCTACCTGTGTTGGCAGTATATCCCTGGTTGACCATCATATCTGTAAATCTCATTCTTGCACTGAGCGTGAACGAGTTGAGCCACAGCTCGTAGAAAGCAGGCGTTTGGTAGAAAGCCGGCCATCCTGCAACATTTGGCGGATCGCCAAGGTCAACATTTATATTCACCATATAGTTCCTCAGGTAGTTCCATGCGAGGAATTGCTCATTGTCGTTGAAACCTGTAGGTAGCGTCAGTTCGAAAGTGCGTGCAGTACCAACTATAAGATCAACAGGAGTGCGGATGAAGCAACCACGACTGTCCATATCATAAAAGTGCTGGCTCTTCAACAGTTTTGCCAGTACCGGCTTGATCTCAAAATTGCTTGCTACAAGTAATTGTGCCAGTGGCTCTATGATGCTTGCCTCAATGTTGCTGTCTATGTTGTAGTAGACGAAATAACGATAGAGCTTGCTGCAGATATACTTAGCTGTTTCAAACTTGTTGAATAGCATATCAATGAACTGGTAAGCTTCGTTAGCGCCGTTAGCCCCGGTTTGACCAGCTATTACACCATTACCATAGAAGCTGGAAAACTGCTTATTGCTTGTATCATGTTTAGTAGGGTCGAAGTAGCTGGTAAGCGTACTTGTATTGATCCTCCAGCCTGTGAATACTTTTGCTGCAGTTTGTACATCAGTCTCTGTATAATGGGGAGCGTACATTTTGCTTACAGTGAACAACTCTTGTATCTCGCGGGCGTAGTTCTCGTCGGGGGCAGTATTGGTGTTCAGGTAGCCGTTCAGGAATTTCAGCATGGCAGGGCTGGTGGTTACTTCTCTTACCAATGTTTTGAAATTGCCCAGTGCATTGCTGCGCAGTAGTTGGTGGTAAGTATAGCACATGCGCGCATCTACTACATCAGCATAGCGAACACCGAAATGATTGTGCCAGAAGAACACCATTTTTTCATTGATGCTCAGGTTCTGGTGCACCATTTTTTCCAGCCACCATACTTTGAGGCTGGCGCGGCGCTTGCCGTTCACGTTGCCATCGCCATAAGGAGCGTTGATCCATGTTTGACCTGCAGGAACGCCTGTAGGGTCGGTATAAGAAGTAGTATTGTAATTATTAATTGGGGGAGCAGGAGTAGCCGGGATGTTGTTGAGTAGCATTTCCACAGCCTGGTCCATCGTGAGCGAAGTGAGTGCCTGAACGTCGGCATTCTTAACACCAAACATAGTACGGCGAATAAGGTGGATAGCCTCTGATTCTGTCCACTGGCCATTGTAAGTGCTAAGGCCGGCAGTGCTTTTTGCCTGAACATTAGGAAGGGTGTGATTAGCGTATTTTTTGAATACCCTGTCTTCACCGGTTGGTTGTGCGTCTGCCTCTTGTTGAGCCAGAACCTCTAAGAATTCTCTCCTGTTGGTGCTCATGTTTTTTATTTTTTGTTTTGACACTTAAGCATTGCTGCTCACTCACTTTTTGATAGGGGTAGGTGGTTTGGTTTGTTTTACTCTGATAGGGTCGGTAGGTGTATTGGTTTGTTGATGTAAAAATATGTTGAGCTAATACGTATGAGAGTTAAGTAGATGCAATTATGTAGTTAATGGGTGGTTAAGGCCACATGTTGAGCCGACCAATCCTTGTCATGCTGAGCACCGCGAAGCATCTGTCCACACAGTCAGGAAATATGAGTGTCTCATGCTGATAGATCCTTCCTTCGTCAGGATGACAAAAGACGGGGCATTTTGACAATGCTAGAGTTTACGGCACAATATTTTTAAGTATTAGAGAAAGCAAAAATGTCTTTATGAAAAAGCTGTTACTAATACTCCTTGCCCCATTGCTGACAATGCAAGCCAGGGCGCAGTCTTGCTGCGAAAAGGCTTCACCGGATTTTCCGTTACTGGCTATGGCAGGAGACTTTAAGGATGCGCATATGTCCCCGCTGCCCCTCAGTTATTCCCCAAAGGAGTTTAGCTCAATGATCACTTTTGAGACAGTGGGTGGAAAGCAGGGGTCGGCGTTTTATGTTCCTTCCGATGAGCCGACGGGCAATGTTGTTATCATTTTCCATGAGTGGTGGGGACTGAATGACTATATAAAGAAAGAAGCCGAACGCTGGCAGGAACTACTTGGTAATGTGGATGTCTATGCTGTTGATATGTATGACGGACAAGTAGCAACGGACGCAGACCAGGCGAGTAAGCTCTCGAACGCGCTAAGCCAGAAGAGGGGAGAAGAGATAGTAGGCGGACTTATAGCCAAAATAGGTGTGAACAAACGCGTGGCAACCCTCGGCTGGTGTATGGGTGGCAGCTGGTCTTTTACCGCGGCAAGGATGCTGGGTGATAAGGCGGCAGGATGTGTGATGTATTATGGCTTCCCGGAAAAAGATGAGAAGAAAATAGCCACACTGAAAACGGATGTGCTCTATGTGTATGGAACGCAGGATAAGTTTATAAAGAAGGAAGATGTTGACCTGTTTGAAAAGCAAGTGTTGGCTACACAAAATAAATTTGAACGCCACGATTACGCTGCAGTGCATGCGTTTGCTAATCCGAGCAACCCTCAGTTTTTGGCCAAGGAAGCTAAATTGGCGGAAGTGTTGGTGCTGGATTTTTTGAAGAAGAGATTGCAGCAGTAAGGAACCCCTCCGCCCTCTAAAGGGGGAACTCTAATAATATTTTACGGCGCAGGTGACTGCGCCGTTTTTTTTGCATTTTAGGCAACTAAGGGGATATTATTATGTCTTCCTGAAAATAGTTATGTTTAAGGGAGTAATTGACATATATGCGGAAGGTGTTATTTTTTTTAGCGGTGGTGTTATTTCCATTGGTATCGTTTGCTCAACTTACGCAAACGGTAAAAGGCACAGTAGTAGATAAGGAATCGCATTTGCCACTGGAAGGTGTGGCGGTGTCGGTGACAGATGTGGCAGGTAAGCCGGGAATTGTGACAAATGAGTTGGGCGCGTTTTCTATCGGGAATATTCCTGTGGGTAAACATTCTATCCGTATCTCGTACTTAGGCTATCAACCTGTGGAGTTGAATGATGTATTGGTGACATCGGGAAGGGAAGTGGTGTTGACCGTGGAAATGGAAGAAGTGGCGAATAAAATAGCGGAAGTGACCATTAATGCCAAGCGGGAGCACATTAATGATATGGCAATAGTAAGCGCCAAGACCTTTGATGTAATAGAAACAGAAAGATATGCAGGGAGCCGTGCTGACCCCGCACGTATGGCCTCCAACTTTGCGGGCGTGCAAGGGGCTGACGATTCCCGGAATGATATAGTGATACGTGGCAACTCACCGCAGGGTGTACTGTGGCGGTTGGAAGGTGTAGATATTCCTAATCCTAACCACTTTGCCGTGCCGGGTACCTCGGGCGGGCCGGTTAGTATGCTGAATAGTAAGACGCTGGGCAACAGTGATTTTTTTACAGGGGCTTTCCCGGCGGAGTATGGCAATGCTACGGGTGGCGCTTTTGATTTGAAGTTGAGAAATGGTAATGCAGACAAAACAGAGATTTCTGCGCAGTTTGGCTTCCTTGGTACGGAACTGGCGGCAGAGGGACCGATATCTAAAAAGAATGGGTCATCGTTTTTAGTAGCATATCGTTATTCTACATTGAAACTGTTTGAAGGATTGAATATCAAGATAGGGACGAGCTCGGTGCCGAACTACCAGGATGCGACCTTTAAGCTGAATTTTCCGTTGGGTAAAAAGAAGAAAGGTAACTTGTCCTTCTTTGGTATAGGCGGCCTGAGCAAAATAGACCTGATAGTAAGTAACCTTACGGAACAACCCGAAGAACTGTATGGTGAATCGGACAGGGATCAATACTTTTATTCCAATACGGGAGTGATTGGCGGATCGTTCAGTTACATTATTAATGCCAACACTTATACCAACATTACACTGGCACAGACTGCGAACAAGATCGGATCGCACCATGATAAAGTATTCAGGGGTGCGGACTTCCAGGTGGATTCTATAAAGAGTATCCTGGATTACACCAACATTACCAGGAGCACAGTAGCACATTGGTATATCAACCGGAAGTTTGGCGCGAAGCATACGGTGAAAGCCGGGGTGCTGAATACCTATTATGACCTTGACCTGATAGACAGCAACAGGCAGTATCCGCCGACAAGGCAGAACTGGGAACACCGGAGCAATTTCAGCGGTGGTACCAACCTGGCGCAAGGGTATATACAATATAAATTCCGCCCGAACGATAAACTGACAGCTACAGCCGGATTACACGGTCAATACCTGACACATAATGGCTCGGCGGCCATCGAGCCACGCGCGGGAATGAAGTACAGAATGAACAGTACCAATTCGTTCACGCTGGGATATGGATTGCACAGCCAGATGCAACAGTTGTATCAATACTTCGCGCACCTGCCGCAGAATACTTCAACGCAGATGCATAATTATGATGTTGGCTTTACCCGAAGCCATCACTTTGTGGCGGGTTATGACCATCGTTTCGGGAATGTATTGCGGGTGAGTACGGAGGCATACTATCAGTATCTCTTTAATATTCCTGTGGAGACAAGAGCGGGTTCTTCTTTCTCGGGATTGAACCAGGGAAATTCATTTGTGAGAAGTTTTCCTGATACACTTCAGAATACGGGGACGGGATATAATTATGGGTTGGAACTAACAGTGGAGAAACAATTCAGCAGGGGATATTATTTTATGCTGACAGGGTCGGTGTTCAATTCGCAGGCGAAGGGTAATGATGGAGTGTATCGTAACACAGATTATAACACAGGCTTTGCTACCAATTTCTTAGGCGGATATGAATATAAGCTGAGTAAGAACAGCACCATCATCAGTGGTATAAAGGTTACGTATGCGGGTGGGCAGTTGTATTCTCCGGCCGATGATGCGGCATCGAATGCTATAGGCGATTATGTGGTGATAGATAGTCTTCGTAATACCTTACAGTTTCCTAATTACTTCCGTACCGATCTGAAACTGGGTGTGCGGTTGAACAGGAAGAAGGTGACGCATGAAATAGCATTTGACCTGGTGAATGTGTTTGGGACTAAGAACTTACTCAACCTGACTTATAGTTCAGACCTTGCGGCGCTGGGTTCTACTGATCCTTATATCAAGCAATACCAGTTGGGTTTTTTGCCGTTGTTTTATTATAAGTTGGATTTTGGAGTGGGGAAGAAATAGGTTACGTGTTTGCACGAGTAGACCTCCCCGAATGTCAAAACCCGCCTTCGGCTGTTTTGCCATTGTCCCCTCCTAAAAACAGGAGGGGAGTTCCTTTGATGTTTTTTGTTAGTTGCGCAAAAAGAATTAATCTTGCAGTATGACGACCACAATGAAGCATAAACATAATTGCTGTTATCCCTTACATACAAGCGGAGTGGTCATGTTGTGTTTATAAAATAGATAAAATTATTTTTCGATAGCATACCCTCCGCCGATAAGCGGGGGGTATTTTTTTTAAATGTTTAACTAAGAGTAAGATGAAACTGATCAACAAGAAGATATGCATGGGGAAGGACATAGGCATACATGGTAATGTATTTGGCGGGCTGCTGATGGCCTGGATAGATGAAGCAGCAGCGGCATTCGCTACAGAATATTGCTGCACGCCTAATATGGTGACGCTAAGAGTAGGGGAATTGCTCTTTAAGAAGCCACTGAAAGCAGGTAACCACATACGTATATATGGCGATGTGGCGCATTTGGGTAATACTTCCATAGCGCTAAAGATAGAAGCAAGGAAATATAATGTCTATAGCACGGAGGAGACGGTAGTGTGCACTACCTCTATCACTTTTGTGAGAATTGATGATGATGGGATGCCCACGCCGATAGGAGAGAGTGTGAAGAGAAGACATGATGAAACAGTATTGCAGAAGTCGGCGGTGCTGAGCTGATGAGTTTTAAACTAAGACAGCCGCAGGTCGTCTGCGGCTGTCTTAGTATTGGTTAAATGATGCTTTATTATCTTCCGTCGCCGTCCAGCAGATTGCCGAGGCCGCCTAAGATGCTACCTTGTTCTTTACCACCTCTTGAATAGCTCAGTATCCTGCCGGCGAGCCTGCTGATAGGTAATGTTTGTATCCAGACAGTGCCCGGGCCGCGGAGCGTAGCGAAGAATACACCTTCACCACCGAATAAAGTATTTTTGATACCGCCTACAAATTGTATGTCGTAGTCAACGCCTTTGGTGAAAGCAACGATACAGCCTGTATCAATTTTCAGCATTTCGCCCGGTTGAAGTTCGCGTTGGAGCACATGACCACCTGCATGGACGAATGCCATACCATCGCCTTCCAGCTTCTGCATGATGAAACCCTCACCACCAAAGAGGCCGGTACCTAATCTTTTCTGAAATTCTATGCCTACCGCAATACCCTTGGCCGCACAAAGGAAAGAGTCCTTCTGGCAGACGATACGATTGCCCAGTTTCTCCAGGTCGAGCGCGATGATCTTGCCAGGGTATGGAGAAGCAAATGATACCCTTTTCTTTCCCTGGCCTACGTTGGTATAAGTGGTCATAAAAAGGCTTTCACCTGTAAGGACACGCTTGCCTGCACTAAGTAGCTTGCTGAATATACCTGAGTCCTGCTTTCTTCCGTCACCGAAGATGGTTTCCATTTGTATGCCATCGTCCATCATCATGAAGCTACCGGCTTCAGCAATGGCTGTTTCGTTCGGGTCAAGTTCTACCTCCACATATTGCATTTCTTCGCCAAAAATTTGATAGTCGATCTCGTGGTTACTGCGCATAGATTTTCAATTGTTTTACCAGTCAAAAGTATGATTTCGCGGAGAAAAGTGGCTATCTGAAAGGGACAATTCGGTTGGCATGGCTTTTACGTCGGTAAAGTATCAAAATCTATAGGTCATGGGACAAGCAGAAGATAAAAATAAGGCGGCAGCAGGCGTGCCGGACACTACTCAGAAGAAAGACGGGACAACCTCAGCCTTTAGCGCAGCCTCCGGCAGCGGCAATGTTCAGGATCCGGCTGATGATAACTTATCATACCTGAGAGACGGGAACCAGGGTAGGGCATCATTCCATCCCGGTTCAACAACTCAGGGCGGGTCTAATTATGGGCAAGGTTCGGGGTATTTAGGCCCTTCCAGTTATAAACAGGGTTCGGAAACAGGTAAGGGTACCAACTATGAAAATGAGATCGGGCGCTTTGCAGAGACAGGTACACAGGCTGACGGGGATCATAAAGCGCCTGAAAAGTCTCATATAAATGAAGGCCACGAAGGTGGCACTAATGCAGAGCACGATGAATATGCGGACAGGGGAAAGGATGATGAAGATACTATAGGTATTCCTTAGCCGTTTTGAAGTGTCCGATTGGGCTTCAGTCTAAATGTTGCAGGGCATAGCCCTTCGTTTATTGGTTAGATTTAAGTTACGCTATCGCTAAACTCAAACCAGTGTGAGGAGACATGCGCGAGCCGGGCAACCGCAAGGGATTCCCCCTACTTTATTTGTAGCAATCCTGTGCAGCCATGAGTTCGTTGATCTTCACTCTCCATTCGGCTTGTTTGTCTTTTACGAGGCCGTGATCGGTCTGGCCATCATAATCATCCTGCATTTTACGGAGCTTTTCGTTGTATTGCTTGTGTAGCTTTTCCAGTTCTTTGAGGTAATGCTCGGGAGTGAAGGGGTAGGCCTCTACTGCTTTGATAAACTCGCAGGTGATATAGGAAGTAACATCGAAGTGTAATTGTTCGTGATCGAGGACGTAAGGATTCTTTTGTGTTTTTTTGAACCAGGAGTGTTTCTTATCGAAGCTGGAGCCGATCTTGAGTTTTAAAAAAGTTTTGTTGTCAATTGTTAGTGCTTTGGTTTCCCAGTAGATGCCGCTGGCTGTTTCAGCACCCCATTTCGAGAATTTCTTTGATCTTCCCTGGAAGTTGCTGTAGGTGAGCTTCTTCCTTTTGGTGTGCATGATAATATTTTTGTCCTTGATTGAAGTAGCGACCGTTACTGTAACCGTGATGGATGGTTTAGCCAATATCTTCTCCTGATTTTCGGTAAACCATTTGTCGAATTGAGTGGTTGAACGTTCCGTCTGCTTTCTCAACGCTTTCTCGATCGCCTCAGGAGTAGGAGCGGTTTCTATTTCGAAGCTCTGTGTTTGGAGTATACTTTTGGGGTCGTTACCTCCGCGAAGGCGGAAGCCTAGCTTAGCCGTGATGGTAGCCTTCTTTTTCTTTTCTGTAACGTTCATGTCGAGAATTGCCAACTCGAGTGGAGTGCCGCGGGGATTCTGCTCTATGTTATTAGTGAAGTAAGTGTACAAGGCTGCCGCAATGCCGCCTTCGAACTGAACCGGTGTTTTCTTTTTAGTTGTTGCAGACCTGATGTAACCGATATTGGTAGTGTCTTTACGTTCATCCTTTACACTGATGATGTAGAAATCCCCTGTTTTGAGAGTTGTCTTTTCATTTTTCAAAACGATAGTCCCTTCCTGCGCTGTGGCTAAAAGGGAAGGGAATAGAAAAGCAAGGATAAATAGTATGGCGCGCAAAGGATCTGTTTTACAGGGCTAAAGTAAATTATTTAAAACAATCCTGTTGCAGCATGAGGTCATTTATCTTTTCCTGCCACTCTGCCTGCTTTTGTGTATCCACGCCATGATTGGTTTCTTCGTCGTATTGATCCTGCATTTGCTGAGTTTCGCGCTCCGACTGTTTTTTCAGTAGTTGTATCTCCTCTTCGTAATTGTCAGGGGTGAATTTGAAGTCACGCAGGGTGTGTATGAGTTCACAGGCCTTGTAAGTGGTGATGTCGAAATGCAGTTGCTCGTGTGCCAATACCTGCGGATGCCTGTGTTCCTGTTTGAACCATGAAAGCTCCCTGTTGAACAAAGCGCCAACCTTCAACTTTATCGTTACCTCTTTGCCTTTTGTCAATATGCTTGCATTAAGACTAACTGAACTGGCCGTTGCTGAAGCTGCGATACTCAATTTATCAGGAGGCCCCCTGAAATCATCATAAGTAAGCGGACGGGTAGAAGAGTAGGGTATGTAATCTGTATCCTTCGGGTTGTTATCTATTGATATTTCAACGAAAACAGACGGCCCTGCCAGAACAGCGCTCTTGTTTTTAGTAAACCACTCACCGAATTGTTTTAACGCACTTTCTGTTTGTTCGCGTATCATTCCCTCTATGTGCATGGTGGCATCTATGCCTGACTTTACATAAGCAGAAGAGGTGAGCTCAATCGCTTTTTCTCCGCCAACGTAGAAGGCAAAGCCCATTTCTATGTCGGCCTTGTCCATGCCATTGGTCCTTTTCTCAGATACGTTCAGGATGGTGATATGGAGTGCTACAGGAGTGGTGTTCCCGTTCTGCTTCATGTTTCTCCCGATGAACTGCCTAATGGATGTGGACGCACCGTTCTTTAGTGTGAGCGTAGTTTGTTTGTCAGAAATACCTGTTTTTACAAAGCCGATATTGGAAGTGTCAGGGCGATCATCTACTACCGACGAGATGAAGAAATCTTTTGGACTATACTTGAATCTGGCATCTGCGAGGGTTAGCACCTTCTGAGCAAGAACAGGGGAATATATAACGAGTATGAAGGAAAGAAGGACTGCGATTTTTTTCAACATAGAAAGGGGTAAATGCTCTGTAAAGATATTGCAATAGGCCCTTTCAATACGGTTATTGTAGAAAGTTTAACTCTGTTTTGATCGATAGCCACGTCGCGAAGACGCGAGTGGTCGGAGGGGAATACCGTCTTTCGACTGTTGTTTTTTGAGATATATAGTAGTTTCTTTATGTGATAATCATGTCTTAAAAGAATGTTATGCTGAGAACAAATCTATACCGGAAGCTGGTGCTGATGTTTGTGTTGGTATTTGGTGGGACTGTTGGTTTCGCCCAGACGTATAAATACTATTACGGAAGCATCCATAGCCATACAGGATATTCGGATGGTTCGAAGGATGGCGAAGAGAGTGGTGTGACCACACCGGCGCAGGCATATGCGTATGCAAAGAAGTCGAAACACCTGGATTTTCTTGGTATATCTGAGCATAACCATAGCAAGGCAGGGATGAAGGATAAGGCCGACTACCACAAAGGAATAGCGCAAGCAAAGGCTGCAAACAAAGATGGAATTTTTGTCTGCCTGTATGGAATGGAGTTCGGGACGGTAGCGGCAGGGCATATGCTGATATATGGTGTAGAAGACCTGATCAACTGGGAGCCCGATAATACTGATGTGGAATGTACGCAAGGAGATTACCTGCAGGTATTGGAGTATGTAAATAGTGTGCCTAATACATTCATCACATTAGCACATCCAAAGACAAAGGATTTTAATTCCATTGTAGAAGAATATAACGCGACAGCTGATGCCATAATATGTGGTGCAGCAATGAGGAACGGGCCGCATGATTCAGAGTCAGAAGATTATGATGATCCGCATACAGGTGATTTTTATGGTTACTATAAAAGAATGCTGGCGATGGGATACAAATTGGGGCCAACGATAGATCATGACAATCATAAAACGACATTCGGGAGGACATCGCAGGGAAGAACTGTGGTATTGGCCAAAAGCCTGACAAAGAAGAATATTATAGATGCCTATAGGGATATGCGCTTCTATGCATCGGATGACTGGAATGCGAAAGTGAAATTTACCATTGACGGCAAACCGATGGGCTCAAGCCTGGTGGCCGATGAAACTGTAAGGCTGGATGTGACTGTAACTGATGATGACGAAGAGGGGATAAGTTCTGTGAAAGTGATGTATGGAACAAGGGGCTCAGGAACCAGTGTTAAGGTGTTCTTTACTGAAGAAGTTTCTGACTTTGCTTATGATATAGACATACTACCTGACGAGGACCTTTATTTCTACCTGGAGATACAACAGGCAGATGGGCAGATGATCTATACTTCGCCGATATGGGTAAAGGGTAGTTGAGTTGTATCATAAAAGGATTTCCTCGTGCGACTGAATGCTGTGCCCGGTGACAAACGACACTTATCGACGTGAGGCGAGATGCTAAAAGGGCTTGTGAAGGGCCATCCCACAGATAGGTTGCAAAATGAAAGGGCCGCGATTTGCGACCCTTATGCTATAAGATAAGTATCGTTAAAATCCGACTACAGCCGCTATCATAAAGCCATTGAAGCTGCCGCCTGAACGGATGTCGGTAGAGGCGAAATTGTTATATACCTGGCTCACATATTCACCTTTCATCATAATGTTCTTTGTAACAAACCAGCCAGCACTACCTACTACCCTGTTAATGGTAATAGCATCAGTGGTGAAAGGCATTTCCGCTGTCACTGAGTTGTATCGTCCGCCTATCCAGAAGTTCTCTGTACGTGCAGGGAACCTGTATATGATATCTGCAGCATATTGTGTAGCTGTGCGCTTTGTCAGTTCTGTTATCTTCCTGCCATTAGCGATCTCATAAGTACCAAAGAATTCCAGACCTTTATACTTTACAAAAGGATTGATCATAAATGTTGTTACCTGCTGACTGAACTGTGGGTTATATCTGCCTGACCAGGCATTAGCAGTAGTCGTTGCGGCTGTGTTCTCCATTGTAAGGAAGTAATGTGAACCAGTTCTGTCTCCCCAGAACAGAGTATTGCTGTTGGCACTTTTTACAGTATAAACGGAGCCTGTCAACCTGAGCCTCAAATCTTCATTTAACTGCTTGTCATATCCCAGCTTACCGTGAAAGGCAGGGGTTGATTTGTTTAGTTTTCCCGTAAGAGTGTCTATTTTTTGTGACGTTATAACTGTTGGGTTGAGTGCACCATTACTGACACCAACCATTGCTATAAAACCGCTTTTATGATGATAATACACTTCGCTACCTATTTCTGTTGCAAACTGATCCATGATATGGTTCTCTGAGAAGGGATTGTAGATAGTATTTCCGCCATCGCTTCTCCTGTAGTGCTGGTCACCATAATCTATTTCATAAGCCCCCGCCTTTATAGTGAAGTTTTTCATCAGTTTATTTATCAGACCACTGTTCAGGAATTCGAGTTTGTCTATTTGTACATAACCACCCTTTACCCATGTCTCGGCGTGGTGCCGTGCCGACAGGTAGAGTGTCAGGTTCATCCTTACGCCATCTTCCAGTTGTGCATCAATATTCAGGTTGGCCATAGCCAGGGTAAAGCTGTTTGAAATACCAATCAGCTTATTCGTATTTACACCATTTACAAAATTTGTATCAGCATTGTTCTGATGCTTTAATCCCTGGAAATCTTGTGTAAAGTTCCCGCCGAGTCTGACCTTGGTATTGACGAATGGGGTAGTATCCTCCTTAGTTGTTTCAAAGACATTGATGCCGCGTTTGTCATTTGGCCGGAAGTATTGCATACCTCTTGATTGTGCCTGTATTGTGGCGGGAGCAATGCAAAGAAGCAAAATTATTATAGATCTTATATTCATAGTATTTGTATGATTGTTCGTGTTAGTTAAATTGTGTCTATTTTTTATATACCATTGTAAAGTCGAGTGTGATCGCATCCCCCGTCTTCATAGCCCCTGCCATAAATGTGGGTGGTTTTACATTGTAGTCTGTCATATTCATTTTGTTAGTGCCGGTGCATGTTATGCTCTCGTCTTTGTTCACAGTGCAATACACGTCCATGGCTATAGCTTTTGTTACGCCCGCTATACTTAGGTTTCCCTTTGTCTTTACCAGGTACTTATTGCCCTTTACGGTACTAACGGTTGCTGATGTCAACTTGTAAAGGATGGTTTTGTAGGTGTCGGTTTTCAGCGCCTTGTATGCATTCTTGTCAAGTTTTTTCTCTCCGCTTTTTAGTGTAAGTACGGCTAGTGTGAAGGTAAGCGCGTTAAGGGAAGTGAGTGCACCTCCGTCTTTAACGTTGAACTGTGCATCACCGTTACAGGTCTTTGAGTTCATAGACCATTTATGTAATGACGAAGTTCCCGACAACTTCATGGATGTAGTTGTGCCGCTATTCAGTTTATATGCTGACTGTGCATACATCATGCTGCTGGCGGCAATGCAGATAAACAACAGCAATGTCTTCTTCTTCAAATAATTCATCATAGTATTTCCTTTTTCCGGACATATAAGTATGCCGGCTATCTTAAAGTGATCGTAAACATGTTAATAATAACTACCTCATCCATACGTAGGAAGCAAACAATATCTGTTTTGCAGTCTGAATAGCCACAATTCAAAGCCTGTAACCTATGGATTAACACGGGTAAAAATTCAGTAAAACCTAAAATTTCAAGGAAAGCAGGATGCAGGTATTTGTGTAGGTGGATAAACCGGATGTGAAAATGATACCGTCTGCTCTAGATGATGGTGTAAAGGTAGGCTTATTAAAGAGCGCATGGTGTCTCGGTGCCAAATGTTTTAGATGATATGTGTCATGTAAAATGAGGAAAATAAACTCTATCGCGAATGCTTGTTCGACAATGTATGATAGAGCTTCCTAATAAAAGATAAAGTAGAAGAAGAGTGTAAGTATTATTGAGAACAGAACATTTATAATGGCTCCTACCCGCATCATTTCCTTTTGTGGTATAAAGCCTGTTGCAAATACCAGTGCATTTGGTGGTGTGCCCACCGGCAGCATAAAGCCATAAGAAGCCGCAATGGTAGCGGGTAGTACCAGTAGTGCCGGATTTACCTTAAGCTCTACTGCTAATGTATAAACTATAGGGAGGAATAGGGCGGCACTAGCTGTATTACTCATGAACTCTGTAAATAAAATACTGGTAAGTACAATGATCCATATAAAGGCGAGCAATGGCATAGCGGTCGCAAACAGTGATATCTGCTGTGCCAGTAGAGCTCCGAGTCCACTTTTTTCCAGTATCATGGCAAGGGTAAGTCCACCCCCGAAAAGCAAAAGTATATTCCACTGTACGGATTTTATCACATCCTCCCAATGCAGCACCTGTGTGATCACAATCAGGAAAATCGCGATTACCGCCACAAACGAGCTGAAGCCTTCGCCTATTCCCAGCCAGGGACTCAGTACGCCCTCCATCAGCCATAGCAGTATTGTTAGCAGAAATATAGCGGTCAATATTTTATTAGGCTTTGGGGGAGCAGCAACATCAATAACCTGTTCTACGCTCAGTTTTTTGTCGGGCTTGAAGTGCCATGTCAAGAGACCGATCATTAGCGGAAAAGTGAGAAGAAACATAGGTATCCCGTACTTCAGCCATTCAAAGAATGTAATGCCGAGCAAGGCTGCACCGATGGCATTTGGCGGACTGCTTACCATTGTAACTATACCACCAATATTGGCTGAATAGGCTATACCCAGCAACAGGAATTTTGCTTCGGCACTGGCAGTATCTTTTTTTACCAAAGCCAGCATTCCCAATGCTAATGGAAGCATCATTACCGTGGAGGATGTATTACTGATCCAGAAGGCCAGTAATGATGTGGAGAGCATCATTAGTATAGACGACCGGTAAAAATTTCCTTTTGAAAGTTTGATGAGTTTTTGAGCAAGCAATTTGTCAATAGAATGGCTTGTTAGTGCTGCAGCCAGTACAAATCCACCCATGAACAGGAATATTATAGGGTGGCCAAACTGGCTGAATGCTTCTTTAGGATGGACAAGTTTTAGTAAGGAGGCGATGACCGGGATCATTATGCCTGTGAGTGCCAACGGAATTGCTTCGGTCATCCACAGTATAGCTACCAGCATGAATAATGCAAAAGCTTGCTGAGCCTGTTGATCTTTAAATATCGGGTAGAGAAGTAAAAAGACAAATATCAATACGCTGATACTCAGCACAGGGATATTGATACTTTTCTTCATTAATGTAATGTAGGCAAAGTTTCTGAGCCAATGTTGGGGCGAAATGAGGCCATTGATGATTGACCTACGAATTATATAACTTATTTACTGAATCGTGTAAGATATCCTGATATAAAAAATCCCAATTTTACACTAGAGTATCACACCTCAATCTACAGTTATGGATGTCAACAGAGAATTCACTTTCCAGGGGAAATTATATGGTTGTAACGCATTTATAGATCACTCAATAGACCCCTGTTTTGTATTTGTAGAGTTTACGGACCCGGAACTTATAGGGAAATTTGGTGTGGAAGTAACTATAAAAACTGATTTTGAAAAATTACTTCCTTTTGGTGGCTGTGAGCCGGAATTAATTGAGTTAAGGCAGGCGATCTTTGATACGCTGCAAGTACACCCGGAATTTATACATGCTAAGCTAAAAGTGGAAGCGCTAAAGCTAATAGGTTTGTTTAATGAGGCGAATGCATGAGGAATAGGAACTCCATATAAAGATAGAGGTATTCTGACCTGGATTTTTTAAATCACGTTAATACTGATTTGAAAAGCTAGTAGTTAGCATGTATTTTCCTCATGTGTCAAGCGTTATTCCTATAACTGACATATCTAAACACCTAATTGTTAAAAAATATCGTTTTTCTACAAATGCTAATAATAAAAACTTCTCATCATTAGAAAAACAAGCTCATCAACTGGACTGTATTGCCTATCACTTGTTCTTCTGCTTTTTAACGATGCTCCAAATATTTATTTTTTTTATTGGCTAGTGAAATCTTGTTTTGATCTCTTAAACCATTCATAATCTGTTAATTAACAGTTATTAATAAAGGTATAAGCAAAATCTATTTTATAGCTTTACGCTATTGAGAAATATCTATCGATATAGTATTTATAAAGGCGCAAAATATTATATATGCTTATTCCTTGTGCTTGCTGCATTCTACGGCAAAGCAGCTGACCTGAACAATTATAAAGTTCATGCGAATATTATTTATCGTTTTACAAAATATATAGATTGGCCAGACAATACCCAAAGTGGTGAATTTGTAATTGGTATAGTTGGCGAATCTCCATTGTTCCTTGAATTGTCTGCTCTTACAAGAGGCAAGAAAGTTGGTAATCAACAGATAGTTGTAAAATATTTTTCACCCGATGCGTCGTCTTATAATGCACACATCCTATTTGTTTCTGAGAGCCAAAGTGGCAGTTTAAAAAAAATAGCAGGTGTCACACAAGAACATCCGACATTAATTGTATCAGAAAGGAATAATCTGATAAATAAAGGGTCGTGCATTAACCTGATAGTGATTGGTGAGCAATTAAAGCTGGAATTTGGTAAGAGTAATATCGAAAGAAGAAACTTAAAAGTAGCTTCCGAACTATTGAAATTGGGAGCTGTCGTTAATTAATAGCAACAAACAAAAAACAAACAATGAATAAATTCTTACCCAGTATCCTGGTGTTTATCCTTATGTGTATATGTAAGATATCGTCCGGACAATCGGATTCATTATTAAAAGACATGAGTCTGGAAGACCTATTGAATGTTAAGGTTACGACTGCCAGCAGGACATTGCAAGAGCAGAACCTGGCACCGGCAAAAGTAACTGTGATCACCAAAGATCAAATAAAGATGCGCAATTACCAGTCGCTTCTGGATCTTATTAATGATCTTCCGGGATTTAAAATCGATGATAAAATATATTCAGGTCAGAGGAATAGTGTTACCATACGTGGTATACAAGGTCAGCAGAATTTTTTTATACTACTGGATGGTATTAAAATTTCCTCACCTACTAATGAAGCACTGCCTATAATGGAAAATTACCCTCTGCACCTTGCAGAGCAGGTGGAGATCGTATACGGGCCGGCATCAGCATTGTATGGTGCTGATGCAGTGAGTGGGGTGATCAATATCATTACAAAAGGACTCCCCTCAACTAATAAGATCGTTGTTGATGCTTCGGCAACGGGAGGAATGTATGGGTATATAAACAGTACACTATATATCGCGAAAAAATTTTCAGACAGGTCAGGTTTTGTTCTGTCAGGACAATACTCCCAGGACCAACAGCCGGATCTGAGCAAACTATATAGCAACGATACACTGCTGAGTGTGGCACACTATAGTACCGGTACCTTCAATACAATCTTCGGCCCTATGACTCCGAAGACTCCTTTCTCATCAAAATATGAAGCGCCTACAAAGGCTTACAATGTATATGGAGCGTATAAGATAGATAATGCAACTATTTCTTTTTTTACGAATTACACGAAAATACCCAATAGCTGGAGCAATAATACGCACAATGCTGTATACGACAAGGATGTCTATATGGCACAAAGCGTATCGGGAGTTGCGGCATCTCTCAAAAGGACCTTCAATAAAGTTACATCGGGCAGTATGCTAACCGGCACGTACTATAACTTAAGACCGGAGTCGAACTACAGGAATCTATATACGGGAATGGAACCGGCATATAAATACGCTATGAGCTTGTCTGTAAAGGCCGAACAGCAGTTTGATTATGCTCCTTCTGATAAATTAAACATGACACTGGGATTTAACCATGAGCGTTTTAACACGATTCCCCAAAGCGCTGATCTGATAGCACCGGTGAATACCCAAACGAATATTGAAGGTACTTACATGGGGACAACCAGTTATTACAGACCAGGGGGCATACCTGCACAATTCTATCATGTTATCTACCAAAATACGGGGGCCTTCCTTCAGGCCCAATATTCGCCAAGTAAGAAAATAAATTTTACGCTAGGTGCGCGATATGACTATAATTCCCGGTATAAAGAAACGTTTAATCCAAGATTTGGTGTAGTATACAACGCGAGTTCACGTACTACATTTAAAGCCCTTTACGGTTCAGCATTTATGGCTCCCCCACCTTCTACCGCCTATGTAACATATGGGTCATTTGAAACTCAGGACTCAGGAAAAACATACTCTTCAACTTTTTTACACCTTCCTAACCCGGGTTTGCGACCGTTGAGGTCCCAAAATTTTGAAGTCAGTGTAAGACAGTATCTCACCGACAATCTTGTACTAACGGTGGATGGGTATTATACACTGCTTAGATCGCTATTTGCTTTTGCAGATGATAATGCAACCACCCAACTATACAATAATATGTTCCAGGGGATACCGGTAGGATATGTAGAGGTGTTTGTAAATGAAGGAAGGCAGCGGAATTACGGTGGTACTTTCCAGTTAAACCTCCAGCATTCCTTTGGAAGTATATTGCTTAATACATATGCCTCGGCGAGTTATACAGAAGGTAGACGGTATGGAGCAACCAATGGTGCCGTGGGAAATTATGAAACCGAAATTGCTTTCATTTCGCCTTTTATGGCAAGAATAGGCACAGATGTAAGGATGGGTAAATTTACCATTTCTCCGAGGGCGACAATCATAGGCAGGCAAAACTTGCCGGGGATCAAAGATACAATCGGTTCTTTGGTGAGGCTGCAGACGATACCAGGATATGTGTTGCTGAATGTTGCGTTAAGATACAATATTGGTAAAAAGCTCTCCGCCTTCGCTAATGTATCAAATGCATTGGATCAGCGCTACAGAGCTGTAAGCTACAATATGGACCTCAACAAAACCACTACGGATTTACTTCATGGGCAACCACAAGATCCTTTGAGGGTGACTTTGGGGCTCAACCTATCATTGAATTAACAACAAAGCTTGCTACCTTATGAATTTGAGTATCCAAAAGAAAATTTGGGCAGGTTTTTCGGCATTGGTCATAGTGTTTTTAATAAATGGCGTACTAACTATTGTAACCGAAAACAATATCCAAAATATATCCCGTCAAATATCGACAAGTGTGGAGCCGACTGAAGAGTTGCTCGAAGATTTCAAGGCAGAAGTTATTGAGTCTAAAATGTATGCAACAAACTGGGTGTTCCTGAGATATAATGATGATGATAAAAAGGCTCTGAAATATTTGCATAACCAAAAATATCCTAAGCTAAAATCGCAATTAAAAGCGCTGTTTCCAATAGTTGAAAATGATACGATCATTAACTCCTTAAATACAGCATTCATGGAATTTGAAGCGCTAATAATTATAGAGCAGAATGTTATGGCACAGCTGGCACAGTTTGAGGATTATGACGATCCTATAAAGAAAATGTTGGCGGAACAGGAAATTGAAGATCAGGTTATACCAAGAACAAATATGATACTTAATATGCTTGATAGAGCTAATAGTATTGCGGACAATATTAAAAGGGAGCATTACTTAAATCGTGAAAAACATACTGAAGAATTGCGTTTTTACATACTATTATTGACGGCTTCCGCAATTGGGTTAGGTATTATTTTGTCCGTTTACTTTAGCCGAATTATAACCATGCCCATTGACAAGATGCAGGTAATAATCAGTAACCTGGGAAAGGGTATCATCAATAAGGTAGATCATAAGAAGACCAATGATGAAATAGGAAAAATGATAGAGTCGGTCAATAACCTGGCGAGTAAATTACAAGATACAGCACTGTTTGCAGAGGCAATAGGTCATAGGGATTATACAACAGCATTTCATCCTTTAAGTGACGAGGATAAACTAGGTAAAGCCCTGGTAGCAATGCGTGATAACATCAAATCCGGTGAAGAGAGCCTGATGGCTGCCAACTCAGAGTTGAAAAAATCAAATAGCGAACTGGATAAGTTTGTGTACAGTGTCTCCCATGATCTTAGAGCGCCATTATCATCTATGCTTGGAATTATCTCATTGATAGAGGCGGAAAATACTGATGAAAATATCGCGGGAGATGTTCAGTTAGTAAAGCGAAACATAAAGAAACTTGATGGGTTTATCAGTGATATTTTAGATTATTCCCGAAACGCACGGATGGAAATTGTAGCTCACGATATAGATTTTGAGTTGGCGATAAAAGACGTCACCGGCAATCTTAAATATATGGCTTCGATGGATGGGAGTATGAAAATTGAAACAAATGTTGAAAAGAATGTGCCTTTTTATTCGGATGTAACACGTGTAAATGTTATTTTAAATAATCTTGTTTCTAACGCTATCAGATATAGTAAGCCAGATGGAGGTTCCCCACTTGTATCCATAAATATAACTGTCAACGAATCTGAAGCCATAATAATTATTAAGGACAATGGCATAGGTATAAGCCATGAAAACCTCGATAAAGTATTTGTGATGTTTTACAGGATCTCAAAAAAGTCTGTCGGTTCCGGCCTGGGTTTGTATATTGTAAAGGAAACTGTGGAAAAGCTTAAAGGAAATATTTATTTGGAGTCAGAACTCAATGAAGGGACAACATTTACCGTGAAACTTCCCAATCTTTCTAAAGAATTTTTATCACCTCAAAATGAATTGTATGTATAAGAAGGTAATGGTTATTGATGACAACGATATGGACCTGTATGTATCAAAGAGAGTTATAGAAAAAGGAGCATTTGCGGAGGAAGTTATGCTGATGGAGTCTGCTAAAGAGGCTATAGCATATTTTGAGGAAAATGCCTCTGATCCGGAACGACTACCCAGCCTGATCTTTTTGGATATTAACATGCCTGAGATGAATGGGTTTGAATTTCTTGAGGCTTATAATAATCTGCCTGAGACTGTAAAACAAAATTGCATCATTCTGATGTTAACTACTTCAGTGCATAATGAGGACAAGGATAAAGCAGACAGAAATCCTTACGTTCGTAATTTTTTAAATAAACCGTTGAGTATCGACAAGCTGAAATCGCTTGATGACTTTTTACCCTAGTGATATTGTAATAAGATTGTTTTTAGAGGGACTTTATGCCTCAATGAACTTTGTGGTACCCGAACGAATTTCTATTAACAATGGAGCGTGTGGCATAAGCGAGAACACATTAAAAAAAACAAAAAGCCACTTAATAAGAGTGGCTTTACCTTTGGTAGCGTCGGCCGGCATAAGCTCGAACTTTTTTAGATGACACAGTTAAGTTTTTCGATACTTGATGAATGCCCTTTGATCAGCACAGGCAACCTATATTATCTGTATTAAGAAATTGTTAGCTAGCCATCACACGAGAAATACGGAGTTAGGAATTTTTAACTTGTAGCCCTCATAGCTACATTATGGATCGTTTCGTTGGTTTGATAGGTATAGTTCTTATCCTGGTTATTGCCTTCCTGTTTTCAAATAATAAGCGACGAATTAACCTGCGACTTGTATTCAGTGGATTGGGTCTGCAACTGTTTATCGCTATAATGGTATTGAAAGTGCCTATGGTCACCGGCTTCTTCCAGTTCCTGGGTAGGGGGATGCAGAAGATCGAAGGGTTTGCCAGGGAAGGTGCGTCCTTCGTGTATGGAGGTATTGCCGCGGTAACACCAGGTGGTGCCGTGGTAAACTATGCTTTGCCAGGGCCATTTGTATTCGCTTTTAATATTACTGCCACTATTATTATAGTATGTGTGCTTGTAGCGATGTTCTACCATCTGGGTATTATGCAGAAGGTTATTTCTGTGATTGCCGGGGGAATGAATGTGATAATGAGGGTAAGCGGCGCAGAAGCGCTGAGCAATGTTGCCAGTGCCTTTGTTGGGCAGGTGGAGGCGCAGGTAATGATACGGCCTTATATCCCGACAATGACCAGGAGTGAATTACTAGCTTCAATGAGCGGAAGCCTTGCCTGTATTGCCGGAGGCGTATTAATAGTGTATGCAAATATGGGAGCTTTACCGGAGCATCTTATTGCTGCCAGCCTGATGGCGGCACCTGGCGCATTGGTTATATCTAAGATCGTATTCCCGGAGACGGAGGAGTCTGCTACTATGGGAAAGGTGAAGTTGGAAGTGAAAAAAGAACATGTTAATCTTATAGATGCTATCAGTCATGGCGCCATTGACGGATTTAAGATATCTATGAATATGCTGGCGATACTGATTGGTTTTATTGCATTGATAGCATTTGTAAACTATATACTTGGATATATCTATCCAGGTTTTACACTTGATATGCTTTTTAGTTACGTATTTCGCCCTATGGCGTGGAGTATGGGTGTGCCAACAGAGGACGTGAAGAATGCGGCTACACTTTTGGGACAGAAACTGACCATTAATGAATTTATCGCTTTCAGGAACATGACAGGCGGTATTGTGCCAATCGTGTCAACGAAAGGACTGACCATAGTAACGATCGCGATCTGCGGATTTGCGAATTTCGCCAGTATTGGAATGCAGATAGGGGGCATAGGTGCTCTGGCTCCTGAGCGGAGAGCTGATTTGGCCAGACTTGGACTAAGGGCTTTACTTTGCGGGACACTGGCCTCTTATCTTTCTGCTTCTATTGCGGGAATATTAATTTAAAGTTTTTAAGACATCGTTGGTGATAATGTTGCGATAACATTCGTTTGCGGACGGGTGAAAATTAAATGAAAGCATAATCCACTTATCATCAATAGATAACTCTCAATGATGACATTTGCGCCAAATTACTGAGGCGATGAAATGTCATTTACCTGCATATCTTTTTAGTTCTATTATAGCAATTTGTCTGTTTTCGACTGACGCAATAGGGCAGTTGAGGATAAATGAATTCTCCCAGGGCTCATCGGGAACTAAAGAGTATATAGAGTTAGTAGTAGTAGGTGAAAGAACCTGTACTGACAGCTGCGCAGATATAAGGACATGGATACTGGATGATAATAATGGTTGGCTGGGTGCGGGAACTGGACAAGGTATTGCTACAGGGTGTCTCCGTTTTGCTAATGATGCCAACTGGTCGTGTGTGCCTTATGGTTCTATCATACTGGTGTATAATGATGGTGATATGAACGGGAGCATTACCCAGGCACCCGACCCAACAGACGCCAATAATGACAATGTATATATTGTTCCTGCTTCGTCTCCTTTTATTGAACGAAATTCATCTTCGCCTGTTTCTCCTTCTTCTACAACTTATGTTTATCCATCAAGTGGCTTTTTGGCCGGAGGTAGCTGGAGCCCAATGGGAATGGCTAACACGGGAGACGCTGTAATAGTAACGAGCCCTGCAGATCTTACGCAAGCGTATCACTCGTTAGGATATGGTGGAATATCAGGTGGCGTAAATGCGTCTGTGTATATAGGAACATCGGGCTCACAAAGAGTATATTCCCTTAGCGATGATCAGTATAATAACGCAGCAAACTGGTTAGTAGGAAATGCTCCGGCAGATGAGACACCGGGAGTGCCGAATACGGCCGCTAATGCTACGTGGATCAATACTATGCTGACACAAATTGGCGGCTCGACGATCAATGATATTTATGCCTGTATCAATCAAGGTGGTTCATACCCGTTTAACAGCCAGAATCTGACAGCAACCGGAGTGTATAATGACACTCTTGTAACGATAAGTGGGTGTGACAGTATCATACAATTGCATTTACAGGTATTCAATCCTATCCCTCAGCACCAGAATGTGTATGGATGTAATAGTGTGAATTATCAAAGCATTATTTACAATACATCCACTGTATTAACCGATACTTTTCAAAGCAACCTGGGTTGTGATAGCGCTATTAATGTGATACATATAATTGTTCAGTCGATAACGCCGACAGTTTTTAATAGCAATATGTCAGGGTGCGGGCAGGTGGTTTTCAATGGAAATACCTATACTTCGTCTACTGTGCTGACAGATACTGTGTTTTCTATTGCCGGTTGTGATAGCGTTTATGCTAATTTGAATATAACTGTACATCCGCAGAACCCTGTGAATGGCACTCATGCAGTGAGCGGGTGTAACAGCGTTTATTTTGGCGGACAGTATTATACAACGAATACGGTAGTGGATGACACCGTGAAATCAGTGTTTGGTTGTGATAGTGTTTACCGGCAGACGACCATTACGATACTTGAGTCGGGAAGTGAATTAGAAGTAAGTCCTGAAGACACGGCTATATGCCCGGGTGCAAGTGTAAAGCTGGTTGCCAAAGGAAGCAATAATATTGTATGGTATGGTATCACTGATAAGGATTCGGTAGTGGTGAAGCCTGATAGCAGCACAGTGTACATGGCTGTAAGTGTGGCAAGTAATGGTTGTAAGGATACAGCATATGCCAATGTTGTGGTAGAGGACCTGGAAGTGATATTGTCGGTTTCGGACTCTTTTTTAGTGGAGGGTGATATACTACAATTGAATACTTCAGGTAACTTTCCGTATGATGTAAATGGATGGTACGAAAAAGTACTCTTTTGGGACCAACATGCATACTCGCAAACACATATGGTAGATGTTAGCCGAACTTATGCTGTATTTGCTGAAACAAAAGAAGCCGGATGCAGGGATACTGCCAAAGTGTTTGTAAGAGTGGAAGAAGATGAAGAGCCACTACTGCCTAATGCCTTTGCGCCGGATGGGGATGGTATCAATGACTATATCTTTCCACGTTCCAACAAGGAGTTCACAGTGCAAGAGTTCTATATCTTTAACAGGTGGGGTAACCAGGTGTATGAATGGAAGCAGGGAGACACAAGAGGGTGGGATGGTACATATAAGGGTTCGCCGGTGGACCAAGGCGTGTTTGTCTATTATCTTAAGGTGTCTTACAATGCTTATAAGAACAGGATAGGGCAGAGGAGTGGCAATATTACTTTATTGAGATAATGCTCAAATAAAGTATTCATTCTTGATATTAGGTGCAATAGTGGTTACGTTCTTGATAAGTTTTACTATCTCCTCCGTAAGGTCTGTATCCAGTTGTCCGATGTAACAATCTGATTTGTCTTTGATAATGTTGCTTATTACACCGAAAGGACAGATGATCACTTTTGAACAATCCGCATAGGTATTGATGCTGATCTTGTTGCTATTTATTGTTAAGGCATAGGAAGGAAGATCTGGACTTGTTGCCAGGAAATTGCATATTTCTATATCGTCATAAAGACTGATCAATGCATAGCCAGTAAGTGACATGCCTACAAGGATATAGCGGCTCATGTATCCGGAGATGTTGCCGATTTCCACAATTGAACCAAGTTTTATATCAAGTAATGAAGGGTGTGATCTTCTTGAATTGAGATCAGGACGCATTGTTTTCATTCAGCAGTGTTGTTTCGTTAATCAGGGACATTTTTATGTATGTCAGCATGGTATCAGATGCCCCTGCGGAAATAGCCATGTCGATAACTGTGATATTGTTAGAGGAGTCGGCATTTATCCATCCATAGCCCATAATGCGTTCTTTCAAAAATGTTGGGTCTTCATTTTTGTTTTCCCTGATGGCTTCGAACAGACAATTTGCTTCGGAAACAGAGATGAGTCCGGCATTGTAGTCGGTGATAGCTACAATTTTTTCCTCTTCATCAATTGCGAGGTATTCTTTAAAGTTATTTGCGAAGTTCCTGAGGTATCCCTCACCTTTCAGTTGCCGGTATATGCTATACAGATTAAATGGCACAACGCTATTCTTCATGGCAATGTAATCATCACCGGTAATTAACGTCCCATACAGCGCCAGGTGCTTCAATTCTGAAATGTATAGAATGCCGAATAGTTCAAAGATATCAGCTTTGCCTCCGAGACTCTTCAGAATGAAGAGAATTACGTTGATTGATTTTTTTATCTCGAAAGTGAACGGCATGTTAAGCGAATGCAGCGGTTTAAATTTCACCAAACATAAAGGCTTAACATTTCACTGCAATGGATATTAACAGAGTTTACAGTAACATAACACTGTCTATGCCAAGCGTAAAGAAAGCTTAACATTGGAAGGTATAATAATTGCTATAAACTCGCGGTTAAAACGGCTATTGCTTAATTTTTTGATAACACTCAGGAGGATAAAAAGACGTTCATAGTAATTTGGGCATAACACAAGGCTTCTACTTTCGCGGCGTAATATAAAAGTAAGTAATTATGAGAGCGAAGGTTATTCTGTTTCTGTTTATGCTGTTTTCTTGTGCTATAAACGCGCAACAGACAAATCCCAGTCCGCAAAACCTACCCTATAGCCTGACATCACATTCCGGTTCTACATTACCAGCTGGTGTTACCTTCGGCAGATTCGGTACGTCTTCAGGGTCGATCCCGTTATTCAGAACGACTGCACTTTGTAATGCAGATCTTCCATATTCCAGCTCTAATATTTCAGGAGGATGGCAGGCAGAGGCAGCTAACGGGGTTAGTATGCTTGCTTCAGGCACTAATGCGGCAGGAGCGATGATCGTAGCCATTAATACTACAGGGCTTTCCAATATCAATGTATCGTGGATATGCCGGACTATATTTCAGCAAGCTGTGAGGGATAATTCAATTGCTTTGCAATACAGGGTTGGTACCAGCGGTAATTTCATTGATGTGGGTACTACTACTACGTATAGTTCCGCAGGTAATGCAACCGGCCACAGTTCGGGTACATTCACCGAAGTATTGCCTGCCGCGGCTGATAACCAGCCTGTAGTACAGGTACGATGGATCTATTGGGAATCAGTATCAACATCAGGTTCCCGGGACAGGGTAGGTGTTGATGACATAAGCATTACAGGTAGTGCTGCCGGTTGTTCAACTGTTAATCCGGGTTCGATATCCAGTTCAACAGGTATTAATATTTGCGGTCCAGGCACGACTACTACCTTAACATTGGGTGGTGGTGTTAGTACCGGTACCGGCATCAGTTACGTATGGCAATCTTCGGCAGATAGTATCAACTGGACACCTATCAGTGGTACTACTACAACTAACGGCCCATTAACGTTTACTTCTACTACTTACTTCAGGGCTATCACTACCTGTGCTACTTCAGGTCTGAAAGATTCGGCTTCTATAGGTATACATATTAATCCCGCACCTTTCGCGTCAATAAGCGGCGCGACTGCTATATGTAGTGGTGATAATACTGATATTACTTTTACGGGTACTGATGGTGCTACTGTTACTTATGATATCAACAACGGGCCGGATCTTACGGCTGTTCTTACGGGCGGTACAGCAACTATCAACACCGGTGCATTAACTGCGAATACCTCTTACAGATTGATTAATGTTATTAATGGCCCTTGTACGCAAACATATAATACTACCGTAGTGGTAACGGTTAACCCGCTTCCTACGGCTGCTCTTAACACATCTTCTGCAATATGCATTGGTGGTAACACCGACGTAACATTCACGGGTACTCCAAATGCCATTATTACCTATAATATTAATGGTGGTGCATCTGCCACTGTCACGCTTGATGGCGCAGGAACAGCTACAGTAAATACCGGTACCCTTAATGCGGATGCTGTTTATACTCTTGAAGGCGCTTCGCTTGGTACTTGTTCTCAAACACTTACGGGATCTACTACTGTTACAGTAATAGCTATTCCTACCGCTGTTATAAGCGGAACAACGACTATTTGTAATGGTGGTAATGCTGACATTACTTTCACGGGCACTCCTAATGCCATTGTTACCTATACTATAAACGGAGGCGCACCTCTTACCGTTACGCTGGATGGTAGTGGTAATGCTCTTGTTAATACAGGTGTATTATCTGCTGATGTTGTGTATGATCTTGTAAGTATAGCATCAGGGGCATGTTCCCAGGTATTGACCGGCAGTGTCGCGATAACAATTAATACTCCATCTGCTACTATTGCAGGTACAACTACTGTATGCGGTAATGCTAACACCAATATCACTTTCACAGGTACTCCTAATGCCACTGTTACTTATACGATTAATGGCGGGTCGAACGTAACTGTAGTACTTGATGCTTCAGGAAACGCTTCAGTGAATACCGGAACACTTACAGCAGATGCCACTTACGCACTCGTGGATGTAACATCAGGTCCTTGTGTAGCCGCACTTACAGGAAACGCCGTAGTGACTGTAAATAACCCCACTGCAAGTATATCGGGAACGACTACTATATGTAGTGGAGGTAACGCTGATATAACCTTTACAGGTTCTGCAAATGCTACAGTTACTTATACAGTGAATGGTGTTCCTCAAAGTATATTACTGGACGGAGCAGGCAATGGCGTTGTAAATACCGGTGTGTTAACGGCTAATACGGCCTTCGTACTGGTAGATGTTACTTCAGGATCATGTACTAATACTCTGACAGGGTCTGCAGTTGTAACTGTAGGTAGCCCCATAGCAGCTATATCAGGGCCTTCCGTTGCATGTGAGGGTAATAGTGCTACAATCACATTTGCAGGTACTCCTAATGGAGTTGTAACTTATAATATAGACGGTGGTGCACCGCTTACAGTAACACTGGATGGTAGTGGTGACGCAACCGTTAGTACCGGTGTTCTTACAACCAATACCGTTTATACACTTGAAAGCATAGATGCAGGAACGTGTTCTGCATTGTTAACAGGCAGTGTATCTATCGTTGTTAACCCGATGCCTGTTGCTACAATAGCAGGTACAACAACCATCTGCGCAGGCAGTAATACAGATATCACATTTACAGGTACTGCAAATTCAGTAGTTACATATACTATCAATGGTGGTGCAAATACTGACGTTACTTTAAATGGTGCCGGTATTGCTACAGTTAACACAGGTAATCTTTCCGCAAACGCTGTTTATGCCCTGGTAAGTGTAAGCCTGAACTCTTGTTCACAAGCCCAGATCGGCACAGCCACTGTGACGGTTGATCCAATGCCTACTGCTACTATTGCAGGTACAACAACTATCTGTGCAGGAAGCAACGCTAATATCACATTTACAGGTACTGCTAATGCAGTAGTTACTTATACAATAAATGGTGGTGCCAATACTACCGTTACTTTAAATGGTGCCGGTACAGCTACTGTTAATACGGGCACGCTTTCAGCAAACGCTGTTTATGCGCTGGTAAGCACAAGTCTCAACTCTTGTTCTCAATCGCTGACCGGTACAGCGACAGTAACTGTTAACCCAATGCCTGCAGTTACTATAGCAGGTACGACAACAATCTGCGCCGGAAGTAATGCTGATATCACGTTTACAGGTACAGCAAATGCCGTGGTTACTTATAATATTAATGGTGGTGCAAATACTACTGTCACTTTAAATGGTGCGGGTACGGCTACAGTAAATACAGGTAATCTTTCAGCTAATGCGGTTTATACATTAGTCAGTGTAAGTCTGAACTCTTGTTCTCAACCGCAAATCGGAACTGCAACTGTAACGGTTAATACAATGCCTGTTGCTTCTATATCAGGTAGTACTACTATATGCAGCGGTAACAATGCTAATATTACTTTCACGGGTACTCCTAATGCTGTTGTGACTTATACAATAAATGGTGGTGCGAATACCACTGTTACTTTGAACGGTGCAGGTACTGCTACAGTGAATACAGGAAGTATTACTGCAAATGCAGTTTATGCCCTTGTAAGTGCAGAACTGGTGTCTTGTTCTCAGCCACAAACAGGTACAGTTATTGTAACAGTTAATCCACTTCCTACGGCTGCTATAGCAGGAACTACAACTATCTGTGCTGGCAATAATACCAATATCACATTTACAGGTACTCCTAATGCTGTTGTGACTTATACTGTAAATGGTGGCCCAAATACTACTGTTACCTTAAATGGTGCGGGTACTGCTACGGTTAATACCGGTAATCTATCAACAACAGCTACTTATACTTTAGTGAGTGCTACACTTAATTCTTGCACTCAGGCATTGAGTGGTACCGCAGTGGTTACTGTTAACCCTGTTCCTACAGCTACTATTGCAGGAACAGTGACAATATGCAGCGGAAATAATGCAAATATCACATTTACAGGTACTGCGAATGCTGTAGTTACTTATACAATAAACGGCGGAGCTAATACTACAGTAACATTAAATGGTGCAGGAACAGCAACCGTAAATACAGGCAATCTTTCAGCTAATGCGGTTTATGCATTAGTAAGTGCAAGCCTTAACTCTTGTTCGCAGTCATTGACGGGATCAGCAACAGTTACCGTTAATCCGTTGCCAACGGCTACTATAGCCGGTACAACAACTATCTGTGCGGGGAATAATACAAATATTACGTTTACGGGTACCGCCAATGCGGTTGTTACCTATACTATTAATGGTGGTGCGAATACTACCGTAACATTAGATGGTGCAGGTATTGCAACAGTTAATACAGGAAACATCTCTGCTACTGCCACGTATGCGCTGGTAAGTGTGACATTGAACTCTTGTCCTCAAACCCTCAGCGGCTCTGCGGTTGTTACGGTTAACCCGGTACCGACGGCTTCAGTAGCTGGTACAACTACCATCTGCAGTGGTAACGCGGTGAATATCACTTTCGTTGGCACGCCGAACTCGGTTGTGACTTACAATGTAAATGGCGGTGCTAATACTACTGTGACGTTGAGTGCCGGCGGTATTGCTACTGTAAATACCGGTACGTTAACAGCAACAGCCACATATGCGCTTGTAAGTGTTAGTCTTAATTCTTGTTCACAAACGTTAAGCGGTACTGCCGTTGTTACTGTTAGTCCGTTGCCAACTGCTACTATTGCAGGTACAACCACAGTATGTAGCGGTGACAATGCTAATATCACTTTTACAGGTACAGCCAATGCTGTTGTTACCTATACGATAAATGGCGGTCCTAATACCACTATTACTTTAAACGGCGCAGGTACAGCTACCGTTAATACTGGTACGCTAACGACAAATGCTGTTTATACTTTAGTGAGCGCAAGCCTTAACTCTTGTTCTCAGGCGCAGAGCGGTACTGCTACAGTGACGGTTGCTCCGTTGCCTACTGCAACTATTTCGGGAACAGTCACCATATGTAATGGTAGTGATGCTGATATTGCTTTCAGCGGAACACCTAATGCTATAGTTACTTACACCATTAATGGTGGGCCTAACACCACTGTTACGCTAAATGGAGCGGGTACAGCTGTTGTGAATACCGGTAGTATTTCTGCAAATGCAGTTTACTCTTTGGTGAGTGCAAGCCTTAACTCTTGTTCTCAGTCCCAAAGTGGTACGGCTACAGTTACGGTTAATCCGTTGCCAACGGCTGCTATATCCGGTACTACTGCCATATGTAGTGGTGGCAATACTGATATCACATTCACTGGTACTCCTAATGCAGTTGTAACATATAATATTGATGGTGGTGCCAATACCACTGTTACGCTTGATGGCGCAGGTAATGCCATAGTAAATACAGGTGCTATTACAGCAAATACGACCTACTTTATAGTGGATGCAGTATTGAATGGTTGTACACAAGGATTGAGTGGTTCTGCGGTAGTAACAGTTAATACATTGCCAACAGCAACGATCTCAGGTACAGCTACAATATGCAGTGGTGATAACACAGATGTCACATTTACAGGTACGCCGAATGCGGTTGTCACGTATACAGTGAATTCTGCTTCTCAAACGCTCACGCTGGATGCTTCAGGTAATGCTACGGTAAATACCGGTACTCTTACAAGTAATGTTTCATATGACATGGTAAGTGTGAGTGAAGGTATCTGCTCTCAAAACTTGAGCGGAAATGCTGCGATCACTGTTACACCATTACCGACAGCTACTATTAGCGGTACAACCGCCATATGCTCAGGTACGGATGCTGATATTACTTTCAGCGGTACACCAAATGCTATTGTAACCTATACAGTGAATGGCGGAGCTAACCAAACGGTAACGCTGGACGCTGCAGGTAATGCTACAGTAAATACCGGAAACCTTACTGCTGATGCAACTTATGCTTTGGTGAGTGTCAATGGTGGGCTGTGCAGCAACAATATAACAGGTACTGCAACGGTGTCGGTAAATATTATTCCGACAGCAACCATAAGCGGAACGACTACCATATGCAGTGGTAACAATGCTAATATAGTATTTGACGGTACACCTAATGCCATTGTTTACTATACTATCAACAGTGGCCCTCAGCAGTCTGTAGCTTTAGATGCGGCCGGTGATGCAGTGGTGAACACAGGTATGTTGACAGGTAACGCAACATATGCCCTGACAAGTGTGGTCTTGAATATATGTTCAGCTAACCTTACAGGAAATGCAATGGTAACAGTTAGCCCTGCTCCTACAGTTGCAATAAGCGGAACTATTTCACTTGCTGCCGGTAATGCTACAGATATAACCTTTACAGGTACACCAAACGCTATAGTTTCTTACACCATCAATGGTGGTAGTACACAGACTGTTACATTAGACGGAACAGGTAATGCAGTCGTAAGTACAGGTGTTCTTTATTATGATCTGACTTATGCCCTTGTAGATATCACGCTTGGTTGTACTACCGGTGCGACAGGTAGCGCAGTGGTAACGGTTACTACAGGATATGGTACACTGTATTCTTATACAAATGCCACTAACGGTGATTTCAATTTCGTAGCAACAAATGCTACCGCTAGTGACCTTACATTATTCAATGGCTCTGTACTGTCAACCTCACCTTGTCCTAATGGATATACGACTGAAGGTTATACAAATGCATCTACCTACGATCCTGTCACAAATAGGGCTGTAGTCGCTAAGATCACCCCTGATGGACTGAGAAGATTGGTTATTACAGGATTTAGTGTTGCTGTAAGAAGGTCTGCTGATGGCCCGCAACATGTAAGATTGGCTTATAGCCTTGATAGCGGAGCAACATGGATAAACAGTGGTGTAGACGAACTGCCTAATAATGGTGTTTGTGGCAGCACAACTACCCTTACATGGAATACTGCTCCATTCCAGGTGATGGATGGTCCGGATGGTATCATGTTCGCAGTCTTTGGTTTTGATGCAGCGACTGCAAGCGGCCAGTTACAAATACTTGACCTCGCAGTGAATGGTGCTGTAATTGAAACACCATTACCTGTTACGCTTACTTATTTCAAAGGAAAGTGTGTGAAAGGAACGATGACTTTCAACTGGGGTGTGGCATACGAAAATAATATTTCTGAATACAGAATCGAACATTCTGCGAATGGTAAGGATTTTACTACTGTCGCTACGATGGCTGTTGATAAGTCAGGTAATGGTAGTAAAGAGTACAGCAATGTGCAGTATGATGCTCCTGAAGGTTTATATAGGTTGGTTTCTGTGGAGATGAGCGGGAATGAAGCGTATTCAAATGTTGTGACAGTAAAATGCAATGATGCTGTGGTAACTGTTCCGACTGTGGTTAACGTGATGAACGGCTCTTTGAATATATGGGCAGGTTCTGAGTTTACAC
Organism: Bacteroidetes bacterium UBA7674; assembly: GCA_002483105.1. Taxonomy (GTDB): domain Bacteria; phylum Bacteroidota; class Bacteroidia; order Chitinophagales; family Chitinophagaceae; genus MKUN01. Next base: position 37,292 of record DLHG01000002.1, read on the forward strand.
AAGGTGAAAATGTTACAGTGCAGCTATTTAGTATGAACGGTCAGTTGCTGGGTAACTATACAAAAGTATGTACGGGTTCTGTGCAGAAGCAAGAGGTGTCGTTACCAGCTGGTCTTTATGTTGTGAGGTTGGTGCAGGGTGGTGTAGTAAGTGCCCATAAAGTGATGATAGATTAATAGAGTGCTTTTAAGTTCTTATACAGTTAAGCCAATAATTATGAAGAAATTTTTAGTTCTGTCCGTGATAGTATTTGCCTGTTCTGCAAAAGCACAGATCAATATTGTCGCCAGCCAGACTGCCGCTGTTCTATCGCAGAAACTGGCAGGGCAAGGGATAACTATTATGAATCCTGTACTGAATTGTCCTTCAGGTGCCAATGGTGTCTTTGATGTGGTGAGCAGTAACCTGGGGCTTGACAGTGGTATCATCCTTACAACAGGCAGGGCAGCAACTATTGGTAATAATTATGGGGCTAATGGTCCGCAGTTCTTTGGTGTAAATAATAATGCAAGTTTAAATAACGGCGCTGCAGGTGATCCGCAACTGAATGCCCTGGCAAATAGTGCTACTCATGACGCTTGTATACTGGAGTTTGATTTGGTGCCGAAAGGAGATACGATAAAGTTCGATTACGTTTTTGGTTCTGAAGAATATTGGAAATCTACCTGTGGCACATATAATGATGCATTCGCATTTTTTATATCGGGCCCCGGTATAGTTGGCCAGGAGAACATGGCATTGGTTCCCGGAACGAATATCCCGGTTACAGTAAATAGTATAAATAGCGGTGTGCCGGGTACGCAAGGTAATATAGCTAACTGCCTGGCAATGGGAGTTGGTTCACCTTTCACGACATACTATATTAACAATTCTGCGGGTACTACGGTCTCATACTATGGTTTCACTACTGTGCTGACTGCTTTGCACAGCGTACAACCATGCAGCACTTACCACCTGAAACTTACTATAGCTGACGCAGGTAACTTTCTATACGACTCAGGTGTATTCCTGAAAGCGGGTAGTTTGAAGACATCGAGTTTTAGCATGGTATCACAATCAGGTACTTCGTCGAACGATACGATGGTTATAAAAGGCTGTAATCCCGGTAAGTTCGTTTTTGAGCGTTCCGAATTAAGGAACACACCGCAAACAGTAAAATTCCAGATAGCAGGAACAGCAGTAAATGGTATTGATTACGCATTTATTGCAGATAGTGTTGTGATACCTGCCAATGATACCGTGGCTACGCTGATGATACATGGCTTGCCCACTATGCCTGCGGGACAAAAGATATTGAAGCTGTATCTCTATTCTCCATATAGTTGTAATGGCCTTGATATAATTGACAGTGCTTATCTGAAGATCGAAGATCAGCCGCAGGCAGCTATCATAACCGGTGATACAACTGTTTGTCTTGGTACTACATTTCCAATACTTGTGAACGGTGGAAACAACCTGCAGTATACATGGACGCCTTCTATAGGCTTGTCTTCAAATAATGTGAAAGAACCTTTTGCTACACCTCCGGGTGATATCACTTACAGGATGATGGCGACACTCCCGGGAAGCGGATGTCCTCCGATAGAAGATAGTATTAGTATTACTGTTGTTCAGCCACCTGTTGTAAATGCAGGAGCAGATCAAACAGTATGCTCCGGTGCAGATGTTATACTCAATGCAACCGTAAGTCCACAGAATACAGGATATACTTATCAGTGGAACGGTCCCGCCGGATTTTCTACTACTACAGCAAGTACTTCCTTAAGTAATGTAACAGCTCCTAATAGTGGGCTATACACGATAACAGTAGGCATACCGGGTTGTACACCCGCCAGCGATGACGTGATGATAAATGTTACTCCTCTGCTGGATGTTGATGCAGGTGGAGATATTGCCCTTTGCCCTGGAGATACATTAAGGCTTGCGGCTTCTGTAACACCTGCCGGTCAGTACTCCTATCAATGGACAGGCCCTTCAGGATACAATAGTATTGAGAGCCTTTCTGTACTGGCTGATATTAAGGCTAAGAACGGTGGTTATTATGTGGTTACAGTAACATACCAGAACTGTATGCCTTCATCCGACACTGTATTTGTAAAAGTGAACCCCATACCAGAAAAGCCTGAGGTTACTGAAGAGTTCCCTGTTACCTATTGTAAGAATGCAGTAGCCGAAGCGCTAGATGTGAATGGTCAGCACCTTTCCTGGTATATCGGAGATGAGGTGAATGGCAGTGGTGAAGCTCCCATACCATCTACCGCAAATATAGGTGTACAACAATTCTACGTTACGCAAACCGTGAATGGTTGTGTAAGTCCTAAGCAACTCGTTGAAGTGTTTATAGAGAAATGTTGTGAAGAGAATGTATTTATCCCAACTGCCTTTTCTCCAAATGGTGATGGAAAGAATGACGTGTTCAGGCTGATGGAGTCTCCTTATTACCGATTAGTATTTGTAGAGGTATTTAACAGGTGGGGGGAGATGGTCTTTAAAGGAAACAGTACAGCGAAGGAGTGGGATGGCTATTATAAAGGACAGCCTGTTGAGGTAGGTAATTATTTCTACCACCTTTCAGCAGAATGTAAAGACGGAACAGAGATAAGCCGTAAAGGTGATATAATGGTAGTGCGATAAAAACTAACTATCTAAATATATTCTATGAAGAAACTATTATACATACTTGTGTTCTTGTCGGCGCTGATCAGCGCCGATAGTTATGGACAGATATATACATACACCAGTGCTACTAACGGAGCTCCCAGCTTTACAGCAGCCAATACTACTTATAGCAATCTTACAGCGATAGGTACGGGTAGTAATACCCCGTGTGGCCAGGGCTTCAGTGGTATCACAGGCTTTACTAATGCGGGATATAATCCAAATGGGCCGGTTGTGAGCGTATTGGTGAGACCTAATGCTTGCTATAAGCTGAATATAACCGGTTTCCAGGCAGGGCTAAGAAGATCGGGTACAGGTCCCGCTCAGGCTCGACTGGTATATAGTATTGATGGTGGTGCTACCTGGGTGCTTTGCCCAACGGTATTCTCACCCCTTAACAGTGGCTGTGCTACATCTGCCGGCGGAACTACTAATGCCAGCTGGACAACCAATGTTACAGTAACATCATCCACTCTTGGTATTATTTTCAGGATATGTCCTTATGGTGCTTCCGGCAGTGGTGGTACGCTGCAGGTTTGGGGCTTGAATATTTATGGTACTGTGACTCCGTGCGCTCCGACACTTACTCCTGTGGTAACGAACGTTAGTTGTAATGGCGGTACCAATGGAGGGGTGGTATTGAATGTACTGAATGGTTGTAACCCGTTCACTTATTCATGGACCGGACCGAATTCATTCACGGTAAATACACAGAATATATCAAATGTACCGGCCGGAACATATAGTGTAACGGTTTCTTCCCCCGGTGGTTGTTCTTCAAATACTACTGCGACTATAACACAACCTGCAGCGCTGAGCGTTACTGCCGGCAATAATGGTCCGGTTTGTAGTGGAACCAACCTTAATTTAACGGCATCTAATCTGACCAATGCAACGTATGTATGGGCAGGACCCAATTCCTTTTCTGCTAATACCCAGAACACAACGGTCAATGCGATACCTATGGCCGGCGCCGGTGTATATACTGTAACGGCGACTGTCAACGGCTGTACTGCTACCGGTACTACTATTGTCGCTGTCAATCCATCTCCTTTGGCTGTATTAGGTACAGTAACAAATCCAAGTACTTGCAGCGGTACAGATGGCAGTATTGTACTGACAGGTTTAGCGCCCATTTCGGTATTTACACTGAATTATACAAAGAACGGCGTTCCTCAGAATGTGACAGTTGCTTCTGATATAAATGGCGTTATTACTATTGATAACCTGGGCGCCGGCACATATGATAATATTATTTTGACATTGGGTGCTTGTATTTCCAATACACTTGGCCCGGTTACATTAACCGATCCTCCGATACCGGCAACTCCGGTTGCCAATGCGAATACTCCACTTTGTAGTGGTGCAGCATTAAACCTTTCCACAGCGAATGTGCCTAATGCTACTTATAGCTGGACAGGGCCTAATACGTTTTCTTCCAATACACAAAATCCCGTTATAGATCCGGTCGCCGTAGTTGCTGCAGGTACTTACAGCGTTACTACAACAGTGAATAACTGTACGTCGTTGCCAGGCACGGTTGCAGTTGTGGTGAATCCTACACCTGTCATTGCCGGTACCCAATTTACGAATCCAACCACCTGCGGAGGTGTGAACGGCACTATATCATTGACAGGGTTAACTGCTAATACAATGTATAATGTAGACTACAGCCTATTTGCCATACCGCAGCCAACGATAAGCGTGTCGTCAAATAATATCGGGACAGTAGTGCTCAGCGGACTCGCATCAGGTATTTATGATAATTTTACTGTGACACTGAATGGTTGTGTGTCTAATTTAGTAGGGCCAATTACATTAACCGACCCTGCACCGCCAGCTATTTCAGGTTCATCTTTTACAGGACCTACAACATGTGGTGGTAGTAATGGCTCTATATCATTAACAGGCTTGTTAGCCAACACTACTTATAGCCTCAACTACGACCTGAATAGCACACCGCAGGTTGCCACTAATCTTACCTCAGATAATACAGGTGCTATCATACTATCAGGTTTGTCTGCGGGTAGCTATAGTAATATTACTGTTACCCTGAACAATTGTGTTTCAAATATTATTGGCCCGATCTCATTAATGGATCCTGCAGCACCTGTTATTACTAATAGCACATCTACAAACCCATCAACCTGTAACGGTTCGGATGGTTTTATTTCTTTGAACGGCTTGCTGGCTAATACGACCTATACAGTTAATTATGACTTTAACAGTAATCCACAAGCTGCGGTGAATATCACTTCAAACAATACAGGGGTGTTATTGATAAATAATCTCGTGTCCGGCACATACGATAATATTTTCCTGACGCTTAATGCTTGTATTTCTAATACCGTTGGTCCGATAGTTTTGACCGACCCGCCGATACCCGCAGTAATAGCTACAACCAACGCGCCTATATGTGAGGGTAATACGTTAAACCTTTATGCTACATTGGTCAATAATGCTACCTATAGCTGGACGGGTCCCGGTGGCTTTACCTCTAATGCACAGAATCCTGTTATTAATAACGGACTGATACCTCATAGCGGCCAATATATAGTATCGATTACCGTGAATAACTGTACTTCGTTGCCCGACACGGTTGATGTGTTGGTTGCCCCAATGCCTACAGTGCCTGTTATTGCTAATAACGGCCCTTTGTGTTCCGGCAATGATCTGTATTTGACTGCTGATAATATCCCGGGCGCAACGTTTAACTGGACTGGGCCTAATGGATTCAGCTCAAATGATCAGAATCCGGTCATCACTATGGCCGATCAGAACGCGTCAGGAACTTACCAGGTAAATTCTCAGATAGGAACCTGTATTTCTGCAATGGCAAGTATGCAGGTGGTGGTTAATCCCGGAACTGTTGCCCCTGTAACGGCAAATCTCACTTATTGTCAATTTGCACCTGCAGCGATACTAACAGCGACGGGCCAGAACCTGCTTTGGTACACAACTTCTACAGGCGGGACGGGAACAGTAACTGCACCCACACCTGCTACTACGGTAGCCGGAACAGTGACGTATTATGTATCGCAGACAATGAATAACTGTGAAAGCCCGAGAACACCATTAGAAGTATTGGTGAATGAAAAGCCAGCTGTTCCTGTAGCTGATTCTGTATTGGATTATTGCCAGGGAGCAGTTGCCACTACATTGGCTGCCACAGGACAAAATATTCTTTGGTATGATAACTTAACAGGAGGTACAAGCACTGCTACTGCACCAACACCCGCTACAAGTGTACCAGGGATATTTAAATACTACGTCACACAAACGATCAATGGTTGTGAAAGTGACAGGAAGCAAATAGAAGTGACTATCAATAACAAGCCTAATGCTCCTGCCACTCAGAATGTGGCTTATTGCACCGGGGAAGTAGCTACACCACTTGTGGCTAACGGCACTAATTTGCTCTGGTATACATCTCCAACTGTAACTCCGGGTAGCACAAATGCCTCCGTTCCGGTTACCACGTCTCCCGACAGTGTTACCTGGTTTGTAACACAAACTGTAGGTGGCTGCGAAAGTGATAGAGCACAACTGACAGTATTAATTCACCAGCAACCGTCCGTGGTATTATCAGCGTCAAAGAATGAGTTCTGCCAATATGAGACAGTTCAATTTACTTCTACACTTAATGTTACACCGCAAACGCAATATGAATGGACTATTCCCGGATCAGCTGAAATTGAAACAGGTGGCACTATGGGAACGGCGGGGATCAGGTTCGATAATTTCGGAACATATAATGTGAGCTTGTTTGTAGATAATCGCGGTTGTACCGCTGCAGATACAGTCTCAGTAACAGTGCGGGAGGCTCCTGTAGCAACTGTTAGTTTACCTGAGCATGCTTGCGTAGGTGATGAAGTGACAATAGGTTTAGGATATGTATCGAGTGGTGTGGATGATTATGCCTGGAATTTTGGTGGCGCTACAATAATTGATAGCAGAAGCAATGCCGGCCCTTATAAAGTTAGATGGTCACATCCCGGTGTATATACGGTGAAGCTGACGGTGAGTGACAGCGTATGTAGCTCTGACAGGAATGAAGATACGATCACCGTGCATTATTTGCCTGATGCAGCTATTAAACCGGTCAAACAAGGGCAGTTATGCGTAGGAGATAAGATTAGAGTGGAAGCTTTTGTAAAGGAATCAACCTGGAAATATAAGTGGAGCCCTGCGTCATTCTTCGAAAATGGTGATAATAATGCAGTAGGGGATCCTATCGTAAGAGCGACGGGCAATATTTACCTGACGATCAAAACTCCGTTTGGCTGCACTGCTACAGACAGTGTATTTGTAGAAACACAGCCTTGCTGTAACGTCTGGTTTCCGACGGCATTCTCTCCTAATAATGATGGCCGCAATGACATTTTCCGCCCGGTGACAGATGGCAATCACGATCTGGGGACATTTGTTGTGGTGAACAGGTGGGGCCAAACGGTGTTTGAAACGGTCAATAACAATGAAGGATGGGATGGTAAGCGCAATAGCCAGCCGCTGGACATAGGTGTCTATTATTACTACTACAAATACAAGTGCGACGGAAAGGTAATGGAACAGAAAGGTGAAATAACCTTAGTAAGATAAAAGAAAGTTACTGCATAAGCAGAATGGTGAAATCAAAAAAGGGGCTGATTCTTCAGCCCCTTTTGCAATGAATGTATATGTGATGTGTGCTTACTTAACCAGGTAGATGATTGTAGGGAAGTGGTCGCTATAGCCGTTTATCCAGTTGCTGCCATCATAAGAACGATGTGGTGTTCCTTTGTCCACGCCGAATTTTTGCGTCAGGAAGTCTTTATTAAAAACTTCCGATTTGTAATAATGCCAGCCGTTTACATCTTCTTTTAATAAAGTTCCGGAGATCATTATCTGGTCGAACAGATTCCACGCATTGTTGAATGAACCTGTGCCGATACCTTTCTTGTAATATGAGGTGAAAGGATTATACAGGTCATTACTTTTTACTTTCTCTTTATCTGATTTGGCGCCAAGTGCCTTGGTGATACTCGGGTCTATCGGGTCGTCGTTTAAGTCGCCCATAAGAATGACCTTGGTCTTCGGGTTCACCGTCATCAGGGAGTCTATTTTTTTCTTAGCTACGCCGGCAGCTAAAGCTCTCAACGGTGCAGTAGCAGACTCGCCACCCCTGCGGGAAGGCCAGTGGTTGACAAATACATGTACTGTATCACCCGCGAGCGTGCCTGTTACATGTAATATGTCCCTGGTAGTAGGTTTTTCGTAGTTGCCTTTACCTTCTATATCCACAAATAGTGATTCCGAACCGGTAACTGTAAAATATTTAGGATTGTACAGCATTGCATTACTGATACCCCTTCTGTCGGAGCGGTAAAACCATACAAACTTATATCCCCTGTCTTTTATCTCCGGCTGGTTGACCAGGTAGGTAAGGGCAACATCATTCTCGATCTCCGCAACACCTATAATGGCCGGCCCGTCGGGAGTTACATCAGTTGCCAGTTTGGAGATGGCAAAAGCCATATTGTGTGCCTTTTGCGCATATACTTCCTTTGTGTACCTGTTAGCGCCGGTGGGAGTAAAGTCTTCATCATTCCTGTTGGGGTCGTTTTCAGGGTCGAAATAGTTTTCCAGGTTATAGAATGATACCGCTATCACTTTATAGTTTTTTTTCTGGCTATAAGAATTATAACCGACAGCCATGCTGAAGGCGAGAAACACTATTGCTTTTTTATACATGGTCCTTATTTGGGAGCACAAAAAAACAAAATCGCTTAGCCCTAATCAGGCGATTCGAAATAAAAAACATAATGATAACATAAGGAAGGATTTACCGGACTACGGTATAACAATATGTTAATCGTGTATTAACTCATTGCACAGGGGATGGTTATAGTTTTGCACTTTCTTATAAGTTTTCAATTTTTTCTAATTTTTTATGTTTCAAAAAGTACGATTGTTATTCACATTATTCCTTGGGATAAGTGTAGTAACACATGCGGAGGAAGACAAAGCCACAGCCATTGTGAAAGGGCACCTGGTCAATAAAAATTCAGGTAAATCTGCCGCGGAGATACAGGTTATCCTTCCCGCGCAGAACCTGCTGACGGTAACCGACGGGCAAGGGGATTTTAATTTCAGCCAGGTGGCTTATGGCACACATATGCTGATATTTACAGCGCCTAATATGAAGCCTGATACTTCTTCTATTACGGTGAATGCTCCCGTGGTCGACCTCGGTACTATTTATTTCACTCCGGAAGAAGCACCTAATTCTATCAATACTTTAGACATTCCTACCATAGCCCTTGACGAAGGCGCTGCCGGTAATAGCGGTGCAGATGATGATGGAAACAATATGCAGAATGTCAGTGGTATGTTCACTGCTTCAAGAGATCCTTTCTTAAATGTTGCATCATTTGTTTTCGGTCCTAACAGGTTCCAGGCACGTGGTTACGAACGTAATCAGCAGCAACTGCAGATCAACGGTGTATCTATGAACGACCTCGAAAATGACAATACTTACTGGAACCAATGGGGTGGACTGAATGATGTATTCCGTAGCAGGGATAATACTTATGGCCTGGCACCCTCTGAGTTTGGTTATGGAGGTATCAATGGTATGGTGTATTATGACGCAACTGCTGCCAATCAACGCAAACAGACACGTGCTACTTATTCCCTGTCTAACCGTACCTATCGTAATAAACTGGCGTTTACCCACAGTACAGGTCTTATGAGCAATGGTTGGGCATATTCAGCATCAGTTTCCAAGCGTTGGGCAAAGGAAGGGTATGTAGAAGGCACTTTCTATGATGGTTATTCATTCTATGGCGCTGTCAGCAAGAAGATTAACGACAAACATGTACTCAATTTTACGGCATTTGGCGCACCTACTACGAGAGGTAAAAGTACGGGTGTAGTACAGGAAGGTTATGATCTTGCAGGAAGCAATTTTTACAATCCCAGCTGGGGCTACCAGGATGGCGAAAAGCGTAATGCACGGGTTTCAGATGCATTCCAGCCGCAGCTCATATTTAATTATGAATACCATCCAAGTAATAAGACAAGGTGGAATACTTCTGTAGGATACCAGTTTGGCAAGAATAAAAATTCAACACTTGACTGGTACAATGGTTCAGATCCCCGCCCTGATTATTACAGGTATTTACCGAGCTATTATAACATAAGCTACCTGGCTAATCCTACAGCCGTAGAAGACATTAAAGCTGAATTGCATGACAGTCCGGAAAAGTTGCAAATCAACTGGGACAGACTTTATCAGGTGAATTATACGAATAAGGAAACGATACCGGGAACTACCGATGTTGCTAACAGGTCTGTATATGTAGTAGCGAATGATGTTGATGACCTGAAGAAATGGGTGTTTAATACCAATGTGGAACATTCAGTAAATGAACATATAGTATTATACGGCGGATTGAATTACATCAATCAACGCACGGAGAGCTACCGTGAATTGTCAGATCTGCTGGGTGGCGACTATTATCTTAACTATAACCAGTTTGCTGAGCGCCAGTATGTAGGTAATGCTACTTACAATCAGAATAACCTGAATGAAACCAGCCCAGTAGTAAAGGTAGGGGATAGATATTCCTACAACTATATTAACCAATTTAATAAAGCTACAGCATGGGGACAAGGTACATTCACCTTTAATAAATTCGATTTCTTCTTAACAGCGAACGTGGGTGTGAACTCTTTCTACAGGGAAGGTGTATTCAAAAGCGGTTTATTCCCTGCAAACTCATTTGGCAAAAGCAAGGTGCAGAATTTCGCTATCTATGGCACAAAAGGCGGTCTGACATACAAACTGGACGGACGTAATTTCCTTTTTGCGAATGGTAACTATTCCGAAGATGCTCCGCTCATAGATAATACTTACATTTCTATACGCACGAGGGATTTTACTGTGAAGGATCCAACGACGGTTAAGACGAAGTCTTTTGAAGGTGGCTACCTTATGCGTGCTCCAAGACTGAATATAAGAGCAGTTGGTTATGCCACTGATGTAACAGATGCTACCGAAATGAAACGTTTCTATCATGACGACTACCAGACATTCGTGAGCTATGTACTTACCGGCGTGAACATGCGCTTTATAGGTACAGAGTTGGCCTTGGATGTAAAGGTGAGTCCGTCATTGAATGTTACCGGTGTTGCTGCGCTTGGCCAGGCATTTTATACGAACAGGCCTAAAGTGAGCATCTATAGGGATAATGATACGGCAGCGGTAGAAACTACTAAGACAGCCTACATCCAGAACTACTATTTGGGAGTGGGGCCGCAATCAAATTACAACCTGGGCGTCACTTACCGTTCAAAACACTACTGGTCAGCTAATGTAAACTTCAGCTACTTCGATCGAAATTATGTTGATATTAATGCTGACAGGCGTACAGAAGAGGCCCTGGATGTAGTGTCACCGGGTAGCGCTCTATGGAATGAGGTGCTAAAGCAGGAGAAACTACCGTCCGCATTTACCATTAACCTCTTTTTGAGCAAATCAATATTGTTGTCTAAGATCAGTAAGTCTTTACCGTCAAACACATTCCTATATATCAGCCTGGGTGTTAATAATCTGTTGAATAATACGGATATGATCACAGGCGGATTTGAACAATTACGTTTTGATTATGGAGAAAAGGATACATCACGGTTCCCGAATAAGTACTTCTATGGTTTCGGCGCCAATTATTTCCTGAATGTTAGTTTGAAATTTTAATAAACGAAAAATATAAAATAGATATAATGAAAAAGATTTGTGTAGTGCTTTCAATGATATTAATCAGCACTTTGTCGATAGTTTCGTGTGTAAAGAAAGATTTTGATGCTCCGCCGGATATGTCGGGTTATGACCCCCAGATACCGGTAACGATGAGTCTTGCCCAATTAAAGGCTGTTCAGCAACTGAAGGAAATAACAGACGATGTAGTGGTGTATGGTGTGGTGACGGCTGATGACCGTTCCGGTAATTTTTACAAACAAATAGTGATACAGGATTCTACCGGCGGTATGACCATACTGATAGATGGTAATAGCTTGTACAACGATTATCCTATAGGAAGGAAGATATACATCAAGTGTAAAGGTCTATACCTGGGTAACTATAACGATCTGCCTCAGCTTGGATATACTCCTGATGAAACAGGTGCAGTGTCAGGAATACCTATTACTATACTGGATAACTACATAGTAAAAGCAAACCATCCTAATACCATTACCCCGAAAGTGGTTTCTCTATCAGAAGTTGCAGCAGGAAATGTCACTTTGTTGAATACTATCATTACTATTAAAGATGTAGAATTTGATTCTACTCAAGTATATAAGAAGTATGCTGATCCTGCTCCATCAAGCGGTACCAGCAGAACGGTAAAAAGCTGCGATGGCAGTTCTATTATCATCCGCACCAGTGGTTACGCTAAATTCCAACCTGTACTTACACCGGCAGGCAGGGGTACACTTACAGGTATCTATACAATGTATAAAGGCACGCCTCAGTTGGTGATACGTGATACGAGTGATGTGAAGTTCACAGGTGTACGTTGCAATGGTGTGGAGATTACCCCACCAGCACCACCGGTAACAGTAAGTTTGAAGAGTATTCGTGATATGTATACAGGTACACCGGTTACCGTAACTAATGCGAAGATAAAGGCTGTTGTGATCAGTGATAAGGCAGGCAACAATACATCCAGCGGGAAATTAATGACGATACAGGATGGTACTACAGGTATTATAGTGTTCTTTAGCAGTAATCATAATTTTGCTATGGGTGATTCTTTGTTGATAGATATAAGTGGTGCTTCATTGTCAGAATATGGACAGGCGTTACAGATCACTAATATTCCAAGTTCGAATGCTGAAAAAGTGGGTTCGGGTTTTGTTACCCCGAAGCAGATCACGCTTGCTGCGCTAGCTGCAGATTTCGAGGCCCATGAGTCTACATTGGTAAAAATCGTTAATGCGACAGTAGCAGGCGGCGGTACATACCAGGGTAATAAGACATTGACTGATGGTTCAGGTGGCTCTATCTCTCTGTATACCACCTCTTCCGCTACATTCAGAAATGATAATGTACCAACAACGCCAAAGGCATTCACAGGCATAGTAGGGCAGTTCAATTCAACTTTGCAGTTACAGATACGCAATCTGAACGATGTACAATAATCACCTTTATATTCCGGTACAGCGCTTCTTTATAATTTCTTAAAGAAGCGCTTTTTTATTGTGCATGCCGGGTAATAATTTGATAACCTTAAAATTTAGTTGTGGTTACATTAAGTAAAGACATTTGCACCACAAAACAGAAATTATGAAGAAATTATTTTTACTCTTTGCTATCGGCACTATTACTACCGGCGTAAACGCTCAGTACAACTCTCTTACCTTACCCGGTCAGAGTTATACGCAGAATTTCAATAACCTATCGTCAGGTCTGCCTGCAGGCTGGCATGTGTTCACTGAAGCTAGTGCTACAGACCTGGGAAGATATTGGGATACTTCGGCAACTAAGTTGCTTTTAACACCTTCGGCCACGGGGTCTACCCGTACTAACTGGAACAGTACCACCGGTAACTTCCGCAATGTTGCTTCTGCCAATGGTCAGGTATCTTCTTTAGACTCATTAGGTCAGTTAGCTGCTACGGATCGTGCACTTGGTCTGCGCCAGGTAGGCGCTACTAATGCAGCATTCCCTAATTCCGATTCCGGAGCATCATTCTCATTGAAGATAGAGAATACTTTACACAGGGGTGATTTCGCGCTTACTTTTGAGTTGCAATCACTGGATGCAACATCTCCCCGTACTACTACATGGACTGTTGACTACGGCATAGGAGCTGAACCTACAACATTTACGCCTGTGACTGCTACCGGCACAATGACAACAGGTGGAAGCGCTTTTACCAATAACACAGTAACAGTTGATTTCGGTACTGATTTAGACAGTCTTACCGGCCCCGTTTGGATACGTGTTGTCGCTATTGATCCTACAACCGGTTCCGGCAACCGTACCACTACAGCTATAGATGATTTCGCTCTTACATACTATGCCAGCCCGTTGGCTGTAAGCAATGTAAAGAATGAAGCCTTGTCTTTCTATGTAATGGGTACTGCAACGGCTAATAATATCAACCTTGGTGGAATGGCTTCAGGTAGATATTTTGTAAGTATCTATGATATGGTTGGCCGTACCGTTTATACAGAAAACACTACAGCTGCAAATTCAGCGATCAATATCACTAATGCTGGTCTGCAAGCTGGCTTATATGTTGTTAAGATAAGCAACGGCCAGCAATCAGGTATTGTAAAAATGAATGTTCAATAGTCACGGTTAAATACAAATAGTAGTCAATGAAGTCCCTGCATCAATAGATGCGGGACTTTTTTGTTTTGAATGGCCCGTCGTGAGTTGTTCTGATAGATAATCGTTCAATCAACTGCCGGTCGTATTGATAGGCTTAATGCCGGCAATTGTTCCTGGTGCCTGAGGCATGTGATGAGTTGTGAATAGAGGCTTGGTCTATAGCTATGAACATCGTAGTGTGTTGCCTGCAGGCGTATGATCCTGTTTGTTGCCTGTTATTGTGAATAGATAACAAAAGGCCTCCATTGCGGAGGCCTTTATTAGCATATGGTAAACGATACTAGTAATTTACAACCCTTGAGAAATAAGAATAACCATTAGGTGCTGAAAGACGTAGAATATAAATGCCCTGTGCCAACTCATTCAGCTTGAAAGATTGAAATGAATTGCCTGAATCAATAATAGTATTATCGGAAAATTGCTTTCTGCCATCTATGCTAAATAGTTCTACTGCAACTGTTTCACCTTTTAGTTGGTTGTCAAATAGGATAGAGAGTGTGTTATTTGCTAAAGGATTAACTACTGTAGTGTTGTATGTAATACTATTGAAACTAGCTGTGCTGTTAGGGTCGTTAACTTGTATCTTATAGTCGGCTACTACGGGAAGGTGGTCCGACATTTCATACAATGCCTGTATTACGTTGGTCGGAGCTGATGTATTAACAGGCATATCTATCAAGGCGTCGTTTAAATGCAGGCCGTCTTGTCCAACTGCTTTGTAAGTGCCCGGGATATATTTCATTCCTGCCACATCTGTCATGATGTAGTTAGAGACCAACTGAAAATCGAAGCGGTCATCCAGGCCGCCATTTACACCGCCATCTGATAGTTGTGCTGTTCTGGTAGCCTGTGTGTGGATAGCGGCGAAGCTGTTGTCTCCGTTCCAGTCGCCCGGCATATTAATGGGGTCGTATAGTTTTGCATTCGGGCTAACAGCATTGATGAGATTTTGATAAGCCTGCTCTGTGCTGGTGTATAAATTGAGGTCACCCATAAATATATAGTTTCCCTGTGTTCCGAGGCTATTCAGGTAGTTGACAACAGCCTGAGTTTCCTGGGCTCTTTGGGCTTCTTCCTGTGTGCCCTGGCTGGCTTTAAGATGTGCTATTATAACAGTCAGGAATACCGTGTCGTGTGGGACTGCAATGTTATCCTTGTAATATAGCTTGTATGCAATGATATCACGAAGATTGTGGTAGATCGATTGCTCGCTCTTCAGGCCAAATTTGTCAGTTCTCCAGAAAAGCATATTGGTTTGCACCTCGTTGTTGGAGTTAATATAACTACCTTTTGTCCAGCCGCTACCCAGCACAGTGGTCAACAGGTGTTGGGAATGGGCAGCGTTATTGTCTATTTCATTCGCTCCAATTATGTCAGGCTGAATGTGTTGCACTATGGTTGTAAGCCGCGGGTCTTTATATGAGTATTGATTGGCACTGTTTCCGTAGTTGAGCAGGTTGTACTGCATGATCCGGATAGTATCTGTTTGTGCCGATAATGAGCGTGATGTAAATAGGGCAAGTATAAAGATCCTTAAAACTAGCTTCATGAATGTTATTTAAAAATAAACGGCAAATTTAGGCAGAAATAAAGCCCGTCTTTCTTTGGTAGCCAAAACTTAATATTAAATATACTGTTTTAATATCCTTTACACTTTCTTAATATTCACTACGGATATTACAACAGCTTACAATTTCTTCACGATTTCTTCTGATTTTGTTGACTTTAAACCGTCTTTTGACTGTTTTTTACTGCTGGCAGACAGACTTTCTTTGCACTTAAACAACGCTATGAAACGAAATGAGTACACTAATGAATCTACCCGACAAGGTAGTATTAAGTGCTGAGCATATCGTAAAGCTGCTTCAGATAAAACGGGTAGGTAAATCCATAATCAGCAAACTCCATGAATTGTTACTAGCATCAACATTGGGTAGTATTACTGAGGATATTCTTTTTGATGCTTTAATGGATAACGCAGATGTGCTCTGTATTCCGGGGCTCACAAAAGCCGATATTTTTGAAGGCTTTGTAAAAGGTGAGATGCTATTGGCTGAGAGTGATAAAATGAACATCCGGATCATTTCCTATTTTGATAATGTATATCCTTCATCGTTGAGGCTAATAGAGTCGCCACCGCTTATTCTTAATCTGATAGGAGATCCAAACCTTCTTACATTACCATCAATAGCATTGATAGGTACGAGAAAACCATCAAACTATGGTAAATTGATAGCAGGGCAATTGGCAGCATACCTGATCGGCCGTAATTTGAGTCTTGTTACAGGCATAGAATCCGGTTGCAATAGTATTGGGGCAAAGGCTTGTGTAGAGGCGGGAGGTAAGCTTATAGCAGTATTACCCACTGGCTTGGATGCGATCAATAATAAGGACTACAAAAAGATAGCAGAGAGCATTATTGAGAATGATTGCTGCATTGTTTCTGAGTACATGCTGGGATCCAAAGATCTATCCTCCTTTCTGTCAAATAGAATGCGTCTTGTTACTGCGCTTGCCGAATCTGTTCTCGTCGTAGAAACAGATATAGATAGTGAAACAATGAAGCTCGCTCACACTGCACAGATTTATAATAAAAAACTATTTGCTTTTGATCATCCTGAAGACAAACTCAATGATAAGTCGAGGGGAAATCAATTGTTGATCAGCAGAGGTGATGCTATCAGTGTTAAGAATTACAGCGACATCTTGCTGTAATTTATTTTTTACGTACTACTTATAATTGTTAGTGGTTATCCGGAATTTACTAATTCCGGATTTATAGTGTTATGTCACGTTTGTTATTTTACATTATAGTAATGAGTTGCGGTTATTCACATGTTAAGTGTTAACATCAACATGTAAACTACGCTACCCACAACCGATATATTCATATCATTAAGTTCCTTTCATCTGTTGGTAACAACGTACCTGCAATTTTACGGTTCACTTTAAAAAGGGTATTTATGAAAACAATGACAGGTACTTTTTCCCTGACGGGAACACTGGCCTCGGCCCGTGCATTACGAACGAAGGTGGCGAAGACGCGCAAGGCGCTTCTTAAGTCATCAAAACTTCTTGGTTGTATTACGGCTCTGGTATTGACTTTTACTTCACTTAATGTTTTTGCGGTTAGTATTCCGGGTGCAACCCTTACTACTACAGCAGGTGCATTGACCAGCACAACAACCTGTGTGAACGGTTACTGGGCTCCGGGTTGGACAGGTACTCCTGTAAAATTCTGGAAATGGCAGGTAAGTACTACAGGTTATCAGAACATCGTGTTCGCTACTCCAACAAGTTCTTCTGCTACCGGTCCGCACAGCGCACAATTTCAATGGAGTATAGATAACGTTAACTGGAATGCTATGACCACCTTAACCTGGTCCGGTACGGGTTGTACCGGAACCGGTAATTTGTCTCTGCCATCAGGTGTTGACAACCAGGCTACTGTGTATGTAAGGGCATTAATGACAGGTGCATCTGCTTCAGGTGGTACCAGCCGCATGAGTATCCAGGCTTTCTCCGGTGATCTGATACCAGCTGCTTGTACAGGTACGCCAACTGCGGGTTCTATCTCGGGTGCTACTGCATTTTGTGGTTCAGGTTCTACAACCCTTAATTTAACAGGCGCTACAGCCGGTGTTGGTATTTCTTACCAATGGCAGAGCTCTCCTGCAGGTGCAGGTACTTGGTCTAATGTGGGTACCAGCAGTACTACCTATAATACAGGTACTGTTTCTGCCTCTACTGACTACAGGGTACAAGTTACTTGCAGCACCGGTCCTACTACTTCTACTACTGCAACT
Source organism: Bacteroidetes bacterium UBA7674 (assembly GCA_002483105.1). Classification (GTDB taxonomy): domain Bacteria; phylum Bacteroidota; class Bacteroidia; order Chitinophagales; family Chitinophagaceae; genus MKUN01. The sequence goes on from DLHG01000002.1 coordinate 55,136, forward strand.
GCTACTATTACTGTAAATGCTTTGCCAACTGTTGGTACATTATCATTTGCAAGTGGTTCTAATCCATTTACAGTGGGTGATGTGATTGACATTGACCCAAGTGTTTCGGGTGGTACATTCCTGAGCAACAACACAAATGCATATGATATTGACCCTACTTCAGGTGTTGGTAATGCTGACTTTGGTGGTACAGCTGTTGTTACTTATACAATTGTAGATGGCATTACTCTTTGCTCTAACTCTGTAACTCAGAATGTTGACATCGTATGGCCAAACACACTTGCTCTGTATGCAGGTATTAATGGTACAAGCACTAGCGTTATACCAGGCGAGCCTGATGTTGTAGTAAATCCGTTAACTGCTACAGGTTTCGGTAGCAATTCTCCATGTGGTTCAGGCGGCTTAAGCGGTCTTACAGTGAATACTTCTGTTACATCTTTTGCTAATGGAAATCCCCATGTATCTTATAAAATCAGCCCTACTACAGGTAATGCGTTGAATGTATTCCAGATACATGCAAGAGCCAGGGTATCAGGTACAGGTCCTACCAAAGCAAGACTGGCATACAGCTTCGATGGTATTAACTGGATTCCTGATGGTGAAGTGAACCTGACAAGCGGTAGCTGCGGTGCCAGCGCTAATAACTGGTATTGGACAGTAGGTGGTCCAACTATCACTGGTATCACAGGTGATTTCTATGTAGGTATCTTCCCTTATGCTTCTGGTTCTAATTCAGGTGTTTTCCAGGTGAATACACTTGAAGTTTATGGTGAGGTTTCATCTGATGATCCTTGCTCAGGCGGTACTTTAGATGATGGTAACCTGATCTCTTTATCTAATACTTCTATCTGTGGTGGCAGCGGTTCAAGGACCCTTGAATTCCAACATGATGGCGGTGTAGGTATCAGCTATCAGTATGAGTTCTCTACTGACGGTGGTGTTAACTGGAACCCGACTTCAGCTGCAGATACTAATGTATTCTTCAATACGGGTACTATCACTACTACGACGATGTATCGTGTTATAGTAACATGTGCTTTCGGTGGTAGCATAGCAAGTGCTCCTATTACTATTACTGTAACTCCTGCTCAGCCTCATGACGCGGTAGACCCTGCATCAACAGTTTATTTTGTAGGCGGTACTCAGGATTTTACTACAGTATTCACTAACACAGGCCTTACTCCGGACTCAGTTAAATGGGTGAGCAATTATGTGACTACAGCAAACGTAGATGCTTCAGGTGTTGTTGCTAATTTCAACTTCCCTGCTAATGATGTAAGGATCACACGTGTGAAATACAATGGTGGTTGTGCTACAGCTACTACAGATACTTTCGATATCGTTCATGAGTGTGCTATTGCGTACTACTTGGGTGAGAATGGCACTAGCGTAGATGTTACAGATGTACAAAACGTTACTTCTACTAACGTAGCAAGCACAGGCTTCGGTACAGGTGCTAATTGCTCAAGCGGTGGTAAATCAGGTATGAATACAGCTCCGGCTTCATTCAGCACTTCAGGCGCTCACGTTTCTTACGAGGTGCTGAACAATGATGATGTTATGGGTGTAGGTGGCTTAAGCGCTACAGTTCGTATTTCAAGTACAGGCCCTGTGTATGCACGTTTGGCTTACAGGGTTCATGATGGTTTAGCGTGGGGTAACTGGATAGATGAAGGTGCTGATCATGAGATCACTCCCGACGATTGCGGTTACAGCAACGACGAAATTTTCTGGTGTGAAGCCGGTACTGATGCAGTTGGCCTGCCTGTACTTACTAATGGTCAGAAAATTGAAGTAGCTGTATTCCCTCACAGCCCGAGTGCATCAGGTGGTACATTCCAACTGAACAGCATGACAGTTTGTGGCAGGGTTGCTCCTTTCTGCGGAGAGTTGCAAAGCAATGCTATCCTGGATGCAGGTAATGCAGACGTAGATGGTACAGTGTTACCAAACGGTGTTAATCCGCTACACCTGAATGGTGTTGCTCCAACTGAAACATATTGGGGTACTATAGGTATCGCACCGGGCGAAGGTTATTTCGGTTGTGGTTCTACAGGTAACAATACCGGTGATTTCAATGTAGTTAGTCCTTTATGTGAAGGAGTTGTTGTTGCTGCCGGCTACAGGGGTGCGGGTTCTTGCTTTGATTACATCACTGCAACTGTTATCCTTGAAGAGTCTTGCGGTAAATCTGCTACAGGTGTGAACAACATCGGTAAAGTTTCAAATGTTTCTTTCTATCCTAATCCGGCTACCGCTATAGTAAACGTTGTTGCGCAAGAAGCAGTAAACGTTTCGGTTATATCTGTAGATGGAAAATTACTGATAGATCAAAATGATGCTAAGACTATCAATATTAGCAACCTGGCGAATGGTATTTACTTCATTAAGGCTTATGACGCTCAGAACAATCTGCTGAAAACAGAGAAGTTGATCAAGCAATAAGGCCTTACAGGTTAATGTAAAGGAGCTGCCTCATTGAGGCAGCTCCTTTTTTGTGTGACATACCCGTTGTGGATAAAAAGCCTGCCAAAAGCTATCCACATTTGCTCGAAGTATTTAATACTGTTAGTACTTTTACAATGCGTTCGGAATGAATACCTAGAAAACCATTTTCCCTTCTTAAGTACGACGCACCTCACCGGAGCTCCGAGGTTATTTTTTATCTACAAACCTTAATTTTTATGACAGTCGATCAACTAGACGGCCAGGCGCAGCAACAGCGCGAGAAACTCAACGCGGAGAACAACAAAAGCCAGTTCTTCAAAATTCAGAATGCTAATCATTGGATGAAAGAAGCCCGCAACACCGTGGCGCCCGATATGCTCTTTGGTGAGCTGTGGTATGAGGGTGAACTCTGCATCATGTTCGCCGATACCAACCTGGGTAAAAGTATCCTTGCCGTGCAACTGGCAGATAGCATCAGCAGTGGCAAGGCCATCAACGGGTTTAAGCTGGAGGCCAAACCGCAAAGAGTGCTTTATTTCGATTTTGAATTGACCATGAAGCAATTCCAGGCGAGATACTCCAACAATTACGAAGACGAATATCAATTCTCTCCCTTGCTGGACCGCGCCGCCATTAATCCTGATATGGTGATACCCGATTGCTTCGACAGCTTCGAGGATTACCTGTACTTCTCCCTGGAGAAAAGCATCACCCAGCACGAAGCAAAGGTGCTGATAATAGACAACATCACCTACCTGCGCAATGAAGCAGAGCGCGCCAAAGATGCACTGCCACTGATGAAAGAGCTAAAGACCCTGAAAGACAAATACAAGGTCTCCATTATGGCACTGGCGCATACGCCTAAGCGCGACATCTCAAAACCCATCACAGAGAATGACCTGGGCGGCAGTAAGATGCTGATGAACTTCTGCGACAGCGCATTTGCCATAGGTCGCAGCAACAAGGACCCGCACATCCGCTATGTAAAACAGATAAAGCAGCGCAATACGGAGCAGGTATATGGCGCGGGCAACGTTCCCGTCTTTATCATCGAGAAGCTGGCTAATTTCCTTCAGTTCAAGCACCAGGGCTTTGCCAGTGAGTACCAGCACCTGAAGCAGGAGACAGAACCAATATCTCAGCACGTTATCGACAAGATTTATGAGCTGCACGACAAAGGGTTGAGCCAGCATAAGATCGCCAAGGAGTTGGATGTTTCTGCTGCATCAGTAAATAAATACCTCAAAAGAAGATAACGTTCGGAGCGTTTGCTCACTTCGCTTCTCAGGGGTGAACGAACGAACATCTATCAGTAACTAATGCTATAACTAATACTATTAGTATAAGTAATAGTATAAGTAATGCTTACAATAATTACCTACCGTTCGTTCACCCCTGACAAGCAACAAAGGTGAACACTGCGAACAAAATAAACCCACATGAGATACTACCGATACACACTGGAGCCTTACAAAGGCCCGAGGAGCCGCTACAGGTGTCCGCAATGTAATAACAGGCAAAAAAGCGTTTTCCCGCTACATAGACACAGAAACAGGCATGCACCTTGGTGCCCACGTAGGCCGGTGTGCCCGGCAGGATAAGTGTACCTACCACTTCACCCCCAAACAATTCTTTGATGAAAAAGGACAGCCACCCGTCGCGCGTAAGAAGCCCGGTAAGATACTATACGAGCAAGGCTGTATAGCAACAGCCGATTGGCAGAACACGTTGCGTTGCTATAACCAAAACAACTTTGTGCTGCACCTGGCGCATCTGCTGGGCAAGGCGGGCGTAGAGGCAGCTAAGCGCTACCATGTAGGCACGTCCCGGCACTGGCAGGGAGCCACGATCTTCTGGCAACTGGACGCAAGAGGTATTTGCCGCACGGGAAAAATTATGCTCTTTGACGAGACAACCTGTAAGCGTGTGAAAGAACCCTTCAATCACATCTGCTGGGTACACTCGCTGAAGGATAAATTGAAACAACCTCTTTATCCAGACTATCACCTGAAGCAATGCCTCTTTGGCGAACACCTGCTGACACCGGAGGTACGGGATGTAGCCCTGGTGGAAAGTGAGAAGACGGCTATCATCGCCTCACACTTCTACCAGGACAAAATATGGTTAGCCACAGGCGGCAAAGAGGGTCTGACCAAAGAACGTTGCGGCATCCTCCGCGATAAGAATGTATTCATCTACCCCGATGTCGGTTCTGAAGATAAATGGGCCGAGGCAGCCAAGCAGCTGTTCCCGTCGCATAGCATCATGCCGCTGCATGATGAGGAGAGTGGGGTGGATATTGCGGATGTGTTGTGTAGGAGGGTAAATACCGTCGTTTGACGGTTGTTTTGTTTTACAGATTTCAGTATGTTTAGAAAAAACATGAAATTAAGAGTTGTAATTTTCCCGTACAGCAATGAAGGCGATTTAAATTCTGGTATAAGAAATGCCAGATTTGAACAAAGTGACAATGCTGACGATGAATGGACTAGCGAAGATTTTGACAACAAATTAGATTATTTCGTGGGTTACGATGAAGACAAGTTTCCTGAAAATCCTTACCTATTGTTTATTGAGGGTGCTAATTATTATCTGATTAATAGTTCTGATAAGAAAGCTAAACTCTTAGAACTTATTAAGGCAAAATAGTTTAGATGTTCACCTCTTGATGCATATATTGAATATTTATTTTGCCCACACACAGGTAATCTCTTTTGACTACAAAAAATGGATTTGTGTAGTCTCTCAAACTTTACTTTCGAAGAAACTATGCTTAGCGAAATAATAAACCCTACCTGTTGGAAGCTACAATCTATTGAGCAGCAATTCCAAGATACTCAAGCGGCGAAGGACAGAGCGTCAAATCTACCTGTAAATGCTTGGTTTAATCCAGACAGTGCAATTTCTCCGGTTAAACTATATGCCTATTTGAAGGCAAGGTTTGGTGCGCCTAATGGTTTCATAATGATCTTAAAGAACAAGACGTCTGATAACTTGATTCATTGGCACTATGCACTAACGACATCACATAGTACCATACATATTTTCGGTAAGACGACTGGACTTGAAATAATTGTAAAAACCGGTTTGGAAATTGTATTTAGCGATGCAGAATGGGATACATTGGTCACGGGACTGAAATCTGAGATTGCTTTAAGGGGAAAAGAAGTTTCGAAAACTCAAACAGAATTTGAGCATTGGGCACTTTTCATCAATCCATTTTGCCGTGTAGAATATACGTTGCAGGATTGTATAAGTAGACTACAGAAGCTAAAATTAATGGAGGTTACAAGGCCTGCATTAAATACTAAAGAAGCAATTGATAAGTATCTGAAAGAGACAAATAAATGGGTGAATAATACGATGAATGCAGCTTCTTTGGGAACAATGATAAGAATGTTAAGTCCAGTTATGGCTGAGGCATTCATAAATCTTGTTATTTTAGTGTTCCGAAAGGAAGAGTATAAAAAAGATTCAAGACTTTACGATAGTTTACTTAGACAACAAATCGATGTAAGGATTAAAACGCTGCATTTCAATTGCACCTGTTTCCCAGAACAAATAAACAGTGATAGTGAAGCGTTTAAAAAATTTCATTCTTTAATGAATAAACGCAATGATTTTTTACACGGAAATGTCGACCCTAACAAGCTGATAGTGGAAGAAGTTTGGTTCGACCAAAAAACCATCCCTTTGTTTGCAAAAGATGAAGGTGTGATTAAAAAGATGACTAAAAATTACTGTACTAATGTTGAACCCGAGACTGCTATAGCTGATTTTCAAACTGTATCAAACCTTATTGAGCTAGTTTTGATGGCTATGGACGATGATTCCTTAAGACAGTTTGTCCAAATAATGTCGGACCGAATGCCAGGAATAAACAAGAAAAGCAACAGACTGGGAGTACTTTTCCCATCACAATACCTCGTAGAAAGTTTTGCTTACTGACATTTTTTTAATATGGCGATGTGTTTTCCCCATTCCGCGCCGATTCTCCTGAAAAGAACTCAGCGCCAAGAAGCTGTGATGTGGGTATGAAGCCAACTCTCAACAAGCCTTCGACAGGCTCAGGCTGACAGCAACCACTGACAATGATGTCCAGAAAGGTATAAACACAAAAAAGCCACTCTAAAAGAGTGGCTTTTTACCTTTGGTAGTCCGACCAGGATTCGAACCTAGACAAACAGTACCAAAAACTGTGGTGCTACCGTTACACCATCGGACTAACCCGTTTGGGATGGCAAATTTACATCGGGTTTTTTAAAAAGGCAAAACATTTTCACAATATTATTTTTTGCATACACTGTGCATAAAATAAAGGCCTAAAGGCCCTTTGTACAGCTTTTAACTTCGGCTTTTTACAGTAGGTTTGTAAAAGAGTTTTCCCCTTTAATCATTTTTGAGTATGTCCCTAGCGCAGAATCCGCGCCAGTACGTAATACGGTTCCTTTATGTAGGTGTGGCGCTTATCATATTGCTGCGCCTCTTTTTCCTGCAGATATTTGAGGATAAGTACAAGATAATGGCCAATGATATAGCCATTTATCGTAAAGTGGTTTATCCGCCACGGGGTATCATCTACGACCGGAATGATAAGGTAATGCTGTATAACCAGGTGGTTTACGACCTGATGGTCACCACCAGCAACGTGCCGAAGAACTTCGATACACTTAAGTTTTGTGATGTATTGGGCATAGATAAGCCCCAATTCGACAAGATGCTCAAAAAGGTGCACCTAAAGAGCGGGCCTATGCGGCAGGGCGCTTTCCTGGAAGAACTTACCCAGGAGCAGACCGCCCGCTACCAGGAGAATATGTACCTGTTCCCCTGCTTTGAGCTATTGGAGCGCAGTATGCGTATCTACCCCAATGCGAGTGCAGGATTGTTGCTGGGCTATGTGGGAGAGGTTTCGCCCGGAATGTTGAAAACAGACCGGTATGCTTCTTACACACAAGGCGACTATACCGGGATGAACGGGCTGGAGCGCAGCTATGAAGAAGTACTGAGAGGGCAAAGAGGTGTGCACTACCTGGAAAGAGATAACTTTAACAGGCCACGCGACCCTTATAAAGGTGGTGCGCTGGATACGGCTGAAATAGCTGGAAAGTCGCTGCAACTATACCTGGATGCGGATCTGCAACAGTATGCCGAGAAGATGATGGCGAACAAGATAGGTAGCGTAGTGGCGATAGATCCCAACACCGGTGGTATACTAGCCATGGTAAGTGCCCCCAGCTATGATCCGAACCTGCTCAGGGGCAGGGAACGCTCTAAGAATTTCTCCAAGCTATATAAAGACGCAACACACCCGTTGTTCAACAGGGCTACGCAGGCCGCATATCAGCCGGGTAGTACTATCAAACCTATGACTGCGTTGGTGGCATTGGATGTGGGCGTTATTACACCTAAGTATGGTTTCCCCTGTGGTGGTGGGTATAATTATTGCGGCAGGCATATCGCCTGTACCCACTCCGGCGGTGGTCACGCTGCGAACCTGAGGTTGGCTCTGGCCAATTCGTGCAACGCCTATTTCTGTCACATCTTCAGGCTTTCTGCGGATGCGAAGAAATTCGGAAGTGTCGAAAAAGGTTTGCAACGGTGGTACGAATACTTCTACTCATTTGGCTATGGTCACCCTACCGGTGTAGATATACCCTTTGAAGGAAAGGGGCTCTTGCCTGATTCTAATTATTACAACAACAGGTATAACAGTGTCTGGAACTCGTGCACGGTGGTGTTCGTAGGTATGGGGCAGGGTGAACTTGCCTTGACGCCACTGCAGTTGGCCAACAGTATGTGTATTGTAGCAAACAAAGGATTTTACTACACCCCACACTTTGTGAAGTCGATAGATAAAAATCCGAAAGACCCCTTATTGAAACCATTCCTTGAGAAACACGTTGTGACGCACATCACCGATTCCTCGTTCGAGATAGTGCAACTGGGTATGCAGGATGTGGTGGACAAGGGAACAGGTAAGGTGGCTCAAATGCCGGGTGTAGAGATATGTGCTAAAACAGGTACGGTAGAGAACTATGCGATAGTGAACGGCAACCGCATGAAGATGCAGAACCACTCGGTGTTCGTGGCCTTTGCTCCAAGGAAGAACCCGAAAATAGCTATCGCGGTGATAGTAGAGAATGCAGGTTTTGGTGCTACATGGGCAGGACCCGTTGCCAGCCTGATGATAGAAAAGTATCTGACCGATAGTGTGGTAGCGAAAAGGAAGTACCTGGAAGATAAACTGTACAATGCGAAGCTTATCAGTAAGTACACCTATATAATAGACTCCGCGCAAAAGCTCAAAGACAGGATACGGTGGGAAGCTAAAATGGCTGAGAAAAAATATGGAGACAGCCTTCAGGGAATATTAGACAAGCGCAAAGCGGAAGCATGGTTGCGTAAAAATTATATGAAAAAATAGCGACAGGTACACATGGACAATATGCGCAAAACGATATTTGGCAGGCTTGATACCTTAACGGTATTGCTATACTGTGCCCTGGTGTGTATAGGCTTGCTGGCTATTTATTCAGTGGAACACAGATCTACCGACACGGTATTCTTTGATATGAGTAAGAGTTATACCCGCCAGATGATGTGGCTGGGCATTTCGCTATTCGTGGGTTTTTTAATAGTACTTACGGAGAGCCGGTTCTTTTCCTCTATAGCCTATCTCTCTTATACCATAGGTATATTCCTGCTCATCATTACCATATTTGCGGGGGTGAATGTGAAAGGTTCGCATTCGTGGCTGGGTGCGGGTAGTTTTCGCTTTCAGCCGGGAGAGGTATGTAAGATATTTACCTCGCTGGCCCTTGCGAAATTCCTGTCTTCGCCTGAAACCAACTTCAATACACTCAAGCATAGGACCATTGGTATATGTATGGCATTGGTGCCTGCTGTTATTATTATTGCCCAACAGGAAACGGGATTGGCACTAGTGTATTTCTGTTTCTTCCTGGTGATGTATAGGGAAGGGTTACCTAACATATTCCTGGTTGTAGGTGTATCTGTAATAGCTTTAACGATGGCCACACTACTGATAGACAAATGGTGGCTGTTTGGTATCATTACATTGGTAGCCATAATTGTAGGGATAGCAATAAGAAGTGTGCTCCGGCGAAATGTGGTGGCCATCATAGGGCTGGTGAGTGTCTATCTGGTGAGTGTGTTGTTCTCTATAGTATTGGTGCCCTTTGCTTTTAAGAACGTATTGCAAAAGCACCAGGTAGATCGTATCTATTCAACAATAGGACAGGATGTGCCGGAGGAATACCTTGGGAAGCTGGAACCTGGAGAGAAAAGGGTACGTAAAGAGAACGCTTCCGAATACAATGTGAACCAATCAAAGATAGCCATTGGTTCAGGTGGATTCTGGGGTAAAGGCTTCCTGAACGGAACTTCTACCAAGAACAAGTTCGTACCCGAGCAGCATACTGACTTCATCTTTTGCAGTATAGGGGAGCAATTCGGTTGGTTTGGCAGCTTTATATTGATCGGATTGTATTTGTCACTGATGCTGCGGTTGATATTCCTTGCCGAGCGGCAACGGTCACACTTCAGCCGGATATATGGGTATTGTGTAGCAGCGATATTGTTCTTCCACTTTGCGATTAATATATCTATGACGATAGGGCTGGCACCGGTTATTGGTATCACGCTGCCATTGCTCAGCTATGGTGGTTCGTCGCTGTTATCGTTCAGTATTCTTATTTTCATTATGATACGCCTTGACTCAGACAGGCAAGTGTTGATCAGGTAATATAAAGGGTTTTATGGCTAAGGTTTTTCCGTTATCAGAAGGTGTGTTTACCGTAGGGCATGATAAGAAGTTCGTTCCATTCAATATGGACTCTGATATATTGACAGAAAGGTCAACTGGTTCTTTGTTGGTAGAGATACTGCCGTTCCTCGTAGTGACTGATAAAGATGTGCTGATACTGGATACAGGACTTGGTTTCAGCAATGCTAATGGTGAGTTGCAGATACATGACAATATCCGCCATTGCGGTTATGAGCCGGAGGATGTCACAAAAGTGTTGATGAGTCACCTGCATAAAGACCACGCAGGTGGGCTGATGTATGACGATGCTCATGGTGTCTTGAAGCCGACCTTTCCGAATGCTGATTACTATATATACAGGGCAGAAGCAGACTTTGCATTGCAAACAGGCATGCCATCATTCCATACTTCGGAGATAGAACCTTTACTGAGCACCAAGCAGGTAAAATGGTTGGATGGTGAAGAAGGAACTATTGACGGGTATATACACTTCACGCACTCGGGCGGGCACTCGCCACAGCATATCGTGTTCCTGATAGATGATGGAACGGATAAGATATTTTTCGGCGGAGATGAAGCTCCACAACTGAAGCAGATGAAGATAAAGTATGTGGCCAAGTATGACTATGATGGCAAAAAAGCCCAGGAGCTTCGTGAGCAATATGCAGAACGGGGCAGGGCTGAAGGCTGGCAGTTCCTTTTTTATCATGATGTGAAGACACCTACGGCAAAACTTTGATGATGAAGGCATTTAACGAACTTAGAATAATATTTTTCGGTACGCCCGACTTTGCAGTGGCTTCACTTAGCGCGCTGGTAGAAGCAGGTGCCAATGTTGTAGCTGTAGTAACTGCTCCCGACAAGCCCGCGGGTAGAGGCCAACAATTAAAGCCTTCAGCCGTGAAGGAATACGCACTTTCTAAAGAGCTGCCAGTACTGCAACCCGAAAAGCTGAAAAATCCTGAGTTTATAGAAGAACTGAAAAGCTATAAAGCTGACCTGCAAGTGGTAGTGGCTTTCCGCATGTTGCCCGAAATAGTCTGGGATATGCCGCCGATGGGAACCATTAATGTGCATGCTTCCCTGTTGCCACAATATCGCGGTGCCGCTCCTATCAACTGGGCCATCATTAATGGAGAAACGGAAACAGGTGTTACTACTTTCAAATTGAAGCACGAAATAGATACAGGTAATATACTGATTCAGGACAGGGTAGCGATATTGCCCGAAGATAACATTGGTACACTCTACGAAAAGCTGATGAAGGCAGGTGGTGAGCTATTGGTAAAGACAGTGAAAGGTTTTGCCGATGGCAGCCTGAAAGAACTACCACAGCAGGAAGCAACAGCGGCTGAACTAAAACACGCTCCGAAAATATTTAAAGAAGATACCCGCATTGACTGGAACAAACCTGTCGTTGAAATTCATAATCTCATACGAGGAATGTCTCCCGTACCGGCTGCTTTTACAATGATGGGGGATAAATTCCTGAAGATATACGGCTCGCATTATGAGTTGGCGGAACATGGCAAGGAGCCGGGCAATCATGAGACGGATGGTAAAACATATTTCCGTTTTGCAGTGAAGGACGGTTGGTTGTATGCAGATGATATACAGCAGGAGGGGAAGAAAAGGATGGATATTAAGTCTTTTCTGGCGGGGTATAGAGGGTAGTTTGTTATCCTCAAAACGCGTACTGACGGCTCAGAGCTGTACAGACGCTACTTATTTATAAAATATTCCACAGCCAAGGCATACCCATGCAATCCTAGCCCAGTAATGCATCCCACAGATTTAGCAGCGGTATAAGATATTTGCCTGTATTCTTCGCGTGCATAGATGTTGGAGATGTGTACTTCTACAACGGGTATTCCAATGGAAGCTATTGCATCGGCAAGGGCGATGCTGGTATGGGTGTATGCGCCCGCATTCAGGATAATACCATCTACATTACCACGACAGTCGTGCAGGAAGTTGATCATTTCGCCTTCCACATTGCTTTGGAAGTAGGAGAATTGCACGTCAGGGTATTTTCCCGCCAGGTCGTCGAGGTAAGTTTCCATCGAAGTGCTTCCGTAGATATGTGGCTCACGAGTTCCAACGAGGTTTAGGTTCGGTCCGTTCAGTATGGCAAGGCGTAACATGGGGCTAAGATAGAGAATAATTTATAGTAGTGCCCCACGGGCTTCATATCATTTTATTTCCACCGCTACCTTCCCGGCAAAGCTTTCGTTCTCCACCATTCTGTGCGCATAGCTTATTTGCTCGAGCGGAAAAGTTTGATGGATATTGGGTTTTAGCTGCCCTGATTCTATCAATTCACGGAGGTGTAAGAGATCTATGCCTGACGGTTTTAATACCACGAATTTCATGTGGCTATTAAATATTAAGTCCGTCGCTGTTCTGAACATTCCACCTGCGCTATCCAGGTTGCCTTTCGTGGTCACGAACATAGCTTCTTTTTTCAGGCTATCCTTTACGTCGGAGATGGTAAGTTTTCCGGCACAGTCGAATACAAGGTCGTATTGTGGGTCAGTAGGTATTTTTTCTTTGTTGTAATCAATCACATGGTCACAGCCCAGGGAGCGGGCATAGTCTGCGTATTTGCCATTGCAGACCCCCGTTACTGTTACGCCATAAGTTTTTGCTATTTGTACAGCTGCACTTCCTACGCCACCTGTGCAACCATTAATGAGAATATTCTGCCCCTTTTTTAGCTTGCCAAATTTTACAAGTCCCTGCAAGGCCGTAGTGGCTACCAGCGGTAGAGATGCAGCATCGGTAAACGAGAGATTGTGTGGTTTTATGGCGGCTTCTTTTGCATCTACCACTACCAGTTCCGCATAGGCACCGCCCTTTATTGCACGGTTAAACCCATATACCTCATCGCCTTCTTTGAATGACGGGCTTTTAGATGACACCACAGTGCCACAGAAATCACTGCCAATGATGTGCTCGCCAAACAATCCTGACATCAGTCTGAATTTGCCCGAACGGACAATAGTGTCAACAGGATTGACGGAAGTAGCCTTATTTCGGACGAGTATTTGTCCATCACCTATTTTCGGGTCGGCTACATCTTTTATTTTAAATGTGTCTGCCGGGCCATAATTCTCCAGTACTGCTGCTTTCATACCTATAACGGTAAAAGAATAGTACCATGAAAGGTTAAATCTTATCTTTAGCCCCGTGTGGGACGCATATATAAAAGGATTTAAGGCATATCTGCAACTGGAGCGGAATATGTCGGACAATACGGTGGAGGCATACCTGCATGATGTAGCGATATTGGCGAACTATATAGCCAATGAAGAAACAGACGATGTGCCATTACAGTCGGTGGAACTGAAACACCTGCAAACGTTCGTGGGCCATATTCACGAACTGGAACTCTCGGCAGGAACGCAATCGAGGATATTGAGCGGCGTGCGCTCGTTCTTCGGTTACCTGGTGCTGGAAGATGTGATAAAGAAAGACCCCACAGAACTGCTGGAATCCCCCAAGTTGAAACGGACATTGCCTGATATGCTGAGCATAGCCGAACTGGATCAGCTCTTTGCCGCCATAGACCATAGTACCCCCGAAGGCCAACGCAACCGCGCCATGATGGAAACCATGTATAGCTGCGGGCTACGTGTGAGTGAACTCGTGAACCTGGCAATCTCTAATTTATACCTGGATGTAGGTTTTGTGCGGGTAGTGGGTAAGGGTAATAAAGAAAGGCTGGTTCCTATTGGTGATGAAGCGGTGAATTACATAAAACTATACAGGGAGCACATACGAGTGCATGTACCCATAAAGAAAGGGAATGAAGATATCCTGTTCCTGAACAGGCGGGGTAGCAAACTCTCCCGGGTAATGGTATTCATGATCTTGAAAGACCTTGCCATGAAAGCAGGGATACAGAAGAATGTGCACCCCCATATACTCCGTCACTCATTTGCGACACATCTAGTGGAAGCAGGTGCCGACCTGCGTGCTGTTCAGGAGATGCTGGGACATAAAAGTATCACCACTACCGAAATATATACACACCTTGACAGGAGCTATCTCAGGCAGACGCTGGAGAAATACCATCCCCGGTTTGGAAGGTAAAACGAGGAGTTGCGGTTAGCAACTCCTCTTTTGTATTACCTAATTATGTTTATTGCCAGGTTCCCATATAAGGCGGAGAAATGAGCTGAAGCGTTCGTTTTCCCTCTGTACAGATATGCCTGCTACTATGCCGACCAGGAGATTATCTGCTACACTTACCCGTAGTTGCGGACGGATGGTCATATCAAAATCATGGCCTGAGAACTCTTTATTGAATTCCACACCTATAAAGTTCCTTGTGCCTGGTATCATATAGTGTATGTTGGTATTCACGTCGAAGCGATTGTGCCAGTGTGTGTAGTTAAAGGGCTTTCCCAATCTTGGGCCTGTATAGACAAGCGTATGAAAGTTATTGCCCCAGCGCTTTGCTGCCACAAAGAAGGGATTGAACACATTGCCCTGCACTATTTTATTGAGGCGCATATAACTAAGGTCGGCCAGTTCCAGTTCGTTTATATAACCTATGGCCAGGCTGGTATTGATGCGCTCGGAGACCAGGAACGTGTATTGCATTGCTGTCTTTATGCTTTCCATCCGGTGAGAAGGGACTTCCGAACGGGCAGTCCCGTTGACGGGTGCGTGGAAAGTAAAGGGGACTTCTATTTCCAGGCCCAGCCTGTCAGCAGGCGCCCATTCATATTCCACCAGTGTTTGATAGGCATCATATTTCTGATTATCGGTAATGCCAAAGCCTATATTCCATTCCCGCTCTCCCTTACGCGCACCCAGGTCGCGAATGAGGTCTATGAATAATGGTTCGGCGTGGAGCACCTTTGGGAGCTCCGTTTTGTTTTCCACCTCTTCTATGTACAGGCTGTCTTTGGTGTTATTTATTTCTTTTGTTTCTTCTCTTTCCGTTTGAGCAGAAGTTGTAGTGTGCGCCAATAGCATAGCTATGGCTACAATGTATTTTACCATCTTAGTAGTTTGTATTTTTTAAATCAACAGGAAAACTGCTGCGATATTTGTCGCAGGGCTGACAGGATATTAGCTAAGATGATCGGGTGGGGGGATATTCACTTTTCCCGAAATAGAAAGATAGATAGATATATTATGCGGAGGATAATGGTGTATAAATATGCTTTGTGGCAGTGAATATTCCACGATTGGTTGCGCTACCCAATCCTTAAATGTCTTGCCTAATTCATAGCCGTCCTCTTCCTCCTGTTCCGGCACAAAATCGTCCAGGTCCATCCAGCACTCGGTAACTAACTCATATATAGATTCGATGTCATTAAAAGTGGCATCCTCAGAGTAGTCCTTGCCATCCCATTTCATAGCTACCGGGTCGTAGGCGGTATCTACACTGCAGTTCAGAACCAGCAAGGCAATAATAGCCACCAGCGACTTGCTGAGGTGTTGCTTCCAGGTCGTCTTATGTGCTTTTTGCCGCATTGATACAAATATACGGATACTTTAAAACTGGTAACCACCAACTGGGAACGGTATATTATCTTTGCGCCATGGAATTAACTGCTCTTACAGCCATCAGCCCTATAGACGGGCGTTATCGTTCTCAATTATCTGCTTTAGCACCATATTTCTCTGAATTTGGTTTGATACGCTACCGTGTGCGTGTGGAAGTGGAATATTTCATCTTTTTAGCGGAGAAGAAGATATTCAAGCTGCCGGCATCGGTAAAGCCCGCAAAGCTGCGCGCCATATACCAGGACTTTACGGAAGATGATGCACAGCAAATAAAGCTGACAGAGCGTACTACTAATCACGATGTGAAAGCAGTAGAGTATTTCCTGAAAGATAAATTGAAAGCCCTGGGTGCCGGTGACGCGGTAGAGTGGGTACACTTTGGTCTTACGTCACAAGATGTAAACAATACTGCAGTTCCATTATCATGGAAAGAAGCAATTGAAGAACAATACCTGCCGTTCTTGCAAAACACTGTTTTGCATCTACGCAAGATGGCGAAGGAGTGGAGCAAAATAGCATTGCTCGCGCGTACGCACGGACAACCGGCTTCACCCACTTCTTTGGGTAAAGAGATAATGGTATTTGTTGAAAGGCTGGAAGGGCAGATACTCCAACTTTCTCATGTGCCTTTTGCTGCTAAGTTTGGTGGAGCTACCGGTAACTTCAATGCGCACCATGTAGCATTCCCTGAAAAGGACTGGGTGAAATTCGGTAACGATTTCGTGAACAATAAACTGGGACTGGAACGTATGCAGTTCACTACCCAGATAGAACACTATGATAATCTTGCCGCACAGTTTGACGCGCTGAAGCGTATCAATACGATACTGGTAGACCTTTGCCGTGATATGTGGACGTACATATCTATGGAGTATTTTAAGCAGAAAGTGAAAGAGGGTGAAGTAGGTTCGTCGGCTATGCCACATAAGGTAAACCCTATAGACTTTGAAAATGCTGAGGGGAACTTTGGCATCGCTAATGCTCTTTACGAACACCTTTCGGCCAAGCTGCCTGTCAGCCGCCTGCAACGTGACCTGACCGATAGCACCGTGCTGCGCAATATAGGTATGCCAATGGCACATAGCATGTTGGCGCTTCGCTCCCTGGAAAAGGGCTTAGGTAAATTGTTGTTGAATAAGGGCAAGCTCGCTGAAGACCTGGAGAACAACTGGGCGGTAGTAGCAGAAGCGATACAAACGGTATTGCGCCGTGAGAATTATCCGCAACCATATGAGGCGTTGAAAGCGCTCACCCGCGGTAAGGCTGGCATCAACAAAAAGGACATTCACACATTTGTTGACACACTAAAGGTGAGTGCAAAAGTGAAAAAAGAACTGAAAGCGATAACGCCACACAATTACACCGGTGTTGATTTTAAGCTGTAAGGATTAAGTGTTGAATTTTGATAATAGTCATTTCTTGATTTGCAAACAGAACAGCAGCCTATATGGCTGCTGTTCTGTTTGAGACGATAGGCTTGATCTCTTGATTCAAAAAATGCAAAAATCAGTGAAAACTACACTTTACTATACTAAAGCTACCTGTTACTAAATGATGTGGTGTTGATACTAGAAATTTTAGTTCATTTATGAAAACTTTTTCTATGAGACAACTACTATTTTCGAGGTATCGCGGTATCATTACGGGTAATGATAAGCTGCTAGTGCTCTTTTCGCTTCTCTGTTATTTCTTCTCAGTTCTCCCTGGTAATGTACATGCTCAACCTTTTAATAAAAAGTTTTATTATCCTTCTGCACAAGTGGATTTTGGTGATGTAGCTCCTAATGAAGGGAATAACCACCTTTTTTTTACTACAAATACATACGACCAACAGAGCAGCACAAATACGCTCTATCTTACGCGCACTGACCTCATGGGTAATTTTCCTTTAAGTGTAAGAATGCCGGGTGGAGGAGTGCATAAGATAATAGAGACAATTGACAATGGCGTCATTGTGACCTTTATGAATCAATGGACGCTCTTGGTAATAAAATTTGATGTGAACCTTGTGCAGCAATGGGTGAGAAGAATACCACTCATGCCTACAACTAATTTAACAACATGGGCATTAGATATAGAAAAGGTCTATTATCCTAACCTGAACCAGGAACATTATTTTGTTGTAGCACCAACTGGTACTAATGCCCCCGGATATACACCCCCGGAGTCTGTATATATGGCTGCCAGATTAACGCAGGGCGGAGCTGTAGTTTGGTGTAAGACATATGTAGATGCAAACAAACCTACCAGCCCTTACTTGTATGTAAATGAGTCTATTGGCTGTATAGAACCTATGCCCAATGGAGGACAATGGAATTTTCTTATTGGCAGTGGTAGAGAGCATTTTAATTGGACCGTTGGTAACCAGTTCAGGATGAGTTACTTAATGATCGATGAAAATGGCGCGGTTTTATCCCCGTGTAGGGCGTATACGGGCAATAGTACGCAGCCGCACAGGAGCCGTATAAAATGGGATGGCCAAAATTTTGCTTGCGTGTTCACCGATTATGAACAACCGAATCCTACGGGAGCTATTTCGGGGTCTTGTCTTATGCAGCTTACCCCTGCATTGAATTTTGTACAGGGAAAGATATACGCTACGTTGCAAGAAAACTATGGATTTTCTATTCAACAATCAACTGATGGTAACTACATTATGGGAACAGGTGTAAGTGGTTGGGGAGTGGCTTATCCGCAGCATATAAAACTGGATGTTAATACCCTGAGTTTGATCTGGGCTAAAAGTTATAACGTAAATCTGTGGCATTGGCTCCCAAGCCAGCTTAGAACGACTGCTTCTGATTTCAATTATTGCACTGTAGAGAGAGATCCTAGTGTTATGCGTGTATTAAAGTCGGACAATTTGGGTTTTGCATGTGGTGCAGAAGAGTCTATGGTTTGGCATAAAGACTTCACGCCAACATATGACGATTATACCTACGTGGATCTAAATAATCCTAATAATATGCAGATTCCATTTCCATATTCACCTGTTACTATTTTTAGTGATAGTTGTTATGCGGCTACTCCTAATCCGGCCATTTACAAAACTCTTCAAAATGGAGGCAATGAAGAGATAGAAGGCTCTGAACAACAGCTATTTCCTTCCAAGTTAACGGTTAGCATATTCCCAACCATTTTGAATAATGAAAATGGTTCTGTTAATTGTTCGATAACTAGTCCTGAGAATAAGGAAGTTAGTGTTACTGTAGCTAATGTAGTAGGACAAATAGTTTACAAGGAAACTAAAACTGTAACTGCCGGTACTAATGTTATAACTATTCCTGCTGAAAAGTTTAGTACAGGAATGAACATAGTAAAGGTAATTATTGATGGAAGAGCGATACAGACAACAAAAGTGTTGACGTCTAAGTAATAAAAGATCATGTATCTTATTGCAGCAGCCTTATTCAAGGCTGCTGTTTTTATAAAGAATAGGAAGTACATTTGGTCTTTAACTTGTTTGTGGCAGAAATTGTATTACCCCAGTCATTATTAGCATCATTGAGACTTGTTAAAGGCTTCGATGAAGTGTCTTTTATTGCCGCGCATCAGCAGGCTGCAGTTACTTCTGTGCGTTTGAATCCATATAAGCCTGCTCCTGTGTTTGTGGAAGCACAACACGTTCCATGGTGTGGTGACGGCCGTTATCTGGTAGCACGCCCATCGTTTACACTAGATCCCTATTTCCAGGCAGGAACTTATTATGTGCAGGAAGCATCTTCCATGTTTCTTGACTACCTGATGCGCACATTGCTTCCCCAAAGGGATAACCTTCGGGTACTGGACCTTTGTGCAGCACCGGGTGGTAAGAGTACGCTGATAGCATCACTACTAGGGAAGAGTAGCCTGCTTGTTTCCAACGAAGTGATCCGCCCCCGTGCATCTATACTTGAAGAGAATATGGTGCGCTGGGGATATGCCAATACATGGGTGACCAGTAACGACCCGCGTGATTTCTCCAGGCTTCCCGGTTACTTTGACGTAATGGTGGTAGACGCACCGTGCAGTGGCTCGGGTTTGTTTCGCAAAGATGAAAGGGCGCTTGATGAGTGGAGCGAAAGCAATGTGCAACTCTGTTCACAACGTCAGCAAAGGATATTAGCAGATGTATGGCCTGCATTGAAGGAGGATGGTATATTAATCTATGCCACTTGCTCTTATTCCCCGCAGGAGGATGAAGAAATATTGGATTGGCTGGCATCCGACTTAGGAGCAGTGTCGCTGCAAGTAGATGTTCCTGAGGAGTGGGGTATCGTCACAACTTCATCAGAGAGATCAGGATTTACCGGCTATCGTTTTTCTCCGGATAAAGTGAAAGGAGAGGGTTTCTTTATAGCTGCTGTTCGCAAAGGCACAGAAGCTGATGTTATGCGCCCTTTGAAGTTCAAGTCGGCGCATGATAAAAAAGCATTGGAGCAAGCTTCTTTCCTGTTGAATAATGAAGAATTCGCTTGTTTAAAAACGGGAGATGAATATAGTATCATAGTTCCTGAGCATGAAGCTGATATACATATACTGCAAAAAGCGGTTTATATCAGGAGGATGGGTACTGCCATCGGACATCCTGCGGTCAAGGATTGGTTACCTGCTCACGACATTGCCCTGAGCGTGGAGCGTAATGCCAATATTCCTTACCTAGCGCTGGACAAAGAGCAGGCACTGCGATTCCTTAAAAAAGAAGAGATATCTGTGCCAATGGTAGATAAGGGCTGGTACCTGATGAGTTATAATGGCCAATCGCTAGGCTGGGCAAAGAGCCTGGGCAACCGCTTTAACAATTATTTACCTAAGCAATGGCGCATCCGTATGGAGATAAGTGATGCGGATTGGGCATAATTGTTGTACTTTACCAGTCACAATTTACCATGAATATGTTGAAATTATTGCCGTTACTTATATGCATCTTGTGTAGCACGTTATGTATTGCACAGAAAGAGCGATTCGCTGCTACATATAAAAAGAACAACCTGGTAATAGAACATAAGGTAAAGAAGGGGGAGACAGTTTTTTCTATAGCCCGTATGTTTCATGCTCCACCAGCCACAGTGGCTGACATAAATGGTTTAAACTATGAGTCATCATTACGGGAAGGGCAAATCGTAGATGTACCTCTCGCTGTATATAATCATATTAACGAAGAACCTTCATACATAAAAGATATCCGTTCCTTATACTACACTGTAGATGGTGAGAGTATGTCGCGTCTTGTGCGTATTACGGGAGTACCTCAACGAAAGATAGAAAAGTGGAATGAGTTGCCTAATAATCATGTGAGGAACGGGCAAGAGTTGCTGATAGGTTGGGTGTTGTATGATGCCACACCTGTTTTGCCTGAGCAAGTAAAGAGTAACACATCGGTTGCCAATAGGGGAGACTGGTCAACAAGAGCCGTACAGGAAAATACTATTGTAGAAAACAACACCCCACAGCGTACACTTGATGCTGTAGAACATAATGTAGTGAAGCAGGAGCCGGTTAAGGTGAGTATGCCAAGTTCGATAGACTCAACCAAAGAAATTAGCCTTGATGAGCAAGCGTATATGAGTCAGACCATGAACGGCCAGAGTGTGATTGAAGAAAAAGGCCCGGCAGTATTTTTTGTGGCAGCTGATAAAGCACCTAAATCGTATTATGCATTTCATAACTCTGCAAGGCGTGGTTCTATTATTAAAGTATTCAACCCCGGAACAGGTAAAACGGTGTTTGTAAAAGTAATAGGAGCTATACCTGCTACTGCCCAATATCACAATAGTGTTATAGGTATTACTGCTGCTGCCAAAAAAGAATTGGGTATCAGTGAAAATAAAATGTTCTGTGAACTATCTTACGGCGTTTATTGATCTATATTAGCCGCATACATACTGCATGAAAATACTCTTCATTCGTTTTTCTTCCATAGGTGATATCGTATTGACCACTCCCGTTATCCGTTGCCTGAAGCAGCAGATGCCTCATGTGGAAGTGCATTATCTTACCAAGGCTTCTTTCAAAAGCATCCTGCAAGCCAATAAATATATTGACCATCTATATTGCCTGGATAAGAACAATTATGTTGAGCTGATAAATACTTTGAAGAATGAAGAGTATGACTACATCTTTGACTTGCACAAAAACCTTCGTAGCCTTCACTTCAAGCGGAAAATAAGAGCAAGTAAAACTATCATTAACTCTTTCCCCAAGCTAAATATTCAGAAGTGGTTGCTCACCAATCTGAAGATCCATATGATGCCCGACAAAAGCATAGTGGAGCGCTATATGGAAACGGTAAGGCCACTGGGAATAAAAAATGACGGGCAGGGTCTTGATTGTTTTATCCCGGAAGAAGTAAAGGTGTCTAATAAAGACATACCCATGAGCCACTGGGCTGGTTATGTTGCCTGTGTGATAGGTGGTTCTTATTCCACTAAAAGATTGCCGGTAGAGCAGTGGAAGAAATTCTGTGAGATCATACCGTATCCTGTAATGCTGCTGGGTGGGCCGGAGGATAGGGATGCCGGTGATGCGATTTGTGCACAGGACAATATTAAAATTTATAACGCCTGCGGAAAATTCAGTTTGGCTGAGTCGGCGGCATTGGTCGGTTTTTCGAAAGTGATTGTGAGCAATGATACCGGCCTGATGCATATTGCTGCTGCCTATAAGAAACCGGTCATTTCCTTATGGGGGAATACCTCACCGGAAATGGGCATGTTCCCGTATTACGGATATAATGATCTGAAAAGCAATATTTCCCCTCTTTCCATCATGATAGAGCACAAAAGCCTGAAATGCCATCCATGCAGCAAGATAGGATATGATAAATGTCCTAAAGGCCATTTTAAATGTATGAAAGAGCTGAGTATGGAGGAAGTATGTGAACATGTGCAAAACTTCTGGAAATAGTCCCCAACATAATATCATATTTTACGGTCTTTGTTAAAAAATCAGCTCTGACATTCGATTGAGGGTTTCTTATTAACAGAAAATCTATAATGTAGAATTTATTGAAACATTATGCCTTAGAAATGTCTTTTATATCATATATTGTGTAATAAATAAAGTAGAAAATTTGGGTATGTGATTGCTGACGCTTATTTAGATAATAAAAGGGTGCCGGAACAGCCCAACTTTTTGAATTAGATGACTGTCTTTATTAATTGTTAAAATGTACTTAAAATATAATTGTATTAGTTATACATTAAATCTACCCTGATGAGTAAAATTGCACGCTATTTAGTTATCCTTCTCGCACTTGTAGGTTTTACCAGTGATGTGAAAGCCTCACATGCTGCGGGGGCAGAACTTACCTATACCTGGGTGAGTGGATCTACCTACCACTTTACCTTTAAGTTCTACAGGGATTGTAATCCTGGTTCTGCAGCAGCACCAGCTGGCTGGAATGGCTCTACCGGGCTACGCTTTTGTTATTTTAACTCTTGTGATGGTACTACCGGTCAGGCGGGTGCTGTTCGTCCGGCGTTTTACCCTGGTACTAATACACCAAACGGTTCTCCTGTAAGTTTAGGTTGTCCGGGTTTCCCTACTACTTGTAATGGTGGTGGCTTACCTGGTTACCAGGAATGGTTGTACGAAGGAGACATTACTTTCCCTAGCCAGTGTGATTTCTGGACAATATACTGTAGCGTTAACGCACGTAATGCTGCGATCAATAACCTTGGTGATAATCCGCAGAATTTCACATTACGTGTAGAAACGACATTGAACAACATGTATGCTCAGGGTAATAATTCACCTCAGTTTACTATCAAGCCTATCCCTTATACCTGTGTAAATACTCCGTTCACTTTTAACAACGGTGCTATTGATCAGGATGGCGACTCACTGGTATTTCAGTTAGGACAACCATTGTCAAATGCGGGTGGTAACGATAACCAAACAGGCTGTCCTGGAAATGGAAACAATCCGATACAATATCTTGATGATGCTAACCCGGATGTATTTACATATAATAACACCGACAACCCATTCAACACCAATAATACCTTCTCGCTTAATCCGTTTACCGGCCAGTTCAGCTTTACTCCCGCTGTGCAGTCTATCAATGTGGTCTCCATTAAAGTTCTGGAATACCGCAATGGTGTATTGATAGGGTCAGTGATCAGAGATATACAAATGATCATTGAGCCATGTAATGTTCCGCCGCCGGCTGTGATAGTTGATCCTGCCTCTGTGAATGTAGGTACCTATATC
>DLHG01000013.1 GCA_002483105.1 Bacteroidetes bacterium UBA7674
TTTTTTTTGTGCCTATACCTCAACGATACAATGAATACTAATTAGTAATTTAGTTGAACACACTATCTTATGAGCGTATCGATAAGATCGGCAACTAGTGACGACGCAAAAGCAATAGCGGATCTGTCACTTCAATTAGGATATTCTATTTCTGAAGTTGAGACCATCTCGAATATCCAATGGCTTAGTAAAAGCAAGCACGACATTATATACGTTGCAATTTTAGATAGCTCTGTAGTTGGCTGGATACATGTACTTTATTCCGTGAGAGTAGAATCAAAGCCTTTCTGCGAGATAGCAGGATTGGTTGTTGACGAAACTGTAAGAGGTAATGGAATTGGTAGATCGCTTATTGAAGAAGCAATGGAATGGAGCAGGCATACATCTGCTGAAACTTTAAGAGTAAGAACGAATATCATTCGCACTGAAGCACATAAGTTCTATGAAGGATTTGGTTTTACTCTTGGAAAGCAACAAAGAGTTTACGGAATATCACTTGTATAATATGGCATACTTAATACCTCTTCTTCCTGAAATCACCTCTCTTCCACGCCTGGAAGAATTCTCCCCATGCTATAGGGTCAAACAATTTCATATTCGGCATCTGACCGTAGTAAAAAGATTTTTTGATCTGATCCTGCTGATACATAGCCTGGCTTTCACGTCCATCCCTGGGTAATGTATAGGCCAGTGCCCTCATTATGTAGTCTGAGGTATTCTTCCGCGCTAGTTCGTATTGGTCGTCAGGAATACGGTTGTTCCTGAATGCATAATCAAATTCTTCCCTGGTCATAAAGGGACGTATAATAGTTTCAGGAAGGTAGAATGTATCCTGTACCATTAATTGTATCACGGAATAATATTGGCCTTTCAAGTCATGTGGTATTGCAAAGTCCTTCTGCCTGAATCCGAGTGAAGAAAACTGCAGCGTATCACCTTTATAGCATACAATAGAGAAGACACCTTTGTCGGAAGACTGGACACCGCGATTTTGATTTTTCACCACCACCACCGCAGGCACTGCACGCAGGCTATCAGCAGTCATTATTACACCATTTATCTGAATGATCCTGTCGTCAAGCAGCTGTGCTTTTACTGTAAAGCACAGAATACTCAATAGGAAAGTAATACTCAAACAACGGGCAAAAACGCTCATACGGTAAATTTAAGCTTTCTTGTAGTTTATTGGTCCGGTATCAATAATATTAATGAAACTACAGGCTTATTTTATTTACAAAGAACGGTTGTATGGCGTATTTTTGCGGGGCTGATCAGCACTTTAACAAAGGTTTATATGATAACGAAAGAAGCGGTATTGGAAGCATTAAGTAATGTGCAGGAGCCTGACTTAGGAAAGGATCTTGTCACGCTTAATATGGTGAAAGATGTTGAGGTTGATGGTAAGAAGATTTCTTTTACTGTGGTGCTTACTACTCCTGCCTGCCCGCTGAAAGAAATGATAGAGCGTGCCTGCGTTAACGCTATTCACCTGCTGGTAGATAAGGAAGCGGAAGTTACTGTGAACCTAACCGCAAATGTAAATTCTAATCGTAAAGACAATAAGTCGGTACTTTCGGGTGTCAAAAATATTATTGTTGTAGCATCTGGTAAAGGTGGTGTTGGTAAATCTACTGTTGCTACAAATCTTGCTTTAGGCCTTGCACAGGAAGGTGCTTCTGTTGGCTTGCTTGATGCTGATATATACGGACCATCTATTCCTATCATGTTGGGTATTCGCGATGAGCGTCCTAAGATGATGGAAGTAGAAGGTAAGGGAATGATAGTTCCGATGGAACGTTATGGTATCAAAGCAATGTCTATCGGTTTGCTGATAGATGAAAAGCAAGCGGTAATGTGGAGAGGCCCAATGGCAACTTCCGCTTTAAAGCAATTCATCTCTGATGTCTATTGGGGCGAACTTGATTACCTGGTGATCGATTTACCACCGGGCACAGGTGATGTGCATCTTACTTTAGTGCAAACTGTACCTGTTACCGGTGCTGTTATTGTATCTACTCCGCAACCTGTAGCAGCAGCTGATGCGCGTAAAGCCATCATGATGTTCAAGCAACCGAATATCAATGTACCTATTCTCGGTGTGGTTGAGAACATGGCGTACTTTACTCCTGCAGAATTACCTGAGAATAAATATTACTTGTTCGGTAAAGGTGGTGCGAAGAAAATGGCCGAACAATTTGAGCTGCCTTTCCTTGCTGAGATACCATTGGTACAAAGCATTCGCGAAGGTGGTGACAAAGGTATTCCTGCAGTAATAGATGATGAACCAATAGCCAAAGCGGCATTCATTGACCTTGCACAGCAAGTAGCCCGTATGGTAGCTATGCGAAATGCCAATATGGAGCCGACTAAGATCCTTGAAATAAACGGACTCTAATAGATATTGTCATTAAGCCTTTCGTAAGAAGGGCTTAATTATTATGCTAAAAATGATCACCAACAAAGCCCCTATCACGTTCAGCCAAAGGAACGAGATGATATTTGCAAGGTATATCCCGATGATACACGCTTCGGTAAATATAGCAGCAATAAATACCGCTTCACCTTTTACTTTCTTCATATAGAACGCTACAAGGAAGATACCTAGTATAGTTCCGTAAAATAACGATCCCAGTATATTTACCGCCTCTATCAAAGACCCCATCTTGGTGGCAAACATCGCTACACCTATACAGAATATCCCCCACAGCAGTGTGTGCATCCTCCCGATACTTAATTGCTTTTTCTCACTGAGTACTTTTTTATTGCCCAGTAGTTGTATATCCATCATGGAGGAAGATGCCAGCGAATTAAGCGCAGCTGATATAGAACCCCACGACGCCAGGATGATCACCGCGAAAAGCAGTCCCACCAAGCCTTTTGGTAACGTGTGCTTTACAAAGTATAAGAAGATATAATTGGTGTCACTTTCATCCGCGCTGTATTTTCCATCCACAATTTTTTCCTGCACTTCGGTACGCAGGCTAGCCAATTGCTTTTGTGTGTTCTTCAGATTACCGACCTCTGATGGTATAGCAGCTTCAAATCCGTTCTTCCTGTAAATGGTGATGCTGTTTACGATGCGTTGCTGTTCTTGTTGCAGTCGCTGCGATTTCTCTTCCATCGCCGACACATATGCAGGCTCACCTTTTTTAAGCCGCTCATAAGCACCATCATTAAAATTCAATGGTGCAGGCTGAAAGCTGTAAAGTGCAAATAATAAGGCGCCTATCAGCAGTATCATAAACTGCATCGGTATTTTTACTATGCCGTTCATCAACAGCCCCATCTTGCTTTCCTTATCATCTTTCCCCGACAGGTATCTACCCACCTGGCTCTGGTCTGTACCAAAGTAGGAGAGTGCAAGAAAGAAGCCACCAATGATCCCACTCCATATATTGTACTTATCCTGCCAGTCAAATAGTCCCTTATCCAGGTCTATCCCGCTGGTGATGACATTCAGCTTGCCACTTTTTCCCGCTATAAATAGGGCATCACTGAGGCCTACACCTTCCGGCAGTTTATCTACTACCAGGTAACCTGCAATAGCCATCGCTGAAAGGATGATAAGAAATTGCAACTTCTGTGTATGCGCAATGGCTTTCGCACCGCCGGTAAATGTATAGATGATGAGCAGTCCACCGGTTATTATATTGGCGAGGTAAATATTCCAACCAAGAATAGATGAGAGGATAATAGCAGGTGCATAAATACTGATACCCGTTGATAGCCCTCGTGACAAGAGGAAAAGAAATGCAGTCAGTAACCTCGTTTTTCGGTCGAACCGCTGTTCCAGGTATTCATAAGCCGTGATCACATTCAGCTTACGGAAAATAGGAATGAAGGTTACCGATATCACTACCATAGCTATCGGCAGGCCGAAGTAGTACTGCACAAAGCGCATACCATCGGTATATGCCTGGCCGGGAGCTGATAGGAAAGTAATAGCACTGGCCTGTGTCGCCATAACGCCCAGCAGCACGACATACCATGGCATTTGCCTATCGGCCAGCAAGTATGAATTGACACCATCCTGCTTACGGCCTTTGTACACGCCGTAAGCTATAATGATAGCTAATGTGAAAAGCAGTATGAGCCAGTCGGGTGTACTCATGCCCAGTGTTGAGTGAACAGGTAATAGAAAACAATTTGTATCACCAGTATGCCAATAACTATCGCATACCAGTTATTCCACTTCACCTTACTTTCGCTCATAGGCCATAGAGTTTTAATTACCGACAGACAACATATTCATCAGCAACCTGATAGCACCATTATTCCCTGCAGGCAACTGCCTGAAGAATGATAATGAAGTATAAATGTAATGCCCTTTACCATAGGGTGCATACAAGGTACTTCCTTTCAGTGGTTGTTCTTTAGTATCGTTCATCTGGAAGATGGCCTGGTACTGGTCATCCCAGGTTATAGGGAAATATAAACCCCTTTCCTGAACCCATCCTTTAAAGTCGTCTTCTGTTATCTTATTCGGATAGGTAAGCAGCCTGTGCTCAGGATTGAGGAATGTTACTGTTGCATCTTCTTCTGTTACACGCTTATCCGATAGTTTAATAGGATAAGGCCCAACTCCCGTTGTTGACATGTCCTGCAGTGTATTATACTGCATCACCAGCGTCCCGCCGTTTTCTGCGTATTGTAATAAATGTCCCATCCACTGCGCCATGCGCTTCTCCGTATTCACTGCACGTATCCCGGTAATGATCGCGTCATATTGTTTCAGCTTGCCCGCTTCCATATCGGCATCGGTCAGTACATCTACAGTAAGGCCTGCATCTTTTAATATCGATGCGATATTATCGCCCGCACCTTCTACATAACCTATCTTTCTGGCCGTTACTTTCCAGTTGTTCCTCGCTACTTTAGCAAATGGTGCTTTAAAATATTGCAGGGTAGGGATGTGGTTATATTGGATAGTAGTCTGAGCCCTGGCATAGCTTTTTTCCCCTACCATTATCATCGCTGAAAGAAAGAAGCCTATCCTTCCCACTTTGTCAGCATCTATGTTTATCGGGATAATCACTTCTTTACCAGCTTTCAGGTTCATTGGTGATGATTTGTAGATCAGAGCACGTTCACTGATCGTTACGATCGCATTGCTGATATCTTTATTCGGTAGTACACGAATTTTTGTCCTCAGTGAGCCGTCCGGTTCTGTTACTATCAG
Organism: Bacteroidetes bacterium UBA7674; assembly: GCA_002483105.1. GTDB lineage: Bacteria > Bacteroidota > Bacteroidia > Chitinophagales > Chitinophagaceae > MKUN01. The sequence continues at coordinate 5,180 of DLHG01000013.1, forward strand.
TGGTGAAGTGAAGCTTAAGGTCACGTCAGGTACAATTCTCAAGGCTTCTATCACATCACCTCTTGTGGGGTCCAGCTTTTTGTAAGAGAGTGGTACATTAATGTCAAATGTTTCTTCGCCTATCTGCATGACTACTTTTACATTCAGGCTATTTGGTGCCTCAGGTAGGCCAAGCAATGTATCGTAAGGGATGATATAGTTTCCTTTGTCAAGACTTGTACTTACAAGCCAGTAAGGTTCTGTAGGGCCAACATTGGCCGGTATGGTAATGTCGTGGTCGATGGTGATGAGTGAGTCAGACTTGAATTTTACAGTAGTGTTAGATACATCATTGTTCAGCCAGTCTATAGACTTAATGCTGGTAGGCAACCCTGCTCTTGATATGATCTTGAGTGTGAAAGGTAGCGTGGTACCGGCAACCGTTGTCGGTTGCTTCGTATATACTTCAGCCATAAATCCACTACAATGCAGTATGATAGTCTCTATCTCGGCAAGTTTCTGTTTGCGCCAGAATTCATTCGTTACCTTCTTAATATCTTTTCTTAACGCAAGTAATGCGGGCAATGATCTTTCCGGGCGCTTGAAGCTGAATTCATCCAGTATCACTTCTATCTTCTTATCTATATCAGGCCGGTCCACCCTGTTCCAGGTAATGTCTATACCATCAAACAATGAGTTGCTCATTTCATCGCCTGCTACAAGGTCAAAGTATTCTGTCTGTACGCCCGGTATGCTGGGTGTACCCGCCCCCTGGCTGCGATGAATGCTACGACTTTGCCCGGCAAGCTCACCATATCCTATACCCAGCAGCGGACTGAATTGCCCGGTTTCCAGCTTGAACATATCTTCAGTGATTGTGTTCCTGTTACCAAACTTGAATGCATTGAAGAGGAGACGCTTAGGTTGCCATGCTTTATAGTAAGTAAGTTGTTCTTTATACTTGTCTTTTTTGCCTGCGGCTAAAAATGCCTTTTTTGCTATCACTGCCGATGCCGCGTGTTGCCCATGTCCTGCATCTGCGGTAGGAGGGAAACGGCATATCACCACATCAGGGCGGAACTTACGCATCACCCAAACTACGTCGCCAGTTATCAGGTCGGGGTTCCAGTGATTGAATGTCTCTTCCGAAGTTTTTGAAAAACCAAAGTCTACAGCGCGGGTAAAGAATTGTTCTGCACCATCCAGCTTGCGCGCTTCCATCAGCTCATGCGTGCGTATCATCCCCAACGCTTCATCTTTTTCACTGCCAATGATGTTTTGTCCACCATCGCCGCGCGTAAGAGAAAGGTATGCGGTACGGATATGCTGATCGTTCACCAGCCACGCCAACAGTCGGGTATTCTCATCATCCGGGTGAGCAGCTACATATAGCACACTAGCCAGGTTTTGCAACTGGGAGATCTCATGGTATATCTGTGCGGAAGTAGCAGGCTTTACCTGCTGCGATCGGCTGCCTGTAACACAGAGCAATAAAGATATAGATAGTAATAATTTACGCATGGTATTGGAAATGTTACACCCGCAATGTGGTAGCATTGCGGGTGTAAATATAAAGAAGTCTGAGTGCTTATATCGGGGGATATTTACTCTAATTCGTTGATGATCTTCATATTAACGCGCTTGTATTCCGCTTCGCTAGGTGTGCCTTTGGCCACTTCTATTGATTTGTAAGCAGCAGCTACAGCCTCATCCACCATATCCAGCTTTTGAGCTATACGCGCCTTCAGGTAATACATATAGTAAGCCTTAGGATTATCCTTGATAGCCCTGTTCACATATTCATATGCTTTATCAAGGTTCTCGTTACGCTCGTTGTAGTAGTTTGCTACCTGGAAGTAAGGAGCGTCCTTTTTGCCATTCAATGCTTTCTTAATGTTCTTAGCTATTTCGGCCGCATTATCTGCTTCTATCGGAATCACAACTTTAGTGTATTCCCATGTCATTTCCAGGTTGCACTTATCATAGCTGATGTTAGTGAACTGCATGGTGTAGGTTTCCACTTTGTTGGTCAGGTAGTAAGACGGTGCTTTAAAGCGAGCTACATCTTTGCTCTTATCATAACCTGTAGTACCCCAGTTGCCTGTGCTTGAGTTCAGGATGATTGTCCAGTCACCTTCGCTCGGAACTGAGTATAAAGAGTATTCACCGGCAGGTATTTCTTTACCGCCTACTATCACGTCTTCACTGAATTTTATTTTGGTATTGCTGTTCGCACCTGTACGCCAGTTAGCGCCATAAGGTACCAGTTCGCCAAATACTTTACGTCCTCTTGCAGAAGGGCGGCTATAAGACAGCTCAACAGAACCTGTAGAGAAGTCTTGCGTTATTTTAGTAGAGGTACTGAGGGCCGGAAGTTTTAGTGTAGGTTTTTGTTGTGCTTCTACACTTACCGTGGCAGCTATTAATAATGCTGATAAAATAAATCTTTTCATCCTATGTGTGGTTTTTGAGATAGGACGTAAATATAATGACTATCTGTGGAGAATGTGTGTTTGTACATTAGTTTATCCCTATCGGGCGATAGAGGAGCGTATTCTATGCTTTTTATTGATTTATAATCGATTGACCGTTATTGCTTTTCCATTTTGCCCCCCTTCCTGTTTTTATGATGGGCATTCCCCCTTCAGGGGACTGGGTTGTTGACTCGCGCAGAAGTAGTTGCAACAATAATTTTTGTCCCCTCCTGTTTTTAGGAGGGGACGCTTGCGCACATGTTGCTCGTCCGTGCTATGTTCCTCTTTGCGAGTCAACCACCCCGCCTTCGGCACCCCTCCTAAAAACAGGAGGGGACGCTTACGCACGTGTTATTAATGTAAGCATCACTTGCTTTCGTGAGTCAACCACCCCGTTCCAACCTAAGGTAGGGACACCCCTCCTAAAAACATGAGTAGACGCTTGCGCACGTTTTGTATAATAGCTTCGCAAAAAAAACACCCACTGCATCTGCAGCGGGTGTTTCTTATTATGTTCATTTTAGTATTTTAGTTTTCGTCTCCGTTCCTTGGAGATACATATACCGGCCATCCTTGTGTTTCAAACATAGGGACGTGGTACTCAACAGCTTGTTTGTCTTTACTCATGTACTCATCATATTTCCACCTGATACGGTCAGAAGATATACCACCCTCTGTCTGGAGATACTCAGATACATTCGTCAGGCGGTCTTGTGCTATCTTTTGTGATGGCTGACCTTTATAGCCAGGCTTAGGGAACGTCTTGATCAATACCTTACAATGAGGCTGACCTTTCAGTTGCGTCGCCAGTACATCCAGTTGGCGTTTACACTCAGTGCTGAGTGATGAATTACCTTGTCCGAAAGCCAGTTCGCCCGGTAAGATATTATCACAACCAACCGGAGCAGGAGGATAACAATCAGGGCAAGGGCATTTACCAATACCTTTCTCATCAGATGGCTGACATTCTGTAGGAGTGATCAACTGCCAATCCATATAATCAGGTACAGTATCACCGTCAGTATCCAGCGGGCAACCATGTGCGTCTACAGGTACACCTTTAGGTGTATTAGGGCACTGGTCTAATTGGTCGGCGATACCATCATCGTCAGCATCTACCAGGAACAGTTCAGGCATCAACAGATGAGAACTTGTGTCCAGTTGGCTGTAAGGATAGATCATCGGGTTAACCCAGTACAGCGGCTCCACTTTCTTCCTGCCACCGATATTGAAGTTGAAACCGGCACCCAGGTAGTTGATAACATCCCTACGCTGTGTTTGACCCGGAGTACCATATACTTGTTCTGCCCAACGTTGTCCGTCCATCAGATCTTCTGATATAGGGAACGTAATGCGGTCTTCTATTGAGAAGTTGATATTACGGCTGATGCGGAACATCATACCTGCACCAAAGCTTGGCGCAACTATCACTGTTTTGCCAACGCCACCCAGGCCTCTTTTACCGAACTCCATTTTCCTGCGTCCTGCTTCTGACTCAGCTGCAGTTTCGTAAGAATCATCCATGCCTGCTTGCAGGTCGCGTTTGATCTGAGCCCTGTTTTCGTCTATTTGCGGTTGGTCGCCTACAATCGCCCTGAAGTCGTAAGCAGTATCGCTGTTCTTTGTGTTTACATACGTTTTGTATGCGTTCACGCTGATACCCACAAATCCATATACAGAGAACGCAGTACGCGCCTTATGAAAACGAATATTGTTTGCCGCAGCCAACACATCGAAGCTCAATTGGTGAGACTCCATGCGGTAGTTGTAGTGAAGAGGCTGCGAAGCAGCACCTTCAGCATTACCTGCTGCATTATAGTTTTGGTTCCAGGCCGGGTTGTAACGGTAGTTACGAGACTCCTGCCATTGAAGACCTTTAGCGATACCATAAGTATACTGAAGACGTGATGATATCACATATCCGAATGCTTTACGCACGTGGGCATGGAATCCATATCCGCCTTTCTGCCAGAGGAACAAGGTTGGAACGTCCGCGAAGAGGTTGTATAAACCTGCGCCACCGCCTATCTCCCACATGTTTTTGGGTTTCGCATTGAACTCAGTGCCATGTTGTATAAAACTGGCCTGTTGTTTCATGCGTTTTTTGGAGATCTTCAAGGTGTCGGATCCGGCATAGTCTTGTCCGTAATAAGCTCCGCTGCGGCTGCTGTGCCATTTAGAAGAGGAACCGCTTGATTGTGCTACTGCTGAGTGCAGGCTACAGATGCCGACAAGAGCTGTCAGCAACATCTTTTTTGTTTTGAACATAATAATGGTTTGTGTTCGGGTGTTTCGTTTTTTATTTTTTTGAAATTAGGGTCGCCAGGTTGCGGTTGTTGTTTGGGGACAAATATAAAGCAGGACAGGATTAATACGTTAGAAAAAATCTCCATTAACATGTCGTTAACATACTATCAATGGTTAATATGACCGTTTGGCGAGAGATTCAGTGGGAATTTACTGGTTTATGGATGAGCTTAAGAAAAGCTATGTGAGGGTTTAAAATTACCCTTATTGCTTGCTGCAAGCGGGAAATGATAGTCTGCATCTTAACGATACAGATCACTTTCAAAAGCTAAATTAGGAAAAAAATGCACAACTCACTTACATGTGATCAGAGCTTAGATAAATAAAGAGCCGGGCAACACCCGGCTCTTTATAGTAATAGGGGCGTCTATTTAATTAGTTCTTTACAAATTGTCCTGTGTAAGCAGTGCCGTCTTTAGTGATGCACTTGATGAAGTACATACCTGCAGAGAGTTGAGACACGTTAATGTCTTTCCCTTGCGTGGAAAGCATTGTGCGACCGCTGATATCCTGCACCCGGATATTGCCTTCTATGTTTTCAAGGTGTAACGTGCCATTAACAGGATTAGGATAGATATTCAATTTCATAGTTCCTGCAACTTGCTTCACACTGTTAGGTTGGGCAACTAAGAAAGCTGCTACATTAGAATAGGTAATGCCTTGATTTTGGTCTGCTACCGCACCCACCACATAGAACCTGCCCGTAGCTTCATTAAAAGCTGTGGCAGCCATACTAAAGCCATAGCTGCCGGCAAAAGAGCTGTCTGCTATGCTGTTGAGGGCAAAAGTGTTATCAGGGTCTCCGTCAGCATTGAACCTTACGGCTGCGAACCTGTTGCTGGCCGAGCCGGCTATGATGATCTTGTCACCAGCTAATACGGCTAGTCCTGCGAAACCATGGTCTGTGAATGTCTGTAACTCTACTTTCGTATAACCCCAGTTGGTGGTAGTCGTTACATCGGTACCGAAGTTAGGATCGTTCAATCCGTTCGCGGTGAGCTTGATGATCCTGAAAGTAACGTTGCCATTTCCGCAAGCGCCACCAATAATGATGCTGCCGTCAGATTGCAGCGCCATGTCCTTTACCTGCTCATGATATTGCATGCCGATGACAACAGTGCCATTCTGCAAGCCGCCAAAAGTGTTATCCGGAGTTCCATCCGTATTGAACCTTGCCACCATCCAATCCTGCTGTTGCTGTGCTATCAGTCCGCTGCAACCACCGGCCAGTATCTTGCCATCAGGCTGAATAAGTAGTTTATTGAACTTGTTGTCACCGCCGATAACCGTTGCCATGCCGTTAGTGGCAAAGCTATTGTCCCTTGTTCCGTCCGTGTTAAAGCGTATTACCCACGCGGCGTGTTCCGTAGTAGGAACTGACCTGGCGTAGTATCCTGCAACCAGTATCTTACCGTCTGCCTGGATGGCAATATCATGGGCTCCTTCGAAACCAGTCTGGGTACTTGAAAGGATACTATCCTGTATGATACCATTAGTGCCGAAGCTATTGTCCAATGATCCATTTGCACTCATTTTGTATATGTAGAACGCACCGCCGCCATATGGCCGATTTGCCAGAATGTACATGTCGCCTGAGCCCGTTCTTGCTATCTTTGGATCCGTTATACCTTCCGTGCTTGTGATCAGCGTTACTTTCCCACCTGTGCCGAAAGAGTTGTCAAGGGAGCCATCTACATTGTACCTCGCAACGCTCACATCCTCTGTGAAATTATTGATGAAATAAGTGCCGACCGCTACTACCTTGTTATCCGATTGCACTACTACATCATTGAACGCCTGATAACCGGCACCAATGGTATCTTGTCTCCATCCCTCACCATCAAAAGTAGGGTCAAATTCCTGGGCATTTACCTGGAAGGATAATAGGGCCGCTAAGCCGAAAAGTAATTTTGTTTTCATACATCCTGTTTTAATAGATCATTTATACAAAATTACCTTAGCGCCTGATGCCACAGCATCCGTAGTTATTGGTATTTTTTAGTACGTGGTAGTACGGAGTGAGGCGCTAATATCGGCTACAAATATCTGAAGATCTTTACGCAGGAGGCATTAAAGATCTTGCCGGGCTTTCCTGCCTTTTCCAACAGGCCTGTCTCTGGGTCGCGTCGAAATACTACTACATCACCGCTTGTCTGGTTGGCAACTATCAGAAACTTACCTGTTGGGTCAATGTCAAATATCCGGGGATGATCGCCGTGGGTGGATTGATAGCCTAATGAATTTAGTGTGCCATCATTTTTGATAGCATAGATAGCAATATTATTCTCTTCACCACGATTGGATGCATAAAGAAATCTGCCGTCGGGCGATATATGAATATCGGCACTGTTGAAACCAGACTTATATTGGTTGCTATGTGCTTTCATGCGCCCGATACGATCAAGAAACCCATCTGCATATCTGTAGGCGCTGATTGTGCCCTTCAGTTCTTCTATGCAATAAGCATATTGTCCGTTAGGATGGAAGGTCAAATGCCTCGGTCCTGAGCCCGGTGTGGTAAGGATAAAAGGCACAGGCGCTGTTTTCAGCAAAGGTTCAGGCAGGCTACCATCAAACTTATAGCACCATATCTTATCAGAGCCTAAGTCGGGCATGAATATATAGTCTTCAGCAGGTGAAAAAACTACTGAGTGTGGATGAGCTGCATCTTGTCTTCCGGCATCTATGCTTTTCCCTTTGTGCCTGAAATGCTGTGCGATGTCCCCAATACTTCCATCTGCATTCAGCGGATAAACTGAGATGCCCGCTTGTGTATAATTAGCATTGACCAGCCATTTTCCTGCTTTGTCTGTACTGAGGTAAACCGGGTTCTCGCCCTGACTGCTCCGGCTATTCAGGTATTCAAGCTTCCCGCTGTTGGGGCTAAATGAAAAACTACTGACACTACCGGCACCCGGCGTTTTCGTTTCTGTGCAGGCGTAGATGTATTTGCCGTTGGCAGAAATAGAGAGATAGGAAGGGTTCAGTATTTTATGCGCAGCAACAAAAGTTAGATCGCCGTTAACCGTATCCAATTTGTATACATAGAGGCCATCTTTATTTTTATCCCAATTGTAGGAACCTACAAATACATAATATCCCTGCGCAATGCTTTGAAAGCTTAAGACAAGAGATAGAATAAACAGGAACAGTGTTCTGGACATTAGTGTAAGATAAGGAGCGTTGGTTATTTGCCAATGATCTACTCCCTGAGAATCTTCTCCATTTTCTTTCCCTTTGCCAGTTCATCTACTATCTTATCCAGGTAGCGGACCTTTTGCATGAAGGGGTCTTCTATTTCTTCTACCCGGTAGCCGCAGATGAGGCCTGTGATCTTTGAAGCGTTGGGATTGAACTTCGGCGCTTTAGCGAAGAAGGTCTCGAAGTCAGTTTTATTGTCTATTATTTTTTGCAGGGACTTGTCGTTGTAGCCTGTCAGCCAGGAGATAACCTGGTGCAGTTCCTCTATGGTTCGCCCTTTTTTCTCCACCTTGGTGATATAGTGCGGATAGACACTGGCAAAAGACATTTTCTTAACACGTTCGAGATTCTTATCGTTCATGATGAGGAGTGTTTTGGTAAAGATAATTACTTAGTGCAAGTGTGGAGTTGCCAACCGCCACTATTTATTGCAGCAAATTGCAAACTTGCGGCAGCGCATTTTCAAAAGTAAACCGCAGGAGCCTGTTTTTGAGTTGAATGCAATGCTGACAAGGGTTTCAAAATTCCAAACTACCGTTTTGCTACCGTTTGGGTAAATGATACTACCGCTTTGGGTAGTGAAAAGTAAATCAAATTACCGCCAAAAGTAAACTTTGCTACCGCTAAAAGTAAAGAGCTTTTTATGGTAAGGCTTCAGCTGTTTACTGATGTAGCAAAGATACGAAGAGTGTGGGTGGGGTGGTGGTTTTGTGGATAAGATGCGAGGGATTGTGGCAGTTGCTAACTGCTGTTATTTGTTGCACAAGTGAAAAACACATAAGAGATTGCTTCGTGCCTCCTTTATGCATGCAGTAACATTAAGATGATAAGATTGAATGAAGGCAGAGGTGAACTATTCGTGCCTCGTAATCATGTGTGTGAATAACGTTTATAAGTGAGGATAATTCATTATTTTTGAGGAATGGCAGCACCTAAAGTTTTTATAAGTTCAACGTGTTATGATTTAGGTCAAATTCGCGATAGTCTTTCTGAGTTTATAGTCAGTTATTGTTTCGAACCTACACTAAGTGAAAAAGGCGATGTATTTTATCATCCGGATTTACATACTCACGAAAGTTGTGTTATAGAAATAGATAATTGTCAGTTATTTATTCTTATAATTGGAGGTAGATTCGGCGGTAGTTATATATATGATGTAACTAAGTCAATTACAAATGCAGAGTATGAAGCGGCTGTACAAAAGAAAATACCTGTTTTTACTTTTATAAAAAAAGATGTATTTGATGATCATCGTCTATATCAAAAAAATAGGCATAACAAAGATTTAATATCTCAAATTGATTTTCCATCAATTGAAAATCAGGAATATGCTATTCAGATTTTTGAGTTCATAAATAGAGTCCGTTCGGCAGATGTAAACAATGGTTTTTTTTCATTTGAATTTGTACGAGATATAAAAGCTTTTTTAGGAAAACAGTGGGCAGGGATGTTTTATGATTTCCTTAATGAAAGGAAGAGAATAAATAGTCAGAAAGTTGTAAATGCTACTCTCGATAGTCTAGCATTAATCAATAAGAAGACTGAAGAGTTGCTTGAAAATATCGTTAAGAAATTAAATCCTGAGGGTGAAGGGCAAAAACAAATTGAAGATATTGACCGTATATTAGAGGGTGCAAAATTTTATAAACACATTCTTCGAATGTTCTTTATTAATGATTTTAGAGCATCATCACAAGTGTTAGCTTCTATAGAACCGAATAATAGGACATGGTATGAATATTTAAGCGATTTCCCAGGTTTTGAATTAAAAGTTCGTAATGAGAATGAAGCAAGTATTTACAAGACAAGAATGTCTATCACTTTATTCGGAGATAATTTTTGGTCTGTAGTTACTGCTGATGATATTTATCCTGAAAAGGTAACAAAGGCAAAGGAGCTATATCAAAATATTTTACCTCTTAATGCTAGTGAAAGATTGCGCGCTTTAAACTATGCGATGTCAACTGACGAATAATCCGCCTTTTTATCCCCACTGCCCACCCAATCCCGCGCATCTATCATAAATTTGTCTAACACTAACCAAGGGTTTTTATCACTCCCTCATTTTCTGCTATCCATTTCGTGGGATTGCTTCGTTCCTCGCAAAGACGCGAGTGGTGGAGTTGACTCTAGCGTGAATGTTTTTATCCCCACTGCCCACCCAATCCCGCGCATCTATCATAAATTTGTCTAAGACTAACTAAGGGTTTTTATCACTCCCTCATTTTCTGCTATCCATTTCGTGGGATTGCTTCGTTCCTCGCAAAGACGTGAGTGGTCGAGTTGACGCTGGAGTGAATGTTTTTATCCCCACTCTCCACCAAATCCCGTGCATCTATCATAAATTTGTCTAACACTAACCACGGGTTTTCACAGATGAAATTTACTTTTTACGGCCATGCCTGCTTTAGCATTGAGGTAGCGGGCAAGAAACTGCTTTTTGATCCCTTTATTACGGGTAATGAGCTGGCGAAAGACATAGATATCAATACCCTAGAGGCGGATTATATCCTCCTCAGCCACGGTCATGGTGACCATATTGCGGATATGGCTGCAATCGCCAAGCGTACAGGGGCTAAGGTGATAGGCATGGTGGAAGTAACTGACTGGGCGGGTAAGCAGGGTGTAGAGAATGTCCACCCGATGAATTACGGCTCATTCCAGTTTGATTTCGGGGAGGTGCGCCTGGTGCCGGCATGGCACAGCAGCGGTCTGCCTGATGGCAGCTATGGCGGAAACCCTGCGGGAATACTGATAAAAACGGCGGAAGGCAACTTCTACTACGCCGGGGATACCTGCCTGAGCATGGAAATGCAATTAATTCCGCGTTATGCCAAGCTGGATTTCGCTATTCTGCCAATTGGTGGTAACTTTACGATGAATGCAGAAGATGCGGTCATTGCTGCCGACTTCATACAGTGCAAAAAGATCGTAGGAGTGCATTATGATACTTTCGGGTATATTAAGATCGACCACGAAAAGGCAAAAGAACAGTTCAGCAGTGCGGGATTAGACCTAAAGCTGCCTAACATAGGGGAAACAATTAGTTTATAATTATATATATTCCTGTTGTATTTAATTTGTGTAAGTTTCCATCGGAAAATGCGTATTTTAATTGCATAGAGGGATAACCGGAACATATGGCTAAAGTAATAGCGATCGCGAACCAGAAAGGTGGAGTAGGAAAGACTACCACGGCAATTAACCTTGCCGCGAGCCTTGCGGTATTAGAGTACAAAACACTGTTGATAGACGGCGACCCGCAGGCGAACAGCACTACGGGTAATGGCTTTGACCTGAAGAACATACAGGTAAGCCTTTATGACTGTATGGTGAATGAAACGCCTATCAGCCAGGTGATACTGGAAACAGACACGCCTAATCTATCCCTGATACCATCTCACCTTGACCTGGTGGGTGCGGAAATAGAACTGATCCACCACCCGAGCCGTGAGCATATCCTGCGCAAGGCGATGGAAGAGCTGAAGGACAAGTATGATTTCATCATCATCGATTGTTCTCCGTCTCTTGGCCTGATAACAGTGAACGCCCTCACCGCTGCTGACAGCGTAGTGATACCGGTACAGTGCGAATACTTCGCCCTGGAGGGTTTAGGCAAATTGCTGAACACCATCAAGATCGTGCAGACGCGCATCAATACCGAACTGCAAATAGAAGGTATCCTGATGACGATGTATGACGGCCGCCTCCGCCTGAGCAACCAGGTAGTGGAAGAGATAAAGAACCACTTTGAGGACCTTGTCTTCAATACCATCGTACACCGTAATACAAGGCTGGGTGAAGCGCCAAGCTTCGGTAAGCCGGCATTGCTTTATGATGCGGAAAGTACAGGTGCTATCAACTACCTGAACCTGGCCAAAGAAATTCTACAGAAAAATAACCTGACTCGCATAAAGAACGAGGACAAAATATTCGAAACAGACGAGCATGTCTCAGACCAATAAGAAGCAAGCCCTGGGGAAGGGTATTCGTGCCCTGCTGAATAACATAGACGAGGAGTTGAAAACAAACGACTCCGAGCAGAAAGGTGTGCCCGCCGTTACCGGTCAGCAAACTACCGGCTCTATCCTGCGCATACCGCTGGAGCAGATACAGGTAAACCCGATGCAACCCCGTCACGACTTTGATGAAACTGCATTGAAGGAACTGGCAGAGAGTATAAAGCTGCATGACATCATACAACCGATAACGGTGATAAAGATGGGGCAGGGATATCAGCTGATATCGGGTGAACGCCGCCTGCGTGCATCCAAGCTTGCCGGACTGAAAGACATACCTGCATACATCCGCACTGCCGATGACCAACAGATGTTGGAAATGGCTTTGCTGGAAAACCTGCAACGTGAGAACCTGAATGCCATAGAAGTCGCACTCAGTTACAAGCGCCTGATGGATGAGTGTGCGTTGACACAGGAAGAAGTATCGGAGCGCATGAAGAAAGACCGCTCTACTGTTACCAACTACTTACGATTATTAAAATTACCTCCGGATATACAAAAGGCCGTTCGTGATAACAGGCTGACCATGGGCCATGCCCGTGCTATCATCGGCCTGGAACTGGTGGATCAGCAACTCTATGTATTCCGCGAGGTGCAGGAGAAAGGTTTGTCGGTAAGGCAGACAGAGCAACTGGTAAAGAACATGAGTGGCGGGGTGCAGAAAGCACCTTCTAAAGAGGCTAAGGAAGTTGGCAAGGCTAAGTTGCCTCCTGCATACAAACGCATAGAGGACAATATGGCCTCACACTTCAGCACACGTGTAAAACTGGACAGGAAGAAAAGCGGTAAAGGCGCTATCACCATAGAGTTCTACAACGATTCGGACCTGGAAAGGATCATGGAGAAAATAAATCTCTAAATAATTCAAAAGTCAAAATTCAAACGGATTTTGACTTTTTACTTTTAATAATAACATGCAGCAGAACTGGGAAAAGGTGGCGAAGGAAAATCAGAAGGTGTACAAGCGCCTGCTGGAGAAGGGCAATAAGAACAAAATTCTGCGTGCCCTTCCTGATCTGCATGAAGAGGCTTTCAATAAAATAGATTGCTTGCAGTGCGCCAACTGCTGCAAAAACCACTCTCCACGTTTTAAGCAACCCGACATCAAGCGCATAGCCAAGAGCCTGCGTATAAAAGAAGGTGAACTGGTAGCGCGATACCTACGTCTTGATGAAGAGAATGATTACGTATCGAGGACCAAACCGTGCCCTTTCCTGGCTGAAGATAATACCTGTAATATATACGATGACCGCCCGAGTGATTGCGCGCGTTATCCTTATACGGACGAAGATGTGCTGATAAAGCGTGTACCTCTCACCTTAAAGAATACAACAGTATGCCCCATTACATTTACGGTACTTGAGGCACTGCTTAAAATAGATACTAAGTAATTAGCAGGAAAATAAAAAAGCTGCTTCCGAAAGGAGCAGCTTTTTTATTTTATCTTGATGATGTTAGTACATCGTTACACCGCTTGGATTATACAATTTACTGAGGGAATCGAGATACTTGGCTGTGTCCCTGGTGAAACAGATAACAGGCATCACGATGAAATACTTGCCGGTGTCTTCTGTAAGTAATTCGACAGGGTGTCCCCATCCTCTCATCATGTCCACTTTCTTTTGCGCTTTTTTTCTGTCGCTATAAGATTCCAGTACCGCTTTGAAGCTGATCTCGTCACCTTTGTATAGTACATGGGGATTAGCTGTTGCTGCACTGCTATCTACAGCAGGAACTACGCCCTGTGCAGGTGCTACTACATTCTCCTTGGTAGGCAGTACTGGTTGCAATGTATCTTCGCCGCCTCTGAACTTCTTCACCGCAAACGTAACGATCGCTGCAAGTGCCAGCAGTACTACCGCTACCAGTATTATCCTCGGCCAGTTAAGCGCTGCTCTTTCGTCGTCACCTTCTTCTTCAGATGGTGTATGTACAGGAATATATGGCTTACCACCCGGATTAGTTTCCGACTTAACACTAACCGGAAGATTAGGAAGTGGATCTACTGCTTTATGTACTTTGGTTACAGATATGGAAGGGGGCGTGTATTTTAAATTGGGGTCGCTGGCAAAACGTATTTTCCCTTCATCTTCATAGAAGTTACCGATAGCCGGTATCGCAACTACTCTGCCTGCGCTAAGGTCGGCACGCGCTTGTGTGCTGAAGTCGCGCAGTGCGTTCGAAGCTTTTGATATGCTGATCTGTTCGTTGCTGGCAACAAAGTTTGCCAGGTTATCATCAATAGAACCTGAGGGGCTTAGAAGTACATCATAGCTAGGCGGCAACAACGCGTCACCGTTGTAGGAAGCCGGTTTCTTTTTCAATTCCAGATTGCCTAAACCGTGTATGTAACAAAAATTATTTTTTAATAAGAATAGCCCTATGTATTTAGCTACATCCATCTCTCTATATGTAATTGGGTTGTAAGATAAGTATAAGCCCTCACATTTTCCCGTTGGTATTTCTAGAATTTTAGCCTAAGCCCGCCATAGATATTAAAGCCATAACTATTATATCCCAGCCAGCGTTCATACTTGTTATTCAGCATGTTATTAACGTTGATGAAGGCTGAGAGGCGGGGTATAAAGTTGTATTCCACGCCTGCGCCTAAGTCGAATACGCCACGGGTATTCACAGTCTGGTCGTAAATGTTATAGGCTTTTATACCGTTTACCACCGCCAAATAGCCGGTGATGGTCAGCTCAGGTACGGGACGCAGTATGAAGTCTGCATTAAAGCGCACGCCGGGTTCATGCCACACCTCTTTCTGCGCGTCTGGGGTAAAGCCGTTGATCATGGCATTAACACCGATAGAAAGTGTAGTGTTGACTTGATATCGCAGATTAGCCTGGAAGGATATAGCGTTGACCTTATCATGCACTATATAGAATTGCTTCTGGTCAAGAGAGTCGTTCAGGAACAGGGGTAGATGATTGTAGTTCCACCAGCTCACCTTCGCACCGAAGTTGATGTGATTACCTACGTTGGTCTGTACACTGCCATATATCTCGTCTGTGCGTGTTTGTTGTACGCTGAACAGGTTGAACATATACGGGTTGTAAGTAGAAAGCTCTTCGTAAGTATTTCTTCTCAGATTAGATTGATAACCCGCAGCTATTACAAACTGGCTGTTGGGTATTATATATGCTGCTCTCAGGTCGGGGAGGAGATAGCTGTTGTCCTTACCGAAAGTTGGCCTCAGGTAAACGTGACCGCTAAATCCGTTCTGGCTGAAGCGCATCCCCGGGTTTATCTGTAACATGTTGTTGTTCTCAGCTACGAAAGGGCTCACGTTCAGCTGGGTGAATACGCCGCTCAGGCCGACTTCAAATTGTATAGAATCGAGGTTGTAGAAGAACGGTGCATTGAAACCGAAACTGGTTTCGGAGGCATTGTGATTATCGCTGTAGCTGGAAAAGGTGACGCCGGGATGGTAAGTTACCGTTCTGTATTCTCCTTTGCGGGGTTGCATATCCACTCCAACACGGAACAGGTTGAAGACTTGAGTTACCGAATCGCGGTTGGTATATTCATACAGGCTATGGTCGTAACCGAAGTAGCCGAACTGGCTCCTGTTATATAACAATGAAGCATGCCAGTCGTGGTTAGCACTGTGGTAAGTGCCGTCAGCGTTTACGCCACTTGATGCGGTCTTTTGGTGTTCTATATCTCCCTTTTGTGATAAGTGATGCAGGCGTATAGCTGTTTCGTAGTTCGTTCCTTTCAGTCCGCCGAAGCCGGCATCTATGTAAACAGTACCCAGGTTACCAAAGCCTGCTTTTACATAATTGGCAAAAGGCAGTATCAGCGAATCCTTACCAAGTGCCAATGGGCGAAGCGGTAAAGAGCTGTAGGTATAGAACAATGCTTGCTGTGGCACCTCATAACTAAAGCGCGGGCGCGAAGTATCTGCAGGCGGCGGTGTAGCCACATACTCTTTCTTCGGTGCCATTTTTACTTCGGGCTTGTATGATTGTATTACTTCAATGGTCGTTCCTTTTATCACTGTGTCCTTGCGGGCCTGTGCGAAAGCAGTAGTGCCTAATGCCAGCAGGGCAGTAGTGATATATAATTGTTTCACCCTCATGCTTCTTTTCATTAGTCAGATAATTTGCTTTGTTGTTTTTCCAATGCTTTTACCTGTTCCAGTTTCTTTGTTGCTTCCTGTTTTAAGCTTAGGTCTTTCGTATTCTTGATAACGCTTTGCAGGGTTGCTTTAGCGTTAAAGTAATCTTTCTGTTGTGTCAGTATATCTGCCATCAGCAGGAATGCTTTGGTATCACTGCCCGAAGACTTAGTAATCGCTTTGCCCGCTGCTTCTTCTGCTTCCTTCAGTTTATTCTGTTGCAGGTAGATGGCTGCTATTTCATAGCGGGCTTCCTGGGCAATGTTGGTGCTTTTAGAGTTCTCCAGTTGCTTGTAGAGATTCAATGCGTCATCCATTCGGGTAAATTGTTGCAGGGATTTTGCTTTATACAGTTGCGCTTCGTTAGTAGTTATTTCATCTATCTCCGGTAACGTCAACAGGGTGTCGGCATAGGCGCTGGTCTCGCTGTGCTTGCCCAGGTTAAACGCCGACTTCATCATCCCCTTGTAGGAAAGTTGCAGACCATTGTTGTCCATGGCACTGTTGCGCAGCTGCTGGTATGCAGTATAGGCAGTATTATAGTCTTTCTCCTGGTAAGCAATACCTGCGGCTTTGCGGGCACTCCCTTCAGAGAATTCATTCCATGGGCTTTCCAATACTTTTATATAATCAGCCAGTGCTTCCTTATACTTTTTCTGTTGGTAATAGCTTTCTCCCCTGTAGTAATATGCCTTCATGGTAAAAGCACCATTTGGATATTGTTGCAGGTATTGGCTGAATGCAACTTCTGATTTGTCCCATTTGCCACTTGCATACTGTGCTTCTGCGGCAGAGTAATATGCAGAGTCGATAGAACTGCTACCCACTGCAGGTAGATTATTGTCTTTCAATAATTGAGCATAAGCCGATGGCTGATTGCTTTCTATGTACAGGCTCTTCAATGCATCCAATGCGGAGATACGCTCCGGTGAATTAGGGAAGTCTGTTATTACATGTTTGTAGGCTTCTATCGCTTTGGTATCGTTATTCAATTGCTGATAAGCAAACCCGATCTTCATCCATGCTTTTGGAGCGAGGTTCTTTCCTGATGCCGCGTCAGTGAGCGGCACCATAGCAGTGATGGCCGATTGGTACTTGTCGTTTTCTATATGCATGAGGCCCAGCTCATAGCGCGCATCGTTAGCATATGCGGAAGGTGGCTTAGCTGATATTAACGATTGCAGCAAAGCGGCCTTGTCGCTATTTCTACCCTCAAGGCCCATTATCAGGCTTTTCTGGTAGCGTGCATAGTCTGCATCGCTGTTGTTGGCTAGTATTACTTTGTCGTACAGTGCCGATGCCTGTGCAAAGTTCTTTTGCATAAAGAAGGCATCTGCCTCACGGATAGAAGCGTTGAGGTTAGTACCGCCTTCGCCATTTGCCCGGCTGAAGTAGTCTTGTGCTGCGGCATACTGTCCCAGTTCCATTGCAGCGTAGCCCATGTTCATATAGGCATGTGGCTTAGTAGCAGTAGGGCTCAGGTATTGTACACCATAGTCTCCTTTGCTTACATACTGGTTAGCGTATTTTATTACATCGTTGTATCGTCCTGCTTTATAAGCAAGTTCACTTTTCCAGAAGTTAGCAGCCGACTCATAAGTAGGATCGCTGGAACGTTCCAGAGAAGCTGTCAGCAATTCATCAGCGAAGTCGGTATTATTCAGTTGCAGTTGTTGCATGGCATAACCGAAAGCAACCTTCTGACGAGTCCGGTAATATTGGTCGTTCCTGTTCTTTACTTCCTTCAGCGAGTAGTATGCTTCAGCATAGTTGCTCGATTTTATCATCAGGTCAGAAGACAAGGTTTTTGCCTCGTCCCTGTAGCCGGAAGTAGGGTAGTCTGCCAGCAGGCTTGTGAAAGCCTGCATCGCATCGTCATTGTAGCCCAGCTCATAGGAGAGTTTTCCATACAACATCAATGATGATTCCTGTTGCGTTTCATTGAACGGCATATCAGCGCAAATGCCGAAAGCATTTCTCGCGCTGCGCTTATCATTTGTTTTCAGGTAGCAATCGCCCAGCAGGTACATAGCCGTCTGGCCCATTGTGTCTTGCGAGCTGCTTAGCGGTTTGAATTTCTCGATAGCATTATCCCATTCACCTACACGATAGTAGCTGTAACCCATCTCGTACAGGTCTTCTTTTCTTATCTTTTCTGTACTCTCGTAATAATGCTCGAAGTAAGGAAGGGCATCGCCATAACGTTCTTCTTCAAAAAGCACCTGTGCTGCCAATAGGTGCAGTTCATTGTGGTAAAACGATTTTTCCGCTCCGCCAATAAGTGCTAATGCTTCGTTCAGCGCTTTTTGCCTTTCCCCTGTGAAGTAATAGATCTCCGCGATATAGTAAGGTACTATCTTACTATACTCCGGTTGATTCTTTATACGCTCGAAGCTGCTGAGTGCTTCCTGGTAATTGTTTTTGTTGAATGCCAGCAAACCATAGTAATAGTTACCCGCAGTATGGTACTTGCCTTCCAGCTCTTTTATAGAGGCGAACATGGGCTCTGCCTTGTCAAACTGCATACTGTTGAAGTAGCAATATGCCAGTTCAAACCTGCTATCGGCTATTTCCCGGTTACTGAGGTTGGCATAGTTTGCCATCTCGTAGTAGGGTATAGCACTGGTGAGCCTGTTGTGGTGGAAGTAATACTGCGCCAATGCAAATGCTGTCCGCTGCTTATAGGCAGGGTTGGAAGTAGTATTAATAGTGGCTATGGCTGTATCCTCGCAACCTGCAAGGTTCAGCTTTAAGGCAGATACCGCTGAAAAGAAAGAGGCTTTATTAATAAGGTCTGTCTCTTTAGCACTGGTATTCTGCGGATGTTGCTGTTCATAGGCTTCAGCGCTTTGTAATGCCAGTGCAAAATGCCCCTGGTAAAACTGCTCTTGTGCCAGTACCAGGTTCTTATTCGCCGGTAACTCAGGTGTATGTATTTGCGCCCATGCCCCTGTGGAAAGGGACATGGCTATAGCAAAGGCTGAAAATATGTGGTTGGTGTGTTTCTGTTTTTTTTGTCTCATTCATCATGCTTAAAAACTCCAGCCAACACTCAGGCTGGGGAATAGTGGCAATTGATATACTTTGGCGTTTGTGATACGGTCTACGTAAAATATGTTATTGCGGTTAGCCACATTGCTCACACTGAATATCGCGTCTATGTTCGATTTCTTAGTGATCACAAAACGTCTCTTTACAGATACGTCCACACGGTGATACCATGACAGACGACCACCATTGATCGTTTCAGCATACAGGACGGAAAGGTTACCGTTGTTTTCGGTTATGTTACTATTCACCGATGGCAGGTCAGGGTTTTCAAAGAATGCTTGTGTCTGTGTGAACGGGAATGGA
The DNA here is from genome assembly GCA_002483105.1 of Bacteroidetes bacterium UBA7674. Taxonomy (GTDB): domain Bacteria; phylum Bacteroidota; class Bacteroidia; order Chitinophagales; family Chitinophagaceae; genus MKUN01. Next base: position 24,640 of record DLHG01000013.1, read on the forward strand.
GAGCCAAGGTTGTAACGTGCCGAGAGATCCCATAACCTTTTCTTGCCTGCGGTGTAGGAGCCGAAGAGGTTCATATTAAAACGGCGGTCGAACGGAGGAGGATATGACTGTACGTTGTTTTCGTTATCCTTTGTAGTGAACAGTATTTTCTGATAAGAGAATACGCTCCAGAGATATATCCTGCTATAATTATACTTTAAAGAGAAGTCAACACCTGTTGCTTCACCATCGCCTGCAATAAAGTTGGAGTTAGCTGATGGTGATGTGGTATTGTTAGGGTTCTTATACCTGTTCAACTCAGTGTAGTCAGTGAATTTTTTATACCAGGGTTCTATGTTTATTTCTACATCTTCAATATCCACTTCCAGTCCACCGGCTAAGTGGGTGGCTCTTTGTACATTGCTTTTTAATTTCTCGTCGTTAGTGTTATATACATTCTCATCCGGGCTCAGCAGGAAACCGGTAAAGAAGTTCACGATGTCTTTATCACTCTTGGTACTGATAATGTTTTGTGAGTACATGCCCGCAGCTGCTTTCAGGCGTATGTTTGGTGTTACGTTATATTTCATACCCAGGCGTGGCTCGGGAGAGAAAGTTGACAATGACGCATAGTATTGTAACCTGATGCTTGGATCAAGAACGAATTTGTCGCCGAAGTTTTTGCGATAGTTGACAAATAAAGCTGCGGTGGTATTATTGCGTTTCAGGTCGAATTTGTTAGAAAACTGGTTTGTATAGTCAAGCGTAGTATTCAGACCGCTCACTTCAAGGCCATATTTCAATTGGCTATAACCTTTCAGGTAATAGGTGAAATCGATCGCCGCTTCAAATCCTGCAATGCTGCTTTTCCTGGTATTGCTCAGGCCACCTGAATTTTCGTTCAGTTCTATGTCATAATTTGAGTAGGCAAACTTACCGTTGATCAATGCTGAAGACCCTGCAGGAGAAAGCACGAATGTTGCGCCACCACCTGTTGCATCCCATTTCAGCCCTGCTTCCTGTACATAGCTTTGGGGGTTAATAACTTTAGCCCTGTCGCTGAAGTTGAACCCGAACAGGTTCAGCTTGCTACCATTGTCCAGTCCGAAGGAAACTTTACCATACAGATCCGTAAAGGTGAATGGCATACCGTTAGCCTTTATAGACTCGTTCAACCCGCCATAAAGTGATTTAGAAACACCTTCAAGATAACTGTGTTTTGCAGACAGCAGGAAGGAGATGCTTGAGCTTCCCGCTTCTTTAGGTTTCATCAGCGGACCTTCGAGCATAGCATGTGCCATGATAGGAGAGAAGGAGACTTTACCGGAAAGGTTGTTCTTGTTACCGTCCTTGGTACGCACATCCACTATCGCAGAAGTTCTGTTACCATACTCTGCACCAAAACCGCTGGAGGTTACTTCCGCACTGCGTATTGCGTCTGTTTCAAAAATGGAGAACAAGCCGATAGTGTGGAAAGGATTGTAAATAGTTACCCCATCCAGCAATATACCTGTCTGTGTAGGTGAGCCACCGCGAATGTATAGTTGTCCGCCCTGGTCACCTGTAAACACAACACCGGGTAATACCTGCAGGAACTGCGCCAGATCGGGCTCACCACCTACGCTGGGTAGTTTATTTATTTCAGTAGGGCTGATGGCTGTTACACCTACGCCCACTTTAGAAGTCTTGTCTTTTTTCCTGGCCGATATTTCTACATCTTCCAGGGTGGTTGCACGGGGGGATATAAAGAGTTTGAGATTCTCCAGTTGTCCGGCCTGGAGATTTACATCTACCATAGCTGTATCGTAGCCGGTGAGGGTAGTAAATACAGTGTATTTACCCGGTGCCAGTTGTGCCAGCGTGAAATAACCGTTAAGATCTGTCTGCACACCTATTTTAGTTCCCTGGAGGGCAACTACGGTGTAGATCATAGGCTCACCGGTCTCTTTATCATAGACAAAGCCTTTTATTGTGGCATTTTGTGCAAAGGTTGAAATAGATAGGAGTACAAATAGAATGGTAAGTAAGCTTTTGCGCTTTTGCATACAGTGTAGTATTTTTTAATAAAGACGTATTTTTAGCCAACAACTCTAGCTAAACAAAGATAGCATTTACCTAATAGTGGCAAAAAGTAAATACAGTATGTGGATTTGTTGTTATTTATGGTGTTTTTAGTAAAAATGCTGGCTTGAAGTTTATGAAATAACTTTGTGAAATCACCGCTGCGACCAATAGCGAAATAGCAAATATGAAGATCCTCTCTGCCGCCCAGATAAAAGCCTGTGATGAACATACCATCAACACTATCCCCATACTGTCTATAGACCTTATGGAACGGGCAGCCAACAGGGCTACCGACTGGCTCATAAACCGCTATCCCAAAGACACGCTTTTCGTGGTATTGTGCGGTAGCGGCAACAATGGTGGTGACGGGCTTGCTATCACCCGCTTATTACATCGCCAGGGATATGCGGTAAAGGCTTTCGTTCTGCCCATGGGCTCAGAACTCTCCCGCGACTGCGCTTCAAATCTCAACAGGTTGCAACGTATAGCGCCCGCCATAGTGGAAGACCTCCAGCCTGATACTTATATAACAGATATAGCCCCGCACATTTTCATCATAGATGCCTTACTAGGCACAGGGCTTAATCGCACTGCTGATGGATGGATAGGGAAATTCATCAGGAAGATAAATGAGTTGCCAAATGAGGTGATATCGATTGATATTCCGTCGGGCTTGCCGGCTGATAGTTTGCCATCGTCAAACGATGCAGTGATAGAGGCAGCGCACACGCTCACATTCCAACTCCACAAACGCAGTTTCCTCCATCCCGAAGGCGGTAAGCTTTGCGGTGATATTCATATTCTCGATATTGGCCTTGATGAAAAGTTCATTCGTTCTGTTGTCAGTCATTATCATACTATCAGTAAGGAAGACGTGCTTGAGTACTATCGTCCGCGCAAACCATTTACGCACAAAGGCACTTATGGTACAGCCATGCTGATAGGTGGTAGTCATGGCATGATGGGAGCGATAGCCCTGGCCACCAAAGCCGCTTCCCGCGCAGGAGCAGGCAAGGTTTACACCATGTGCCCGGAAGTGGGTTACACCATTATGCAAACACTCGCCCCTGAAGCCATGTGCATCACCAAGGGGCAGAACCATATTAATAACATAGCGGGATGGGAGCAAGCAACTGCTATCGGCATCGGTTGCGGCATCGGTACAGAGGATAATACTATCGCTGCATTTTGTTCGTTCATAGAAGCGGCTAAAGAGCCGCTCGTGATAGATGCTGATGCGCTCAACATCATAGCCCGCCACCCGGAGCTGCTGAATAAAATTCCGGCTGGCAGCATACTCACACCTCACCCTAAAGAATTTGAACGGCTCTTCGGCCCATCCAAAGATTCTATGCAGCGCGTAGAGCTCGCGCGTATGCAGGCCATGCGTTACAACCTGAATATAGTGTTGAAAGACCGGTACACCGCCGTCATCAGTCACGAAGGAGAATGCCGCTACAATCTTTCCGGCAACGCAGGCCTCGCCACCGCAGGCAGCGGGGATGTACTCACGGGTATCATCACAGGCTTACTCGCGCAAGGTTATACCCCAACAGCCTCAGCCATCATGGGTGTTTATCTACATGGCAAAGCAGGGGAGTATGCATCGCAACAGTATTCGATGGAAAGTATGGTAGCGGGGGATATTATCGACAACCTCGGAAAAGCATTTAGGTCACTCACAAGTGCGTAATTAGTCTACAAATAAAAATGCCACGATGTTGTCGTGGCATTTATAATATCAATAGGAATTACTGTGGCTTTTTATTAAAGGTGTAGATCACGCCTCTTGTCATGAACGAGTCGTTACCGTAGATGTTCTTGTCCATATAGACAGAATTAGAACCATGACGGCCGGCTATATTACGGGCATGTTTCCATAGTTTCTTTTCATTCCTGGCCTTATAGACAATTTTGCCTGTCGGCTGAATATCCTTTACCTGTGGCTCTATCTGGCTGTAGCGGGTATATGTACTGACACTTGCCCCGGGCACTTTAGCCGTTTGCGGTCCGCTGAGGTGCGTGTACTTGTATGTAGCGCAAGAACCTAAACTTATCAGGGTCAGCAGCGCAGCTGCATAAATAGTTACTTTCATAATTAATGTTTGTGGTGAATGATATATAGATCACCTTAAATAATAATGCCACGAGAAATCCCGTGGCAAATAAAATTTCAAAAACTGTAAAAACTAGAACTCAAACCCTATATCCTTCCTGTAATACTTCCCTTCGTAGCCGATCTTCTCTGCATTTTTATAAGAAGTAGCCAACGCCTCTTTTATATCTTCGCCATAAGAAGTAATAGCCAAAACACGTCCGCCATTGGTAATGATCTCATCGCCCATCTGCGCCGTACCGGCATGGAATAATATACTGCCTTCCGCTTGTTCCAGTCCGTGCATGATCCTTCCTTTAGGATAATCACCCGGGTAACCTTCCGATACCAGCATCACTGTGCAGGCAGCTTTAGGGTTATGCGTTACGGCTACTTCATTCAGCTTACCTGCGTCCATCTTCAGTATCATTTCCACCAGGTCATTTTCCAGTCGTGGCATTACCACTTCTGTTTCGGGGTCGCCCATGCGGCAATTGTATTCTATCACATATGGTTCTCCATCTACTTTTATCAATCCGAAGAAGATGAAGCCATGATAAGTAATGTTCTCTGCTTTCAGTCCGTTCACCGTAGGCTCTATCACCTGGCTTACAATCTTCTGCATGAACTCAGGGTCAGCAAAAGGAACAGGGGAAATAGCACCCATCCCACCAGTGTTAGGACCTGTATCTCCTTCGCCTATGCGCTTGTAATCTTTTGCTTCGGGCAGGCGTACGTAATTGGTACCGTCCGTCATCACAAATACCGACAGCTCTATACCCGTCAGGAATTGTTCCACAACTACAGTAGCGCTTGCCTCGCCAAACTGCGCGCCCTTTATCATTGTGGTGAAAGCATCGATCGCTTCATCGTGGCTTTCTGCTATCACTACACCTTTACCTGCGGCCAGTCCGTCTGCTTTCAAAACTATCGGTAGTGATTGTGCATTCAGGTAAGCCACACCCTCATCAAAGTTGCTGTCGTTGAATTCACGGTAAGCAGCCGTAGGAATATTGTGGCGCATCATGAATTCCTTGGCAAAGGCCTTGCTGCCTTCCAGTTGCGCTCCTTCTTTCGACGGGCCGCAAACTATTATGTGCTTCAGTTGCTCGTCACCTTTGAAGAAATCGTAGATGCCCGCAACTAAAGTATCTTCTCCTCCGGGGAAAAGGATATGTATATTATTATCGAGGCAAAATTGTTTGATGCCTGCGAAGTCTTTCAGCGAAAGAGGCACATTGGTACCATAGGCTGCACTGCCCGCATTACCGGGAGCGATGTATAAGTTCTCACACAGCGGACTTTGTTTCAGTTTCCACGATATGGCGTTTTCACGTCCTCCTGAGCCTAAGAGCAGAATGTTCATTTGTCTGTATTTTTAAAAATACCCCCACAAATACCATCACCTATGGGGATAAAAGCCAATTCCAAAGCGCAAAAGTATTCAAACAACCGCTTATCTTTCAGAAAATTATTAACGCATGAAAGAACCGGAATTAAATCAGGACCCCCTCGCCCTCGACGACAAGTCGGCGCCGAAGCACCCTAAAGGCCTGTATGTATTATTCTTTTCCGAGATGTGGGAGCGTTTTGGCTTCTACCTTATAATAGGAATATTCTCCCTATACATGCTCGACTCCTTCGATCATGGCGGTATGGGATTCAGTCCGAGTAAAAAGTCGGATATCTATGGTACTTATATCGGCCTGGTTTATCTCACTCCATTTATCGGCGGTTTGCTTGCTGATCGCATACTTGGGTACCGACGGTCTATTGTAATAGGTGGGCTATTAATGTCGGCGGGATATTTTTGCCTGTCCATTCATAATGAGATGGCATTTTATATTGCCTTGCTGCTTATCATTTTGGGTAATGGCTTTTTCAAACCCAATATCTCTACACTTGTCGGAAATCTGTACAACGATGACCGATACAGAGCTAATAAGGATGCCGGTTACAATATCTTCTACATGGGCATCAACATAGGTGCTTTCGTCTGCAACTTCGTGGCAGCTTATATGCGTATCAACTATGGCTGGGGCTGGGCATTCGCTGCAGCCGGTGCGGGTATGCTGATAGGTGTTATTATTTTCATTGCCGGAACAAAACACATCAAGCATGCCGATGTACTGAAGCCTGCTCAGAAAGAAGATCTTTCGCTGGGTAAGATATTTGCCTATGTACTGCTCCCGGTTTTTGTATGTGGCACCATAGGCTTTATGCTGCCGGGTAATTACTTCGGTACAGATTCTAATGATGCATTCATTATAGGTTGTATCCCGGTACTGATATTCTATGTCTCTCTGTGGAGACGGGCAAGTGCAGAAGATAAAAATCCTATTGGCGCACTGCTTTCCGTATTCTTCTGTGTTATCGTATTCTGGGCGGTTTTTCACCAGAATGGTGATGCACTTACAGTCTGGGCAAAAGACCACACTGATCGTGAAATGCCTGCTGCCGTAGCCAGTGTAGCCGAAAAGGCCAATATGGTACAGGTGGCTACCTACAATCCAGATAGTGTAAGCGGCTCCTACTTCGAGAACATGCCTGTCGCTGAGAGGCCTGCACCGGGTACGTCCTTAAAGTTATATTCTACAGAGCTGTACCAATCCATCAATCCGTTCTGGGTAGTAATGCTCACGCCTGTGGTGGTCGGTTTCTGGGGCTTTATGCGTAAACGGAAAAAGGAATTATCTACTCCGGCCAAGATCACTTTGGGACTTTTCATTACCGGTTTATCAACCCTGGTAATGGTAGGTGCTGTTAGTGCCGTTCAGAGCGGTGATGGCAAGGCATCCAGTTGGTGGCTGATCATGTCTTACTGTGTAATCACTTTTGGTGAGCTATGCCTGTCTCCTATGGGATTGTCATTGGTGTCCAAACTCAGTCCGCCAAGGCTGACTGCCCTCATGATGGGTGGGTGGTTCTTATCTACGTCGGTAGGTAATAAGCTGTCGGGAATGCTTTCCGGCCTTTGGGAAGGTTTTGAGAATAAATCGCACTTCTTCTTGATGAACCTGGGACTTTGCCTGGTCGCAACCTTCCTGATGCTCTTCCTGCTGAAGTGGCTGAAGAAGGTAATGGCGGAGAAAAATATACATTAATTACGCTTACCCATTATATATCAATGGATTACAGAAAATACCGCCCCGAGCGGTATTTTCTGTATTTAGGGGTACAGCTTTTCGATTTTTTACTATCTTGTCCCATTCAAAATAAATTATAATTAACATTTATGTCTCAAGCACAATCAGGTTCTAAAGTCAAACATCCAGAAGGGCTGTTTGTCCTCTTCTTTACGGAGATGTGGGAACGTTTCAGCTATTATGGTATGCGTGCCATATTTACGCTATATATGACTAAGGCTTTGTTCCTGGACAAAGCACAGGCGTCTAATATATATGGTAGCTACACAGGGCTGGTTTACCTCACACCGCTGATAGGTGGTTATGTAGCCGACAGATACTGGGGTAACAGGCGCTCCATATTTATCGGGGGACTCTTAATGGCTCTGGGGCAATTGATGATGTTCTTCAGTGCGTCTAACTACCAGAACGGTGACCTTGCTACGATCCTGATGTGGGTAGGTCTTACCGGGCTGATAATAGGTAATGGATTCTTCAAACCCAATATATCTACGCTTGTTGGCCAGTTGTACCCGAGAGGTGATACAAGGCTTGATGCGGCATTCACGCTGTTTTATATGGGTATCAACTTAGGAGCGTTCTTCTCTCCGCTGGTATGTGGTATCCTGGGTGACACAGGTAATCCGGAAGATTTCAAATGGGGCTTCCTGGCTGCGTGTATAGGTATGGTGTTTGGTGTGTTCTCTTTTGAGTTAATGAAGAAAAAATATCTCGTTACTCCTGAAGGTGAAGCTGTAGGTGCCATAGCCAATAAAAAACGTGATGCAGCTGAGATGGTGAGTAAAGATCCTATACCTGTTGTAGGGGTGGACTCTAAGGAAGTGAATAAAGAAGTGGTGGGAGGTAAGATATCCCAGACAAGTATGATCATATGGGGTATTGTCCTGGTCGCTTTGATACCAATCTTTCACTTCGTTATGGAACAGGACTGGATAGGCGCCTGCATCTTCAGTATCTCTATCGTAGCTCCGGGTCTGATACTAACAGATACGTCGCTGACGAAAATTGAACGTGACAGGATCATTGTAATATTTGTTGCTGCCTTCTTCGTTATTTTCTTCTGGGCGGCCTTTGAGCAGGCGGGAGCCTCACTTACCTTCTTCGCTGATGAGCAGATGGACAGGACGGTAAATATCCATACCAGTTTGGGTATGGTATATGTTGTTATTACCGCTTTGGCTCTTGTTCTTTATTATGTATTGCAAAGGATAATGAGCATACCTAAGGAGTTCAAGTATTTCTTTGGCGCTATCGGTTTATACCTGGTATACTTATGTATCTCTAATTTTATCAGCGGCGAAAGGTTTGATATGGAAGAGATTTCCGCAGCCACATATAATAGTGTGAATGCTATCTTCATTGTAATACTTGCACCTTTATTCGCTGAAATGTGGGGTAAGCTGGGCAAGAAGAACCTGGAGCCCGCTTCTCCTTATAAGCAGGCACTGGGGTTACTGTTCCTTTCATTAGGCTATGTAGTAATTGCCATTGGCGTTAGCGACATTGGCACAGTAAAGGTGAGTATGATGTGGCTGATCTCCCTCTACTTCCTGCATACTGTGGGTGAACTTTGCTTATCGCCTATCGGACTTTCTTTGGTGAACAAACTGGCGCCTGCCCGTTTTGCTTCGTTATTGATGGGCACATGGTTCCTGGCAAATGCGACTGCGAATAAATTCGCAGGAACACTCAGCTCATTTTATCCGGAAGCAGGAAAAACCACCTCTTTCCTTGGCTACCAGATGACCTCGTTGTTCGATTTCTTTGTACTCTTTATAGTAATGTCGGGTGTCGCGGCGATCATATTATTCGTCTTGTCGAAGAAGTTACTGAAAATGATGCATGGTATAAGATAAACTTGTTTGTAATTTTGAAAAGCTTCCCGGGTCGGCTCAGCCGACCCGGGAAGCTTTTTTATGGGGTAGAAAAAGGGGGAAACGGGAAAATAAGTTTATTTTGGAACGTAAATTGTTTTCAAGCATTAAAAACAAACCATGCAATCAAACGAATATCAAACCTTAGAGCAGATACAGGATTTTAAGGGTAAGTACCCTAAGCAACTGTGGTACCTGTTCTTTTCCGAAATGTGGGAACGCTTCTGTTTCTACGGTATGAGGGGGATGCTCACCTTCTTTATGGTGCACCAGCTGCTGATGAAAGAAGACGTGGCCAACCTGCAATATGGCGCTACACAAGCTTTTGTTTATGCCTTTACATTCATCGGCGGCCTTTTTGCCGACAAGATACTGGGTTATCGCAAATCGCTTTTCTGGGGTGGCCTGCTGATGATAACAGGTAGTGTGATACTCTCCATTGATCCGCATAAGTTCTTCTTCCTGGGTATTGCCTTTAATATTATAGGTACAGGCTTCTTCAAGCCCAACATCTCTACAATGGTGGGTACCCTTTACAAGCAAGGTGACGTAAGGCGCGATGCAGGTTTCTCGCTGTTCTATTCAGGGATCAACATAGGCGCGCTCTTAGGTGGTTATGCATGTATCGCTATCGGTAAAGACTACTCGTGGAACCTTGCTTTCGGCCTTGCTGCTATCGTAATGACGATCAGTCTCATCACTTTTGTGTTCACCCGCAAGTCACTTGGTCCCATTGGTCTGTCTCCATTATTACCTAAGGCTGTTGACGACGCCAATGCCGGTAAGGATACCATCTTCACCGAGCAGGGTGCGAAAAAAGGTGTGTCTGCACGTCAGGCAAAATGGTATGAGTATGCAGTATATATAGGCTCATTGGCTATCATTCCTATCATCATGACGATGGTAGCAAAGACAGAGTATACCGACTGGTTTATGTACATAATAGGGCCTTGTACTTTGATATACCTGTTCTATGAAATGACGAAATACTCTAAAGTAGAAGTGCAGAAACTTTTCGCGGCACTGGTATTCATTATATTCTCTATTGTGTTCTGGGCATTCTTTGAGCAGAGTGGTGGTTCACTCAGTTTGTTTGCTGCAAATAATCTTGATGATAAACTCTTCGGTGTCATAAAGCTGGATCCTAATGGTGTGAACAATGCCGCCAACTCACTGTTCGTTATCATCTTTGCACCTATTGTCGGCTTGTTATGGCTGGCTATGGCTAAGAAGAAAATAGAACCGAATACAGTAGTGAAGTTCGGACTGGGTTTTCTGTTCCTGGCATTCGCGTTCTTCGTGTTCTACGCAACCATTTATTTTACCAATTCGGAAGGTATTACTTCGCTGGATATATTCACAGCGGCATATCTCGTGATCACATTCGGTGAACTGTGCTTGTCACCTATAGGATTGTCTATCATGACAAAGCTGGCGCCACACAAGCTACAAGCGGTAATGATGGGTATGTGGTTCCTTGCTTCTGCGTACGGACAGTATGTAGCGGGTATACTTGGAGCAGGTATGAGTAAAGCTAATGAGAACGCTACGAAGATGGAAAAACTTGTCGCTTATACAGACGGCTATAAGCAACTCGCCATTTACGCATTGATAGCAGGTGTGGTAATGATAGTAATATCGCCCCTTGTCCGGAAGTTGATGCACGATGTGAAATAGTAGTCGATACTAGATGCTCGATACTCGATCCTCGATAACATAAAAGATAAAGGCTCCATCAAGGAGCCTTTATCTTTTAATGAACAGTAACGAAAATCGAGTATCTAGTATCGAGAGACAAATATCGAGAGACAAATATCGAGAGACAAATATCGAGAAACGAGTATCGAGTACTAATACATCAATTGCTTCTTGCTGCTATTCTTCCATCCCGCATCACTTTTATACTCCGTAAAGTATATCACCAGGTCAGCATCACTTTTATACTCACAGAAATATATCTTCTTTTTTGCATCGCTTTTATAGTCGGTAAAGAACCATACACCGTCATTGTCACCGGCATCGCTTTTGTACTTGGCTTTATAAACCACCAGGTCGGCATCGCTTTTATATTTAGCAACATATACCTTCACGTCGGCATCGCTCTTGTACTCCACGGAGAATACAGTTTGCGCTTGCACATCATTGGAAAACAGGAATGCCGCTATCATCAGCAGGCAACTAAACAGGACTTTTCTTGGAGCAACCATCATAAAAGTGTTTTTTTGTGTTATTGTAGTGTACACAAATTATGGAAAAATTCGCGGTATTGGTAGCAGGAGGTAAAGGACTAAGGATGGGTACAGCCCTGCCTAAGCAATTCCTGCCCCTCAACGGGCAGCCGGTACTCTATCATACTGTCAAAGCGTTCCTGGATGCCTATGCCGATATCCATTTGATACTAGTGTTGCCCGCAGAGCAACTCAGCTTTGCCCAGATGGTATTGCAATGTTTCCCTGAGCGTATTGATATGACCATCGTTGCCGGGGGCGAAACACGTTACCACAGCGTGCAGAATGGACTGAAGGCCGTACGGGGAAATTCCATAGTGTTCGTTCACGATGGCGTTCGTCCGCTGGCGTCTGCTGCACTCATACAGAGATGTTATGAGCAAGCAGTAGAGAAGGGTAGTGCAATACCCGCCATTGCGGTATCAGATAGCATCAGGACGGTAGAGGGGGATACAAGCAAGCCCATTAACAGGGAACAACTCCGCAGCATCCAGACACCGCAAACTTTCCGCTCAGAAATCATCCTTCCGGCATTTGCGCAAACCTACAATGCCGCCTTCACCGATGAAGCGACGGTTGTAGAAGCAGCAGGCACAGATATCTTTCTGATAGAAGGGGAGAAGAGCAACATTAAAGTCACTACGCCTGAAGACATGATACTGGCAGAGGCTTTGCTGAAAGAAAGAGGAACCAATGCGTAAAATCCTCTTCATATTATTGCTCGTTTGTTCAGTTGTTGTCGCTAAAGCGCAAGTGGACTCCAGCATCTTCCGATACCCCATAGAGATGGACGAGGTAGTGATACGCGACCCCTCATTCGACATACAGGGCTTCATGCGCAGGGTGCGGACAGATACTACTTTCTACAAAGCCTTTCGCTCACTACGGATGACCAACTACTCTGCTATCAATGACATCAAGGTATTCAGCAAGAAAGGAAAAGTAAAAGCCTCACTACACAGCCGTACAAAACAGGCAAGGAGTAAAGGTTGTCGCACCATGAAAACGGAAGAAGAAACGGTGACCGGGGATTTCTACAAACGCAATGGCGACTATCGTTATTACACTGCCGAACTATATGCATATTTGTTTTTTACCAAAGGCTCCGTATGCGGAGAGAGTGATGTAGTAGCCGGTTACCTGAATGAAAGAGGCAAAGGCGCGATAGAGAAAAGCATCTTCCAGCTAAAGCAACTCATCTTCAACCCCGGCGCGAAGATCAACGGGATCCCTATGATGGGCGATAAAGCCGCCATCTTTGAGCCCGACCAGGCAAAGCGCTACGACTTCAAAGTCTATTCTGAAACCTATGCAGGTATAGATTGTTACGTGTTCAAAGCCATACCGAAGCAAGGCGAAAAAGGAAAGGTGGTGTACAACGACCTCACCACATGGTTCCGCAAAAGTGATTACTCTATTGTCGCCCGCGATTATTCCCTTTCATATAATACATTGGCCTACGACTTCGATGTACGCATGAAAGTCCGCACCCAACTCATTGGCGGCAAACTCATCCCCACCCGCATCGACTACGACGGCGACTGGCACGTCTTCACCCAGGACAGGGAACGGGTGAAATTCACCGCGCAGTTTACATTCTAACACAAGGCGCAAAAAAAGCCGTCCCAAACGAGACGGCTTTTCAAAATATCATTAGTCAGAATTTACAATGGTAACACCATATGAAAGTCCTTCGGTAGTAAACTCTTATCGTAGATCACTTTGGTCACGCCCTTCTTTGTACCTTTAAGAGGTGCTTTGCCTTTTGCTGATGCAAGCAGCGTCATATCGTCCATCAGGAACTGAGGTACTTCATCTACCTTCTTATTCATCCAGTAAGCAGATTTTTGATACGCTTTATCCGGATAATAAACGAAGAGGCAAGTACCACCTTTCACCGTATTGATGATCGGTTGTGCCAGTTTGCTGTCCACTGCAGGGCAACCCCAGCTACGGCCCAGGCGCTCATTACCTTTTATGAACCTGTCGTTTACGTAGTCAGCGCCATGTATCACTATAGCCCTGTCAAACGCATTGTGGTTAAAACCGAAGTCCATACCATGCAGGCGAAGACTGTTGCCATGCTCACCTATATAAGTATCACCTGTTACATAGAAGCCCAGGCTGCTTTGGTGCGAATCAAAATTATTAGAGAACTTAGTAGCAAACTCTTCACCTGTTCCGGCTCCGTGTGCTACATAGGTATTGTATAATACTTTACGCTTCTTAAGGTCTATGATCCACATCCTGTCATTATTGCTAGACTGGGTGAAATCACATACCGTGAGTATTTCCTTTTCATTAGAAAGCTTGTCAGCGTTCTTCAGATTAAGGTAACCCCTGTATGCTTTATTGAAAATATCGAAGGCTAAAGGGTGCTTTTCGTCAAAGTCTATCTGGTTATATAGCTTCTGTATATAGCTCTGCAGTACCGCTTCAGTACTCGAAACAGTTTCCGTGGCGCTTGCAACATTATTACCTGAAACGCAGGTAACCACATACAACGCCAGGCACAAAATCATTCTCCTCATGAATCTCATTGATTTAAAAATAATAAAATAAATTGGAATACAGCAAAAATACCCCTGATTAACTTGCCCACAAAGTGTTAACAGCATGGTTTAACGCAGACTTAACACCATTTTATTGAATATGACTCTCGCCCGACAAACCCGGGCATTTTTCCACTGGCATGAGCATAAATCCCACTTATATAACCATAGCTAATGTGTATAATGCTGATACCTGTCACTTCCGTGTACGCCTAATTTCAGTACATTTGACGGTCTAAAAAATTTTCAAGGTTATGAAAGAAGTATATATCGTATCCGCCGTGCGCACCCCTATGGGGAGCTGGGGCGGGTCGCTGAAGGATTTTTCTGCCACTCAATTAGGTTCCATTGCTATCAAAGCGGCCATCGAAAGAGCAGGCATTAATGCCAGCGAGATCAATGAAGTACTAATGGGTAGTGTAATGCAGGCCAACCTCGGCCAGGCTCCTGCCCGCCAGGCAGCGCGTTTTGCCGGTGTTCCGGATAATGTTCCTTGTACTACGGTTAACAAAGTATGCGCCAGCGGCATGAAGGCGATCATGCAGGGCGCACAGGCTATTATGCTGGGCGATGCTGACGTAGTGGTAGCCGGTGGTATGGAAAGCATGAGCAACGTGCCTTTCTACAGCGACAAAATGCGTTGGGGCAACAAGTACGGCAACGTAACAATGATCGACGGCCTTTCTAAAGACGGCCTTACAGATGTGTACCACAACTACCCGATGGGCAATGCAGCTGAACTTTGCGCGACTGAATGTAAAGTAAGCCGTGAAGAACAGGATGCTTTTGCTATCGAAAGCTACAAGCGCAGCCAGGCCGCACAAACTGAAGGTAAGTTCGACAACGAAATAGTTCCGGTTGAGATCCCGCAGAAGAAAGGCGACCCGATCGTTTTCTCTAAGGACGAAGAACCATGGAACGTTAAGTTCGATAAAATACCGGGACTGAAAGGTGCCTTCACTAAAGACGGTACTGTAACTGCAGCCAACGCTTCTACCATGAACGACGGTGCTGCGGCAGTAGTATTGATGAGCAAAGAAAAGGCTGATGCTCTGGGCATTAAGCCACTGGCTAAAATAAAAGGCTACGCAGATGCGGAACAAGCGCCTGAGTGGTTCACAACTACGCCTTCACTCGCGGTTCCTAAAGCTGTAGAAAAAGCAGGACTGAAGATGGAAGACATCAACTACTTTGAGCTGAACGAAGCATTCTCTGTAGTAGGTATCGTTAACTCACAAAAGATGAACCTGAAGCCTGAGCAAGTAAACGCGAACGGCGGTGCAGTAGCATTAGGCCATCCCTTAGGTGCAAGTGGTGCGCGTATCATCGTTACGCTGATAAACGTACTCGCACAGAACAACGCCAAGTACGGTGCGGCAGGCATCTGCAACGGCGGCGGCGGCGCGAGTGCTGTGGTTATTGAGAAGATGTAAGATTAGTTTTGATTGATATTGAAAGAGCCTCTCGGTTTAACTGAGGGGCTCTTTTTTGCCCCATAGCGGCCGTCATTTCGAGCGAAGAGAAATAGAGCGCAGCGAGATGAACGGAGAGAGAACTTTTCTCAGCGAAGCTAAATCCCTTGAGGAGTAGCGGCAAAGCTTAAGATAGAATACAGGGGGCTAGTGGGATGTCGACGCGCAACTAGCAGAAAATGCGTGTACTTCTCTATCGGGCTTCGGGTCAAATGCCGCCGGGCGCAGCCCTTCTTTTCATTTGTTTGAGTTAAGTTACGCTGTCGCTAAACTTAAACCAGTTGGGGCGGACAATACCCACAAAAAAATACGCGCTAGCACGGATAGGCGGGCAACTCTTATATACGCACCTTTGCCTAAACTTACTCCTGATGAAACGTATCCTTACATTATTGGCCCTTGGCCTTGTCACCGGGGCATCTGCACAGGTCCCGCAGTTGCTTAAAGACATTCACCCTTCCAATGTTGGTTCACCGCAGACGGGTGCCAGCACCTATTTCGTTATCATGAACAATAAACTGTTCTTCAACGGTAACGATGGCGCGACATCAGGCACAGAGCCGTGGATGACCGACGGAACACTCGCAGGCACGCAGATGATCAAAGACGTGGTACCTGGCCCTAACTCATCGGATGTTGGCGGTCTACCTTTTTTCTTCAACAACAAATACTTCTGGCTGCGGGACGATGGAACGACCGGAGCGGAACTTTTCGAAAGTGACCTGACCAGCGCAGGCACTTCATTATTCATGGACCTTAACGTAGGCTCAGGTGGCAGCTATGCAATAAAGACGTTCGAGCTGAATGGTTCTATGTTCCTCCGTGCCATGAATGCATCTTCCGAATCCATACTGTACAAGTCGGATGGCACTACTGCCAACACGGTACCGTTGGTCCCGTCCAATTTCTATTTTGCGAGCTACTACACCCCGCTTGCGGTGGGCAATATTGCGTACTTGGCCGCATCTGATGTCTCAACGGCCAATACCGATGAATTGTATATAACAGATGGAACTACCGCAGGAACGGTATTGCTAAAAGATATCAATACGGGTGCAGCAGGTAGCGACCCGAGATACTTCACCCAGATAGATAATAAGGTGCTCTTTACTGCCGATAACGGCACAAATGGTGAAGAGCTTTGGATCACAGATGGCACAGCTGCGGGAACTGTTCTCGTAAAGGACATCAACCCCGGTGCGACAGGTTGCAGCCCTACAAGCATGAAGCTGTGGAACGGGAAAGTATACTTTAATGCTAATGACGGCACTAACGGGCAGGAAGTATGGGTAACGGACGGTACCACAGCGGGGACAACGATGCTGAAAGACATCAATACGACGGGCAACGGCACAGCGCCGGGTTATGCATATTTCCTGGAGCTGAACGGCTACCTGGTCTTCCTGGCTAATAACGGCACCAATGGTATAGAACTATGGAGAACGGATGGCACCGAGGCCGGAACAACAATGATAAAGGATGCTAACCCGGGAACCGGACATGGCATCATTGATATAGCCACTACCGGCCCGGTGAACGGCAAGATCTACCTCCGCGGAAATGATGGTGTGCATGGCAATGAGGTATGGTACTCTGATGGTACGGAAGCCGGCACACAAATGATGTATGACCTGAATCCCGGCGCGGCCAATGGCGTAGAAGTATCTGCATTCTTCGGTAACCTGGGCAACGATATATTCTTCGTGGGAGATGATGCTACAACTGGATGGGAGCTATACCATTTTAACGCGCCGGTCTCGGTGAAGGAATTGAGCAACAGCGATAACAACGTCACTATTTACCCTAACCCGGTAAAAGATGTTGTTACAATTACGCTGAACGGACAATCGGCAGATGGTACTATCTCCCTGTATAACTCTGTAGGACAGATAGTAACTAAGCGCCCTCTGAATACCAATACAGCTACCATAGACATGCATTCATTTGCAGATGGTGTCTACATATTGGAAGTATCATCAGGCGGTAAGGTAAGCAGGTCAAAGATCATTAAATAACAGACCTTATAACTATACAACAAAGAAGCCCGCATATGCGGGCTTCTTTGTTGTACATCCCTTTCCGCTGTGGATATCTCCCTTTCCCCACCCAACTAAAATTTCGTAACTTAATAAAGCCGAAAGCACGTTCTCATATAGGGATGTACTCTTGCATCGCCCGGCTCGCTCAGCATAACAACACGAAAAAGCAAGTGAACCTCACTTAACCGCTCTGCACCTAAGATGCACCTCAATTGAACGTATGATGCACGCAAGATGAACCTAGATGCACCCCACTGACGCCGGAGTTAGCGAAGCGCACCGGTGTCCACCCAGATAAGCCCGATTGTATCCGGTGTGCAACACAATCTTCTAACCCCCTTACACATTACCCCAAATCATTTATAAACCCGACCCAAACTAAACAGCTCAATTAGCTGTCTTAAATCATTAGTCTCCATCCACTCTTATGAAAAAAATATACCCGTTAATTATTTGCATCCAGTTATTAACTATTACTTCAACACAAGCACAGCTCACCTGGCAATGGGGTGTAAGAGGGAACGATTACGGCCCGAATGTCTCCAATCATGACGACGATGTCATAGATATGGCTGCCGATCCTAATGGAAATATTTACACGCTCACCAGGGTCTATACTCAGGGAGATGTTGACGGTGTGCCTGTCAATGGTATTCAGAATGTCCTCAATAATATTGAATCGATAGTGGTCAGTAGTTTCGATTGTAATGGCAATTACAGGTGGCACAAAGTAATAGGCGGCACTGCCGGTGATAACCCCGGTGTGGCCATCAAGACCGATACACTTGGCGGTGTATATGTTACCGGTAATGTATTGGCATATCCCTTTTATCCCGATCAGGTATTATTTCCTGACTCTTTGCATATAGACACGGATTCGGCATCGGGAGCCACTAATAAGAGTTTTTTTATAGTAAAATATGATACGGCAGGTATCTATCAGTGGTTACGAATGCCGCAGCCAGATACAGCAAGCTATACAACATCATTCTCACACGGCCCTATAGACATGGATGTATCGCCCGGTGGCGACATATTTGTTTACAGCTTTCTTGCTCCCGGTGCATATGAGAACGGTGCGTTCGTAATAGCAGACAAGCATGTTTATATTTTACATTATGACAAGGACGGCGACTTCCAGGAAGTTATCCCGATGGATATAACTGTTACCGGGACTAACAATTATGATGATCGCTTCTTTACTGCGAGGACTGCTCATTTTAAAAGAGATCACAACAACGGTCATTTTTACTTGTCAGGAATCTTCTGGGGATACTATGGCACTATGTCTATTGGTAATACACCATTGATATACACCGGAGGGTTTGCGCAAAAAATGTATGTGGGTAGCTTCGATGGGTCGGGCAACGCCCTATGGGCAAGGCAAGCGACACCGTCAGATACAGGCACCTTTGGAGGCGGCTCCTATACCCGTAGCAGGGTAGCGATAGATGACGAGGGCAATGTTTTTGTAGCAGGATTTGCCTTTAATGATGATTCCTGGTACGGGCATACTTTTGCTAATCCGTTTAATGCTACCGGGATATTTCTTTTGAAGCTGGATGTGAATGGTAATACGGAATGGATCACTGCGCCATCCATCACAGCAGGCGAGGCTTTGGGGGTGGTACATTCCAATGGGGTCATCGGTTTCTCTGGTACGTATGCCCATATGCTTTGGGATGGCGTGGAAGTAGAGATACCGACGGGAACCGGAAGGGATCCTTTCATCGCAACGCTCAGTTCCGGTACGGGCGCTGTCATAAGTATTGATACCATCGAAAGTAGTATCAACGCACAGGAATGGCTTACTGCCATGACGGCAGATAGAAGCGGTAATTTTTCAATAGGCGGGTTCTTTCCCGATGCGCTGTATGTGCCGGGAAGTAACTTACAGGCAACTTACAATGAAGACTGGTTCGTGGCAAAGCTAGGCACCGGCGACTGCGGTTGCACACTGGCCGTTCCTGATTATTCCTACAACACGGGCAGCGGTACTACAATGACCTTTGCCTATACAGGAACTACTCCGATAGATAGTGTTGTGTGGGACTTTGGTGATGGCAACGACGCAGTTGGCAATAACGTAAACCATACGTATAGTGTGGCGGGCACTTATACGGTTTGTGCTACAGCCTATAATAATTGTGGCATGTCAATTCATTGCGAAACGGTTAATACTAATGGTGTAAGTGTAGCAAACACTCCGGGCTTCGAGAACATCAACGTATATCCCAATCCTGCTACCCAGGATATTACTATTGAAAATGCACTGCCGGGAAGTACAATGGAAATCTACAGCGTAGTAGGTAGTGTGATGCTGCGTACTACGTTACAGAATGCTAAAGAGAAAGTAGATGTAAGCGAACTCGCAACGGGAATCTATATGATACGCTTTACGGATAAGGAGAAAAGACAAGCATCAGTGAAATTCGTGAAACAATAACCTGTATCACATATCTTTATCAATAGTTTTTACACACAAGAAACTATTGTAATGATGAAATTTATAAAGGGCTTAACGCTGTTACTACTACTTGTTTGTGGTAGTCAATCCCTGCAAGCCCAAACAACAAGTACCCGCACAGGCATAAAGGTAACACTCTCAGCAGAGGAGTACAGGCTCTATCAATTGATAATGGAATACCGCAAGTCGAAAAACCTGCCGGAGATCCCGTTATCTAAATCGCTTTCCTATGTCGCCCGCATCCATTGCCGCGACCTCTATAACAACAAACCAGACCTCGCTCCCGGCTGCAACATGCATAGTTGGTCCGACAAAGATAAATGGACAGCCTGCTGCTACACCCCGGATCACAAGAATGCATCCTGCATGTGGAACAAGCCCTCAGAAATAACCAACTATAAAGGAAGTGGATATGAGATCGCCTGCGGTGGTGATGACTCACTTTCAAGAACAGCGCGCGTTGGTGCCGATGAAGCATTAGATGGCTGGAAGAGCAGTGCAGGACACAACAGCGTAATAGTAAACCAGGGCAAATTCTCAGACAGGAAATGGAAGGCAATCGGCATAGGAATATATAAAGGCTTTGCCATGGTATGGTTCGGTGAAGAAGAAGACCCCGACGGCAAACCGGATCTGCCGAAATAATTATAGAGAGAATACCCCTCCCTGTCCGAATGGCTTCAGCCGGGCGGGCTTATGGAGGAGGGGTCAAAAGTAAAACATCCCACTGCTGCGGGATGTTTTACTTTTTTTTGGGGGGTGTCTACTCGCGTGCAGTAATATAAGCCCCTCTTCGTATTTCCCCCTTTAGGAGGCTTAATCCACTAGTGCCTTCACACCAGCCTCTGCCACCTCAATATCCTGTTCCACACTTCCACCAGACACGCCAATAGCACCGATCACCTCGTCACCTGCTTTCAGCGGGATACCACCACCGAAGATGATCAATCCGCCGTTAGAAACTTCAATACCATAAAGCGGTTCGCCTGCCTGGGACATTTTACCCAACGTCTTAGTATCCATATCGAAATATCTGGCAGTCTTTGCTTTACGTATAGCAATGTCAATAGAACCTATCCAGGCCTTATCCATGCTACCGAAGAAGGTGAGGTTCGCACCACAATCCACAACAGCGATGTTCATCATCACGTTAATTTCTTTTGCTTTTTCCACTGCCGCATGAAATACTTTATGCGCTTGTTCAAATGTTATGTTCATCTATATTTCTTTAGATGAGATATTTAGCAAAACCATGCCTCACAGCAAAAACACGAGGAATGATTTTTTAGTTGTAAAAACTGAACTAAATGACTCTTTAGAACTATGAAAAAAATGATCTTAATGCTGGGCTTACTAGGGATTATGATGCCGGAAGCTTTCGCGCAAACTCAGCAGACACAAAAAGCAAAAGACGATTCTGTAAAGACAAAAGTAAAAGAGAACGACAGGCGCGAAAAAGAAAAGGTAAAAACGGAAGACTCTAAGGGTGTAAAAGACAAGACTATCATAAAAGATAAAAAGAATGATACCCTTCCGCCAAAAGTGATTCCACGTTAATTAGATACCTGAACAGACAAAGGCTGACCATATGGGCAGCCTTTGATATTGTACTATGAAACACAACATTATCTGGAAAGGTATAGAGTACCACTCGTTAGAAGACTGCATTGTTGATATTAAGGGGGGTACACTAAATGTCGTCTCGACTATTACCGGGAATTATAATGGTATTGCCTACCTGGTGAGATATAATTTGCAAACCAATGCTTCAGGTGAAACAATGGCGCTGAGCGTTCATAGTGCCCTTAATGATAAAGTACATAAAGTTGAAGTAAACAAACTGCCTGATGGCATTTGGGAAACGAACAACGATATAGTTGATGATTTCACAGGCTGCATAGACGTAGACATTGCCATCACGCCTTTCACCAATACATTACCCATCAGGCGCCTCAAGCTACAACCCGGAGAAGAACAGGAAATACGCGTGATATATTTTGACGTACTGGAAGGAACAATAAAACCACTCTCTCAAAAATATAAGTGTCTCACCACAACAACCTACCACTACGAAAACGTCCCTAATGATTTTGAAGCAAACATAACCATAGACGAAGATGGACTTGTAGTCCATTACCCCACGTTATTCACAAGAGAGTTATAAAGCACCCCTCCCTGTCCGAATGGCTTCAGCCTGGCGGGCTTTCGGAGGAGGGGTCAAAAGTAAACCCTACGCCGTGGGCGTAGGGTTTACTTTTGGGGGTGTTGTCTACTCGCGTAGAGCAAACCATATAACCACCCACCTATTAACTTATCAACCTTTCAACTAATCAACTACTTTCTCCCATCATATCCCGGGTTCGGAATATCATTCACATCATCACGATATTGGTGCTCGAAGTTGTTATCCATAAAGTGGCGTTCCTCTATACTCTGTATCGTGGCCCTGCGTGTAAGGTGCTGGCTCACCAGTGTCTTGATGTCCTTACCTACGGCATTAATGATATCATTCTTTCTACGTACACTACTCAGGTTCCTGCCAATGATAAGGAACAACAAAGCCACCAACCCGCATAGCGCATGCAGCACGATCGTGAAATTCTGCATATCACCCATAGAAGGATTACCCGCAGCACCATCAGGCAACTGCGCTTTGTATTGCATATAGTCCCATACCGAGAAAGGATAGACCTTGTTCATCAGTACCGCCAGGGCTATCATGCCCCCGCAAAGCACATAGCAGACAATTTCCAATAATATGAGCGTACCCGTACTCACCAGCCTTTGGGCGGCGGGCTTGCGTAAATTCTCAGCAAGGGGTTCAAAGATCTCCAGCTGGCTATGTATCACCTGCTTGTGGTCTTTGAACTCTTGTAGTAAATCTTCCTGTAATCTATTAACTGACATAGCGTGGTTTAGACAGCAAATGTAATAGCCAACACCCATACATAACAAGCCCAACCCCAATATTCTATTCACATTTGGTAAATAATATACCCGCTACCCTTAAAAAACTCCCCGCCCTTTTTCAGGGAGGGGTGCCCTTGCGAAGCATGGGCGGGGTGGGTCACTCCCGATAAGCAAGCCATACGTCCCCCTTTAGGGGATAGGGGCCTGCTCGCACTGAGCACACAATACAAGCAGATAACACAAATCCCAATAAATCCCCATTTTTCACGACCTTTGCAGCCTCAAATTCAGTGGTTACCACTCATGTACGAAAAAGAAATCAACTGTCGCAAGACATTCGCCATTATATCGCACCCCGATGCCGGTAAGACAACCCTCACCGAAAAGCTCCTCCTGTTTGGTGGCGCTATACAAGTGGCCGGTGCCGTAAAAAGCAACAAGATCAAAAAGCACGCTACTTCCGACTTTATGGAAATAGAGCGCCAACGTGGTATCTCTGTAGCTACATCGGTAATGAGCTTCGAGTACAAGAACACACTCATCAACCTCCTCGATACACCCGGTCACAAGGACTTCGCTGAAGATACCTACCGTACCCTCACCGCAGTAGATAGCGTGATACTCGTTATCGATGGCGTGAATGGTGTGGAAGACCAGACTCGTAAGCTCGTGGAGGTCTGCCGCATGCGTGATACCCCCATGATCGTCTTCGTGAACAAGCTCGATCGTGATGGTAAATATCCATTCGACCTGCTGGACGAAATAGAGAAAGAACTGAAGATCAACCTGCACCCGCTTTCCTGGCCTATTAATATGGGTAAGGAATTTAAAGGCGTGTACAACCTGCACGACAGCTCACTGAACCTCTTTACTGCCAGCCAGAAGGCTACAGAGGACAACACTGTTCCTGTCCCGGACATCAACGACAAGTTCCTCGACGAGAAAGTAGGGGAGCGCGATGCAGCCCAACTCCGCGAGGACGTAGAACTGCTCCAGGGCGTCTACGGTGAGCTCGACCAGGAAGAATACCTGAAAGGAAATATCTGCCCCGTGTTCTTCGGTTCTGCCGTGAACAACTTCGGCGTAAAAGAACTCCTCGATACCTTCATCCGCATAGCGCCCGTGCCGCTTGGCCGCGCTACCGATAAACGCTACGTAGAGCCTAACGAACCCAAGTTCACGGGCTTCATATTTAAGATACACGCCAACCTAGACCCACGCCACCGCGACCGTATCGCCTTCCTGCGCGTATGCTCGGGCAGGTTCTCCCGCAACACCTTCTTCAAGCACACCCGCCTGGAGAAAGACGTGCGCTTCTCCAATCCATACTCCTTCCTCGCCCGCGAGAAGGACGTGATAGAAGAGGCATTCCCCGGAGACGTGGTCGGCCTGTTCGATACCGGCAACTTCAAAATAGGCGATACCCTCACCGAGGGCGAAATGCTGCAATTTACCGGCATACCCACCTTCTCCCCCGAGATATTCAAGGAGCTGGTGAACAAAGACCCGATGAAGACCAAGCAAATGGAAAAAGGCATCCGCCAGCTGACTGACGAGGGTGTTGCACAGCTCTTCACACAGCACGGTGGTAACCGCAAGATCATTGGTTGCGTAGGTGAGCTCCAGTTTGAGGTGATACAATACCGCCTCCTCCAGGAGTACGGTGCCTCATGTGCCTTCGTACCACTGAGCTTCTACAAAGCCTGCTGGATAACGGGCGACAAAGCCGCCATCGACGCCTTCGTGAAATTCAAGCAATCCAACGTGATGGAAGACAAAGACGGCAACCTCGTCTATCTGGCCCAGTCAGAATGGTTCCTCAACACCGAACGCCAAAACAACCCCGACATAGAATTCCACTTCACCAGTGAGTTTAAAACGAAGATGGTGGAGTAATCTGAATAATTCCCCCTTTGAAGGGGGGGCAGGGGGATGTTGACTCGCGCTAAGTCCCCTCTGGAGAGGGCAGGGGTGTGTCGACTCGCACCAAGCAAAATAACACAAACAAAAAGCCCTGCCGACTAATCGGCAGGGCTTTCTATTTGGAATTTGTCCCCTCCTGTTTTTAGGAGGGGTGGCCGCAGGCCGGGGTGGTCGACTCGCGCAGAGTAACTCGCATTTTTCAGAACTGCACGAGTAAACACCCCGAATGTCAAAACACGCAAGCGGATGTTTTGCCATTATCCCCTCCTAAAAACAGGAGGGGACAACTGCCCTCATGGCACGCCATTTATACCTCTACTATAAAAACAGCTAATTATGAAAAAGCTAATACTACTCTTGCTCTGCGGTACACTCGTACTGACAAACAGTTACGCACAAGGCAATGGCCACAAGAAAGGCCACCACAAGCACCACAAGACAGTAAAACATACAACACATAAAACGGTAACCCACACCAAATACGTAAAAGTAAAACCCGGCAAACCCAGGTACACCCGCCCTGCCTCTCCCGGCCGCGACTACGTATATATAGAAGAAGACTGGAACTGGAACCCCAACACCAACTCATGGGTTTGGTATGGCAACCGCTGGGTACCCGCACCACGGCCACAGGTTAGTGTTTGGGTACCGGGAACCTGGGTAACGGTTTCTTCCGGCTGGGCCTGGCAGCCCGGAAGGTGGAGGTAGACCACTTGACGGTAGTAATATTTGAACGCCCTCCCAGCGAAAGTTGGTAGGGCGTTTTTATTTTTTCTCGCGTCATTGCGAGGAACGAAGCAATCTCGTCCAAATGTGAGTGACTCGTGTTGTTGAGAGTGGTGTCAGCCTGAGTTTGTCGAAGGTTTGATGACAGTTAGCTATTGCAGCCAGCTTACAACGCTCTATCAGGCATCGTTGCGTCGCACACTTGTGCTTCAGCCATGCTATTAATATTTTGAGGTGTTATATTGTTATTTTATAAAAGCTAAAACATCAGGATATTCGCGTTCTATTTCTGTTATTAACTCATCGTAAGCATAATATTTTGAAGGGTTAGGGTGCCCAGTGTATTTGTGAACTTGTATTTTTTTTAAATCCAACTTAATGTTATTCTTAAGTAAGTAAATTAGCGTATCAATAAATAAACTTATTCCGTAAAAGTATTTAGGTTTCATTCTTCTAAACCTAACATTTTTGAATTTCCAGTCTGAAATAAACGAGTTAGAAAAATCGACATTTTCAATTTTGACATTATAAAAAAGCAAATCGGAAAGATCTGCATTTTTAAAAGAGCAGTCTGTGATCTCCGAGTCATAAAAATTAGAACTAAAGAACTGTACATTATTAAAACAACAGTCTGTTATTGTTGACGATACAAACATATTATAGCTTAGGTCAGAATTTGAGAAATCTACTTTATGTATTCCATAATCTCCTAAGTACGCACAGTGTTTAATCTCAATGTTTGATAGACATTGGTAGTCAACGTCTGTAAAGGAATTAGCATTGTGATTCCCAAACATCGAAATATACTCAGCTACCTTTTGCCTAGTTGTAATGTTCTCCAAGTAATTCCGTGTAGGTTCTAGATTTTTCATTATTAACCAAACAGTATTAAAAGTGCTTTGGCTCAATTGGAGAGGGTTAGTGCTGTTTCGGCAGCTATAGTTGTGAATGAAGTCATGTTTTACAAAGTCATCCCAAAAGTAATGTAGACGTTCAACAAGTTCTTTTCTTGTTTTTTCAGGAATAGAGTCAATTATTTGAGTGAGGTAATTATAGATCTCTTGTGATAATGGACGAGAAAGTAAGTCATTCAATTTCTCAAGTGCATCGAAATAAAATTCTAAAAGAAATTCACCATCTTGTTGTTTTGATAGGAACTTAATGGTTATGTCATTGATTATCTTTTCAGCTACCATGTATTCTTCAAGTGTCTTATGAAGAAATTCAATGACATACTCTTTTTCGATGCCATCATGTAATTGCGTTTTAGTTCTTTCTTGAAAATAAAATGCTACCATTACTCCTTTTAAGTTATCCTTAAAATCTGTTAATGGTAATTTTTTCAGGAATTTCTGAATGTTTTCATTTTCTAATAAGGCTTTTTTAGAAATATGGCCATCTCCAGTCTGATAAATGCAGAATGCTGTATCCCTTATTAATTTTCTTAAATCAGTAGCTTGAATATTTTTGAGGATTTGAATTTGTCCCTCCGGACTGTATTTGCGATCAATTAACTCCGTGAAAAGCATTTCATATACTTGAGCTGGAGTTATTTCTTCAGATATTTCCTCGTTTAAAGTTGCTATTATATGAATTAACAATGGTTGCTCTAATAGTTCTTTGATATGACTATAAGAGTGTTTTGATTGATGATATTTCTTTATCTTTTTTACTGTTAGCCAAGCCTCTGGATGAAAGCGTAGGTATTTTTCTGACCATTGACATTGTTGTTCAACATTAAATGGCGACAACTCAAATATTGTAATGTCGGTGGGGTGTAATTTGTCTAAGTCTACATATCCTTTCCTAGATGTAACTAATATATCTAAATCAATGCTTTTTTCACTTTGAACCTCCCTTATTAATTCTTTGCATAACACTTCTATGTCATCCAATTTGAGGCCGTCTTTCATGAAAAGCTCATCTAGGCCATCTAGTATTAGGATTGATTTACGAAGTGTTTCATTTGAAATGTCAAGATTAGTTAATGCTTTTATTTCTTCTAAAAGAATTGAAATTGGTGAATGAATTAAAGTCTTACTATTGGGAATATCCTTAAGTCTGATATAAAATATTTCACGGTCAATGTCGTTTTTTTTCGATAAATATTCATGAATGAGCTTTTTACAAAAGCTGGTTTTTCCTTGTCCTGGGTAACCAAGTAGAAGTGATATTTTTGATAGCGTCGTGTCCGGTAATAATTTTTTATTGAAAATGTAGTCTATAAAATATTTATTAATTGAAGTTTTACCTTTAGGGGTGTGGAAGTTGCCTATAGTTTTATTGTAAGATTTGTAATCGACTATGTTTCCTTCATATATGCCAAATTTAGACTCGACATAAATGTCTTTTAAAGTCATTCCCTTAGTATCATTCATTACAACCTCACAAAATTTTTCTTTTAATCCATAGTAATATTTCTGTAAATCTTCTTTTGAATTTAATTTGTCAAATTGCTTCTTTAAAGCGGTTTCTATTTTTCTGAGCTTTTCAACATCTTTTAAATCCAAAGCAGCAATTAATGCTGCTTTGTCTATAATTTGAGTTTCACAATTAAACCTAAAAGCTCTTTTAAACTCGATGCCTGTTTTGGTGGTTAAAGATTGAATGTGAGTGTCGATAGCACCTTGAGAGTAGCTTGACTGTTTATTCGTGGTTACAAATATTAACAGTAAATCTACCTTTCTATATACATTATGTGTAAAAAGTTTTTTAATGCAATCTTTTGTTTTACTTAAACTAGCGGTAGAGGTTATTTGTATCCCGATACGCTTTTCATTTGATATTAAATCGATAGATGGATTGTTCCGTTGAATAAGATTTGCGTTATTGAATTCTGTTCCGTGAATCTCATTGAACATACCAATTAGTGCCGTTTCAGCATAAGTATTGATGCTTAAGTCCCCGATTTCGTTCAACATTAATGTCATGTCTGATAAAAACGATAAGTATTTTGAAATCGCCTGTATTGAATCTTTTGCGTTTAATTCCAAGACTAATATATTTATGTATGATTGGCAGAAATTATGATTGCACTAATTTACTCGTTTTTATCGTCTAAAGACAGCGTCTAAAGAAGCGGAAAAGTGATTGTCGAGGAGGTCTCTATTTTACTATCTCTCCCCAGTGTGGATATCCTCCCACCCCAAAACCCACCCCAAAACCCTAACTTTACACTATATAAACCCGGCGTTTGAACGCCAATTCAGAGCGCCATAAACCCTACTCTCATGGCAAAGACCAACCACGAACGCTACGCGTTCGCCGAGCAGCTATACTGCTTTACAGACAAATCAATCCCTGAAATAGCCGAGATCACAAAGATCCCCGAGCGCACACTCTTCCAGCGTGCCCGCGACTACAAATGGGACACCCTCCGCCGTGCCTCCCGCCGTTCACCACTGGTGCTATGCGAAGAAATGTACCGCGAGCTGTCAGACCTCACGGCCACCATCAACAGTCGCCCAGAAGGTCAGCGCATACCCACCTCCCAGGAGGCAGAACTCAGGCGCAAGATCGTGTACTCAATAGCAGCCATCAAACGGTTCCCCACCCATGCCGAAGTACTGTTCATCATGCAGAGCCTCATCCGATACGGCAACCATTTCCACTACGACCGCGTAGACGGACTACAAAACCTCGTTGACGGCTTCCTCGCTCACCGTGACATCTACGGATTCACTTCCTACCAACCCGAGCACAACCAGGACCTCAACTATCCCACCGAACAGGAGCTCGATAACCTCGAACAGTTCCGCGACCCCTCCGACACCACCACCGACCTCAATCAGGACATTGTCCACATTCCCCTCCGCAACACAGAAGAAATTGAAGAGGCCTCGTCCATCATCACCAAATTCAAGACCACGCCGAAACCCTCAACAGGCAAGGATTTCCACTAATCAGCACGATTAAAAACACCAAAACATCCTGCAGTTGACTGCAGTTTCACAGCAGTTGGCTGCAGTTTCGCTGCAGGACATTGCAGTTTCACAGCAGTTCATTGCAGTTTCACTGCAGTTCGCTGCAGTGGATAATATTAAACCGACTCCCCTCCCTATTTTCAGGGAGGGGAAGCCATGCGCAGCTTGGCGGGGTGGGTATTCTCGCGAAAATCAAAAACAAAACACGATACCCCTCCTTACGGAGGAGGGGTCAAAATTTAAAGCCAGAGCGATAGCGAGGGATTTAAATTTTGGGGGTGGTGTTTACTCGCTGCGAGATTTCTCTACACGAGTCAACATCCCCCTAACCCCCTTCAAAGGGGGAATGTATTAGAGCACAAAAAAGCCCTCCCGGTTGAACCGGGAGGGCGTAGAAACTAAAATATTATTGATCCATTATCCGTGGCTGCTGTAGCAGTAGTCGCAACCGTGATGATCGCGAGAGCAATTGTCGTTATTTTCTTTAGGGCAGTATTGGCAAGAGTGGTTGCAACCGTCGTGGAAAGTACCGCAGCATTTAGCGTGGTCACGAGCCAGGTTGTTACGGTCAGTGCAGCAATCGCTTGATTTGCTGCCGCAAGATGTTGCTTTGCTTTCGCATGAAGATTTCTTGCCGCATGAAGCTGCTTCGCTACTGCAAGATTTTGCTTTCTGGCTGCAACATTGTTTTTCTACCTTTTTACAGCAACGGCTATGTCTGCCATGAGCAAAGGATACATTACAGATCACGGAGAAGATGAGTACGAGGATGAGTGAAGCTTTTTTCATGTTTTTGTCTTTTTGAGATTTAGATGATAAATATAATAATAAAAGTGATGCCAGTGTAGTGGTTGGGGGATTTTATTTTTGTCCGCTGGCTATCGGGCTTTCGAACTAGTTCTCAACAACACTTCGACTCCGCTCAGTGTGACAGCACTATGGGGCAGGTGCTAAGGAAGATGCATAATAAGAGCTTAGCGACTTTGCGTCTTAGCGGTTAAACCCTCGCATAAACAAAAACACCCTCCTGGCGAGGCCGGGAGGGTGCGAAACATAAAAAGTGGTTTGTACTTTTTACTCTTTGTTTCAACAAACAACAACAAAAACAACAACACTTCAAAGGTGCGGCATTTTCTGCTCCACTGCAAGTTATCCGACGCGGTTAACGGCGCGTTTGTAATTGCGTAACGAACCGTTAGGATAGTAAGAAAATCTGTAACGTCTGCGTTGTTAGTGGTGTTTGGTCCTGAGTACTTCCATCCACATCTCGCCACTGGCGCTGTCTAAGATGTATAGCCAGGTGTCCATGTTGCCCGACTCTTCGCCTATGTATTGGCCGCTTTTGGTGAAGAGTTGTTCCGGGTGAGGGTGTTTGCTGATGTGTTTATTAAAGTCTTTTCTATAGATGAATTGCGGAACGGGTGTTGCGCCTATCAGGGTAAAGTGGTTGCGGGTGATGTAGCGTTCCATATCCACGCTCTTATCTATGAGGAAGAGGTTTGATTTGGCTTTGTGTTCCTCATTGTAAGTACAAACAGGATCTTCAGCGAGATCGGGGATATCGGTTTGTGTTCTTACTTCTACATTATCTATGGTGAAGGCCTCGCAGTCCAATCCATGAGATATCCTGTACATCAGGGCATAGAAAGCACCACCGAAAAGGAGTACAAAACCGGCGATAACTGCCACAATTGTGAGAATGATATTCCGTCTTTTCATCTTGTGATAACGAATATATAAATAAAAAATTGCTCAGCGGTATTAGCCTACTGGCTTGATTTTCAATGGGTAGGGGCTCAACAATGTGGGGAATTAATGTGTCATGGTACGGTCTTTTCTATGTGGGTAGTAGAACAAACGTTTACATTTTATGAAAAAGATGATGATCACTTTAGGGCTAATGACACTGGCAGGATTTACTTCGTTCGGTCAGGCTGCAAAAGCAGAAAAGACTTCTTACACTTCACTGGGACCTATAGCAGGCTTTGGCCATAGCTGGGTAAGTGGAATGGACAACCAACAATTCAAGCCATCCGCTCATTTGGGTATCGGATTAATATACTCAAGATACGAGCATTGGGGCTGGGGTGCTAACCTGACAGCTTCACATGAGGGTTACAAGCAGGATTATGCCTGGGCGGGTAACCAATACCGCATGAGTGTAGACCCAACTTATCTGCGTCTTACTCCACGCGCTTATTATTTCTTCGGAGACTATAAGAACAGTGTAAGGCCAAAGATTTACCTGGGACCATCTGTCGGTGTTAAGCTGCAAGAGGACAGGTACACTGAAAACCTGACCATGAATACCAGCGATGTGGTAATGGCTACTAACGGTGGTGCAGAAATGTACAAGACAATAGACCTGGGTGCTGAAGCCGGTGCGGGTGTCAATATCAAATTGATGACGGGTACCTGGTTGAACCTTGATGCAAACTATTACCAGGGTGCGCTTAATGCTACCCATGCCGGTAATATGAACCAGAATGTAAGACTTAATGTGGGTGTGATGATGGGATTGTAATTGCCCGTCATTACATCGGTTAATACAGAATGCTCCGTGACTCAAATCCGCGGGGCATTTTTGCGTGTATTTACTTTGCTGCTATAAATCTGTATTTTGTGGTATGCATACGGGAAATCATTATTCGCTCAAGGAGTTCATCATCTGGACGAGGCGGGACATTTATGCTTTGTTCTTCATGGCGCTGGTGCCCACTGCTCTATACCAGTTCTACGGCTGGCATTGGCTGGCCCTTCCCTGGGTGCCTATAGCGTTGGTAGGTACCGCCGCTGCATTCCTGATAGGCTTTAAGAATACCCAGACCTACAATCGCCTGTGGGAAGCGCGGCAGATATATGGCTCTATAGTGAACAGCAGCCGTGCATGGGGCTTGCTTGTCCGTGATTGTATCAGTTCTACAGATAGCGAAGAGCAGAAAGAGATTCACCGTGAATTGATCTACCGTCACTTGGGTTGGTTGACTGCGTTGCGGTTCCAGTTGAGGGAAGAGCGGAGTTGGGAGAATAAGAACAAGAGTTATAATAAAGAGTATCGTTCCTTTTATTCTGTACCCGAATGGGAGACTATGCTGGAAGAAGAATTGCGCAAGTATCTATCTGCAGAAGACCAGGCTTATGTGCTCAGCAAGAAGAACAGGGCTACGCATTTGATCAGTCTGCAATCGAAGCAATTGAAGTTGCTGAAGGAAAAAGGTTTTATCGCGCAACTGAATTATGTGGAAATGGAGAATATGCTCATCAACTTTATAGAGCAACAAGGTAAGGCCGAGCGTATCAAGAACTTTCCGTACCCACGTCACTTTGCGAGCGTGAACTTGTACTTCATCAGGCTGTTTATTATCCTGGTGCCTTTTGGTTTGATACAGGAGTTTCATAAGATAGGTGATATATATGTTTGGCTTACGGTTCCGTTCAGTACCATAATAACCTGGGTGTTCCAGAGTATGGAGCGGATAGGGGAGAGTACGGAGAATCCGTTTGAAGGTGGCGCTAATGATGTACCGATATCTGCGCTCAGCAGAACCATAGAAATAGACCTTCGGGAGATGCTGGATGAGACTGATATACCACCGGCCTTGCAGGCTGTGAATAAGATATTGATGTAGGGGCGTTGCGCGAGTTGCCCACCTCTAAATTGAAAACTAGTTTCAATTTCTCCCCTCCCGGCAGGGAGGGGAGTTTCTATTTTGTTTTAGTGTTTCGTTATTTTGGCTTTAGTGAGAGTGATGTTGTGTTCATCTGTAATGTTGTAGTAGTACATACCTGCG
Organism: Bacteroidetes bacterium UBA7674; assembly: GCA_002483105.1. Taxonomy (GTDB): domain Bacteria; phylum Bacteroidota; class Bacteroidia; order Chitinophagales; family Chitinophagaceae; genus MKUN01. Next base: position 57,829 of record DLHG01000013.1, read on the forward strand.
GCCAAGTCTTGCATCGGTACAGTAATGGTATTGTTACCGGTATTTAGTTTTTGTGTTCCGGTAGTATATACTTGTTTGCCTGTAATTCCTTGATGTCGTTACTGAAATTTGCGACAGATGTAGCTGCATCATAGTACTTGTACATCTCTAATCCGGTTGAACCGTTATCTGCTGTGAAGTAAAGTGTGTTATTAAATACCTTAGTGTAGTATGCATAGCCGTTATTTCTTTATGAGTTTTCCTGTGTGCAAGAGATGTCCTGCTTCGTCCTTCACCTGATAGATGTAGGTCCCTTGCGCCCATTGACCGCAAGGGACGGAAATGGTATGATAGCCATTGTCGTACTTATTGGATGTATTCGACAAAACTTTCCCGGCAATGTCTGCGATGGTAACAGATAGCTTTTGAGCTTGCTCCAGTTCCATATCTATATAGGCGTCTGTACTGGCAGGGTTAGGGTGGAGAGCCATTTTAATATTGCTGTTCACCGTAGCTACAGATGTAGCCGGGTCGTATAATTTATACGGTTCATCTCCTGAGATACCATTGTCTGCACCGAAATATAGGGTGTTGCCTATTACGGTCATATGGCTCGGTCCGCCGCTGCCGGAGCCCGGATTGATATCGTATATCATAGCCGGAGGATTGGTGCCATCGAATGTCCATAGTTCAAAACCAATAGTGGGGTTTCCTGCGCCGAAGTAGAGTTTGTTGGCATAGCTTACATAGTATGCGTTGGTTCCGGGGCCTGAAGGATTGATAGTGTAAAATAAGTTGGTTGTATTTGTTGCGATATCATACTTGAACATCTGGTAGCCTGAAGTTGCATTCTGTGCACAGAAGTATATGTTGTTATTCATGTATGCCATGAAATTGAAAGGCAAAGGAGTGTCAAATCCGCTATCGCCTGCACCGGGATTGATGTCTGTGAGGCGCGTAGGTATGCCGGAACCTGAATAAGAATACAATTCTATTCCATAGTTGATCGTTTTGGCAAAGAAGTATAATTTATTATTGGCAGTCATAAAGTTGAACGGTGAACTGCCCGGTGCCCCGGAATTGATGTCAGCGACCATTGATGAAGTGTTGTTAGCCGGATCGTAAACACGGAGTTCGAAGCCTTCGCCCGGAGTAGTACCGGAAAAGTAGACCTTGCCATTGAATACACCTACCTCATAAACACCGGAAGGGTCTGCGCCCGGAGCTAAAGATGACAGCACTGCTGCAGTATTGGTAGCGGGGTCGTAAGACCACAGCTCTCCACCGGTAGTGGTGGTGAGAGCGCCGAAGTATATTTTGTTGTTCAGTACTGCCAGCATGCCTACACCGCCTGTACCCGCACCGGGTTCGATGTCCGCAGCTATGGAAGGTGGGTTTATGCCATCATATACCCAAAGTTCACGACCGTTGGTTCCATCATCGGCAGAGAAATATAGCTTGCCATTCAACTCTACCATTTGTTTTATAGCGCCCAGGGCGTCGCCTGAAGGATTGATATTATATACCATGCTGCAGGTGCTGCCATCATATACCCACAGCTCCTGGCCATTTATACCATCATCTGCTGCAAAGTATACTTTGCCATTCATACCGGTGAACATAGATGGATCGCAGCCATTGGCTCCCGGAACGGCGTCTGAAAGCATAACGGGTTGTGCCCATGTAGTTGCGGACACAAGAAGCGATAATGAAAGTAATAGTTGTTTCATAAAAACAGTTTTTTGTGATTGCAGTACAAAAGAACTGATGAGGACGCCGTGAGCCATAAATTATGGGTGAACGGAATGGGAAAATGGGTGAATGGAGATTGGTTGACAGGTTAATAAGTTGATAAGGGGGCGGTTGCTGATGGCTTTGGGCGAGTAAGTCGGGTGGAAACACCCGACAGCACGAGAAATGGGTGAAGGGAGTTCGGTATTGGTCGTTATGTGCGCGTCGACCTCCCCGGCTTGAAAAACCTGCTTCGCTGTTTTTCAAGCATCCCCTCCTAAAAACAGGAGGGGAGTTATTTCAGGTATAGATATTAGCGATATGGTCATGTGAGCGTACATTGGATGGATAAAGCAAGTACCTTTGCGGGGCATTTTGGAAGAGATGATCACAATAATAGCAGGAACTAATAGAAAAGACAGTATGACGCTACGGGTGGCTAACCTGTACTATAGCCTTATGAGTGGCAAAACGGAGAATGTTCACCTCCTGTCGCTGGAGGATAAGCATGTGTGGGAGAAAGGTGAGGAAATGAACCAGCTACAACAACAATACCTGATACCATCGGAAAAATTTGTGTTCATAATGCCTGAGTATAACGGGAGTTTTCCCGGCATACTGAAAGCGATGATAGACAATAGTGACATAAGGAATAGCTGGTGGTACAAGAAGGTACTACTGGTGGGTGTTGCTGACGGGCGTGGTGGTAACCTGCGTGGTATAGAGCACATGACCAATATACTGCACTACATGAGGATGAATGTGCACTACAACAAACTACCTCTCTCCCGAATAAATGATGAAATGGATGCTGAAGGCAATTTGCTGAAAGCAGGAACAGCACAGGCCATAGAACAACAGATAGACGAATTTATAAAATACTAGACAGGGCGATGCGCTACGTAATAATGATATTGATCTTTGCCGTACTGGAGTATTACAGCTTCTTAGTGGTGCGGTCGGCAATAAGGACTTTTCCCTCTTTGTGGAAGACCATTTCTTATATCACCTACTTCCTGCTAACGGCGGTTGTATTGGTGGGTATTATTTTCTTCAGAGAAATTAACTGGGCAAAAGTACCTCATGGATTGCGCAATATCTATGTTGCCTTGAGCATGGGTATGTTTATCGGCAAAATACTGATACTGGTAATAATGCTCGGTGATGAAGTGCGCAGGCTGATATTCTGGATCATCAGTTTATTTAAGGCTAAAGATGAAACGCTACCTAATAATGCCGGTGCGGGTATACCACGTTCGGTATTCCTGATGCGTTTTGCATTACTGATGGGTGGGCTCGCATTGAGTGGCTTTGTATATGGTGTTACTAACCGCTATAAGTATCATGTGCGCAGGATAAGAGTGAAGGCTCCGACGCTTCCTGCATCATTTAAAGGATTGAAGATCGTGCAGATATCGGATATTCACACCGGTAGCTTTGATAATCATGATGCCGTTGCTGCGGGGATACAAAGGATACTGGATGAGAAGCCGGATGTGATATTCTTTACAGGTGACCTCGTGAACAACCGCACTGATGAAGTAGACGATAAATATAAAGAGATATACTCCCGGTTGAAAGCGCCTATGGGTGTCTATTCTATCCTGGGTAATCACGATTATGGCGACTATGAAGAATGGCCATCGGCACAAGCAAAGAAAGACAATCTTGCAGCGATAAAAGCGATACATGGTGAAATGGGTTGGCGGTTGCTGCTGGATGAACATGTATTGCTGCAGCGAGGTGAGGATAGTATAGGTGTGATAGGGGTGGAGAATATCAGTGCGAAAAAATCCCGGTTCCACTCCTACGGAAACCTTGAAAATGCATTTGCAGGAATAGAAGCGAAAAATGCTCCGTATAAAATATTACTTTCTCACGACCCATCGCATTGGGATGCGGAGGTAACACCTAAATTTAAAGACATTCATCTTACACTGAGTGGCCATACGCACGGTATGCAGTTTGGTGTGGAGATACCGTGGTTGAAATGGAGCCCTGTGCAATATGTTTACGAAAAGTGGGCAGGCCTCTACAGTGAAGGTGAGCAGCACTTGTATGTGAACAGGGGGTTTGGCTTTTTGGGATATCCGGGAAGGCTGGGTATAATGCCTGAGATAACGGTGATAGAGTTGGCGTAGGCTCGGTGCTCGATACTGGATGCTCGATGGTGGATACTTAGTTTATGTTGATTGCTAGTCGCGAGCCGGGCAACCGCAAGGGATTGCCCCTACATCGTTGTCTCGTTGAATTTCGTGAGGTTGCTTCATTCTTCGCAATGACGGGATTAAATAGGAAACTCAAAAACCAATCAGCACACTTCGCACTCGAGATGCGAAGTACACTATCGGTCTTTGAGTTTTGTCTTTCTTTTACGCTTTGGCTTTTTCCAGGAGTATTTCTATTGCCTGTGGGCGTGGTTGAAGGAGGTCGTCAGCTGCTTCGCTTAAGTAGCTCTTCATTTGTTTCATTACCACAGCAAGTTTCTCGTTCTTCTTATCCTTCAGCACCGTATTGCCTGTTTTTTTACCAGTAAAAGTTAGGAGTAGCATTTGTTCCATCTACGATACAAGTTTTAATGTTCAAAGAATAAACGTATTTTTTACGTCGTTATTGTATCAGCATGTGCTAATTTTATACAATAGCTAATATAAGAAGGCTGGCCTGATCTTTTAGGTGTTTCAGCCTACTATAATATTATAAAATAATAGTGTAAATAACAAATTGTTTCCCCATGATAACCGTAGGTATAACAGGCGGGACGGGATTTATAGGTAAGCACCTGTGTAAGTTGTTGAAAGACAGCGGCAACGAGGTGGTTATCTTTACCCGCAGCCCCATGAAGCAGCATGATATCCCTCATGTGCATTATGCTTACTGGGATCCATACAGCGATAAATTCGACCTGGTACACCTGAAACAGGTGGATGCTATGATACACCTGGCAGGAGCCGGTATAGCCGATAAGCGTTGGACAGACAAGCGGAAAGAAGAAATAGTACACAGCAGGGTACATACAACCCGTTTCCTTATTAATAAGCTGAGGGAGTACGCGCCCGGCTGCAAAACACTTATTTCCACCTCTGCAACAGGATACTATGGACCGGACAGGGAGGGAAAGAGTTTCTTTAATGAAAATGCCCCGGCATACAGCGACTTCCTGGGAGAAACGTGTATGAAATGGGAGGCAGAAGCACATAAAGCTGAGGACTTCCTGAGAACGGTGATATTCCGGTTTGGGATAGTGATGGGCAAGGAAGACGGGATGTTCCCGCAACTGGCAAGGCCTGCCGCAATGGGTGTGTTGCCTATATTGGGAGGCGGTAAGCAAACCATCAGCTGGATACATGCGGATGATCTTTGCAGTATGATAATAAGGGCGATAGAGGACAAGGAAATAAAAGGAACCTATAATGCAGTAACGGCCCATCCTGTAACGCAGAAGCAGTTGATGCAGACCATAGCCAAAGTAAGGGGCGGGATAAAAATACCTGTGCCCGTACCGGCGGCCGTACTGAAAGTAATGCTGGGCGAGATGAGCACAGAAGTACTGAAGAGCTGCACGGTGAGTGCAGACAAAACGCTACAAGCCGGCTTTACACAGGAGTATGATACTCCTGAGAAGATGGTCAGGCAGATATTGGGTAAACATTAATAGGCGTAGTCGGATAAGTATTCGTAGTACGACGTCAGTTTTCCATTCTCACAAATAGTGGCGCGAGCGAGTATATCGCTGTTTTCGGCCAGCAATTCTCCCAATATGTATTTCTCAAAATGTACCCCGAAGTATTGAGAGGCATCACGAGGTAACTCGTTGGGTAAATTATCTACAGCCATTACATCTATCACATCACTCGTGTTCTGGAATGGTGCTACTTTTTCCATAGTGCTTCTGTCTATTCCATATACCGGGTCGGCGATGGTAGAGGAACCGACATTGATTGGCACAGATCCATCGGTATCGCAAGTAATATCAGAGATGACGCTGATGCGGAAGTCTGTACGCTGAATATCCGTTTTTTCGAACAGGCGTGGAATCTGTTTGTCCCAGTAAATACCGTTCATGAGGATATCTGTCTTGGACAGGTATTGCGGGAACAGGCAAGTGTATTGCTCGGGGTGTGCATGGAAGTCGTCTCTGTGAAACGTACCATCACCTTTACGTGCGTATAAAGCCTTGCCCTTGAAGTGTGCGTAAACAGGATAATCGAAATCGTGCTTGAAAAAATCTTCCGGCTCTACGGGTTCTACATCAAGCCTTGTCATTACATCTATTACACCTGAGGCTACTTTGCCGGAACCTGTAACAGCTATCTTAACTGGTGGGAGCTTTATCTTTTCGTATGCCTGTATCAATTCGTTGTAGCCGCGTAATTTGTTGGCAGCGGGTAGCTCGTAGAGTTCATGCTTTTTGCCATAGGTGAGCAGGCCGTTGTGCGCTCCTACAATACCGGCAAATATTCCGAAGCCCAGGATACGTTGTTCGTCGGTATGAGTGAGGCACTCGTAATCTATCATGCGGATGTGCTTGGCGATAAGCGCCTGCATGAGTGGTTTATTGTAGGGTTGTTTCTTTTTAGTGTGGGAGAAGAAGAAATAGGTTTTGCCGGGGATGAGATAGTCGATCTTTACTTCCTTTACGCCGAGGAGCACATCGCAGGAGCTGAGATCGTCGGTTAGGGTAAGACCTTCCATTCGGTATTCATCATCGCTGTAGCAACGCGTAGGGGATGGCTCTACCAATATTTTTACATCAGGATATTTCAGTTGTATCTCCGCGCATTGCCTGGGTGTGAGTGGTACTCTCTCGTCCGGTGGTGTTTTCCTTTCCCTGATCAGTCCTATTAGCATCTTCTTTTGTTACTTTTGACAAAAATAAGGCTTAATTGCTCAATGGCTCAATTGCTCATGAATAAGTAATTGTTGTCATGGTAACAGATACATCCATGAACTATTTTGAATTATATGATCTGCCGGTGAGTTTCAGTCCGGATGCGGGGGAGGTGAAGAAGAAATATTATGAGCTGAGCAGGAAGTATCATCCTGACCGCTTCACCCTTGCGGATGACGCTACCAAGATAGAGGTGCTGCGTATGAGTGCCATGAATAATGATGCCTATAAAGTGCTGAACAATGCAGATGCCACTATGGCCTATATATTAAAGCTGCATGAAATACTTGAAGAGGAAGAGAAGTACAGTCTGCCGCCGGACTTCCTGATGGATATGATGGACCTGAATGAGGCCATCAGCGAGTATGAGTTGGAGCCGGAGAATGAAGACCTGAGAACGCAGGCGATAGAGGGTATCGGATCGCAGATGGAAGAGTGGCAGGAGTCGGTAGCACCACTACTGGCAAAGTATGATAACGAGCAGCCTGACATGACTTTGCTTGGGCAAATAAAAGATGCGTATTTCAGAAAAAAATACCTTTTGCGGATTAAGGAAAGAATTGATAGATTTGCAACCCGCTAGACAGTTGTCAGTGAACAGTTTACAGTGAACAGATAACAGTTTAGTTGATTTAGAGCCCAGATGGCGGAATTGGTAGACGCGCTAGACTCAAAATCTGGTTTTCGCAAGGGAGTGCAGGTTCGATTCCTGTTCTGGGCACATTGATTGACAGCACATTACGCTGTTTGTAGCATAAAACTACATTAGTTACTAAAGAAAGCACCACGTTTTTGCAAACATTTTGCAAGCGTGGTGCTTCTTATTTAAAGATACATTCTTTTCAGGGGTCTTTTAGATTAACGTGAGATAGACCGTCTCAAAAGAACCTTAGTGAAGAAAATGCAACATAACTCACGGATGCGATTGTTCTTTGGTTGGCATTTTTGGGCTGCTGAACAAAGAACCCCAGGACTGAAAGAAGTGGAGTCAGGGAGAAGAAACAATACACCTCAGCTATCGGTAGCAACCCTTTTCGAAAAATGACTTTATAAATGCAGGTGTTCATTAACCTCCTGTTTTAATATTTCTTCATTAACATCATATACCCGGAAACACCAAGCCTTCCTTTTAGAAGCGTAATACAGACCAGCAGCCTTCAAGTCGTCCTTAACACCATAAGTATCACCCGTCACCCATATCCATTGTCCAATAACTTCAATTTCAATCCCTACTAATGGGTTTATTTTCTCTAAAACCTCACGATATTGTTCAGAATCATACATCTGACTTTCAAACTCTTCTGGTGCTAAGCTATTCTCGACTAATATCAAAGCACAAGCCTTTCCATATTCGTCGTTTAGTTCTTTCATTTGTTCAATACTACCGCCAGTAAGTGGGTGGAGTTGTTTCGCTAATGTCAGGTACTGTGTCTTTACCTGGTCAATGGTTGTTAGATCATTTAAGTGTTTCATTCTAATCAATTTTGAATGGTTAATAAAAAGTGTTTGGATTAAGAGAGTAAGCAATACAGATGTACACGCAATGACGATGACAAACTTTTCTGATACTGGTGCGTAGAGAGTATGCAGATGCAAAAGTTGTCATTGGCAGCGCGTCCATGCCATTTCAATCTCCTTCGAGAAAAAGTAGTAGTTTGTTAATTCGCTCCCTTAAAAGCGAGCCGTCCGAACGAAACGTAGAGAAGCGCAGCGTAACGCAGTGGAGTGCGAGCGCCTGAGTCTGGGGCAGCCAAATAAGCCTGACGATAGGAGGGCGTTGGATGCACAGTGAGTGAATGGGGCGGGGAATGCCTGTAGAGCCATTGTGGGAGGCTTAGGCATAAGGGAGGGTTTGTGTCCAGCCCCATACCTCGAACGCAGACAAGGGCAAGCGCAGGCGAGCAAATTGATGAAAGCGGGTGGATATTGAAGCTGACGAAATGAATGAATGACTAAGTGGAACGAATCTAGTCGAAATGAACGTATAGCCAGGGAGCAGAAATGATGTTGTGGGATGGTGTGAAGCTTTGGGACATCATCTGCGACGAGTGTAGAGCCAGTGAATGAGCGTGATGAAGTGCAACGAGGGAAGAAATGAATGAGTTGGCTGAAATAGACACAGGAGCTTTCCTGAACGAATGACTTTGCATCTACAATTGCTGTGACAGTTTATATCTGCGTAGGGCTGTGCTGTGGGGATATAAGCAAGCATTGGTGTGAGGAGACGAACACGGATGCTGCGAAACTGGCGCTGGAATTGTATGCAATGGAAGTAGTGAATCCGATGAACCTGCTTTTATGAGTTATGGTGTTGAGGTATGATGAACCCAAGCACCATCGCAGTACTGAAGCCTGGAAAGTTCTGGTAGATGAAGGGGGATAGTTACGTCAGCCGAAACCAAGGGGGAGTTTGTGTGGGAGGTATCTATTGAGAGCCTTGTATGGGGGGGTATTTATTGAAAAGGGCATTAGATAAAATTAATTTTGCTTGTAATTGGAATAATTTTTTTTGATTTTACGTTTAGCCCCTATATTGGAAAAGAGTCTTTAGTACATCAGTTTTTGCAATTGTAAGGTGTTCTAAAATCAATTCATTAAATTTCGGAGTGTGTGATAAATTTATTCCGGGGTCAAAAATTACATTTGTAAAATGATCATGAAGTTCATCCAATTTATGGAGGATATCACCATAAAGAACTTTGTCGATTGCAATTAATGAATCTATAAATTTCCTTCTTACTAGGACAAAGTTGACACCCAACTTTTCATTTATTTCCTTCTTTTCAGCTTCAACTATTTTATCATTTTTTAGTAGAAGGAGATCTTCATCAATTTTTTCAAAGAATTCATAGAAATATCCTAGACTATAATCTAAAACCAAGTTCTTCAATAATTGAATTTTCCTTTCTTTTTCTTTGTCAACATTTTCCTTTTTATCCTTTTTTCTAAATAATACGATAGTGAAAATGACATTAAACAACGCTATTGATACAGTTGCAAATTTGAAAACATAGTCAAGATTAGTCTGGAAATTACTTTCGGGTGTAAAGGAAATGTTCATTATCCTAAAGCTGTTTTATTTCTAAGAATTCTATCAATAGCTTCATAAAGAGGTCGTTCATATTGATAGTCACCAAGAGACTCAAAATGAAATTTACTCAAAAATTTTTCTTTCCCTAGTTTCATCACAACATTCAAAAAAAGCTCTTCAAAAAATGATGGATTAATCGAATATACATTGGCGGGAATAATTATTTTAACTTCTTCATTTTCTTCTTCTATCTGATCCAGTTTTGATTTATTTCGTACCATTGCTCCTCTGTCTCTTCCCGTGAACACTTTAGCTCCCGCTACTCGATACTCTTCTAAATTTATAATGTTACTTAGTGCCATGTTTCTCAATTATCTTCATTAAACAAAATCCTTGCACTTATTATTGTACCAGGAAAATAATTCTCTACAAATTTAACGTATTTGGAATCAGGTTTCACTTCAATATCTCCGGAGTCATTAAACGTCATAACCCTAAACATTTCTCCGTTTTTTTCTTTCTTTTGAATATTATATTCACCATCAAACAGTATCATAGCGTTTCCTGATTGGATGCACATTCTCGAATATTTATCCGCTACATTATCTTCTTTAATATTAAAAAAACTGTCTATAAATTGTATTGAACCGTTACCGCGTTTTCTATATTCTTCTGGTGCAATTGATGTCACTCCTTCTTGCAACGCATACAAAGTCCATAATGTTTCTTCTTCAAACTTATGTTTGCTAAAAATATTTCTTAGTTTATAGCTGTCTGATAGAACTTTCATTCTGTCGACTACTGTTTGATTTGGACAATTTGGGTCTCTGAATTTTTCATAAATGGTTTTACCGAAATTTAGAATTACCAGTCTAAACACTCCAAAATGTTTGTTATCATCTGTCTTTTCATGAAAATAGCCTATTGAAAATCTATATTTAGTTGTTGAATGTTCTTCTGCATTAATTAGTATTTCACCGATCACGGTACATAGGTCATCTAATTTGTCAGGAGTTAGAGTTTTTCCAAGCCTCTTTAAACTGTCAATAACGTAGTCAACTAATGTTGTAGTGTCAATATCTTTTTTTTCTGATATTTTAATAGCGTCATTACTTGATTCTCTATCTCTAATACAAAGCGGGTAAGGAATTATATCACTAAAACTCCTTGCTCTGTTACCATGAATTGCAAAAGAACCAACGGAATGCAATAGTTTTTTAATTTCTTCATCTTTTACATTCGTGCCATTTAATTGCTTAATTCTCGTAGTCAGTGATTGGCGTCTTAATTTCTTATAAAATGTAATAACGTCTTTTATTATCAAATCAAGTAAAACTTGTGCGCCTAAATCGACACGTACACATTTTGAGTAATTAATTTCAACAATTGAATAGCTTTGAAACAGAAGCACACCTGTTAATTGCTGTAAAAAATTAAATGCAATTTCAGGGTAATCTACTATTGAGAACTCTACCGGCACTAAAAAGACACCATTGTTTTTAGGTATATTATTGCGCAGCTTACTATGATGAAAGTCTGATTTAGTATTGTTAATTAAGTAAGATAAGTTCGGCGGCAACCACTTGAATGTTTGCTTTTCATATACGTCATGGTCATCAAAATATCGTACTACCCATTTGTTTCGTTGGATTTTCCTCCGACGCTTACTTTTTTGCCTTTTTTTCCACTTTAGTTTTCTCTGAAAGCGCTTTTCTGCTTTTTTGAGAAGTACTATTTTTTCACTTGTTCTCATGCAACAGTCTTTACATAAATTAAGGCTACCAACTGATTGCCAGGATTTATAGTGATTTGTTGTTCAAAGTATGGGAAATATTAATGAGAAACAACAGTCGTATGACGGTATTCCTCAGACGAATATTCTTGTTTACTAAGGTATCTGAGTTTTACTTACGCTTCCAAGCGAATCTAGGTATAGCCTTAGTAAGATATGTATTCAAACCTTCCTGCTGATTAGCGAGTTGTTTCATGTTTTCAATATGATCAGGACTAGCTGATACATATGTATAATGATAACTTGCACCGGTTGTAAAGTAAACGGTGATACTTTGATCATCATACTCAAATCCTCTGATGCCTGTTGGTTTGCCGGTAATCGGACTTACGCTGTAATAATTTTGCATGTATGTATCCTTTTGTTTAATGGATTTAAACATATAGCGCAATTATCATGCGAGGTCAAGAAAATAAGCAAAAACGTCAGATAGCTTGGAAATGTCAGCTAATTTGGCAGGCATTTATCACTTATACACAGTCAATAAGACATCAAGCTATCAGAAGGCAAATAATCTATGGCTAAAGCTTTACGAACTTCCTGACTTCAGCAGCACCTAGACCTTTTAGAGTAACGTAGTATATGCCGGCTGAGAGATCAGTAATATTTATTTCAGTTTCCTTTCCATTCACATCACTCGAGAGCATTACTTGGCCTAAGGTATTGGTAATGGTGAGTGTATTATACTCTTTATCTGTTTGAATCAGCAATTCATCTATTGCAGGGTTGGGATAGATACGAATTCCAATTTTAGATACTCTTACATCGTTCACATTGGCAGGCCAGCAAGTAGCAGTTGTGGAGACATTAGTAAGAACTGCCGGCATATAATCGAAGTAGATACCTGCTTTGTTCGTTACTGATGAACCGATTGGGAAATTAGAATTCATGTCTATTGTGTAACTCACAAATCCATGGCGTGCAGGACTGGAACTGTCAGCAAGGTTAATTCCTGGGAACTCGAATTTCAGAATGTCAAATCCTCCATTTTTTATCTTACTGATATTCATAGGGTGCGAGGCTGCTACGAGTCTCATGCTCTGCATTTCAAATCCTGCACTAACCGTATCCATGATGTAAACATTCTGTGCTGTATCGTTACCCAAATTCTCAAACGTGATTGTATATTTTAATTCTGAACCTGGCACCACACATGATGACGGTGTGACGTAAATAGCGTTGGGATCGTATGGACCTGTTACAGTATCTTGTTTTACTATCATATTGTTTGGAACAATAACATCGCCGTTTGTTGGGTTTACATTTACAGTTGTGTGAACAGTATCACCTGGGGTGAGTATCAGACCGTTGTAGGATAGGTTGATATGCAGAAATTTCTGTCCGCTGAGTAAGTCCAGGTTAGGCATATTCCATGTTACAGTATTGCCATTTTGGGTGGAAGGTGGCGGATAGGCTTCGGTGAAAATGTACTTTGGACTAAATGTCAAAGACAGCATGCCATTTTGCGGAGCACAGTATAAGTTTGCAGTTGATATATATAATTCGGCACGATTGGCTGCCGTGATTGTGAATGCATCGTTTAAGATCATATCGTAGTCCGTCCCTGTACTACATTCAAAGCCAACTGTTAGCAGTTCGGGGCTACCAATGGAGATAGTATTTGAAACAATGCCCGTTAGTGGACAAGATACTATAGTGCCACCCATCGACTCTATCAGGTGATAATCGTAGATGTCACCTTGCTGCCCGAAAGCATTGTAATGAAAAGCACCCATCACTGATAATGTATCGATGTTAATTCCATTGGAATCTATTGCTATGGTCTTGACTGTTGCATGTGCGATATCCGTTCCATTATCAAAATCACAATCATTGTCCAGATCTGTGTAAAAAGCTAAGGTTTGAGTATTGCAAAGCCTATACTCAAAAGGGTAAGTAAGCGAATCAACGGGGTTAATACCATTGTAAAGGACATGCTTCATCCGATAATTACCAGTAGTAGAATAAACATGATCAAAATTGGCAAATCCTGAATTATAGGCATTTATGAGATTGTGTACATCGCTTGTGCCATCGCTGTAATATGTTTTAACTGAATAGCCTGGTACATAGTTGGTCATTGTAACGGCGAAATGTGGTGTTCCGTTTGAGCAGGTGTTAAAAGCAAACGCCTTGAAAGTACCCAGCATAGATGAGCTGCCAATCATTTCTGTATTAATTCTGCGTACTTGGTGATTATGCGCATAGAATACGTTACCGAAAAAATCAACGCATAGACCTAGTGGATTCAATTGTGTACTAATTGCTGGAGCACCATTGGCTACAGATCCACCCACCTGTCCTGCAATGGTATTTATGACGCCTGTCTGCCTGTCTATTTTCCGGATTTTGCCATCCCAAGGATTCACCGTTCCATAATCTGCGATATAGAGATTGTCAAAAAGGTCGAAGTATATAGACCTGAGGGTATAAAACTCAGCCAAGGTAGCTGGCAACCCATCACCACTAAAGCCTGGAATACCTGTCCCTGCAATGCTGGTGATAATGCCTGTAATTTTGTCGATTTTGCGAATACGATGATTGCCTACATCAGTCAGAAACAAATTGCCGTACGAATCAAACGCCAGACCAGTAAATCCAAGTTGCAGCTGTGCTAGCGTTGCTGGACCTCCATCACCACCATATCCTACTATCCCACTACCGGCTATTGTCGTAATTATTCCCGTAGTAACGTTTATCTTACGAATCGTCGCCTCACTTCCAAAGTAGATATTGCCCTCTTTATCTAACACAAGTCCTGTCAAATAGCCAAGTCCAGCATTTGTGGCTAAGCCACCATCACCGCTATTCGTATTATTCCCGTTACCAGCTACGGTAGTTATAATACCAGTAACTGCATCGACTCTCCTAACCCTGTAGTTCACAACGTCAGTAAAGAACAGATTACCCAATGAATCACAATACATTCCGTAAACATGGGATATTTGGGCACTTATCCCAGGCCCGCCATCACCAGAAAATCCAGTAGTACCTGTGCCTGCGATTGTGTTTACTATGCCTGTTGCCGCAGTTACCTTTCGTATTCTTTTATTCTCATAATCGCCAATAAACAGATTGCCAAGCTTATCAACACAGATTACATTAGGTCCATCAAATGCTGCCTGAATTGCAGGGCCACCATCACCTGAATAAGAAGGAGCAGGTACGCCTGCAACCGTATAAACATGCAAGGGTTGGGCACTAGAAGGATTGACTAGCAAAAATGAAATCAAGGTAAGGAACAGTATACAGAACTTCATACAGATTTTTAGGTTTTAGCTTTAGGGCTTTACTGTGGATTTGCAAAATTAGCAAAAACAAAGCGAAATTTCCATAATGTCATTTCAATTCTCCACCATTCCAATTCATGCCTACTGCCTTGATTTAATGGACATATCCACATTTTCATTGCTGGAACAATTATGTTAGCCATTTTTGCATTATGGTAAGCATCGCAGAAGTAAACGACGGTATCATTACACGGACATTCTCAAGGGAAGGCAATATCCTTAGCCATGTTTTTGTCTTAGGAGATAGTAGCTATTCAATGTCCTACTCACCTACAACTGGTGAATGGGAATTCAACCGCTCAGCACCAATAGACAGTGCTTTTATGCACCCTGAAATAAGTGATGCTATTGCACAATACGACTTTTAATTTACCAGAATATGATCTTTGACTATACAAAACTGGACATTATCATCAACGGTCACCCACAACTGCTTTGGGATGATGAAAAGAAGGCGTTATACTACGTTTTCGATGATGGCAGCTTCTACACACTTACTCAAGACGCAAAGACCAGGGACTTCAAGTTTGCGGATAACGTACCCGAAGATATTAAAGCTGAAGAAGAAATGCTGAACGATGTGTTTGCAGATTGGGTTCCTGAGTAGCTAAAGAATCAGCGCTAGTATGGAAGAGACATTACAGTTGCCATTATCCTACCAAGGGAAAGAATGGTTGTTACCTCTTAGTTTCGTGAAATGGGGATATACTTACAGGATTGAATTAACAATCAATGAAACATCCGTATTCTTCGAGCCTGATGAGGAGGGTAGTTATAGGGCTATTACTGAAACAAGCCAAATATCAAACGATCAGTTTGACAAAGGGCTTTTAGAGGCTATTGTTTTGAAATTATCTGAATTGAAAGGCTGATTATACTGCTTCCTGTACGTCTCTCACATTACTATCCTGGCTTCTGTCAGTTATCAGCTTACTGATTTCATGGACTTGTAATGCACCCTCAGGAAAGGGCAGCATAATATGTTCTACTTCATCCCTTGGCGTTTCTTTATTTAACCATAAGTCCCACATCTCTTCAGGCATAATTAGCGGCATCCGTTTCTTAGTATTGTGAATGTCTGCCATCAATTCATTGGCCTGGGTGGTTATAATACTCATCGTCCTTGTTCCTCTCCAATCATTATATATTCCACCCAGAGCAAAAGGTTTTCTATCCGGCATATAGATAAAGTGTGGTCTTTTCTCACTAGTCTTTTTATTAGGATCATCCCACTTCCATTCAAAAAAACCATTAACCATTACAAGACACCTTCTATTTGGCGCTGCATCCCTATACATTGGAGTGGTGAAAACTGTTTCACTCTTAGCATTAAGGGTGATATTCATAGTTTCTGCAGCCTTCTTTTCATCCTTTATCCAATGAGGAATAAAGCCCCAAACTGCACGGACTACATGCTCAGGCTTATCAGAAGCTATGACTGGCATTTCCGGATGGGAAAAACCACTTACATGAAAGTAAGGTTCATATTCTTCAATTACAAAACCTCTTTCCTTACGAAGCAGTCTTTGTTCGTCTAAGTACTTTTTTAGTTCTGCTGTTGGTGGGGTGGAAGTATGATAGCACATTAGTAGTCCTCGGTTATGTGAATGGAGACAAAATCAATATCCTCATTTACCATCGTAACAATCTGATCGTCTGTAATTAATACTGCCGCAGAATCTATTTCCACCTCAGGTTCATATATCACAGGCTTATAAATTATTATAGTTCCATTCCCAGGCTCTGCGTCTTTTTCTCCTACCTTTATTAAATGAGTATAAGTCATTAATATCAGGTCGTAATGCAATTCTTTTGTAAGTGGTATTGTTTTCATCTTAATTTTATCTTTAAAATTTCGTTCCAATTAGTGGTATAACAGTTGCTTAGCTTTTCCATTCTTAGCCTCCATTCCCTACCATATCCTGAAACAGCATACCTAACCTTATCCTGTCCCATACTACCATTGATACTGTCTAATAAATCCATCAGCTTAGTTTGCTTTGTACGGTCAATTTTTTGAAATAATGCTCCTTGTACCTGGTCTTGTGGAACAATATCTTGTACAATAACTCCAGCCTTCTTATAAAGATACCCATTTTTGAAAATCTCCTCAAATGCCCTCATTCCATAATGCATCAATTCTGGTGTGTGGTTCGTAGGTATAGGGATTTTGACAGATAGTGATCCATGATGTTGCCTCATATCCGTCCTGAATCTGTTTGTATAAAGAAAGACAGTTATCACTCCTGCACAGGTCTTATCCATTCTAAGCTTCTCACCACAACGGGTAATAAATGTTCCTACAGCCTGCTCGATAATTTCTTTGCTTTCAATATTCTTAGGGAAGGACCTGGAAGTGCAAATATTCTGTTTGCTTGGGCGAATAGTTTCCATATCAATACAAGGTATGCCGTTCAGTTCTTTAAGTAACCTAACACCAACTACCCCCATCTTCTGACGTACAAACTCATCACTAAGTTTACTGAATTCCCAGGCTGAATTTACTCCATGCTGTACACCAAAATAGGATTGATTGCGTCTACCTATACCCCAAATATCACCAAGTGGTAGCCAACGTAATACTTCTTCACGTTTCTCCTCATTATCGATGACATACACCCCTTTGTCCTTATGAACCTTCTTAGCATACTTATTAGCTGCCTTAGCAAGGCTCTTAGAGGCTCCTACACCTATTCCTACAGGTATGCCAGTGTATTGGTGTACGGTTTCCTTAATTTCTGTCGTATATTCCATCAGATTATAATGCTTGAAGGTTGTGAGGTCTAGAAATGCCTCGTCAATAGAATAAATTTCTACTTCAGGGGCAAAGCTTTGAAGTGTATGCATCACTCTAGAGCTCATGTCTCCATATAGAGTGTAGTTACTGCTAAATACCGCAACACCGTTCTTTTGAAAGAATGGCTCCATTTCATGTGCTAATGCACCCATCTCAACACCTAATGCCTTTGCTTCGTTGCTACGGGCTATCACACAGCCGTCATTGTTACTGAGTACCACTACAGGCCTGCCGATGTATTGAGGCTGGAAAACACGCTCGCATGAGGCGTAAAAGTTATTACAGTCAACCAACGCTATCACGGTACATTACAGCTTTAGGGTCAACTAATATTTGAGTAACAACTCCCCATAGGAATACTGTTGCATCCTGGTCGGGATATATGGGTTTTAAGTCTGTCAGTTTCTTATTGCAGTGTATCAACGATATAACACCCCGTTTCTTCTGATATTTCCTGACTGTGAATGAACCATCTATTGAGATTACCACGATATCATTGTGGTTTGGAGTAAGGGCCTTATCTACTATTAGCCTGCTTGGGTCTGCTACTCCGGCCTCAATCATGCAATCTCCCTCTACATCAGCAAAGAAAGTGCTATCAGGATTTTTGATCAGTATTTCATTCAGGTCTATGCGCTTCTGTAGATAATCCCTTGCCGGGGACTCAAAGCCAGCATGTAGACCAGTGTACTTGAAGTAAGGTATTTCTAAGACTTTCCCTTTGTGGAGTTTATATAATGCCGAAACCATGCCCCAAATTTGCAACATGGCAGTCTCCTTCCCATGAAAATGTGGATATGTCGGGCAACTATCGCTCTAATGGGCAAATTGATATAATGTAGGTCACCCGGACTGTGGCACTAATTCTTACTGGCGGGTAGTGATTTGCGCTTATTTCTTTTAGGCAGTTCGGTCAAGTTTTTAGAGCTTCATCGGGACTTATGTGTAGGGCTTATCTTTTGCTCATACTTGAAAGGGTGTGATTTCTTTCCTCGGGCAGAATCTAAGTTACGGAATTATCGATTTTGCTTTTTCTTCAATACTTCTAAAATCCCATCCCGTTCATCACTAGAAGGGAAATCCCAAAAAATCTTGCTTCCAGATGTTGTTATAAATTTTATCTGCCAATTACCACTTTCTTTTTCTACGTCATCTGCAAATATAAATTGTACGTCATTTATAACTATGCGTTGATTGTCTTTATTATCTGAATAGAAAAACATTGGTTTTTACCTTAAAAATATAAATAAAATAAATAGTAAACGACTGGTAGCGGTTGCAGGGATGGAAACAGATGGGTATATTGGGGAATAATCAATATATGTCAGTAGATACTCTAAGAACAATTCAGGTGGTTCGAGACACGATTTATGTTAAGGGCGCTGATGCTCTAGACATACTAAATAAGACAGATAACTTTTACACCAATGCTTGGAACCGATTAACGATAGTATTAGTCATAGGATCAGTTTTAGTTCCTGTAGCAATAGCATGGTTTCTGAACCGTCAATTAAAATCTAATGAACAATCGTTTAAGGATATGGTAGATATGGGGATTGCTAAGGTGAAAGAAGAAATTTTATCTGAATCAGATGCAAGTGTAGACAATGTTCTTAATCAAAGCAAGATGAGTTCGTATTTTATCTTAGGTGAATTGTGGCTTCTTAAAGGAAATTTCAGAGTTGCGTTAGGGATGTTCGCGACATCTATACAATATGCCATATTAATAAACGACAAAAGCAATGTGATCTCAGCTTTGCAGAGATTCAGAACTAGCATATTTCCTAAGATTGAGAAGGCTGATATAGACTACTACAAAGGAAAAATAGAATTCGAAACAATCATTGCGAATATCAAAAAAATGGAAGTTGACTTTAAGGTTACAGAAGAACTTGACCTATTTGAAGAGGATTTTAGAAAAATAAACATTTAAGAAACTAGAATTACTTCGCAAGATTTTGAAATGAGCGGGAAGCAGTTTTCTAGAGTAATTCAGACAAAAGCCCGCTGTTGCTAACCGAAATCAACAAATACTTTATCGATGGCAGAAGCATTGGATTTTTATATAGATTGTGATAAATTGCTGCGATTCTTAGCAGATAGGAATATGCACGTTAATGCATATGCATTTAGAATAGGTCAGGAAGAAGATGCTCGACTAGGGACCTCT
This sequence comes from Bacteroidetes bacterium UBA7674, assembly GCA_002483105.1. Lineage (GTDB taxonomy): Bacteria > Bacteroidota > Bacteroidia > Chitinophagales > Chitinophagaceae > MKUN01. Next base: position 77,510 of record DLHG01000013.1, read on the forward strand.
AAATATCCTAAAGTTGATTTTAAATCTTGTGGGGAGCGATTGAAGTTAGATGGATTTGTTATCTCTAATCCGTCTGAAATGGCTATAATGTCAATTCCGGACGGAGCATTGAGAATAAGTAAAGCTGGGAAAGAGTTTATTATGAGGACCTCTTATGAGGAACGAGAACTTCAGCGAGAAACGATTAAATATAATCACGCAGTAGCAAAATTTCAATCAAACATACCATTCGCAAAAAATATACTAAAGGTCACTGTGGTAATTGCTTTAATTTCCGCCTTGGCGTCAACATGGTCAGCTATCACTTCTTATCATGCTTTTAAATTGCAGAAAACTGAGAGTAAAATACCTGTTGAAGATTCGACAGTACCTGCAAATTAAAACAGTCCAATTTGCCCTTCTTTTGGCTTAATAATAAGACTATTTGACATGCCTTCAGCCATTGCCAATGCATATGTATCAAGGTCTGCATGTAGCATGAAATAACATTCCTGCAATCCTTTGCTCTTCCAGTCCTCCAATTTCAATTTCCAAGTATGGAGACGGCGTTGGTCAATTACCGGATCAGAACATGAAACAAACCTGATAAAAACAGATGGCCCACTTAGTTGCATATGTACTGCATCTCTTCTGCCGGGTGTGTCTGTAATGATGGTGGCAATGTCTCTGTTGTTTAGTACTGCCAGTAGATCCTGGTCATATCCTTCTTCATACCAGCTTTCATGCCTTAACTCTAAAGCAGCAGGTAATGTAAGCTTCTCTAAAAGCGTTATTAAAACCTGCTTATCCTGCCTTTTGAGCGTAGGATATGGCATAATGATAATTCTACCGAACTTATCATTATAGAGACTGATAGCTGCCTCAAAAGCTTTAAGATCATCATCTACGTTATTCAAACGCTTAGTATGTGTAATGATCTGTGGCATTTTAGGGTTAACCTTGAAGTTTTCAGGGTATTTGTCATAATCTTTTACAGTACTTTCTACAGTAGGCATTCCGTAATAGCTTCCACTAAATTCAATGGCATTCAAGCATTTTAGATAGGCAGGCCAGGTAAGTTTGCCCTTCTGACCCAAACCGATGTAAAACTTGGTTTCTGCAGGACTACCATTTAGGATTGCTTTACTGTTATCCTTAGCAAAGGCAAAATCTACAAGGTGCAACTCAGATGTATCTAATCGTCCAAAATCCATGTTGTACTTAGTCGTTGAAAGGTGATAAATCAATAGTAACTATTCTATCGCTAATCTCGGACTCCAAAGCTAAAAGATCATCCGGTAAATGTGCCATCCCTGGCATAGGTTGAAACTCCCAGGCAGGCATTCCAGTCTCTTCACTAACTACCCATCTCATAATGTAATCCCGGTCTTCAGTCGCTGGAGATATAAGTTTGATAAAGGCAACTATTTCCTGGCCTTCATAATGCCCTGTACTCACTGAAATAGTGGCAGGCCAGCCCTCTATATTAGTTGGTATAGTAAAGAGGTGGTCAAAGCTATAATCCCGAAAATCCATTCTATGTGCAAAAAAGTCTATTAAATAAATAAAGCGCAAGACCATAAGTGGAGATATAGTACGGCCAGGTACCAGCATCTTTACATATAGCTAGCGCTAATACTAAATTAAAATAATCTTGCCACCTTACATGTCTTTTTCAAGAATTGCCTCACTGATTGTCCTCTCAATTTCCTTCAGTTCCTTAGGGACATCAGTAATAAATTGCCAATGAGGCTCTTCCTTCCCCTCACAGTGGGTGAACTGCATATCATACCGGTGATTGTCTTTCCCCTCCTGTACTAGTGTAATATGGCTTATAGTATCGTTTTCTACGATTTCCTGCCTCACTTCTATATCAGTAGGTATGCCATCGATTATGTCGGTAAGGGTTAACAAAGGTTCTAATCGGATTTCCATATCAAGTTCATTTGATAAAGAGATAAAAACAACCTTGCCATCAGGAAACATCGTTACTAACCCAAACACCACAACGCTGTAATTAGTGTGAATTCTGAAAAAAATCTAATAAATAAGAAATATTTTTATATATAATAAATATTTCGTATATTTGTATTATAACACTAGAGTAGTGGGGTAAGACTCATTATAAGCCTACGAAACTTATAATGATCCCGATGGTTAATAACTCGTAAGAGGTCAATGCCATTGTAGACGTCGGATAGTATGGTGCACTCTTGCAATAACAGAGAAACATAGCGCCAGAGGTTTCTCCGATAGGTCTGGCTAGTAATAATATAAGGATGTCGTTGAGTGGTATGTGCCTGTAGGAACGCAGATGTGTTGAGGCTAGAATGCAAGAAAGCTACTCAAACCAATATAGAGTTCATCGCTGTATTGGGTAAGGCTAAAAACGGGGCATCTGAAAGTTATTATAAATGTTTCTGAACGTTTAATCAGACATGAGTAGATCTCGAACCTTAGGGGGATTTTATGTCAAATTGGGTAGTTTAAATGGAAACGTTCAAGACGACCCACGCACCATAACACAGCCTATTTATTGAATCGGTCGCTTAACTTAATAAATGAAAGAGACTAGAAATTACTTCCACGTTTCACTTATTAAATTAAGGACACGATTAATGGGAGCGTAACTGGTGTACAGGTTAACTTAAATAGTTATTGTCGTTTAGTTAGTAACCTGAGAGATGAAATTAATCAAGTAAAAATGTTCTTTTATTAAGAATGTTGAGTATAGTTAGTCAAACACCTAGTTAATAACCTATATTATTAAAAGTTCCTTTCAATTTTATGGGTGTTTGATCTACAGTCATTGCATCGATATCTACTTCTCCGGAAATAATTCTATTTATCCTGTCAATCGCTGTAATATTGAATTCTCCATGTTTGATTTTCTTAATTTCAATTACGACACCGCTATGCTTAAAGTCAATGTTCATGGTGAAAATTCCATGTTTTAAACCAGCGCCACCCAATACGGCTTGAGGATCTTTCTTAAGGATATATACGTCTTCTTTTAGTGGATTACAGTATAAAGTGAATGTCAAACCAAATCCGCTCTGCATCGTCCCATCATTATAAGTATTAGACATAAGCATAAGAATAGATGCTCGTTTATTGGTGCCAAGTGGTTGTGAAATAACCTGATTAAGAGAGATTTTGTATTGTGTACCGTTTAAATCGATGTCCAAGAGACCATTACATTTATTATATCCAGGTGTAGGTACTTTATAACAGTCAACACCATTTTCATCGGCATCTTGAATGCCATTATGGGTCTGTGCAGATTTTTGGACCCACGCTTCTACTTCGGTTTGTGCATTTAAGGAAGTAGTTATCATGAAGAATGACGATAAAAGCAGAGATAATTTCATAAGTATTATTGTTTTAGTGAAAGTAAATTATTTCTTTGAAAAAACACATATATGTGATTGTGGGCGTTACGATGTTGTGTTCACTTTGAGGTGTGGGTACAAGCCATTATCGAGATGAGATAGCCATTAAGAATTTCGGGACGAAAGTTCGAGAACTTAGGGAGCTTCGAGGTCAAACTATTGAGCAATTTGCTAATAGTGAGCCGTCATTAGGGGTGACTCAATTATCTAGGATCGAACTAGGGCAGACTAATCCGACAATAAGTACCATATTTTTAATAGCCCAAAAGTTAGGGATATCACCGGCTGACCTGATAGATTTTCATTAATTATCCACAGATGCAATATCGGCAAAACTCTTAAAACCTAAGCTTGGTAAGGGTTCTGTTGCATTTTATCGCGCATGGAGCTAAAGTAACGGCTCCTTACAAAGGCGATTTTTAGTCAATACCACTTAATTTTACCACATACTTAGAGAAATCCATGTGAGATTTCCGAGAGGTGGTTATGAGGTGCCTCTTGCGGTTTGAAAAACCTGGTAAAATACTTTCTACAGCAATTTGTAGACCGATATTCTATAATATTTATATTTAATCACGATGTTAAAGGCAACAAATGAATTAGGATTATTTGAAGAAAATCAATTAGAACAACTTAGATTTTTACACGAGGAAGTAAAGGAACAAATTTCAAATTTGGTTAAGGAATCACATAAGAGTGAATCATTAATTTCTAATCTTGAAATCTTTCTAAAAACGGAATACTCAACTCGATATAATATTGTAACAAAAAGAGTAGAAATCAAAAAGGATAAAACAGGATTTATTCCACTTGATGATTATGATGAGAATTCAATTTGGCTAAATTTACAAAGAAATGGCTTTGATTGTAAAGCAGATTTTTTGCATAGACTATTGGCTTCTGAGTTTAGTTCATCATTCGATCCATTTTTAAGTTATCTCAATTCACTACCTAAATGGGACGGAATAGATTACATACGTTTGTTGTCAGAAACTGTGACTACTAACCATCAAGATTATTGGTATAATTGTATAAGGAAATGGCTGATAGCTATGGTGGGTAGTTTACTTGACGAGAAAACGATAAACCACACTGTATTAATATTGATTGGTGAAGGCGGGCTTGGAAAGACACATTGGTTCAATCAGCTAATTCCGGATAAATTAAAAAACTATCATTATTCCAGTTCAATTGACCCAGGAAGCAAGGATGCTAAAATAATGCTGTCAGAGTGTATGCTTGTAGTGTTGGATGAATTGGAATCACTTACAAATAAGAAAAATGATTCTCTGAAATCATTAATTACTAATGGCACAATTCGAGAAAGAAGAGCCTACGGACGGAATAATGACAACTACATAAGGCGTGCTAGCTTTGGCGGTACAGGAAATCACATGCAGTTTATTTCTGAGACAACAGGAACAAGAAGGATTTTACCGTTTGAAGTAACGCAGATAATACAAGACCATCAAGTGCCTATGAACAAAGTGTATTCGCAGGCATTGCATCTTTATCGCAGTGGGGAGAGATTCTGGTTTAATGAAGAAGATAGAGTTGTGATTTATAATCATAATGAACAATTTATGAATGTCTGTGTTGAGGAAGAGTTATTAGAAAAGTATTATGAACCGACGATAAGAGGAACCGGAACTTTCATGACTGCAACTGATATACTTATAGACTTAAAAGGCAAATCAAATCAGTCTTTGACGATATCTCGCGAATTGATGGGAAGGGTACTCAAGAGGAAAGGATTTAAGAATGAAAGAAAAATTGGAACGACGACAAGTGGGTATTATGTAAAAGCTAGGTAAGTTAGGTTAGTTAGGTAATTATATTATTATAGAAGGCTCAGATAAAACAGGGCGTTCTTAGTTTTTACAAAAGATTAATAGGATACTTACCTACCTACCTAATTCTCTATATTATGGTGTTAGGTTCTAGATAAATTGATAACTTAATATGTAAGTCAAAAGCCCTAGTAATAATACTAGGGCTTTCTTTTTATTCCTTATCAGATTCTAAGCCAGTTTGGTTTGAAATAGAAGCATATTTGCGCAGCTTATCTGCATTAGCAGATACAGTTTCATCTTCAAAGGTACCTAGGTAGTGTTTGGTAACGGCTGTATTACTATGGCCTAATGCTTCTGAGATATAATCAATACTCACACCTTCGCGCCTTAATCCAGTGGCAAAGGAATGTCTGCTTTTTCCATGTGTAATCTTAACTGAGAGCTCTAGTCGATCAGTTATAGCTTTTAAATGGAAATTAACAACTCTGTTGAAGTTCCTGTAATCAAGCCTATGTTGTTTAATGCTGTCTTCTTTGCGAATGATAGAGAAGATATAACCATCTGTTTTGATAGAACCATATTTATGAATGATATCCCACATCTCAGGAGTAATACCTACTGTTATCATTGGTGCTTCGGCGGCTGTGTTCTCTGTCTTCTTACGTAGGAATTGCAGCGTGTTCCCGTTGATGTGGCCATGTTCAAGATATGCGACATCCTTCATGTTCATGCCATTGCCAAAGTAGGAAAATATAAAGAAGTCTAACGCCATGCGTTCATCTTGACTTTCAGGTTTATCAGACATTAGTATGGATATTTCATCTCTGTTTAGGGCTTTCTTAGCCTTACGAGATTGCGGGATTACATATCCTCTCTTACCAAAGGGATAAAGGTGATTATCGATAACACGCTCTTTAATTGCAATATTGAAGATGTGTCGGAGGTGTCGTGCATGTCGATGTACGTTAGCTTTAGACATTCCAGTGCCTATTGCGACCTTTTGTATTTCAAATAACTTGCTTTTAGTGAAATAGTCGAACATGCAATAGCTTAAACCTGTTTGTTTCTGATAAAATGATTTGGTGTCTCTATAGTTATCAGCAGTTCCATGTCCGTCAATATCTTCTAATTCTTTTATTTTCAAATCAAACCAATCGAACACGTTTGTTTTTGAAGTTAGATCTTTGTCACCGTGGGATGGAATACTAGTGTTTTCCAATCCTTTAATAAGCAATCTTAGGGTTTTGATATCATAAGTAATCATAGACTTAAGAAGCGCTTTCACCCTTTCCTGAATTATGGTGATAAGCTTAATCTTTTCCCTAACTGCATTAGATGGATTCAGGCTGGACAAGTCACCCCATTCCTCGAGTGTACAATAAACTTCAGTTCCTACATAGTCGGTCTTACGATTATAACCTATGGCTATCTTGACTGGATATCTACTGTCTTTGCCTAGGTTTCTTTTATCTAAGCAAGAGTATACGTTATAGATCATTGAATTGTTGTTTACAGCACTTGCAAGCGTTTGCAAGCACAGGGTTATTACAAATGATTCTTACATTCATAACGTGCTGTAAATCAGTGCTGTGCTTTTCTATTGCGGAATTGGCGAAGACTCAAAATCTGGTTTTCGCAAGGGAGTGCAGGTTCGATTCCTGTTCTGGGCACTGATTACAGCCAGTCATTTTGACTGGCTGTTTTGTTTGGTACAACATAGGTACAACATATTAATTACACTAACTGTTAATCAGAGGTCTCAGGTTCAAGTCCTGAAGGGAGCGTCAATAAAAGTAAAGGGTTGCAAACGATACAGTTTGAAACCCTTTTATCGTTTGCACATATTCAGTCCGGTAACGATAGGACCTAACCCAGACAAGACCAATTACGCCACAGGCATATTGAATATTTATATCCCGTGAATATTACGTAACTTCACATGTTTGTTATGACCCCGCATTATCACCACACACTAGGAAAACTGAAGAGCATTATGCGTGGCAGTGAATCAAAATCTATCAATCAGGAATTGAATAGATTTTTTGCAAAACATGCCTCCTTAAATATTCTGGACATCGGTTCAGGAGATATGTCGAACGCATATTCTTTAAGTGAAAGCTTCTCGCACGATAAGCAAATTTCGATTGATGCAGTCGATATTTATTTTCCTGACTCCCCATTTACATTCCGTAAGAATGTTCATATCGAAAGGATTGTCGGTGACTTCAATAATGTCGAACTCAAACCTCTCTACGATCTCATTTATTGCAGGCAAAGCTTATATTATTTGGGAGACGTTCACGCCGCCCTTTCTAAGATGCGCGGACTATTGAAGGACGATGGGCTCATCTGTATTGTCATCTGGGATAAAAGCTGCGTACTCCGACAGTTGTGCATGTGCTTGGAAGAGACTAATCCCGCCTCTAGCCTAACGGGTGAAGTCGTGGAGCACATTAGTAGTGATCTATGCTTTTCTGTTAGCAAAGATTTATTTGTGAGCGAGATTAACTTTGATACACAATACGACACTGAAGATAATCTCCTTTCACTTGCGAAACTTGTTAGCCGAAGAGGCGAAAAAACCAAGTTTGTCACTGACAAGTTTAGAGAACTGGTCCGAAATAGCCAGCCAGGCCGAAGGGCAAATGCAATCTTGTATCTAAAAAAAACCAGTTTTGAAAACAAAGCTTATTGATAGGATTTTCCAAGAGCTTAAACACCAAGATGTTTCGGTTCGCAAAAATGCGGCTCAAGCCCTGGCGCGCTTTGCGCCTAAAGGTGTTACAGCAAAAATTCAACAAGCATTATTGAATGAAACTGACATTAAGGTAGGAAAATGGCTTGCGCTGGCTCTTGCGAAGATTGGTGACGCAAATACCAAACAGACTGTTTCAACAATCTTAAGGTCTGCTGAAGATACAGTTGATAGAGACTGGCTACTGTTGGCCGAAGCTGTCCTTAGCAAAAGGAACACCCAAAAGGAGATTAAAACACTTCTTGGAAGCAATTCGACAGACGCTTTGAAACAGGCCGCACAACTTCTTTGGATGAAAGGTGTCGACCCAACTGCTGAGTTAAGAAACCTTCAAAGGCTTGCCAGCCACGAAGACCATTCAGTGCGGAGGTGGGCAATACTTGCACTAGGGAAAGCAAAAATGAAAGAAGTTAATGGTATTATCCACGGTCTATCAGATGATGACTATTTGGTTCGCGAATGGACGGAATGTGCTCTTGCTGCTCAAAGCAAATTAGTTCAACCGTCACTTCTTATGCCCGGTCTAAACGATGAACATCCTCGCGTCCGAGAGTGGGCAGTTAAAGCTCTTGCCTCAACCAAAAAGGGAGAAATTCCTGAAATCCTTGTAAACTATCTGCCAGGTGAGACGGACACAAGCTGCCGTGAGGCGGTCTACAGGTCGCTTAAGGTATTACCAAAGGAATTGGATTTAACTTCAATCATCTCCAACGCCACCCAACAAGAAGAGAACCCTTCGGTTCTTATGGCAGTGATAGACCTACTAACGACGACACCATCCACAAAAGGTAATATCGAAATAATCACCCAGCTAGACAACCGCTGCAACGAAGTAGATAGAGACCTGCTCTCCCCTTATTTACTGGACAGACTGTACGACAATACCTCTGACAAAGAAAAGGCCGCCTTGGAAGTATTGAAACAGTCCGAAACAAACCACTATATTTTTGATAAAATGATGAAAGCTAAAGCAGAAGGCCAATCAACAACAAACAATAAGAGAATCACTATCGGCGTAGTTATCGCTCTCAAAGAGGAATTCCGAGTTTTCACCGAGATTGTAGGCGCACACAAGCCGCTTGGAAATGGCTTCTATAAATTCCCGTTTGAATATGCAGGCAACGCGGCTTCGTTGATTGTTAAGCTCGTAGGTGCCAAAGGCTCGCCGCGAGCTATGATGGCAACTAATGAATTAGTGGAAAACCATGCCCCAAATGTTGTTGTGAATATAGGCATTGCAGCATCGCTCGACAGCGAGCTTTTGTTGGGAGATGTTGTTGTTGCAACTCAGGTTACAGATTACATGCATGACTCAAAAACTGTAACAGAAGGTGAGGGCTGGAAATTCCTTCTCTCGGGCGATCCTTATCCAATTGCCTACAACATGCTAAATCAGGCGTTGAACTTTGAATTTGAATTTCCCGAACTTTACAATGAATGGCGGAGTAAAGGTGTAGAATTTACAAATGGAACCATGAGCTTGGATGCAAAGAATAAACTGGTAGACGCCAAAGCTATGACACGCATGCCAAATACGATGGAGGCAAAAGTCGCTTCTGGGCCGGCAGTAGGTGCGTCCGATCATTTCACTAAGTGGTTGAAGGAGAACAGTGACCGATCTTTTAAAGCGTTTGAAATGGAAAGCGTCGGCGTCACCGCCGCTGCGACACTCAAGCAAAGCCCGACACCAGTCTTTGTCTTGCGTGGTATTTCTGATTTTGGGGACGAGAGGAAAAATGAACTTGAGAATGATACTGATGGTGCTGTGAGAAAGATAGCGATGGCAAATGCAACCAATTATTTGCTAGCTCTCTTCGGGAGGATGAAATTTTAAACTATTGAAGATGGCATCGAAAAAAATCAAGGTTGCCGTGGTGGGTTCACATGGCGTAGGTAAAACAACTATGATCGAGGAGATTATTAAACTCGATCTTTTTACCTATGACCACATACACGGCATTCCCCGCTCGATTATCAACAAAGGTTTTCCAATGGGGAAAAGCTCCACTGTTGATTCGTTTGTAAACTATATCCTAGAACAGTTTAAAGCGGAACGGATGGCAGAATTAAGCGAAAACAGAGTTTTGTTCAGCGATAGGACGACGCTGGACGCCTCAGCATATGCTCGAGTCAACGCCTTGATTCCTAGACCGTATGTACCTGAATATTTCGTTGAGATGCTACACGAAGTATGGTTGAGGGAATCCCAATTTTATGATCTAATCGTTTACGTGCCAGTCGAATTTCCTATGAAAAGCGATGGCATTCGGGACGAAGATGAAGCTTACAGAAAAGACGTTTGTGTCGAGATCGAAAATCTTATGTTGTCAGATGGAATTTCATTTTTAAAGGCAACTGGTGAGTTGGAAGACCGTGTGCAGCTAGTTAAAGAAAGAATATTACAATTATTATAACCTGGAAAATAAGTTACAATGGTGAGCGGTGGAATAGATTATGATGTGCAACTTGAAAGCCTGATCAAAGAAGGTTTTGGTTTTGCCTTAGAGTTCCCTATAATTGAGAAGTTAGCAGGGGTTAGCTTTTTAGGACTTCTGGATTCGGTTTATGGCATAGAGAAACCTTCGACAAGATTACAGCATACTGTGGGCGTAGCGCATTTAAGCCTGAAACTTGCCAAACTGTTGGAGTTAAGCAAGCACGATACGTTCGCGCTTGTAATCTCTGCTTTTTTACACGATGTGGGCCATGCAGCCTTTTCGCACAACTCCGAACCATTTTTATTAGAAACTAAAAATGTCTATCACACTGGGGTTTTATCGCGGTTCCTAAAGTCTGATTTGAAACTTTTGGTGCAAGGCTCAATAAATAGTGGTCATAATCTTAATAGCGAAGCTCTAACAAATGATATTCTTGGTTTACTAAGCGGCACGTCCACCTCATACCTAAACTCTATGTTTCATAGTCCACTCAATTGCGACAAAATTGAAGGTAATGCCCGCACAGGCCACCACCTCGGACTTGAGGGTATTGATCCTGATACAGTCTTGGATATTTTTCTGAAGGTCCGCGACACCGTGTATGTAGATACTGCTGCATTAAATCTGATAGATAGATTTTGGCTACACGAAAAGGAACTATACTGGGATCGTATATATACTAATGAAGTTTTTTCGGCTGAAGCAATGCTCACGCGGGCTTTGCACCTAAGATTTGGGTATTCGGGAGAAGAAATCATAAGGATGACTGATGAAGAAGTCATGTTGAAATTAAGAGAAGATGATGAGGCCAATTATTTAGTTGAACGCATCGAGGAACGGTGCAATTTGCAACCACTTAGTGAAATAGAGCCACAACTATTCGATGAAATAAGGGATCAATTTAAGCAAAACAGATTTGAACCAAAGGAAAGAAAGGAATTAGAAGACCTTGTCGCGGTCAAGTTAGGCAACAATTCAAGTCGAATAGTGATTTCACATTTCAGCCGCAGAAAACACTTTGATGGGGACACTAAATCATTGCGTCAGCTCGACCTTTTCGGGAGTCAAAAAATGGTGGAACTTTCGAAAGTGAATGATGTGCTGAGGCGAACTAAAATATCAGGGGACTTCTTTGAAGTATTTATATCTGCCTGATCCTAGATTGCTATCTCACCCACTGTTTTAGTACGCATGTGATTTCCATTACGATCTCTGGTCATCTCTTCTGTAAGAATGATATCGCGGAAGTCACCAGTTTCGCTTAAGTAATGGCGGTAAAAATACAAATCTTCACTAACGTCTTGTGTCAACTGAATATCACCGATATATTCTGTCCCATTATAGGAAACTGTGCAGGTGCCAATTGCGTGATTTATATTCCTGCCAAGGTATACATTGACAACCTGATTCAAGGTATAATAGATGATGTCATTCCTAAGAATTACTTGAAAGTTTCGCATTGATGCTTTTTATGTTACGAATATATACAATAGATTCCAAACAACGGGATTAAATGACTATGGTCATCAAGCTTCCGAGCTAATTGATTTTGGTGTCAATACAATTTTCAATAGCCATTCATGTTTGTGTTCCAAACTTGCGCCATCTCCATACATTGGCCTGGTGAATTCTGCCCTATAGGTTCAGCCTGAACTCTATCTGGTGCATTCACAGCCAAAATCCTGTCTTGAAAGCTATGGCGTAGCGAATAAACCGTATGTATATCGGAAGGCATTAAGCTATTCTCGCGAAGGCATTTATTAATCATTGTAGTAAGCCCGTCCGAATTATCTTTGTAGCGGGTAAATCCTGACGGCAGGTTCTGAAAACGCCAGTAACAAAAAGCCTACCGACGAATATTTTGGACGACTGCAACGCAAAACTATTATCTACCCTTTAATAAAAACTTATTTTGAATTACGCAGATGTAGAGGATATAAAGAATAAAAAGCTTTGCTCGGAATGTACTGGAGAAAGGTATCTCAGCAATGAGATAGAGGAAAGCGGAAAGAACGCAAAATGCTCCTACTGTGGAGCGCGCAGGAAGTGTTATACCATGGAATTAGTTAGCGAAAAGGTTGACGTTATTTTTAAGCGGTACTTTGAGCGGACGCCCGAGGCCGATTTTGAGCCGTCACCTTATGGCTGGGAGCGAGATGGTGAACCTGTTACATATCTAATTGATGATGTAGTAAAGGCGGGAAATGATGTCGCAACGGATATTCAGCAGATTCTCGAAATGAAGTATTACAGCCATAGCGCAGCTGAAATTTTTGAAGAAACGGAATTTGCCGAAGATTCACAATATGTTTACAAATATGCGAGCGGAGTGGAATGGCATGAGCGGTGGAGTAAGTTTCAAAATTCGCTCACATCGGAAGCAAGATTTTTTAATAGAGAAGTTGAAGCTTATTTGGATTCGGTCTTTCAAGACCTTGATAAACTGGACACGAGAAAGGGTAAGTCAATTTTCGTCACAGCAGGACCGAGCACCGAACTAGAATATCTGTTTAGAGCGCGAACCTTTCTTTCGGGCGATAAGTTAGAATTGGCGTTGTTTAATCCAGACAAAGAGCTCGGACCTCCACCGAGCCATCTTGCAGCATCAGGAAGGATGAATAGCAAAGGCGTTTCGACTTTTTACGGAGCTGATGCACTGAATGTAGCGATTTCGGAGGTGCGGCCACCTGTTGGAAGCGATGTTGCCATTGCGCGATTTAAGATTATCAGGCCATTGAGATTATTGAACCTGTTCTCTTTAGCAGACTTGTATGCTCAAGGGAGCATGTTTGATCCCGAATGGTCTGACAAAGCTGAGCGTGTTGCTTTTTTACGTGATCTCCAGGAAAAAATGGTTTTTCCAGTGATGCCAGGGGACGAAGACTTTAAATATCTGTCCACACAGGCGATATCAGACTATTTAGCGAACAGATTTGAACCCGAGATAGATGGAATAGTGTTTGGCTCGGTTCAGTCAAAAAGTAGGGGATTAAATGTTGTGCTATTTCAAAAAGCATCAAGGGTTAAGGAGTTGAAGGTCACTCCCGGAGCTACCTATAGTCTCAGCAAGCCCATACAACACCCTGAATACTACCAGCCTGATTATATATTGACTACTCATCTATCAACGAAAAAGCGCCTAAAGAAGGCGGTTCCTATTGCTGGAAGTACTTCGATAGAAGATATACGACCAATAACACTTGATATCGATGTTAACCAGATAACGGTATGCCATATCGATGCCATTATCTATGAATGGACACCGGCGCGGGTTCAGCAACATACTGAGAAAAAAGCTCCGGTGAGGAGGGGCTTTCGCGGATTGCTTGATATCTAGGAGAGAGAGCAATCATTTTTACAGAAACTGGATTTGTATAATAAACTGATTCCTGCCAGTACGGTAACTTTGGATGGTCCCCGACAATCAGACTTGTAGCTGAATTAAGTGCTGACAACACCGCATCCTGAGAAAGTCTTGCATAGATTTCGGTAGAAGATAGAGACTTGTGATTAAGTGCGCGGCCAATAATCGGCAGACTCGTCCCGTTAATCGCCATATAGCTTGCTAATGTTCTGCGTAGGTCGTGAATAGTAAAGTCCGCAATCCCCATACGCTGTTTTACACGGTTAAATGATTTTTTCGGATCGACCAGATGGCCACTTTCACCATCACCAGGAAAAACATATTCTGACTGCAAACCATCACTATTCGAGATTTTTCGTCGATTTAAAATTTTCAGGGCATGATCGGATAGGACATGATAGTTTGTATCTCCATTTTTTGTAAGCTTCTCTGACAATCGCCAACTACGATTTTCAAAATCAATTTCAGAATATTTCATAGCAAGCATTGTTGATTTTCTTGCCCCAATAAATAAGCTCAAAAGAAAGAAATCTCGAAAAATCTCGTCTTCATCATCTAAGGCGTTAAAGAACGCCTTAAGTTCTGTCTTGCTGAGAAAGCGATCCTTACTATTCCTTTTAAATCGTTTGATGCCGAGGCAAGGATTTCTCCCATCATAAATCTCCTCTAATAAGCCGTAATTAAAAACTGCACTTGCCAAGTCTAACATGCGATTGGCTTGACCTTCACCTGACGATTCGGCCACCTTTCGGTGAACATCTTTCATTTGCTTTTTAGTGATTTCAGCGACTGGAATAGCCCCAATGCGTGGGATAATGTGCTTATGAATGTGTAGCCAATTATCGCGTGGTCTTTTCGTGTGAGGCACCGCATGCTCATCGTAATACCGTAAATAAAGAGTTTTAAACGTCAGCCGGGAGGCTTTTGGCTGCAAAACTCTGTGAAGTAACTCTCCCGTAGTGAGTTGGGACCGCAGAATATCAGCTTGCTTTCTGGCATTCTCGATTGACACGTCACTGACCCTTCCAATTTTCAATCGGAAGTTTTTTCTGTTAACCTTTTTGTTGAGCATAAAGGTTTTTGTTCCGCCTGGACTCACCATAACTTGGAGGCCTGGCGATTGAACATCATGGAGTGAGTATTGTTTTCCAGTCGTCGGTAGTGATTCAATTCCCGCTTTAGTAAATGAAGCTTTCAAGGCCATTATCCCCTCCGTCAATGGTGCTTTTGTGGTGCCGAATGCATTAAACTGCATTGATTTGTGTTAGGCTCCACCTACACCACTTCGACGGAAGTTGTTGAGAATGCTGTTTAAATTAATACCCATCTATTCCCGTTAATGGTGCCGAATAGATTTCGTAATGGTGAGGTCGCAGATTCGAATCCTGTTATCGGCACCAATATATACATGTACTTATTTAGTCAGTCTCAATTCACTTTTCGCTTAATGATGCAATAATGCAGCCTACCTCGTTACAGCCAGTTATGCTGCATTAATTATATACCCAATCGTTCCAGCTTCAAGTTAATTCCAATCGTCACTTCTGCTGTACGAAAGTGATTCGCTCATACGCCAATTTGCTTGCCATATGTTAACTCGCCCCCCCTCATTCTAGGTAGCTGATATGGAAAGAAATTTACCCTTTAAGGTCATATCGTATAAATGAGCATTAATACGCATTAATTTTTCATATTTTCTTTGACAGAACGCAGTTTGATCCTCTAACAAGCTGCACGTTCACCGCTTTAGTCAGTGAAGGTCAATTTTATCGTGGAGGAAATTTTGAAGAATCCAGAATTCAATTTTATCGATGGTTTTCTCAGTGAACCGTTATGGAACCGAGAGCAGGCAGCAAAGATGTTAAATTGCTCCCCGGAAACTCTCGCCGTATGGGATAGCACAAAGCGATATGACCTTAAACCTATCAAGGTAGGCGAACACGTTAGGTATTGCCCGGTTTATTTGCGCCATTTCTACGCGGAGAAATATCTGAAGCCCTAACCGCAAGTCCAACCACTCATAAAATTTATCTCCTAGAAAGTAGCACAATGAATATTGAATATGCTAATAGCATCCCCATGCGCGTAATTCTTGCAAAGCTTGGCTATCAGCCGAGGCAGACAATTGGTAAGAACCAGCTTTATAAATCACCATTATGTGCCGAGCAGAAAATCGGGCTAGTGGTAAATACAGATACCAACACATGGAACGACCCGGCAGCCAAATCAGGTGGAAACGCCCTAGCATTTGTCTGCGCTTATTTACGGTTTACAAATGAGAATGATACAATCGCCGATGCCCTACGTTGGCTTAAGAATATGGTTGGCTATCCAGTGCTTCAAACACCGACTGGCATTCCAGACTATTCAACTGAAGATAAAGCCCTAGAACTGCGGCATTCAAATTATTTGGCCAACAACGTTCTGATAAGGTACTTGGAAGAAGACCGTTGCATTCCCTTTGAATACGCACGTTTCATATTGAAGGAAGTAACCGTTTACAACACCAATACTCAAAAGCAGTTCATTGCCCTTGGGGTGGAGAATGAAGAAGGTGGCTTTGCCATTCGCAATGCCTATATCAAGGCAAATATTAAGCAAACGGCCACGACATTTATTCGTGGGCAGATTCCTAAGCCAAACGGCATTCACATCTTCAAAGACGTATATGACTACCTTTCGCTCATTGCTCACCGTAGCGGCGAGCCGCTTCTGAGTGATGCCATCATTCTAAACAGTATGCACTGTATGAAGGAGTCAGGCGCCTACATAAAAAACTATGGCTACCGCAAGGCATATACCTGGCTCGACAATACAGATGATGGCGATAGAGCGTCAAGGAACTATAAAGCGTTTATAAACGCTGAACCAGACCTAAAGCATATCCCCATGAACGCAGTGTACCGCGATCATAAAGACGTAAATGCCTGGCTTATTTCGCTGAGCAGCTAAGCAACCAATAACATTCGAGGTGTAGATGAAGCACGGAAGCTTGTTTTCCGGCGGTGGAGGCTTTGACCTTGCCGCAGAAGCTATGGGTTGGCAGAACGTTTTTCACTGTGAAAAAGACACTTTTTGCCAGTCTATCCTAAATTTCTATTGGCCGAAAGCAGTTCACTTTAACGACATAGGGAGCCTGGATGGTAAAAAGTTTAACGGGAAAATCGACATCATTACAGGAGGCTTTCCTTGTCAGCCCTTTAGTAGTGCCGGGCAGCGTAGAGGCATTTCAGACGACCGCTATCTCTGGCCGGAAATGCGCCGAGTTATTAGAGAGGCTTCCCCAAGGTGGATTGTTGCAGAAAACGTTTACGGCCTCATTAATTGGAATGAAGGGCTGGTATTCGACACGGTCCAATCTGATCTGGAAAGTGAAGGCTACGAAGTCGGGGCGTATGTTCTGCCAGCTGCAGGTGTCAACGCCCCGCATCAGAGATACCGCGTCTGGATCGTTGGATTTAAGCCCACTATTGCCAGAAAGGGGAAGAAGCAAACTTATCCCGACTCCAACGGCACTGGACGGGGTAGCGCCAGAATTCGCTTCTCTACTAAGGAAAAACGAAACGCCCGAAAGTCCAACCAAGTTGACTGCGTTCATTGCACACAATTGGAAGCGATTGGTTCCGACCCCAACAGCAATGGATTGCTCCGGCAGCACTGCAAAAATGAAAAGTACCCAAGTCAAAGCGGGAAGTATGCACAGTGTAACCCTCAGCCGTTGGGTAGCTATGCTGCCAACTCCTGTGGCAAGGGACTACAAAGGCGGACGAAAGCCGGGAACATTAAAAGAGAAGGGGCGCACCCCCTCGAACACATTACCGGACTTCGTAAACTCCCAAACTGGAACAAATGGCCAACTCAATCCCCGCTTTGTGGCGGAGATGATGGGCTTCCCATCCAACTGGACGGAATTACCGTTCCAAAATGGCGCACCCAATCAATAAAGATGTTTGGTAATGCGATCGTCCCGCAGGTTGCAATCCAAATATTCCAAGCCATCGAAGATTACGAAACCTCTCTAATGAAAGAGTATAGCTAATGGATGCCTTGAAGAGCGATTACAAAATTACTGAGGTGGAATTAGTCTATCACCGAAAGCAAAGTCGGAAAAATGAACGGATCGTCACTCAGTCTCAAACTAGCTACGAGATACTTCGAGCTGCTTGGGACGACAGCAAGATCGACCTTGTGGAGCACTTCAAAATACTGCTTTTGCGACAGAGCAACGCTTGTATTGGTGTCAGTCACATTGGTACAGGCGGTATGTCCTCTTGTGTGGCTGATGCCAAGATCATCTTTGCCACAGCTTTGAAAGCCAATGCCTGCCAGATCATTCTAGCTCATAACCATCCATCGGGCAATTTGAAAGCAAGCGGAAATGATATTGCACTCACGCAACAGCTTGTTGCTGCTGCAAAGATGCTCGACATGAAGGTATTAGATCATCTGATTTTGACATCAGAAGGGTATCTGTCCTTCGCAGACGAAGGACTTATGCCGTAGTCAGTAAGGTAGGCTTGAGCGTCGAATTGAGTTGGTGGTCATTTCCTTTGTCGGACGGTCAGTAGTTACTGATCAGTGACTAAACCAGGCGGCTCCGCCACCAACAATAATTTTCCTCTTGCTACGCAATTCACTCGCCCATCCAAAATTCTTGCTGGCTTGTCGCCTTAACCTGGTTTCTGCCGTCACTTGTAACTACTAACCTAACAAAGGAAAATAAGATGTCCACAACTCAAAATTCAGTTTCCGGCCCGGTGAATGATGTTCAAGAAAAGCGGGACCTTCACCAGCAGGTAACAGATACGATCATTTCGCAAATGGAAAAAGGCGTGGCGATTTGGCAGAAGCCTTGGAATGGCGGAGATTTCAACCCATTTCGCATCCCAATGAATATTAAAACTGGAAATGGCTACAATGGCATTAATATCCTTCTACTTTGGTCTGCAACAATCTCAAAAGACCTAAAAAGCCATGATTGGGCCACGTTCAAACAGTGGAATGAAAAAGGCGAGAAAATTCGCAAGGGTGAAAGCGGTTCCCTTATTGTAAAATATGACACCTTTGAAAAAGAGGTAGATGGAGAATTAAAGAAACTCCCATTCCTAAAAGCCTCAAAAGTATTCAATAGATGCCAGCTTGCTAGTTACGTCCCCTCTGAACCTGAGTTGTCCGAGGCCGTCAATAAGGTTGAGAAACTAAAGAATGTTGAAAAGTTCATTAGCAATACGAAAGCCGAGATTGTTCACACCGGAGTTTTTGCAAAGTATAATAAGCTTGAAGACCGGATCTATATGCCCGAACAAACGCTTTTCATTGAGTCGGACGACTTATCCGCAACCGAAGCCTATTATTCAACACTTTGCCATGAACTGGCACACTGGACAGGGCATGAGCATCGACTTAACCGAGAATTTGGCAAACGCTTTGGAAACCAGACTTATGCATTTGAAGAACTTATCGCTGAACTTTCGTCTGCATTTCTTATGGCCGAACTTGAGATCACAAATACTCCGAAAGAAGCTCATGCAAGCTATTTATCAAACTGGCTCGATGTTCTTAAGAATGATAAGAAAGCCATTTTCACCGCTGCCAGTTCTGCAACGAAGGCCACCGAGTATCTGAAAAGGCTACAAACAGTCAATCTTTAAATTTTGTGGCCTCCAAAGAAATTTGGAGGCCACATCTATCTGTTAGACATGACAGTTATATCATTTACCACGGGTTTACTGTCTGAAAGCACATTATAGCGGTCATTTGAGCATTGAATCAGCTTTGGCAAATGAGTGAGAAGGTCAGTATATAGACCTTCAAGTTTCTCACCCTTCAGCACGACAGTGTGCGATGTGAATTCGATTGTAATTTGTAATGCATCCGGGTTGTACTCAGTGGTAACTATATAGGCATAGTTAAATGAACGGCATTTGCCGTCCTTCAGAACGAAGGAAAGGTATCTGCTATATGATTTTTCATCATGAAACTCTATGTTATTTTCATTCCTGGTAACATCGTTACCAAGCATACGTTCAAATTTGTCATTAAATCCTTGGTCCATGTTCTCTATCTTTTTCGATAGTTGTGTTGTGCGTAATATTTACTTCTTTGTCTGGGCGCTTTCCAACTGTCTCCAATTCCCTTTGTTTTTGAATGACGGTATCCAAATGGCTTGAATAGGCAAGAAGCTCATGGGCCGAGGTTCTTTCTCCTAATTCGGTGACGTGCTCCAGCAACCCTTGTTTATCGTCTGTGTAGAACGTAACCTTTTCTCTACCGCGAGAGGCAGAAACATAGAATTGTTTAGCATCAGCCGCACCAAAGGTGGCCGCTGGCTGAGCAACGAAAACCTCATCTACAGTTTTCCCCTGCGAAGAGTGCGAGGTTATACAATGGGCGTGGGTGAGGTGGCCAAAGTCCTTGTCCACAGTATAGACATTTTTGCTGACGGGATTTTTGAGGTGGATCTTGCCGGACTTTTCCAACTCCTTAACAATTAGAACATCGCCGTTATTCAGCATACGCTCCGTTTCATCTAATGCATTCTTGGTTATTCTAACCCTATCGCCGTTCGACAAGGGGATACTCTTTTCTTCCATGACCTCAAAAAGCTGTGCTTTCTCAAATGGCAGGGTTTCAGCTTTGCCATTAGTATTTTTTATAGTCACTATTCCTGAACTGACCTTCAAGACTGTCCAGGCACTCCCACGCTTTATGCCTTTCAGGTTTTGATTGAACTGGACGACATTCCCCTCTTTGTAATTATTCCAGTCTTGTTTCTGGGCTTTGGTCATACTTACAGCAGCCAAAGATTTGAAATCGATTTCCTTGCGACCTAGTTTCCTGTGCTTCCTTAGTTCCTCTCGTATTTCCGCCGTAAGAGTTTCACCTTGCTTGTGGGTCGGACAAATGACAAGTGTTGACTTGCCCTTTTTTACGGATGCCACATAATCTTTAACGAGCTGTTTATAAGGTGCGTCTGGGTCTATTTGCTTGATCGCACCTAATTTGTCGAGTTGCGCGTATCCTTTTAACACTTCGCCTTTTGACAGGCTTTCAATTGCTGCCTTGTATTCCTCATTTTCCTGACGCCTGATCTTCGTCACTTCTGCAACCTTGATCTTGCCGACGGTATTTAGAATACGGAGTGCATCCCCCCTGATCACGCTGGAATGCTGCCTGGTATCGCCCCCGAAGATGAGCTGAACATTTTTGTTATTAGCAAGTTCAATTAGGTCTGCTGCATCCTTTGTCCCCAATAGTCCCGCTTCATCCACCCAAAGGACTTGATTGGATAGTTTTTCCTGTAATTCCTTGTTCTGAAGCAGAAGAGCAACTGTTTCTGCATTTTTGAAGCCATCTGCACGCAATACGCCACGAGACGCTTGTGCTGTGGGTGCAACCGCGAAAACTGTCTTACCCTTCCGTTCAATCATCTGTCTGGCTTCTTGCATAAGATGCGTCTTGCCAGTTCCGGCGGCGCCTCGGATAATACTAACCCGGTCAGAAGTAGTTAGAATATGTTGTACAGCATTAGCTTGTTCGTCTTTTAAAGATAATTTCGGTGGTATCTGGTATAATGGTGTAAGTTTTCCTCTTCCACTTTGAGCCAGCTCTATCATCCTCTTCTCTTCTTTCAGGACTTCTTTTGTAGTAGCAACTTTCCTGTGGCCATCCTTTATTGTTATCAGACGATTATCCGTTTCAAGCAGGTGTTGCACCTCGAAGGCTCTAACATTTGGATTGCCTATAGCGTAACGCAATGCGGCTTCATTGATTCTCCGTAATGCCTTTACGGAAGAACGCTCGAATATGTGTGAAAGTGCATAATCAACACAGCCTTTGGCGCTAATGTCTTTATCCAAACGCATGTACTTTGTCCTGAGAACGGCATTCTCAACGGACCCATTTGTTCTGGTATCGTCAAATATTTGCCTGCGCCAATTATCCCGTAGCTCAGACATGGTCAGACCTTTTTGTTTTTTTGCCCGCGTCCTGGCTCCCAATTCAGCCAGTTCATTGGCATTGACTATTCCTTTGTCTTTGGCAATTTTCCCTATTTCGTCGGTTCTTTTGGAGAACATTGAAACAACTTCCTTTGGCACACCGACGATCTCAAATGATTTAGTCGTACGCTGGATATCATATCCGGCCTCAATCAGACGGTCCGATAGGTGTTTGTGAAACAATGCTTGATAATACGGCATGTCACGTTTGATGTCCCTGAACTGTCCAGCTTTTGCTTCATTCTCAATGTTGTCAAATGTCATATTGAACGTGTAGCAGTGGGCGTGTAGATGAGGGTCTGGGACGTGACCATCCACAGGTCTTGCCGTTTGATGTATAAATGTTGACCACGCAAGTTCACCAGTCTGCCTATCGTTATATTGGCTCCCCTTCCGTACCCGTGTCATACTGTCAGCCTCTATCTGGCGCATGGTGTCTTCTACGCTACGGGAAAATGAATCTATCAGATGGCTATCTTTTGTAAGGCCGGAAATAATCGAAAGAGATTTGGGCGCATGGAAATTAATATCATAACCAACCGTCCGGTTCTCATTGGTGCGTGGCGTGATTTGCTCACCAGTTTTCGGGTGGCGATTGTCACACAGTGCATAGAACGCTTCTTTCGACACTGGTCCGGAAAGCCCCAACCGTTCGCCCAATTTACCAGAGAATACTCCTTGCAGTTCCTGGTCATTGATATAGTAGTCTGACATTTGTAGGGCATCAGAAAAGTATGCCTTTGCATGTCCTGCCGATTTGCTTTGAACCATCCTTATCATGTCGAAGAGTTATATTATGATCGAATGCGTTGAGGAAATTAATTTGCCTTTCTTTAAGGATGTAGATGCTGATTAAACGATAAAGCAGTCCTAAGGGCAGGGTTGTTAATTCGGGTAGAGTTATGTTTAATTTCTCTATCAGACTTCTTCCCTTAGGACTGCTAAGGAGGTTTAAACTGCGCTCATTGGAGCGTCGCTATCGCTGTTAGAGTCTTTGTCAAACCAGTCTGCTATTTTTTGACGATGCTCGGAATCATTCGGCAGCTTTCCGTAGAATTTGGCACCGTGGGTATTGTTCGGGCCTGACTGCTTCACGATTATTTCCTCTTTGTCCTTGCCCGTAATAATCTCATCAGCAATATCCATTATTAATTCATCGCCGCAAGTGTAGGCGCATTTGTACCCAATGAAATAGATCACAGTACAAGTAATTAATAATGGTCCTAGGCTCTGTCCCAAAAGGGTCAGCAAGATACCGGCACCAAAGAATGGCAAAGGTTCAAGGATAATTTCCAACACTCTGGAATTGGTCGCAATGCCAAGTTTTCGGTAAAACAGCTCGATTCCAGGCCGGATAATTCCGGAACTATAGCTAACCCTTGCAAAGTCATATACTGATGGATTTCGTTTTACTTCTAACCAGCGGAAATATGAAAACACCGCGAAAACTGCCAAATAGGCGTACCATAGCCAATGGCGTTCTATAGTCCGAAGGAATGGAGCCGAATGATGACTGAATGTGATAAACGGAATAATAGCTACAATAGTCCCGGCAGTGATTACACTCATCAAGTTGAAATATCGCTCCCCGAAATTCTTTCGCGTAAAAACTTCAATTAACATCCTGGGATAACTACTGAACTCGAACCCAAGATTCAGAATTAGGTTGCGGAGATAATTTTGCCTTTTAAAGGCCGCATAATAGAACAGATTTTTCTTGCTCATAATTGATTTATTTTAGATTTTGATTAAAAGAAACTTTCTGATGATTGAAGCCACTAGGAAAAGTGGCGTTTTGGAGATGGATATATGCTTCGACTTCGAAATCGTTCTCCGGTCCTCCATTTTTAAGAAACGGAAATTGCTCGGGGCGTACGAGATATTGAAGCTTGAAACTCTCTCCTCTCGAGAAACTGAAGTCTTTGCCCATCTGGGTGCCACTTGATCTGTCTATCGCCCATGCTTGACCGATAAGTTCACTTGCATATTTGTTTGTGTCAACGTCGCCATTTGCATGAAATATCTTCGTTGATAGATTACCGAGCAGGGACTTCACCCTATATTGAGCCTTGTCTCCGCCCATTGCTGCATAAATATTCGCGAGGTTTTGAGTAATTAATACAGTCGCGATACGGCTGCTTCTGGCAGTTGTTTGAAATGTGGTATCATGTTCGATGACAAACTCTTGTCCCTCATCCTGATAAAGGAAGAGCGGGCGTCCGTTTTCTTCGACATTTCGTCTTTCAACAGCTTTTTGCCAAATGTATTTGAACATCATTTGTGTATTCTGCCCAGCACTGTCATACGTCTTCACTGGAAGATTGATTAGTATGATTTTGCCATTGTAACAATCCTCAGGTGTATAGTTTGATTGATGTTGACAGAACAGCCCGAATACAGGTTCATCAAGGAGCGTATGCAGGAAACCCGTGAAATAGAAATCGATAACAGCCCTGGTCTTATCCCCAAGGCAGAATAAGCCGGTATAAAAAAACTGTTTCAGCATTTTCATTTTCTTCATTTCAGGAATTGCATCCAGGACAGCCTTTTCGTACTCAGCAGGCGACGCATTTTTTAGCCATTCTGGCAATTGCTTCTTATTCCACGCTTCATTTTTAGCTTTAACCCTTTCTTTCGCAGTGTTAAAAGCTTGTAGGAAGGCGTTATCCTGGTCTTCAATCTTGACCTGCTCTTTTCTAGGTGCAGTTTGCGCTATATCAAAAAGAAGTTGAATTGACACTTTATCGTAAGCTAAGAGACATAGCTGGATGATGTTTTTTAGAAACATATCATTTGCCGATTCCCAAAATTGATCGTCACCACGGCCAGTGGCTCGTTGCTCGGTAGCTTTTATGACCTCTTTCAAACATTTAAAGATGTTTTGCGCATAGTTGTCGCTAGAGTCTAAGGTTGATATATATTCTAGGAAATTGAAACGGTAATGTGCTTCAGGATCAACAACAATAAGGTCGTCCATTCGTCCTTCCTCTTCGCAATATTGTTTCCAAATTTGAGCTTCGTCTTCTTTGACAGTTAGCACTAAACCACCATAGCCAAACCGCAAAAAACGCTTTGCTATTGACCTGGCACTTCCACTGGATTTTCCCGAGCCTGTCCCGCCGACAAGCAGAGTTCCGGCAAAGGATGACTTTACAGTCCAACATGTTGACTGGGTGCCATCGTTGAAAGAAATAAGGGAGCTGTCAATGTTAATGCCAAAATTCTTATCCATATATCAGGCTGTTTAGTAAATTTGAATTGATTCATTCAAACAACACAAAACTAGAATCGGATGTAACCGCATGGTTCAAAAACTATGGATTTCAACCGTTGAAAAAACAGCTATGGCGTCAACAAAGGGCAACAAAAAGGCTGTGGTTTCAGCCACAGGAATCTCAAAAGATAGGGTAAGACAAGACCCTCTTAGATTCTATATATTAGTTAGGATAATACAGATTCGGGCATGTGGTTTTGGCTCGGTTGATCTTGATATACTCAAAGAATCGCTCTATTCACTACTAAATACAAATTCAAAATATCAAGGAACAAAGTTTTCAGACGAAAGGGCTTTAGTTAATTACCATGCCAGGGCAAAGGTGAAGAACCTACTTAAATACATGAATGAACCAACTGACTTGTTCTTTTCGGAAAATGTAATGGAGAAGCTCTTAAATGCAGCAAATATTAGTTGGGAGGGAGCAATTGATAATATCAAGTTGCATCGGCTGAAATATACCTGGCCACCTGAAACTTACAACCATCTAACAAAATGGCAGCAATTTTGTTCAATTTTTGAAGAGACAACGATAGATATATACAACGAATTTGAAGGCCAAAAAATTTCTGAAATTGATCAGAATATACTGCTTCAAATAAAACAACGGGCCTCAAAGAGAGCAGAACACTTTATGAGGATGATGATCTGGGATGATGAAATTATAATTGAGGATGAGAATTTCATGGTTCGGCCCATCAATGAAGACCAAGCTAATTATCTGGCCGCTATGTCTGAGGATAAAGATATGGTGGACTCAATCGCTCGACTCTGTTTAGTTTGCTATGACCGATTCAATCAGATTTGTGGTAAGGTAATTATTATCCCGGTTCGGCCTCGTTTTATTAGAGAACTTATTAACTGTGATAAGGTCGATTTTGGAATTACAACCGATGACCTGTACGTTGATGATTGTAACAACTACCTGATAATTGAACTCAAATTTAGCTCCAAGACGGCGTATATGATGGAACAGGCCATTTTCAGGTCTATCCGTGACTTCGACGTGTTAAATGAGAAAACAAAACTCTGGATGGTTCAAAGCGGTAAGGGGTATAAGCCGGCATTTGCACGAAAATATTCTTTCAGGAAAGTGAAGACTTTACGCTTTTTTAATGATGAGATGTTAGACTTGCTATATGTCAAGGTCAGCCCTACATTTTTAGAACTTTGCAGGCTCTTTAATGGCGCTAACGTTGAGGACAACGAAACGGTAGTGTTGGAGAATACATTTGATTTTAATGCCTAAAACACTAAGGAAGAAATTACTTGAGAATGGCAGTGAAGAACACCACGGCAAAGATCATTTTCCAGTAGTTAAAATTGAATTAATGGGTACAAAATATACTTGGCTATTAACAGAACTGAACCCTACTAAACAAAACATTGCATTTGGGTTATATAACGATATGTCTGGTGTACATTTTGGCAAAATTGATTTAGATGAATTAGCTAAAATGAGGGGGCCAGATTGTAACGGTAAAGGATATTCGTTTATTTTCACAAAAGAGGAGTTAGCAGCGCCGGTACCCTATCAAGATCCATGCTTTACTGCAGAATGCCCCATTTCTGTGTACAAAGACATGGCTGAAGAATTTGGAGCAATTGTCACTGGTAGGGACGACAATTGGGAAATCTGGCGCAGACATACGAGAAATTGGCAAAAGAAGAACCAATAGCTACTCTTTGTCAGGCTCTACGTCCCCTTTATCCGTGAAATCCATTGATAGGCCCATTTCATCTTTTGACTCAGCCTTATCTATATCTTCGAGAAAAGACGGAACCCGCTGAATTTGCTTTTCCTTTTCAAATTGACTTTTCCCGTCTGTAAAGCCTTTTCCCATCTCTCCATCATTCAAATACGGTGTTACCTGGTCGCTGATATCCGGTGCACATTTGGTTAATTCATAGCCTCTATTGAATCCCTTAAGATAATCCGGGTGTGGCGCTTGTTCCATTTCCATTAGAAAGTGTTTTTTGAGTTAGCTTCCAGGTAATTCATAAGCGACTTTCGCTCATAAAGGATTATCTTCTTTTGTGGCTGTGTGAAGCGCACTTTTCCTGTATCCCTTAAAATTTGCATGGTTGATTTAGCTTTCACATTAAGAAGCCGCATAGCCTCTTCAGGCGATACCCAAGGTACAGAGTCGCCTTTATCATGCAACCTCAGCCGCGCTATTACAGTGTCAACCAATTGATAAAAAGCTCTGTCCTCTAAACAAATGACTTCCATTTTCTTTTGGGGTTTGTATCGCAAGTTATTAGTTTATTTCCCTGTTGAACATCGCCTTACGATACGATTATTCTACAGTGTTATAGACAC
Organism: Bacteroidetes bacterium UBA7674; assembly: GCA_002483105.1. Lineage (GTDB taxonomy): Bacteria > Bacteroidota > Bacteroidia > Chitinophagales > Chitinophagaceae > MKUN01. The sequence goes on from DLHG01000013.1 coordinate 104,828, forward strand.
TCCTTAGGGAAGAGAATAATTGAGTTGCTCTTTTTCAACCGTTGAAATCGGTAAGTATTACCCTGCGAAGTCATCTTGTGGGCTAATTTAGAATTGGAAAAAAACTTAAAAAATGAAAAGGTATCTTTTAGCAAGGCGCTTTCTAAAGTTAGGCCCCGACACGAAAATAAGTATTATTTATACGATCTACACAATCCTACAACTCATAATATTTCTTGTATTAATTGTCAGTGCCTCATTTCTAAGATTTAAGCTGGATTTGAATTTGCACCAATCTCCATTGTTGATTTTCACCTTTGTTGCAGGATGTTATATTAGTGCTGCGATTACAAAGCTTATTCTAAAGGCGAGACGTATCCGCTATGACATATTTAACCTGTATGAAAAGCTGCCTCTAGTAATAGTCACATTTTCACCTGGATTAATATATTCGATTTCCATTGTGTTGAAAGTGTTGAGTTCTTCGAATATATCTATGGGATTCGCACTTGCCTATGTCCCATTCATTTCACACGGCATTGGATATTTTGTAGCTATTATTTTCGCGACTCCAACCTTACCCAAATTACCAACTCCCTATCAGCGTGAGTCTAGAAATCGTACGTGGTCAGGCAGTATGATTGATACAGTGATGTATACAGGCGATACGATAGAGCATTTAGAAAGTACTATGTGGGGAACGGCTAGATGGCTTACGGATAGAGAAAAGAATATTTTAAGTAACGTAATAGGCGATAAAGCTTATGAGGGACTCTGGCTTGGAGGAGGATTCATGCACCATCAGGAAGGCAATCTCATTACAGTGGCACCTCCAGGAAAGGGTAAGGGGGCCAGTCTCATCATCCCCAATTTGTTATTAAGACGCTTTTACAAACACTCATTTGTGATCTTCGACCCAAAAGGTACTAATGCATGTACTACTGCAAGGTTTCAAAGTGAAAACGGACAAAAGGTTATAATTTTTGACCCTGTCAATCTCCAGCGCCAAATGGGGGCAGTCCATGGTATCGAACGAAGCGCTTTTAACCCATTAGATCACATTGGAAGTAACATCTACAATGAAACGTATCAAATGGCGGAAATACTAGTTCCAGAGAACCCTTCAGCCAGCGATAAATTCTGGGATAGTGAAGCTAGGAACCTTGTTCATCTAATTCTAATGGAAATAATGACCGATGAAGCATTTGAAGAAGATCGCAACTTGCTAATGTTACAAAAAGGTATCGATTGCTTCAACTTTGAAATATTTCTTGAACAATGTTGTAACAGTGAGGCACTTGCAGGCAGGATAAAGATTCTTGCAAGTGGCTTTCAGCAAATGCTGATCAATGACCCAGGCATGTTCAATTCAGTCAGAAGCGTTGCAAGCAGTGCGGTTAAATGGATAGCTAATCCTGACATCGAAGAAACTCTAAGCCGGTCCGACTTTAGCCCCAGCGATCTCGAAAAGGGTGGAGTATCTCTTTATATATGTCAGCCTATGATTAACAAGGAGAGCTTTGCCAAATTGAGCAGAATCATCATTGCACTATGTCTTAAAACCAATTCGCAACCATCAATGTCAACGAAAAGTTGGGTATATTATTTACTGGATGAATTCGCGATCATGGGGAAGTTTCCGGAGATAATTGAAGCGTTGGATTACTCTCGGGAGTACAAAATGCGACTCTGGCTATTCTGTCAAAGCCTTTCCCAATTGGATGGGGTGTATTCGAGCAATACTAGAGATCAGATTCTGGGTAGTTGTGGGGTTTTCCAAGCGATACAATCACCTGATATAGTCACTCAATCTTATGTTTCTAGTCGGGTTGGTAAGACCACTGTTGTTGAACGTAAAAAGGTAATAAACGAGGGTACGACTAGTGGGCACACATATAGCAATCCAGCGCCCACCTATAAGGGGAGTTATGAAAATAGCCAGTTTGGAAAAAGCTATGGTGTAACAGAGTCTGTGGAGAAATACAGCATTGACCTGATTTCGACTTCTAACGTAATGACAGATAAGCATATTATCACCCTATCTGATTTAGGGCCTATGCGTCTCGTAAACTGGAATTATTTTGTCGAGCCAATTGATGAGATCGGAAAGCAGTACTACGCTATGTTTGGCGATGGTCGCGCTGACCCTAATCCCAATTACAAAAGTAACGAGGTACTAATTGATAGAGCGGTGCTACGCATGTTATAATAAAGTTTCTTAACGGAGGAGATAACAATGGAAGTATTGAGCGGAGATAATAATTACACGACAGTACGTTTTGACAACATTGAGGTCGTCGATCTATCTAGATGCCTATATGTGATTCGTCATTATTTCGATAAACTCGATCCAGGCATGCTAAGGATCAGTGAAGAAAGAGCAGTCGAACTTGAACAAGATTTTGCCGAAGTATTAAATTTTGGATTAGATGGATGCCAGGAATAAGTACGCCAATGACATTGCAGCCCGAGTCGTCAAAGAACACGGGAGAAACCATTTGGGTGAATTTCGCCCCCTAGGTGTTATGAACTATCTGCAGTTGCATACTGTTATCAAATCGGTTTTACTCGATAGCAAAACAAAGATGCTGTTAGGGAACCAAGGGGAAACACTGTTTTATAATGCCGATAAGAATATTTTCATTTGTCACAATCGCACGGGAAAAAACAGCACTTGCTTCATTCCGTCGGACAAGAAACATTTTTCAAATACCGAACTATCTAGGGTGACAAAGGATGCCGCGACCTTTAGGCTAAACCGAGCTGTTCAAATTGAGCAAATTGATTTTGAAAAGGCTGCACTATTTCACAAACGAAATGACAGAAAATTTGCAAAACTGATAGCGCAGAAGACTGCCGAGCAAAAGAAGGCGAAAAATAAGTTAAAACGAGAAAAGAGTAAGATAGCACGCCGCATCAACAATATTAAGACTGCAGAGAAGCCTGCAAAAGCGTGGCGACGTGAGCAGGTTGCGTTGAAGCAATCAATCACAGGAGTAAAACAACAAGGTAAAGTAATTGATCAGGCAGCTAAGTCAATGGCTGCTGCGCACAAGGACAAATTAAAAAGGTCCATGCCGAGCGATAATTTGTCAGGTGAGAAGAAGTGGCAGAAATTTGTCAATAATAAGACCGTTCAAGACAAAGTTGCAAAGGAAAAACAATCTGAAAAAAGCAATGTCGATAACAAGAAGTCGTTGGATGACAAAAGGAAAATGGAAACGTTGGATAAGAAAAAATGGCAGGATTTGATGTTTAGGCAGAATGCAAGGGTCACCATCGATAAAAGAGACACGAAATTCAAACACTAGAACTTTACTTAGAGATATGTGCAATTTTAAAATGTTGGCTCAATGGAAGCGATTTTTCTTTTCGCTTTCTCTAACCAGTCAGGTGCGTCCTTCCGATAGGCAATCCAAGGCGTGTTGTATATTACATTGTTTGACAAAACATAAACCTTTTTTAGTCCATTAAAATAGCCAGCGATTTCTAAACTTTTGGTTTCTTCGTCATAATGTCCAGAGAACATGATATTCCCTTCACTATCTAGAACTTCCAGATTTCCATCATCGTCGCGGTAGAAAATACTATTGGCTCTATACAAACACCAGCGATTATTTTTTATCCAGCCTACACAGTCACCATTAAGTTGAATAAACTGTGCGTTAAGATAGATGCGGTCTTCTTTTGCAAAGAGTGATATAGGACAGTTTGGGTCTATGTGTTGTTCGTAGTAAATCGTCGAATCTAAATTGAGCCCATTTTCACTATACAATTTTCTTACGTCGATAACATTTACTACTGTTCCTGCAACTATCGTGAGTTTATTCATTTTATGCAGCCCCGGGACATGGATACCCTTCATTCTCGGGCCTGCAGCTGTGCCGGGTGTTAACAGTTCGGGATCCATTAAAATAGTGTCAGGGGATATTCTGGGCATTCGGATATCGCCTTGGATAAAGTTGGCCTTTATATGCCTTTCCCTCTCCGTTAAAGACATGTCTTTTAAAATAGGCAACTGTACAATAATGCTTATCAATACGCTTAGTCCACCTATTAAGGCAGTACACTTAACCCATAGCAGCTGATACCACTTCTTTTTTGCGGGAGGTGGAAGTGCCGGTGGTGTCTGATATTTTCTAAATCGTCGTTTCAAAATATGGTGGTAATAAGAGAACTAATCTCCCATATAAAGATAATGCATATGCCGGACAATAGTTTTACAACAGAAAGTTGCAACAGTCATTTGGATGTCAAAATACCCGTAGTTGCGGCGCTCCGTTCATCGGTTGCATCACTACTGAGATCTTGTAGTGCCAATTGCTTTGTGCGGCTAAGTTATGCCCTCGCTAGTCAGCCATAAAAGGCCGAGCCTTCGGTCTGTGGATAATATTATCTGGCATCAGAGGAAGGTAAATTTGTCTGCCAGATAATTTTACCCACATAGCCTTGTATGGCTGCCAATCGGTCATAATGGTTGCCTACGAAAGCTATATGGCCTGTTATGCATTAGTTATAATAAAAAGAAAAGGGGCTTTTCAGCCCCTCTATTTGCCCCTGTCTCAAAAGCTATTCCAACCCACAAGTTTCTACGACATTGGTTCCGTTGCCGTAAGGATAAGTCTTGTCATGAGTTTTACACTTTGCTTCCGCATCCTTTTTTTTCATGTCCTCATATTCAATGACGTTAGCGCGTTGTGTGTATTGATTGTTGCATACGCAAGTCCAGTTTTTCTTACCGGAGCAAGATGCCAAGGCGCATAGAAACACAAAGAGCGTCATTAGTCTAGTTACTTTCATTTTTGTACTTTTTTATTGTGAATTAATGGATTACTGCCTTTGCATTGTACGGGTAAAAATGACTTCAACGGAGTCATCAATATAGCCGCCAGGTTGCGTGAATTTCAGCGTCTGATCTGTTAGTTCGATGACGGTCCCAACAAACTGACTTGTATCGTTGCTGATAGTTAAAGTATTGTTGTTTAAGGTCCAGTTAGCGCTGGTGGACTGCGGTGCAGACACATCGCACTTGGTTGCACCTTCATTTATTTCCATTCCGCCACCTGAATTCATGATCCACAGGTTGTCTTTCACGCACTCAGGCTGATTGCTAAAAAAATCGGTTTGCGGCGAGCCTAAGTGATCCAGCGGGACATTTGAGGTATAGTTGGTCGATTTCCAAGTGCCTTCAATAGAAGCGCTGGTTGACTTCGGCTGAGGCGTATTGTCTTCTTCTTTCGAGCAAGAGAAGAACACTATCGATAGCATCGCAATCTTTAACGTGTTTTTCATTCTATCATTTTTTATTTTGGTTACTTATTTCAATTCGCTTTATCAGTGCATGAACTGTACTCGGATGCCATTTTGTAGCCTTATCACGAAATGTGGGTACTTTTAAATCATTCAGTTCCTTTGCAACATCACGCACCGTGACAACTCCCATTTGATAAAGGTTTTCCAATATCGGCATCATAGCCAGGGCAAATCGGTCTGCATTCTCTTTGTTCTTTTTCGACAGTACATATCGGCCATAGTATCCAAGTTCTACGCCTTTCAACTTTGCAGCCTGCAAAGCGGCAATTGTCCTCTTACTAATTTGTTCATGTTCGTGTTCTGCAAACGCGGCAATGATGTGCACCAGCAACTTGTCAGCATATGGGTTATCTACTGCTTTAAATGCAACTCTTGATTCCAGTAGAGTTCCTATAAACACGACATTTCTGCTGAGGCGATCCAGCTTTGCGATTAAAAGCGTTGCATCCTCTAGCTTGCACGTTCTCAGGGCTAGCTCTAGCAGGGGTCGGACGTTCTTCTTGCCTGATTCAATTTCAATATATTCCCCTTGCAACATATAGCCATTTGCCTTTGCAAAATCATTGACCGCCTTCTTTTGTGCTTCCAATCCCAAGCCACTTTGTCCCTGACGTGCTGTTGAAACCCGGTAGTAAGTGACTGCTTTTTTCATGCTTGATCCTTCATAGTGCAAGGGTATGCCTAAGACCAAAGAATGTTCGCAAGTAAACCAACGTTTATCTTTGAACAGCTTTGAGCCTAATCCGGGGAGGATAGGCAGAACTATTATATGGCGAAACCTGCGGTAATAGCAAGTTTTTTTAGAAAGGAATTGATAAGGCAAATAGGTTTTTGTGGACGATTTTGTTCAGGTATAAACGTTCGTTTACTTATGAACAAATTTTTCTTGAGCCACGTCTTTTGACTGTTGTTTGATATTTGCAAACAGCTTTCTTTTGCAGCTTGTCATGAAAAAACAAACCACAAAAATTGCCCGCTCTAAAACAGATATTGCGTTGATTAGTGTTCTGGTATTTATCCTGGCAGTAATTGCAACGCTGTTAAGCACACTCTGCTATCTGATATACATAGCCTATAAATAAAATTGACCTGAAAGCGGATTTATTCAGCAATGCCTCAGCAATGGTATTCTACGATTTCTATGGGTTGTAAGAAGGGAAGCGAAAAAAAGTAGGTGTCTGACTTGTCAATCAGCCATTCACCGCTTTGTAGGCTGTAGGACATTGAGTATCCTGTTTCACCGATAACGAAATAATGCTTCATAACTCGCTCTTCATTGCCTAAATTCTTATTGATCCTGGAATCCTGCATTGCTATTGTTTGTCAAAGGTTCAGAAACCAGCTCTTAACTCAATAAGAATGTGGATATGTCGGACTGTTTATATAGTTGAAATCTATCAATTCCTAAAGTACGTTTTGATTTGTTTTCTATATTTATAGTATGAAAACGAATAGGACAAATCCCCTTGATGAAGTCGAATTTTGGTTCACGTCGCTTACAGATGACATGCAGGAGCAAATTGCGAGGATAGCCAACCACTATCACATAGATAAAGCAATATATAAGGCTAATACCCTAGAAGCGTTCCTGTCTTATATGGATTCGTCAGAGCTTGATGATCGTGAAATACTATCGCGAACATTATTTGTAACAAGATTAATTCAATTTTCTTTTACTGGACGTGAAACGGATGAGGATTGGGAAATAACTTTGGATAGACTTTTGCTACTCCGTAGTAGAATATTGGAAGAGGGCGGCTCAACCGAACTTGAAGACAAAGCGATATCTAACATTAATGATTCGAAGCGAATTTGGATGGATATTGCTGCTGATTGGCAACGTTTAATGGATAACGAGGTTTCGAATAAGAAAGTTATAGATTGGTATTTTGATCCCTTACTAAGAAGGAAGAAGTAATCCAGCTCGTTTTTAAGTATATTATTCCCTTTTCTTTAAAAGATTTGCTAAATAACCCGTTTTTGCCTCAGCTATTGAAGGTAAAGCAGAATTTATCACATAAATCCCTATTTTTGGATTATGCGCTTCACAGCCTTCATAATGTCCATACTGATTTTAGTCCTCAGTTGCCTCCCGTGCGACGATGTGGTAGGTATGCCAATAATGAAAGGAAACAACAGCACCGAGCATAATGCGCCATCACACAGTCACAAAGAATCCAACGAACTGGATCTATGTTCGCCATTCTGCCATTGTAGCTGCTGCGCAAGCTTTTCTGTTCTGTATCCTGCTGTTGTTATTCCGCAACGTATTGAACAGGCACATAGCACTCCTTACACCGAGTATCTTTCTGCCGATCTTATAGAGATTTCGCTTCCGATCTGGCAACCTCCCCAATTAGTATAAGTTCCGAATTGTTTTTTGAACTGGTTAGCCCGTAATGGGATTAATCCGCTTTATACTATTCAACTTATACCAATGTTAGATAAGATCATTCTTTTCTCGATCAAGAATAAGCTTGTGATTGGCATCTTTACGCTAATCCTTATTATCTGGGGTACATACTCGCTTTCACAATTGCCAGTCGATGCCGTCCCGGACATTACCAATAATCAGGTGCAGATCATTACCAATGCGCCCACGCTTGCCAGTCAGGAGGTAGAGCAGTTTGTTACCTATCCCATAGAGCAAAGCCTCGCAAATCTGCCAGATTTGACAGAAATACGGTCAATATCCCGTTTCGGCCTATCGGTGGTGACGGTGGTATTTGATGATGACGTAGATATTTACTTTGCCAGACAGCTAATAAATGAACGACTGAAAGAGGCCGAAGATGAGATACCTAAAGGCATGGGCAGCCCCGAACTTGCTCCGGTGAGTACCGGACTTGGCGAAGTTTACCAATATATCATCCACCCTAAAAAAGGCGCAGAGCATAAATACACGGCAATGGACTTGCGCACGATGCAGGACTGGATCGTGGCCCGTCAACTTTACGGTACACCCGGCGTTGCCGAGGTTAATTCCTTTGGCGGGATGTTAAAGCAATACGAGGTCGCAGTTGACCCCAATCAGCTCAAGGCTATGAATGTCACCATTGCGGAATTACTGACCGCATTGGAAAGCAATAATGCCAATACTGGTGGAGCCTATATTGATAAAAAGCCCAATGCCTATTTTATTCGCGGCATCGGCTTAGTGTCTTCGCTGGAAGATATCGGCAATATTGTTGTAAAAACCGTCAACGGTGTACCTGTTCTGGTAAGGCATGTCGCCCAGCCGAGATTTGGTAATGCTATCCGCTACGGAGCAATGACCCGCAACGGTGAGGGGGAAGTGGTCGGCGGTATCGTGATGATGCTGAAAGGCTTTAATAGTGCTGATGTGGTAGGACGTGTAAAAGAGAAGATGGCGACCATTAAAACCTCGCTCCCTGCCGATATAGAAATAGAGCCATATTTAGACCGTACCACCTTGGTGGATCATGCCATTTCTACCGTCAAGACCAACCTGATCGAAGGAGCATTGATAGTCATCTTCGTTTTGGTCTTGTTCCTGGGTAATCTTCGCGCTGGGCTGATCGTGGCTTCTGCAATTCCGCTGTCATTGCTATTTGCCTTGGGGATGATGCATGTTTTCAAGGTCAGCGCAAATCTTATGTCATTGGGGGCGATTGATTTTGGGCTGATTGTCGATGGCGCGGTCATTATTGTGGAAGCTACCATGCACCATTTAGGATTGCGAAAATCCAAGATGCGACTGACGCAAGGGGAAATGGATGCCGAAGTCTATCAATCAGCCTCAAAGATCAGGAGCAGTGCAGCCTTTGGCGAGATCATTATCCTTATCGTTTATATCCCGATCCTGACCCTTGTCGGCATTGAAGGCAAGATGTTCCGCCCGATGGCGCAGACCGTAGGCTTTGCCATCATGGGGGCGCTTATCCTGTCCCTGACCTACATCCCGATGATGTGCGCCTTGGTACTGCCAAAGATTGTTAGCCATAAACGCAACCTGTCAGACAGGATGATGGATTTCTTTCAACGAAAATATGCGCCTATCCTGCGAGGTGCGATCAGGATGAAATATGTGGTGGTCAGCCTTGCTGGGATTTTAATGCTGGCAACCATATTCGTCTTTGCGCGTATGGGTGGTGAGTTCCTGCCGCAGCTTCAGGAGGGAGATTATGCATTTCACTGCATCTTGCCTCAGGGTGCTTCTCTTTCCCAGAGCATTGAAACTTCCATGCAGGCAGAGCGGATCATTAAATCATTTCCCGAAGTGGTGCAGGTTGTCGGTAAGACAGGAAGCGCCGAAATCCCAACAGACCCGATGCCACCTGAAGCATCCGATCTAATAATCGTTCTAAAGAATAAAAAAGAATGGACCACCACCCATGATTATAATGAACTTGCCCGGCAGATGATCGAGAAACTTGAGGCTATACCGGGTGTGTTTTTTGAAGCAAACCAACCGATACAAATGCGCTTTAATGAATTGATGACAGGCGTGCGCCAGGATGTGGCTGTTAAAATCTTTGGGGAGAATATCGACTCGCTGGCGCGTATTGCCACTGAAGTCGGCAGCATCATCCAGACCGTGGACGGTGCAACCGCTCCGCAGATCGAAAGAACAACGGGACTGCCGCAAATCACAATAGAATATAATCGCAGCCAGTTAGCCGCTTATGGCCTGAATATCGCCGACGTGAACAAAGTGATTACCGCAGGCTTCGCAGGAACGACCACAGGCGTTGTTTTCGAGAACGAACGCAAGTTTGACCTTGTGGTACGACTGGATTCAGCTTATCGCAGTTCACTTGAAGATGTTGCCAATCTATACATCCCGATTAGCAATGGCAATCAGGTGCCATTAAATCAAGTGGCAAAGGTTTCGTTTAAGGAAGGTCCGGCACAAATTAGCAGGGAAGATGCCAAACGCCGTGTGGTCATAGGTTTCAATGTCAAAGGTAGAGACGTGCAAAGTGTTGTGCAGGATATACAGGCCAAGCTTGCAAAATATAAATTACCCGCAGGTTACTATTTTACCTATGGCGGAACTTTTGAAAACCTTGAACAGGCTTCGGCAAGACTTCGTATCGCCGTACCAATTGCCTTGTTCCTGATATTCGCTTTACTTTATTTCACGTTTGGCTCGTTAAAACAGGCGACACTTATATTCACCGCCATTCCAATGTCAGCCATCGGCGGCGTATTTGCCCTGTTGCTTCGCGGGATGCCATTCTCTATATCCGCAGGCGTTGGCTTTATTGCGTTGTTCGGTGTCGCAGTGCTGAACGGCATTGTGCTGATCGGCACATTCAACCAACTGGCTAAAGACGGCTGGGCTGACGTGGTGCAACGGGTGATAGAAGGCACCAAAATAAGATTGCGTCCGGTGCTGATGACGGCAACTGTTGCTTCGTTAGGATTTCTGCCTATGGCAATCTCTACCGGCGCAGGGGCAGAAGTACAGAAACCACTTGCTACCGTGGTAATTGGTGGCTTGATTACAGCCACCATTCTAACACTTGTCGTCTTGCCATTACTTTATATTCTTTTTTCAAAAGGCATTAAAAAACCGGGTACAATATCACCAGTTGCGCTGATGATGCTTATAAGTCTTCTTTTTGCAGTGCCGACCCATGCGCAAAACGTGGGTACACGCATTTCTTTTGAGGAAGCCTACGGTTTGGCACTAGCCAATAACCTGCAGCTTAAAGGCAGCGATATTGCCGTGCAGAGATCAACGGCACTTTCAAAGAGTTACTTTTCCGTTCCCAAGACCGGGTTTTTCGTGGAGAACGAAGACCTTCGACCGTCTGACAATAAGGGAATATTGAAGATTGGCCTTTCACAAAGTATCGAATGGCCGGGAATTTACGCAGCCCGTAAAAACCTTCTTGAAGAGCAGGTACGGTCACTAAGTTATTCCCGTCAAGTAAGAGCGTTGGAAATTAGGCGGGGTGTTCAGCTTGCTTATTACACGCTGTGGTATCATCAGAGCAGGCAACAACTATGGAAGGAGCTGGATAGTGTGTATCAGGAATCCGCAACCATTGCACGACTAAGGGTACGCGCAGGTGAAAGCGCAGGACTGGACAGCCTTTCGGCAAATGCCAAAAGCCAGGAGGTACGCAGTCAACTTAAAGCCATTTGGAATGATATACAGATCGAGCAAACGAAGCTGAATACTCTGTTGAATACAACTACACCCTATCTGGCTGAAAACGGTTCTTTAGAAAAAGTGGAAACTGACATCAGTCTGACTGCACCCATCGCCCATCCTTTGCTGCTGGTGCAACAACAGGCCCTGAATGTGGCAAATGCAGATTTACGGGTCACACGGCTAGGCGCTATGCCGGAGTTTTCCGGACGTTTCTTCTCACAACGTCTCTACGGGTTATCAAATCCATTTTCCGGATTCTCAGTATCTGTAGGGGTGCCATTGCTTGGAGCAGGAAATTACCGCAGCAAGATCAGGGCGGCTAAACTGGAGCGTGATTACCAACAGAGCATCTTTGATTATGAGCAACAGGCGCTAACCTCACAGGTACAGCAAGCTATTCAAGCTTTGGAAAAAAGCAGGCAGATGCTGGAATATTATGAGACCAACGGTCTAACGCAAGCAATAGAGATCATAAAAGCGGCCAACCTGTCTTATCGCGGCGGGGAGATAAGCTTTGCGGAACTGTCCCAATACCTGAACCAGGCACTGGACATTCGCAGGAATTATCTTGACGCATTACACCAGTACAATCAGGACGGCATACAACTTAATACTTACCTAAATCGTTAAAGATGAAATTATATAAAGCCATAGGACTGATTTGTTGCATGGTGCTGTTTGCAGCATGTGGCAACAAGCCCGAAAACAAAGATGAGCATTCGGAAGAAAGCGAAGCGCATGAAGAAACTAATCTGGTTTCGTTATCTGATGTGCAAATGAAAACGGCAGGAATTGGAATGGGCAGTATTGAAATGAAGAATCTGACCACTTCAATAAGTGTTAATGGAACGCTGGCCGTTCCTAATCAAAACAAAGCCTTGGTGACTTCGCTTGCAGGGGGCGTGTTGCGCACCCTGAAAATCCAGCCCGGCGACTTTGTACAGAAAGGTCAAGTTATCGGCACGATCGCCAATACGGAGCTTTCGGGCATTCAGCAGCAGCTTATCTCGATCAATGCACAGTTGAAACTGGCGGAGCAGGAACAGGCAAGACAAAAGGAACTCGTTTCAGGCAATGCAGCTCCCTTAAAGAACCTTCAAAAGGTAGAGGCGGAATTGAGCAGCTTGCGCGGTCAGCGTAACGCCTTGCAGAATCAGCTCTCCGCATTGGGTATATCCTCTTCGGGAGGCATATCGTCAACGATATCCATTACTGCCCCTATCAGTGGGACGATCTCTGAGATTACAGCGCAGATTGGCTCCAATATAAATGCCAGCACACCAATTGCGCAGATCATCAATAATTCAGAACTACACCTTGATCTTTTTGTTTATGAAAAGGACCTGCCAAAAGTTGAAGCAGGGCAGGCTATACACTTCACCCTAACTAACAGCCCAGGTAAAGAGTATGACGCAACAATTTATTCCATAGGCACAGCCTTTGCAAATGAAAGCAAGGCGGTTCCGGTTCACGCTCATGTCGTAAACGATAAGCGCGGACTAATTGAAGGGATGAGTGTGACGGCACGTATCAGCCTTGGGGAAAATGTTTATCCAGCCGTACCTGATGAAGCAATTGTAAACAGTGGCGGCAAGGACTACATTTTTGTATTGTCCGATAAAGCGGCGGCCAAACATGAGCACGAAGAAGAAGGCCATAAAGAGAAAGAAGATAAACATGAGGGGCCTGAAGAACATCAAACAACTTTTGAACGTATTCAGGTCATTAAAGGGGCATCGGACGTAGGCTATACTGAAATCAAGCTGATTGATCCATTACCGGAAGGGACTAAGATAGTCATCAAGGGTGCATTTTTTCTGATTGCCAAAATGACCAATGCCGGAGAAGCCCATGAACATTAAAACTATGAGAATGAATAGACTAGTAATACTCTCTGCATTTTTATTTACTGCGGGCATTCTTGCTTTGGGATATATCTCTTTCGGTATATGGCCGACAGTAATTTTCACTTCAGGTTTTCTGGGTGGCTTTATCTTATGGCTTCTGATACCAGTAAGTTCAAACTTTGCAACCATCAAAGTTCCATTTTGGCTCGCATTCTTTCTATTTCTCGTTCATAGGGTTGAAGAAAAAGTCATGGGCTTTTTTCCGGCACTGTCAAAGCTCACAGATACCCCTGTCCCTGAGATCACATCGGTTCCTATCGTTCTGCTGGTGCTTGCTTCCGTTGGTGCATGGTTAATAGTTCCAATGCTAGTACGTAAAGGCTACGCTTTTGGCACGTATTTAGCGTGGACCTTCTTTGCGGCAATGGGCATTACAGAATTGGCACATTTCATTTTTCCGTTCGCGACAGGAGAGCCTTACGGATATTTCCCCGGTATGATAAGTGTCATCCCTCTTGCGCCTGTTGCGTGGTGGGGAATGTGGCGGCTTACAAGAAACAGAATGAACAATTCAAAACATCACCTTTAAGAAAGAATATTATGGGCGACAACCACGATCACTCGCATGAAGCACCACAAGCAGCCAACACAGAGGCATTAAATGATGCAAGCTGGAAGTCACACTGGGATTTATTGCTAGCCCTGCTGATCCTAATTGTAGAACTGGTGCTGGAATATGGGTTTGAGTATCATCTAAATTCCATTACGGCACCAATTATCAACGGCATTGCGTTTCTCCTTGCAGGGCGGCAGGTCTTGATCCTTGCTTTTCGCAAATCCATGCGCGGGGACGTATTCAATGAATTCGTTCTAATGAGCGTAGCCACTATCGGGGCATTCATTATTCAGGAATATGAAGAAGGAGTTGCCGTTATGGTCTTCTACCAGATCGGCGAATGGTTTCAGGATGCAGCAGTCAACCGGGCAAAGCGCAGCATTAAGGCGTTACTGGATATTAGACCAGACAAGGTTAGTGTCCTGAAAGACGGAACAGCCACAGTCGTTGACCCCTCTAAAGTAGAGATTGGGGACACGATTCAGATCAAGCCAGGCGAAAAGGTTGCCCTTGATGGCGAATTGCTGTCAGAAAAAGCTTCATTTAATACCGCAGCCCTTACAGGGGAAAGCAAACCCGATACCAAATATGCGGGGGAACAAGTACTTGCCGGAATGATCAATCTGCATAGTGTTGCGGAGGTAAAAGTGAAATCGGTATTCAAAGACAGCAAGCTTAGCCGCATTCTTGAAATGGTGCAGGATGCCACGGCACGGAAATCTGAAACCCAACTCTTTATTTCAAGGTTTGCGAAGATATATACGCCGATTGTATTCTTTCTGGCATTGGCAGTTTTTGTCGTGCCATACTTTTTTGTAGAAGATTTTAACGCGGAAACATGGTTTTACAGGTCACTGGTCTTTCTAGTAATTAGCTGCCCTTGTGCTTTGGTTGTGTCTATTCCATTGGGGTACTTTGGTGGCATCGGTCTTGCCTCCCGAAATGGCATTCTATTTAAAGGCGGTAATTTTCTGGACGTGATGACGAAGATCGATACCATCGTCATGGATAAGACCGGGACATTGACCAAAGGCGTGTTCAAGGTTCAGGACGTGGTGGTGAGCAGTGGTATTGATGAAAATGATTTTATCGTCATAGCCGCTGCACTGGAAAGTAATTCGACCCATCCGGTCGCCCAGGCGATCATAGACCACGCCAAAGATAAAGGCACGCGGCATAAGGCGAGCAATGTCGAAGAAGTTGCAGGACATGGCTTAAAAGGCACGGTGAATGACAAAGTTGTTTTAGCCGGAAACCTGAAACTGCTGCGCAAGTTTCAGGTTTCATTTCCTGCTGAAGTTGAACAGATCGTTGATACCATTGTTGTGATTGCCATCGACAATAAGTATGCAGGCCATATAACCATTGCCGATGAGATCAAGGAAGACGCAGCGGATGCCATCAAAGCAATGCATGATTTGAAGATAAAGACCGTCATGCTTTCCGGGGATAAACAAAGCGTGGTAGATAATGTGGCAAAACACCTTGGCATTGATGATGCCTATGGTGACTTGCTGCCTGAAGGGAAAGTCGCGAAGGTTCAAGAACTTAAAGACCAGAACAGGCATATCGCCTTTGTTGGGGATGGTGTGAATGACGCACCTGTAATTGCTTTGGCAGATGCGGGTATTGCAATGGGTGGCCTTGGCAGTGATGCCACTATTGAGACCGCTGATATTGTCATTCAAAACGATCAACCTGGAAAAATAGTTGCAGCGATAAAGATAGGCAGGCTTACCAGAGGTATTGTCTGGCAGAATATCACGTTAGCAATGACAGTGAAGACTATTGTCCTGATCCTGGGAGCAGGTGGCATCGCTACTTTATGGGAGGCCGTTATTGCCGACGTTGGTGTAGCTCTGCTTGCGATACTGAATGCTATTAGAATCCAGAAAAAATCTATTTAAATCACAGGATCTGTTTTTATAATTATGATACCTTATACTCGAGCCGCTATTGGGCGACCAACGTAAATTGGAAACTATAACGTCTTTATTTTAACGTCTATTTGCCCTTACTTTTATTTAAAAACTGCTAATGCTTAATCCGTTTGGTTCAACATTATTTATTGCCAGCAGTCATCACAATTACCAACTACCTGAGAACATATTTACTATAGAATTTTTTGTTGATGTAGGCTTTCGGCCTAACAAAGACTCAAAATCACTGATAGAAATTTCAAATTCGCCCTGACTGATCCCTTCCGCAAACATTGCAAAAGCAGATGACTGTTCGTATGAGAATCCTGCGTGGTATTTTGCTTCAATGTAGCTTAATAAATCAGGGCTCTGGTAAGGAACAATTTTTCCGGACATTTGAGATAGAATTTCTGCAATGTCGTCAAATGAAATTGGTTCTGTGTTAGATATTCTATATTCCTTATTCTCATGGCCAGTCGAAGTAAGAATGTTTGCTGCAACCTCAGCTACTTCACTTCGTATAGTGAAACTAACTCTCCCATCATTAGCGGGAAATACCACTCCTGTTTCAATTATCTGTTCACCTAGAAACATTCGCAATATGTCGGCATATAATGAACTTCTAAGAATAGTATAACTTAGACCACTCTTTTTTATAGCAACTTCTGTTTCGTGATGAGATTTCAAGATGAACTTTAATGGCGACTTCAAAGTGTCGGTTTTTCTATCAATGCTGGTGTACACTATATGCTTTACACCAGCTTCCCTAGCTGCATTAACTAGTGCTGTATTTTGATCACCTCTGTGTCGCAGGTCTGTTTCGGAAATTAAAAGCACTTTCGTTACTCCAGAAAAAGCAGTAACTAATGAATTGTGATCAGAATATTTCGCAAATACTTGACCAATCTTTCTACTCTTAAGCCATTCACGTTGTGTAGTTGATTCAACTAACCCGATAATTTGACTTCTTTCAATACTTTTTTTCAGAAGGTGATTTATAGCATTCTTTCCAAAACTGCTATTAGCACTAGTTATTAAAATCATCTTAGATTATTTTCATTTGGGAGCATTTACATTTGTAAAATACGCCATGCATGTTTTCTATTTGACAGCAAATGTATTCTCAGTCTCATCTAAGAAGTTATATAATTATGGTAGAAATTTACAAAATTTCACTTTTTTGATGCTGGTAGCCCGCTGTAATACTTAAATATGATCACTACTCCATTGGAGGAGTACTGTCTCAGTATTTATCGATACCCTCAAATGACTATCTTTATTCAAATGATTTCTATGAAGAGACTATTACTTATCGCGCTTACACTCGTAAGTGCTAATGCAATTGCTCAAACAATTACCTGGTCTGCTCCGGTTTCGGTAGCTCCAAGCAGCGATGGAAATATGCATCCGCGTATTGCGCTCGATGGTTCCAAAGACCCGGTAGTGATCTGGGGAAATTCTGCTATGGGCGGACGGGCAATGTTCTCGCGCTGGAATGGCACAACTTTCGCGACTCCAGTGGCACTCAATCCAATGACGCTACCTGTATTTACTGCCTCTTGGGCAGGACCGAATATCGCATCTCACGGCGATACCTTGTACGCTGTCATGAAGAATCAACCGGAAGATACCGGGCGAATGTATATCGTTCGTTCATTTGATGGCGGTCAAAACTGGGCTGCACCCGTTGCGATAAGTGGCATTACCGATACAAGCAGATTCCCGACTGTCACAACAGACGCTTCCGGCAATCCAACAGTCGGCTACATGCAATTTGATATGGGTTTTGGTGGCGCAAGATATGTGGTTTCAAATTCTAACAATTTTGGTACGTCTTTTAATACTTCAGTAATGGCGAGTAACGCTTCAGGTGATGTGTGTGATTGTTGTCCCGCATCAGTGTTGCGTTCAGGTAACACCGTGGTAATGTTATACCGCAATAACCTGGCAAACATCCGCACCATTTGGGCGCGTATATCAACAGATGGAGGAAATACTTTTCCTGACAGCGTTGAAGTGGATAATACGAACTGGATGGTAATGTCTTGCCCTTCCAGCGGTCCTGACGGAGTGGTGATCGGTGATACTTTGTATTCCGTGTTTAGAAGTTCTGTTTCAGGTGCCCGCTTTTATCTGAGCAAGGCATCGATCAATACACCTCAACTGATTTCAGCAGGACAATTCGCTACAAACTTTACTGGCCTTACTCAACAGGATTATCCCCGTATAGCAAATACGGGTAATTCCGTAGCTATGGTTTGGAAACAAGTTGTAGGCACTAGCTCTAAATTATGCTTCTCTTTTACCAACAACGTTACTACAGGATTTGCAACTGCATATGATACATTAGCGTCAAGCGGCGTTACGAATGGAGATGTAGTCATTACACCGGGCGCAGTTCACGTTGTTTGGGAGGATGTTGCAACAGGTACTGTGAAATACAGAAAAGGCACATACACACCGGTTTCAATAGAAGAAATATTAAAAACAGGAACTAGTATTGAGGTCTATCCTAACCCGGCTAACGACTATTTTTCTGTTTCTACGAAAGATATGGCCGGAATCTATGAGTGTATCCTTATCGACAATTCAGGAAAACGGATATCGCTTATCGGAACACAAACTGCCGGTACTGCCTCATTCTCCCTTTCAGGTGTTGCACAAGGGCTGTATGCAGTCTTGATAACTGACAAGATGGGTCACACGTATTCCTCTAAGTTGATGATCAAATAATTAGTTGATTATAATTGACAAAAAAGGGCTTCATTTGAAGCCCTTTTTCTATTGTACAAATACTTTTTTCTGAATGACCCTTTGATTTTCACAGGCTATTGAGAATACGTATATACCTGGTTGCAGTTTAGTAACATCATATTTCAATGACTGATCGCCAGGATTCAGCGTCCCATAATCCACGTCATCTACTTTTTGCCCTATGAGGTTCAGTACAGAGAGCTTCACAGCAGCTTTGTTATTCAACGTGAAGAACATTGTTGTAGAATTAATGGCAGGGTTCGGGTAGATGGTCACGGGATTCTTATCTTCAATATTGTCAATGCCTGCTGGAAAGCAGCTATTAGCAGCTACAGCCTCCCACATCTCAACCGTAGGGCGTGGGCCATTTAAAGCTTCCTGAAACACCTTTTTATTGGGACATATCATCAGGAACGTTGGGTAATAGGATAATTCATATCCGTTTTGAAGTTCACTGAGGGCAATACCCGTAGGTGGGTTGAGAATGATATAGTCGTTGTCTTGCACCCAATTGCCCTTACTGTTTGTCGTCAAGCCGTACAGGTCAGCAGAATCCGTGGACCCATCGGCTTCCATAAACAGTATCTTCCAAGTGTTGTCACCGGGGTTATCATGCAGGTCATACAGGCTGTCCATCACTTTCAGGTTGTGGTAGTTCCAGCATGGTTGACACCATGTTGCTGATACGTCGATAGCTACATGCTTACCTTGATTCAGGTATGAGTATAAATTTTGGACGGTGCCATTGATATCAGTGAATGTGAAATCAGGCGCAGTAGCACCATCCTGAATTTGCGCAAATGAACTGGTTCCAAGTCCAAATGACAACGTCAACAAGTAGAGTATCCTCTTCATCAATTACAAAAGTAAGACTTTAATTGAATTGAATTTCAAATTTTAAAATGTGATGATTTTACCTATTTATTAGCTTAATGTATTAAATTTGAGGACATTGAAGAAGGGCTTAGCCATATTAGTGTTGATTTGCTACGTACTATGTGCGTTTGGCGTGACCTTCTCATTCCATCATTGTAGAGGCGAATTCAAATATGTTTCTCTGGACAAGGGCAATCATGAAAAAAAGTGTTGCAAAGGAAAAAAGAAAATGCCGAAAGGCTGTTGCAACAGTAGCAAAGTAGCCTTTAAAAAGTCTGACGACAGAAGCCAGTCATATTTTGTAATTGCCAAGAAATTCGTAGAACCTATCTCCAATGTAGTATATTTCCCGGTTGTTATATCGGAACCGTCAATAGCCTACACTACTACATCTGATTTTCATTTACGGCCACCACCCGAACGAGGGCGGGGAGAGCCACTATATCTGCTTCATTCCACTTTTCTTATCTGATAACGTGCCGCTTAGCATTTTCTGCTATCGGCTATTCTAGTTTATATCAATTGCTGTTTCAGCAATTGGATTTTTGCGTATTATTTTATTTCAAATCATAAAATCAATAAAATGAAAAAAATTGTAACTTTTGTTGCACTGGTATGTGCTGCATTAACTGGTTTTGCCCAAACGACGGCTACCAACTGGACTGCAAATGACTGTAATTCTACAAGTCATACCCTCTTTAATGACTTGGACAATGGTAAAATTGTTGTCCTCGTCTGGATAATGCCATGTGGCATGTGTAACAGTGGAGCAAAACAAGCCTATGATGCCGCTCAAAGCTTCGCAACATCCAATCCTGGCCAAGTTCTATATTACCTGGTTGATGACCTTGGTGATGCTTCATGTGCTCAGATCGCATCATTTGCGACAAATAACCAAATTGGCCCTAACAATCTGACGACCTTCAGTAATGTCGGTAATGTGATCAAAGAAAGTGATTTCGGTGGTTCAGGTATGCCTCACGTTGTCGTTATGGGAGGTTCAGACCATAAAATATACTTCAACAAATTGAATGGTCAGGCAGCAGATCAGGCAGGTATTACTAATGCCATTGATTCTGCAATAACCACCTTAAGTGTAGGTGGCATCGCAAATCAAATATCTTTTTCAATATCACCAAATCCGGTGAGCGATATGCTGTCAATAAAATATGCTAATGCAATTGAAAAAGTAACTGTTATCTCTATTAACGGTCAAATCGTAAAAGACGAAACATATGCGAAAGGAACTTTAAATCCAAGCATTAACCTCGGAGGTTTGTCTGCTGGTACATACACTATAAAAGTTATTGATGCAGATGGTAAGTCAGGTATTCAAAAAGTGACTAAACAGTAAGTATGAAAAAGATCATTGTTATTTCATGTATAGCTACTCTGATAGTAGCTATACATGCTTGTAGAAAAGACGATCCGCCGCCACCGGAAGAAGTGTTGGTGTATGATCCCACTGCAATGACAGTGGAGATACCTGCATTTGCCAAGAATTATATTGGCGATATGCAGCATCCTTCCGATAATCCCCTAACAGAAGAAGGGATCGCCTTAGGAAGAAAACTGTTTTACGAAAAAATGCTCAGCGACAACATGACTGTTAGCTGCGCCTCATGCCATAAGCAAGAGAATGCATTTGATGATCCCCGCCCATTTAGTGAGGGTACACACGGGGCTTTCGGTGACCGTAATGCAATGGCTATCGTAAATCTGGGCTGGAATACCCGCTTCTTTTGGGATGGCAGAAGAAACACTATGGAAGAGCAGGCGCATGATCCGGTGACTAATCCGATAGAAATGGCCAATACCTGGCCTGAGGTTGTGAACAGACTTCAAAACCACAACGAATATCCCTCTCTGTTTTTCAAAGCATTTGGTACGAAGACTGTTGATAGCAACCTGGTTGTAAAGGCGATTGCCCAATTTGAAAGAACACTGGTGTCATTCAACTCCAAATTCGATAAGTATTATTACAAGGGTGACAGTAACGCGTTTACGGCCCAGGAAAAGAACGGACTGGTGATCTTCACAGGGCAAGGCATGTGCAATAACTGCCATTTGATGAATACCCTGTTTACCGACCACATGATCAGTAACAATGGCCTAGATGAAAATCCAGCCGACCAAGGGCTGATGAAATTTACGGGGTTGGCAAGCGACAGAGGGAAATTTAAAGTCCCGACCCTGAGAAATATCGCAGAGTCAGCGCCATATATGCATGACAGCAGGTTCGCGACATTGGAGGAGGTTGTTAACTTCTACAGCAGTAACGTTAAGCAAAACAGTCCCAATATTGACGTACATATGCCAGCGTTCGGTTCAGGACTAAATTTAACGACACAAGAAAAAGCTGATCTGGTAGCGTTCCTTAAAACGCTTTCCGATAGTGAATTCCTAACCAATCCTAAATTCAGCGCACCATAGGTATGAAAAATATACTAGCTAGTATTGTATTGATTTTTTTGAGTTACAATTCATTCGGACAAACGATTGCACCTGATTTCACAGCAACGGACTGTAATGGAGATCCCCAGAATTTATATACGGAACTCAACAACGGAAAAACCGTGATAGTAATTTGGGTAATGCCATGCATTGGTTGTATTCAAGGCACGCTCGAAGCGGACAGCACTCGGGAAAGTCTGTCTGTAACGTATCCCAATGACGTACTTGTATGGATAGTTGACGATGGCCCGCCAAGTAATTGTGCGACGCTTACTAACTGGGTTTCCAGTATAGGCTTACAACCTCAACGGACTTTTGGAAACTATAACAATGAGATCAATCAAGATAATTATGGCGGTTTCGGAATGCCTCACATGATGGTGGTGGGTGCGAACAAGCAGATTTATTACAATGAGTTCAATACGTCTGGAGTTGGCTTATATGATGCAGTACAAAATGCCATAAACTTAACGACTGGAATACCTGAATTGAAGAGCGGAGCTGAATTCACGATTTCTCCGAACCCAATTAATGATCTGTTCTCAATTACTGCCGTAGAAGCTATCGAAACTGTGCAAATAACTACAATGAATGGTCAGGTTATCAAAGTAATGAATGGGGCTGGAACGCACAGTCAGATAGTACAACTTAATGATGTTCCACCCGGAAACTATCTCGTCAGGATCAGGGACAGCAAAGGCAGGAACGCAATACAAAAAATAACAAAGGTTAACACTCAGTAATGACGCTGTACATAAAGAACATGGTCTGTGACCGGTGCATATTAGTAATGAAATCCGAGTTAGAAAAGCTCGGATTTCACCCTACTACAATCAAATTAGGTGAAATAGAAGTTGCTGATGAACTCTCACCTGAAGACCTACAGGTTATTTCAGAAACCATTACGCCCTTAGGCTTTGAAGTAATTGACAATAAACAGGGAAGGATTATCGAAAAGATCAAGAGCACAGTCATAGAAATTATTCACGGAGCAGAAAACAATCAACGATTTAAATATAGCCAGGTACTGTCTATGGCACTTAATCATGACTACAGCTATCTGAGCAAGTTGTTTTCCGAAGTTGAAGGAATAACTATAGAACAATACATTATCAAGCAAAAGATTGAGAAGGTAAAGGAACTCATCGTTTATGATGAACTAAATTTAAGCGAGATCGCGAGCAGGTTAGGATATAGCAGCGTTGCCCATCTTTCCTCTCAATTCAAGAAAGTGACTGGCTTGCCCCCAAGCCACTTCAAAAATGCCGGGTTGCAGCAGCGAAGGTCACTCGATAAACTCGAGTAGGAAAGATGTAAGTCTTATCCATGATAGTATAACAGCCAGAAGCTAATAGTGTCGAACTTTGCAGGAGAAACTAACTGTTATGGGAACTTCAGAAACAAAAGAATATAGTTTACCGATTTCCGGAATGGATAGCGAGCATTGCGCGCTCATTATTGATAAGGGATTGAACGTGGTGCCTGGAATTGTGTCGCACAAGGTAGAGCTTAACAATCATCGGGCTATCATAAAAACGGATACAGATGACACAGTGTCAAAAGCAGTCATTGCTATTCGTGACCTCGGCTATGACGTTGAAACAGTAAAAAAGAGCTTTCCCATTACCGGTATGAGTTGCGCATCCTGCGCGGTAAGCGTCGAAAGTATGCTTTTGTCCCAACCTGGCGTAGTTAAGGCAACGGTCAACTTCGCTAACGCCTCTGCGCAAGTTGAATACGTACCCGGCATTGCCGATCCTCAGGCATTTAAGGCAGTTATCCAGTCAATCGGCTACGACCTTATTATTGCGGAAGGGGCCGATGTAAATGAAACTATTGAAGAACTGCATCTTGCTAAGTATAAATCCCTTCGACTAAGAACAATTCTTGCTATAGCTTTTTCACTTCCTGTAGTCGTTATCGGTATGTTCTTCATGAACATTCCGTTTGCAAATTATATTATGTGGGTGCTTTCCACCCCTGTCATTGCCGTTTTTGGCAGGCAGTTTTTCGTCGGTGCATGGAAGCAAGCCAAGCATCGTTCAGCGAACATGGACACACTTGTCGCTCTCAGTACAGGGATCGCATACATATTTAGTGTGTTCAATACCCTCTATCCTCAATTCTGGCATGACAAAGGCCTCCATGCTCATGTGTATTTTGAGGCAGCGGCGGTGGTGATCGCGTTCATTCTTCTAGGGAAGCTACTTGAAGAAAAAGCCAAATCAAATACATCCTCGGCTATAAAGAAACTTATTGGCCTTCAACCAAAAACCGTGACGATAGTGCATGATGGCGGTCACACAATGGAAATACCTATTTCCCAGGTAAAGGTTGGAGATACGTTGCAGGTAAAGCCCGGCGAAAAAATACCCGTAGATGGTGTTGTGATGGAAGGCTCATCATTTGTGGATGAAAGCATGATCTCCGGGGAGCCAATTCCCGTTCTGAAAGAAAAGGGAATAAAAGTATTTACAGGCACGATCAATCAAAAAGGCAGCTTCCTGTTTACTGCTGAAAAAGTAGGTGGTGATACCTTTCTTGCCCATATCATTAAGATGGTTCAGGAAGCGCAAGGAAGTAAAGCACCTGTGCAAAAGCTGGTAGACAAAATATCGGGCATCTTCGTTCCAATAGTGATAGGTATAGCCCTCCTTAGCCTTGTTGTATGGGTTATCGCAGGAGGCGAGAATGGCTTTACGCAAGGTCTTTTGTCTTTGGTAACGGTTCTGGTTATTGCCTGTCCTTGTGCCCTCGGTCTTGCAACGCCTACAGCTATTATGGTTGGCGTGGGCAAGGGGGCTGAGAATGGTATCTTAATTAAAGATGCCGAAAGTCTTGAGACTGCGCACAAGATAACAGCTATCATTCTCGATAAGACAGGTACCATTACTGAAGGACATCCTGAAGTGACAGACATCATATGGCAGTCCGAAGCGGCCACAGACCATTCAGGTATTCTTCTTGCTATTGAACGGCAGTCCGAGCACCCGCTTGCAGAAGCTGTTGTAAGGTACTTACATACGGCGCAGTCAGTACCCATAAATTCATTTGAAAGCATAACGGGTAAAGGGGTAACTGCCACACATGACAGTTCCACATACTTCATCGGCAGTGCATCATTTCTGAAAGAAAATAACATTACAGTAGCCGAGAGCTTGCAGGTCAAAGCAAATGTCTGGCTTGAACAGGCGAACACCGTTATCTGGTTTGCAAATTCTTCTCAGGCCCTCGCTGCAATAGCGATTGCCGATAAAATAAAAGCAAATTCAACAGAGGCTATTCAACGACTTCAGGGAATGGGAATTGAGGTGCATATGCTTACCGGGGACAATGCACATACGGCAAAAGCAATAGCCCAAAAAGTAGGTATCACACATTACAAGGCGGAAGCTCTGCCATCGGATAAAGCAGATTTCATTAAAAAACTGCAAGCCGAGGGTCATATCGTTGCAATGGTGGGGGACGGCATTAATGACAGCCATGCACTTGCCCAGGCAGATGTCAGTATTGCTATGGGAAAGGGAACAGATATCGCAATGGACGTAGCCAAAATGACCTTGATATCAAGCGACCTACTCCATATTCCGAAAGCAATAAACCTGTCACGTAAAACGGTCAGACTGATAAAGCAAAATCTGTTCTGGGCATTCATCTATAATCTTATCGGTATTCCAATTGCAGCGGGCATACTTTACCCGATCAATGGTTTCATGCTGAATCCTATGATCGCAGGTGCCGCAATGGCACTCAGCTCAGTATCGGTGGTAACCAACAGTTTACGTTTGAAATGGGCATCGCTGTAACAAAATCTTGTAATACAAATCAATGATTGTATAACGACAGAACGACATAACCGACGGAACTTTGTAGAACAAAAAAAGAGGACTAAAATGACAACGTTAAAATTTAAGACGAACATTAATTGCGGAGGATGTATAGCCAAAGTTGCTCCGTTCATGAACGAAAAGAAAGATGTAGTTCATAGTTGGAAGGTTGATACTAGTACACCAGATAGGATTCTGACCGTTGAAACTGAAAAGTCAGCTGCTGATGTTAAGGCACTAGTTATCGCTGCAGGATTTAATGCTGAAGAGATATCATGAAATGGCTGATGAAATTGATATGGCGGGTTGGCCGGGTGTTCTTTAAGAAGAATTGCTGTAAATAATTAATAATTAACCAAAATGGAAAAACGAACAATGAAAAATCTAGTAACAGTAAGTTTGCTCTCTGTATCAATTTTATTTTCTGCTTGCCAGGGCGGAGCTACTGAGCACACCCCTGATGCTGAAGATACGTCCGAAGCAGTTGCGAAAGACATCAAGCCAACACTAGCGAATGCGGACAGCGCCGTAACTGCAAAAATTCAGGAGGTCTTTGACCATTACATTCATGTAAAGACCGCCCTTGTAAATTCTGATGCTCCCGAGGCGCAGAATGGAGCGCGAACGATAGTTTCAGTCATTGAAAGTTTTGATGCGTCCAGCCTGCCGGCTGACCAAAAGGCCGAATATGATAAGTCAGTTTCGGGTGTTCGTACCAATGCCCAGTCAATCGCGGGGGAAGGCGACCTCGAAAAGCAGCGCACAACATTTGCGGACTTGTCCAAGCATGTTTATGCGCTTGTAAAGACGTTCGGGGCAAACAGAACGGTCTATCATGACCATTGCCCTATGGCACTTAACGACAAGGGTGCCATGTGGCTGAGTGACGAAAAAGACATTAAGAACCCATATTTCGGGAAAGATATGCTCGAATGTGGTAGTGTGGAAGAAGTCATTCAAGTAAAGTAAACCATTGAGGCCATTGGCATCATTGTTTAGCTTTTCAAGGGTAATAATCAAAATAGGTATAAAGGGGCATTAAGGACGGAATCTAATGATGATGAGAACGCTGATACTTGCAGTATTGTTGCTTTTTGGAAGTAGTACACTTGCAATTGCTCAACATGAGCACCATACACCAGCGCAGAGCAGTAAGAATGCCAGCAAGGTTGTGTATACCTGCCCGATGCACCCTGAAGTGCAGCAGGCAGGCCCAGGCAAATGTCCTAAATGCGGGATGGCGCTGGAAAAGAAGACCGTGAAGGTCAAAGCTCCTGCCTCGCCCAAACCAAAACCAAAAGCCCAGCCGAAACCCACCGTTAAACCGAAACCCACTACTTCCTCAGTTGACCCACACGCAGATCATAAGCCGGAGCCAAAAACTTCAGATCAGGCTCCTGCTGAAAACATGAAAACCGAGGATATCGAGGCTCACCACCAGGCAGAGCAAACGCCAAAAGCGGTCGGCACCATTAAAGCGCCGCCCCGTCGCATAGTGCGCTATGACCTTTATGTTCGTGATACAATGGTGCCTAAGATCGGTCATAAAGGAATGCGTCATGCTATAGCGATTAATGGTTCCATTCCGGCACCAACACTTTATTTCAATGAAGGTGATACCGCAGAAATTTGGGTTCACAACGAAATGCACCATGAAACTTCGATTCACTGGCACGGCTTGATCCTTCCCAATGCGGAAGACGGTGTACCTTATTTGACCACTGCTCCGATCAAACCCCATACCTCACACAAATTTTACTTCCCACTCGTCCAGAGCGGCACCTTCTGGTATCACTCCCATACAATGAACCAGGAACAGGATGGTATGTATGGCATATTTATCATTAACAAGCGTGAAGAACCTGCTTATAAGCAATTGCCCATTCTTCTGAGTGACTGGTCGGATTATTCCGGGGATGAAATTGAACGTAGCCTGCACAATCAAACTGATTGGTTTGCTATAAAGAAAGGCTCTGTACAGAGCTACGGAGAGGCTATCGCTGCCGGGCATTTCAAAACCAAACTGGAAAATGAATGGAAGCGCATGTTAGCGATGGATGTAAGTGATGTTTATTACGACCGTTTTTATATAAATGGGAAATCCAGCAACGAGCAACCTCAATATAAAGCAGGTGACCAGATCAGGCTACGTGTTGTTAACGGAAGTTCGTCAACCTATTTCTGGTTGACCTGGGCTGGTGGTAAAATGACGGTCGTTTCCAATGATGGTGAAGATGTTGAGCCAATTGAAGTGGATCGCCTGATTGTAGGGGTTGCCGAAACTTATGATGTGCTGGTGACCATCCCCGACGATGGGCACAGCTATGAATTTCTTGCAACGGCGGAAGATCGTACCAAGAGCGCCTCTCTCTGGCTTGGCAGCGGTACAAAAGCTGTGGCACCCCATCTTCCAAAGCTTAAATATTTTGAGGGCATGAAGATGATGAATGCCATGATGAAGATGAATGGTGATATGAAACCGATGGAAGGCATGCAAATGACCAACCAAGTCATGGATATGAATACCGTGATGTACCCGGAAATTACTGGCGGCTCCGATGATAAATACAGCAATGTGGTGAGCGAAACCGAGGAAGCCGAAGAAGAAGCCAGCGATAACAAAGCAACACCCACTGACCCTCACGCAGGGCATTCCGGACACGATATGCAACAAATGGCTGCAAAGGAACAACAGCCAGATGCCGTAGATCATGCAGGTATGGGTCATGGCCAATCTGTTGATGGTAAATGGCAGGATATGAATAGCGGTCCTGATGGCATCAAGACGCTCAACTACGGTATGCTTAGAGCGCCCGAGAAAACGACACTCCCTGAATGGCCCACCCGTACTATCAATTTTGAGTTAACGGGCAATATGAACCGCTATGTCTGGTCAATGGACGGTAAAACTGTTTCTGAAACCGATGTGATCAAGATCAGAAAGGGCGAGAACATCCGTATGGTGCTTACCAACAATACCATGATGCGTCATCCGATGCACCTGCACGGGCATTATTTCCGTGTCCTTAATGCCAATGGTGAATATTCACCGCTGAAAAATGTGTTGGATATCATGCCGATGGAGACGGACACCATCGAGTTTGCAGCGACAGAAAGTGGCGACTGGTTTTTCCACTGCCATATCCTGTATCACATGATGAGCGGTATGGGACGGATATTTTCGTATGAAAATTCACCGCCTAACCCTCAATTACCTGATCTTAAATATGCCCGGAGAAAGCTATTTGCGGACGACCGAAAATTCTATTTGAAAGCTAATGTCGGGTTAGAAACGAACGGCAGTGATGGTGAGATCCAGTATGCCAACACTCGATGGATTGCAGCGACAGAATGGCGGCTTGGCCTTAACCCTGAGGACGGCTATGAAAGTGAAACCTATGTAGGCCGATATTTAGGAACTATGCAATGGTTATTGCCATTTGTGGGATTTGACTATCACTATAATAACAGAACTAAAAAGCCCGGCGAGCCAGGTTACGAAATAGAACGCAACCTTTTCGGTCAGGAGAGCAATCAATCGACCCGTAAAACTGTTATAGCGGGCGTTCGCTATACATTGCCAATGCTTGTTAATGCTGAAGCTCGTGTCGATGGTTTGGGTAAATTTCGTTTCCAGCTCGAACGGGAAGATATACCTGTCACAAGCCGTTTACGTCTTAACCTCATGGCCAATACCGACAAGGAATACATGGTTGGCTTCCGCTATGTTGTCGGCAAATACTGGTCACTTTCGACACATTATGATAGCGATATGGGGCTTGGCGCAGGTCTAACAATAACTTATTAAAATGGAAAACTATGAAAACGGAACATACAGGCCATAAAGAGCATTCACATTACAAACATCTACTGCTGATGACGATCCTGTCATTTGCTTGCATGTACATTCTTATGTATGCGATGGTTGATACGATCAAAGAGGTTATTCCTAATGTCAATCAGTTCTATATGGCAGGTCTCATGGCATCACCGATGGTTATCATCGAGGTATTGGTCATGAGAAATATGTACAAGGATAGAAAGAAAAATATTCTGTTTATTACAGGAGCCACAATATTATTATTTGTATTCTTTCTAGGCATTCGTACCCAGGCATTTGTCGGGGACAAACAATTCCTAAAATCCATGATTCCGCATCATTCCGCCGCTATCCTTATGTGCCGCGAAGGGAATATTACTGACCCAGAGCTCAAACAACTTTGCAACGATATCATTGCAAACCAGAAAAGGGAAATTGAACAAATGGAGAGAAATCTCGACAAGAGATAATTTGCGTCGGTATTTTAAATATGCAAAATTAGTGCAAATAAAAAAAGGTTTCAAATCAAAATCGTCTGAAACCCTTTACTGTACTGTTGTCCCACAAGGATTTGAACTTAGGACCCACCTGATTATGAGTAAGCATGGAGAGAGTTATACCCCAATAACTGCTTCCAGTGCGTCGTCAACATCTTTATGTACGAAGTTTGCCTGATATCCCATAGTAGTTTTAATATCGGTGTGTCTATACAGCTTTTGTAGCATTTGAATAGGTATTTTATCTCCAGATATATTGCCGAACGTATGACGTGAAATATGCATTGTTAGCTTTTTATCTATTTTGGCAGCTGGTGCAACAACAGTCCTGAGTATTCTATCAGTTGCATTGATTTTTGTCTTGGTCACAACTTCTCGTCTGTACCTATCGTTTAGGTCAACTTCCTTGAGTTCGGGAAAAATTAGGCCGTCGCCTTTTTTCTTACTTGCCTCATATTGCTTTAGAATGCCCAATGCCTTCTCCGGCACCTTGAGCGAGTCTCCTTTATTATTTTTACCCATAGAATAAAAAAGCCTTCCATCTTGAAAGTCTGACCAAGTAAGCCGAAAAACATCGGATACTCTAATTCCTGCAAAGTAGAATGATATGAGCCACAAATTGCGGGCGTGATTGCCTATAGGGTCGAGCACTGCATTTTCAAGTCTCGTAACTTCCTCTTGTGTCAACCCGATTTTATTGGAGTCTGGGAATTTGATTGTGATCTTGCCTTTACCGAAAGGGTAATACTTTGGATCACATACACCATCTGCAATTGCCATGCTAAAAATAGAACGAACTGTAACTAGATTGTTGATAGCCGTTCTTTCTGTAACCTTTCTCTTCGAGATCAGGCTTGCTTTAAAGCGTTTGAGGAGGGATATGGTTAAATCCTGAAAAGGAATGTCGTCTACAAGAAAGTCCTTTAGATGTTTAACATTTGATTTTTCGCTGTTCCATCGATTGTACTTTCCTTCGTCTTTCAACCGCTCCAAATACAGTTCTCCTTGCTTAAATACAGTTTCCTTAGAGCTTGGCTTGATCTTATGCCGGATTGTTTTAGCCGCTACGTTGCTCTTTGCGGTGTTTAATTCTAAGGATTTGTCGTTAGCCTCAGACAGTTTTTTTATGAGGAGATTATTTAGACGAGCAGAATTGGGATGTGACTTCCTGACACGTTGTGCGGCGTTGTCCCAATCTTTTTCAAAAACATTGTACCCTAAATAGACGTATGACGCTTTACGTTCCACGGTTATACGTAAGGCGAGGGGATAGCTACCGTCTTTTGCAACCTTCTTCCGTAATACTATCTTTATCGCCATAGCCGCGTGATGTTTTAGTAATGCCCTATAATGTAAAGTTAAAAAAAAGGTACAACATAGGTACAACAAATGGCGGTTTTGTTCGATTTTGTGGATATCTATTTTACTGAGAATGCCTTTAAAATCAACGCTTTTGAGATGAATGAAACTGTATCAAACTGAATTGCGCTAGACTCAAAATCTGGTTTTCGCAAGGGAGTGCAGGTTCGATTCCTGTTCTGGGCACATTTTAAGAGCGGAGAGCGACAGAGCGAAGAGCGATGTTGGTCTTCGCTCTTTTGTTTGTAGACGTGCATAGTCTCGATATCTGTGTGATTTTTTCGCAAGGGAGTGCAGGTTCGATTCCTGTTCCGGCACATTTTAAGAGCGGAGAGCGATGTTGGTCTCCGCTCTTGTTTTATATTTACCATTCGTATAGCTTCACTTAAATAAATGATCCTTTGGAGCGATATACACCAGTTATCCCTTTGAGTGAATTCATTGATTATTTGTTTTTGGATACCGATCCAAATGCAAATCAATGGGTGGAGGACTTTATTATTCCAACTCATCCCAGGATGATCCTGACACCTACTCGGGATCATGCTGAGCCCAAAGAACAGGGAATGGTGAAAGGTATTTATTCACGTCCTTTTCAATTAAGTAAGAGTAGCGTACAAGATATGGTAATTGGTGTGCGGTTTAAACCATATGGGTTATATACCGGATTTGGGATTGACGGCAGTGAGGTGTCAAATTCAATTGTGCCTAGTACACTGCTCCTTGGAGAAGTTTACCCTTCATCCCCTGATGATAAGGTAGACAAGTTGCAATTAATACAGCAGCTAAACGACAGTTTGTATAATGTCCTGCGCCCTAAAAAGCTATTGTTTGAGATCGAAGAGATGATAAGTGCTTTGGTGACTTGCGATCTGATCAATGATAGTCAAAAAGACCTGGCCAGATCATTCGAGCGGTCGCCCAAGTCATTCATTGAGACTTTTAAAAAAGCGACCGGCTTTACGCCCATTAAATACCTGCACATACACAAGGTGGAACAGGCTAAAAACGTGATCATCAACAATGATGAACTTTCATTAGTTGAAATAGGCAATATGCTAGGCTTTTATGATCAGCCTCATTTTAATAGAACATTTAAGCAACATACAGGGTTTACTCCCAATCAATTCAAAAGGATGCATTCTAAAACTGAAAGGTAAATTCTGTACAATCTTGTTATGTGGTAAACGAATACTTTTGTGTCATCAATATATAATGTATGAACAAGGAAGTCACAGAATATTTAGATAGCCTGAACCATCCTCTTAGAAAAGAAATAGAGGAGATCAGGAAAATTATTCTTGGTGCGAATGATGCCCTCGAAGAGAATATTAAGTGGAACGGCCCAAACTATAAAGTTGGTGTGAATGACAGGGTGTCATTAAGAGTGTTGCCACCAAAGCAGATAATGATTATTTTTCATCGTGGTGCCAAAGTGCTGGAACAGCCTAAGCAAAAAATACTTCCTAAAGACTATGGCCTCTTAGATTGGAAGACGAATGACCGTGCCGTAGCTACACTTAAAGATATGGAGCAAATAGAGCGGTATAGAAGCCAACTAAGTGAGCTTGTGAAAAACTGGCTGGACAAAACGCTTTAGACCATGAAAAGTATACTAAAAAGCATAGGAGCTATTATCGCAGGTATGATAGCAGGAGCTTCGTTGGCGATATTGAGTGACTATATCATGGCTGCGACCGGACTGATGCATATGGAACGATTTAAAGATACGCCTTCACATATAGTCCTGATAGTTATACTCTATCGGTTTGTGTTTAATACAGCAGGTTGCTATCTTACTGCAAGGCTGGCTCCGTCTAAGCCCATGTTACATGCGCTTGCACTGGGAATTATAGGATTGTTACTATCATTGATAGGGATATTTTTCATGTGGGATCAGGCAACTCCTTTTTATAATATTGCTATTATGCTCATCTCGCTTCCAAGCGCGTGGTTAGGGGGTAAACTATATGGACTTAAAACACATAGCTTACTGAAATAAAAAAACGGGACGATGATTCGCCCCGTTTATAATTTCCTGTTGTAGGACTTATTTTAAGTCACAGTTTACTGTTGCATGGTCGCCGAAAAACTCAGCATATTGAGCAGAGAGTGTCTGGTCGGAACCATCACAACTGCTTTTAGCATCTTTCCTTGATACACCATCATAAGAGTAGCTTACAATTGTATCCTGCGCTTCTACCGTGATGTTGCCTGTAGAGTCACCTTCAGTGTATGCTTCTACAGCTACCTTACATTCACATGTATAATCTTTTTTGCATGATGCAAATGTCAACGCGCCAAATAATGCGATAATTGCAATTGGTCCAATCTTCTTCATAATCGATTTTATTTACCTGCTATGAGCAAGTATGAAGCCACATTTTGCAAAAATGCTGCATTTGATCGATGTATGACGAAGCGCTGACAATATAGACCTTACAGCTGAGGTTGCGTCAATAATTATTCCCTTATAAAACTAGCTGCACTGATGCCATTGACTGTTTCAATACGAACCATATACATGCCCACCGGTAGCAGTGCTACAGAGAATGTGTTTTTAGTTTCAGTTTGTACTAATGCACCTATTGCGTTGTAAATAGATACTGTTTTAATTTTATCGTTGGTTTGAATGGTCAGCATTCCTGATGTTGGGTTGGGGTAGATGTTGGTAATTGTGCTTGTCGTAACTTCTGCTACACCTGTTGTTGTAGCACCATTGTAGCGAATGATCTTTCCGCTGCTACCCACAGCCCAGCCGAGGGTAGAATCCACCATGTGAATTGCACCAAGGAAGTTGGTAGTGCCTGATGTCATGGCTGTCCATGTAGTCCCCCCGTCGGTAGTCCTCAGGATGGTGCCGGCAGCGCCACTTACCCAACCTTCTGTAGCAGAAGTGAAATGCACATTAGTTAGTGTACTGGTAGTGCCTGATGTAGCCGCTGTCCATGTAGTTCCTCCGTCAGTAGTAACAAGGATAGTGCCACTTGTGCCCACAGCTACCCCATGCATATCAGAGGTGAAGTACACGGAGTTAAGTCCTGCTGTTACTCCCGATGTTTGTGCTGCCCATGTGTTGCCGCTATCTATTGATTTTCTGATAACGCCTGCATCGCCAACTAACCAGCCTATAGTATCAGAAACGAAGTGTACGGATCTAAGGCCTAAAGGTGTGCCTGATGGTTTCTGATCCCAGTTGACACCGGCATTAATTGTAGCCAGTACTGAGCCGTTGCCGCCTACTACCCAGCCATGCGTTGGCGAGATGAAGAAGATAGAATTAGCAGGGAAGGGTGCTCCTGTTAGGGATGTATTCCACGAGCCACCGCCATCAGATGTAGCAAGTATAGTGCCGTTGCTACCAGCGATGTAGCCCTGGCCTTGCGAAATGAAGAATACGCAATTGAAAGATAATGAGCCCGATGAATTGTCTACCCATGTATTGCCACTGTCTGATGTTTTTAATATAGTTCCGTCACTACCTACTGCATGCCCGTCCTGAGGAGAGGTGAAGAAAACAGAGTTGAGTGTTTCGGTAACGCCCGAGGCCTGGTTTACCCATGTCTGGGCTGAAGCAGCCGGCGATGCTCCTAATCCAATCAGCAGTGTGGAAGTAAATAAGAGTTGTTTTGAATAAGAGTAGAGTTCTTTTCGCATAATTGTACATTTTAGTTTCAAGCAAGATTATGCTAAAGGCTATGTGTAATTGGTAAATAGTTCAGTAACGGACAAACGGGCTTAGGAATGGACAAAAAGAAAGGAGCTACGATTGATGTAGTTCCTTTCTTTTCTGTTAATGGCTGTGGCTACATTTACTTCCACCCCCCACCCAGTGCCTGGTAAATATTAACTGCAGCATTCATTTGCTGTACTTTGGTTTCTATCAACTCAAATTTCGCTTCGAGCGCGTCTCTTTGTGTGAGTAACACTTCCATATAGTCAGCACGGGCTGACCGGAAAAGGTCATTTGAAATATCTACAGATGCTGATAGTGCATCTACCTGCTTCGATTTCAGGCTGTAGCTTTTTTCGAGATTGCTGATCTTTGCCAGTTGATTAGCCACCTGGATGTATGCATTCAGTATAGTTCGCTCATAGTTATACACAGCCTGTATCTGTTTGGCATTGGCATTATAGTAAGTGGCCTTGATGGCATTTTTATTGATCAAAGGAGCCATCAGGTCACCGGCTAAAGAATAGAGCAGGGATTCCGGTGTTTTGATCAGGTATGCCGGATTGAATGCCCTGTAACCAACAGATGCAGAAATGCCTATAGAAGGATAGAATCTTGCTTTGGCGACCGTCACATCCAGTTTTGCCGCAGCAAGTTCCTGTTCTGCCTGCCTGATATCCGGACGATTAGCGAGTAACTGTTGCGGTATGCCATTCTGTACAGATGCAGGTATTTGTTGTTCAATGGCTTTGCTGCTCCTTGTAACGGGCTGTGGATATCTACCGAGGAGGAAGTTGATCTTGTTCTCTGTCTCGGTGATCTTCTGTTGAATACCGTACTGAAGACTTTTGGTGTTGAGGACTTGCGCTTCGAATCTGCGAACCGCGAGTTCCGTAACCCTCGCAGCCTGCTTTTGCAGTTTTATAATTTCGAACGCGTTGTTCTGAATTTCAATGTTCTGTTTTACGATCGCCAGTTGGTTGTCGTAGGCCAGCAGCTCATAGTAAGCACGAGCGATCTCAGCAGCCAGGTTGGTGACCATAAAATTCTTGCCTTCTATGGAAGCGAGATATCTAGATAAGGCTGCTTTTTTTGCATTGCGCAATTTATGCCAGATATCTACTTCCCAGGTAGCATATGCGGCGAGCCCGTAGTCGGGCAGCGGTTCAGGCATTTCTTTCCCGGGTTTGATTTTCGTGTTCGCTTCCATTGCGCCAATGTTGGTATACCGGGCGACCTTGTCAAGACCCGCACCTCCTTTTAGCCCAACAAAAGGCAGGTATTCTCCTTTCCGTGCCCTTATCTCGTTCTTTGATATTTCAATTTCCTGCATCGTGATATTTAGCTCCTGGTTGTTGCTGAGTGCTGTATCTATCAGTGCATTGAGGTAGGGGTCGCTAAAGAAATTTTTCCAGACCAGGCTTGCTGAATTGGCAGTGTCCTGCGAGTTGTTATAACTAGCAGGAACTGTTTTATTTTCTTCTTTTTTGACCAGGGCTGGAATATTACATGCAGCGTAGGAGAGTGACAGGAAAGCCACACCTAAGCATTTATATATCGTGTTTCTAAACATTGTCTTCGTTTTTGTCCGTTAATGAATCGTCTTCTCCCATAGGGTTGTCTTCGGCGCGCCTGAAGAATTTTAGTTTTTTCTTCTTGCGTTTCTTGTGTGTAAAGTCTTCGGTCAATGGTACTTCGTCTTCATCCCTGATCATGTGACGACCGTCAGCGATCTTAGCAAATACATAATACAATCCCGGGATAACAAGTACACCAAAGAGAGTTCCTAATAACATACCTCCTGCTGATGAGGAACCAATGGTGCGGTTGCCAAGCGCTCCAGGGCCGGTAGCGAAGATGAGGGGTATCAATCCTGCAATGAAGGCGAACGATGTCATCAAGATGGGACGGAAACGTACTTTAGCACCTTCAATGGCTGCATCTAGTATGGATGCTCCCTGCTGGCGTTTTTGCACCGCAAACTCCACGATCAATACGGCATTCTTGCCCAGCAGACCTACCAGCATCACTATGCCCACCTGTGCATAGATGTCGTTGGAGAGTCCCATTAATTTCAACAACAGTAGTGCCCCGAATATTCCGACGGGTAACGATAGTATCACAGCGAATGGCAAGATGAAACTTTCATACTGCGCTGCGAGTACCAGGTAAACGAACAGCAATACGATGAGGAATATATATAGTGCCTCATTTCCGCGGGCGGCTTCATCTTTAGAAAGTCCCAGCCAGTCGATGCCGTAGCCGCGCGGCAGCGTCTTCTCCGCTACCTCCTGAATTGCTGCGATAGCCTCACCACTGCTGTACCCCGAAGATGGGGCTCCATTAATAGCAGACGAAGTGTACATATTGTATCTGGTGATCTCATTCAGTCCTTGTGTCTTTTTTATCTTCATAAAAGCAGAGTAGGGGACCATCTCGTCGCGGTTGTTCTTTATGTATAGTTTCAGGACGTCTTCAGGCATCTGCCTGTATTCAGGTGCAGCCTGTACATATACTTTGAAGAAGTTGCCAAACCGGACAAAACCAAGTTCATAAGTACTACCTATCATGATAGATAAGTTGTCCATTGCTTTTCCGATGGATACACCTTTTTGCATGGCTGCCTGGTTGTCGATCTCCAACTCATACTGAGGATAGTTGGCTGCGAAGAAGGTGAAGAGGCCAGTCAATTCTTTGCGCTTCTTGAGTGCCGCCATAAAATCATCATTCACCTTTCCGAATTCTTTGTAAGTGCCGGTATTCGTTTTGTCCAGCAGTCTCAAAGAGAAACCTCCCGCTGCACCATAACCCGGTACGGCAGGTGGTTGGAAAAACTCAATGGTGGCTCCGGGTATCTCTTTGCTTTTTTCTTCCAACTCCTCTATGATCTCTACTGCCGAGTGTTTCCTGTCGCCCCAATCTTTCAGGTTGATGATACAGGTGCCGGCGTTAGAGCCGCGTCCTTCTGTCAATACCTCATAACCTGCGAGGGAAGAAACTGATTGCACGCCTTCCACCTTCTTTGTGATGGCCTGTAGCTTTTTGGCTACATCATTTGTTCTTTCCAATGTAGACCCGGGAGGGGTTTGGATAATTGCATAGATCATCCCCTGATCTTCAGCCGGAATAAAACCTGAGGGAAGTGTTTTTGATGTTACCCATATACCGGCACAAAAAGCGATCAATAGGCCGAACGTTATTATCCTTCTTGCCGCAATGACATTAAGGACCTGAACGTATTTACCCGTTACTTTCTCAAACCAGTTATTGAAGGCATCAATGATCCTGTTGATTGGTGACTTCTTTCTTGGCTGTCCATGAGTATTTTTCAATATCATAGCACAAAGCACAGGTGTGAGCGTCAGGGCTACGAAACCTGAGATAACAATGGACGTTGCCATAGTGATGGAGAACTGTCTGTAGAAGATACCTACAGGTCCTGTCATGAATGCGACAGGGATGAACACAGCCGTCATCAATAGGGTAATGGCTATAATGGCGCCACTAATTTCCTGGAGTACTTTTTTCACTGCTTTATATGACGAAATGTTTTCTTCGGCCATTTTGGTATGTACGGCCTCTACTACTACTATGGCATTATCTACCACGATACCGATAGCGAGTACAAGTGCAAAGAGTGTGATGAGGTTAATGGTCAGCCCGAATAGCTGCATGAACATAAATGCCCCGATGAGCGATACAGGTACCGCCAGCGTGGGGATAAGTGTAGAACGCCAGTCGCCCAGGAACAGGAACACTACGAGTGCTACGAGTATGAAGGCCTCAGCCAGCGTATGTAGTACCTTTTCGATAGAGGCATCAAGGAAGCTGGATACGTCGTAGCTGATCTGGTAGTCCATGCCCGGAGGGAAAGAACTTTTCTTGATCTCTTCCAGTTTTTCTTTTACTTCTTTAATTACATCAGTGGCATTACTACCGTAGGTCTGTTTTAGTGTGATGGCTGCGGAAGGGTGACCGTCCATGTTGGAATAGATGTCATAGAATTCACTTCCCAACTCCACATCCGCAATATCTTTCAGGTGCAGCATTTCACCTTCAGCATTTGCCTTTACGATGATGTTCTGGTATTGCTCAGGAGTATTATACCGTCCCTGGTAGGTCAATACATATTCCAACGACTGAGAACGTTTTCCCGAGCTTTGTCCTAACCTTCCCGGTGAACCAATGACGCTTTGCTCTGCCAGTGCTTCCATCACTTCATCGGTAGAGATATTGTATGCGCGCATACGGTCGGGTTTCAGCCAGACCCGCATAGCGTATTGCCTGCTGCCGAGTATCTTGGCGCTACCAACCCCTTTAAGCCTTTGTACTTCGCGAATGATATTTACACTGGCGAAGTTATAGAGGAATTTTTCGTCCGCTTTAGGGTCTTTACTGTAAAGGTTAACATACATGAGCATGTTCGGCGAGGTATAACTGATCACTAAACCTTCACGCTGTACGAGTGGTGGTAAACGGTTCACTACCTGTTCAACCCTGTTCTTTACATTGACGACGGCTTGGTTGGGATCGGTGCCTAAGTCGAATACTACTTGTATAGTTGCTTCTCCCGCGCTGGTTGCATCGGACGTCATGTATTTCATTCCGGGTGCACCGTTAATGCCTTTTTCCAGCGGGATGAGTACGGAATTGACCAATACGTCTGCACTGGCGCCGGGGTAAGCAATCTCTACCACTACCATCGGCGGCGCAATAGAAGGAAACTGTGAAACCGGTAGTGTTTTGATCGCCAGTACACCGAGAAAGACGATGACCAGTGACAGTACTATGGCAAGTACCGGCCTCTGAATAAATTTATTGAACATTGATAATGTTTTTATTGGTTAATTATTCTGCATGAAGCTTTAGATGCGATATCACCGATTTCGGTTCCTGGTAGTCGTAAGATATTTTGTCGCCGTCTTTTACTTTGCGTAAGCCTTCAAGAAGAATT
This sequence comes from Bacteroidetes bacterium UBA7674, assembly GCA_002483105.1. Lineage (GTDB taxonomy): Bacteria > Bacteroidota > Bacteroidia > Chitinophagales > Chitinophagaceae > MKUN01. Next base: position 144,843 of record DLHG01000013.1, read on the forward strand.
TTTTCATTTTCTGCTAAGCCTGATGTGACGACAAAGAGATCTTCCATATCTGCACCGACGGTAATTTCTCTTGTTTGCACTTTGTTATCTTTCCCTACTACGAATACATACTTCTTGTCCAGCACTTCAAATGTTGCCTTTTGTGGAATGATGAGTGCATTGCTTATTGGCTCCACCATGAGGATGTTCCCGGTTTCACCATGCCTGAGTAGTTTCTCCGGATTAGGGAATGTTGCCCTGAAAGGAATGTTACCCGTTTCGTTGTCGAAGTCGGCCTCTATCGTTTCTACAATACCCGTATGGCCAAAAACTTCATTGTTTGCCATCACCAGGCTTACCGTTGGTTTACTGTTTCTTGTTTTTGTATTGTAGTTCAGGTATTCGGCTTCGGGAACGTTAAAATAGACCCACATCTGGCTGTTGTCGGAGAGGGTTGTGAGCAAGTCACCTTCACCCACAAGGCTTCCCAGCCTTACATGAAAGCGATCTATGATGCCATCAAAGGGCGCTCTTATTTCGGTAAACCCAAGATGTACCTGTGCAAGACCTAATTCTGCTTTAGCTTTATCATACTTCGCACTTGCCATTGTTAGTTCATTCGGTGAGACGATATTTCTATCCGCGAGCGACTTGGTGTTTTGGTATTCCACTTCCGCTACGCGTGCTTCCGCTTTTGCTTTCTGCATCTCGGCCTCGTATATCTTGGGCATGATCTTGAATAAGAGCTGTCCCTTTTTTACGAACTGCCCTTCGTCTACGTAAATAGTCTGCAGGTAACCTTTTTCCTGGGCTCTCAATTCGATGTGGTTGATGGAACGTATCTGGCATACGTATTCTTTAGTGATGGAAGTGTCGGTCTTCAATGGGCTGGTCACTAAGTACTTCTCAGTGGCTTCTTTTTCTTCTTTTTTGGATGTACAGCTTGCATGACATAGCAAAGCAAACAAGCCCATAAGCATGAGCGTTCTTTTCATAATAAAATTGTTTAACACGAAATGATCTTCTTGAAATTCTTATTTGAGATGTATGCAACGGAACATACAATCGCATCCATTTTCTGAATGTTATCTTACGACTATGCAGTAAAAACAGTAAATGGAAAATCAGGCAATTGTAAATGCCTGTTTAGGATGTTGTATCAGATTCTGAATACGCCGAAGGCGAGATATCTGCCAAATGATGAAAAAGGGAAATGCTCTGAGAAGGATAACCGTATTTTTATGTGGCTACATAAATTGTCGGTTGTTGGAGCGTAGAAGAACGTAGCGAGATAGCTACCGATAGTTGAGCACTTTTTTAACGAAGTTTGCTTATCGTCTTCATCTTCTTGTTCAACTTCTATTGCCTTTAAATGGTCGGTCTCTATTTCTCCGCCTGATCTTGATGATCGAAAAGTTAACGACCGGACTTTCTGTAAATGTAGAAAGGTAGCATCTTGTGACCTTGCCAGGTCTTTTATAGAAGTATGGTGGACAGGCGCCGGGTAAGAATAAGCATATATACTACTGTATCCGCCCAGCAGAAGAAAACTTATAGATAGAAATAGCCTGAATAAAAGTTTCATTTCCGGGACCAAAGGTATATAAAGTACAAGCAGTAAATAGCTATAATAAATGTTAAATACTGATAATACTGTGTTTCGTGCATGGTGACCTAGTCAAGGTCAACATTATTGTCCTTGTTGAGACGGACGTAGAATTCCTTGATCTTTTTCTCAACTCCGGCTTCGCCTTTAGTAGTATATGTTACACGATAGCGGCCACTGGTAACAATCACTTTATTCGCCATAGGTAAGCTCACCTCTACTTCTTTGTATGGTTTAAATTCCCGTCCGTCTTGCAGGAAAAGCTCTATTGATTCTGCATTCAGTTTGCTGGTAAAGAACAGGTAGCTTTTTTGACCGGCATCAGTTGTGGATTTGAATGTATTGTAGGAATTGATGGTCGGGTCGTTTTCCTGCTCGGCGATAGGCCTCTGTATTTTTTCTTCCGGGTCTGCTTTTATTACAAAGCCCGTTTCGTAATATGTCTTGATAGTATCTATCGCAGCAGTCATTTTTTCGATGTCAGTAACAGGTAGGTATCTGCCGAGGCAATCAAATTGCGTTTGCATGCGTTCGTTGTCTTTCATGCTGATCACAAATTTGTTGCTCACTACATTGCTGTTCAGCAAGCTTTTGGTATAAGCGCAGTAATCGTCGTCGCAGGTGTTTTCACTGGCGGTTACAAATATGATGCTGAAGCAATGAGATGATTGCGGAGCAAAGCTCATATCCACCTCCGCGATCTGTTTTATGGCGAAGGAGAGCGCGGGTTTTCCTTTTGGTTTGATGTCTTTTAACCTCAGGTCTATTTGTATCCTGTTGTTCTTTCCGAATATAACTTCTGTGCGGGAGTCTTTACAATTATCGTAGTTGGCAGGGAAGGTATGCCCGTAGGCACGTATAGCAATGCTTACTTCGGGGTTGGCTGCATAGATGCTATCTGCCAGGCGAGTAATGAATTCTGAAGCGGCCTGGTAACGGGTAATGTTCTCAGCCCAGGTGCCGAGCATATTATTTGACGCATCCAGTACTATTAATAAGCGATGCTCTTTAGGGGCATCGGCATATGACCAGCAGGCATTAGACAATATAAGCAGTAGAATGATGAGTGATCTCTTCACTGAATTTTGTTTGGGGGTTTAAAATTAGATTATTGACAGGAGAAAGCCACTCATATGTATTTATTTAACAGGAATTGATATATCTTATAGTTTAATTTATTATCAAATCTATAACCATCTCGAATAAATATTTATTGAATACAATATTTATTGCATAAGAATCATTCATCGTTCTTGTGGGTCTTTCGACGGTATTTTTGCCTATGAAGTGAAGAAATGAATGAAGATTAGTTGTTATATAGGCTATTTTTTGTGGTTGTTTTATATATAACGTTAGCTAGATGCAAAAACTTCTGATTTCTATACCTTTCTATAATGTCATTTTAGCATTTATATATGCATTTGGATAATTGAAATGTTTATTTTAGTTAATGCCAGTTTGCTTTTTAAGCCTTGGTTACCTACCTTCGCGGCGTCTTAACATTTTGTTGTGATTTTCCTGTTTTGCTGAAGGGATCAAATACCCTGAAAGTTATATCCAGATTGACGAAAGCAGCGCAACTTAAAGACAACAAGTATAAATAAGTAAATCTGAAATATAGAGATGTATCCATCAACGTGGCAAAAAGTTGTGGTTATAACTCATAGTTATCAATATAACGTTTATGAAAATTAGTTTGTTAAAAAGTTATCTATTCAAACGCATGCAATTTTTTGCATGCTGTTTTGCGCTACTATCGGTATTGTCCTCAGAAGTATTGGCACAAACCGCCAATAATCCTGTGGCGGGAACCGGTACCACATTATCCATACAATCGGGTAGTGGTGTGCAGGTTGTGGACAATGGTATAGCATTGTTCGCCGGCAACTATTCCGGATTTATCGTTTCTATCAGCACAGGCTTTCAGTCTGGTGATGTGTTAGCTTATACAGCTCCATTGCCCGGCGGCGTTACTGCATCATATAATGCAACCGCAGGTGTGCTAACATTTACAGGCAATGCAAATGAGACGCAGTATGCAGCATTGCTGAATTCTGTAACACTTAACTCGAACGCATTAGCTGGAGCGAACAAGGTTGTTTCTTTTACTGCAGGTACCAGCTTGCCATATAATGGTCACTATTATGACTATTTACCTGGTCCTTTAAACTGGGCGAGCGCAAGGGCTGCAGCGGCCGGTTTAACATTGTATGGAATGCAGGGTTATCTTGCCACGATAACATCGGCTACTGAAAATAACTTTATTGCTACGAAGCTTTCTGCTGATGGCTGGATAGGCGGTTCTGATGACTTCGCGACCGTTAGTGCTATACCAGGTACTACACCTGGTGAAGGTAATTGGTATTGGGTGACAGGCCCTGATGCGGGTACAGGTATTTCCATTAATAATTCTTCGCCAATACAGAATGGTCCGTATATGAATTGGAACCCTGGCGAACCTAATAACTCTGCAGGTGAAAACTTTGCACAGATATATTATGTACAGGCGGGAAGATGGAATGATCTGAGTGGTACAGGTGGTCTGGGATATGTAGTAGAATATGGTGGTAGCATAGGAGATCCTGTAGTGAACCTGACTTACGCTCGCAACATTACTTACACTTGTCCTACTATTGCAGCGCCTACTGTAACGACACCGGTGAATATCAATTGCGGACAAAGTGCAACTATCAGTGCTACCCCTCCTTCAGGATATGGCATCAGGTGGTTTGATGCTTCTGTAGGTGGTACACAAGTTGCCTCAGGTAGTTCTGTAATCGTGACACCTGTAACTACTACAAACTATTATGCGGAGAGTTATCTTCCCTCAAACTTTACTGTTAACTCTATTAATACCACAGGTGCTGTATTCTATGAGCACGAGCCTGCGTCAGGAGATGACCGTGGAGGCATAGCTTTAAGCCAAAACTATGTTTACTACACAGGAGATGACTTCACTGGTAGGTTCAATAAATCTGATCTTCTTAGTCCCACATCTTTGCCATTACGTGACGGCTTTTTCTCTGAAAGTAATGGTAACCTTTGGCAGATAAGTACAAATGCCTCGGCTGGTGCTTCTTTGCAGGGTGGTGCAATAACAAGGTTATATCAACTGACAGAAAACCTTACCACTACAGGTGTATTTATCACACTTAGCCAGACCATCACCTTACCAACCGGTTTTTTTAGCCAGACGCTGATAGCACCGGGAAACGGATTCGTAATATTCTATACGGGCGGCGTTTTTTACAGGGTAGATCTTGCTACCGGTACCGTAACTACTACTGCCGGTTCGATACCATCATTTACCAATACCGAGAATTTTGCAGCATATGGCTGGGCTGAGTACGATGGTACAGATTACAGCGTCGTATATGTGGAATCGCCTACAGCAATTGTCAGGAGGAATTTGACTACAGGTACTACTACCACCGTTCAAAGTTTTTCCAGCTTGAGCGATATGGGTACGATAGCCTTCGAGCCTACATTGAACAGGATGTACTATCATCATGAAGGTAATAGCCAATTCGGTGGTTTTGATGAGAGTATCGGTTACCTGGGAGCAACTTCCACAACTTACGGCCTTACTTGTACCAGTGCAACCCGTACTGAGGTAGTTGTGAATGTGGCACCTGTGCCTACTCCGGCCCCAACGAGCAATACGCCGGTATGTGTGAATAGCCCGATCAATCTTAGCACTGCCACTGTTACCGGCGGTACTTATAGCTGGACAGGGCCTAATAGTTTTACCTCTACCACACAGAACCCGACACTGACTGCTACATTAGCGGCAGCGGGAACTTATTCGGTAACTGTAACTGCGAATGGCTGTACCAGTGCACCGGGTACGACAAGTGTGGTGGTAAAACCTATCTCAACGCTTACGTCATCATTGACGCCTGCAGCAATATGTAACAATACTTTATTCTCTTATAATATAACATCTACCATTCCGGGTACTACTTACTCATGGACACGTGCTGCGATAGGTTCTATCAACGGCGGTGCTGCAGGCAGTGGAACCGGCGGTACTATTGGTGAGGTACTCACAAATAGTAGTACTGCTCCTGTAAATGTTGTTTATGCTATTACTTCAACATTTGATGGCTGCTCTAATACACAGAACGTAACTGTGTCAGTTAACCCTACACCTGTATTGACCAGTGCATCTTCTATGCCTGCTATCTGTAGTGGTGGAACAACCAACTACGCTCCGGCAAGCAGTACCGCCGGTACAATATTCAGCTGGAGCAGGGCAACAGTTGCAGGTATCAGCACATTAGCCGCATCAGGAACAGGTAATCCGAATGAGGTATTAATAAATACTACGGCTTCTCCTGTAACTGTAACATATGTTTATTCTCTTTCCATAAATGGTTGTGTAAGCTCTACTCCTTACAACGTAACAGTATTGGTTAATCCAACTCCGGTACTGAGCAGTATGACAAATGCCGGTGCAATATGCAGTGGTAACACATTTACTTATACTCCAACAAGTGCTACTCCGGGTGCTACATTCTCATGGACACGTGCAACAGTTGCCGGTATTACACCAGTTGGTACTTCAGGTACAGGTTCTGTTAGTGAAGCATTGACCAATACAACTTCTGCTCCTATTACTGTTACATATGTATATACTTTGACAGCTAATGGTTGCCCGGGTGCTTCTTATAACGTAACCGTAGTAGTTAATCCTATCCCAACCCTGACCAACGCGGGTGCTGCTCCTGCTATATGCAGTAACAATACGTTCAGCTTTGTACCAACCAGTGCAGTTTCAGGTGCTACGTTCAACTGGACACGTGCATTAGTTGCCGGTATCAGTAATGGTGCCTCTTCAGGAGCAGGTAACCCGAATGAAGTATTAGTAAATACAACCAATGCCCCGGTAACTGTTACATATATATATACGGTATCAGCTAATGGCTGTAACAGTGCTCCTGCTAACGTGACGGTTGTAGTTAATCCTACTCCGGTTCTTACCAGTACATTATCACCTGCGGATATCTGTAGCAATACAATATTCAACTATCCTGCTACCAGCAATATCGTTGGCGCTACTATCAACTGGAGCCGTGCATTAGTTGCCGGTATCAGCAATGGTGCTGCAACGGGTACAGACAATCCTAACGAAACATTAGTTAACACTACAGGCAATCCTGTTGCTGTTACTTATGTGTACACAGTATCAGCGAATGGTTGTAACAGTACTTCTTACAATGTGGTAGTAACCGTAAAACCTACTCCTGCACTTAGTACTACACTTACTCCGGCAGCTATCTGCAACAATACAGTATTCAGCTATGCTCCTGCGAGCACAACAAGTGGTACTGTATTCAACTGGAGCCGTGCATTAGTTGCAGGTATCAGTAATGGTACTGCAACAGGTTCGGGTAACCCACTGGAAACATTAGTGAATACCACTACTGCTCCTGTAACAGTAACTTATGTTTATACTTTGACAGCAAATGGCTGTTCAAATATTCAGAATGTAACGGTAGTAGTAAATCCTACACCGGTACTGAGCACTCCGCTTACGATCGCAGCTATCTGTAGTGGTGCTACAGCTAACTATACTGCTGCAAGTAGCACAACAGGTGCAACATTCTCATGGACACGCGCTGCTCAGCCATCTATCAACGGTGGTGTAGGTGGTAGCGGTGCTAATAATACAATCAGTGAAACGCTGACTAACAGTACGAATGCTCCGGTAATAGTGAGCTATGTATTCACTATTACTGCTAATGGTTGCAGCAATACTCAAACTGTAACAATACAGGTTAATCCTTCAGTTACTTTAACAAGTACTACTACACCTCCGGCAATATGCGATAACGCTTTATTCAGCTATGTACCTACATCTGATGTAATGGGTGCGACATTCGCATGGAGCCGCGCAGCAGTAGCAAATATTGCTAACGCTACAGCTTCAGGTGCAGGTAATCCTAATGAAAACCTGGATAATACAGGTACTGCCCCGGTAGTTGTTACTTATGTTTATACAGTAACAGCTAATGGCTGCTCGAGTGCTCCTACTAACGTTACTGTAACGGTTAATCCAACACCGGTATTGACGAGCGTGTTATCTGCTCCGGCGATATGCAGTGGTACTAACTTCAGTTATACTCCATTATCAAGTACTACAGGTACTGTATTCAGCTGGAGCCGTGCTGCGGTAACAGGTATCAGTAATGCATCAGGTGCAGGTTTAGGTAATCCAAACGAAGTGCTGACCAATACAACAGCTAACCCTGTTGTTGTAACATACGTTTACTCTTTGTCTGCAAATGGTTGTACTAACCCGGTTACTTACAACGTAACGGTAACAGTTAATCCTACCCCGGTATTGACAAGTACACAGACACCGGCTGCAATCTGTAATAATACTACATTCAATTATACTCCTACAAGTTCTACAACAGGCGCTGCGTTCGCATGGACACGCGCTGTGGTAGCAGGTATTTCTAATGCTGCCGGTTCAGGCAATGATAACCCGGCTGAAGTATTGGTTAATACAACCAATGCCCCGGTGAACGTTACTTATGTATATACTGTATCAGCAAATGGTTGTAACAGTATTGCTTACAACGTGGTAGTAACAGTTAATCCTACTGTTAACCTGACAAGCACGCCGACAGCGCCAGCTATCTGTAACAATACGGTATTTAACTACACTCCAACATCGAACGTGACAGGTGCGACCTTTGCATGGACTCGCGCGGCTGTAGTTGGTATCAGTAATCCTGCTACCTCAGGTACAGGTAACCCTGCCGAGCAACTGGTGAATACAACTTCTGCTCCTGTAACTGTTACTTATGTTTATACCGTAACAGCGAATGGTTGTAACAGTGTTGCGACTAACGTGACTGTAATAGTTAATCCTGCTCCGGCGCTTACCAGCACTCAGACACCTCCTGCGATCTGTAATAACACTACATTCAATTATACACCAACAAGTGGCACAACAGGTACTACGTTCGCATGGTCTCGTGGCCTGACAGCAGGTATCAGCAATGCTGCCGCTACAGGTACAGGTAGTATTACTGAAACATTGGTGAACACTACCAATAACCCGGTTAACGTTACTTACGTGTACACATTGACGGCGAACGGTTGTACTAACCCTACTACATACAACGTAGTAATAACTGTTTATCCTACACCTGTTCTTTCAAGTTCTACTACGCCTCCTGCAATATGCGATAATGCGGTGTTCAACTATGTACCTACTTCCAACGTGATGGGTGCGACATTTGCATGGACGCGTGCTGCTGTTTCAGGTATCGCTAACGGTGCTGCAATTGGTGCCGGTAACCCGAACGAAGCATTGGATAATACATCTGCTGCTCCGGTTACTGTTACTTATGTATATACTGTAACGGCTAATGGTTGCACAAGTACATTCTTCAATGTGAGTGTAGTTGTTAATCCTTCACCGATATTGACGAGCACAATAACGCCTCCATCAATATGTAATGCTACTACCTTTAGCTATGTGCCTACATCAGGTACCACGGGTACTACGTTCAGCTGGAGTAGGGCAGCGGTGGCAGGTATTGCCAACGCGTCTTCTTCAGGCTTAGGTAATCCTAACGAGGTATTGACCAATACAACAGCTAACCCGATCAACGTAACATATGTTTACTCATTGACAGCGAATGGTTGTACTAACCCTACTACTTATAATGTAGTGGTAATGGTGAATCCTTCTCCAATAATGACCAGTACGTTAGCACCTGCTGCAATATGCAGTGGTACTACATTCAACTATACGCCGACCAGCACAACAACAGGCGCAACATTTGCCTGGAGCCGTGCAGTTGTACCTGGTATTACTAACGTGGCTGCTACAGGTATCAATGATCCTGCCGAAGCGTTATTCAATAGTACCAATGCACCGATCAACGTTACTTATGTTTATACGGTGTCTATCAATGGTTGTTCAAGCCCTGCGTATAACGTGGTGGTATCTGTGAAACCACAACCGGGACTTACCAGCATTACTAACCCGTCGGCAATATGTAATAACACAACGTTCAACTATACTCCGACCTCAAACGTTACAGGTACAACATTCGCCTGGACACGTGCTGCGGTTGCAGGTATCAGTAACCCGGCTTCATCAGGTATCAATAACCCTGCTGAATTGTTGTCGAACACAACTGCACTTCCGGTAACTGTGACTTATGTTTATACGTTATCATCTAATGGTTGCGTAAGTGCCCCGATAAATGTGGCTGTAGTAGTTAATCCTACACCGGCACTGACCAGCACACTTACTCCTGCTTCTATATGCAGTGGTTCTACATTTAACTATACACCAACGGGTCCTACTCCGGGTACTATCTTCAACTGGGCTCGTGCATCAGTTGCAGGTATCAGCAATACTGCTTCTTCAGGATCAGGTAACCCTGCTGAGATATTGGTGAATACTACTGCTGCTCCGATAAATGTGACTTATGTGTACACATTATCTGCTAACAGTTGCACTAATCCTGTTACATACTCAGTAGTAGTAACAGTTAATCCTAGTCCGGCGCTGACCAGCTCATTAACACCTGCTGCTATCTGTAACAATACAGCATTCAGCTATGTACCTACCAGCTCAACAACAGGTGCTACGTTTGCATGGAGCCGCGCTTCTGTAATAGGTATCTCTAACGGTGCTGCAACAGGTACAGGTAATCCGAATGAAACATTGATCAATACCACTGCTGCTCCTGTGAACGTGACTTATGTTTACACAGTTTCAGCGAATGGGTGCACTAATTCTACTACTTACAACGTAGTGGTGACAGTGAAACCAACGCCGGTAATGACCAGCCCGCTGACAATGCCTGCTATATGTGGTAATACTACTTTCAACTATTCACCAACCAGCACAACCTCAGGTGCAACATTTAGCTGGAGCCGTGCCTCGGTACCGGGAATAGCTAATCCTGCCAGCACAGGTGTAGGTAATCCTGCTGAAATACTGATCAATAACACAACAACTCCTGTAACTGTTACTTATGTATATACAGTTTCAGCGAATGGTTGCAGTAATGCTACATTATATAACGTAACGGTAGTAGTGAACCCTGTGCCTTTAATGACCAGCACAGTAACACCTCCTGCTATCTGTAACAATGCTACATTCAACTATACGCCAACGAGCAATACTACAGGAACTACCTTGGCGTGGAGCCGTGTAGCTGTAGCGGGTATATCTAATGCTGCTGCTTCAGGAACAGGTAATCCTGCTGAGGCACTTACGAATACAACACCTAACCCGATCAACGTAACTTATGCGTATACATTATCGGCTAATGGTTGTACGAATGCGAACGTTTACAATGTGGTTGTTACGGTTAACCCAACGCCACTGTTGACAAGTACACTTACACCTCCTGCTATCTGTCATAACACACCATTCAGCTATGTACCAACCAGCTTAACAGCAGGCACTACATTCAGCTGGACACGTGCCGGTGTTGCAGGTATCAATGGTAATACTCCGGGTAGCGGTTTCGGTAACCCCAATGAAATGCTGGCTAACAGCACGGATGCACCAATAACAGTGAACTACGTTTACACGTTAACTGCTAACGGTTGCACTAACCCTGCTACCTATACGGTATCAGTCGTGGTGAACCCGCTGCCAATACTGACGAGCACGCTGGCTCCTGCCGATATGTGTGATAGCACAGTATTCAATTATATCCCAACAAGTCCTACGGTTGGTACGATCTTCACGTGGAGCCGTGCTGCAGTTGCAGGTATCGCTAACCCGATGGCAACAGGCACAGGTAACCCTGCTGAAACACTGTACAATACAACTCCTAACCCTGTAGATGTAACGTATGTATATGTACTCTCTGTTAACGGATGTAATAACCCAATCACTTACAATGTAGTGGTTACGGTCAATCCTACTCCGCTGTTGAGTACACCGCTTAACCTGGCGTCTCAGTGTAATAACCTGACGTTCGCTTACACACCGGCTTCACCTACTGCAGGTACAACATTTAGCTGGAGCCGTGCTGCAATAGCCGGAATAGCTAACGCACCGGCAACAGGCAATAATGGTATCAACGAAGTATTGGTGAACAATAGTCCGGATTCAGTACAGGTTGTTTACGAGTATTCATTAACTGCTAATGGTTGCACACACACGCAACTGGTAGCTGTATGGGTGAAACCAACTCCATTACTGACAAGCCCACTTGATGCAGGCGCTGTATGTAATAACACTACATTCAGCTACACTCCAACCAGCTTAACTGTTGGTACTGCATTTGCATGGACACGCCCTGTAGTGAATAATATATCTAATCCTGCTGCATCCGGTACCGGTGATCCGAACGAAGTTCTTGTGAACACAGGTACAGACACAGTGCATGTAACTTATACTTACACGTTGTCTGCTTATGGTTGCACGAACCCGACTACATATGCTGTAGTGGTAGTAGTTAATCCTACTCCTCAGCTGACAAGTACACTTACTCCTGCTGCTATCTGTGATAGTACTGAATTCAGCTACGTACCAACCAGCTTAACACCGGGTACTGCGTTTGACTGGACTCGTGCTGCTGTTGCAGGTATCGCAAATGCTGCCGGCTCAGGTACAGGTAACCCAATGGAAACATTGGATAACCAAACAGCTGATCCGATAACAGTAACATATGTATATACGCTGACGGCTAACGGATGTACTAACCCGACTACATATAACGTAGAAGTGGTGGTTAATCCTACTCCGTACCTGAATACTACACTTACTCCTGCTGCTATCTGTAACAATACAGTGTTTAGCTACGTTCCTGGTAGCAATACCGTTGGTACTACATTCGCATGGAGCCGTGCAGCTATCACAGGTATCAGCAATGCAGCTGCCACAGGTACAGATGATCCGAATGAAACATTAGAAAATACAACAACTGCTCCGATAGATGTGGTGTATGAATACACAATGACAGCTAACGGTTGCACGCATACACAAACGGTAACGGTAACAGTTTATCCTTCAGTAACAATAGCTAACGCAGGAACGGATATTGGTCCGCTGAACGCTACAGCAACATTGCTGAACGCTAACCAACCTGTTGTTGGAACTGGTAACTGGTCATTCGTTACAGGACCTAATACTCCGGTGATAGTTGATCCTACACTGTTCAATACCGAGGTGAACACACTGATACCGGGTACATACACATTTGTATGGACGGTGACTTCTCCGTGGAACTGCCCTGGCAGCACTGATTCGGTGAACGTTATCATAAACGTTCCTCCTGTTGCGCATGATGACTCAGCTACTACAAATGTGAACACAGGTGTAACAATAGCTGTGACTAACAATGATACTGATGCTGATGGAACGATTGACGTTACTACGGTGAATGTGATATCTAATCCTTCTCATGGTACTGTTGTAGTAAGCACGGTAACTGGTAATGTATTATACACACCAAATACCAACTTCATAGGCTTAGACAACTTCACGTATACTGTAAGGGATAATGACAACGGCGTATCTAATATCGCTAATGTGGTGATCGCGGTTTACGAAAGGCCGAATGCGCTTGATGATGATACCATGACCATGACGAATGTTCCGGTGGCTATCAATGTATTGGCTAATGATCTTGAAGGTAGTGGTGCACTGGACCCTACAACGGTTGATGTAGTGAGCGATGTGACACATGGTATTACAATAGTTAACCCTACAACAGGTGTTGTGACATATACTCCTGATAATGGTTACTATGGTACAGACCATTTCACATACTATGTGAGAGATGAGTTCAACTCTATATCTGATACTGCTAACGTAACGATCAGGGTTTATAAAGCACCGATCGCTGTGAATGATGTTGACACAACAATGGAAGATATACCGGTACTGGTTGATCTCGTTGCGAACGATACAGCATTCGGAATAGGCCTGAACCTGGGTAGTGTGGTTATAGTAACTAACCCTGCACACGGTACAGTTGAGAACAAGAATGATGGTACTGTGTTGTACACACCAAGTAATGGCTACTACGGAAACGACGAGTTCACATATACTATCAGGGATTACAATGGCTTCGTATCTAACGTAGCTAAGGTTAATATCCACGTTGTTCAGAATACACCTGATCTGTACTTAGTGAAAACAATTGCTACGCCGATCAGCCAGATAGAGGTTGGTAAAACAGTAGAATTCCACATTATGCTGACCAACATAGGTAAAGAAGTAGCTACTGAAGTAGTAGTAACGGATATACTGGCGGATAACCTGGGTGGTTCGAATGTGAGATTGGAAGTGGAAAATGGTACTGCTACATATGATGAGGATACCAAGACCATTACCTGGAACATCAGCAACCTTGCGGTTAATGAGTCGTTCATGATGAAGGTGTTTGTTCAGGTAACGAGTGGTGGTGATATCAGCAATACAGCAACGGCTAAGTGCAGGGAAAATGATGTGATCGTAGAGAATAACTCTTCTACTGCCTTCGCTGACATGACCAGCAAAGAAGACCTGTTCATCCCGAACGTTATCACTGTAAACGGTGATGGTAAGAATGACAACTTTGTAATCCTTGGCCTGGAGAAATATCCTAATGCTGAGCTGATGATCTTCAACAGATGGGGTAGCATGATATACGAATCGAAAGATTACAAGGGCACTTGGGATGGCAGAGACCTGAATGAAGGAACCTACTACTACGTTCTGAAAGTGAACAAGTATGGTGTGAAGAAAGATTACTCAGGCTGGATACAAGTATTACGTTAAACAATTAGAAAACAGAGTACATGAAAAATATATTAAACAAAGTGGTGCTGATATCTGCGCTGGCTATTAATGCACAAAGCGCAGTAGCACAACAGAGTGTACAGTTTAGCCAGTATGTATTCAATCCCCTGGCACTGAATACCGCTTATGCGGGGTACAGGGGAGAGAGCTACGCAACGGCTATGTTCAGAAAGCAATGGTCTGGCCTGGAAGGTTCTCCGGAAACTATCAGCGCGTCCTTTGAATTCCTTATGCCAAAGACCGACGAAAGGGTGGCATGGAGTGTAAGGATGCTTTCTGATAAGCTGGGTCCTCAGCATACACTTTCTGCAACCGGTGGTTATACGTATCGTATCCCGATGAACGAGGATAAGACGAAGCATCTCGCGGTAGGCCTGGGTGGTGGTATTACCCAGTATGCAGTAGATGGTGCCGCTTACAGGTACATTGACGAGAACGATTCTAAGTTGCCGGTCGGTAACACCCGTAAGATCGTTCCGGATGCGAATGTGGGGCTTTATTATTCTACTCCGAAGTTCTATATACAGTCTGGTGTAAATGACCTGCTCAACTTCAAAGGTGTGAGCAGCAGCTACAACTGGAACAATACTGTATTTGAAGCAATGGAACGCAGAATGCACGTTTATACCGGTGCAGGCGTGGTAATGAATCTTGGAGAGAGCTTCAAGCTGAAACCATCCTTCCTCTGGAAAGAAGATTTCAAAGGCCCGAGCAGCTTCGACTTTAACATGTTCCTTCTTATAAAGGAAGTAGTATGGGTAGGTGGTTCGTACAGGACAGGCCTGGAAATATGGGATAAGCCGGGTGTGATGAATGGTATGCAAATGGGTGACGCTGCATCAGTAATGGTGGAGTTCTTCCCAACTACAAGGTTCAGGATAGGTTATTCGTATGATATAACATTAGGTAAACTGGCTCCATATCAAAATGGTTCTCATGAAATATCAATAGGTGTTGGTATCCCGAATAAAGAGAAAAGAGAATTAAGTCCAAGGTATTTTTAATTAAGAACTTTCTAACTAATGTTTAGATATTATATAACCGCATTATTTCTGACTGTAAGCGCAAATAGCTTTGCGCAGGAACAGCAGACTTACATGCAGGTAGCTGACAAGAATTTCCACAAGTATAACTATACTGCTGCGATACCTATGTACGAACGCCTCGCTGCAAAGAAGAAGGTATCTGCAGATGTGTTGTACAAACTGGCGTATTCTTACGACCAGATGCAGAATTATGAGAAGGCACTGGAAAGATACCAGGCTTATTATAATAAGAATTGTGAGAAATACAGTGAAACATTACTGCGTATAGGTGACTTGCAGAAAACACTGCAACAGTATGCTCAGGCCAAAGAATCATACAAACAATACCTTACTTCGCATAGCGATATAGGTGGGACAGTAAACAATCGTATTCGCGGTTGTGACTCTGCTATCCTTTGGATGAAGGAAGAACCTCGCTTTACTGTTACGAATATGGCGATCAATACCAATGTATCTGATTGGGGACCTTCCCTGTTTGGTAACAAACTGGTATTTACCTCTGAAGATCAGAAAGAAGCATTACTAGCTTCAAGTACGAAAAAAGCAGAATATGGCTGGACAGGTAATTCATACCTCAGGCTTTATACTGTTGATACAGCGAATGCAACTGCCGTTTCTGATTTTGGTGCATTGGTTAATGACCACAAGTCACACGTAGGTCCTGCGGTATTAAGCCCCGATGGCCAGACTGTTTACTTTACGGTTACTAATGCCAGCCGTACGGAAGTAGAGGGTGTGAAAGTGAACAAAAGGCTGTTTGTAAGACAGCAAAACCTGGAACTGTTCTACAGCAAGAAAGATGCAAACGGTGCCTGGCAAGAGCCTGTTTCGTTCCACTTTAATGATGTTGACCAATATTCAGTAGGCCATGCAGCAATAACCAGGGATGGGCACGTACTGTACTTCGCTTCAGACAAACCGGGTGGTTATGGTAAGACCGACATTTGGTATAGCCTGAAGAAAGAAGATGGCAAATGGGGATTACCGGTAAACTGTGGTCCTGAGATCAATACTGCTGAAGACGAAGCGTTCCCTACTGTGGGTGCTGATAAGGAATTGTATTTCGCAAGTAAGGGCCGTGCCGGTATGGGTGGATACGACATTTTTATGAGCAAAGGCATCATGCACTACTGGACACCATCTGTAAACCTGAAGTCTCCGGTAAATTCAGGTTATGATGATTTTTACTTTACTGCATCTAACGATACCAAAGGTTATTTTTCTTCAAACCGCCCGACAGGGAAGGGTAGTGATGATATATACAGCTACTGGTACAAGAAGCCAAGGAAATTTGTGCTGAAGGCTATTGTGCTGAACAGGAATACCAATGAGCCTATACCGGGAGCGAACATAACTCTTGATGTGGACAATGGTAAACGCAGGGCAAATGCTCAAGGCGCAACTTTTTATCCAATACAACCCGGTAGAGGTTATGCACTTTCTGCAAGTTATTCTGACTATACACAGGATAATGCTTCAATTGATCTGTCTGAGAATGCTGCTTCAGATACAT
The DNA here is from genome assembly GCA_002483105.1 of Bacteroidetes bacterium UBA7674. GTDB lineage: Bacteria > Bacteroidota > Bacteroidia > Chitinophagales > Chitinophagaceae > MKUN01. Next base: position 161,768 of record DLHG01000013.1, read on the forward strand.
TTGAGCACATCCTTTACCTGGCTCCTCCTGCACCTGCGTTTGAAGTAGGTGATGTATTTGTGCTGGAAGACCTGTTCTATGATCTGAATAAGTTCAACATCCGTAGCGATGCTGCTGAAGTGCTGAACAGACTGGTAGCTACGCTTAATAAGAACCCGACATTGGTGATTGAGCTTTCTTCCCATACTGATAGCCGTGCGAGTGACAGCTACAACATGAAGTTGTCTCACAACCGCGCTAAAGCTGCAGTTGAATACCTGGTTTCACAAGGTATTGATAAGTCAAGACTTGTTGCGCAAGGGTATGGTGAAACTCAATTGAAGAACGGTTGCAGCAACGGAACAAAATGCTCTGAGGCTGAACACCAACTGAACAGGAGAACAGAAGTAAAAATATTGAAGAAGTAATAAACATAATTTCAATAAAACACTATGGGTTTAAGAACCTTTAAGTCAAGAATATATACTATGAACAGAAAAGTTCGCAGCGCATTGAGTTTGTTTGCCTTACTGCTTTTAGGTACAGGAACAGCATCTTCACAGGTTTACTACTCGATCAATTTTGAAAGTGGTGCGCCGGGTTGGAGTACAGGAAATTTGGGTTCGACGTGTATAGGTTCCGGGTCAATTGGTTCCACGTGGGGCCTTGGTTCAACTAGCGGAGGCGGTGGAGGTTTAGGTACTAACGCATATGGTACGCCAAACAATGGTAGTATGGGTGCGGAGAATTCCTGGATACAATCTCCTAGCATGCTGATCACCCAGGCAGATGTGAATATTGACTTTGATTCATGGGCCGGGAATGAAGGTAACTTCCCTTGTAGCTATGATGTTGAGTTTGTAGAATATTCTACAAATGGCGGTGCCAGCTGGACTACTGCACATGGCTATGTTACAGGACTGCATGATGCAGGTAGCAATATGTCATGGGGGCATATAACCCTGCCGATCACAGTAACACCCGGTAGTAATGTTATTTTCAGGTTCAGATATGATACAGGTGATGGATGCTGCGGACCAACTCCTTTTACCGGATGGTATGTAGATAATTTTACCGTGAGTTCTCCTTTTGGTGTTACTTATACAGAAACTCCGGTAGCGTGCTTTGGTGGTAACAATGGTTCCCTTACGCTTACAGGTTCAGGCGGTACTCCTCCTTATACTTATTCTATCAATGGAGGTGGGAGCTTCCAGGTATCTAATGTATTTACCGGCCTTACTGCTGGTACATATCCTATCCAGATAATGGATGCTACTTCTGCGGTTACTTCAATAGTAAACGCTGTAGTAACTCAACCTGCTCAGGTGCCGACTCCTACGCCATCAAGTAATACCCCGGTTTGCTCAGGTAATACAATAAACCTCAGCACTCAGTTTGTTGCTGGTGGCACATATAGCTGGACAGGCCCCAACTTATTTACTTCAACTTTACAGAATCCAACGTTGCCTGCGACCTTAGCTGCAGCGGGAACATATTCAGTTACCGTAACTGTGGGTGGTTGCCCCAGCATAGTAGGAACTACCAGCGTAGTTGTTACTCAAACTCCTGCACCAACTGCGTCATCTAACACCCCGGTGTGTCAGGGTAGCACAATAAACCTCAGCACTCCAACAGTTGTCGGTGCTACTTATAGCTGGACAGGTCCGAACTTATTCACTTCAACTTTACAAAATCCGACGATTGCGAATGCCTCACCTCTGATGGCGGGCACCTATTCTGTTATAGTAAACCTGGCGGGATGTAACAGTGCTCCGGGAACAACTACAGTCGCATTGCAACCTGCAATAAACATTACTCCTAACCCGCAAACTAACGTGAGCTGCTTCGGCGGTTCTAACGGTGCAGCAAGTGTTGTTGCTTCAGGTGGGGCCGGTTCTTTTAACTACAACTGGGCTCCGGGCATCCCGACAGGTGATGGTACCAACAGTGTTACAGGCCTTATAGCAGGTACATGGACTGTCACTGTTACTGATGCTAACACTTGTACTGCTAATCAGATATTTACTATTACAGAGCCTGCACCATTGGTTACTGCTAATGCAGGACAGGTAAATGTTATCTGTAATGGCAACACTACAGGTACGGCTACAGTATCTGCTACAGGCGGTACGGCACCATATACTTATTTATGGAGCAATGGCCAGACTACGGCTACGGCTACCGGCCTTGCTGCTGGTGCTTATACAGCTACCGTAACTGATGCACTTGGTTGCACAGCGGTACAATCATTTACTATTACACAACCATCAGCACTTACAGTGCAGGCATCATCGCAGCAAGATATTCTTTGCTTTGGTGGTACAGGTACAGCTACCGTAACTATTGTTGGTGGTACAGGTGCTTATACTTACGATTGGACACCGGGTAATCCTGCCGGTGACGGTACTAATACCGTTACAGGCCTTACTCCGGGTACATATACAATAACAGTTACTGATGCAAACGGTTGCACAGTAGCTCACACTTTTAATTTCGTTCAACCTGCATTACTGACAGCAACGCCTGCGTCTCAAACTAACGTGAGCTGCAATGGCGGGGCTAACGGTACTGCTACTGTAACAGTAGCAGGTGGTACAGGTACAAAGACTTATAACTGGACACCGGGTAACCCGGTAGGCGAAGGAACAAACAGTGTTTCAGGTCTTACTGCCGGTACATGGACAGTAACGGTTACAGATCAGAATAACTGTGTTGCTACACAAACATTTACTATTACACAGCCAAATGCTTTAGTTGTAACTCCTGCTTCTCAAACAAACGTTTTGTGCAATGGTGCAGGAACAGGTGCCGCAAGTGTTACTGCAACAGGTGGTACAGGTGCTTATACGTACAACTGGACTCCGGGTAACCCATCAGGTGATGGTACTGCAAGTGTTACCGGCCTTACTGCAGGTACATGGACGGTGACTGTAACAGATGCAAATCTGTGCAGCACTATACAAACATTTACTATTACTCAACCGAATGCTATAGTTGTTACGCCAACATCTCAGACGAACGTTGCTTGTAACGGTGGCGCTACCGGTACCGCTAGTGTTTCTGTGACAGGTGGTAATGGTGCCTATGCCTACAACTGGACACCTGGTAACCCTCCGGGTGACGGAACCAACAGTGTTACCGGCCTTACGGTTGGTACCTGGACAGTGACCGTAACTGATGCGAATCTTTGCAACACAACTCATGTTTTTAATATTACCCAGCAATCATCTCTTGTAACAAGTGTTTCAGGCCAAACTAACGTTAGCTGCTTTGGTGGAAACAATGGTGTTGCAACAGTGAACGTTTCAGGTGGTACCGGTCCGGGTACATATACTTATTCATGGACTCCGGGTACAGGCAATGCTGCAACAGTTAGCGGACTTAGTGCCAATACCTATACAGTAACTGTAACAGATGCAAACCTGTGCAGCACTACACAAAATGTTGTCATCACACAACCTGCAATATTAGCAGGTACGCAATCTCAAACGAATGTTACTTGTAACGGTGCCAACAATGGTATCACTACAGTAGCTCCTACCGGTGGTACTGCACCATATACTTATTTATGGTCACCTAATGGTGGTACTGCAGCGACAGCTACAGGCCGCGCACCGGGAGTGTACAGCGTTTTAGTAACAGATTTTAATGGTTGTACGATGACAAAAACGTATACTATCACTCAACCTGCTACACTCGTAGCTTCTTCTGCTGCGCAAACTAACGTGAGCTGCTTTGGAGGTAATAATGGAGCTGCAACAGTTGGCGTAACAGGTGGTACTATACCTTATACATATTCATGGGCGCCAAGTGGTGGTACTGCTGCTACGGCGTCAGGCTTAGCTAGCGGTACTTATACGGTAACTGTAACAGATGCGAATCTTTGCACTACTACACAGATTTTCAACATTACACAACCTACATTGCTTGTTGCATCTATCGCTTCACAAACTAACGTAAGCTGCTTCGGTGGTTCAAACGGTGCAGCTACAGTAAGTGCAACGGGTGGTACAGGTGCTTATACCTACTCATGGTCACCAAGTGGTGGTAATGCTGCTACGGCTTCAGGCCTTGCAATGGGTACTTATGTAGCAACTATTACTGATGCTCTTGGTTGCACAGCTACACAAACCGTTAATATCACGCAGCCAACATTGCTGGCAACATCTATCAGTTCGCAAACGAACGTAAGTTGTAATGGTGGTAGCAATGGTGCTGCTACAGTAAGTGTAACAGGTGGTACAGGTGCTTATACCTACTCATGGTCACCAAGTGGTGGTACTGCTGCAACAGCAACAGGCCTCGCGGCGGGAACATATACATTAACTGCTACTGACGCAAATGGCTGTGTGGCTACACAAGTAGTGAATATCACTCAACCTGCGGTATTGGCAGGTACACCATCACAAACGAACGTGAGCTGTAACGCTGCCAACGATGGTACTGCAACTGTTGCAGTGACTGGTGGTACTACACCTTACATTTATAGTTGGGCACCTTCAGGTGGTACGGCAGCAACAGCCACAGGCTTAGCTCCGGGTACATACACTGTAACTGTAACAGACGACAACGGTTGTTCGACTACAAACTCATATACTATTACACAACCAGCAACATTGACGGCATCTATTTCATCAAATGTTCCTTGCGAAGGCAATACACTTAACCTTACCGGCACGATTGCCGGTGGTACAATGCCATATAGTTATACATGGACAGGCACTAACAGCTTTACCAGCTCATCAGCCAACCCTTCTATTACTAACGTGTCAGTCGCTGCTGCGGGTAGCTATACGCTTACGGTTACAGATGATAACGGATGTACCGCTATTGCAAATGGTACGGTTGTTATTAATAGCAATGCATTAGTAACTGTACAACCTGTAGCAACTACAGCTTGTATTGGTTCTCCTGCAGGATTTAGTGTTACTGCAACTGGTACAGGACTTACTTACCAATGGAGAGCAAATGGTGTGAATATTGCTAATGGCGGTGTCTACTCAGGTGCTACTACCAATGCACTGAGCATCAGTGATGCAAGTGGCCTTAATAATACTTCTTACGATGTGGTGGTAACGGGTACTTGTACTACAGTTACCAGTGCTGCTGCTATATTAGGTACACCAACCACCAATACATGGACAGGTATAGCTGATACAGCATGGTCTAACCCAATGAACTGGCAGTGTGGTAACATCCCTAATATAGATATCAATGTTGTGATCCCTGCTGCTGCTCCGCATATGCCTTTGGTAGATATCCCCGGCGCTGTTGCTAAGAGCATAACAGTAAATGCAGGTGCTAGCCTGGCGTTTGTAGGTACAGGCAACCAGGTGGAAGTAACAGGTGACATCACCAACCTGGGTAGCTTCGACGCTTCTATAGGGGCTGTGAAATTATCAGGAAATGGTGCACAATCATTACCGGGCGGAACTTACAAACAACTGAAGATTGACGGTAGCGATATTAAATCAATACAAGGCAACGTAACTGTAGTAAGTAATCTGATGCTTACTAACGGATATGTGAAGTTGGGTAGTAACAGCATTACAATGAGCAGTACAGCCTTACTGACAGGCGGTAGCGATGCATCATATATCATTACTGATGGCACAGGCCAGGTGACAGTAGGTAACATGGGTGTTGGTGGAAACATTGACCCTGTATTGTTCCCTGTGGGTACTGAAGATGTTTACTTGCCTGCTACTATCAGCAACGCAGGTACTACGGATATCTACAGTGTAAGGGTAATGAACGATGTTTATGATGACTACAATAACAACGTCCCTACGGGTAGTGTTATTACACAAAACGTAGTAGATAAAACATGGATTATCACAGAGAGTGCTGATGGCGGTTCTAACGCGAACATCGCCCTTTCATGGACAGGTGCTGAAGAATTGACAGGTTTCATTAATATCGAGTGTAATATTGCTCACTTTAACGATAACACGAATGTTTGGGAGCCGGGTGTAGTAGGTACTGCAACTAATAATGCGGGACGTTTCACTATAGACAGGCCGAATGTAACGAGTTTCTCTCCATTCTCAGTTCGTACAGAGATACAAACTAACAGTGTGATCAAAGCGCCAACCTTAGCTTATGGCCTCATCCTTTATCCTAACCCTGTTGTTGATAACAAACTGTACGTTCGTATGAGCGACCAGTCATTGGCTACAGCAATGGATATAATAGTAGTAGATATGCTAGGTAAGATTGTAAGCAGTCAGCATTATAACGCAGGTAGTTACAGGGCTGATAACATCGAAGTGAATATCGGTGATGTTGCTGCCGGAAACTATACGCTGAAGCTGAAACAAGAAGGCGCGGTGCCGCAAGCTGTTAAGTTCATTAAGAGATAATTCTCAAGTCAATAGATATAAAAAGGAGCTACACCCGGTTGTAGCTCCTTTTTTTTGAGCATAAAAAGAGCACCCATCAACAGATGGGTGCTTTCGTTTCTAAGGGGAAAGGAAAATTTCTTTTACCTTTTAATGAATGTTCTAAATCAAGCCGTAAGATTAATTCAAAAACCGGTCGTCTTACCAAAGAAATTCATGAATAGCTTGTTTTAGTTCATTAATGGACATAAAGCAAGAATCCATCACGAATGATGGACTCTTTTTATTGACCCGCTGTAACAAAATGTATTATCTATAGAACTGATGATGCGGTTATTTGTGCCCCGCAGTTTGTCCCGTTAAGATCTAAAAGTACTTTGTCGGTTCTTTTTAAGTTCACAGTATTGTTTGGTATCTTTTCGCCCCGGTATACCTTTCCGTTTTTGCAGCTAAATGTATGTTTTTCACCCGGCTTTAGTACTGTAGATACTCCCTGTCCATAGCACATACCAACGTCCGCTCCTGTATCATTGATGAAAATTATCTTCTCCTGGCGCATTTCTCCCAGGTTCTTCTGACCTTCAGCTGAGGCCCAATAAGCGGCATTTGTGTCCTTGATGTCTTTGTCTTTTGCCTTTTCATTGCCTTCTACGGCATCTACTTCTGCTATTATCTCCGGAGTGAAGTTCGCGGTAGCATTATCCTGAACAGCCTTCATATCTTTAAAGTATTTTTCCAGCACAGCATCGTGATTCCTGTTTTTTATCTCCTTGGCAGCCGCTTTTCCGCTGGTGTGCTCGCCCTTAGCAGGCTTAGATAGCGCAAATATTTCTTCAATTTTGAATGTAGTAATGTTTTTGGGATCACGTATGCCTTTCAAGGCATACAACAGACCATCTATATAAACATACGCCAGGTTATGACGGTTTGAATGAAAAGCGGACGGCTCTGTATAATGATTTGGTTTTAGAAAACCGAAGCCACTATTGATCAGCACTGTGTTTGTTCCTTCCTTGTTCAGAACGAAAGTTGAAAATTTGCCGTTGACGTTATTCTCAAATTTTATCTGGCACATTTCTGAGGAGGCATTCGAGCTATATGTGTCTCCTTCCTTTGTGATCCCCCAATATTTTTTGAATACGGAGCCGTCTCCGATTTCTTGTAGAGCGGTTAATTGTCCTTTTTGTGCTATGGCATAAATGCTACCGGTAATAAGAAGTAATGTTATGAGCACACTTTTTGCTGTTTTCATAAAAAATGTTTGTTAGTACACAGCAAGGTTAGTACAGTATTTTCCGACTATTAATTAAACTTCAGCAACAGCCAAGTTTATTCAGGAATAGATAATAAGACCCTTCACTCTCGTCAGGAAACGATAGCGGCTTCAAACTCAGCTTTCTTATACTTAGAGAGCTTAGCTACCAGGCCGGTGCTAAGGTGTATGGAGAGCTCTGATTTGGAATAGTATTTCAGGTGGTCTTTATTGATGATCCATGATTTGTGAACCCGGATAAATTTAGGCAGACTTTCCAGCACCGCTTCAAAATGCTTTAAATTCTTGCTGGCAGTATATTTTTTGTCAGCCGTATGGATGACGCAGTATGACTCTTGTGCTTCAATAGCTATAATGCTGTTGATTGGAATAATATGCTGTTGTCCTTTATCGCTGACGGCTATATTGTGTATTTGTTTGCTTTCCAGGGTATTGCTCAACAAGGACAGTCTTTGCGCCTGGTGCTGTATGTTGCGCTGGGTAAGCACCCTTTCTATGGCGGCCTTTAAGCGTTCTATGTCAACAGGCTTCAATAGATAGTCTATAGCAGCTATCTCAAATGCACGGACGGCATATTGGTCGTAGGCGGTAACGAAAATGATATCAAAATTGACTTCTTTGAAGAAGTTGACTATTTCAAACCCTGAATAGTTAGGCATTTTAATGTCAAGAAATACGAGCTCCGGTTGTTTGTCTTTAATGACCTCTACCGCTTGCAGTACATCCTCACATTTGGCGATCAGTTCCACTTCAGGACAAAAACGTGCCAACAGGTTCTCCAATACGTCCCTGGCGCTTTCTTCATCATCTACTAATATGGCCCTTATTTTATTCAATGGCTGCAAACTTATAGTTGAATTGCGAGTTAATATCAATTATTTCAGCAACAAGCTGAATTTATTCATTAATGGATTAAAAGTTATGCTTCACAGGTATGGTCAGGGTAACCCTGGTTCCTGTATCTTCCTTTGAGGGATCGATGTCTTCATAAGAATAGTGGAATTTTCCGCCCAGCACATCACTCAATATCTCGAACCTGTTACGAATGGCCTTTCCTGAAAAGGATTCATGGTCGGAATGTTGTCTTTGATTAATAGCCCTGGCTTTTTCTCTTCCAATGCCATTGTCTTCGATAATGCAGATAAGCACATCTGTAAGTTTAAAGGTTATGGTCAGGCGCTTGTTACCTTGCTTATGTAGTAATCCATGAACTAAGGAGTTTTCGATAAAGGGCTGGATCAGCATTGGCGGTATCTTAATATCCGCGATATTGTTGGTCTCAATAGAATAAGTAAAATCCTTTTTAAATCTCAATTTTTCCAGTGAGAGGTAGAGTTTCAATAGTTTTATTTCCTGCTCAAAATCTATGAATTCTTTGTCAGAGTAGTTAAGTGTAAGTCTTACCAGGTTGGAGAATGTAGTGATATAAGAATAGGAGTGTTCTACATCACCTTTTAATATAAGGTCTTGTATAGAGTTCAGAGAGTTAAAGATGAAATGCGGATTCATTTGCGACTGGATAGCCGTTAGTTTCGATGCATTGAGCTCATTGATTTGCCGTGACTTATTTCGCTGCCTGCGCAGTTGCCATCTATATACGAAAAATACTGTGACCATGAATAGAAGAGCCATTGCTGCAAGGAAATACCACCGAACATATAGCGGACTCGCGATACTGAAGGAGTATTCCACTATTGGGCTATATACATCTTCGTTCCTCACTCTCACCTGTAGGGTGTAGTTGCCCGCTGCCAGTGCATTGTAGGTGATGAGGTTCGATTCGTAACTATTGCTGTTCCATGCCGACTCATAGCCTATAAGCCTGTACTCATAATGGATGTTTTCCCTGTCCCTGAGGGTGGGGGAGGATAGGGTAAATTCTATTTTTCTTTGTTTGCTGTCAAAACGATTGTTCTGGCCATCAATCAGAACCTTATCATTCAACCGTATGCGATCTATGCGAGCAACAGGTTTTAGTTCTTTATCTCTTTTATAATTGATGCTTGTTTTTTGAACGCCGCCCGAATGGCTTACCCACAAGTCCTCATTGTGGAAGGTAAGGTCTATAACATTTTGTGTAGAGAACCTGAAAGTAGTATGTATTGATTTCAGAAGCCGCCCCTCCATATCAAACTGGAATAATCCATTAGATGAGTTGGCAATGATCGAGTTATTATGGACAATGATCTTTTTAAGCTCTTCTGCTTTCCCGTTTACTATTGGTGTAATTGTACGCTCCACTTTTCCTTTTGAAATAATGAGCACTCCATTCTTTTTGGTAGATACATATATTTTACCATTGCTATAGCAAAGACTATTAGGATAGACATCTTCATTGTTGTAAGTGATCTTACTGTTTTGGCCGCTGCTGTCCACCATTACTAATCCATTGGAGGTAGAGGCATAAACGCATTTCTGCTCAGGATGATATGCAAGGGCGTATATCCTGCTTCTCATTCCGCTAATATCTTTAGTAGTGAATTTGTTGGTTCCTTCTCTGCGTACTTTCAGTAAGCCATAGTTGGTACCTACATAGAGCTCTTTTTCTGAAATGAAAACAGCTGCCTTTAAGGAACCGGACATTGTATGTATCACTTTCCCAAGCTTCTTATCGTAGAAGTTCATACTCCCATGATCGTAAAGGATGAGGTCGCTGAAGCTGCTGCCATAAATGCCTTCAATTGGCCTGTTACCATTTGTATCTATTTTTATGATTCGATTCCCCTGGTAGCGCATCAATTTGCCTTTTGAGGAACCGAGAAACAATCCTTCGGCACCCCCGGAGGATATGGATGTGATAGGATCGTCTTCAAAGGTGTTAATAACATCAGGCAAATTTATATCCGGTATTACCAGTAGCCCTTTGTCGAAGGTGGATAAAAGTATATTACCTTCCTTGTCTTCATATACATGCGATATAAAGTAGTTGTTGTAGTGCCTGGCGGTTGTTTCCCGTTCTCTGCCTATGGGGAGCAGTACCACTCCTGTTATGGAACTTGCAGCCCATACACCCTTAGATGTTTCATACAGACGTAAAAATCCCAGGGAATTCAGTACTTCATCTTTAGGTAGTTTTTTCAGTTCAAGCTTTTCGTAGTCAAAAAGGAACCGCTCTTTATTCAGGAAATCTATTGCATAGTATGCTCCATTGAAGTGGAAGAAATTCAAATTGGCACCGGGAAAAGGAGAACCGGCAGTGTGGTGTAACTTATCCTGGGAAAAAATACCATTTTTATAGGTGATCAGGCTGTCATTGCCGTTTAGGTAAAAAATGATCTCTTTAGACTTTAGCGTATAAGCATGACCCACACTTTTGTCCAGGTATTTACGTTTCAGTATCCTGCCCGACTTGTCCAGGATCAGGATGTTCTTTGCACCAATTACTACCTCGCCTTCATTTGATATAGACAAACTCATGTAGGAGGTTCGTTCGCTATTGTCTAATTCATGGAAAAGGCTACATCTTTTGTCCTTTATCCGGAACACCTGGTGATTTAAGTTGTGGCAATAGATATTCCCATCATTGTCTATCACGAAATTGAAAATGGCATTGCTCTTGGCCTTATCGCATTCAACTCTTTTGTATGAGTAGTAATTATAATAATATATTCCATCGTCTGTTGCAAACCAGTAATTCAGATCGTTATCCTGTATCACATCATATATCTGCGTTCCCCGGAATTGTTGTTCGCCCAGCATGAAATAGGCGGGCTGTTGACTATAAGACGTTGATATAGAAACGAATAGCGATGTCAGCAACAAGAGTATCTTCAATCCTGCTGTGGCGAACCATGGTTGTATATAATGTACCTGTTTGATGGCCCTAAAGTAATAAATATGGTTAAAGATTGAATTTATTAACATTAATGACTTTCACCCAACTTATATCCCCGTTTTTATGTCTTAATAGTTAATAAGCTACTATCAAATAACAAACTCAATCAATTATCATGAATTTAGGAGTATCTATTAAGCTGATCAGAAGAGGGAAAAGCCTCAATCAATACCAACTTGCTGAAAAATGCGGTATCTCACAAACCTCATTATCCCAAATTGAGACAGGAGCTAAAAGGCCCAGCCAGAGAACAATAAACGAACTATGCAGGGTTTTAGAAGTGCCGGAATCTGTGATATACATATTAGGAATGCAGGAAGGAGATATACCTGAAAGCAAAAAGAAGGTATATGCGATGATATTCCCTTCTATCAAAGATCTGGCCATGCAGATAGTATCTGATGACTATACCGAAATGGTCACACGTAATATTGCGGTTTAAGAAAAACTAATAAAGAGATTATATACAAAAAGGGCAGACTGAAATTCAGGCTGCCCTTTTTAAATGCCCGTGGCACGTTCTTTTCTATGTTCCAAAGAAATCTAAAACACAAGATCATGGAAAAGCGCATTTTCGGTATCATTCTTACCATCCTGGGTATAATAGGGATGATAATGGCCGCAGTAAATTTTGCAGAAGGTGTGGACAATAATGCAGCAATAAGAACAACAGCTGTATATGGCATATTAGGAGCCGTATTCTTTTTTGCAGGTATTGGCCTCATTCGTAGTACCCGTGAGATCAAGAAAAGGGACGAGGAAGTGATCTAGAGCCTTAAGAATATTTTGATGCCCCCGGGATACAAATTCCGGGGGCATCGTTATGTCCGGAAAATATTAACCCTTTGCGAAGGTTTTAAGATAGATTGCCGTCTAATATCCATAACGCACAACTACACACAATGAGAAAAGCAATTGCCACATGCCTGATACTGGCTGCCTATCATGGAAATGCCCAAGGGCCCGGCGTTACAAGTTGGCTACAGAATACTACCAACATACAAGGCCGGCACTATGTAAATGGTAATCCTACCCCCATCAACGATGCTGTTCAGGCTAATGTTCAGACGGTGCAGTATTCTGCTAACTGGGTATATGTAAAGACCAACGGTATCCCTGCCTACATTACCGGACCTTTCCTGGATGGTAATCCATCTCTTGCAACCAGCCAGAACGGCGCTATATTTAAGCTGCCATTGAATCCTGCAGAGAATACAGGTACGCCTACGCCAACTAATATGGGCAATATTGGCATCTTCATCAACGGAGTTGCCTTATTCGATTACAGGGATGGTGTTTCGTGGAAGCTTTCATCAAATGGCTTAGCAGGTGGTCCGCTCGGCGGCATGGGCGACCAGGTATGGAACAGGGATGCAATAGTTGCAGAAAAAGCTGGTTTTGACTGCGCCAAAGGTCACCCCGCAATGGGCAATTACCACCATCACCAAAATCCTTCAGCTTTTGATCTTGACCTTGTTGTGATATCTAATGTCTGCGATATTTATGCTGCAGATGGCCTATATGTCATTAACAGCACTACACACTCACCGTTATTAGGATATGCTTACGACGGCTTCCCTATCTATGGTGCTTATGGGTATAAAAATGCTGATGGTACGGGTGGTATCGTTCGCATGAAGTCAAGTTATAATCTACGGAACATTACTGTGCGTACTGAATATGCAGATGGCAGCAATGTTACTGATGGGCCTCCGGTGAGTGCCACTTATCCGCTCGGTTATTTCAGGGAAGATTATGAGTATATTCCTACCACAGTTGCTACGCCGGATTACCTGGACGAACATAATGGCCGCTTCTGTATAACGCCTGAATATCCTGCCGGCACTTATGCCTACTTCTGTACGGTCGATGCTAATCATAATTCAGCTTATCCTTATGCTGTAGGACCTACGTTTTACGGGATAAAGACCGGTGCTAAGGTGCCAAGCATTACCGAAACAGTAACCACATACACTCCGACGTCAGTTTCCGGGACAATAAAGGAAGATATGAACATCTCTGTTTATCCAAATCCCGCAAACGACGTTATCGCTATACAGATACCGAATGTAAGACAGGAGAATTTTGATGTAAAGTTATTCGACGTCAATGGCCGCCTCGTTCAAAAGTCTATCATATATCAGGGCAGTACCATTGCCTACCTTGATGTAAGGACAGAATACAATGGCATGTACACAGTAGTTATCAGTAATGGCAAAGATACCTTTACCGAAAAGGTGCTGATCAATAGAGAGTAGTTTTTCATAATTGGTTTTTATAGAAGAAATCCACCTTTAATAGAGGTGGATTTCTATTTTTACAGAATGTCTGTGCAAAATATAGCATTCATCCTTGCGATAGTGATTGCTGCTATCATTGCGGTAGTAAGAGGCAAGCTCACTGCATTGGCAGGGTTTGCAGGTTGCATAGTCGCTTGTTGTGTCTATGCAGGTACCGGTGTTACAGGTGTGGTTATGCTTGGTTTGTTTTTTGTGCTCGGCACATTGGCTACCTCGTGGGGGAAGGGCATCAAAAAATCCGTTAATGTTGATGACAACAACGGAGGCAGAAGAACTTCAGGACAGGTGATAGCCAATGCTGGAGTGGCAGGTATTAGTGGTTTGCTGGTATATATGTTACCGCAATACGGGGAATTATTTGGTTTAATGATGGCGGCAAGTCTGTCTTCTGCTACAGCAGATACACTTTCATCTGAATTAGGAACAGTGTACGGAGAGCGTTTCTACAATATCCTAACGTTCAGACAAGACACAAGGGGGGAGAATGGAATAGTGAGCCTGGAAGGAGTATTGTTCGGGCTGGCAGGGAGTATGGTGATAGCTACTGTTTTTTGCTTCAGTTATGGTAGGGAATGGTTTGTCCTCATTGTGATTGCGGGAACTGTCGGTAATATAGCAGATTCACTTCTCGGTGCTACTCTTGAGCGAAAGGGTTATATAAAAAACAATGCTGTCAACCTGCTCAATACAATTGCAGCAGCATTAACAGCATGGTGTATATTTTTCGTTTAGAGTTATTCAAGTTTACAACTTCCCGCAAAGGCTTCAGCGTATCCGTCCAGTACATAACAGGAATCTGTCTGTTCAGAGCGGCTCAATGAGCTTAGATTGAATTCTTTCTTATCTCCGCTCAGGTAAGAGCAATAGCAGGTACCTTTATCTTTCTTTTTGCAACCGGTAAGTGAAGGGCTAACGGCACCTATTATGAGCGCTATCAGAAGTATCTTTTTCATAGTAGTCGTTTTGTTACCATTATGCTATAGGAAGACCATGCCAACAAGTTTTTTATGCTTCATAATCGTCTGGAATGGAGTGTTTTATAATTAGTACGTACAAATTAAAAGAGCCACATAACATGTGGCTCTTTACTTTTATCCCTTCAGCGAAGTTTATTTGTTCGATAATGTTTTTTCTATCTGTGCGGTAACCTTTTTTATTTGCGCACGCTGCTTTTCGTTTTCCTTTTTATCAAAATTTTGTTTGCCGCTAAGGTGTTTTTCTTCCAGTTTTGCCCTTGCGTCTTCGGCTTTGCCCATGTATTCTGCCAGTTCTTCCTGGCGCTTGTAGAGGCTTACAATATTACCAAACAGGCTTTTGTGCTCTGCTACATATACTTCGTAGTCACTAAGGAGCTTCATGTAGGCTTGATTGCTGCTGTTGTATCCGTTTATCAGTTCCTTCTCTTGAGAGAGAAAGGTTGCATTGCTGCTGTTTTTTCTCTTGTATTTATCAAATTCCCTGAACGCTTTCCTGTATTCTTCCAGTTGGCTCCAATTGTTGTTACGTGCATATTCATAATTGGCCAATACAGAATCATAGCCCACGATGAAATATTTTTGCAGGGAGTCAAGATCGCGTAAGCGGTTTTGTTTTACTATACTGCTCCATTTTTTTACCTCATCGTCATAGTCGTCGTGCATATTAATGCGGGCAATGGTTTCATTTACCAGTGCAGAGTCGCAAAACCTGAAGCAAAGAACCAGTGAGTCCAGCCTGCGGTCATTATCTTTTTTAGTGGTTTCAATGGTATTGTTGTTTTCGTCAAGTGCTTCCTGCAGGTCCTGTATTTTACCAATGTTTATTGCGATATTATCTTCTATGGAGAGCATTTCGGGAGCTCCTGCCTCTGTCTCTTTTTTTGCTATTGCTAGCTTTGATTTAGAGTTGGCCAGCAGGTCGTTTTTCTTCACAGCCACTTTCTGTTTGCTGTCTACTGTTTTCAGTTTGCTGGAGGCTGTAGATACTTTCGATTTGCAGTTAGCTATCAGCCTTTTGTTGTCACTACGCAGTAGTCTTACGTGTTCCTTGGCTTCCAGGCTCTTTTTCTTATTCTTTCTTTTCAGGGTTGAATATTCTTCAGCTATGGTGCTTTTTTGTGTGGCTATTTCCTTTTCCGCTTTCTTTAGTTCTTCCTTGGCAGTCATCAGTGCTTCGGTATTGCTGCTTTTTTTCTCTAAAATACTCTTAAGTGAATCTATCGCGTCACCAAGGTATTTATTGGCCAGCTCCACACGATAACGCGGGTTGTATGTGGTAACGCGTACTCCAGTCTCCTGGCTGCGTTTAAGCTCACTAAGTTTATTGATACGGTCAAGGTCAGGCAGGTTTTGTACTAATGTGCTGTATTCACTGTTGAACTTCATGATAGCGGTATCGCCGGCTTCAAATACAGCTATAGGCATGGCGCTGTCTGTCAGCTGCCATAAAGGATCGGTGGGTAAATGGTCTTTGCGGAAGGTCAGCGGATCCATCAACATATATTGAGGGTCATAGCTGAATTTGAATTTCAGTTTGCCCCTCGCTGCAGCAGGATTTTTCGATGCTTTGCTGAATAGCTTTTTAAACCAGTTGGGTTCTTGTGTCAGGTAGCCGGCACCCCATGTCGGTTCTACCAGGTGCCACTTGCCTTCTACATATGCGGCATTCCAGGCATGCCTGGGAATGTAAAACTGGTCGCCGTTGTCGAACATCCAGTCTTTGGCATACCCGTCTATCGTTACCGCTTTTATGCCTGCTTCTTCACATAGCGCGGTAAAAAGTTTCGAATAACCATCGCAAACACCTTTGCGTTTTTTCAGCACTATTTCTACTTCATCGGGTTTCCGGTTTATTTTTTGCAGTTTTTTTACGTCGTACTTTATGTTGTGGGTTATCCAGTTATAGATAGCATTTACTTTCTGGCGGTCACCTGCCAGGCCATCGCACAACTCATGAGCCAGAACTTTATAGTTGTTGCTGCCGGATACATTAAGTCCGATGGTGCTATCCACCTGCGCGGAAGAGAGATTCGAAAATAAAAACGTTGAAACAATAAGTGTAAAAAGTCTCCTCATTTGGGTAGTGGATTTATGTGCCTGTCAGGGCAATGTTTAAGATGTGGTTGAAATGTCGGGTCTTATAAATGCAAAATAAACAAAATTATCATTTTATGGTAGGGGCAAAAGTGGCTCAGGTATGGTTTTTTATCCTCAATATTGCAGTAAAATCTCTTTGAGCGATGCGTAGCATATTTATATTGATGAGCCTTATGATAGTAGCGTTTGTTGCAGGGGCACAAACATCTGCTGTCATTAGCGGAAAAACAGATTTTTCTATCAAATATTGGGCTGGTACTTGTGAGGGCAGTTTCGATGCGCCAAAGGGTAAAATGAAGTTTGACCCTGCAAATCTCGCTGCTTCAAGTATAGACGTTACGGTCGCAGCCACTTCCTTCAAAACCGGAAATTCCACACGAGATAAAGATGTAAAAGCAAAGAAGTATCTCAATGCCGCCGCACATCCGCTTATCCGCTTCACGTCTTCCGGTATTACTTCTAAAGGAGGCACTTATTATGCTGATGGTATCCTGAGTATTAAAGGAACTACTCAAAAGGTCTCCATACCTTTTAAAGCAGTTAAAAAGGGAGATGGCTCTTATGCCATTACCAGCACTTTTACACTTAACCGGCTCGATTATAAGGTAGGTGAGGAAACGATGACGATGAAAAATATCGTTACGCTCAATATTTCCGCTGTTATCAAGTAAGGTTATCATTGAAGATTACTTAGCTTAGCATCTCCTATGTCGCGGTTATTGTTTTCTTTCTTTTTATTGCTTTTCTCTACTGCTCTATTCGCGCAGGACGCTGAGTATGTAGAAAAGAATATCAAAACTGACTTCGGGGCATCAGGCGATGGAAGCCGTAACGATTTTGAAGCTTTTAAAGAGGCCGCAGCTTTTTTCAACGAACGACAGGGCCGCGGTACACTCATCATTCCTCCAGGCACCTATATTGTTGGTAAGCAACTGGACTATGGGGTGCTGCTCCCCATAGCATACAGGCCATTAGCGGACGGTGCTCTGATGAATCCTTATTACAAGCTCGGACTGCCTGTATTGCTCATTTCAGGTTGTAAGAATTTTACGATCAAAGGGGAAAATGGGGCTGTCTTAAAATTTCAGAACGACATGCTATTGGGTGGATTCTTTCCCGACGGTAAGCCTATGCCTTTAAAAGACAAGAAAGGGAATACATTGGTTCCTGAAGCAAACAGCATTACCACAATAGGTGATGGACTCTATATAGAGAACTGCGACAGTATTACTATATCAGATTTGGAAATAGATGGCAATTCCACTAATCAAAACATTGGTGGAAATATTTCCTCCGATGGCTGGCAATGGGGACAAAGCGGTATTGTGATGGTAGAAGTGCATAATTGCAGATTAGAGAATCTGAACGTACACCACTTTGTAGTGGATGGCCTCCAGATACGAAATACTACTACGAAGGATATAGATAGAATAGATGGACAGAACATAAGCATAAACAAATGCTCGTTCGACTACAACGGCCGGCAAGGTTTTAGCTGGACGGGTGGGGCAGGGCTCAATGCAACATCTTGCAGCTTTAGTCATACGGGCAGGGCACACAATAAATACTTGAAGAAAGTCTTGTCAACAGCACCGGGTGCAGGGATGGATATAGAGCCGGAATCAGACCCTAACATAAATACATTCCGCATTGTGAAGGATGGGGTATTTAAAAATTGCACTTTTGAGAACAATTCCGGTGCGGGGATGGTCGCGGATATTTATAACAAAGAAGAATATCGTATAGCACAGGACGTGAGTTTTGAAGACTGCACATTTTGGGGTACTACCTACTGGAGTGTATGGGTGAGCCATCCTGGATTTACCTTTACCAATTGCAGGATATATGGTTCTGCAGTGCATAGCTTTGATAGTGACAAGCCGGGCAAGGAAACAAAGTTCATTAGTTGCTTCTTTGAAGACAAGCCTTATATCAACGATAAAGGAAAGCGAATGCCTCCCTATGGTAATTACTTAGTGGAGATAGCAGATGGTATCAGGACTACATTCCGCGATTGCACATTCACCTCACACGGAAAATACTACCACTATCTGGTGAGTAGTAAGCCTCATGATGAGAAGAGCAAATTTTCGGTACACAACTGCAGGTTCCTTAATGTCTCAGGGACTGATAAGCCAAGAAATTCCATCGCCGTGGGTGTACTGTTTACGGGTAATAATAAGTATGTAGATGCACCTGCTTCCAGGTGAACTCCGTAAAAACGCTTGCTATAATATAATATTTTCCGGTAGTTTTTCCAATATTTTCAGGCTCCTGCTCTGTTTTTCCAAGACTATTAATCAATAGTTTATTTCTTATGTTTTTTTTCGATGTATTGTTGGAATTATCATCTTTTTATATTTAATTTTAAGAAAATAGCCCGACTCTCAAACATTTTAAACCAAGAATTATGATCAGGAAACAAGTCGTCAAACTGCTGTACATCAGCCCCATGCTTTTATTCTCATACAACGCGCAGGCACAGGGCTTGTACATTAACGGAGCCAATGTTGTAGTGGACGGAAACCCTAACATCGTCATACAGAATGGACACCTCTCTCAAAATGGAATATTCGCTCCGGGAGCAGGCAATGTAACATTTACAGGCTCACAGGCAACATCCACCATTTCAGGTATACCTATCGTGTTCAATAACCTGACTATTGACAAGTCTGCCGGAGAAGTGGTACTGGATGATAATATATCAGTACCCGGTAACTTGAATATGCTCAATCGCCACATTCAACTAAATAACAATAATATTGATCTGGGTAGTACAGGTATGATAATTGGCGAGAGCAATACCTCCTATATTACAGGTCTCACTGGTGGAACAGTATTGCGCACTGCGACACTGAATGCGCCTGCAGCTGTTAATCCGGGAAACATTGGTGTGGACATTACTACTGCAGCTAACCTTGGGGTAACGCAGATCACACGTGGTCATGTGCAACAGCAGGGCCTTACTTCGGGTATCGGTATCGCACGCTATTTTGATATCACACCGGCTGCAGGAAACAATGTGGGACTAAATGCAACACTTGATTTTCATTACCTGGAAGACGAACTCATGGGCATCAGCGAAGCAGAACTGATGATGTCTGCCAAAACTACACCAATGGGTTGGTGGTTCATGATAGGTGAAGATGGCCTTGATATCATAAACAATGTGTTGACAAAAGATGCTATTGATACCTTCGGACGCGTTACGCTCACCAATGAATTGGACAATCCGTTACCAATAAAACTCATGTCTTTCAATGGCCGTCTGCTAAGCGGACAAACATTACTCAACTGGCAGGTAGCTAACGAAACAGGCATCACTAAATATGATGTAGAAAAATCGGCTGATGGAAAGAACTTCGCCAAATTGGGAACAGTGATAGCTAAAGGCGGTAATGCCGCAACATTCAACTACGATCTTATTGACCCGGCTCCTTTCAAAGGCAACACCTTCTACAGGCTCAGGGTTTATGAGAACTCAGGCAAAACATCGCTGAGCAATATGATAAGGGTAGAACTCAACGGCGCGCTTACACTTAGTGTATATCCTAACCCTGTAACTGACAAGGTAGTAATAGACTTTGACTGCACAGAAGCAAAGTCAATGACATTTAACCTGCTTGATGCACAAGGCAAACTGGTACAAGTAAAACAAGTGCAGGCGAACGCCGGCATGAACAGGGTAGAGTGGAACTTGAGTGCATTAGCTGCAGCTACTTATTATTTGCAACTGACCGGCATCAACGATACTCAAATAAAGATCTCAAAACTATAGTGCTCAAATATTTTTTAGAAACCACATCTCAATTGATAACCGAAAAATCTCAAACATATGTTCAAAAAGAAATTGCTCACGTTGGCCATGGTAACAATGGGCGTTACCGCTTTTGCGCAAACAGTTGGCGTAAATACCGATGGTAACCCTGCCGACCCATCCGCACTCTTGGATATCCGCAGTACCGACAAAGGTATGCTCATACCAAGGATGGATATGGCGGCAAGAAATGCTATCGCAACTCCTGCTACGGGCTTGCTTATCTTCCAGACAGATAATACACCGGGCTTCTATTATAACAGTGGTACACCTGGTGTACCCGTATGGACAATGCTCGCAGGTGCAGGTGACCTTCAAGGCACCCAGAATGGTGTATTAGTGGGCCAGGGTGTTGGTAACCCAAGCACATTTTCTCCTGCAAGTACTAATGCTAACCAGGTATTGGCTACACCAACATCAGGTGGTGCCCCTACATGGGTAGATCCTAATACAACACTTACTACTTCTGATGCCACTGGTACCGGCGCTGTAGTAGTGACAAATGGTACCGGCCAGATGGTAGGTACAGGTAACGCTGTAATAGATGTACAGGGAGCATTAGGTGGTGTAATGTATGGTCAGGGTACGGGTGTATCTGCTACGTTCACAGGTGGAAGTACAGGCGCTAACCAGGTACTATCCACTCCAACCATGGGCGGTGCTCCTACATGGGCAGATCCTAACAGTGTTCTTACTACCGGTAATATTGCTCCCGGCACAGGTTCAACTGTAGTAGTAACTAATGGTACAGCTAAAGTGCTTGGTGCTACACCGGTTACTGTTGATGTTCAGGGAACGCAAGGTGGCGTTATGTATGGCACAGGTGCAGGCACTGCAGCTAATTTTACTCCTGCAGGTACAACAGGTCAATATCTGAGATCTAATGGTACTGCTGCTCCTGCTTTCAACCAACCCGTTTCTTACTTTTATATGAATGTTCCATGTACAGGTTCTCCGGCAGTAGGAGGAACTTCAATGAGTGGTGGTGCAACAAACTGGAATTCTCCGGGCGACCCAACTCTGAACACTGTCGGTCTGCAGACGATATTAGCAGGCTCATTCTACCAGGCTCAAAACCCCGGCCCTACGGTTCGCCTTCATCGCGCTTCCGGATGGTTAACATCAAATGGTGCAACGGTTGCAGGCCCGTTAATAGTGAGGTTGTACAAATATCCCAACCTGATCACCGGTACTTGTGACGCTACAGTAAACAATATTGCTCCTGCCGGTGGTGTTATACTAGGTACATGTACACAGAACTGGGGTACAACTGAAATTGGCCATAGGTGGGAATTCGACTTTACAAGTGCTCCTGTTACAGTTAATCCCGGTGATCTTTTAATACTCATGATCACAAATGCCGGAACTGTAGCCAGGGCTTATACCGGTACTGGTACTGCATTGTTTTCTGTAAACGTTCAATAATATCTATATGAAAAAAATAATTGGTCTGACCATATGCGTTTTAGTTGGATGTTACTGTAACGGACAGTCTGCAAAACAAAATAAACAGAAAGCTACAGTCAGCGAGAAAGCGAAAACACAGGTAATTCTCCCAAATGAAAAAACGGAGACAGTTGTATCCGAGGCTCCCGGTGCCGCTCCAAGTCAGTTAGGTGGAGCTGTTACAGTTCCTTTGTCTCAGGATAAACAAACGCAACCGCCTTCTAGAGAGGCACAGCGAAATAACGTAAAGGCATCTCCTGAAAAGAAAAAGTAAAGATGGAATTATTTACAAAGAAAAGCCTCCCAACTTACGTTGGAAGGCTTTTCTTTTATAGTTGTATCGTCACCATCTCCACCGCAGTCGAATTTGCTATCGCGCAGGGATTGATCCCCGGTTGCCCCTCAGGTATGGCCATCTTCAGGTCCTTGTAATATTCCACCCATGCCGGGAATGTTTTCCCCGACTTTGATTTAAACGTCATCGGTGAAAGTGAGAACAAATAAGGGGTATTATCTTTCTTGAATATTTTATGCACGAGCTCCGAACAGTAGAGCGCATCATCACCGGGAAGGAAAGCATCATCATACGGGGTACCTACATAGTGTATTGCTTTTCTTATAGCCGGGAGTATGTAGGAATTGTATTGGGGCTTCAGTCGCGCAACATATAGTGTCTTTGCGGTACTGTCTCTTTTCAGGAATACATCCAGGGTGCTTTGCTTCACCTCTTTACCTATCGCTTCAATGATAAACGTTTGTCCGCCATCATAATGCACCACTCCGCAATGGTTGAACATCTTATCCGCTTCGCAAGGAGTCGTCTCTATAATAGCCTCGCAGAGGCTGCCACAAGGTATCTTTTGCAGCACTATATCTCCTTCCTTCAGCTTCTCTTGTCCATAGCTGTTCGCAGAAACACATATCACAATGAATAGGATAGATACTAAAGCCTTCATGCCTGCAAGTTACGAATTAATAAAATGCGTCCTCAAAATGGGTGATGTCCTTTACTATCTCCTTATCAAAGCAAATACTGATTATATCGAAACGGATAGTGATATATTGAGGGTATTCGTTGGTATAGGCCTCTGCAGCCAGCTTCATATGTCCCTGCTTCCTGGTATCCACAAACTCTTCAGGGAAGCCAAAATCGAAGTTTTTCCTTGTTTTTACTTCCGCAAACACCAGCAACTGATCCTTACAAGCGATAATATCTATCTCTTTCCGCTCGAAACGCCAGTTCCGGTGCAGTATAGAGTACCCCTTATTTAGCAAAAACTTTTCAGCTATTTGCTCGCCTTTTAAGCCAGTTTCGTTATGTTTGGCCATTGAAATTGGAAACTAATTTATGAAGCAATTAATAGAAGGCTTTACCAACCAATTAAAGGAAGCCCTAATCATAGGTCAAAATTATCGTTTTATATCCGTTAAGAAAGATTTTAGCAATGTTGTTTTAACAGGCTTGGGTGGAAGTGGTATCGGTGGCTCTATAGTGCAGAACTATGTTTTTGATAAAATGAAAGTTCCCTTTATTGTAAACAAAGACTATTTTCTTCCATCATTCGTTAATAAAGATTCTCTCGTCATAGTCTCATCTTATTCCGGAAATACAGAGGAGACTTTAGCTGCACTGAAAACAGCTATTAAGGCAAAGGCTACTGTCGTTTGTATTACTTCAGGTGGTGAAATAGCAAAGTTGGCTACTAAGAAAAAGATTGATTGCATATTGATGCCTGCAGGAATGCCTCCACGTTCTTGTATTGGTTATTCAATGGTCCAGGTCTTGACTACATTGGCATATTTTGGCTTCATTAAAAATGACTTCGTTACCAACATCAAGTCTTCTATTAAGTTGCTGAATAATGAAGAAAAGGATATCCGGAAGAAAGCAAAAGCGATCGCACAAAAAGTAAGTGGTAAGCTTCCTGTCATCTATACAGCATCCGATTACGAAGGATTAGCAATACGTGTTCGTCAGCAGATAAATGAGAACGGTAAAATGCTGGCATGGCATGGCGCTATACCGGAGATGAATCATAATGAGCTTGTTGGCTGGAGGGATAAAGATGCAAATAAGGTTGTATTACTCCTGCGTAACGAAACAGATTACGAGCGTGTACAAACGCGTATGGAGATCAATAAGAAGATCATCAAAAAATATACACCCAATATCATTGAGATATATTCTAAAGGCAAAAGCTATTGGGAGCGTGTATTCTATTTTATCCATCTCACGGACTGGCTTTCAGTTGACCTGGCCGATCTTCACCATGTAGATGCAAGTGAAGTGAAAGTGATAGACTTCCTCAAGGGGTCATTGGCTAAGTCTTAAACGATTAATAATTGATAGAATTTATATACAGTCCTCTGGTTTACACCAGGGGATTTTTTATTCTGACCTCGCGCAAAAAAAATAATATGTTCATCCTTTAGGGGTTTAGAGGGATTCTCAATATTTTTTAGCTAACTAATTGTTCAAAATGCAAAAAACCTTCTTACCTTTGCCGCCCTGGCAAGTCTTATACGGCCAGCTCCTACTAAATCCCCCAGGGCAGGAATGCAGCAAGGGTGGGTGGTTGAGCGGTGCGATGTGAGTAACTTGCCAGTTTTTTTTGTCTCTTTTAGTTTTCCCCAACTTATCTACAATCAAAAATCTGAACTGGCAAGCCTGCGATAAATGGCTACCTTTGCCTCTAGAAATTTAATTACATGAAATTTTTTATAGATACAGCCAACTTAGCACAAATTAAAGAGGCGAGCGAGTTAGGTATCCTGGATGGCGTAACTACCAATCCTACCCTGATGGCAAAAGAGGGTATTAAAGGCGAAGCAGCTATTACCCAGCACTACAAAACCATTTGCGAAATGGTTGATGGCCCTATCAGTGCTGAAGTATTAGGAACTACTTTCGAAGGCATAGTAGAAGAAGGCAAAAAACTGGCTGCTATCCACCCGAATATTGTTGTGAAAGTACCAATGATAAAAGATGGTATCAAAGCGATCAAGTGGTTTACTGATAATGGCATCCAGACAAACTGTACGTTAGTATTTTCTGCAGGACAGGCGATACTTGCTGCAAAAGCCGGCGCTACTTTCGTATCTCCTTTCATCGGCCGTATAGATGACAGCTCTTGGGATGGTGTTCAACTGATAGAGCAAATTGTGAACGTGTACAATGCACAAGGCTTCATGACGGAAGTACTGGCTGCATCTATCCGCAATCCGTTACACATCGTTCGTTGCGCTGAAGCAGGTGCCGACGTTTGTACTTGTCCTTTAAGTTCTATCCTGGGTTTACTGAAACATCCACTTACCGACATCGGACTGGAGCAATTCCTGAAAGATGCACAAGCAATGCAATAAAAAGCGTTAATGCGATAATTAATGCGAATTCTCATAAATTCGAAAAGCCTCTCGGTTCGACCGAGAGGCTTTCAATTTTTATCTGTTAGCGTCAGCACGGCTTCAGCCGTCAGCACGCGTTACCTATGCTAGTATAGTCTTCTTCACATCTTCCAGTATATCCAGCGTTTCTTCTTTGCTGTTACCTTCCGCATATACACGCAGCAACGGTTCTGTCCCCGATGCACGCAACAGTATCCACCCGCCGTTGTCCAGCAGGTACTTTATACCGTCAATGGTTTCCCTGCTTTTAAACGTATACTTACCAAACTGCTTATACCCATCATCTGTAGCCATTTTGATAATGGCGTTCTTCTTGTCGTTCTCTATTGTCAGGTCATTACGCTCATAGACAAAGCGGCCAACCACTTCATACACTTCTTCACACAGTTGTTTTAGCGTCTTTCCGCTCTTGGTCATGTATTCATACAGCAGTATGCCATCATAAATACCGTCACGTTCAGGAATGTGTCCCTTTACGGCTATGCCGCCACTTTCTTCACCACCTACCAGCACATCTTCATTCACCATTATTTCGCTGATGTACTTGAAACCTATTGGTGTGATCTCTATTGGTAAGCCATAGGCCTCACACATTTTCTTTACACGGTCAGTAGTAGAGAAGGCGATAGCCACCTTACCTGTCATTCCCTGGTGCTTATGCAGATAATGTATCAGTAACAAAATGATATGGTGAGCATCTACGAAATTGCCATCCTCATCATAAAGACCAATACGATCGGCATCACCATCTGTTGCAAGGCCTATTTTTATTTCAGGTGTATTGCGTACGGTCTTAGCCAGATCCTGCAGATTTTTATCAAGTGGCTCCGGCGCTTGTCCAAGGAAGCCGGGGTTGTTATCGCAATGCAATAACACCGCATTCGGCAATACCCTGCGGATCACATTTTGTCCTGCTCCAAACATAGCGTCATATGCCAACTTAAATGGCGATTTCGCCAATGCAGCAAAATCAAATTTTTCTTCCAGGTAGCTCACGTACATATCTTCCAGTTGCACGTATTCCAGCAAGCCTTTTGCTTCCCAATGTGCCAGGCCTTCAGCAGGTATTACTACCTCTTCAGGTATCAGGTCTTCCACTGCCGCTATATCCTTCGGGCTCGATGGGCCACCGTGTGCACCTTTTAGTTTGTACCCATTGTAAGAAGGTGGGTTGTGTGAAGCTGTAATAACTACACCTTGCTGCGCGCCGAGTTTCAATACACCAAATGATATCATTGGCGTGCTCACAAAGCCTTTTGCCATCAGAACTTTGATTCCATTAGCACAAAGCACTTTTGCTACTACTTCAGAGAATAGTTCACCACCAAAGCGGCAATCGTGTCCTAACACTACTTTTGCATCTTTGCCTCTTGCATTCAGCCAATCGGCTAAACCTTTAGTGACACGGGCAACATTATATACGGTAAAATCCTGTGCTATGATCGCGCGCCAGCCATCCGTTCCGAATTTTATTTTTTCTGTCTGCATTTCTATAAATACGTTTCTGATAATGATTAAGGCATTAAAAATGCCAGTAATACGGTTCAACTATACGGGCATCAAATTTACTAAACCTTTCGTAGCAATAGCATGCTTAACTTTATTAAAAATTTCAGGCATTATGGCGCATACGTTCAGTTCGGTGAATCCCGCTACAGGAAAGGAATTAGCTAGTTACCAGGCAGATAACAAGGAAAAGGTAGAAAAGGCTTTAAAGCAGGCTCAAAAGGCTTTTGAGGGGTGGAAGCAGCTTTCGCATAAGGAAAGGGGCAAAACACTCAAGGCCATTGCTGCTCAATTAAGAAAGGATAAAGAGAAACTGGCAAAACTCGCCACTGCCGAAATGGGTAAGCCCATTCAGCAAAGCCTGGATGAAGTAGAGAAGTGCGCGAATACATTCGATTTCTATGCCAAGGAGGGACCCAAATTCCTGGCTGATGAAATAATAAAGACAGATGCCCGCAAAAGCTATGTAAGTTATCAACCATTAGGAACGGTACTGGCAATCATGCCCTGGAACTTTCCTTACTGGCAGGTGTTCCGTGCTATGGGTCCTGCATTGATGGCGGGTAATGCAATGATATTAAAACATGCATCTAACGTCAGTGGTTGTGCTTTAGCAATAGAGGACGTGATGAAGAAAGCAGGAGCGCCGAAAGGCCTGTTCCAAACCTTGCTTTTGCCATCTTCTGAAATAGCCGACTTAATAGCACAACCAGAGATTTCTGCTATCACACTCACAGGTAGTACAGAAGCGGGAAAGAAAGTCGCTTCGGCTGCTGCAAGCCATATCAAGAAACAGGTGTTGGAGTTGGGTGGTAGCGATGCGTACATAATACTGGAAGACGCGGATATGAAACTTGCGGTACAGACTTGCGTCAATGGCCGCCTGGTAAATAGCGGACAAAGCTGCGTTGCTGCAAAACGTTTCATTCCGGTAAAAGCAATAAAGAAAGAATTTGAAGCAGGTATAGTTGCTGCCATGAAGGCAGCCGCATTCGGCGACCCGATGGATAAGAAGAATAAGATAGGTCCGCTGGCAAGGATTGATCTGCGCGATACACTACACAAGCAAGTGGAGGATAGCATCGCCAAAGGTGCAAAGCTTCTTTGCGGCGGATATATTCCTGAAGGAGATGGAGCATTCTATCCACCTACAGTGTTGACTAATGTAAAGAAAGGAATGCCTGCTTATGATGAAGAGCTCTTCGGCCCTGTCGCTTCTATCATAGAAGCTAAAGATGAGAAAGATGCTATCCACATAGCCAATGATAACATCTACGGCCTCGGCGCTGGTATCTTCTCTAAAGACAGGAAACGTGCAGAGAGGATCGCTGCTACCCAACTGGAGGCGGGCAACTGCTTCGTCAATTCATTCGTCCACTCCGATGCCCGTTTACCATTCGGTGGCGTAAAGCAAAGTGGATATGGCAGGGAATTGAGTATATTTGGGATACGTGAATTCACGAATATAAAGACGGTATTTATTCAGTAAATTTGTGTTATGAAAAAGGAAAAAGTCATAGAAGTGATAGAGGCTATGCCGCAAGACTTTGAGTTGGATGCCTTATTCGAGAAGTTGGTAATCGTTGAGAAATTAGAAGCAGCAGAGCAACAGGTTGCAGAAGGGAAAGTTGTTTACCACTCGGAAGCAAAGAAACGTGCTGACGCATGGAAAAAATAATTTGGTCTGAATTAGCTTTAGATGATCTGCAAGAGATCTATGACTTTATCTGGCTGGATTCAAAGTTTTATGCTGACAAAACACAAGACGCTTTTTTCGAGAGAGTTGAAATATTATTAAGTCAACCTCATATTGGTAGAATAGTTCCTGAAAGGAATGATCCCAACATCAGGGAAATATTGATAGGCAATTATCGGATTATGTACTTTATAGGTAATTTGCCAAACATAATTATTTATCGGGTAGTACATTTTTCTCGCTTATTTTCATAATTACTCATGCACACATACCTAGCCTTAGGCGATTCATATACTATCGGGGAACAAGTTCCCATGCAGGAGAACTTCCCGCATCAACTCGTAAAGATGCTCAATGCAAAGGGCATCAAAACAGCAGCACCTGTCATCATCGCCAAGACCGGCTGGACGACCGATGAACTCGCCGCCTCCATCCGCGAACATAACCTGCACGAAACATTCACTTTCGTTACACTACTGATCGGTGTGAACAATCAATACCGTGGCCGCAGCGTAGATAACTATAAAGAAGAGTTCACCCAATTACTCGACCAGGCTATCGTATTCGCCAATGGACACACACAAAATGTATTCGTGGTTTCTATCCCTGATTGGGGCGTTACACCATTTGCAGAGGGGAAAGACAGGGTACAGGTAGCGAAAGATATAGACGCCTATAACAGTGCCTGCAAGCACATCAGCCTCATGCACAAATGCCATTTCACAGATATCACCGACAGCACCCGCAAGAACGGTACAACCCCCGAATACCTGGCAGAAGACGGCTTGCACCCATCAGCAAAAGAATATAAAGTCTGGGCCGAGCGCCTCGAACCTGAAGTGGCTAAAGTCTTAAAATAAAGTCTGTCATCCTGAGCGCAGCGAAGGATCTATCACGCCATTCAATAGCACATAAAAAACACGCTGGTCTAAGCATTTGCTTAGACCCAACATAGGGCAAGCATTTGCTTGCGATAGAATGATATTCCCCTTTAGGGGGCTAGGGGATGTTGACTCGCATACAACTCACCTCAAAGACTCAAACATCCTATTCAGCTTCTCCCTGTTCACGATTTTCTGCCATTGCGTTCCCTCGGCTATTACACGGTCGTTTACACGGGCTACATAGTCCGTCACCACCTCATTCCCATTCACCGCTGTCAGCGTAGCAGTAAATATCACTTCTTGTCCTATCAGGGCAGGGGAGAGATGCTTTACTGTAATGCCGCTTCCTATTCCTTCTTCTCCATCTTCTTTCATTTCCAGCACAAAGAGCCTTCCGCTCCATTCAGCATCACGGCACAATGCAAATGTGGAATACACCGCATGTACCTCACCGCTATCAAACTTAGCCGTATCCTCTTTCGTCACCACATAACTAAAAGTCTTAACATCGCCCGTTTGGAAAGGATTTTTCATAATTGTACTCACAAAATAATGTAAAACCCCTCTATAATCTTATAAGCTTTTTTTTATTTTTTTAACATTCAGAAGCTTACCTTTGTAACAGCTCAGCTAATGAAGAAATTCCTCATTATACCTCTAATGTTCATCTACCTCCTCTCGGTATCGGGAATGGTATGTTATGCGCATTACTGCGGCACCGACCTGGTTTCGTTGAACGTATACTCGGAAACGGACGGTTGCGAAGACGGCGGCTGCGGAGATGAAAGCGAAGAACCGGACGATTGTTGCGAGGACAAAGTAGTTAAGGCCAAGACCGTTCAGGACCAGAACAGTACACAAGCGTTCAAATTCAAGCTGGCTGCTTTCTCTGATTTTATTCTGCCCGTTACCTATCATTTAGATGGTTGCGAAGCTTGCTTCGTTCATTACACTACTAAAGTACATAAGGCTAATGCGCCTCCGGGCTTGTGGCAATCCTTGCCGCTGTATAAGCTCCATTCCAGTTTCACTTATTATGGTTAATGTTCCTTGCCTTTCAGGCGATGAAACATTATTTATTCAATAACCATAATAATTATTCAAATGAAACAATTCATTGTTTTCCTTTCTGTTATATTTTTCTCAGTAAGCGCTATGGCGCAAACTAAGGGTGTCGTTACTGAGCACCACAAAGTCTTAGGCAACTGTGGTAGCTGTAAGAAGCGTATAGAAACTGCTGCATTCATTAAGGGCGTTAAACGCGTAGAATGGGACAAGCACAGTAAAGATCTTACCCTTACTTACGATGCATCAAAGACCTCTGCTGAAACTGTGCTGAAAAGCATAGCTAAGGTGGGCCACGAGTCTGACCTGGTGAAAGTGGATGCTAACGACCCGTCTTACAAAAAATTACCTTCCTGCTGCGCGTATAAAGAGCATGAGTGCGAAGACGAGAAATAATCCCCGTCTTTAAATTCAAATTTGTTCTTTTATCAGCCTTAATACTACTTGGCCAACATGTTTCTGCGCAGGAAACAGGCAGGGTAGTAAAGGGTATCGTAAAAGAACGGGATAGTAAGGGAAAGACATATCCTTTACCAACCGCTATGGTGGCCGCACCGCAAAGCCAGCAATCTGTATATACAGATGCTGATGGTAAGTTCACTCTTACCCTCGAAGATGGCATTAACATGCTCATCGTCACCTATGTAGGTTACGAAAGTGACACCGTGATGCTCACTCCGGCAAATAATGACATCGAAGTTGTACTGGATATCCCACGAAAACTCGAGGAGGTAGTGATCGCCCGCCGCCGCAAGAGCACGGAGATCAGCCTTATTGATGCCATGAAGACAGAGCGCATCGGTGCCAAGGAACTGATGAAGGCAGCTTGCTGTAATCTGAGTGAGAGTTTCGAAACAACTCCTTCAGTGGATGTCGCCTTTACAGATGCGGTATCCGGATATAAGCAGATACAAATGCTAGGCCTTGCAGGTCCATATACATTGATCACCCGCGAGAACATACCTGATGTTCGCGGACTGGCTGCTGTTACAGGCCTTACTTTCACTCCGGGTACGTGGATAGAAGGGATGCAACTGAGCAAAGGCACAGGTAGCGTGGTAAACGGTTATGAAAGTGTTGCGGGGCAGATCAACATCGAACTCCTGAAACCCTTCTCTGATGAAGCTGATCATTGGTTGTTCAACCTGTATCAGAACACACAGGGTCGCTCTGAAGGGAATGTGGTCTATAACAAAAAGCTCAATGAGCATACTTCTACCAACCTGATGCTCCATGGCCGCTCTCAATGGATGAAGGTGGACCAGAACAAAGATGGCTTTAACGACCAACCGCTGGGCAACCAGTTCGTGGGGCTCAATCGCTGGTTCTATTTCTCACCGAAAGGTTTGGAGATACAGGGTGGTGTAAAGGTGACCGATGTTACCAATACAGGTGGCCAACTTAATTATACAAAGAATACAGAACAAGTAGCAGGTAATCCCTGGGGCTTTGAGCTGAATACACAACGCTACGAAGGCTGGGCCAAAATAGGCAAGATGTTCAAGCGTCCTGCTACCAGTATGGGGTTCCAGCTCTCCGGTGTATATCACAACCAGAATGCGATCTATGGTACACGCAACTACGATGCAAAGCAAAAGACGATCTACGCCAACCTCATCTACCAATCATACATCAGCAATACCAATCACGTTATCAAGGGCGGCTTGAGTAACCTGCTGGATAATTATGAAGAGCAGGTATTGGGCAAGACGTTCACGCGTACTGAAGTAGTGCCTGGTGCATTCGCAGAGTATGCATACAATTCTACCAAGTGGAATATAGTAGCCGGCCTCCGTGGTGACTACCATAATTTGTATGGCGCTTTCGCCACACCGCGTTTGCACTTACGTTATGCACCTTTCGAGAAGACCGCTATTCGTGCGTCTGTAGGCCGTGCCCAACGTACTGCTAACATCATAGCCGAGAACATGGGCTACCTTGCCAGCAACAGGAACTTCCTGATATATGGTGATGGTTCTAACAAAGCATATGGCCTTGATGCAGAGGTAGCCTGGAACACAGGTATCAATCTCACGCAAAAGTTCATGCTCGACTACCGCGATGGTGCTATCAGCTTCGATTACTATTACACCAACTTCACCAACCAGGTGGTGATAGACGTTGAAGACCCGCATATGGTCCGCTTCTACAACCTCAACGGTCAGTCATTCGCACACAGCTTCCAGGGCCAGTTCGACTATGAAGTAATTCATAACCTCGATCTACGCCTCGCTTATCGCTGGTATGATGTAAAGACCGACTACACAGGTACATTGAAGCCCCGTCCGTTGGTAGCAGCACACAGGGCATTCCTGAATGTAGGTTACGAAACACGTAACAACTTCAAGTTCGATTACACCCTTCATTGGACAGGCCAGAAGCGTGTTCCGGCCTTGCACCACAGCCATGCTTCTGAAATAGTGAATGGTTACTCGCCATCATTCTTCCAGATGAATGCACAGGTAAGCAAAACCTTTGGTGATAATTTCGACATCTATGTAGGTGGAGAGAACCTCACCAATTACATGCAGCACGATGCCATTATTGGTGCATCTGCTCCATTCGCCACCGGCTTCGACGCCGCCATGGCCTGGGGCCCGGTAATGGGAAGGAATATTTATGCGGGGTTACGTTACAGAATTAAATAGGTAGCGTCTGCATGCCTGCCCGGCTGTATAGACGGGGCTTTTCGCCGTCAGTACGCGTTAAGTGTATATAATAATAAGAGCCGTCCCAACATATATTGGGGCGGCTCTTATTTATTTATCTTTCAGAGATAGCCCCTTTAGGCCGTCCGAATGGCAATAGCCGGGTGGAGGTTTGGGGCCTAAGCGTTCGCAATAGCCTCAGCAGCCAACTCCTCAGCCAGATCCTTCTCCACCTTCAGATTATCAATAATAAACACCTGGCGCTGCGGTGTATTTTTACCCATGTAATATTCCAATAGCTTTTGTATCTGCGCGTCATGGCTCAGTAGTACCGGATCTTTACGCATATCATCACCTATGAACTGTGCAAACTCTTCCGGACTGATCTCACCCAATCCTTTGAAACGGGTGATCTCCGGCTTGCTGCCCAGTTCTGATATCGCACGTTGGCGTTCTTCATCGCTGTAGCAATAGATCGTCTTCTGCTTATTGCGCACACGGAACAGTGGCGTTTGCAGTATGTGTATATGCTCTTTCTTCACCAGGTCGGGGAAGAACTGCAGGAAGAACGTCATGATCAGCAGGCGTATGTGCATACCATCCACGTCGGCATCGGTGGCAATCACTATGTTGTTATAGCGCAGACCATCAAGGCCTTCTTCAATATTCAAGGCATGTTGCAGCAGGTTGAACTCTTCATTTTCATACACCACTTTTTTGGTCAGTCCATAACAGTTCAGCGGCTTACCGCGCAAACTGAACACCGCCTGGCTCTCCACGTTGCGGCTCTTGGTAATAGATCCGCTCGCTGAATCACCCTCGGTAATAAAGATGGTGGACTCCAGTTGCTTTTGTATGAACTCTTCCTTGTTCTTGGTTGGAGGCTCAGAATTCAGGTGTATGCGGCAATCGCGAAGTTTCTTATTGTGCAGGTTGGCTTTCTTCGCACGTTCATTCGCCAGCTTACGGATACCCGATAGTTCCTTACGTTCCCGCTCACTTTGCTCAATACGTTTTTTCATCGCATCGGCAACTGCAGGATTTTTATGCAAAAAGTTGTCCAGCTCTTTCGAAAGGAACTCCAATACGAACGACTTCATCGACTGCCCGCCTTCAGATACCACCTGTGAACCTAATTTCGTTTTCGTCTGCGACTCGAACACCGGTTCTTGCACACGCACCGAAATAGCAGCGGTAATGCTCTGGCGCACATCCGATGCCTCGTAGTCTTTCTTAAAGAAGTCGCGCACTACCTTCACGAATGCCTCACGGAAAGCTGCCTGGTGCGTACCACCCTGTGTTGTATGTTGTCCGTTCACGAACGAGTACAGGTCTTCACCATAATCACCGGTATGGGTAATAGCCACTTCTATATCATCACCTTTCAGGTGAATGATAGGGTAGCGCAGGTTGTCGGCATTGGTCTTGCGTTGCAGCAGGTCCAGCAATCCGTTCTTCGATACAAATGTTTTCTTGTTGAAGATGATCTGTAGCCCCGCATTCAGGAAACAATAGTTCCAGAGTTGGTTCTCTACATATTCATGTATGAAGTGGTAATTCTTAAATACCGTATCATCAGGGGTGAACAGGACAAACGTACCGTTAGGTTCGCTTGTAGCTATTTCTTTATGTTCTTTCGTCAGTATCCCTTTGGAGAATTCAGCCGTTTTTGATTTTCCTTCACGGTATGCTTCTACTTTAAAGTAACTGCTCAGGGCGTTCACGGCTTTAGTACCCACACCGTTCAGCCCTACCGATTTCTGGAAGGCCTTGCTGTCATACTTGGCGCCTGTGTTTATCTTACTCACCACATCTACTACCTTGCCCAGCGGGATACCACGTCCATAGTCACGGATAGAAACATTACCATCTGCAATGGTCAGTTCCACCTTTTTACCGTGGCCCATAGTGTATTCATCTATACAGTTATCTATCACCTCTTTTACCAGTATGTAGATACCGTCATCCATGCTGCTGCCATCACCCAGTTTACCTATGTACATACCCGGGCGCAAGCGTATATGTTCCCTCCAGTCAAGCGACCGGATACTATCCTCATTATATTGATTAGAAACTTCTGCCATTTCCTGCTTCTTAGCTTTCTGCAAAGAAATAGTTTTTACAGCGGACTTTTTTGTCTCCTTTTCCACCGTCACCACCTTCTTTGTGGATTTTTTACTTGTCACCACCGTCTTTTTAACCGCCATATTATAAATAGTTCATTTCCACCCACCCGTCAGCGCCATAACAGCAATAAATTTTATATTAAACTCGAGACTCCCCTCCCTATTTTCAGGGAGGGGTGCCTTTGCGCAGCTTAGGCGGGGTGGGTTTGACTCGCACGCCACAAATCTACCAAATACCATACCCTCAACCCCTAAAATGTGGATATCAAAACATCATAACTAAGACTCCGACTCCTCTCCCTATTTTCAGGGAGGGGTGGCCGCAGGCCGGGGTGGGTTGACTCGTATATGATCACGCACCCCTCCCCGTCCGAATGGCTTCAGCCGGGCGGGCTTGTGGAGGAGGGGTCAAAATCAAAAGCATCCGCTATTGCGGATGCTTTTGATTTTGGGGGTGGTGCTACTCGCGTCAAACACACAAAAAAAAGCACCTGCCTCAGCAAGTGCTTTTTTAAAATATTATTGAGTATCGAAAATCGAGAACCGCGTATCTAGAATTTAAACCCTATTGTCAACGCAGCATTGTTCATGCTATGCTTCAGTGATGCTGTAGGTACAGTTACGCCGGTATAAGGTAATACATAAGGTTGTTCCTTTGTTTCGAAACTGCTGTTCACAAAACCAAAGTCTATGAACATCTGCTGGAAACGGAAACCGATACCTGCCGACAGGTCTATACGTTCACCCTTCATTGCGCTGTTCTTATACGGCGAACCGTAGTAACCAAAACCTACACGCAGGCTTATCATTTCCGCAGGGCGAACTTCACCACCTATACGCACGTTAGATGCGCCTTTGTAGTTGGTACGCGTATATGTATTCAGGTAAGATTCCAGGTTCACATCATCCATAGAGAAGCGGCCTGTATTATAACCTACATACTCATAGTCTGCTGTTATGAAGCCAACCTTTCCTATCACTCCCGTTGCACTTAGTACGCCTCTCCATGGAGTGGTGAGTGTATAATTGCTGATGAATGGGGTAGGGGCAATGCTTGTCTGATATCCCTGTGCCGTTGCTGTCAGGGTATTGGAATAGTCATCAGTCAGGTTGAACCATGTGGGCGTATGTATCGCGGCACCGAATCGGAACTGATCGGTTGCTTTGTATATGAAACCAAGTTTCAGGTTAAGTCCTGTTCCTTTTGTTACGAGTCTTTCGCCGAAATCAAGATTTTGGAAATCGAACGGATTAGCATCGTTGGTTGATTCCGTTACATTCGCATCTCTCCGATAGCGAACGGTAGGTATGCCTACAGTTGCGCCTATCAATAATTTTTCCATGTAGTTACCACCAAGTGATATAGCCCATTCATTGTAGCGGCCTCTTTCCCTTACGTTACGCCCTTGGTTGATACCGCTCTGCCATGGCACTACGGTATAGTAGCCACCATTTATTGAATCGGGGTTGATCAGGTAAGACTCATAACCTAGGTATGCGTAATGATCAGGATTAAATACATCACCACCTGAGTTGGCATCTGCTGCAAATAGTTCGCTCACACTGCTGCTTGTTGGTCCGCTATTCCTTCCTTTGTAATTGTACGTACGGTTGAAGTCTGCCAGCCTGTTGAAGCCGATACCGAAAGAGGTAGATTTCCATTTACTCTTTTCATATCGCTTACCTTTTGGTGCTGAGGTAAATACCATCCCGAAGTTGTTGACATTGAATTGGCTAATGTCGTCAGATGCTCTGTTGCCCAGGTAAGACCCGGTTACTGAGTTTACTTTTACAGAAGGGGTGAAGGTCATTTCGCCTTTGCGGTACATACCTATGCCGGCCGGGTTCACACTCAGGCTGGTAAAATCTGCACCCACAGAACCTAAGGCACTACCGAAGCCTATAGAGCGGGCGGTACCCTGCGGCGATAGCTGCGAGTATTTTAATACATCCGATTCTTCCTGTGCCCATGCCGTTATAGCCGTTGCGCTAAATATGAGTGCTGTTGCTATTGATAAAATTCTGGTATTCATATTCCGTGGTCTTAATGAATCAATTCGTTAATTGTTCTGCTTCAGATAATTCAAAGACTGTGCCGTTTTTTAATCGTTTATTTTATCAATACGCCACGCTATATACATTATAGCGTGGCGTAGAATATTTTATTGTGTATTAATGCAATAATTTATCTTCTGCCTCCACCGCCACGGCTTCCACCGCCGCCAAAGCTGCCACCACCTGAACTTCTGCTACCACCGCCTGAGCTACCACCAAAGCTTGATCCGCGGCTACCACCACTGTTACCCGGGCTATAGCTACGTCCGCCGCTTGGTTGTACACTTTGCTGGCGAGGTGCGCTGTTCTGCATTCTTACGCCCTCGCTACGTCCGGCTCTTTGAGAACCTTCTACACGCGGAAGGCGTCCGTTACTTTCTATTCTTGTACCCTGGCCTCTGCCGCCACCATCATTGTAAGTGCGGGCAGGCCTTGTACCCTGCGAAGCATTATTTAGTGTACGGCCGTCAGTATTAGTGAAACTACCTCTTGTAGGCCTGTCAACACGTGTACCTGTACCGTTTGTCCCCGGATTCATACGTCCGCCATTGCGGTCATTCTCCAGCATAGTAGCTCTTCGGCCACCATTATCGTTATTCGTTGTCCTCAGTCCGTTAGGACGTTGGCCTGAATTATTAGTTCCTACAGGTGTCCTGCTAATGCTATTACTTGGCCTGCGTATGTTGTTGTTCCTGTTACCATTCATTGAGTAGCGGGAACCGTAGTTTACTACACGGCCTGCGCCATATCCGTAAGCTCCGGCATAATAGCCATTCCAGTAACCTGCGCCATATCCGCCCCAGCCATAGTATCCGCCACCCCAGCCATATCCGCAGTATGGTGAGTTCCAGTAGCTGCCCCAACCGGGATAGCCATACCAGGCATTATAACCCCATCCTGAAGACCAGTAAGGGCCACCATATCCGAAACCACTACCATATCCTATGCCTATACTCCAGCCGCTGCCCCAACCCCAGCCCGGGCTCATACCCCAGTAAGGGTTATTCCAGTAAGGGTTGTACCATCCGCCATAGTAGCCCATGCCATACATAGGGCTGTTAAAGCGGCGCATGCTGCTGGCATATGAATAGTCATCGCTGTCATATTCGCTATACTCGTCACCTTCGTCGGTGCTTACAGTATTGCCATTGTCATAGTTCCTGTTGCTGCCATCGTCATACCTGTCCTGTGCCTGGCTGCTTTCGCGGGCAGGTTCAGTGTACTTTTCGGCGTCTTTCTTAGCGTCCTTGCTGTTGTAATACACGTCGTCATCGCTCTGCGCTATTGCTGAGCTAACTCCAAGTCCTAAGAGCACTATTCCGGTTAACAATAAACGTTTCATTATTAGTTGGTTTTGCGTAAGAAATCCTATTAGTGAAATTACTACATTTGCGCCATTCCACCACAGGAATATAACGAAAAGTATGCCAAAATTGATATGAGCAGCGTTTTAACTTCAAGACAAGAGAATTATTCACAATGGTACAACGACCTGGTGCTGAAAGGCGGGCTGGCTGACTATTCGGCAGTAAAAGGTTGTATGGTGATAAAGCCGTATGGGTATGGCCTTTGGGAAAATATGCGTGACCAGCTGGACAAGATGTTCAAGGACACAGGACACCAGAATGCCTACTTCCCCTTATTGATACCTAAGAGCTTTTTAAGCAAGGAAGCAGCCCACATCGAGGGCTTTGCCAAGGAATGTGCCGTAGTAACCCATTATCGCCTGAAAAACGACCCTAATGGCAATGGCGTGATAGTAGACCCGGATGCCAAGCTGGAAGAAGAGCTCATCATTCGCCCTACATCTGAGACCATCATCTGGAGTACATATAAGAACTGGGTGCAATCTTACCGTGATCTACCGATACTGGTGAACCAATGGGCGAATGTAGTCCGTTGGGAAATGCGTACGCGTTTGTTCCTGCGTACTGCTGAGTTTTTATGGCAAGAAGGGCATACTGCACACGCTACCAAAGAGGAAGCCATCGCAGAAACTGAACAAATGCTGGATATCTACGCACAGTTTGCGGAAGAGTATATGGCTATGCCGGTGATTCGTGGTGTAAAGACAGCAAACGAGCGTTTTGCGGGTGCGATAGATACTTATTGCATAGAGGCAATGATGCAGGATGGTAAGGCACTGCAAGCCGGTACCTCTCACTTCCTCGGGCAGAACTTTGCTAAGGCGTTTGATGTAACGTTCACTGATAAAGAGAACAAGATCGAACACGTTTGGGCTACTTCATGGGGTGTATCTACTCGTTTGATCGGTGCGTTGGTAATGGCGCATAGTGATGACCAGGGATTGGTGATGCCACCTAAGTTAGCTCCATTGCAGGTAGTTATCGTTCCCATCTACAACAAGAAAGACACTGAAGCAACACAAAGGATAGATGATACTGTTGCCGGAATTTTGAAAGAACTGAAAGCAAAAGGTGTCCGTGCTAAATACGATAACGATGATACTACCCGTCCGGGTTGGAAGTTTGCCGAGCATGAATTGCGTGGCGTGCCGGTGCGTATCGCCATCGGTGCGCGTGACCTGGAAAACAAGGTAGTGGAAGTAGCCCGCCGTGATGAGAAAACAAAAGAAACAGTTTCTCTTGACGGATTAACTGATACCATACAAAATTTGCTGGCTGATATCCAAAGCAATATGTTCAATAAAGCATTAAAATTCCGTGATGAGCATATCACTAAGGTGGATAGCTGGGAGGAATTTGTAAAGGTGCTGGACGAGAAAGGTGGTTTTGTTTCCGCTCATTGGGACGGTACTTCTGCGACTGAAGACAAGATCAAGGAAATGACCAAAGCCACCATACGTTGTATCCCCCTGGATAATCCGCAGGAAGATGGCAAGTGTATTTTGACAGGTAACGCCTCTAAAGAGAGGGTGTTATTCGCCAGGGCGTACTAATACGATACCGGAAATATTTAGAAAGGGCGATCATTTGTGATTGCCCTTTTTTTTATATTTTGTAAAAAACTAACGCAACATGGAAAACTCATTCAGGGATGAAACCAAATCAATATTTAACCTGCAGGTAGATGAAACCGCGAAAGGACACCTCAGGGAAGCTGGCCGATGGGGATTGTTTTTAGCCATCATGTCCTTTATCGGCATGGGATTGTTTATCATTGTATTCACTGCTGCAGGTGCGCAACTGGCAACTATGTCTGGTGGAACTAATCTGTACCAGCTATTGGGGGCCACCGGTACAATACTGTATTTTATATTCATAGTTGGAATCTACTTTTATCCGGTTTATGCACTGCTCAAGTTTTCCACTAATATAAAGGCAGGGGTCAACATCCCGGACCAGGCACGATTCAATAAGGCGGTTGCCTATCTTAAATCCATGTTCAGATATATGGGTATCCTTATCATCATAATGCTGTCTCTTTCTGTATTGGTAGTAATTATAGCCATCTTTGCCGCCGCAGCGTTTAGTAGTTAGTCTTGCTGACTCACAACATATCGTAAAGGCATCCCACACGGGATGCCTTTATTTTTTCACCAACTCCTGCAACATCATGGCATTATTAAAGGCATCGCCAATGGTATTGTTGAAGTAAGCATAAACGTGTTTTCCCTTGCTCAGGCATTTTTTGATATCCTCTGCCTGTGCTTGTAAATGCTCTTCATGGTAGCTGCCTCTATAGTCGCCATCGGCACCGTGATAGCGCATGAATATGAACGGCTCCCGTTGCTTCATCTCAGGTGTTTTAGACTTAGGCATATCCTGTATCACAACCGCTGTCTTGTATTGGTGCAGCAGGTCATAAATAGCTGTTTTGTACCAACTATGGTGCCTGAACTCAATAGCCTTTCGCCAGGTTTGTTTCGGGTCGTGTTTCTCTATCTCTTCCAGTAGTTCTTCTACTTTACTGGCATTGTGAACGATGATACTTCCCGGGAATTGAATGAGCAGGCAACCCTTTTTCTTTCCCAACCCATCGGCTGCTTTCATGAATTTCTTAACAGCTTCCGGTTCGTAAAGCAACCCTTTGGCGTGTGTAATATCTTTAGATAACTTGATAGTGAATTGAAAATCATCAGGAACTTCGTCTGCCCATTTTTCAAAAGTCCGTGCCATAGGTAGCTTGTAGAAAGTGCTGTTCACTTCCAGGCTGTTGAACAGCGAAGCATAGTAGGTAAGCCTGCTTTTGTTTTGGTATTCTTCAGGGAAGGTATGCTTGGGTCCCGGCACTACGATATTGCTCGTACCTATCCGGAATACGCCGTTTGTTTTGTTTGCCATCTTATCTCAGACTATTACAAAATCAAGCCAAAAGAATGAAAACCCAATAGAGCTCCTGTAGAAAATGATTATCGAAGCCGCAATAGCAGAGAACTACCTCTGCGCCTTTTTCTGCCAGAAGGAACTTGAATAGAGAATTATAGTTGAAAAATCCTGATGAAGACGAAAGATGATCTCCGGTGTGGTCAGAAAACCAGCGCACTGCCGAATAGAGAACTGCGAAACTCAACATAACATGCAGCGTTGGCCCCCGAGCACCGGCGGAGCCGCATGTGCGTAGGGTGCCCTTTTCTTTTGTTACTTTTCTTTTGGGCAAGCAAAAGAAAAGTAAAGGTGTCACGGGCAGATAACACCACTACACTCAAACCTACAAAGATTCAGCTATTCATACATCGCTTCTATCTCTCTGCTATATTTCTCCTCTATCACCTTCCGTTTCAGTTTTAGCGTAGGCGTTAGCTCGCCGCCATCTATCGTCCATTCAGTAGTGAGTAGGGTGAACTTCTTGATCTGCTCCGGATGGCTGAAGAGTGGATTGAATTTGTCTATCTGCTTTTGAATTACTTCTATTGCTTCCGGCATCTTAGCCAGTTCAGCATTGCCTTCAGGTATATGCAGTTTGGGATGATTATCTTGGAGGTACTTTCTCAATTGCGTGTAGCCCGGCACAATTATAGCCGATACAAATTTACGACCGCTGCCTATCACCGCCATCTGTTCTATAAAGATGCTTTCCTTCATTTTATTCTCCAGCACCTGTGGTGCCACATACTTGCCACCCGATGTTTTGAATATTTCTTTCTTGCGATCAGTAATTTTCAGGAAGCGGCCTTCTATCCATGTACCTATATCTCCCGTATGGAACCAATCATCTTTGTCTATCACAGAGAGTGTCAACTCAGGTTTCTTATAATAACCCATCATGATCATCGGACCTCTTACGAGTATCTCACCATCTTCGGCAATTTTCACTTCTGCATGGTCTATCAGCGTACCTATGCTGCCCACACGCCTGTCCTCGCTTTCAAAACGGTTTACTGATACAACGGGGGAGGTTTCCGTAAGTCCGTATCCTTCCATGATCACTATCTGTGCGGCACTGAAGATGCGTATCAACCTCTCCTGGCAGGCAGCAGAACCGGTGACGATGGCTTTTATATTTCCACCCAGCGCTTCACGCCATTTGCTGAAGATGATCTTATTAGCTAAGTATAATTGAAACTGGTACCACCAGCTTCCGTGTTTTACATTATCGTATTTCTTTGCCAGCTCCAATGCCCAGAAGAACAGTCCGCGCTTGATGCCTGTTAGCTCCATGCCTTTGCCCACTATCTTCTCATACACCTTCTCCAGCAGTCTTGGCACGGTAGTAAACACCATCGGCTTTACTTCTTTCAGGTTGTCGCCTATTGTCTCCATGCTTTCGGCATAGTAGATGGATAAACCTGCATCGAGGTATATATAGCTCACCGTCCGCTCAAAGATGTGGTTGAGCGGCAGGAAGCTCAAGGCCTTTTCTCCCTTCTGCGCAAAGGTGAATGCAGGCATCGAATCAAATATATTGCTGACGATATTGTTATGGCTCAGCATCACACCTTTAGGGTCACCTGTAGTGCCCGAAGTGTAGATGATGGTCGCCAGTGTATTAGCTGTTATCTTATGGATGATGGCTTCATCGGGAACAAGGTTTTTGTCCAGCAACTCCCGCCAGTTCTTTACACCATCTATCTTATCGAACGAGTAGATATGCTCCAATGTGGGTACTTCGGCAAGAGCATCTTTGTACCGCTCATATATCTCCGCACTGGCTATGAATATCTTTTTTACCTCGGCCTCATTCAGGATGTAAGTAATTTCCTTCGGACTGATAGTAGGGTAGATGGGGGTTAAGACCGCTCCGGTCATCTGCACACCCATATCGCACATCAGCCATTCGGGACGGTTGGGGGAGAGGATACCTATCTTTTCCTGCTGCTCGGGCATCAGTACCTTGTTCTCTATGCCGAGGGCTAAAAGGCCTCCGCAGAGCTGCCGGGCGGTGAGCCAGCATTCCTTCGTGCTGTAGGTACGCCAGTGGCCGTTCTCTTTGGCTGCCAGCATGATGGATGCGGGGTCTGTTTCCACCCTGCGTGCTACTATATCAAAAATACGATGGATCTCGCTCATAGTTTCCCGGCTTTAAAAGTCCCTAATACCTCATCATTCCCTTTTACTCATCCTAAATTTAATAAAAAGCAAGCCAATTCATTACTTTTGACCGCGTAAACTTATGATCGCTAAGGATATTCTAATATAGCATGAGATTAACATTAAACGGGGTGGTACCCATTCCGCTCAGGGAGAAAGTAAATTCCTACAGCTCAGGAGTATGGAAACAACAACTGGAACTCAACAAAGGCGAACACATTTTTGTGCAGGCGCCATCGGGTACGGGCAAGACAACATTGATACATACGCTCTACGGACTACGCTCTGACTTTGAAGGAACGGTCTATTGGGACAGCTACAATATAGCCACTACCAACAGCGAGAACATGAGTAACCTCCGGGCCAATTATCTTTCTGTTATTTTCCAGGACATGCGCCTCTTCCCCGACCTGACTGCCTGGGAAAATCTCGAAATAAAAAGACGCCTCACCGATACCGCCAG
Organism: Bacteroidetes bacterium UBA7674; assembly: GCA_002483105.1. Taxonomy (GTDB): domain Bacteria; phylum Bacteroidota; class Bacteroidia; order Chitinophagales; family Chitinophagaceae; genus MKUN01. The sequence goes on from DLHG01000013.1 coordinate 206,133, forward strand.
TGAAGAACAAGTGGAAACATGGATGTCAAGACTCGGGATAAAAGAGAAGAAGAACTCTTTGGGTAGTACGCTCTCTTATGGTGAGCAACAACGGGTGGCCATCATCCGTGCATTGCTGCAACCTTTTGAGTGGCTGCTGATGGATGAGCCGTTCAGCCACCTGGATAATGCCAACCGCGATAAGGCAATAGAGCTGATAGCAGAAGTGGTAAAAATGAACAGCGCCGGAATGATACTCGCCGACCTGGACGAAAACGAATATTTCCCCTATACACGTAAGATATGGCTGTAAGACAAGTAAACAGGAATAAGCTGCTGCGTAAATTATTACTGCGCAATAAAAAAGGTTCGGGAAGATTGTGGGCGTCGCTCATCTCTCTTTGTATAGGTACTACACTACTGTTGCTCTCCGTAATGATCTGGTGGAACTTCCAGCAGCTACTCAACGGGCGTGAGCAGAACGACAGCCTCGGTAGCACGTTCCTTACCGTGAGCAAGAAGGTGACACAAAGCATGATGGGCAACCTCCAGTCCAGCCTCTTTACGCCACAACAAATAGACCAACTGAAAGCCGCACCACAAGTACAGGATGTAGGCCAACTTACTGCTAACCGTTTCCCTGTATATGCAGTGCTGAATGCCAGGGTAGGCTTCTCTACGGATATGTTCCTGGAGGCGGTACCGGACAGGTTCATAGATGAGAAACCGGAAGACTGGTATTGGCAGCCTAGCTCTACACGTGTACCGATCATTATCTCTGCACAGTTCCTAGACCTGTACAACTATGGTTTTGCCCCGAGCCAGGGATTACCACAACTCTCTGAATCTTCCATCAAGTCATTAGCCTTTGAATTGAAGGTGGGGCCGCGTGGAGACCAGGATGTATATATGGCGCAGGTGGTTGGTTTCTCCGACCGCATCACTTCGGTGCTGGTGCCTCAATCGTTCATAGACTATGGTAACAAATTATACACCGGGCAGACAACCACTCCGCCATCACGACTAATAGTAAAAGCCAAAGACCCGTCCGACAAAGCATTCGGTGAATACCTGGAAGCCAACGGCTATGGTACCAACGGCGAACAACTCCGCTGGAACAAAGTGCGGGTGATAGTGGAGATAGTAACAGCCGCTGTGGGCTTGCTGGCGATACTGCTCTTAGGTATCGGTACACTGGTGTTCGTGCTCTTTATAGAGCTGACCATCTCCCGTGCGCAGGCATCGTTGACGTTGCTGATACAGTTGGGTTATGGCCCGCGCTACCTGAGTATATTCATGATGCGCCGTTTCTTCCCGCTGCTGATATTCACCCTCATCGTCTCTATGGGACTGGCGACAGTAGCACAATACTTCAGTGCCGACTTCATCAAAACACAGAACCTGGTAGTATCCACCCTTCCCGGCTGGCCTGTATGGGCCGCCCTCGGTGTAAGTGCATTCACGCTACTGGTACTGGTGAGCAGGAGTATCATTAAAGCGATAGGGAGGTAAAAAACTAGCTCCCCTCCTTTTTTCAAGGAGGGGTGGCCGCAGGCCGGGGTGGTTTGACTCGCGTCATTGCCCAATAGCGCCGCGTCATTTCGAGCGTAGTGAAACGTTGCGTAGCAACGTGAACGTAGAGAGAAATCCCTTGAGAGGTAGCGGCTCAGCCAATAAGCGAACCCACTCGCGAAAATAATTCCCCCTTGGAAGGGGGGCAGGGGGATGTCGACTCGCGCATGCCCCATACCCCTGTCACCCTGAGTTTGTCGAACTTAGCGCAGCGGTCTCATGAGCGATAGCGAATAACAAGGGCTGCCGAGAACTACCGACTAAGCCCAATAGCGAACCAATCCACATATCCACTGCAGCCAACTGCAATAAAACTGCAACCACCTGCAGCCAAACTGCAACATACCGCAGCGAAACTGCAACCAACTGCTGTGAAACTGCAGCGAACTGCAGAAAGAAAATGAACTAAACCCTTTACTATAGCGGTTCTAACTATTTTAAGGCCCTCCTCCTCTTTCCCCGACAACACTTTTTCAATGACCCTGATACCCTTTTGAGGCTGGTATTTGCCTTGTTGTAAAATTACGAAAAGAGTAGGGTGAGAGAGGAAGAAGATATACACACTCAGTCGAAAGACGGTTGTTAATACACTGTATTGTCAATATCTTAAAGCGCAATTCACTCCATAATTGTTTTATGTCCACTAGAATTATCCATCCATCAATACAAGCCTTAATGGCTACTGGAATTTCAATTGATAATATTAAGTACGAGTTGTCAGGAGGATCTATTGTCGAATTATCAGTAACGAATGTCGATCTAAATTGTGGTGTTTTTCGCGGTTTTGAAGAAAAGGAAAAATTCGAGAAGATTGAACTTACTGGTTGTAGAATAACGGATATTTCCTTTTTGTGGGATTTTGTAAATGTGGAATGGCTCGATCTAACTAATAATGAGATATATAATATCTCTACGTTGAAAATTCTACGAAGGTTAAAAGACCTAAGAATGACAAGAAATAAGATATCAGATATTACTCCTCTCAAAGGTCTAATTCAGTTGGAGGAGCTTTTTTTAGGATTCAATTCAATTTCTCAATTTTCTACACTATCATTTTTGAAACATCTTAAAGTACTTTATTTAGAAGGCAATAAAATTACTGATATTTCGGAGTTGCGACTTCACAGTAGCATTAGTGAATTGTGTTTAGATGATAATTTGATTTCAAATATAGAATCTTTATCTTTGATGGTAGGTTTGGAAGACCTATATCTTGACTATAATAAAATAGATAATGTATCACCCTTAAGTTCTCTACATAAATTAAGGAACTTAACATTAGAAGGAAACGGCATTATTGACATTTCTCCGCTGGATTCTCTAATTAATTTAGAATATCTAAATATTTCATTAAATAGGATTTCTGATATTCGACCGCTCAATGGTTTGTCTTTGTTAGACACATTATTTATCGACGAGAACAATATATCAGATTTATCTCCGATTTTAGATTTGCCTATTAATAGTTGTATAATTTACAACAATCCTTTTAAAGATGCAATCCCTCCTGAAACGATAGATGCTGGTTGGGCTGCTATTAAGGAGCATTTGAAAAGTATAAGAGAAGAAGAAACGTTAATCCCAATACGAGAAGCAAAAATGCTACTTCTAGGTAATCCAAACGTTGGCAAGTCAGATTTATTGAGTTATTTAAACCATGGTAGTATTCCACAATTACATCAACGAACTCACGGTCTTGTCTACGAGATTCTAAGCAATATTTGCGATGGTGCGAAAATTCACTGTTGGGATTTCGGTGGACAGGAATACTTCCATGCAACACATCAATTGTTTTTCAGTCCTGGTGCGTTACATCTTTTGTTGTGGAGTAAAGAAAATGTGCAGAGAAATAGCGATACACCTGAAAGGTGTTTCGATGTGAGTTATTGGTTAAGATGCATTGAACAGTTAGGGATGTCGAAGTCGGAAGATGAGAGTATTGAAACTATTGTTATTGAGAATAAAATTGATTTACAAGGAAACACAAATTCCTATATTAATCAAAACGAATACAGTCAAAAATTTAACCAACTTAGATTGCATTTTATCTCTGTGAGCATAGCAAAAGATAAAAGATTAGCTGGATTAAAAGAATTGATAACTGAACGATTAGAATCTCTATTTAGACCACATCCTCCAATGTATCGAGAGTTTCAAAATGTCATCCATAATAATCCAACAAAAGAAGTATTTGAAATTTCAGATTTGTCAAATGGTGAGCCTTTGGAGAAGGTAAGAACAGCAATGGAAGTGTTACATAATATAGGTTGCCTACTCTATTTTCCTGAGGTAATAGAAAATAAAATTTTTACTAATCCTACAACGTTGCTAGAATTACTATATAAAAAAGTTTTACCTGAACATAATCAATATAAAGTAACAAACATTCAGCTCAAAAAGGTTATTAAAGATAACTCTCTGGGTCTTTCTTTTGAAGAGGTTAAGAAGCTGTTATTGCACTTTAAACTAATGTTTAGTATTAATGGTCAAGAAGATATGTACTACATACCTCAATACCTTCCGGATGCACCTTCTTGGATAGGTTTTTTTGAGCAACATAAATTTAAAAAAGTTTTCGTTCGCATAGAATCGGATGGCTATTTGATGAATTTGGCGCTTTTGCAACTTTTTTCTAGATATGCGCAGTATATAAAACTGGGATCATCGGAACCTTTGTTTTGGAGGGACGGATTGGTAGTCGAAAAGAATAATCAACTTCTATTGGTTAAGTTCAATCGAGATATGCAATGTTTGGATCTTTATTCAGACATGCAAGAGACCAATTTTGAGTTGCAGAAGAGCGTTATAAGTTTTGTCCTATCACTTTCTGATATAAAAAGGAGGATGGTTGATAGTAAAACAACAAAAAGAGGAAAATTTCCTAATGAGGATAGAACGGGCTCTGCAGAACTTAATTGGGAGAGCGAGTACTTCGATGTAATGATTAGTAATGATGGAAGATATTTTGTCAGTTGGAAAAAACTAGTGGAGAATGTAGAAAAGGGAATCTACAATGTTGAGGCTTCGGATGACATGGGCAAAAAGAAGATTTTTTCAGTTTTTGATTTTAATAAGTACTTGCCTAGAACAACTATGGGGCGCATGAAAAATATATTTATATCTTATTCTAAAAGTGATTTTTCCTTAGTCAAAAAGTTTCAGGAGCATCTTTCCGCTTTAAAGCTTGACGGAAAGGTTGCTACTTGGTATTGTTCAGAACTTACCGCTGGATCGGAATGGAATTCAGAGATTCAAGAACACTTTGATGAAGCAGATATAGTGTGTTTTATGATAAGTCCAAATTTTATGAAGACTAAGTATATTCACGAACATGAAATTAATAAAGCATTCAGAAGAAAAGAATCAGACCCAAATTTTTTAATTGTTCCAATAATCCTTGATTTTTGTAGGTGGGAAACTAAGAATAATAACCTAACAGTTTACACTGCCTTACCTTATTCTGCTAAGCCTGTGATGGACTTTAAAAACCAGAATATGGCCTGGTATATTATTCAAGAAGCTCTTAGAATTATTATAGATGATAATACAGAGATTTCTAAGGAAAGACTATATTCTCATACAGATTTGCCAGAGGATGTAAAGAAAATACATGAAAGAATAAATAACGGAGAAGCTAATTTATAGAGGATGTTTTGCTGTGATAAATGTTTCGAATAGAGATATGGTATTGTGGATACCACAACATATCCACACCCTCCCCATTCCTCTTACCTTATTCGTATCTTTAACCATCACCACAAAGGCTGGTAGCTTTAACGGGTAATGTAAGAAAATAGAAGAATTCCATCAGAGGTCAAGACGCTGAAACCCGCTACCACAAAGCATTTTCCTAAATCAATCCGGCACTACGGCTCCCCGGCTGAATAGACGGGCGGCACAGACACGACACAAGCCGGCACATACGTGGCATAAGGCAGCACAGACATGGCAGTAAACAGCACGGACGTGGCACACTATGGCGCAGACGTGGTCACAACACAAAAATCCTAAAAACCCATGCACCACTCATGCACCACCTGTACACCACTCATGCACCACTTGACAACCACCTGTGCACCACCCATACACCACTTCACAACCACTTATGCACCTGACGTACACCACCATGCACCACAAATGCACCACCTTAAAAATGAAACCCGCGCCACTCGCGTCATTGCGACGAAGGAAGCAACCTCACGCAACTCTTATCAAAACCTGCATATCTTATCCACAGATCTCATGAGATGTTACACGCACTAAATAATTTAGCGTTATGCAAAAAGGAGGCGCAGTATATATTATAGCATCACCCAATAGAACGACACTCTATGTTGGCGTAACGTCTGATTTGGGTAAAAGGATATGGGAACATCGCACGAAGCAAATGCCCAAAAGCTTTTCAGCACAGTATAATTGTGTTGAGCTTGTTTATTACAGATCGTTCGATGGCATTGAAGAAGCTATTGCAGAAGAGAAGCGAATTAAGGGCGGTAGCCGCAGGGCTAAAGAGGCGCTTATCAATGCATTGAATCCTGATTGGAAGGACCTTTGGCTTGAGTTGTCTGTAATGCTCTGACATGCATTCCGTGAGGTTGCTTCCTCCGTCGCAATGACGGGAGTGTTGAACGCAAGTCGGTTTCCGCTAAAGGCGGAAATAGTAGGTTGCGGGTCAAGCCCGCAATGACACGTGTTGATCGGTACGTAACATTTCTCCCCTTTAGGGGAGTTAGAGGGCCCTGCGTTACATAGGTGACTCGTCCCTGTTATCTACAAACTTTATCTGCTTTCTACTATTAGCGGGGAACTGCATTTGTTGTATGTCGGCGCCGGAGTGGAAGTGGAGCAGGGGGACAACCCGCAGTTTCGATTGCAGCATCGGTTTTAGTTTGGCTTCGCAATCATCTACGGGTAGTGGTGTGTTCAGGTGCAGCATCAGTTCGTCGGTACCTATATCACTGGTGAAGACCTCTACTACATATTCTTTTATGAAAGGAATGTTGTTCAGTATATCAAATATCGCAGGCGGGTAGAGTGTAGTGCCTTTGTATTTTATCATCTGCTGCTTGCGTCCCAATACAGGGCTCAGCCTGCGCGATGTACGTCCGCAAGAGCACACCTCATCGTAGTAGCAACAGATGTCACCCGTGCGGTATCTCAGCAGCGGCATACCTTCTACACCAAGTGTGGTGATGGTCACCTCACCATATTGCCCGGCCTTCAGTTGCTGCCCGTGATCGTCTATCACCTCCAGTATTATAAGGTCGGGCTGATGGTGCCCGCCTTTTCCTGCGCCGCATTCGGTAAAGGCCGTTTGCATTTCCGTAGAGGCGTAGGTACTGTATAGTTGTATCGGCCACTCTTTGTTGATCATCTCGCCGAGGGCGTTCAGTTCAAACTCCGCATTGCGCAGGCTTTCACCTATGCAGATAGCTTTCTTTACAGGAGTGGCGTTCAGGTCTACCTGGTGTTCGTTGGCATACTCTATCAGCTTCAGCATAAAGGAAGGCACTGCCACTATGCTGTTGCTCTGCAAGCGCAGTATTGTGTCCCACTGCATAGCAGGTAGTCCCGGCCCTGTACGCGCCAGAGAAGCGCCCAATCTGCGGATGCCCTGGTAATACGCCATCCCTGCCATAAACTGACGATCCAGCGTGAGCATGAGTTGGTAAGTATCTTCAGGTTTACCATCAGCGCAGGTAAAGGATTGCTGCTCGTTGTATGAGAGGCGTTCAAGGTCATTCTCCGTCAGGGCTATGGTCACGGGCCTGCCCATAGTGCCCGAGGTGGCGGTGTATTCTTTTATATAGCTTTTGGGCACGCAAAGGAAATCCCAGTTGTATTCCTGCATATCACTTTTAGAAGTAGTGGGCAGGAAGGGGAGGTCGGCGATACCTTTGATATTATTGATGTCAACATTATGCTCTTGCAGCAGCTTCCTGTAGAAAGGCGAATTGGAATGCAGGTATGCCAGCAGGCCTTGCAGGGCTTGAGACTGGTAAGTATCCTGTGCCGTTAAAGGCTGAAAAGCAAGATCAGGTTGAAAGCGCACCGGGGTAAATTTTGTGTAAAGTAAATATATTATGGTGAACAGAGAACAATGAAGCTACTTAGCTGAGAACTACCGCTGCGCCTTTTTCTGCCAGGAGGAACCTGAATAGTGATATAAAGCTTAAAGACTTGATGTAGTCAGGTAGCGGACCCCTGGCTTGGTCAGAAAACCAGCGCACTGTTGAATATAGCCCTGCGAAACGCAACACAACACGCAGCGTTGGCCTCCCGAGCACCGGCGGAGCCGCATGTGCGGAGGGTGCCCTTTTCTTTGCTACTTTCTTTTGGGCATGCAAAAGAAAGTAGGGTAACGGGGGCAGGTAACACGAATTAAACTTGAAAAGAGAGCGTAAGTATAATGGGCGGAGAAAATTAATATGACGTGTAGAAGCTTGTTTGGCGCGGCCTGGAACACCTTATAAGGCTATAGACAAAAGCAGGTTTTAAAAATTGAAATCCCCGTCATATCTTTGCACATGGCTGCAAAATCTAAGTTCTACGGCGAAGGCCTCACATTCGATGACGTCCTTCTTGTGCCGGCTTACTCTGAAGTTCTTCCCCGCGAAGTAAATCTGACAACTCAATTAACGAAAAACATTCGTATCAATATCCCTATGGTATCTGCCGCAATGGATACTGTTACGGAACAAGGTCTGGCTATCGCCCTCGCCCGCGAAGGTGGTATAGGTATCCTGCACAAGAACATGAGTGTAGAGCGCCAGGCCGAGCAGGTACGCAAAGTAAAGCGTTCTGAAAGCGGGCTGATTGTTGACCCGATCACCCTCGCTCCCGATGCTACGGTGGCAGATGCTATCCGCCTGATGAATGAAAATAAGATCGGCGGTATCCCGATAGTGGATGCGGGCAAGCTGGTAGGTATCCTCACCAATCGCGACATGCGCTTTGAAAAGAACATGAAGAAGAAGGTGAGCGAGGTAATGACCAAAGAGCGCTTGGTAACAGCGCCCTTCGGTACGGACATGGCGAAAGCCGAGAAGATACTGGAGCAATACAAAATTGAAAAACTCCCGATAGTAGATAAGAAAGGCAAGCTGATGGGTCTCATCACTTTCCGTGATATCATCAACCTGAAGAGCCATCCTAATGCCTGCAAAGACACTAATGGTAGGTTGATGGTCGGTGCCGCAGTCGGCATTACAGGCGATACTATGGAGCGCATAGACGCACTGATGGCAGCAGGTGTTGACGTTATTACACTCGATAGCGCACACGGACACTCTGTACATGTGATCAATATGGTGAAGCAGGTAAAGAAGACATACAAAACACTGGACGTAATAGCGGGCAACGTAGCCACAGCAGCAGGAGCAAAGGCTTTAGCCGATGCAGGTGCTGATGCGGTGAAGATAGGTGTAGGGCCCGGCTCTATCTGTACTACGCGTGTGGTAACAGGTGCAGGCGCTCCGCAGCTCACGGCTATCATAGAAGCAGCAACAGAATTGAAGAAAAGAGGTGTTCCGGTCATCGCCGATGGTGGTATCCGCTACACGGGTGATATGGTAAAGGCATTGGTAGCAGGTGCATCAACAATAATGGCGGGATCTATTTTCGCAGGAACTGAAGAAAGTCCGGGCGAAACCATCATCTACGAAGGACGTAAGTTCAAATCATATCGCGGTATGGGTTCGGTAGAAGCGATGCAGGAAGGTTCTAAAGACCGGTATTTCCAGGATGTGGAAGCCGACATCAAGAAGCTGGTTCCGGAAGGTATCGTTGGCCGTGTTCCTTACAAGGGCAACCTGAATGAAATCGTACAACAGTTCGTTGGCGGCCTTCGTGCAGGTATGGGGTATTGTGGTGCAAAGGATATCAAAGCCTTGCACACAGATGCCCAGTTCATTCGCATCACTTCAGCATCCATGGCAGAAAGCCATCCGCACGATGTAGTGATCACTAAGGAAGCACCGAATTATAGTAGGTAGTTTTCAGTTGGCAGTTAACAGTCTTTAATATAGATAACACAGGCTCCGATCCGGAGCCTGTGTTATTTCATGAATTGCGGCCTGCAATTACATCTAGTAATCTCCTAAGAAAAGAGCTAGCGGATAGCCACGAACTAAATGCTCATCATCTGATATATACACGATCTTCTGCTCTGGTAATACTTGAAAATGACGAACCGGATAGTCTTCTTTTATTTTAATGTCAGACAATTTTACTATTTTCTTAAGTTTGAAATTATCAGTAGAAATGACTTGTAAAGAGTATTGTCCATCAATGACACTCGTTACGTATAGGTTGTTATTTGGGAGGTCTTTAAACAGTAACCAATTCTGAAGGTGACTTTTGTTGATATCCATGTTCACGGTGTCCCAGTTTATCGCCTGGGGTAATTGGTAAACATATTTTCTCTCGTTTTTCAAATCAACTATTTCCGGATAAATCGCCGTTGAAAAATAGGGGTAGTCTAACCTGAATAGGGGCGTATAGGTGAATGGGGCAGGGTAAGGAAGTGTCTTGTTTTTGTAAAACTCAGGCAAATCAATATTGAGTTGCTTTTTGAATGTAACACTTCCGTCTTTAAGGAGGTATTCGCTTATATATCTTGTGTGTTTCTCTTTAAGTGATGACGTGGTAAACTGAACGAATAAAAAACTACTATCATCTTTAATATTAAAATAAGAGGGGAAAAATAACGTGTCGCTATTCTCATTGTTGGCAGGTGAATTGATAAGATATACATCCTCCAAACGCCCGCCGTTAAACTTTAAAATCGAATATTGTTTTATCATTTCGAGAGAGTCCCCGGAAAGTACTCTTATGAATGGTATGGAAACGGTAGTATAGATGTTCCCGTTATGAGTAGCATAAGATTCAAATGAGGATTTGAACATATTTTTCATTCGTGGTTTTTCAGAAAAATACTCGTCTGTTGTTTTTGATAATAAGGGGTCAACCGGCCTGAATTTTTCTCTTATTATTTTCTCAAGTTCAGGTGTCATCTTATACAAAAATGTATCTCTTGTAGCGTTGAAGTTGGCAATTACTTTTATATTGTTCACCTGTTCATCATGTATGACTAAGTTGTTTGCTGTCAGTTTGTATGTTTTTGTTGGCGAACAAGCAAATTTATGATCAGTACTATATCGCTCTTTCATTTCTGTAACCAGGTCCTTCGATAGCTTATCAAATGATGATTTTATCCTTGCTTTTCCATCGCAATCCAGATAAACAATCGTTGCACCGTCATCAAAGTAATTAAGTAACTGGTCGCTGTAAATGACCTTCAACCCTAGATCGCGATATTGTATACGGGATTCAATATCATCTTTGTCGGATAGATTTTCGTTGCCGAAAACTAAATAGGTTGGTATATCCGTGTATTTAGTGTCGAATATTTGTAAATACAGGTTGCATTTGACGCAGTTCCGCAAACTAGGTTTAATTAAAATGACCTGTGCGTTGCTGATCTGTATGGTTAGTAACAGAATTATTGTTATTGAAATTTTCATAGCAGTATATTAAAAAAGTGTATCAGGATCGATTCCTGATACACTTAGACGGATAAAAATTGAACTATTCCTCCTCAACCGGATAAGCCTTCAGGCCTACGCTACTTAGCGCTTCCTGGATTTCTTCAATTTCTTCAGGCGTTGCTGGACTACTGCAAGGAGGATCAATCCAATCCCACTTATAATTATTGGGGTCAGTAAAAATACAAGTTGCATCATCTAACCAACCACAGGTGGCACCAGGAGTACATGTCAAGACATGTGGTCCTCCCGGCGTTGATGGTGGACTCGCATTGAATGATCCCGCCATTCTAATATTTTTTGCATTTGCGCTGGAATTAATAGCAACAAGGGAAATTGTAACTACAAACACAATTAATAGGTTCTTCATAGTATTAAATTTTTGGTTTAAACGAAAATACATAGAACAATCATACGTTAAAACATATTAAATATGTATTTTTTTTTTGATATCCATAACAGGGTGTTTTTCAATAATTAGTATTAATTGTTTATGTGTTAAGTAGCCCGAAAATAGCAGGTAGTTTTCAGTTGGCAGTCACCAGTTAACAGTCTGCAATTTGCAGTCAGGAAATTCATAAAATAATAAAGACTCCGATCTGGAGCCTTTATTATTTTATGTCAAAGATTGTTAACTGAAAACTGCCAACTGAGTTACTCCTCACCCTCTTCCCCTTCACCTATCGCCTTACCTCTCACTATACCATACACAGCGCCGGCTTGGCGGTAGATGCTCTGGTTGAATTTGTTGCCCAGCACTATTATCGTCAGGTCATCAGCTATGCAGCGGTAGAACACGGTGTTGTTGCCATGCCACCAACCGTTGTGGAAGACTATTTTGTTGCCATTAGGATAGCAAAGCATCCTCCAGCCGAGGCCATAGTTTTTCACACCTGCTCTTTCAAAGGAGCAAGGGCCGTAAGCCATTTCTATTGTTTCTTCTCTCAGCAATGAATGTTCGTAGAATGATTGGTCCCAACGGAACATATCCCTTACTGTACTATAGATACCTTTATCACCATTCACACCATCGGCAAACATATCCGGCTCACGCTGCCATGATGCTTTGTAGCTGATAGCAGCATTAGTAGGTAGTCCGTCAGCAGGATTATACACGAAGGTATTATTCATACCCAGCGGTTCGAAAATATAGGTCTGCAGGAAATTCGCATACGGCATTTCCGACACCTCTTCTATAATGCGTGCCAGCACCACGAAGTTGGTATTGCAATACTGGAACCTTGTATTAGGCCTCGACTGTGGTGCAGGTTTGTATTTTATCAGCATGTCTACCACATCATCGCTGGTGATAGGTGTCTTTGTATCTTTCTTATATCGTGAAGTGAACTTAAGGTAGTCAGGTAACCCTGAGCGGTGATCCAGCAGCATCTTGATCGTAACACCGTGATAGGGGAAATTTTTCAGGTAAGCATCTACCGGCTCATTAATGTTCAGCATCTTGTTTTCTGCCAATATCAGTATCGCCGCACTGGTAAATGTCTTAGATGTTGAAGCTAACTGAGAGGCACTGTTAGGTTGCAGCTTTAATTGAGACTCCCTGTTGGCATATCCATAGTAGCGTTCGTAAAGTACATTTCCCTTGTATCCTATCAGCACGCTGCCGTTGAAGCCATGTGCCACCTGTATCCTGTAAAATGAATCCAGTCTGCGGATGATATTTCGGCTTTCAGAGGAAGTAGTATCGTAGCTGAGGGCATTGCTGACTGCTTTTTTAGGAGCATCGATTACTTTCTTAGGGGGGTAGGCATTGGCCGGCTCGTTATTACAGCCCAGGAGTATGAACGAAAATATAGTAGACGCTATAAGCGCGCGAGTTCTTTGCATTAATAAAATTTTGTTTCTGACCCTTGCAAAAATATAAGTCTGAGTATGGCAATCAGGCCTTTAACTCAATTTTAACAAAAGTAATCACATCATCTATTAATTCATAATAGCATTGGTTGAGGTGATAATAGTAGCCCACAAAGGTTTTATAGGCCTCATCAGATGGCGGCATATACTTTGCCCTGCGCTCTAAACCCTGCAAGGAGCGCTGTGCTCCCTGCATATGGCGGTAATTGTAGAGCCAATTGTGGTCTTTCATATAAGGGAAGTACGTAGCAAACTTTTCAGGCCAATATCGCCTGTTATGCTCCAGCTTGGCATAAGTATCCAGGCTGAAATCGAGTAATTTCTGTTCAGAGGAGAACTGTTTGGGGTCATTGGCGAGGTAATGATCGAAGATGGTGTCCATTATCGCACCAGCATAAAGCCTGTATTTCTCCCGGAAAAGCACTTTTGCCCTCTCGGTAGCAGGGTGCTCGTCGGTGAACTGGTCTATCTTCCTGTGTAGCATGATCCCCTTTTGGATACCCTCCGGATAATCATTTAAGGCCAGCTTTCCTTTTATATGGTCGCCTATCATGTTGCCCATAAGTATATCAGCGTCACCAAAGGATAGAAATGCGTGTCCTAAATAGTTCATACTGCTAATCTACATTATTGCTCTGAGGCTTTGATGAATTTTTCCAGGTCGTAGTGCATTTGTTTCAGCTCTATCAACAGTTTGGTGAGATATAACTTCTGCGCTTCTGTAAGGGAGAAGTAGGTACGGAATGTTTCGTCAAGTGTTATTGCTTTCACTTCAATGCGTTCATCTATCACTTTCAGCCTTTCTATGTTCTTGTTGAACCAATCCAGACATTCATTAATCAGTGCTTGTTCTTCTTCACTTGCAGATGCCAGTTTGCCCGAGCTCCTGTTGTCCAGTTCCAGTTGTATGTTGTTCAGCTCTCTTGTTATGCGTACGTTGTGCGTGATGAGCTGGTAGTAATTGGCATAGTGCTTTTTCTTCACCGCAGGTTCCGACATAAAGCGGTTGAACGAATCGAATACATTACTGTTATTCGACTCAGCACTGCGTTTATGTTTTGTCCAGTTCCTGTCTATACCTGTGGAGAAGAATGTGGTGATGAAATATTTGTAGTTGCAATTGATCGCATTGGCTAAATGCACAGGGAGCCATTTCTTGTCCCAGTGGGGCAGGAAGGCGAATCCCGCCAGCACAGCCAGTCCGCAGCCGCCGATGGTTGATAGTGTGCGATTCACCAATATGGTTGTGTCCAGTTCTGCTTCGAGGTTGAAAAGCAATACCAGGTTAAGCGTAACGACAAATACCGCGATGGCATAATTGCGCCGCAGGTAGTATATCATCAGTATAAAGGTGAGGCAGAGTAGTATCTCATTCAGGTAAATGCCGGTGTGTACACGTAACAAAATACCTCCAACCAATCCACCCGCTACAGTACCAATAATGCGTTCCAGCGACTTCCTGAAAGTTGCCCCGAAGTAAGGTTGTAGTACAATGATCACGCTAAAGGGCAGCCAGTAACCTTTATAAATGTCGAACCACTTATAAATGAACATGGCTATGGTGGCCGCCAGTGCTGCACGGGCAGCATAGCGTGTAGTGAAGGTGTTGAAGTTGAACAACAGTTTTAAATTCTGTATCCAGTGTTTGGGGTGCAGGGTGAACAGCGTCCTGATAAGTGAATAAGAACGGAATACGGGTAAGTCATTGTCCAGTGCCTCCAGCCTTGTCATACAGCTTTCTATCAGCTTGAGGGTACGATCGGATAAATGGATTGTCCGTTGTAAGGGGATAGTATTGTTATCTTTTTCAGAGAGGGTATATTCCTTCATCAGCAGCAACAGTTTATTCAACCTGCTGATGCGGGAAACTAGCAGTAGCTTCTCTTCCGGTTTCAAGGTGGCAATATAGATAGCCATCCGGTCGGCAGTTTGTTTGAAGCCATTGAATATAGCGCCCAGCTGCATACGCACGGAGTTGTCCAATGTGCGCATGTTCATGTTCTCAATCTCCTCGCTGATAGTTACAATGTGCGTGGCTATGAGCGCCGATGTTTTGCGCAGCAGGGCCAGGTTGTATTCTGCTTTGTCATCCGCATTTACCTGGTGCGCCATTTGCTCGTGAAAGCTGAAAGAGGTATTGATGGACGTTCTTACTTCCTGTTCTTTCAGGTACAGCTCGCGAAGGTTGCTGCGTTGTGCTTTATCATTGGTGGCTTTGCCTACTGTTTCTATCAGGTCTGCTATATGTTTCCATATAATAGCTATAGAGCGGCGATAGGGTTGCTTAGCCGGCATAAATGCCGAAATGAGGAGACTGATGAAGATGGTATAACCTGCACCTATTAATACTTGCAGTGTGCGTGCTTCCAGTTCTTTAATAGTATTGACAGGATAGGCATTGCAGAAGATGAATAACAAGTACACACAGATAGCCAGGCCGCTTCCACGGTCTCCCAGGTTCTTGAACAGGCTGGAGATAAATGCCACAATCAGCATAGCGCCTACACTCAGCCAGATGCTGTATCCTGTAAGTGTACCAAGCAATGCAAACACAACGGAAAGAAAAGCACCCCCAAAGAGCGTACGTATCCGTTGCCCGAATGTGCCTTTCAATTCTACCCAGCAGATACACTCCGCAGTAAGGGTGATGAACATGGCTGCTTCAAAGTTGCCTGTATAGATACCCCATATCAACGGTACACAGGCGGCAATAGCCATGCGTAGCCCCCAGGCAAACATCGGTTCGAATGCCTCGGCCTCTATAAGTTTATTAAGTTCCTTGTATGGAGAAAATTTTGCCAAAAGGTAATGGCGTTAATGCGCCAGCTGTTTCTCTAATATACTGCTTATCTGTTGGGCTGTTACGATCCCTTCATTAAATATCCTGTAATCCTTTCCTGAATTGTAAATAGCAGTAGCAGGTATAGATCCCGACCAACTATTGTCTATTTTAGGAATGAACTCGTTGGCATTGGTCTCATTGAGCCATACCACTTCAGGTTTCATTTTCTTCCTGCTGATGAAACCTTCCAGTTTTTTTGGGTATGCTTCTTTGAAGTCAAGGCTGACCATTAGGACTTTTACAGGCTTGCCCGAATACTGTTCGTGTATGGTATTAAATTCAGGTAGTTCCTTTACGCAAGGCCCGCACCAGGTAGCCCAGAAGTTCACCACATATATGGTGTCCTTATTACTGACCCTGTTCACCAGGTCATCTATTTTGTAGGCAGGAGTCGTTTGTCCGAAGCTATGGGTAGCGATCATTAAGAGTATGGCCACCAGTATTGATCCTCTCATATCCCAAAATTACGGGAAAGGGGCTTATGAGATAGGGTGAGAAGCATAATATTAACATAGATAGAATAGATAGGCTAATATAATTGCATCGTACCGCGTTTTGCAGTAGGTTTGTCACTCGTATTTAAGATATTATGGATAAAGTATCTGCATTAGAACAGAAGATAAATGAAGCCCTCAAAGGTGGTGGCGACAAACGCATTGAGGCACAACATAAGAAAGGTAAACTGACAGCGCGTGAGCGTCTGCAGATATTACTGGATGAAGGCTCTTTTGAAGAAATAGGTATGCTCGTCACTCACCGTAGCAAAGACTTCGGGATGGAGAAGGAAGTGTACATGGGTGATGGCGTAGTGACTGGCTACGGAACTATCAATGGCCGGTTAGTCTATGTGTACTCACAAGACTTCACAGTATTTGGTGGCAGCCTTTCAGAAACACATGCAGAGAAGATATGCAAGATAATGGACCTCGCTATACAGAACGGTGCCCCTGTAGTGGGACTGAACGATAGCGGTGGAGCACGCATACAAGAGGGCGTAGTATCGCTCGGTGGCTATGCCGATATATTTCATCGCAATGTGCAGGCATCGGGCGTAGTGCCGCAGATATCTGCTATCATGGGCCCGTGCGCGGGTGGGGCAGTGTACTCTCCGGCTATCACGGATTTCATTATGATGGTGGAACATACTTCGTACATGTTCGTGACAGGGCCTAACGTTGTAAAAACCGTAACACACGAAACCGTAACCAGTGAAGAACTGGGTGGTGCGCATACACATGCTTCTAAGTCGGGTGTAACGCATTTTGCTTGTGCCAATGAAATAGAGTGTATAGAAAACATTAAGAACCTGCTGAGCTACATGCCGCAGAACTGTGAGGAAGATGCACCGATGTATGCCTACGAAGCAGCAGAAGAAGCAAGAGAAAAACTGAACAGCATCATACCGGATAATCCTAACCAGCCTTATGATATGAAGGAAGTTATAGAAGAGGTAGTAGATACCGATTCTTTCCTGGAGGTACATAAGGAGTATGCACAGAATATAGTGGTAGGCTTTGCCCGTATAGGTGGCAGAAGCATAGGTATAGTGGCTAACCAGCCTGCGAGCCTTGCAGGTGTACTGGATATAGAGTCGAGCAAGAAGGGGGCAAGGTTTACCCGTTTCTGCGATGCATTCAATATTCCATTACTGGTGTTGGTAGATGTTCCTGGCTTCCTGCCGGGTACCGACCAGGAGTGGCATGGTATCATTACCAATGGCGCTAAGCTACTCTATGCACTCAGTGAAGCAACAGTACCTAAGATAACAGTCATTACGCGTAAGGCCTACGGTGGTGCTTATGATGTAATGAACTCCAAGCACATAGGTGCCGACCTTAACTATGCATGGCCTACAGCCGAAATAGCGGTAATGGGTGCTAAGGGTGCAGCCGAGATCATCTTTAAAAAAGAGATTAGCGAAGCTGAGGACCGTGATGCGAAATGGAAAGAGAAAGAAAATGAATACCTGGAGAAGTTCGCCAATCCATATGGTGCTGCAGCACGCGGTTTTGTGGATGAAGTGATCATGCCATCAGATACAAGGACGAAACTAATAAGGGCTTACAAAATGCTGGAACATAAAGTAGTGAAGATGCCTAAGCGTAAGCATGGTAACATTCCGCTGTAAGTTCAGGCCCATACAAGGTTTTAAAATTAAAGAGGGAACACATTATGTGTTCCCTCTTTTTATAATAGTAGTGATAGCGTTTACTACTTCGTTACGGTTATTGTTTGACTAAGGGAACCCTTAGCTATTTTTATGTGATAGATGCCTGACGCCCATGTGCCGGTATTGATAGTGGTATTGTATTTCTTCTCAACATTGGCCGCATGTGTAGCTAATATTTTACCATTCCTATCAAAAGCACGAATAGTGTACGCTCCGCTTTCTGCATTTTCGATACTGATGTTCAGCTTGTCTGTAACAGGATTCGGGTAAGACACTATTTTTACATCAGCTGAGAATTGACCCACACTCGCAGGAGTCGTTTCTGTAAGCGCTTTGGTGAAAGGGCTACTTGGTTTGTCCCCACCTACCTGGCTATTATTATCTACTGCATTAATGATACCATAGAATGTTACAGTGCCTGTTCCCGCTGCCGGTGCTTTCCAATTAAATGTTGCTTCGTACTGGTTGTTGGTTTTGGCTATTTGTGCAGCATGTTCTACTATCAATTTACCGCCGACTGTAGAGGAATGAACAGAGCCTGACAGATTGCTGAATGTACCTGCATTTGTATTAGAGGATCTGAGCGCCGTTAACTGGAACCCGAAGTGAGTGAGGGTAGCATGGTTGCCCACTATCTTAACGATATAATTGGTGTCAGGCATATACTGGGTAACGATAGGGCTATTGGGGCCGGCAGATAGTTTTCTTATTTCCACTGCAGCAGTTGTTGTGCCTGGTCCGCCGCCATGACAACCACCACATGAAGTGCCGGAACCCGGGCTACCTGTAGCATTCAATCCCATTGCAGCAGGACCAACAGAATTAGAAGATAATGTAAGATAGAGCAAGCCCGATGTGGCTGTAAATAGTAGTATTCTTTTCATTGTTACTTCGTTTAATTCATATGGAATGTCAATTTAGACCAAGTTGTTGTTTCTATCACACTTCCTTCCGTTTTGTGCTGTGAAAAGGCAAGATTGTCCTATAAAAAAAGGGCTATCACCTGATAGCCCTCGTTGTTTCATTATAAGTATTTGTTTTACTGCTTCTGTATCATTGTCGTTATTTTCCATCCCTCTTTTTTCAGTTGTACCATATACATACCGCTTGCCCACGATGATGTGTTGATAGCTGTTGTGAAAGATTTTCCGATGGCAATGTTTTGTGATGTGGCTATTCTTCCCTGTATGTCAAATACAGACAGTATATAATGTCCGCTCTGTGCATTTTCTATATTGATGTTTAGTTTGTCAGTCACCGGATTAGGATATAGCTGTATCTCCACATTGTTGATCAACTCATTCACCGATGCAGGAGGAGGAGGTGGAGGAGGAGGAGGTGGAGGAGGTGGTGGTGTAAAGGTCGTGTCATTTGTAATAGTAGTGATATAGCTGGTAGAGTTATCGCCGTCCACCGTGCCATCATCATTTATGTTGAGAATGGTGAAATGGAAATTAACAGAATCTACGACAGGCATATTGGGTGCCAGCCAATAGACTTCCGCCAGTAAGGTATCATTCACTACATCCAGTGCATGGTTTTGTTCTACTACTGAGTAATTATTGATGAATGTATCATGGCCGACGCCGGACAAAGTACTCAGCCATCCGGAAGGATATACATTGCCCTGGTAGGTATGAGATGCTGATACCTGGAATCCGAATTTAGGTGCGGTAGAAGTTCCTTTTACCCTGATGATGTATGTGTTCCCGTATTGGTATCCGTTTACAGGATTCCCGTTTACGTCCGTTACGGTGAGAGTGGGAGGCATGCTGTCGTTATTATACGTACCGCCGTTGTGGCAACCTGACTGCTCGCAACCTACCGGGCCGTTATCGGCACCTGTCCGGTTGAGCCCGTTTACATGGGCTACGCCATATTCATTGCTCATCACCATCGAGGCGAAGATCACTGACAGGGCTGTGAAGAGTAGAGTTTTTTTACGCATAGATTCTGTTTGAGCAGTTATATAAAATTACCTTAAAGTATTTATATTCTGACTTACGGGTCAATTTATTTTAACGAATGTGTGTGAAAAAGAAGAGGCTACGCAGATCGTAGCCTCTTCTTTAATTGTTAGTTATTTAATTTATTGTTTCACTACAGCTATAGTGCGTTGCGCACCGTCTTTCTTTAGCTGCACATGATACATACCGTTAGCCCATGCAGCAGTATTAATAGTTGTCTGGTAGGTCTTGTTGACTGTTGCAGTTTGGTTAGCTACTACTTTACCATTCATGTCAAATACCTTGATGCTGTACACTCCGTTCTCCGCATTTTTCATGCTGATGTTTAGCCTGTCGCTCATAGGGTTGGGATAGATGTCCGTTTTAATGTCTGCGTTCAGTGCCTGTACGGATGTAGTATTGCGGGTGAATGTCCACATGGCATTATTAGGTGAGTCACCTGTGTTTGCCAGGTCAAAATTAACCGCATTGGCTATCACATAGAATTTCACTGTATCAATCGTATCGGTATTTGGTGCCGTCCAGTTCAACGTTACAGTACCTGTTGACTTAGTAATGCTTGGAGTCATTTCTTGCCTGAATGTATGTTCTACTATCTGTAAAGGGCTTCCTGTAACCCCTGTTACTATCTGGTCGTCAACATTGCCTGCGGGAAGACCGGTAAAGGTGCCTGCCTGAACCTGAAATGCACCGCTATCACATACGGAGGTCATTTGAAATCCGAATTTGGCATAAGCAGTATTTGTACTTGTTACAAGCAGACGTATTTTATAGGATTGACCCGGCATCCATGATGTGGTTCCTGTTATTCCGTTAGCCAGGTAAAAAAGAACAGTATCTGTAGTAGTCGGGGTATTTGCTGAATGACAGCCACCGGTACTACAATTGGCAGTTGAACCCTGGCTACCTGTGCGGTTGCCCTGTCCGTTTGCTGCAGGGCCGCCGTTGTAGCTCATTGTTATTCCTGCAAACAGGAATGCGGAGCATGTGAAAAGCAGTATTCTTTTCTTCATAAGGTGATGTTTAGATGTGAAGTGATGTCTTATTACAAGTTATGACATGTTTTTCGCATTAAGAGTTGGGTGATATAAAAAAAATAGCCATCCTTAGGATGGCTATTTCACAATTAATTGAAAATTAATTATTTATAATATTATTGCTTCGCTACCGCAATTGTGCGTTTTGCGCCATCCTTTTGCAGTTGTACATGGTACATGCCATTAGCCCATGCCGCAGTATTGATAGAAGTGCTGTATGACTTGTTCACGGTAGCAGTTTGGTTAGCTACTACTTTGCCGTTCATGTCGAATACGCGGATAGAATAAGTACCGCTGTCTGCATTTTCCAGGCTGATGTTCAGCTTGTCAGTAACAGGGTTAGGGTAAGTAGCTATTTTGATGTCGGCGCTGAGGGTGGCAACGGAAGTGGTATTAGGCGCATAGACTTTCTTCGCGCTGTTGGGTTGGTCGCCACCCGCAGTGTTGTCATCATTTACCGCATTTACAGTCGCATAGAATTCGATGGTGTCAACACCTGGAATACTCGGTGATGTCCAAAAAATGGAAGTATTGTAAAAACCTGTGACGTTTAGTTTAGCAGTGTGTTCCAGAATTAATAAGTTCCCTGAAGGTTTGATAGCAGTATTAACAGGGGCGCCGCTGAATGTTCCCGCCTGCACTTCCACACTTCCGCTATCCCGTACCGCTGATAACTGGAAACCATATTTAGTCATAGCAGAATTGACACCTGAAAGATCTAAGCGATAAGTCTTGCCGGGTTGCCAGCCATCCAGCACAATGGTGTTGGTGACGGTGTCCGTTAGTGAGATGATGATGGTAGTGTTGTTGTTGTTAGCACCGTGGCAGCCACCACCGGCGCAACCTATCGCTGTTCCCTGACTGCCTGTGTGATTCCCTTGCCCTTGCGTAATAGGACCGGTACTGTAACTCATGGATAGAGCGGAAAAAAGAAGGATAGAGCCGGAGAAAATGAGCATTCTTTTTTTCATGATACTGTTATTAAGTTTTAATGGTGAAAAAGAGAAGAGCTATACACTGAGGTGTATAGCTCCTTTGATATAAAATCAGTTGAAAAATTAATTATTGTTTAATGACAGCAATCGTGCGCTGTGCACCGTCTTTTTGCAGTTGTACGTGGTACATACCATTAGCCCATGCAGCAGCATTGATAGAAGTGCTGTATGACTTGTTTACGTTAGCAGTTTGGTTAGCTACTACCTTACCGTTCATGTCAAATACACGGATAGAATAAGTACCGCTGCCTGCATTTTCCAGGCTGATATTCAGCTTGTCGGTTACAGGGTTAGGATATGTAGCTATTTTGATGTCAGCGTTCAGTGTTGCAACTGAAGCTGCAGTTTGCCTTGCATATGCAACCATAGGTGCGACATTGGGGGCATCACCACTAACGTTACCATTACCATTTACAGCATTTACAATAGCATATATCTTTACCGTATCAATATTGGTATCGATCGGGGCAGTCCAGTTAATGACATTTGTAAATGTAGTGGTATATGGAATGGCTGAAGTATGTTCCCATATCTGCAGGCCAGTAGTTGGTTTAACTAAGGTATTAGCCGGGGCGGTGCCAAATACTCCTGCCTGGGCTTGTGAAACACCTGTGCCGTGTACTACAGATACCTGGAATCCATATCTTGATTGTGTAGCGTTGCTACCCGTCAATTGGACCTTATAAGTAACACCGGGCTCCCAAGTTGTAACAACTGCATTGTTTGAATCCAGCAGCCCCGCAAGAGCAAGTGTGGTTCCTGTATTAGTCGCATGACATGTGCCACCTGAGCTACAATTGGTCGTTGTGACTTTACTGCCCGTTCGATTACCGTTACCGTTAGTAATGGGGCCACCGTTGTTACTCATGATCATACCCGAAAAAAGAATGATAGAGCTCGAAAAAAGTAGAATTCTTTTCTTCATAAATGTTTGGTTAAGCTTGTTTAGATATTTTATATCGTCAAGTTATGACTTTTCCCTGACAATTCAGGAGTACTGCAATATATCAATTAGTTATAAGCCTATATAAGCCTCTTTAATGAAACGGGAAAAAGTCAGGATAAAACGGGTACAATTTGAAAGTCACCCTATCTTTGCAGCGCTATGGGTCATAAAAAGTTAATACGTTTTAAAGCAATAGGCACTTTTTCTAATGTATTGGAAGAGCCGAAAGACGTAAAAGGAAAATGGAATGAGGTGTTTGGCAACGATAACCCCATCACGCTGGAGCTTGCCTGCGGCAAGGGAGAGTATAGTGTAGGGCTGGGCCGCGAGCATAAGTACAGGAACTTTGTAGGGGTAGATATAAAAGGCAACCGCATACATGCAGGCGCCAAAATAGCCCTGAACGAACCGCTCCCGAATGTCCGTTTCCTGCGCACACAAATAGGGCACATAGCCGAGCATTTTGCAGAAGGTGAGGTATCAGAAATATGGATCATCTTCCCCGATCCCTTCCTGAGAGATTCCAAGGCAAAGAACAGGCTGACGCATAGCCGTTTCCTGCATTTTTACCAGAAGATCATGAAGCCGGGTTCGGTGATCAACCTGAAGACCGACTCTAAGGAACTGTACGATTTCACCCACGAGAGCATAGCGGAGAACAACTGCACGATAGTAGAAGATATAGTAGATATATACGGCAAAGGAAAGGCTGTAGGTGCGTTAGCAATTCAGACATTCTATGAAAAGATGCACCTGGAAGACAACAGGACCATCTACTACCTGGCGTTCACGCTGCCCGAAACTGAAATAGCATTACCTGAAAGGTATCAACGAAACGCAAGGCCGGTTGAAAGAGGGTGAGGATTATAATATATTGCCGGACGGAAGACTGGTGTTCACCGCAACATTTCTTTTGAAAAGAGGGTACTGTTGCGGCAGCGGTTGCCTGAATTGCCCCTACGATTATATGAACGTAAAAGAGCCCCGAAAAACCGAACTACTGCAAAAACGCACTAATGACGAAAGCTCACAATAAAGAGAACATATACGATGTTATATATGAGGTAGTGCGCGCCATACCTAAAGGCAGGGTAAGCAGCTACGGGGCAGTGGCGGCAGCAATAGGTGCAAAGAGCGGCGCAAGGGTAGTGGGATATGCCATGAACAACTGCACCGGGGTAAAGCCCAAAGTGCCGGCACACAGGGTAGTGAACCGCAACGGCCTGCTGACGGGCAAGCACCATTTTGAGACAGAGACCAGAATGGAAGAGCTGCTCAAGAAGGAAGGCATAAAAGTAAAGGACGACAAAGTGGTAGATTTTGAAAAAATATTCTGGGATCCGTTAACGGAACTTGGTTTGTGATAGGAATAGTTTTTCTTTACAGAGTAATTTAGAATACGATAATATCATATGCTTGCTAACGACAGTGGTAGTGGTGTCAAACGGGTTTCCCTGTTCCTCTTCCTTTTATTATTTATTGCCGCTTCCCAATCGTGCAAAGGGCCTGTAAAGGAAGGTTCTAAAAAAGAATTTGATGACGCTGACTATATAGACCTTGAAGCCTTCAGCGGCAAGCTACAGTCGTTACTACCCAAAGCAGATAGTGCAACTCATCCTAAGATAGAAGATATTTCCGGCAACCTGGGTTATGTATACCAGCAGACAGGTTATGCACCTGTGTGGATGAACGGTAGAGGTATCTCTCCCGCAGCAGATAGCTTTATAGCGGAACTGGAAGACATGTATGCCGATGGCA
Organism: Bacteroidetes bacterium UBA7674; assembly: GCA_002483105.1. GTDB lineage: Bacteria > Bacteroidota > Bacteroidia > Chitinophagales > Chitinophagaceae > MKUN01. The sequence continues at coordinate 230,816 of DLHG01000013.1, forward strand.
TCAACCCGGAACGCTATCATGTACTTACGCTGAAAAATGAACTGAGGAAATTAAGGAAAGAAAAAACTCCGGCACAGGATCATCTCATAGCTTTCGATACTACTATGACCCGCACTTACCTGAGTGCTGCAAAAGATTTGCTGCTTGGTGCAGTGAGAATACGCAAGGCCGATTCTCTGTGGTACAATTCTAATGACTCATCATGGACAGCCGCTAGTGTGCTCGGCAAGGAGCTGGGGTTGAATGATATATATCCTTCCCTGGATGCTTACAGGAGCAAATTGCCAACCTACGCACTGCTGAGAGAAGAGTGCCGCAGATATACTGCATTACAAAAAGATTCCGTACTGCTTTCTGCGCTTGCAGGTATAAAGACAATAGTGAATACGCGTGAACTTGATTCTGCACAGGAAGCGTCGCTTGTCCTCGCCATTAAACAGACACTGCCGTGGGTAAAGACAAGTGCGCAAGATTCAATGAGTGAAACGGCGCAACTCATAGCCGCTTACCAGGACTACGCACACACAAAGCCTACAGGTAAACTGGATACAAGTACACTCAGAAAACTTTCCCGCAGCCCTGAAGAGATTACGGGCATACTGCAAGCCAACCTGGAGCGTGTACGCTGGCTGAAACAAGACATGCAGGAAATGTATGTGCTGGTGAATATACCCCTGGCAGAATTATTCTTCCGCCGCGATGGCAAAGAGATCATGCATATGAGAACGGTGGTAGGAAAACCTTCCCGCCAGACACCATCCTTGAATGCAGATATGGCCAACGTAGTGATCAACCCGCCATGGGGTGTACCACCAACGATACTGAAGAAAGACGTACTACCCGGCATCACCAAAAGTGGCGGCGCGTACATGCGCAAAAAAGGGCTGGAAGCATTTGACAGTAAAGGCAGGAAGATAGACGCAGGTACTATTAATGCAAGCAACTACAAACGTTACAGCTACCGCCAGCCGCCGGGGCATAGCAATGCACTGGGCTATGTAAAATTCAACCTGCCTAACAAGTGGGATATATACCTGCACGATACGCCGCACCGTGAAGACTTCCCCAACAGGTACCGGGCAAAGAGCTCAGGCTGTGTGCGTATAGAAAAACCACAGGAGATGGCACTCTTAATTCTGAATGAAATTGAGAAGAAAGATTTTACGCAGGAGAAGCTGGATAAAATGATCAGTACACACCGCACCACCTGGGAGATACTGAAAAACAAAATACCGGTACACCTCGTCTATCTCACCGCTTTCGAAGACCGCGACAATACGCACATCCGCCTGGCAGATGATGTGTACAAACGCGATAGCAAGCTGATAGGTTTACTGAACGAAATTTAATAGAACTGAATACTAATAAAAAGAGGCGAAGAACATTCTTCGCCTCTTTTTTATTTTAACTGGTTCAAGTATTTACCTGGACCTATGATAGAGCAAGCATTTGCTTGCTGCCAAACTACATCACCTGTACGATCAAAAATTTCAAATACTGCGTACTCGGTATGTGCCACACAATAGGGTGGTCGGATGCCTGTGTTTGCCAGGTCACCTGCCTCAGTTTGCGCTTGGCATCTTTGGCAGCCATACCTATTGTCTTCAGGAATACTTCCGGTGAAACAAGGTTGGTGCAGGAAGCTGTTACCAGGAAGCCACCGGGCTTCACCAGTTGCATACTACGCAGGTTTATCTCTTTATAGCCTGTAATTGCTTTCTGTATATTCTCCCTGCTCTTGGTAAAGGCCGGAGGATCTATCATCACCACATCATAGCGCCTGCCATCTTTCGACCATTTCTTCAGTGTGTCGAAAGCGTTGGTCGCTTCAAATTTGCAGATGTCCTGGAAGTTGTTCAGTTCCGCATTTCGTGTAGCGGCTGCTACCGCATTCTCTGATATGTCTAAGCCCAAAACACTCTTGGCACCATAGTGTGCCGCATGTAAGGCGAAGGTACCTGTGTAGCAAAATGCTTCCAGTACATCGGCATCTTTTACTATATGCTGGATAGCGCGGCGGTTGTCCTGCTGATCCAGGAAATAACCTGTCTTCTGGCCATTCACTATATCTACATGGAACTTAAGACCGTTCTCGTTGATGATGATATCAGTATCGAAGGGCTCGGTTAGGAAACCTTTCTGCTGCACCAACCCTTCCAGTTCACGAACAGGAACATCGTTCCTTTCATAAATACCTTTCGGGTTAAATATCTTTTTGAGCGCATCCACTATTGCATCCTTCCACTTGTCGATACCGAGCGCAAGTGTTTGGATAACTATATAGTCGTTGAACTTATCAATGATAAGAGCAGGTAAGTTATCTGCTTCACCAAATATCAGGCGGCAATTCTCTACATAGCCTATTTGCTGGCGGTATTCCCATGCCTGCCTGATGCGGTTGTAGAAGAACTGCTCGTCCACCACTTCAGCCTTATCCCTTGTGATCAGCCTGATGGTGATCTGGGAGGCAGGATTGTAGTAGCCCTTGCCTATGAACGAACCATTATATGAATAAATCTCTACTATATCGCCCGCTTGCGCTTCGCCGTCCTGGTCGCCCAGTTCATTACCGAATATCCACGGGTGGCCGTTAGCCACACGATCACCTACTTTTTTCCTAAGAAAGAATTTTGCCATGGCTGCAAAAGTACTTGTTTAGTTTTTAATAAGAAGATATCCACACTATGACCACTGTTCACTATTCACTGTCATCTGTTCACTAGCTTTGCCCCAGAGCTTATGTTACAGAAGTTAATTGTAAAGAATTACGCGATTATCGACCATTTGGTATTGGATCCTTCTAATGGTCTGAACACCGTAACGGGGGAAACCGGTGCGGGTAAGAGTATCATATTAGGTGCGTTGTCCTTAATACTGGGAGAACGTGCCGATACCTCTGTGCTCATCAACAAGGAAGAGAAGAGCGTGATAGAAGGATACTTTGATGTGTCTGACAACAAGGCTTTCAAGGCTGCCCTTAAAGAAGAAGAACTGGATGACGAGCCGCAATGCATCATCCGCAGGGAAATAAGCACCAGCGGTAAGTCGAGGGCTTTTGTGAATGACACGCCCGTTAACCTGAATACACTCAATAAACTGACCTCGTTATTGGTGGACCTGCACCAGCAGTTCGATCATCTTGCTTTGCGTGATGACCAATTCCAGATGGACGTGCTGGATGCAGTGGCGAAGAATGGTACACTGCGCAGTAGCTATACACAGTTGTTCCACCAATACAAGCAGGTGAGCAGGCAACTGGCAGAAAGCAAAGAACAACAAGCTACATGGCAAAAGGAGTCGGACTACAAGCAATACCTCTTTGATGAACTGGCGCAACTGGATTTTAAAGAAGATGAAATAGAGCAGGCCGATACCCAACTGAAACAAATGAGCCATGCAGAGCGGATACTCTCCGTTTTGCAAAGCAGCCGTATGGCACTGGAAGAAGGCGAGCAGCCAATGGTGAACGAGTTAAAACGCATCAACCAACAAGTACAAAGCATTACTGACGTAATGCCTGATGCTTCGCCACTACTGGAAAGGCTGAACTCGGTATATGCAGAACTAAAAGACATAGCCGGTGAACTTGATAGCCTGGAAGGAAAAGTAAACCTGGATGCGGGACTGATGCAAACCCTCCAGGAAAGACTAGACATAGGCTATAAGCTGCTGAAGAAACACGCTGTTACCTCTACCAACGATCTGCTGGCGGTGCAAGCGGAGTTGGAAGAAGGACTAAAAGCCAGCCTGAACCTGAACGACACGATAGAACGACTGGAGCAGGAAAAGGCCGCAGTCTATAAAGAACTATTGAAAGCAGCAGAAGCCCTTTCGGAGGCAAGGCAAAAAGTAGCACCACAGATAGCGAAAAAGGTGACTGAGTTACTTGGCCTTGTTGGGATGCCGAATGCGCAGTTCAAGATCAACCTTACTAAGGATAAAGAACCGACAGCACTCGGTATGGATGATGTTCAGTTCCTGCTGGACGCGAATAAGAGCGGACAGTTCCAACCCATACAAAAAGCGGCATCGGGTGGGGAGATGAGCCGGATCATGCTGTGTATCAAATCGCTGACGGCAAAGGCCATGCATATGCCTACGCTGATATTTGATGAAGTGGATACAGGTATCTCCGGTGAAGCTGCAAGACAGGTTGGTATCCTGCTACGCGACCTGTCACAATATCACCAGGTGATCTGCATTACGCATCAGCCGCAGGTAGCAGCTAAAGGTGATAGTCACTTCTATGTATATAAAGATGCTGCTGCAGATAAACGCATCACCACCAAGATAAAGGTCTTACAACCCGATGAACGTGTACTGGCCATTGCCCGCATGATAGGCGGCGAAAAACCAAGCGATGCGGCTTTAGAAAATGCTAGAGAACTGGTAGCGTATTAAGAAGCAGCCAGGGTTTTCTTCTTCATCCCCTTCACGGGCAGATAATACCATTTACCCTTTACCTGGAAGAATAGGGCAGGGGCGGTAACGCTTTTTATTTCATCCGGTATGGCGAAGCGGCCACCGCTCATGGTCTGGAACACGATCTTATTTCCTTTCTTTATGATCGAAGGGTCTATGTCCTTACCGCTTTTTAGTACGATGCAATTAGCCCATGCATCTGTGGCTTTGTAGAAAATAGCCTCGGGTGTAGATGTGCTTTTCCATGTAGTAGCGAAGGTGTAGTATATGTTGGCATCATCACCTGCCTGTTTCTCTGTTACTTTCGTGCTCGCAGTTATTTGCGCAAAGGCAGTACCCAACTTGGCCTTCTGTGCAGTAGCAACAGTAGCGAAAGCAGTAAGCAAAAACAGTATGGTAATGAATCTGATCTTCATAAAATGGTTTCTTATTAATGAGTAATACAAAGCCTGTGCCACCCTTAGTGCGACTCCTTTGATATCCGTTCGCTAGTTTCTAAATAAACGGGTAGGGCAGCAGAGCCATACCATGATAAATACTCAACGGCAAATACTCCGGCCTTTACAGTAGGATCTGTATCAACTAACGCCCTGGCTTGTTCCACCGTAGGTACGTCAAAGATGAAAATGCCCCGATAGGTCAAATCATTTTTCCCAAGAGGCCCTGCCACTATCAGCTTCTTTTCTTTCACCAGCCTGTTGATGTTATCCATGTGCCCCCTGAAAAGGCTATCCGTTACTTTCTTGTCTTCTATTTTAGCAGGCCCTGTTTTCAGAATAGCCAGCACGTATTTCTTCATGCCGTATTCATCTGCACCCAACGAATCAGCGAGTTTCTTATCGTATTTCGATTGGGCTATTGCAGCAGAGCTGAACGCTGATATGATCAAGAAGAGGACGAGCTTTTTCATGAAGTAAATATATGGAATAACATATCCACAATCACACCATCACGCTGTCTCATTTCGTAACTTTACTTCATGACCAACAACCCTAAAAAACATATCCACAAACGAGGGACATAAAAGGGACATAAAAGTCCCATAAAACGGACATAAGAGTACACAAAAGAGACATGTGCGGACACATAGCTCCCATAAAACAGACATAAAAATCCCACAAAAGGGACATAAAAAATTAAAAACCCTTGCCCATAGCGGTTTTCAAAAAATAAATAGCCCTCCGGGGGGACATAAAAAAAGAGCCCCTTATTCAGGAGCTCTTTTACTTTCGTTTTTAAATTAGTTTTTCACTATTCTCATTTCATCCAGCAGCCATTTGGCATTGCCGAATTTCTCTACCACGAAAAGTGTATAGCGTACATCCAGTGAAATGTTGCGGCATACCCTCGGGTCGAAATCTATATCACTCATCGTGCCTTCCCATATACGGTCGAAGTTGGTGCCTATTAGTTCGCCTTTAGCGTTCAGCACAGGGCTGCCTGAGTTACCACCCGATGTATGATTGTCGGCTATAAAGGCTACAGGTACCGTGCCATTCACAGCCCAGCGTCCGTAGTTCTTTTCCTTGTGTAGTGTTTTCAGGTACACAGGTACTGCAAACTCTTCTACTTTAGGGTTGTCTTTCTTTATTACTTCATCTAGGTTGGTCTGGTAAGAGTAACCTGCAGGGCCGTCCGGGTCAATGCCGCGTATCTTACCATAAGCAAGGCGAAGCGTCAGGTTAGCATCGGGATAGAAGTTGTCGGTGCCTTCTTTCAGCATCATGCTCTTCATGTAGTTGCGGTTCATTGTCTTCAGATCGTTAGAAGCTTTGCCGAGGCGTGGCTTCAGACTGTTTTCTTTGTACCATGAAATAGTAGTGTACAGTTTGTAAGCCGGGTCTGAAAGGATGCGCGCACTGTCTTTGAAATTTGTTGTAGCTGCAAACTTGTTCAGGTCTGCCGGGTCTGCCAACATTGATCTTTTAAAGACATTGTCTGCCCATTTGCTGTAGCTACCCGCCTGGTTCTTCATGTCCATATAGTCTTCCGGAATGTAGCCCATGTTATTACTGATGTACATTGGCATCAGCGCTTCAAATACTTCTTTGTCGGTATGGGCATCGTAGTTTTTGTAGAAGCCATCGGTGCTCTTTGCTATCTTCTGTAGTTCTTCCTGGAGTTTGTCCGGAGTGCCACTTTTGCGGAAGGCATTGAGCATCTTTTCCAGTACCACACCTTGACTGATCAGTTCCACACCAAGCACTGCTTCCTTAATATATTCATCTGCTTTCACCAGGTCGTTAGAACTGTTGACTGTCATCTGCAGGCTGCTGAGCAAGCCACTGCCACCCGGCATGGTCGGGTTCTTAGATGCCCACTTGTCAAATTCCGCTTCGTAAGTCCTTTTAGTTGTCAGCACATCATTTTGCTTTACGCCACGCATTTCACCCTGCCATTTTTTCCAGCCGTTAGCTATGCTTGCGCGCTTTGAGGTGTATTTCAGGAAAACATCTCTCGACTGATCCATATTTTTGGTCAATACATCCAGTTTTTTGCCACGAACACTCACGCGTATCGGGTTCACGATCGTTTCTATCTGGCTTACCTGTGCACCGGTAATGTATTGTTGAGTTTGTCCGGGGAAACCATATACCATAGTGAAATCACCTTCCTTATATCCACCGGCATTGATAGTGAGGAATTGTGTAGAGCGGTATGCGGTATTGGTCTTGGCATAGTCGGCAGGTTTGTTTCCTTTACCTGCATATATACGGAACATAGAGAAATCACCTGTATGGCGCGGCCACATCCAGTTATCGGTATCGCCTCCAAACTGGCCTATGCCGTTGGGAGGGAAGCCCACCAGGCGTATGTCCCTGAATGTCTCCATCAGCGATACCCAGTATTGGTTGCCACCATAGTATGGTTTTATGTCTGCATCCAGGCCGGTAGTGGTTTTGTAGCCTTTTGCCAGTGCAGCAATGCGTGTGGCTATTATTTTCTCACGCTCAATTTCACTGATATTGTCTTTTATGCCACCGAGTATCTTATCAGTAACATTTTCCATGCGACGGATAAACGAAACTGTCAAGCCGGGGCAGGGGATCTCTTCAGCTATATTTTTGGCAAAAAAGCCCTGGGCAAAGTAATCGTTTTTCAGGCTGCTGAGCCCCTGAACGGTGCCATAGCCGCAGTGGTGGTTGGTAAGTACCAGCCCTTTAGCAGAAATGACCTCGCCCGTGCAGCCCTTGCCGAATAATACTACGGCATTATTCAGCCCTGTGCCGTTGGTGTTGTATATCTTATCAACCGGTATTTTCAAACCGGAGTTTTTCATGTCCTCAGCTTTGTTCTTCAAGGTGGGCGGTAGCCACATACCCTCCTTAGCGGAGGCATTACATATTACACCTACAGTTAATAACGTAAGCGCAGCCTTTAGTACGGAATACTTGGCTCGATGATTGTGGTACATAATTGTATCTTTATTTGAAATAAAAATACTCTTTTACTAGAAAAATTTTAGTCAATTAGGTATATTAGCCCAAATAAAGTGAAACTGCCTTTCTGTATTATGAGAAAATGCCTACTTTTTGTAGCACTTTTAGTGTCTCAATTCACGACTGTTACTGCCCAGACCCTGGATCTTTTCGAAGCACCAGACACGGTTTGCGTTCGCCAGCCTATCCAGCTAACAAGTAATGCGGTTTTCCCGCAGACCAATTACTGGGGTTTTTGCTCCGGTTTCCTGCTGAATAATGCCATCGGTGATTTTCTCGGCTTCAATTTCGGCTTCCAGGGGGCGTCCGATATCAATATTGATCGCGATGGTGCTAATTATTACGGCTTTGTCACCAACGCAGCCACGGGTGAGTTGGTAAGGCTTGAATATGGCACCAGCCTGGATAATACACCTACGTTCACCAACCTTGGTACGCTGGAAGGTAAGATCCCTACTAATCCTACTGCTTTGTATATCGTTCATGATATAGAAAAAAGCAACTGGCACGTTTTCATATTAGGTGGTACTGATTTCGCTTCATCTTCTATTACCCGTGTTGATTTCGGTCCGTCGTTAACTAACAACTTACCGAGCATCGCTAATATGGGCAACCTGAGAGGAACTTTCAATGTCCCTACAGGTTTGTTTATCCAGAAAGAAGGAACTCAATGGAGAGGCTGGTGTGTAAATTCCGGTGATAACTCTATTACTTACATCGACTTTTCAGACAATATCTCTTATACGCCAATACCTGTTAACCTGGGTAACGTAAATAACGCTTTTGCATCACCGAGTGATCTGGCAGGTATTTATGATCTTGGCTCATGGTATCTTTTCGTTACCAACGAACTGGATAACACTATGGTAAGGGTTGACCTCGGCTCTTCGCTGAATAACCTCGCTCCGACGGTTACCAATATCGGTAATCCTAACTCAAGATTATTTGGTCCTACGTCTATTTCGATGTCAAGGGATTGCGATAACCTTATAGCCTTTATTACGAACGGTGCTACCAACGAATTTGTAAGGGTAACGATGCCTGGTCCGTTTGGTCCATATGGCGCTTTTACTTATGGTCTTACAATGACGCCGGCACAATTGAATGGTCCTACAGGCCTTTCAAGGATGATCCGCAACCAGGGACAGGATGATGTGTATGCATTTATAACTAACTCTAACCTGAGTTTGTCAAGGGTTAAGTTCCCTGCTTGTACCAATTCTTCCATTTCCAGTTCATACAGTTACATACCGCCTGTATATTCTTACGATACTCCGGGATTGTTCAATGTCTATTATGTAGTGGATGAGGGTATGCCGACAATGAATGTAGGGTGTAAACAAATTCGCGTAATACGTATCCCGGATATTCAATTGAGTAATGATACCGCCATTTGCCAGGGAGATACTATTTTGCTTACTGCCTTCTCGGGTGGTGCAGATACGGTAAGATGGACACCGGTAGCATCTTTGGATGACTCAACGATCTTCAATGTACACGCATTCCCTTCTTACACTACCGAGTATACTATATCTATGGTGTTCCCTACGGGTTGCAGGGTAGATACAACTATTGAGGTGGTAGTAAATAAAGTAAATGCAGATGCAGGGCCCGACAGGGAACTGAAAGACGGTGCCAGCACCATACTTGGTGGTCCTTACATGTCTTATGGCGACAGTACATTTGCCTACAGGTGGTTCCCGTATCAGTACATAAACGATACATCGCTGCCAACTCCTACGGTTAATCCTCCTAATGATTTCACTTACTATGTAGAAGTAACGGAGCTATCCAGCGGACTAGAGTGTAGCTCTATAGATACGGTGGTGGTGCGTGTTACTTGTGATGAGATGAATCTGCCTAACGCATTTGCTCCCGACAGTGACGTGCCGCAGACAAAGAGATTTGGTTTCAAAAACAAACAACTTTCCAAGCTGAACTACCTGCGCATCTACGATCGTTGGGGCAAGCTGGTGTTCTACACTGATGACGCTACCAAGTTCTGGGATGGTACATTTGAAGGTAATCCGTGTGGAATGGGTGTGTATGTATGGGATGCGGATGGCTTCTGTGCTGCCGGGCAAAGGGTTAGGAAATCAGGGAACGTAACCTTATTAAGATAACCAAAGGCATAATGGTCAAATTCTGAAAACAATGACACAGTATTTATTTAATATAGAACTGCCGCCGTTTACAGAGGAAATGACTGATACGATACCGGCTCACAAAGAATATGTTGACAAGCTGTTTGCAGAAGGTATTATGCTTTCTTATAGTGTGTCGGTACAGCGCAATATGATATGGTGTGTGATAGAGGCCGAGGATGAACAAGAGGCTTTGGAAATAATTGCGGCCTTCCCACTTCACAAGTTTTTTACCGAGACAAGCTGTCATCAGCTATTGATACATAATATGTCTCCATCATCTTTGTCAGACATATCATTAAACTAATTTTTCACTACAAAAAATATATTAAGAGCGGTTACCATCGGTAACCGCTTTGTCATTTTATGGTTTTCCCTAATTGATAAGCCTTATTTTTTCATAGGCAAACACAATGGGTGGTAAGTTCTTACTGATGTTAGTATCCGTTACCTTTGCGGAGAATTTTTAAAATAACTCCTAAGTTTTTATGAACAAGTTTATTACAGTAGGAATGAAGTTTCCTGAATTTAAGAAGAAAGCGGTTGTATCCCTGGAGAAAGGAAAAGAGTTCGCTGAAATCAGCAACGATACTTTTAAAGGAAAATGGACTGTTATGTTCTGGTGGCCAAAGGATTTTACCTTTGTATGCCCAACGGAAATAGCAGAATTCAACAACAATTTCTCCAACTTCCAGGATCGTGATACAATGTTGTTTGGTGCGTCTACTGATAATGAATATGTACACCATGCATGGCGCGTGGCACATAAGGATTTGAATGGCCTTAAATTCCCGATGATAGCTGATACTTCTAAATCCCTGGCGGAAGATCTTGGTATCCTTACAGCAGAAGAAAAAGTAGCATACCGTGCTACTTACATAATAGATAATGAAGGTACTGTGCGTTGGGTGTCTGTGAACGATCTGAGCGTAGGCCGTAATGTGGAAGAAGTACTGCGTGTGCTGGATGGCTTGCAGACAGATGAACTTTGCCCTTGTAACTGGAGCAAAGGTGAAGAAACACTGGTAGCAGAAGTAGGATAATAACTAATGAAACAACTTGATCCACCCTGTAATCACACAGGGTGGATTTTTTTAGAATAGTAAATAAGAGCGAAGATGATACAACACGAAACTGTAGTGAATATGTTTGCCGACCTGGGCATAGCGCCTGAGCATATCTCTTTGAGCCTTGAAAGACTGGTTGCTACTGATAGTAAATACATCAGGGACTTAAAGCTGAATGTATCGGCAGTACTAAACGGGAAAAATATTTCGAAAAAAGACAGTGCATTACTGGCTTTGTCCGTAGTAGTGAATGAAAAGAATAATGTGCTGATACAGTCTTTTGAAGCATTGGCTATCAAGGAAGGTGCAAGCGAAGCTGAGATAGCTGAGATACACAGTTGCGCCTCGCTGATGAGCGCCAATAATATCTTCTACCGCTTTAAGCATTATATGGACGGAACGGAGTATTATCAGAATACACCCGCCGGCCTGCGTATGAGCATCATGATGAACCCGGTGATAGGTAAAGAGTTGTTTGAGCTGACCAGCCTGGTGGTTTCTGCCGTGAATGGTTGCGAGCGCTGCGTTACATCTCACGAGCGTTCTGTAAAGGAACACGGAGCTACTGAAGCACGTATATATGATGCGATGCGCCTGGCAGCAGTTATCAAGAGCCTTAGTGTAGTTGTCTAGCTTGCAGCAGAGAAGGGGAGGAATATGGTGAAGGTAGAACCCTTACCCAGGGAGCTTTCTACTTTTACCTTGCCACCATGTGCTTCTGCAATAGCTTTAACGTAGCTTAAGCCGAGGCCGAAACCTTTTACATTGTGCAGGTTGCCGGTATGGGCGCGATAGAATTTTTCGAAGACTCTGCTCTGGGTTTCTTTGCTCATACCAATACCGTTGTCCTTTATCCTGATAGCCAGCATACCATTACTTGCTATTGACGTGTCTACATCTATCTGTAGCGGTATATTGTTTTTAGAGTACTTAATGGCATTATCCAGCAGGTTAAAAACGATATTGGAGAAGTGCACTTCATCAGCCTCTATCACTTCTTTCGCTGCCTTCAGATGTAATGATATAGTGCCATTTTTCTCCTGTACCTGCAAAGCAAGGTTATCGGCTATCTTACTGATGATCTCGTGGGCATTCAGTTCCTGCAGGTTGAGTTTTATTTCCTGGCGTTCTATACGGGCGGCTTGTAGTATCTTTTCCACCTGTTTATTCATCCGTTTGTTCTCATCCTTTATCATGCTGCTATAGTAGCGGATCTTCTCGGTATCGTGTATCACCTTCTCGTTCACCAGCGCGTCAATAGCCAGTGATATCGTAGCCAGTGGTGTCTTTAGCTCATGCGTCATGTTATTGATAAAATCAGACTTGATCTCAGACAGGTTCTTCTGCCGGAACATGGTGCGTATCGTGAGCGCAAAAGCGGATATGATGATACAGGTGAAAAAGATAGACGCTATTATCAGTCCGCCCATCTGCTTGATAATATAGTTCTTGTCCTCTATATACAGGTACAAAGTTTCTACTTGCAAGCCCGAAATAGGGGTGATCAATTCCTTGATAGAAGCGTTGAAATATTCAGGCTTGAAATTACTGCTGACGGCTATAGACTGATCGAATATATTGGTGATGCAATATTCATATTTATTCTTCAGGTCATTCTTTTTCAGGGTGCTGTCTATGATGCCTTTTACCTCTTCTTCCGAAAAGTCCATAATGGTGAAGTTGCGCAAATTGTATTGTCGAGAACCCTCGCTGGGGATATAACCGACAGCCCTTTTCTCGAAATACTTGTTGTACATCAACTCGCGTATCTGCTTTACAGAATTTTCTATATTTTTCTCGTGGAGCTGGCGTTTTACCAATATGGCATTCCGTATCCAGTGCATTTGAATGAACATAATGCCCAGTACAGATAAGGTAATTAATAGAACTATGAGTGGAAAGACTCTCTTCATCTATGGCAAAGCTAATTTATGAGCGGCAATATCCTATATCGCGGGGTTAAAAATACACCCTCCCGGATAGGTTATATAGGAGCTTTTTAAGTTTAACCCTGTTTTAACGTTGCTGTATATAGCCTTGAGGCTAAATAATTTTACTGATTTCTTTTATTAGACAGCTATATTCATTAGTTTTAGGTGTTTAAATGAGCAAAAACTCTATGAGAAAGTTATTGTCAGCATGCCTCTTGGCGACAGTATTATCTTCCTGCAGTACGGAAGAGCAGACACTTGATGTGCCTCTTTCCCGTTCGGAAATGTTGCGCGGTGCCAATAAAGGTACTGCTGCAGATGAGCCTACCAAATGGAAGACAACTGCGTATAAACTGACATACCAGACAGAATTAGGTACCGACACAACTGTAACGGATATCTATCCTCAGTGCCTGAAGGATGATTTCATACAATTCTTCACCAATGGCAAGGGTAAACACCATACGGGTACAGAACTTTGTGTAGGAGTAGATGGTGAAGTATATAATCATACCTGGGAGCTTACTCAGAATGAAGAGGTGCTGAATTTATACAACTGTGAGCGCTATTTCTACGAAAGGACGCTGATAGCAAAGATCACCGAGTTTAGTGATAGCAAGTTTACCTTAAAGTATGAACTGAAGCAGATATGGAATAATGTACTGGATACGGTACGTATAGAGCATACCCTGGAGAAGTTCTAATCGGGAAACATAAGAAATTATGACCATCCCGCCTTGCGGGATGGTTTTTTTTATAAATTTATTCATCACAGGTTCAATTCGTACTTTTGCGAACCTGTTTAGTAAATAATAGATAGTATATGATCAAAATTACATTGCCCGACGGTGCGGTACGCGAATATGAAGCAGGCGTATCTGCAATGGATGTGGCTAAGTCCATAAGTGAAGGCCTCGCTCGTAAAGTGCTGGCCGCAGAAATAAATGGTGAAGTTTGGGATGCTACCCGTCCTATAAAAAATGATGCAAGTCTTAAGCTCCTGACATGGGATGCGCGTGAAGCAAAAACTACTTTCTGGCACTCTTCAGCTCACCTGATGGCTGAGGCATTAGAGTTTGTGTTCCCGGGTACTAAGTTTGGTATAGGCCCTGCTATTGAGAATGGTTTCTATTATGATATAGACCTGGGCGACCAGACTATAACAGAAGAAGACCTGAAGAAGGTAGAAGACAAAATGAAAGAGTTGGCAAAAGCCGCTAACGCTTATGTGCGTGAGGAAATGCCTAAAGATAAAGCCATAGCTTTTTTCAATGAAAAGCAAGACCCGTATAAACTGGAATTGCTGGAAGGTCTGAATGATGGTGAAATAACTTTCTACACACAAGGTAACTTTACCGATTTGTGCCGTGGACCACACATACCTAATACAGGCTTTATAAAGGCTATTAAGCTAATGAACATCGCCGGTGCATACTGGAGGGGTAATGAAAAGAACAAGATGCTGACACGCATCTATGGTATCACATTCCCGGCTCAGAAAGAACTGGATGAATACCTGGTATTGCTGGAGGAAGCTAAGAAGCGCGACCACCGTAAGCTGGGCAAGGAACTGGAACTTTTTGCCTTCTCTGAGAAGGTAGGTAGTGGCTTACCTTTATGGTTACCGAAAGGAGCTATGCTGCGTGAGCGCCTGCAACAGTTCCTGCAGAAAGCACAAATAAAAGGTGGTTACCTGCCTGTGATCACTCCCCATATTGGCAGCAAGCAACTGTATGTTACCTCAGGCCACTGGGAGAAGTATGGTAAGGATAGTTTCCGTCCCATTACAACACCACAGGAAGGTGAGGAGTTCATGCTAAAACCAATGAACTGTCCGCATCACTGCGAGATATATAAAACACAACCACGTTCTTATAAAGACCTTCCATTGCGTCTGGCTGAGTTCGGTACAGTATATCGTTATGAGCAATCGGGTGAACTACATGGTTTAACCCGCGTGCGTGGATTTACCCAGGATGATGCCCACCTGTTCTGTCGCCCCGACCAGGTGAAGGAAGAATTCCAGAAGGTGATAGACCTGGTGATGTATGTATTTCAGTCATTGGATTTCCAGGAGTTTACTGCGCAGATATCACTTCGTGACCAGGAAGACCGCAGCAAGTATATAGGCAGCGAAGAAAACTGGGAAATAGCAGAACGCTCTATAATAGAAGCCACAGCAGAAAAGAATCTGAAAACCGTAATAGAATATGGCGAAGCCGCCTTCTATGGCCCTAAGCTGGATTTTATGGTGAAGGATGCCCTGGGCAGAAGCTGGCAGTTGGGTACGATACAAGTGGATTACAATCTGCCTGAACGCTTTGAATTGGAATATGTAGATGCCGATAATACCCGCAAACGCCCGGTGATGATACACCGTGCACCATTTGGCTCAATGGAGCGCTTTATAGCCGTATTGCTGGAGCACTGTGCCGGTAAGCTGCCATTCTGGTTGGCTCCGCTGCAAGTGAAGGTGTTGCCTATTAGTGATAAGTTCCATGACTACGCAGTTGAAGTAAAGAATGCCCTGATAGCGGCAGACATCACAGCTGAAATAGACGACAGGAGCGAGAAAATAGGCAGGAAGATCCGTGATACAGAGCTGATGAAGGTGCCTTATATGCTGATAGTAGGTGAAAAAGAGATGGAGGAAAGACAAGTGTCGGTGCGTAAGCAGGGTGATGGCGATAAAGGCTCTGTGCCGCTGGAAGCCTTTGTAGCTGAGGTTCAGGCGATAGTTAGGGAGCAATTGGCAGGGAAAAAGTTAAATTAATACAGTAGTAAAGTTTATATAGCATAGAATATGCATTTGTTTGATAAAATGCGTTATTTTTGCAATCATTTTTAAAAACCATTAATGCAAAGAAGAAGTAAAGGAAAACCATTCTTTAGACCAAGACAAGTACAGAACGAACACCGCCTTAATCGCGAAATAACGGCAGCTGAGGTGCGTGTGATAGGTGAAGACATAGAGCCGGGTGTTTACCCGATAGCAGTAGCCATTAAAATGGCTGAAGATCAAGAGGTGGACCTGGTAGAAATATCTCCCAATGCTGTTCCTCCTGTTTGCAGGCTGATAGACTATAAGAAGTTCCTTTACGAGAAGAAGAAGAAGGATAAAGAGCAGAAAGCTAAAGCAAAAGCTACTGAAGTAAAAGAAATACGCTTTACTCCTAATACTGATGATCATGACTTCGACTTTAAGGCTAAGCATGCTGAAAAGTTCCTGAAAGACGGCGATAAAGTAAAGTGTTACGTTCAGTTCAAAGGACGTGCGATCATGTTCCAGGAAAGGGGAGAGCTATTATTACTGAAGTTTGCCGAACGTTTGGCTGAATTCGGTTCTTTAGAATCAATGCCTAAAATGGAAGGACGACGTATGTTGGTGATCTTTACTCCTAAGAAGAAGAAATAAGATAAAAGCCCGTATAGAGGTGACTTAAGTCACCGTTGGTTTTAATTTTAAGTTATAACTTTGATATGTCATCAAGCATTTATTGTTTGATCTACTAATAAGAGTTTTCATAGTGATAGGGTTTATAGGGGCTGGTCTGTTCTCAGACCGGCTTTTTTATTGATACAAATTAGAATCATGGTATATGGGAAAAGAAATTCTTTAAGCTGCTGATTGTATGTTTATACACGTATCGAGAAAATAAATTTGGAAAAACAATCTTAGATATTACTTTTGTACAAGTTTTCATAGTGATAGGGTTTATAGGGGCTGGCCTGTTCTCAGGCTGGCTTTTTTATTTGTATTATTTCTTATTTTGCCACAAATTCCCTCTAAATGTTGCGTGGACTATTTCTAATTACACTTCTGATACTTGAATTTGCTACTGCAACAGCCCAACCCCTGGCTACCTATACCAATATCCAGAACGAAATAATGGTGTGGGACAAAGGAATGATCCGCAAGGTGGATTACCTGCCGCCAAGGCTCACTAAAGTAGGAAGATGCGTAATTCCTTACCTGGATAATTCAGGGTCTTTCAGAATATACTACGGTGGTGGCGTGAAAACAATTAACCCCGGATACACTAATGCTTTTCTTGTAAGTGATAACCTGGTGGCTTACCTCAACGCTAATTCCCTGAATGTATTTGACAAGGGTACTATTAAAAACCTGACACCACTTTGTGATCAATATTACCTGGGTGATAGTGTGTTGGTATTTCTTGATGGCAGGCGCAGAGACTATAGTGTGTATTACAACGGCGTGATATACCCGATGGAAAATTTCCTGGGAGATACCGCGATCTTTGGTATCAAAGTAACAGACAATATTGTAGCGTACAATAACTATGCGAACCAGTTCAGGGTATTCTATCATGGAGAACTGATATCGCAGGAAGACTATGCAGTGAGTAGTTTTGATGCAGGGAGAAATACCGTTGCGTATGTAGACGCAAACAAGACCTTTAAAATATTTCATAACGGCAACACATTCCTCGTAGAGAACTTTGCGCCACTTAGTTACCGTGCGGGTGACAATATGGTAGCCTATGTTTCTAACGACGGTTATTTCAAAATATTCTACGGAGATAGTGTCAGGACAATTGGCTACTTCAATCCTGAGTTTGAAGTGGGTGATAATCTTTGTGCCTACAGAGATCCTAGTGGTTATTTAAAAGTCTTCTACAAAGGCGAGATCACGCAACTGGAAAGCTACTATCCCAATAATTTTGTGGTGCAATACAACTCTATTGCATACGTGAACAGGGCCAATATCCTCAGGATGTTCTCTGAAGGTGAGCTATATGATGTAACAAGTGCCAGTCTTGAAAGCTGGGAACTGAACTACGACGTTGTGAAGTACCAGATAGGCCGCAACATGTTCCGCTTCTTTTATAAGGGCAGGGAATATTAATTCGATTAAAAATACCTTTTCACAAACCTAAGGTTGTGTGTGCGTTGCCTGCGGGCCACGCTGATGATACCGCCCTGGTCTATTTTATCTATCACTACACGCCCCCCGGCATCTGTCGCATGAATGATAGTACTTTCATCAATCAGGATGCCCACGTGTACAATTTTACCATCTGCATTATCAAAGAAAGCCAGGTCACCGCAATGGGTATTTTGCAGGAAGTCAACCGTTGTTCCCTCCAGTGCCTGCTGACTGGCATCGCGTGGAATAGCTTTGCCGCATAATTTATAAGCCATCTGTGTAAGCCCTGAGCAATCTATGCCGGCTATGGTGCGGCCTCCCCAGTAGTACGGAGCATTCATATACTGCAATGCAGCAGCCTTAATAGTCTCTTTGGTTAGCTCCAGTTGAGCAAAGTCAAGTTTCTTCCCTTTGAATTTACCCTGCTCTATCCCAATGGTCACTTTTCCGCCTTTAAGAGGAAAGAGGTCTGATCCCATAGGCAACCACATTTCACTTTCCGGCAGTACGAGCTTGTCGGTATTGCGGGCGGTAATGAATTTCAGCTCTTTATTATAGGCCTTGCGGGTAACAACAGTCAACTGGGAAATCTTGCACCAACCTACATAGCTATCCCATTCGCACTTGATCTTTGCCCAATCTTTGTCGTTTATTTCTAATATCTCCACTCTTTCCCCAAAAAGTACTTCATTTACCTGTTCGGAAGAATGGGCTGGTTCGCTGCGCATTGGGCAACGGGAAACATTACAATAGGCAAAGGATAGAACCATTGAAGGGGAATTTCGCCTTAAAATTAAGCTATGTTCGGTGTCGTGCAAACCTTTGTTCTTTTTAGTTACCCCCATATTCCTATAGGCTAATGTCTGCCGTTCGGAAATCTTTTATTAACTTAGCACGCTAACATTAGGACAAGTCACATATTGCACTTAATAATGTGACATTATTAATTTTACTTGAAAAAGACTCATATATATCATGGACAGTACGATCATTGTCGCCATCGTTGCGGTGGTGGCTATAGTAATAGGCACACTACTGGGTAAAGCGATTTTCTCAAAAAACACAAAGAAACAGGTAGAAGAAGCAGAAGCACAAGCAAAAAAACTGATTGAAGACGCTAAAACACTTGCAGAAACACTTAAGGACAAAAAAATACTAGAAGCAAAAGAACACTTTTTACAACTTAAGAGCGAACACGAGAAAGACGCTAATCAACGTAATCAAAAGCTCGTGGAAGCGGAAGCCCGCATCAAGCAGCAGCAGCAAAGCAACAACGATAAGCATTCTGCCCTGCAAAAGCAGATCCAGGAGAATGAAAATCAAAAGCAAAACCTCGAGCGCCAGCTGGAGGTGGTGAACATTAAGCGTACTGAACTGGAAAAACACCAGGAAGAGCACATAAAAAGGCTGGAAAAGGTAGCTAATCTCTCTGCTGAAGAAGCTAAGACAGAGCTGATTGAAGCCGTGAAAGAAGAAGCACGTACCCGTGCAATGGCGCATGTGAAGGAGATAATGGAAGAGGCTAAGGTAAATGCAACCAAAGAAGCCAAGAAGATCATCATCCAATCTATACAACGTACAGGTGCTGAACAGACCATTGAGAATGCCATCACTGTGTTCAACCTGGAAAGTGACGAAATAAAAGGACAGATCATCGGCCGCGAAGGACGTAACATTCGTGCGCTGGAAGCAGCAACCGGAGTTGACCTGATCATTGATGATACCCCGGAAGCAATAGTACTGAGCTGCTTTGACCCGCTACGCCGTGAGATAGCGCGCCTATCCTTGCAACGCCTTGTTCAGGATGGCCGTATTCACCCTGCCCGTATTGAGGAAGTAGTGGAAAAGACCAAGAAGCAACTGGAAGAGCAGATAATGGAAATAGGTGAGCGCACCATTATCGAACTTGGAGTACACGGCCTGCATAAGGACCTCGTTCGCCTGGTAGGTAAAATGCGTTTCCGTTCGTCTTACGGACAGAACCTGTTGATGCACTCTAAAGAAACTGCCAACCTTTGCGGTATCATGGCGGCGGAATTAGGATTAGGACAAAAAGTAGTAAAACTGGCTAAACGTGCCGGTCTCCTCCACGATATAGGTAAAGTGCCGGATGAAGAAACAGAACTGAGCCACGCATTGTTAGGCGCTAAGGTTGCTGAAAGATGTGGGGAACATCCTGCCATCGTGAACGCTATAGGTGCCCACCACGATGAAATGGAAATGACCTACATTATTTCTCCTTTGGTTCAGGCATGTGATGCCATCAGTGGTGCAAGACCGGGTGCCCGTCGCGAAATGATGCAAAGCTACCTGCAACGTATCAAAGACCTGGAGAACCTCGCTTTGGCATATACAGGTGTTGAAAAAGCATACGCAATACAAGCAGGCCGTGAGCTTCGCGTAATAGTAGAAGCCGACAAAGTAAGCGATGCGGATAGCGATCGCCTGTCTTTCGAAATTGCAGACAAGATCCAGAAGGAAATGCAATATCCGGGCCAGATAAAAGTGACTGTAATACGTGAACTGCGTGCGGTGAACATAGCCCGCTAAGGTTCAGAAAACTATATATAACGTGCCATACTTTCACTAGTGTGGCACGTTTTCTTTGTGGTAACTATAAACAATCATTATTGCGGCGCTATGCGTATGTATAGTAGCTTTGCAATATAAAATCAGCCATTATGACCAAGAGAAGAATAGTAATTTTGGGGGCAGGATTTGCGGGCTTACAGTTAGCCAGACAGATAAAAGATACAGGTTGCGATGTCACTATCATTGACCAATACAATTTCCACCAATTCCAACCATTATTTTACCAGGTAGCCACGGCAAGATTAGAACCCAGTTCAATATCGTTCCCGTTAAGAAAAGTTTTTCAACGCAAAAGAAATGTACATGTTCGCATCACCAAAGTAGAAGAGATAGATACGGCAAATAACAGCGTTATTACAGAAGACGGCGTTTTCGAATACGACCAATTGATCATCGCTACGGGTTGCACTTCCAATTATTTTGGCAATAAAGAAATAGAGAAGTATGCCTTCCCTATGAAATCAACTACGGAAGCGATCACATTGCGTAACCGTATCTTGCTCAACTTTGAAGACGCACTAAGTGCAAATGGCGAAGAACTGGACGAGATACTGAACATCGCCGTTGTAGGCGGAGGGCCTACCGGTGTAGAACTCGCCGGTGCATTAGCAGAAATGAAGAAGAACGTCTTGCCGCGCGATTATCCTGACATGGATTTCTCGCATCTGAAGATACATTTGATAGAAGGACTCGGCAATACACTTGCGAATATGAGTGAAGGCTCAAAGAGGAAATCACAAGAGTATCTCGAAGAGTTGGGCGTGAAGGTGATGCTCAATACACTGGTAGATACCTATGATGGGCACACGATCACTTTTAAAGATGGTACATCGCTCAAGACCCGCACCATGATATGGGCGGCTGGTGTAATGGGCAACGTGCCTGTTGGCATACCTAAAGACATCATAGTAAGGGGCAACAGGATAAAGGTGGATAGGCACAATAGGGTAGAGGGTTTAGGCAACGTGTATGCCATAGGTGATGTATCCTATATGGAAACGCCTAAGTATCCTAAAGGGCATCCGCAAGTAGCCAATGTAGCGGTGAACCAGGGCAAGACACTGGCAAAGAATTTAAAACGACTGCTGCATAACAAGCCACTCACCGAATTTGAGTACAAAGATCCGGGTTCATTAGCAACGATAGGTAAACGCAAAGCGGTAGTTGATCTGCCGTTCATCAGTTTCCAGGGATTTATCGCATGGTTGTTCTGGATGTTCCTGCACCTGATGCTGATATTGAGTGTGAAGAATAAACTCATCATCTTCTTCAACTGGGCCATCAGTTATTTTACCAACGATACGACGCTTCGCCTGATACTATTACCAACCCGCAAGCAGGTAGAAATGGGCATAGCTCATCATTCAATGGAAGACCCGGAACAAGTGGTGAAGAAATAATCTAGATGTCCACACCTCAAAGGTGTGGGACATCTAGTAGGGAAATAGTGGCATTAATACGTCTATATTAAAGAGTGGCAATAGTTGCTCTCAAATTGCTTTTTATGAGATCAATTACTTTCATTGTCCTTCTGCTATTATCCCAAATTAGTGTTGCCCAGACAGAACTAAACACATTGCAATATTCAATTATCGGGCAATATAATTCAAATCGCCAGCTCCCAAATGATACCGTTTCAAATCGTTACTTAGCTGAGGAAAAAGAAGAAGTATTCACTCAGGGAGGAAAAAAAAGAATAGATACTTTCTTGACTATTTTGACAAGTTTTGGAATCGATACAAATGAGTTTCTTACAGGTTACTACTTGCAGGATAATTCAAAATGGGATATAAATAAATTGCCTAAAGGCTTACTGCCAAATCTTAAGATATATAAACGGTACTATACTAAGGTCGAAGAAGGCGAGGTCTCTAACGTCCTCTATTCGTTTTCAAAAATGATCTTTCTAAATAATAGACAATATTGTGTTGTTCGTATCCGTACTCAATTCCTAGGACACCATATAAGTTCATCGTACACATATTTGCTTAAGCTTAGTGGTGGACAATGGGAAGAGATATGTAAAGTAGATGCTTTCGCCACGCTCTAGGTAAATAGATGTGCCACACCTCAAGGTGTGACACATCTATTTAAGCCGAAAGCTGCCTCGCTAAAACTCTTTTCGCAATAGGCAACAAAGTCTCATTCAACGGCACCGCCATTGGTGATATCACACTATAAACCGCCGGATTCGGCAGTGTGCGAATAGAACGGATAATATCGAGCTTTATCTGCTCGTAAGTATTTACCAGACTCTTGTTGAAGCTGTCTATGTACTCCATCTTTATGCCTTTATATCGCGCGTCTTTTTCTTCAAAGAGCGTAATCGTGTAGGCATAAGCCAATACCTCGGAATATTGCCCGTAGTGCAGCAGCATATAGCCTTCATCTTTATAAAGCGGCACAATACCAACGGGTTCGACTTTCAGTTGTTTCTCGATGGTTTCGTATATCTCTGCACCGTCTTCTATGTGGCGCTTTAGTTGAGGCGTAGCGTATTGAATGATACGCTCCAACTCCTGCATCAACTCGCTATCTTCCAGC
Organism: Bacteroidetes bacterium UBA7674; assembly: GCA_002483105.1. Classification (GTDB taxonomy): domain Bacteria; phylum Bacteroidota; class Bacteroidia; order Chitinophagales; family Chitinophagaceae; genus MKUN01. Next base: position 253,847 of record DLHG01000013.1, read on the forward strand.
ATGGCCTCATAAGTCAGTTCCAGTTTTTGCAGGTCTATTTGAGTTAGTTGTTTCGGGAAACTGCTTTGCAGGAATTTCTTATTGTCGCGCAGGGAGATAAGGTTGTTATAGTGAAACACCATGTCGGCCAACTGCGGATAAAGCTTTGTCTCGGTGAAGTACTTATTCACCTCTTTCAGGTAGGCAAGGAGTTTATACTTCTGCAGCTCAAAATCTACATATCCTTCTATGAACCATGTTTCGCTCAGTTTCATAACATCATCGTTTAACGAATAACTACAAAATGAATGCCGCTATTAAAGTTACGATGCAGGATGCGTTAAAGCAATGGTAAAAAACTTATGTCAATTTCGTGTTGATATGTATGGGGTGGGTGAGTGTCTCGTGTATGGGGCACTTGTTGGCAATAAGGAGTAACCGGTTGGTTTGTTCTTCCGTCAGTTCGCCATGAAAAGTGATATCGCGGTGCAGGAGGGTCTCATTAATATCATTCTTCCTGTCGAAGGTGACTTTTACCTCAATCTTTTCCAACGGCCAGCCTTTCCTGTCGGCATACATACGCACAGTAATACAAGTACAGGCTCCCAATGAAGACGCCAACAATTCTTCCGGTGAAAATCCCGCATCCGTTCCGCCTGAAGTAGCGGGTTCATCTGCTATAATGTTATTACCGCTTTCCGTTCTTAGTTGCGTGCTGTAGTGGTCTGTTCCTATCTGCGCTTGTATCGTCTTCATCTTAGTGTATTTAATGTACTCCTCCCCTTTAGGGAGTTCGGGAGGACTTCTAATGCAATGCCCTCTGTTTGATCATGCCACCTTTAGTGTCTGTCACCACATGTTGGATAATAAAGGCATCTTCATCCACCATTCTCACTTCTGTGATGAATCGCTGCACTTCCAGCCTCGTTACAACTGTGAAGATGATCTTGCGCTCGGTTTCTATGACACCCTTCTTACCATATCCACCTTCACCTTTGTAAATAGTAGCAGCTTTCTTCAGCTTATTGATAATAGTGTCTTTCACCTCGTTAGACTTATCCGAAATAATAGTCACCCCGATGTACTCCTCTATACCGGTTATCACAAAGTCAACTGTTTTGGAAGCCGCTATATAGGTGAGCATAGAGTACAATGCCGTTTCAAGACCAATGAGTACGCCCGATACGCAGAACACAAGAATATTAAAACCACCAATCACATCGCCTACTGTAAGCGAAGATTTCCTGCTGATATATATCGCCATTACCTCTGTGCCGTCTATCACACTACTGCCCCGCATGGTAAGCCCAATGCCCGCACCTACAAAGAACCCACCAAAAACTGCTATCAATAGCTTGTCGCTGGTGAGCGGCGGCACATGCACAAAATGCACCATTGTGGCAAGCGTCACAATGCTTAAAAATGCTTTTATGGCGAATGCCTTTGATACCTGTTTACTTCCTATAAGGATAAAGGGAATATTGAGCGCTATCAACAATACTGAGAAGTCAATACCAGGCATCAGCCTGTTTACCAGCAGAGATATACCGGTAACCCCGCCGTCAAGAAACCCGTTCGGTAATAGGAATCCGTTCAGTCCCACTGTTGCCGACATGATGCCGCACGCTACCAGTACAAAATCTTTTATGGAATTGAGATTTTCAAGTCTCAGCTTTTTGTTGCTTTCAATCATAATATTGTCGTTGGCTTGCTCGTTTTAAAGATAATAAAAACAAGGACTTGAAGGATATTAATGATATGTGACCTTTCTATGTCTCTATATCAAATTGCTTGCTGCCATTTTACATTATCTTTGATATGTTGCGGATACCGCAAATACATCAAAAATCGTGACTTGCAGCGGTATTGGTATAAGGCCATATTGTATGTTTTTTTTCTTCTATCACCCTTTGTGCTGAAAGCGCAAAGCGGTGACAATAAGCCGTTCTCTAATATCCGCACAAAGACCTTTGCTGTCACTGATACTATCCGTATCGATTCTCTATCGCTGGTAGCCGGTAGTGTCCGTATAGCCGGTATAAATGATACCGATTATGTTGTCCTCCCCGAGCAATCGAAACTGTATTGGAAGAATAAGCCACCAATGGATTCCATTAGCATCACTTACAGGCGAATGGCGATAGCCTTTCATCAACAATATGCACACAAAACAACAGGACAGGTTGATTCTAACTATGTGTTCCTCACCCACCGCCCGGGTACAGGGCTGCCGGGAAGTAATGGCTTTGTTGATTTCAATACGCTGGACTACAATGGTAGCTACGGGCGCAGTATCTCCCTGGGCAACAACCAGGATGTGGTACTCAACTCGCAGTTCAACTTACAAGTAAATGGTTTCATACTCGATAGTATTCAACTACAGGCAGCGATCACGGATAATACGATACCGTTCCAACCAGAAGGGAATACACAACGTCTCCAGGAGTTTGACCAGATATATATCAACCTGCAAAAGGGGCATCACAACTTAACGCTTGGTGATTACAACCTGGAAGACCCGCCGGGTTATTTCCTGAATTATTTTAAGAGAGTGCAGGGTATATACTACCAGGACCAGATAAGGATCAGTAAGAACACAACGAACAAAATAGGGTTGAGTGGCTCGGTAGCAAAGGGTCAATTTGCGCGGAATATTTTTGACGGGCAGGAAGGCAACCAGGGCCCATATAAATTGACGGGCAACAACGGTGAGCAATTCTTCATTGTATTAGCTAACACCGAACGGGTGTATATCAACAATATGCCAATGGAACGTGGTGAGAATGCCGATTACATCATCAACTACAATACAGGTGAAATACGCTTCATGCCCCGCCGCATGATCACCAAGGATAGCCGCATACAGGTAGAGTTCGAATACCAGGACAGGAACTACCTCAACTCACTGATATATGGTTACGACGAACTGCAAATAGGGAAGAAGCTCAATATCCGCTTTAATGCTTACTCCAACCAGGATGCAAAGAATCAGCCATACCTGCAAACACTCGACGGCAGCCAGAAACGCTTTCTGGGCCTTATAGGCGACTCTATACAAAATGCGTTTTACCCGGTGATCGCTACCGATACCTTTGCGCCAAACAAAGTGCTCTACAAAATGGTAGATACACTGGTGAACGGCTTGCTGTACGATTCTGTATTTGTGTATTCTACTAACCCTGATAGTGCCATTTACAATCTCTCTTTTTCTTTCGTGGGTGAGAACCGTGGTGACTATTTGATATCTGCTACCAATGCCAATGGCCGTGTGTATGACTGGGTGCCACGGGTAGGTGGTGTGCCACAAGGTAGCTACGCCCCGGTGCAATTACTTATCACCCCTAAGAAGCAACAGGTGTATACCCTCACTACAACCTATAATATTGACTCGCTAAAAACAGTCAGCTGGGAAGTGGCCGGTAGTAATGTTGATCCTAACCTGTTCTCCAAAATTGATAACCAGTCGCATTGGGGCATGGCATCTAAGTTGGGCTATAACGAGATCCGGCCGTTTGGCAAGAGAGACACGTTGAACAGGCGTACCTGGAAATGGGAGAACAAACTCTCTTATGAATATGTGCAAGATAGGTTTCAAACCATAGCACCATACCGTAACGTAGAGTTTGGGCGTGACTGGAACGTACCACAGCAAGGCGTAAAACCCGACGAGCACCTGGTAGATGTCGGCACGAAAGTGGGCAGCGAAAAGACAGGTACTACAGGATATGCATTCAGTATGTACAGGAGAGGCAATGATTACATTGGTTATAGGAACATCGGCTCTTACGACTACAGCTATAAGCAACTGAAAGGCGGTGTGCTGATGAACATCCTCAATGCGAATGATACTTTTCAAACAACACAGTTCCTCCGCCCCATAGCTTATGCGGAATATACGTTCAAAAAACTACTGAATACTGCACTCGGTGGCAGGTATGAGCTGGAGCACAATGCCATCACCAGTAAGGCACAGGATACATTATTGCCTACTGCTTTTTCATTCGATGTGTCTTCTTTGTACATCAGAAATGCAGGTGAACAAACAGTGAACTATGGCCTCACCTACACACAGCGCCGCGACAGGATGGTGCGTGATGACCGGTTCAATAAGCAGAGCTATAGCCACAACGTGGAGTTCCGCTCTACACTGGCTAAATGGAAAGATCACAAACTGGGCTTTACGGGAACTTATCGTAAGCTCATTGTGCAGGATACCACATTCACCAATCAGAAACCCGATGAAAGCCTGTTGGGTCGCCTGGAGTATAGCGGTAACATAGGAAAGGGGTTTATCACCATCAACACCATGTATGAGTTTGGCTCCGGGCAGGAACAGAAACGCTCTTATACCTATGTAGAAGTTCCCGCCGGGCAGGGCGTATATACCTGGAACGATTACAACGGCGATAATGTGCAGCAGGCCAACGAATTTGAAGTCGCCCTCTACGCCGATCAGAAGAAATTCATCCGTGTCTTCACACCTACCAATGATTATGTAAAAGTCAACTACATCAATTACAACCAGGCATTAACTATCGATCCTGCTAATCTTTTTAAAAGCAAAGGCATCAAGAAATGGCAGAAGTTCGTTTCCCGCTTTTCCGATCAGCTATCATTGCAGGTGGGTAACCGCCTGTTGTCCCTTGCAGGTTACAAAGCCTACAACCCTTTCCTGAAGACGGAAGACGATGCAGCGATCATCTTTACCAATAACGCGCTCACCAATACTTTCTTCTTCAATCGTACAAGTTCTAAATGGGGCCTTGATTACAACTACTTCGCCAGCAACGGCAAGCAACTGCTTAATTTTGGTATCGAGAATACATCTAACGCGCAGCATACCGGCAGGCTCAGGTGGAACATTAGTAAGTCGTTTACTTTCATCACCGCGCAGAAAAGCGGATATAAAAGGTTTTCTTCTCCTTTCTCCGATAACCGAAGTTATCATGTGGATGAACTATCAACAGAGCCATCACTTACCTGGCTGAACAGGTCGGTATTACGGATAACGACCAGTTATAAGTTCGAGGAGCGAAGAAATAAAGACCTCTATGGAGGGCAGTATGCTAAAATACAGACCATCAATCTTGAGTTCAGGTTCAGCAAGCCTGCCACCGGGGCTATCCAGCTAAAAGGAGCTTATTCCAATATTTACTACGATGGGGCGGCAAATACGTCCGTGTCCTTCATCATGCTCGATGCGCTGCAAAACGGCAGCAACTACCTCTGGGGGATGACCTGGGACCGGAAAGTGGGGAAGGGTATTGAGGTGTCACTCGAATATGAAGGCCGTGTACCGGGCGATAATCCTGCTATTCACACGGGTAGAATGTCGCTTAGGGCTATTCTTTAATAATTAGTTGGCAGTTTGCAGTAGCAGTTTTCTTAAAAATGCCGGAAATTTTTCCGATAGAACTGCAAACTGCTACTGCCAACTGAAAACTAAACAGTACGGCATGGATTTTGCTGCATTTTCTATAATATTACCATAGAATACCGCCTAACCATCACACATGATAGAGATCAAAAACATCAAAAAGAGCTTCGGGGATAAAACTGTCCTGAATGACGTTTCCGCGCAGATGTTGCCGGGTAAGACAAACCTGATAATAGGGAGCAGCGGTAGCGGTAAGACCGTCCTCATGAAGATCATGATCGGACTGATGCATGTTGACTCAGGACAGGTACTGTATGAAGGGCAGGACATCACCCAAATGGAAGTGAAGGAATTGAAAGATATTCGCCAGCAAATAGGTATGCTGTTCCAGGGCTCGGCTTTATTTGATAGTAAGAATGTAGAGCAGAATGTAATGTTCCCGCTGGATATGTTCACTAAGATGGACAGGAAAGAAAAAAGGAAGAAGGCTAACGAAGTATTGGAAAGGGTGAACCTGGTTGATGCAAACAGGAAGTTCCCTGCGGAAATTAGTGGTGGTATGAAGAAACGCGTTGCGTTGGCAAGGGCACTGGTAATGAACCCTAAATATCTTTTCTGTGATGAGCCTAACTCAGGCCTTGATCCGCAGACATCCCTCGTAATTGATAAGCTGATAAAAGAACTGACTGTGGAGAATAATATCACTACCGTGATCAATACCCACGATATGAATACTGTAATGGAAAGCGGTGACCATATCGTCTATATGCACAAAGGATATAAGAAATGGGAAGGCTCCAACAAAGAGATCATCTTCAGTGAAGACGAAGACCTCAACAATTTCATCTTCGCCTCCGACTTCCTCTACAAAGCAAAGGAAATGACCATGCTGGAAGAGAAAGGGAAAATAAAATAGAAAACTACTTTTGATATAATTGAAAAGGGGGGAATCAGCTGATTCCCCCTTTTCAATTATGTAATTGTCATAAAAAAAGTCCGGAAGTCCGGACTTGATAGTAAGCTTTAGTTACAGATAGGCGCTGTATAAGGGCTGATGCAGCAAGTGTTATGGTCAATAAACAAAGCATCATCGTGGTCACCGATCGATCCTTATACCTGTAAGACGAAAATGGTAGGGGGAATGTTAGAGTAAGAAAAACATATTTATTTTATAAATGTCAGATAGACTGGTCGGGACTTGATATAAATTAGAAAGCCGGTAGAAACCGGCCTCCAAAATCTAGAATTGATTACCCATTACAAATTCTTGACTATATTTTATTACATTTTATTCTTCTTACAACAAATAAGACGAATCCCTTGGGGAAAAGGTTGGGATGTAACGTATTTTTATTTTTTGATGTATGAAATCGGGCTTGCTTTTGCCCTCAATTCCCTTAATTTTGCCCGCGTTATAAAGGTTGTGCGTTACATCACTCAACCAATCAACTAATCAACATATTCAACTAACGACATGTCAGTTTTAGTAAATAAGAACTCTAAGGTTATCGTTCAGGGCTTCACAGGAACGGAAGGTACTTTCCACGCCGGCCAGATGATAGAATTTGGTACTAATGTAGTAGGTGGTGTTACACCGGGTAAAGGTGGACAAACACACCTCGAGAAACCTGTATTCAATACTGTAAAGGATGCAGTAGTAAAAACAGGCGCTGATGTATCTATCATATTTGTACCACCGGCATTTGCTGCTGATTCAATAATGGAAGCTGCTGATGCAGGCATCAAAGTGATCATCTGCATCACTGAAGGTATCCCTGTTCAGGACATGGTAAAGGCTCGTGAATTTATTAATGGTAAGGATTGCCGCCTGATAGGTCCTAACTGCCCTGGAGTTATCACTGCGGGTGAGGCTAAGGTGGGTATCATGCCGGGCTTTATCTTCAAGCAAGGCCGCATAGGTATCGTCTCAAAATCAGGTACACTTACTTACGAAGCAGCTGACCAGGTGGTAAAAGCTGGTATGGGTATCTCTACTGCCATAGGTATTGGTGGTGACCCGATCATTGGTACTACTACCAAAGAAGCGGTAGAACTGCTGATGAATGATCCGGAAACTGATGGTATCGTAATGATAGGTGAGATAGGCGGTAACATGGAAGCTGAAGCTGCTAAATGGCTGAAAGACAACATGCGCAAACCGGTAGTTGGTTTCATCGCAGGCCAGACAGCTCCTCCGGGACGCCGTATGGGGCACGCAGGTGCTATCATCGGTGGTGCTGACGATACAGCTGCTGCAAAAATGAAGATCATGGGCGAATGTGGTATCCACGTAGTAGAAAGCCCTGCTAACATTGGTAAAACAATGGCTTCAGTAATAAAGAAAGAAATGGCTTAGGTTAATACTAAAATATCTTCCAATAAATGAGAAAAGCTGCCGGATGGCAGCTTTTCTCATTTCCGTGGTACGGTTTTGTGTGTATCTGTAGAAAATATATTTTATGAAATACACAGCACTCCTACTATTTGTTACATTATCCGGCCTGGCTTTCACTTCATGTGGTGATGGAGATGGCGACAACACAGACGCAGACTCTACAGTCTTGATGACAGACCCCGCTTTAGACGGCACTAATGAACTTGTTTACTACGACCTTAATACGGGTAAACAACTTAAAAAAGACGAATCTTCGGGCAAATACGTAGATGATGCGGGTACTCCTGCAACCTTTTATGTAGATGTACAGGCAGCAGATACTTTTGAGGCGACTACCGGCCAGAAAGTAAATAACATGTTGACCAGGATCGATAACACCTGGCGCTTGGACGATTCTAAAGTAAAGATCACCGACGATAAGATGGTGATACAGGACGAAGACAGTAAGCTGAAAGTAAAGGATGAAAAAACCAAGATCATAACTGACGACCAGAAGGTGAAAATTACAGATAAGGATAACGACGGTGTCAACGAAGTGAAAGTAAAGAACAGGTAGGCTTCATGCCTTATGAATAAATAAAGCTCGCTGACATCAGCGAGCTTTATTAGTATCAGGGTAAATCTTACTATTCAGTGGAATCCTGGTTCCATAGTACAGGTCTTCTTCTTTTCATTTCCTTTGCCACCTTATGCGCATTAGTATCATCTGTAGCTAACAAGTGATTTACAATATTCTTATAACTCTCATCATCCCTGTTCTGGCTCATCTTAAAGATGGCAAACACATCCTCCACCTCCAGCTCAAAGGTCACAATACCTTTCACCATCCTTGATACATAGCCCTCGGGCAAGTGCTCCAGTAGCAAAGGGTTTTCCTGTGTGTGCTCATACTTATTCATCAGTTCTGTCAGCATCTGTACCGTCGCGTTGTCATCCAGGAACTTCACTGTTCCCCGTATGTGCACCGTCTGGTAATTCCATGTCGCACCCATCTTTTGGGTATACCAGCTCGAACTCACATAACAATGTGGGCCTGTAAACAATATCAATACATCAGGGTTCTTCTCCAGTGCTAAATGGTGGTCGGTCTTGCGCATGATATGCGCACGCAGGAATAATTTTCCATCCCGCTCATCTATCAACACAGGTACCTGCGTTGCAACACTCTTCTGCCCGTCGTGCCCTATGAGCGTCACGAACGGGTGATCCTTCATAAAGGCAAGTATCTCCGCACCATCCTTCTCCGTAAATTCCGGCATCTTGTACATATCCGCAATATAAATCAAAACTAAATACAGTTCCCCCTTCAGGGGGCGAAGGGGGTTTTATATATTTGCAGCATGGTTTACAAGGTAATAGGCTTAATGTCGGGTAGCTCGCTTGACGGACTGGATATTGTGTACGCGCACATATACGAGGTAAGGGGCAAATGGAACTACGAGATCATCGCTTCCGACTGCGTTACCTACGACGAAGACTGGCTGAGAAACCTGGCTCATGCCACTGACATGGAAGTTGCAGATTATCTGCGGCTCAATACTGCCTACGGTCGCTACATAGGTGAACAGGTAAATCAATTCATAGAAAAGAACTCTCTTCATCACCAGGTGCATTTCATAGCCTCGCACGGGCATACCGTATTTCATGAACCGCAAAACGGAACGACCACGCAAATAGGAGACGGTGCGACCATTGCTGCCATAACAGGTGTACCTGTTATCAGCGACCTGCGTTCACTGGATGTCGCCCTCGGTGGACAAGGTGCGCCTATAGTACCGATAGGGGATAAGTTGATGTTCAGCGAATATGACTACTGGCTGAACATAGGCGGCATTGCCAATATCACAGTACTGCAAAATGATGCGCCTGTTGCCTTCGACATTTGTCCGGCTAACCAGATACTCAACGGCCTTGCTGCAAAAGAAGGAAAGCTGATGGACGAGAACGGTGATATGGCAAGACAGGGGGAAATATTATCGGGTGTATTTACCCGCCTGAACGATGTTGCCTATTACCATCAACCCGCACCAAAATCACTGAGCAACGAAGCCGCCCGCGATATGGTGTTCCCGATACTCCTCGAAAGCAGCCATAAGAACGCCGATATGCTCCATACTATGACATTGCACATAGCCGAGCAGGTAGCAAAAGCAGTCAGCCAATATCCATCTGACAAACCCGAACCCAAACTACTCGTAACAGGCGGCGGCGCATTCAATACATATCTGATCGAGAAAATACAGGAAGCATTAGCGCCACAACATGTAAGTGTAGAAGTGCCTGATGAGACCGTAGTGAAATTCAAAGAAGCTTTGGTAATGGCACTAATAGGTGTCCTGCGCTGGAGAGAAGAAACCAATGTCCTCAGCTCTGTAACCGGCGCCTCCCGCGACAGTGTGAGTGGTGCTATATGGATGGGGCATTCGTATAGCGGAGAATAGCCTAAAAGAGCCCTCATTTCGAACGAAACGAAATCGAGCAAAAGCGAGATGTAGTGTAGTGAGAACTTTTTCTCAGCGAAGCTAAATCTCCAGAGGCTAAGAGGCGAAGATGATAGAAGCTACCTGACATCCTCCTCAACAACCTCTAATCTTTCACGCCGCTCCTCCGTAAATTCTAATTTCGCCTTTTCATTCTTCGACAATTCGATATCCTTATTGCTTTCAGCACCCGTTTTGTAAAACGCGGTGACTGTGTACTTCCCTGGCTCCAGCCTTAGCTTGTAACCGCCATAAGCATCTGTAGTAGTAGATGCCTTAAAGCAGCCGTGATTGGTCACTTTTACTTTAACCCCGCTTTCAGGTTCACCTTGCTTGTTGATAACGCGACCTTCTATGGTGGAGGCGTGTTTGCTTTGGGCAGAAGCATTTAAAGCAAATAACAACCAGGCGATGAAGTATGGAATAGCTTTTTTCACTAGCGTATAAACTATTAGTTTTTCTTCTTTACTTTTTAAACTTTGATTTTTGATCTCTTATCCCTGGATCACTTATCAGTGGTGCTATATAGCCCCGCAATTGAACTTCTTCATGTAGTTTGAAGTTGATAGGTATGACAGTTGGCCTATCCAAGGCAACATTGATCTCGGTTATTCGGATACGTTTATAATCCGCATATCTTGATTTGAGCTCATAAATCCCCGGCTGCAAAGGTTTGATCTCATAATTCCCATCAATATCTGTTACTGCCGCTCCTTTCTTTATACTATCGCGAAATACTTCAACCAGCGCACCTATTACAGGTTCTCCATTCTCATCCGACGCTGTTCCTTTAATCACACCCGATCCATTCTTGGATGTATCATCTGTATTTTTATTATCGCTAACAGACGAAAGCATTTCTATCGGTTGCCTCACCATCGCATGTACATCTGGTACCTGCGCAAACATCAATGTCAGTCCGCAAGCTATAGCCAATCTATATATTCTGCTTTTGGGCTGGTAGGGAATGTTGATATCTCTTCTCAATTGTGAGCTGAAAAAATTGCCACATACAGGAGCAGTATTCTTACTAAAAAACTCATACAGCGCTTTATCACTCCAGCTCGTAAAATCTATCACCGTCTTTCGACAACTACTGCAAAATCTTCCCTGTTCGCAAGGAGTCATTTTTTCCCAGTCTTCATGGCATGGGGTAGGGATGTTGAGCTGTATGGAAGTGTGTTTGAGCATTGGTCTTTATAGGTAAGACGTTTAAAGTTAGCGAAAACCCAACTTACCTCTTTACTTTAACTTTCCCTTTTTCAGTATGTGGTGGTGGTGTAGGTGGCTCCACTACCTGCACATCCCCTTTCATTTCCGGTCCGGGATAGGCTACTGTTCCCATCACGGGAAGCGGACGGTCTTCAAGAGAAAAGTCGGCAATACTTGTTTTTTCGCCTGTAAGCTTCAGTGTTTTCTCATCTCTGTTTCCGGAGAGGTGCAGCGCCGTTACTTCATATTCTCCGGGTGTAAGTCCCTTTATCTCGTACCGGCCTTCTTTGTCGGTAGTTGTGGTGGCTTTGATGAGCCCGCCAAGGCTTACTTCCACTACTGCACCTGCCATCGGCCTTCTGCTTTTGTCTGTCACACGCCCTTTTACAGAACCCGTGTTATTGCCCGTTTTTTCAGGATCGCCATCATCCGGTGTGTGCGTAGCAAGCAGTTCCACTTGTTGCTTCACCATTGCATGTGCTTCAGGTATTTGTGCGAACATCAGTGTCAACCCGCAGGCTATCGCCAATCTATATAACCTGCTTGCTGGTTGCGGTGGAATATGCAATTCCTTTTGGAGCTGCGTGGGGAAGAACCGCCCGCAAACACTTGTATTATTCTTACTGAAGAAGCTGAACAGGTCATTATCGCTCCAGGTAGTAAAGTCGATCACGGTCTTTTGGCATTGTCCGCAGAAGCGTCCTTGCTCTTCCTTGCTCATGGCATTCCAGTCCTCATGGCAAGGGCTCGATATATTTAGTTGTATGGATGTCGGCTTTTTCATAATGTTCTTTTCTTTCAAGACACAGCTGAGGGCTAATATCCATAAAGAACGTCGGGAAGACATTTTTAGTGCCCATCCATCACTTTAGCGCGCGCCTAATACCTTCTTTATATCCTGCCTCGTCATCCTGGTAGCAGGAGATTCGTTGTACACGAAAATGCCGTTATTGTCGGGTATCTTAAGATTGAAGTAAAAGTTCGCTACAATTTCATTTACATATGAGACCTCTTTTATCTCCACGAATTTCCTGATGGTCTTTACACCATTAAAGTCAGTAACAAGCGTGTATTTCCCGGGCTCAACATTATACATGCTATAGCAACCTTTTTCTGTGGTTATTGCGTTGCACCAAAGAGTAGTATCATTGAGATACAGTTCTACAACTACATTCGCCGCAGGCCTGTTGAAAGCGTCTTTTAGTTTGCCTGTTATAGCCACACTTTCTGCGGGCTCAGGCAATGTTAAAGGTGTTACCCTGCCGCAGGCAGTAACTTCAGGAAGTAGGGTGGGAGTGAAGTATATGTTCTGCACTGTAGGTGCGTTGCAACCGATTCCTACGTCTTGTATTACTACATTTTTGTAGTCAGGACAATTGGCCCTTATTTCATATTTCCCGGATAGTAAAGGTTTGATAACATAGGTTCCGTCGAACCATGTAATGGCAGTGGCTCGCTTGATGTCGTCAGAAAATACTTCAATGGTCACACCTGCCATGTATTCCCCATTTTCATCCTGCACCTTTCCTTCAAGGGAACTATATTCTTGTGCAATAACAGGTTGGCTAAAAACAAAGATCAGCATCGCGCCGATCACGATCCGGATAGTTAGTGGCTTGTTCATAAGATGGTCTTTATGGGTAAGACGAAACAAGCCTGTAAAAACACTAAGTGCAAAAAAAGAAAAGTAGAGTTCGCCTTTAGCGGACGGAGCGGCTTAGTAGCTCCCCACACCCAGCATCACCAGCGTGCATCCCTCCACAGGTTTTATACCTGCAGCAATGGCCATGCGTTGCAGCTCAGGATTCTCAGTGCCGGGGTTGAAGATGATACGCTTCGGCTTCAGCGAAAGGATATAGTCGTAGTAGGGTTGTTGGTTGGTCGGGTTAAGATAGAGCGTAACAGTGTCTATATCTTCAATGAACGGAGGTTCGGTTTCTATCTCTATGCCGTCCACTATCCCTTTTCTCTTTCCCACGGCCACGATTGGGTGTCCGTATCTTAAAAGACGGTGAATAGCAATATTCCCATATCTCGCAGGATTCTCCGATGCGCCTAGTACCAATGTTTTCTTCTTTTCCATACTATAATATTACTAAGTAATCCCTTACAAAGTTATGCCAGTAATCCGGACGAATGACGAATGTCATATAAACAATGCTTATAGCTGCTGTGCCTTTCGGCTCAATTTTTATAATTTTATAGTACATATAAAACGACTGGAAGACCGATGTATGGCAAACTTTATAGATTATTATAAGGTCCTGGGCCTGGAAAAGACCGCGACAGCTGAAGATGTCAAGAAAGCTTATCGCAAACTGGCGCGAAAGCTACACCCCGACCTGAATCCCAACGACCCCGAGGCAGCAAAGAAATTCCAGCAGATAAATGAGGCCAACGAGGTACTGAGTGACCCGGAGAATCGCAAAAAGTACGACAAGTATGGAGAAAACTGGAAACATGCCGAGCAATTTGAAAAGGCAGGGCAGGGACAGGCCGGAGGGTTTGGAGGTAGCAGGCAGCAATATAGCGGCGGCTTCGGCGATTTTGAGTACAGTGAACCGGGCGATAATTTCTCCTCTTTCTTTGAGCAGATGTTTGGTGGTGCAGGCGGAAGGCAGCAACGCAGTAATGTTCGCTATAAAGGCGAGGACTATAACACACAACTGGAACTGGATCTCACCGACGTGTACACTACACAACAGCGTATCATCAATATCAATGATAAAAAAGTAAGGCTTACCATACAGGCAGGTACAGAAGATGGGCAAGTGATAAAGCTGAAAGGCTATGGTGGCAAAGGGGTGAACGGTGGCCCCGACGGGGACTTGTATATTACATTCGTCATCCGCAACAATACCGGGTTCAACAGGGTAGGTAATGATTTGCATAAGACGGTAGATATCCCCTTGTACACTGCCGTTCTTGGCGGCGAACAGGTTATAGATACACTCAGCGGAAAAATAAAACTAAAGGTCGCGCCCGGTACGCAGAACGGTGCTAAAGCACGTGTGAAAGGAAAAGGTTTCCCTGTCTATAAAAAGGATGGGGAATTTGGTGACTTGTTCGTTACCTACAATGTGCTGATACCAAAAGATTTGACGGAAGAACAAAAAGAACTATTCAGAAAATTAGCTGACACACAAAAACAATAACCATGGAAAATATTGAATTGATACTGGTGACTGATTTTTGCAAAAGCTATGAGATATCTTACACCTTTATTACTAACCTGCGGGATGCGGGGCTGGTAGAGTTAGTTGCCGAGCAGGAACAGGAATACCTGAGAACGGAACAGCTCGGCCAGTTGGAAAAACTGGTGAGGCTCCACAACGAGCTTGATATTAACCCGGAGGGTGTAGAAGCCATAGCACACCTGCTGCAGCGCATGGATGAAATGCAACAGCGTATGCGCATGCTCCAACAGCGATTAAGTTTATATGAGGCGAATACTTCCGCACAGGGAATAGACGATGATTTTGCCTAACTTTAATGAGTGTTAGAGGGACGTTCAGTGACGTCTTTGATTTTTGACTTTTGATTTTTGAATTGACATGGAAGCATACATCATAGCAGGATACAGAACGGCGGTAGGAAAAGCAAAGAAAGGCGGGTTCCGTTTCACGCGCCCCGACGACCTGGCCGTAGAAGTGATCAAAGGATTGTTGGCTTCTGTTCCACAACTGGATCCAAAGCTGATAGACGATGTAATAGTAGGTAATGCTGTCCCGGAAGCAGAACAAGGCTTGCAGGTAGGACGCATTATTGCCAATCGTGCAGTAGGAGAGTGGGCGCCCGGTGTAACTGTCAATCGTTATTGTGCGTCGGGTCTGGAGACTATTGCTATCGCAACCGCTAAAATAAAAACAGGACAAGCCGACTGCATCATAGCCGGCGGAACCGAAAGTATGAGCCTGGTACCAACAGCGGGTTGGCGCACCATGCCCAACTATGAATATACCAGAGACAATGGTGATTACTATCTCAGCATGGGCCTCACCGCCGAGCAGGTAGCCAAAGATTTTTCTGTTACACGTGAAGAGCAGGATGAATTTGCTTACAACTCTCATCAGAAAGCTATCCGGGCCATAGATCTGAATCATTTCAAAAAAGGAATATTACCCATCACCGTTAAAGAGGTGTATGTAGACGAAAAAGGTAAAAAAGCAGAGCGTGAGCATATCGTTGATACCGATGAAGGCCCTCGCGCTGATACTTCTATTGAAGCATTAGCAAAACTGCCCGCGGTTTTTGCGCAGGGTGGTTCGGTTACTGCGGGCAACTCTTCACAAACCTCAGATGGCGCAGCATTCGTAATAGTAATGAGCGAGCGACTGATGAAACAACTTGGCTTGAACCCATGGGGCAGGTTGGTAGCTTGTACCAATGCGGGGGTAGATCCACGTATCATGGGTATAGGCCCTGTAGCTGCTATACCTAAGACACTGAAGGTAGCGGGTATGAGCCTCAATGATATCGGTTTGATAGAACTGAATGAAGCATTTGCCTCCCAGTCGCTGGCTGTAATAAAGGAATTGGGACTTGATCCGGAGATAGTGAACGTGAATGGCGGTGCTATTTCTTTAGGCCATCCGTTGGGTTGCAGCGGAGCTAAATTGACCATTCAATTACTTCATGATATGGAGCGCTTAAATAAGAAATTTGGCATGGTTACTGCGTGTGTTGGGGGAGGCCAGGGCATTGCAGGGATAATAGAACGATTATAGTTTTATTGGATTTTTTACACACGCACACAACAAACCCCATGTTTCGATTTTCACTGCTCTTAGTCAGCATGTTAATTGCTGCTAGCAGTTTCGCTCAACTAATTCCCAAACCCCAATACGGTGGTTTCTATTTTCAATGGGGTTACAATCGGGACCGCTATTCAAAAAGCACAATTCACTTCTGGGAAGAAGGGAAGTACGACTTTACGTTGCACAAAGTCACAGCCAGTGATAGGCCTGATTTTGACGGCTTTCGTACGAACCCTATCGACATTACTATTCCACAAAACAGCGTAAGGCTTGGTTTCTATTTGAATAAGGAGCAAACCCATGCTATTGAGCTGAATTTCGATCACGCCAAGTATGTAGTTGATGCGTATCAGACGGTCAGAATGACTGGGGAGTTCAATGGAAACAACATTGACGCGGATACCGTATTGGCTCCCTGGTTCATTGACTTTGAACACAGCAATGGTGCAAACTTTTTGTTACTCAACTATGTCGGCCAACACGAAATACTGCGTAACAAAAAACGTAAGCTCGCATCATGTGTCTGGAAAGTTGGCGCGGGTATAGTAATACCACGATCGGATGTTCGGATCAATGCCAAGCGTGTAGATAATGTATATCATGTGGCGGGCTGTATAGCAGGCGCTGAAGGAGGCTTGCGCTTCTATGTACTAAAGCATATGTTCCTTGAGGCAACCGGGAAAATGGGTTTCGCCGACTACCGCGATGTACTTACCATAGACGCCGGTAAGGCCAGCCATAATTTCTTTTATGGTGAGATAATTGGCTTGCTGGGCTACGACCTGCATCGGCCTAAGAACAAAAAACAGATACCTAACTAATTGTTTTATAATAAATTATCTCTTCTCACTAAATGCAAAGTGGAAAATGGCAAGATAATTGTGGGATTTATAAGTGTAACAGGCTGTGGTAAATCACGCCCTTTACGTGGGATAAATTGATTTTCAAATTTAACGTTTGCGGAACTCGTTTTCGCAGGCGTTTTTTTGTTTTTAATATTAAGTTTCTGTAAATTTAGTATCAGTCTTAAATCGAATACGGAAATGGCAACATTGATTGCAAAAGAAGAGATCTCAGATTACAAAATTGTACCCGCTTTTGTTGATAATACAGAGCAATTGCAAAGAGAATTGACCTATGCTACCCGTTTGGGTAATGAGTTCAAAGGGAAAACATCCATTACATTCGAAACAACGGAAGGTCCGCGCTTGGTGGAAACCACTGTTTGGTCTGTAACAGAAGGTTATCTCCAACTAAAAGGCGGCACACTGATACCTATCCGGAGTGTCATCGACGTTCACTTTTAG
This sequence comes from Bacteroidetes bacterium UBA7674, assembly GCA_002483105.1. GTDB lineage: Bacteria > Bacteroidota > Bacteroidia > Chitinophagales > Chitinophagaceae > MKUN01. Next base: position 271,354 of record DLHG01000013.1, read on the forward strand.
TTGATCATTTTTACGGGCTCTCACCATACCAACACGCAGCATACGCGTGCAGTCCAAAGTGTATAAAATTCACTAATACACATTTCTTTCATCTTTATTTCCATATCAAGAGTAGAATAGTTAATTTTGCGGCAGGTTAAAGGGCTTTTGTCCCCTTAATTGTAGTTCCCCGCTGCGGCGGATACCCCTTATTGAATAAAATTATTATGGATCAGCAAGAAATAATGAGTCGTATCAAGGACTTCATGGTAGAAGACTTTGAAGTTGATGCAGATTCTATCACCCCCGATGCCAATCTCAAGGAAACACTTGACCTGGACAGCCTGGACTATATAGACCTGGTAGTGGCTATCGAGCAGAACTTCGGTTTTAAGGTAAAACCTGAAGATTTTCAGCAAATGATCACCATCCAGGATTTCTATAATTACGTAGAAGGCCGCCTCCAATCTCAAAACGCCTAATTTCATGTCAGCCTGGGAAGGACGCTCTCGGGGCACACCCTTAGGTTATCGCATTTTTGTATGGCTGCTTCGCAAAGGCGGCTTAAAGACGGCATATGGCTTATTGCCATTCGTCACGACCTATTACCGTTTATTCGTTTCCGCAGCTACAAAGCCACTGCATTATCTATATACACAAAGAATGGGCTTCAGCAACGCTGAAGCTGCACGACTCATAAAGAAGAACCTCTCCATTTTCGGGCAGACCCTCCTGGACAAGATCGCTATCCTCTCCGGTGAAGGCAAAGAGCTGACCTTTGAGTCGGAAGACGGGCATTACCTGAATGAGATGGCTGCCAACGGCAAAGGCGGCATCATCATCAGCGCCCACCTCGGGAACTGGGAAGTAGCAGGGCACAAGCTCCAGCGGATAGATTCTCCCATCAATATAGTGATGTACGACGGTGAGGATGCACAGGTAAAGAACTACATGGAGCAGTTCGACCAGAAGCGTTCTTTCAATATCATTTACATAAAAGAGGATATGTCGCATATCTATGAGATGTCGGCAGCGCTCAACCGTAATGAGTTTATCTGCCTTCATGCCGACCGCTTCCGTCCGGGTAACCGCACTATGAAACATATGTTCCTGGGAGAGGAGGCAAATTTCCCGGCGGGGCCGTTTATCCTGGCCTCGAAGTTAAGAGCGCCTGTTTGTTTTGTTTTTGCGTTTAAAGAGAGTAATTTTCACTATCATTTCTGCGCCCACCAATGGAAGACCTACGAAGGCCGTGGTACAGCAGGAATGGAAAGAATGCTTGATGATTATGTAGAGATCCTCGAAACGAGATTGAAGCAATATCCTGAGCAATGGTTTAATTATTTTGATTTCTGGAAGACTTAGATGAGTATGGACAATATTTTACCTTTTATACCCCAACGCCCGCCCTTTGTAATGATAGATGATATTGTGTCAGCAGATGATTCATTATCCACTACTACATTCACTGTAAGGCCGGGACATTTATTTGTTGACAATGGCATCTTTACCGAGCCGGGACTTGTGGAGAATATGGCGCAAACAGCAGCAGCCGGCACAGGCTATAAGGCGCAACAAGATGGTAAGGCTGCACCTGTCGGTTATATAGGTGCGTTAAAAAATCTTTCAGTGATCCGCTTACCCAAAGTAGGAGATACGCTCACTACCGAAGTGGCTTTTAAAATGCAGGTGATGAACGCACACATAGTAGAAGCAACGATAAAAGTAAACGAACAGGAGATCGCTACCTGCGAACTCAAAATATTTTTACAGGAGAATACATAACTAAAGACTCCCCTCCTGGCAGGGCGGGGTGGGATCTCGCTCGCAGCAAAAAACACATTGTTTTAACATGAACACTAAAATACGTTTTATGAAAAAACTCATTCTACTCTTCGCCGCGATCATTTTCGCAATCAACATCAATGCCCAAACTAAGGCAGACGTCTTCAACTCCGGTACCGAGCTCACCTGGCTCGGGCTTGATTTCTCGCAAGTGAACTTCATCGGCTCTGCAACACAATGGAAAGACGCGGGTGAGATAACCAGCGACCAGATGCGCGATAAATACTTCCCCGCCTGGAACGAACTATTCCAGAAAGAACCGGAAAAGTATGATGTAGCTAAAGCGACCAACCGAAGTAGCGTAAAGTACGCGCTCATGGTAACCGAGAAGGCTAACAACTCACTTAAGCGCGATTACTTCGTTGATGATGCAAATCTATATTACACACTCGATGAAGCTAAAGTGGCGGCACTGGTAAAGAAGTATAATTTCCAGGGAAATAAAGGCCTGGGGCTGATATTCTTTGTGGAAGGAATGAGCAAGGGCAAAGAGCAGTCTTGCGCATGGGCTACGTTCGTAAATATGGACACAAAAGAAGTCCTGTGGACGCAACGCATAGTTGGTAAAACAGGTATGGCGATAGGTTTCCGCAACTATTGGGCAAATACATTTAACAACATGCTCAAAGACCTGAAGAAAAAGGGATAAACATGATACTCGATACATGATACTCGATATTCAGCATCGAGCAACAAGAATCGAGTATCCAGCATCTAGTAACGAGTATCGAGAACCGAGAATGCACAAGACACTCAAACATAGTTTAGAAATAGAAGTAAAGTTCAGCGAGGCTGACCCTTTGGGAATCGTCTGGCACGGACACTATATCCGTTATTTCGAAGACGGTCGTGAGGCATTCGGCAAGGCATACGGACTCCGCTATCTTGACCTGTATCGCGAGAATATCGTTATACCTATAGTGAAGATAGATTGTGACTATAAGAAAATACTTCGCTACAGCCACCGCGTGCGACTGGAAACGACATACCACGACAGCAAAGCGGCAAAGCTGATGTTCAAGTACACCATGTTTGATATCAATACCAATGAAGTGATCGCCACAGGTAGCTCCATGCAGGTATTCACAAATAAAGAAACAATGGAACTCATGCTCACCATTCCTCCCTTCATGGAAGACTGGAAGAAGAAATGGTTGAACGATTAATAATGTAGGGGCGATCCCTTGCGGTCGCCCGGCTCGCATAAAGTAAGTAGCGTCTGTACGGCTTTTTGCCGTCAGTACGCGTTGAAGGAAACGCTACACTTCTGCGAATATCTGCGATGTCTGCGGGAGAATAAAAGGAAAAAATAAAAGCTTAGCGCCTTTGCGTCTCAGCGGTTAAATAGAATAAATGAACGTTTACGCACTTGCCACCAATATCACTTCTTCCCTGGGTATTACCACCGCAGCCAACTGGCAAGCAGTAGCCAACGGAAACATCGGCGTGCGCCAATACGAAGACGCATCACTCAGCAATACGGCTTTCTTCGCCTCCCGTATAGAACCCGCAGTATGGCAAAGCATCCATCAACAAACGCACAGTACACAAGTATTATCCCCCTTCGAGCAACTCGCTATCTTCTCTGCAAAGAAAGCCATCAGCGAATGTCGTGAAGAGATTGACCTTTCAGAAACGGTCTTTATACTATCCACTACCAAAGGGAATATCGAATGGCTCGGACAAGTACCGGATGAGCGCATACTGCTCAGCACCAGCGCAGACATCATTGCCAAAGAATTAGGCATCAGCAATAAAGCCATCGTCATATCCCACGCCTGCGTATCAGGAGTGGTAGCGGTCACGCATGCTGCACGTTTGCTACAATCAGGAAAATACAAGAATGCCATCGTCACAGGTTGTGACCGATTCTCCCGTTTTGTACTGAATGGCTTTCAGTCCTTCCAGGCAATAGCAGATGAACCCTGCCGCCCATTCGATGCTGCCCGTAAAGGCATCAACCTCGGTGAAGCAGCCGGAACTATCATCCTATCCGTAAATGCGGAAATGCCCCTTGCAGAAATTCATGCAGGTAGCACTTCGAACGATGCCAATCATATCTCCGGCCCCTCCCGTACTGGTGAGGAACTGGCACTGGCTATCACAAGGGCACTGGAAGGTTCAGGCGTAGCAGCCTCGCAGATCAACATGGTCTCCGCTCATGGTACGGCTACTCTCTACAATGATGAAATGGAAGCGAAGGCTTTCGCAGTTGCAAATGTGGTACATGCACCTGTCCACAGCTTCAAAAGCTACATCGGTCATACCCTCGGCGCAGCAGGCGTAGTAGAAAGCGCCCTGCTCATAGAAGCCATCCAACGACAACAACTCATCCCATCTTCCGGCTATTCAGAAAATGGCGTATCAGAACCCCTCAACGTCACCACCCAAATGCAACCTGCAGAACTCAATTACGTTCTTAAAACCGCCTCAGGCTTCGGCGGGTGTAATGCGACGTTGGTTATTGGGAAGGTATAGCGCTCCCGTCATTGCCCTTCCGAACGGATAATTCATCCGGGCGGGCGAGGAAGGAAGCAATCTAGTCAGAACGATCATCAAAACAACATCTGTCATCCTAAGCATAGCGAAGGATCTATCAAGATGAGCAATACACGAACACTGGTCGAAGCATTTGCTTCGTCCAACCATAGAGCAAGTATTTACTTGCGATACGAAAATTGGAAACCGTTAATTGAAAACTGCTAACTGGATATTGCCCTATACGCCAGCCACGCCATCATCCCAACACCCACCTTCAACGCATTCTCATTAATATCGAAATGCGCATTATGCACCGGCGCTAAGAATTCCTTATCATCAGTATTCGTCCCTATACGGAAGAAACAGCCGGGAACGTGATGCGTATAAAAACTAAAGTCCTCACCAGCCATTCTCGGACTGAGTGTCTTTACATTTTCCTCACCCATATATTCCTTACCCCAACCTTCAGCTTGCGCCGTAAGTGCAGGGTCGTTGAACAGGGAAGGGTAACCTGTAGGAATTTCTACGGTAGCAGTAGCGCCATAGGCCTCACAGGTCAGTTGGGTAATTCTCTTTATCCAGTCGTGGGCCTCATAGCGCCACTTTTCATCCATAGTGCGGAAGGTGCCTAGTATCTCCACACTATCGGGTATCACATTTGTGGCAAAACCACCTGATATTTTACCAAACGTCAGCACCGATGGAATGAACGCATTCGCCTTGCGCGAAACCACTTGTTGCAAAGCAACTATTACTTGTGCTGCAGTAGCTATCGGGTCAACTGTCTGGTGGGGCAGGGCAGCGTGTCCACCTTTGCCATGTATGGTTATATATACCTCATCTGCACTCGCCATATACTGTCCAGCCCTAAAGCCGACAGTACCATATGGAAGATGCGGATAAACATGCAATGCAAATATTGCTTCCGGCTTAGGATTTTCCAGTACGCCGTCTTTTATCATCAGGCTCGCGCCTCCGGGATGTTTCTCTTCTCCGGGCTGGAATAATAGTTTGATCGTCCCTTCCCACTCTCCACGCAGCTCATGTAATATTTTCGCAGCACCAAGTAAGCAACTGCTATGTACGTCATGACCACAAGCGTGCATGACGCCGTCATTCTGTGAACGGTAAGAGATAGTATTGGCTTCTTGTATCGGTAATGCGTCCATGTCAGCGCGTAGAGCTATACAACGCTTGCCGGGGTTCTTACCTTCCAGTATACCGACTATGCCGGTGCCTGCTACACCTGTCTGGTGCTTAATGCCCCAGTCGGTCAGTTTTTGTGCTATAAAAGATGATGTCTCATACTCCTGGAACGAAAGTTCAGGATGCGAATGTATATGGTGGCGGATAGCTTGTACTTCGGGGAAGTATTGCTCTGCCTTAGTCCGTATTTGATCTATCATCTTTTTCCTTGTGCGTATTTATGTGTCGGAAAACAACCATGTCTGGCACTATCATGCAAGGATTGTATAGCGTAGATAGTTTATTATACATTTCCTGTGCTTCCGCCCTGCTGCGATAGTCGCCCACTTTTACTTTAAAGCGTGGTGTCACATAGGTCATATAAGTATGCACATTCGGGAAGCGGCGTTGAAAATCAATTTTCATTTTAGCTGCCTTGCTGCGGTCATTACCACTATATATCTGTACACGAAACCCTCTGCCTGAGTATATACCACTTCCTCCACCACCTGTTGATTTTGTTTTCTTCATCAGTACATCCAAACGAGGATCTGCATGTACGATGGTATTCACCGCTAGCAACTCGGTAGTATCAACCGCAGGTTTTTTCTGCGCCGATACAGCTCCGGCAATACAAAGGAATAATAGTATGTATAAATGTCTGATCATGGTCAATTCTTAAATGGCTTTGCTCTCTTCCACTATTTGTATACTGGCCGAGCAGCCAAGGCGGGTCGCACCTGCGTCCACCAGTTCTTTAGCAAAGGCAAAGGTACGAATACCTCCCGAAGCTTTTATAGCAATTGTTTCCGGCAAATGCTGGCGCATCAGCTCCACAGCCCTTACGGTAGCCCCTGTCTGAGCATAGCCCGTAGAGGTCTTCATAAAGTCAATACCTAGCGGATAGTATAACTCACAGCATTTCAGTAGCTCCGTATCGCTCAGGATGCCACTTTCAACTATTATTTTAACGCTTTTGCCCGCTTCGTGGCAAAGGTCGGTACAGGCCTTTATTTCGTTTTGCAGGTAGGTATAGTTGCCATCTTTCAGGGCGGTGATGTTATGGACGATGTCCAGTTCATCCGCACCATCTGCTATGGCTTGTTCTATTTCCTTCAGTTTAGCATCTGTGCTGCTGTACCCGAAGGGGAAACCGATAACGGTAGCAACTTTTACGTTGCTACCGTTCGTTAATTCTTTTGCTGCTTTTACAAAGTAGGGTGGCACACATACCGCCGCGAAACTTTGCTCAACCGCTTCCGCACATAGCTTTTGTATATCAGCCAGCGTAGTTTCCGGCTTCAGTATAGTATGGTCTATGTATGAGGCTATGTTCATTACAGGTTTTTGATCAGTTCGTTAGCAAATTCACTGGTCTTCAGCAAGGTTGCATCATTCATCAGGTTGTAAAAATCCACCGTTACACGCTTGCGCTTAATGGTTTCACCCAGCGAAGCAAGTATGCTGTCAGCGGCTTCATGCCAGCCCATATATTGCAGCATCATCACACCACTCAGTAACAGAGATGACGGGTTCATGCTGTCAGTATTCGCGAAGCGTGGTGCGGTACCGTGTGTTGCTTCGAACACAGCGTGACCTGTATTGTAGTTGATGTTCGCGCCCGGCGCTATACCTATACCACCTACAGCTGCGGCCAGTGCATCAGATATATAGTCACCATTCAGGTTCAGCGTAGCCACAACTGAATAGTCTTGCGGAGCAAGCAGTATCTGCTGCAGGAAGTTATCAGCTATCACATCTTTGATAATGAGTTTGCCTGCTGCTTCCGCTTTCTTCATATTGGCATTGGCTTTATCTTCACCTTCGGTTTTGCGGGCTCTTTCCCATTGTCCCCATGTATAAACCTGGTCGCCATATTCTCTCTCAGCTAATTCATAACCCCAGTTCTTGAAGCCACCTTCAGTGAACTTCATGATGTTGCCTTTATGTACTATCGTAACAGAAGGCTTCTTATGTTCCAGTGCATATTTAATAGCAGCACGGATCAGACGCTCAGAACCTTCTTTAGATACAGGCTTAATTCCGAATGAACTTGTTTCAGGGAAACGCACTTTTTTAAGTCCGCCTACTTCAGCCAGAAACTCACGCATCTTCGCTGCTTCAGGGCTATCGTAGTTAAACTCGATACCCGCATATATATCTTCAGTGTTCTCACGGAAGATCACCATATCTACATTCTCAGGATGCTTCACCGGAGATGGTACACCATGGAACCAACTCACCGGACGCAAACAAACATACAGATCCAGCTCCTGGCGCATAGCTACGTTCAGTGAACGGATACCACCACCTACAGGAGTCGTCAACGGACCTTTTATAGAAACTAAATATTCTTTGGCTATATCAAGAGACTCTTTTGGAAGCCATTCGCCCGTTTGGTTGAATGCTTTTTCACCCGCAAGAATTTCTTTCCATTCTATTTTGCGTTTGCCACCGTAGCTTTTTTCAATAGCAGCATCCATTACTTTTTTGCTGGCGCCCCATACGTCCGGACCTATGCCATCACCTTCTATAAATGGTATTGTAGGATTATCAGGTACATTCAGTAGCCCGTTATCGCCCATGGTTATCTTCTGTGAAGCCATAATATGTTGCTTAGATTTTTTGTTTTTAGATGCGCGCGAAGTTAAGGCAAAACGGGCTATGATAGATTAGAAAATGATAATAAAACGGCGACATTATATTATGAAAAATGCATATTGTCCCCTTTGTTGGTCGCCTGACCAATAACCTGCTCGCAAACTGTAAACTGATAATTGAAAACTGTTAACTGGCGCTTGCTTTCTCCAGCGTAAACCCAAAGGAACTGCCCACACCCAGCTTACTCCGCACATTCACCGTTTGCCCGTGTGCTTCTACGATGTGCTTTACAATGGCGAGGCCAAGCCCCGTTCCGCCGATGCTGCGGTTCCGGCTTTTATCAGCGCGGTAGAAGCGTTCGAATATCCTTGGTAAATGCTCCTCGGCAATACCCGGACCCTCATCTGATATTTCAGTAAAAACGTGTTGGCCATCTATCTCATAGATACCTGCAGTTATCGTGGCATTTTCCGGACCGTATTTTATGGCGTTTTCTATCAGGTTGGTGAGTACTTGCCGTATCTTAGGCTTATCGGCAGTTACGGATATCGGGCGCTCTGTTCCTTTTTTGATCTCGAGCGTCACATTCTTTTCCTCGGCACGCAGGTGCATTTCTTCAAACACCTCGCGTACCAGCTCGTGCATCACGAATGTTTCCTGTATAATAGGTATGCGCCCCGATTCCAGTTTGGATATTTCATCAAGGTCATCAACAAGCCTTGCCAATCGTTCCACGCTGCGTGAGGCGTTGGAGAGGAACTTCTTGTTCACGCTCGGGTCTTCCAGTGCACCGCCGAGAAGGGTCTCTACATAGCCCTGTATGCTGAAGATAGGGGTGCGCAATTCATGCGCAAGGTTAGATAAAAATTCCTTCCTGAATTGCTCATTTGCACGGAGCATTTCTATCTCATCTTTCTTTTGATTGGCCCAGCGAGCCACGTCCACGCTCACTTCGTCTATCGACTTCTGAGGGAGTATCGTTTCGTAGAAGAACTCTTCTTTCTTAGTCGCTTTTGTCTGGTAGATGAATTTGTATATCAGCTTTATCTTCCGGTAAATGAAGCGCTGAAGTGTGTAGTGGTACAAATAATAAATGATCACAAAAGTGATCACGAATACTATTAAGGGAATATACCAGTCGGGTCTGAGAGCCAGGCTCATCAAAGCATTAACGGTGCCGATGATCAGCGCTGTAATGAATGATAGGAGTCGAGGAGACAGATTTTTGGCATCTAGTACGGACATACAGTACTAAACTAGTCCATTTCAAACTTATAACCTACACCTTTCACGGTAGTTATAAGGTCTATCCCAACTTTCTGGCGAATCTTACGGATATGTACGTCTATGGTACGGTCACCTACTATTACTTCAGTACCCCATACACGTTGCAGTATCTCATTGCGAAGGAATACACGTCCGGGTTTTGAAGCCAGTAATTGCAGCAATTCAAATTCTTTCTTTGCCAGCAATATCTCGGTGCCCTTGTAGGTAACGGTAAACTTGGTCTTGTTGATTTCCAGGTCCCCAAAGGTCATCTTTTGTTCCTGGTCATCGTCCTTCTTCACACGCCTTAACGCAGCAGAGATACGCGTCATCAACAGCTCAGGCTTTATCGGCTTACCAATGTAATCATCAGCGCCTAACCTAAGGCCTTCTATTTCAGAACGTTCATCGCTGAGGGCTGTGAGGAATATGATGGCTGTCTGGTCAAACTCGTGCATTTGCCTGAGTTCTTTCATTGTCTCCCTGCCGTCTTTTACGGGCATCATTATGTCCAGCAAAATGAGGTCGGGGCGGAAATCTTTGGCTTTGCGGATAGCATCCATACCATCTTTGGCGGTCGAAATGCTGTACCCTTTACTCTTCAGATTGTAGCTGATAAATTCTACTATATCCGGCTCATCATCAACGATCAAAATCTTTCCTGGTAGCGGTTCCATATTGTTTTCCTGCAATTCTGACACAATATTAGACTTAAGCTTGTTAACAATGAAAAAATGCTGCGTTATGTAATTGTTACCAATCCACAACGCAGCATTAAGGTACTAAATAGTCTTCGATTATTTCAGTGCAACGGTACCGCTACCAACTTTATAACCCTCATTATAGATCTCTATCTGGTAGTTCCCTTTCTTGTAGTCACTACCTTGATGCCAATCTACTGTTACACCCTTTACCGGTTGCGCAGTTTGCAGGGCCACTTGCTTGGCAAGCGTGTAGTTAAGCGAACCACCATCTACTGTTTGCGTTACTCCTGAGCCATATGCTGCATTGCTCAGTACAGATCCGTCAGGGCCTGTTATGCGCAGGTATATGTCTTTGTTGCCACTTTCAGCAATACGGTTCTCGTCTATATCAAAGGTGATACGGAGCAGGTCAGTACGTTTTGCTTTAGTAGTTTCATTTTCTTTCTTTCCACCTTTACGTAGATCAACCGGTATCATGCGGATATTAGATGCATGGAGTACAGAACCCACTTTTTTCAGAGCGATGTTTTGACCAACAGTAGAATCACGTTCTTGAGCCAGAACGGTATTCTTGTTGCTCAGGTCTGTATTCTCAGTTTCCAGTTGAGCGATGCGCTCAGTGTATTCTTTTGTTTTATCATCCAGGGAAGCGATCAGCTTACGAGCCTTTTTCAGGTCAGCTTCTGTAGCGTTCTTGTTTTTCAGAATGCTTTGTATCTCTGCTTTCAATTTGGCCACTTCACCGTTCTTGTCTTGTATCTCAGCATCCATTGCCTGGTTTTTGCTGGTCAGTTCATCAAGGCGGGCAAGAGCTGCATCATAGTCTTTCTGTACAGCGTCATTGGTCATCTCAGCCGACTGCAATTGCTCACTTGTAGTTACTACCTGTTTGTCAGCTTTGTCTTTGCTGATGTACAAATAAATACATGCACCTAAAAGCAGTGCTATTACTACCCAATACGCAGCTGTGCCCCTTTTTGGAGGAGGTGTGCTGGTTGGTTGATGTTGCGGCCTATCCTGAGATAGTGGATTATTTAATTCCTGACTCATAAATTAAAGATTAGTTGATTAATTTGGATGTAAATATATACTTTCTCCTTACGTAATGGAACAGCTTAAGCATATCCTCTTCATCGACATAGAAACCGTGCCATGTGTGCCGGATTTCAATATGTTAAATGATGCAATGCAGACCGAGTGGCTCAAGAAGGCAAAATATCAGAAAAATTCTGTAGAAGAACCAATGACCGGCGAAGAACTCTTTTTTGAACGGGCAGGCATATTTTCCGAGTTTTCTAAAGTGGTTTGCGTTAGTGTCGGTATGCTGCAACAGCAGGAGGATGGCTGGAAGCTCCGCCTCAAGTCACTGATACACGATGATGAGCGCGAATTGTTAAAAAATTATTGTGAGCTTTTGGGGAGGTTCCAAAAGACATTCCCCGAATTGAGGTTTTGTGGCCATAATATCAAAGAATTTGACATCCCTTTCCTGTGCAGACGCATGATAATCAATGGTATGGCGTTGCCGGAATGTATGCAGCTGAGCGGCAAAAAACCATGGGAAATTAATCATATAGATACTTTGGAATTATGGCGTTTTGGCGACTATAAGCATTTTACGTCTCTTGCTTTGCTGGCTGCGGTAATGAATATACCTTCGCCGAAGAGTGATATAGATGGTAGCATGGTAGGCAAGGTCTATTGGAAAGACAAAGATCTCGACCGCATAGGCAGGTATTGCATCCAGGATGTGCTCACCACAGCAAAGGTCTTCCTGAAACTGAGAGGCCACCATCATATCAACCCGGAACCGGTTATAGTGAACGACTAGAAGAATGACAGCAGACCTCAAGAAATTATTTCAATCGCTGCAGGCGAAACAATATGGTACCGTGTACCTGGTAGATGGCGAAGAGCCGTATTACCTGGATATGATTACCGACTACTTTGAACACAAAATACTGGAACCCTCTGAGCGTGACTTCAACCTGATGGTACTCTATGGTAAGGACACTGAATGGAGCGATGTGGTGAACTCCTGCCGTCGCTTTCCCATGTTTGCCGAAAAGCAGGTGGTGATACTGAAAGATGCTGCCCAACTGAAAGGTTACAACGAACTGGCAGGTTATCTGGAAAGGCCATCACCCACAACCATCTTCCTGATAGAGCATAGGGGCAAGAAATCGGACGGGCGCAGTAAGACCACCAAGCTGGCTAAGGACAAAGGTTTCTACTTTACCTCTGAGAAAGTCCGCGATGAGCAGGTACCGAATTGGATACAGGCTTATGGCAACGAAATAAGCTTCCGCATAGGTGAGCGTGAAGCGCAGATACTGGCGACCAACCTGGGCAGCGACCTACAGAAGATAGCTAACGAAATAGAGAAGGTGCGCATTAATGTACCTGATGAAAAAGAGCTCACTACCCAACTCATACAAAAGTACATCGGCATCAGCCGGGAGTATAACGTCTTCGAATTTCCCGAAGCTGTAACAGGCAACGACAGGGACAAACTATACAGGATGCTGGCATACTTTGTGGCCAATCCTAAGTCGGCGCCAATGCCTTTGGTGATCGGTTCCTTTTACAATCATTTCAACCGCCTTTATCAAGCCAACTTCCTGCAAGGCAAACAGGAAAAAGATGCGGCAACCGTCTTAGGTACCTATCCATCAAAGGTTCGTGAGATCCTGGCCGCCACCCGCAACTGGCCACTGGAAAGAGTAGAACGTTGTATGCTCCTGCTCGGCAAGTACAGCACCATGGCCGTAGGTATAGACAGCGCCACCAAAGACGGTGAATTGCTGAAAGAGATGGTAGGGAAAATGATCTCTTAAATTATCACTCATGTCATTGCGGGCTGGACCCGCAATCTTATTTTTCTGCGATAGCAGAAACTGTGTCACGTATGATGGCTTGCGCCATTTAGAAGATTGCGGCTCAAGGCGGCAATGACAAGCAATTTGGTTTTATGTCCCTTTTTAAAGCACTTTTTTTTCTGAAAGCCTTGCCTGTAAAGGGCTGTTGATTTTTTATGTCACTTTTGTGGGGTTTATATGTCCGGTTTGTGGGCGCTATGTGTCCGCACATGTCTCTTTTGTGTACCCTCATGTCCGTTTTATGGGACTTTTATGTCTCTTTTATGTCCCTTGATTTTGTAGGTGTCTTTTAACCCCGTCTATACAGCCGGGCAGGCGCAAAGGCGCAGAGATTGTTTTTACTGCAGTGAACTGCAGGGAAACTGCAATCAACTGCTGCGAAACTGCAGGATACTGCTGTGAAACTGCAGCCAACTGCAATGAAACTGCAACGAACTGCAAGATGAAAAGACCTAGATGCTTTATTGTAGCGGCTTTAGCTGTTTTTTAGGAAGGTCTCTTTTTCAGCTAAATATGCAATGTGCTTAGGTATTATACTGTATTTTTAATACGTCTCTATGTAGTGGAATACTACATGCACATTTTGTTTGTAAAGTTACAGAAACGGTTAGTACAAGCGGAAATGAGATATACACATTTATATACTTGATTTATATTGTATGCAGCTAAAAAAAGAAGAATTATTAGAACTATTCAAGCATAGTGTAGATAATGCTTACACCCTTTTTCTTACTGCAAAAAAAATCGCATTGGATGAAGAGGCTAGTCAAAAATATCCTGCTTTAGGTTTAGCTGAACTTGCGTTAGAGGAACTCGGTAAATCATATAGTTGTTTGGCGCAGTATTCGATTTCGGATGAACTGAAAGATTGGAAGCAATTTTGGGTTGACTGGAAAAAGCATGATGTTAAAGCACACCGAGCTTTTTTTTATGAATTGTTTTCAGTTACTCGTATTGAAATAGAGGATCCAGAGCTTAATAAAAGTTTCCCAACGTTAAAGAATAAATTTTCACAAGAGAAAGAGTTTGCTTTTTATGTTGATATTGACAAAGGAAATAGAAAGATATTAATACCTAAAAATGAAATTTCTGATGTAGAAGTAATTGGGAGAGTTGTTAGTTTATGGGGATTATTTAATAGTGCTTTATATATTGTAGATTGGATGATATCGGATAGGGCAGAAGAATTCAAGAATGCAATTTCCGATTATGCCTATAGGACTTTGAATACTGAAATGTATCAACAAGATGTTGAGAACGTAATAAAATCAATGAAAAGCAGTTCTGTAAATTATAATGATGGGCTAGAGTCGATTTTGAATTTATTTCTAAATTCTCAGGCTGAAAATGGCTAATAAAGTTGTTACGGAAATAAGTAAAAGCTTCGTAAAAACGTTTAATCCAACCTCTTCAAATTCACATCTTGTATCGCTGATACATAGATCGGGTATTTCTCCAGCGTTACATCCGATGAGTCCAGCCCGAAACCGCGCTCTTCTGAAAGGCTCACACGTTTCAGCAGGAAGTAGCCGCGCATCATCAGGCGTTCCCATAAAGGCAATGAGTTATCGCGCGACAGGAATTTCTCCATCACGATGAACCTGAAATCTCCCATTACATTATTCTTACTCAGGGATTCGTAGCGGCTCACGATGTTCACTTCCTTGTTGTTCACCATGTCTTCCACCACTTTGCGGAACATCATCTGTATCCTGTGTTCCACCCGGAAGCCGAGACGGAATTCTACGCGTACTATTTCATTCGGCACAACGGTATGCACCGAGTACTCCATAGTATAAGGATCGTCCAATACATCCACATGCACGAACCAATAGATATCGGCGCGTTTAGGCTTACGGTATAGTATAGAGTAGATGACCTTATGCTCTATTTCTTTAGGGTTATTGGCACTGGTGAGGTACACCAGGTGGGTAGAGTACTTAGGGATGCTGCGGTCGTTGCTGAGTTCTTGCAGTATGCCTACATAATCTTCCAGCCGGACGAACTCTACATAGCGGTTCTTGATCTTTCGTGCCTTGTACCAGGTGATCATGACGAGGAACAATCCACCTGCTATTATCAGCGATACATAACCACCCGCTACAAATTTCTGCAGGTTAGCCACCAGGAAGGAGAACTCGATAGTGAGGAAGACTGCAAGGAACGTAAATATGGCTATCAGCGGCACCCTGCGTGTGAACATGAAGTAGGCAAACAGGCAGGAGGTCATTATCATCGTGATTATCAGCGCCAGGCCATAGGCAGCACCCATATTGCTCGATTTCTTAAAGAATAACACAACCGCTACGCAACCTACGAACAGCAGCAGGTTGATACCAGGTATGAATATCTGTCCGCGCTCTACGGTAGGGTAGTTGATCTTCATCTTCGGCCACAGGTTCAGCTTGATGGCTTCACTGATGAGCGTGAATGAGCCCGATATCAATGCCTGGCTCGCGATGATTGCCGCCACACTGGCAATGATGATGCCGGGTATCATGAACCACTCAGGCATCAGTTCATAGAAAGGGTTCGCCTCTTCGGCATTCCATACTTGTCCGCGATTACTGTGAGAGTATGCCAGCAGGTAGGCACCTTGTCCCAGGTAGTTCAGCAAAAGGCAGGGCTTCACAAATATCCATGAGTAACGGATGTTCATCTTACCGCAGTGGCCGAGGTCGGAGTATAAAGACTCAGCACCCGTAGTACACAGGAAGACCGCGCCAAGCAACCAAAAACCCTGCGGGTAGGCAGTGAGCAACTTAATAGCGTAGTACGGATTGAATGCTTTGAAAATACTCAGATCGTCTGCTATATGATATAGCCCGAGTGTAGCCAGCATCAGGAACCATATCAGCATAATGGGCCCGAATGCCTTGCCGATAGAGGCCGTACCAAACTGTTGAAAGAAAAACAATACAGTGATAATGGCCAATACTATATTAATGATCGTCCAGTCGGAAATGTCATGGAGTGCCGGGATATTTTTTAATCCCTCTATGGCTGAGGATACCGAGATGGGTGGTGTGATCATACCATCGGCCAGTAGTGCGGCCCCACCTATCATGGCAAAGAATACCGCCCACTTGGCATGTCGCCTTACAAGGGCAAATAAGGAGAATATCCCTCCTTCACCTTTATTATCTGCTGTGAGTGTTAGTACTACGTACTTAACGGTTGTTTGTAAGGTAAGTGTCCAGATAATGCAAGAGAGGCCGCCAATGATGAGCAAATCAAAATTATCGTCAAATACCTTTCCGTTACAAATTTCGTTGAAAACGTAAAGGGGAGAGGTACCTATATCACCATATATGATACCGACCGCTATCAGCAGGCCGGCTGCACTTACTTTACTAAGATGTTTACCCACAGTATCGCGTAGCTTTCATTAAAAATCAGCCTGCAATTTAGAACATTATCTATGGATAAGTCAATACTTATAATGGAAAAAGTTAAATTATTTGGGTGTTTATTCTTCTAAATGATAACTGCCTTAACCTTCGTAACTTTGCGCACTTACATGGTGAAAATAGCAGATATAGAATTAGGTGAGTTTCCATTGCTCTTAGCCCCGATGGAAGATGTGAGTGATCCTCCCTTCCGTGCGGTATGCAAAGAACATGGTGCCGACCTTATGTACACGGAATTTATCTCCTCAGAGGGATTGATACGTGATGCTATCAAAAGTCGCCAGAAACTGGACATCTTCGACTATGAGAAACCGATAGGCATACAGATATTCGGTGGTGATGAAGAAGCCCTGGCCATGTCTGCCCGTATAGTAGATGCTACGAACCCGGACTTACTGGATATTAATTTCGGTTGCCCGGTGAAAAAGGTAGTTTGCAAAGGTGCAGGAGCAGGTGTATTGAAAGACATAGATCTCATGGTCCGCCTGACGGATGCGGTGGTAAAGAATACCAAACTGCCCGTTACTGTAAAGACCCGCCTGGGCTGGGATGACAGTACGAGGAATATTGAAGAAGTCGCCGAACGTTTACAGGATGTAGGTATAAAGGCATTGGCTATCCACGGCCGTACCCGCGTACAGATGTACAAGGGCGAAGCCGACTGGACGCTGATAGCTAAAGTGAAAAATAACCCTCGCATCAAGATCCCCATCTTTGGGAACGGTGATATTGATACACCGCAAAAGGCCTTAGAGTATAAGAACCGCTATGGTGTAGATGGCATCATGATAGGCCGTGCTGCCATCGGTTATCCGTGGATCTTCCGCGAGATAAAGCACTACATGGCTACCGGTGAGATTTTACCCCCGCCAACTATAGAAGAACGCCTCGATGCCTGTCGCAAACATCTGCATGGCTCTATCAGGTGGAAAGGGCAGAAGCTCGGCATTCTCGAAATGCGCAGGCACTATGCTAATTACCTGAAAGGTCTTTCGCACATCAAAGAATATCGTACCCGCCTGGTGATGACCGAAGACCCCGCTGAACTGGAGCAGATACTTAAAGAGATTGAGCAGAATTTTGCGGGAGTAGAAGCGTAAGCCCACAAGGAGGAATTTTTACCTTAATGTCCCTCTCCGGGGTAGCATAAAGCATGCTTAATGTCACTGCCGCAACTTGTTGTACGTACAGCCATTGTAAAGACAAAGAAGAAAAATTAACCGCAGGCAATATTTTCCCCTTTAAATTCCCCCTGTCTTCCTGAAATTAACTTAAGTCAATTTTTGTCGTGCAGATTCTTCCTAATTATGCACTGCAATACCGCTGGTACCTCAACGCATTGATAATAAAATGTAAGAGCAGATCCAAGCAGTGTCAACTTTTCAACTTCTGATATAAAGCTATCTCTATGAAGAAATTTTCACTTTTTACTTTGTCTGTCATTTTATCATTTTCCTCAAGAGCACAAATAATAAATACCATAGCGGGTATGGGGGCTGCACCGCGAACGGATAGTGTAGCCGCTACTGCCAGCGGACTGGGTGTGAACTACGGGAAAAGCATTGTAGGGCCCGACGGCCACCTGTATATAGCAGACGGTACACATAATGTGATACGTAAAGTGGATAAGAATACAGCTATTATATATACCATAGCAGGAAACGGGGGTGATCAGTTCCTGGGAGACGGTGGTCCGGCGATAGATGCGGAATTTGACGACCTGAGGTATATGGCGTTCAGTCCTGCGGGAGACCTTTATGTATCAGACTATGACCACCACCGTGTGCGGAAGATAAATATGCTCACGGGTATCGTGACCACTTTTGCCGGAGATGGTGGATTCACCTACAATGGAGATGGTGTGCCGGCAACATCATCGTCATTGCTGACACCGGCAGGTTTAGCATTTACTGCCAATGGAGACCTGATAATTGCTGACAATGAAATGAACAGGATAAGAAAAGTAGCAGCAGGTACTAATATCATCAGTACCATATGCGGCAATGGAACAGCAACAAATACCGGAGATGGCGGGCCGGCAGTAGATGCTGCAATTAATCGACCGGAAGGCATCTGTATTGATAGTGTTGGCAATATTTACATAGCTGTCCCGGAAAATGACATAGTGAGAAAGATAGATGCTGTAACCGGCATCATCACCACCATTGCAGGGACGGGAACAGGAGGGTACAGCGGTGATGGTGGGCAGGCAACACAGGCACAACTCAGCGGACCTTGCGATGTGGCTTGTGATAAATATAACAACCTGTACATAGCCGACAACTTTAACCATGTAGTGAGGAAAGTAAATGCCGCAGGCCCCGCAGGTGTTATCAGCACAGTAGTGGGTAACGGCACAGATGGATTCAGCGGCGACGGCGGAGTAGCGACAGCGGCGAGACTGGACAGGGTCGCAGGCATCAGCGTAGATAGTTGTGATAACCTCTATGTTAGCGACAGGCTCAACAGGCGCATACGCAAAGTGACTTACGATAACTGTGATGGGCTTGCCGTGAATGAAATAGCCGCTTCAAATAACTTGTCTGTTTACCCTAATCCGGCTTCATCAACGCTTACGATCTCTTCGGGAGAGAAGATGCAGGCTATTTCAGTTTTGGATATCAGTGGGCGTATATTGATGGAGCGAAAAGTGAATAGTGATATGACAACAATAGACGTAAGTACATTGCCTGCAGGAATATACTTTGTGCGAATAGACAATGAAATGGTAAAGTTTGTTCGCAAATAATCCCTATCCCCCCATAGTGAATAATAGGCCTTTCCCACTAACAGGAAAGGTCTATTATATTAAAGTATCACTTCAGGGTATTAAGGGTTTACGCGTAAGCTACATTTCTCACTTCCTTCGTGCTCAACATTCTTTTCCAGAATACATAAGACACAGCTAACACTACAAATAGTACCAATACGGTGGTGAACGGAGTATTGGTTGCGGCATGTGCCCATACAGCGCCGATCAGGTTGATGGTAAATCCTGCATATGCCCATTCTTTAAGCGTTTTGAATTTGGGTTGTAGCAATGCTATTGCACCCAACAGCTTAGCGGTACCAAGCAATGGGAGTATAAACATAGGGAAGCCCAGGAATTTCATTCCTGCTACTAATTCAGGGCTTTTAGTGAAATACATCATTGCACTCATAAGGAACATTCCTGCGAAGATGATGGTCGAAGTCCAATGGACGATCTTGTTAACTTTCATGTTTTTTGATTTTGAGTGCAAGTTGGCGTATATTTGCTATACTTTGGTAACCAGTATACTATTGTATATCGGTTTCCTAAAGGATACCGATACGACTATGGCAAAGACAAAGACCGATACAAGCGCCTGCCCCACAGCGGCTCCTGAGAACATGAAAGAATGCACGGGGCACCTGTTACCCGTGCGTGATGCACTCGATGTGCTGAGTGGCAAGTGGAAGCTCCCCATCATAATGGCACTTACGTTTGGCAACTATCGCTTTAAAGAATTGCACAGGCAGGTAGGTGTTACACCCAAGATGCTTTCCAAAGAGCTGAAGGAGATGGAACAGCACGGCCTCGTGAAGCGAACGGTATACGATACCATACCTGTATCTGTGGAGTATGAATTAACTGCGCATGGTAAAACACTGAAGGACGTGTTGCGTACATTGGGAGAGTGGGGGAGTGTGCATAGAAAGCACGTGATGAGAAAACCACAGATGTCTAAAGCGGCTTCAGTATGAGGAGAATAGGTCTCATTTCAGATACACACAACTATTTAGACGACGCTGTCTTCAAGCACTTTGATAAGTGTGATGAGATATGGCATGGTGGCGATTTTGGTACTGCGGAAATTTCAGATAGGTTGAAGGCCTTCAAACCGTTGCGTGGAGTGTACGGAAACATTGACGGCTACGACATACGTTCTGAGTTTCCGGAGACATTGCGTTTTACCTGTGAAGAAGTAAATGTCTTTATGATACACATAGGTGGCTATCCCGGCAAGTATGTGGCTTCTGTGAGGGAGGAACTGAAAACCAGTCCCACGCAATTATTCATTTCCGGCCATTCTCATATCCTCAAGATCATGTTCGATGATAAGTATCAATGCATGCACATGAACCCCGGTGCTGCCGGCACACACGGCTGGCATAAGGTCCGCACGCTTATACGTTTTGAAGTGGATGGAAAGGTGATGAGGAATTGTGAGGTGATAGAGTTGGGAACGAGGGGCGCTATTTAAACGGAACTTCTTCAACCAACCAATACACCGGCAAACCCTTCGCTGCTACATGCTCCATCTCCCTGTTCGCTCCGGCACTTTCGCCGATCATTAATATCGCTTCGCATTTATCTATTACAGCCATGGAAATATCCATGATGGCTTTGTAGTTATCAGCAACATTTGCTTTTGATACAACGGGTAGGGCGGCGTTCACGCCGATTAGTGGTACATGACCCATCTCCAGCAACCGTGCTGCTGCTTCGTTCATAGCATCAGGTTCTTCTGCCTGTGTTCTTCAGTTGGTGCCGAATATGGTCCTGCTACTCCTATTATCATACTACTAAAGATAAAAAAAGCAGGACATATGTCCTGCTTAAATAATGTTAATCGAAGTATTCCAGTTCCCCCGGAATTTATCGCGCTGACAAGCGGGAGGGGGCCGAGGGGGCTAGGCTCGTTACGGATCTATCGCACCTTCCATGATATCCAGCTTCTCCACAAATTTCATCGACTCGTTGATATATACATCAGCAGGTATTGAATTTTCTATATCTACATCTTCCAGTAATCTGGTATTGTCGAACACATGTCCCAGTTCCATGAAGTCAAGGTAAGGGTCAAGTCCTGAGAACAGGATGCGTAGTTTGCTCCTGTCTTCAAAAGTTTCTTTCCAGTAGTCGAGGTAGCTGCGGTACTCGTACAGTTCGCTATCCGGAGCCAGCCTGCCGCGTGTCCAGTGTTTTACCTGGTTCAGCAAACCCTTATTAATAAAGTTGAACGGCGGCATTTCGTCAAAGTATGCGGCCAGTGTTTCAGACAGCTTCAAAGCGGTAGTAGAACCTTCTTCACCCGCAGAGATATGGTACACGCTGTATTTACGCTTAGAGAACAGCAATTGCACTATAGCGTTTGCAGCATAGTCAACAGGTATAATGTCCAGTTGGGCATGTTCGTTCACAGGTATCAGGCGCAGGTGGTTGATAGTAGCCATCGCCCACAGGATAACCGGGGAACGTGGTATGATAGGCCTGCTATCACCCATAATGATGGATGGGCGGGCTATCAATATTTTATCTTCGGGTAAATGCTCGCGTATCAGCAACTCACCTTTCATCTTGGTGTAGGTGTATTTCACCAGGTGTGTAGCATCTATGTTAGGCGACTCGTCCTCGTGAACCACCCTGTCTTTTACATCTTTACCACATATAGTAGCGGTACCTATGTACAGGAAGGTCTTGAGGTGGGCCAGTTGTTTTGCCCAAAGTAATATTTTGGTAAGGCCACCTATATTGGCTTTCTCTACCGCATCATCGTTAAAGCGGGAAAAGGATGTATTAGCCGCCGAGTGTATCACGACATCTATGTCGCTCAGCTCAGTATTGTTTGTAAGTGCGTCCGTAAGGTCTTCGTCGAACAGGTTGCCCAATACAGGGACGATCTTTTGCTCGTCGAAGTGGTCTTCGTGCAGGTCGAAAACTTTCTCCAGTCTTTCCATCGCCACCTCGTGAGAGGCCGACCTGAGCAGGCAGAATATTTTATCTACTTCCTTCCGTTTAGAAAGAGTTACAAGTAACTCTCCGCCAACCAATCCTGTTGCACCTGTTAATAAAATATTCATACTATGGGGTAAACGCAATTATTTAATAACGAACATTTATCTCTTGGCTACTAACTCCAAGCTTTATGCCAATTAAATGGCGATATTCTTTTATAACAAATTATTTAAAACCCGCTTATGGAGTATAAAATAAATTAATATCATTAGCGGAAGGGCGAAGATAATATTTTATACCGATTTATAGATTAGAAAGAGCGTTTAATGCTAATATGTGCGGATGTTTTTTATTCACGTTTTGTTGAATAAAAAAGCACCGCCATATGGCAGTGCTTTTTTGTGATATTTTCAAACTGGTTCGGCTTAGCCGCCTATCTTCTTTTTCAAGTTTTCATCCAGTGCATCCAGGAACTCTTCTGTGTAAAGGTAATGCTCGCCATGTGTTACCTTATTGCCGTGTATGCACACTGCAAGGTCTTTGGTCATTTTGCCACTTTCTACTGTTTCGATACAAACTTGTTCCAGTGCATCGCAGAAGTTGATGAGCTCCTGGTTGTTGTCCAGCTTACCACGGAAAGCCAGTCCGCGTGTCCATGCGAAGATGGAAGCGATCGGATTAGTGGAAGTAGGATTACCTTTCTGGTGCTCGCGGTAGTGGCGTGTTACCGTACCGTGTGCAGCTTCTGCTTCCATAGTGTTACCATCAGGTGTAACGAGTACAGAAGTCATCAAGCCCAGTGAACCAAAGCCTTGTGCTACTGTATCGCTTTGCACATCACCATCGTAGTTCTTACAAGCCCAAACGAAATTGCCGTTCCATTTCAGTGCGCTCGCTACCATGTCATCTATCAGGCGGTGCTCATATGTAAGTCCTGCCTTGTCGTAATCTGCCTTGAACTCTTTCTGATAGATATCTTCAAAGATGTCTTTGAAGCGGCCATCATATTTTTTCAGGATAGTATTCTTTGTAGAAAGGTACAGCGGCCATCCCTTGCTCAGTGCAAGGTTGAAGCAGGCACGCGCAAAACCGCTGATGGACTCATCGGTATTATACATGGCCATAGCAACGCCATCATCCTTAAAGTTGTACACTTCATGCTCTATCAGTGTACCATCTTCACCTTCAAACTTAATGGTGAGCTTACCTTTTCCTTTCACTACGAAATCAGTAGCGCGGTATTGGTCGCCGAAAGCGTGACGGCCGATGCAGATTGGAGCCGTCCAGTTAGGCACCAGGCGAGGGATGTTATTGATAACGATCGGCTCGCGGAACACAGTACCATCCAAGATGTTACGGATAGTACCGTTCGGGCTCTTCCACATGCTTTTCAGCTTGAACTCGGTTACACGCTCTTCGTCCGGGGTGATGGTAGCGCATTTGATACCTACACCATATTGTTTAATGGCATTAGCAGCATCTATGGTTACCTGGTCGTCCGTCTGGTCGCGGTACTCAACACCGAGGTCATAATATTTTATATCTACATCCAGGTAAGGAAGTATCAGTTTGTCTTTAATGAATTTCCAGATGATGCGCGTCATTTCATCACCATCCAATTCCACTACGGGATTTGCAACTTTGATCTTTGCCATGAAAAGTATAATTGTCTGTTTTGGTAAAACGTGTAATGGCAATATAAGCCATTCGGGTTTCAAATGTAAGGAGTTTGGGGTTTAAAAGTAAATCCTGCCACTATAAGTCGGGATTATTATATGATTATTCCCGTAAATATAGGCTTGTAAGGCTACTGCCTATATCTAAGCCCGACGCGGGCAGGGCGACCGCAAGGGTACGCCCTTACAATGTGTGTGATATTGATATTATATGGTCACAAAAAAGCCCCTGAATAATCAGGGGCTGTATACTATCTGTAACTAAAGCGAAAAAACTACATTTTTACAAACTTCACCACTTCATTTCCCTGTGCCCCACTGATGTTGACGTAATACATACCCGGTGCCAGCGAACTGATGTTGATGCGTTGTTGTTTTTTATCTAATTGTTGTTCCATCAGCACCTGACCTATGCTGTTGGTGATGGTGGCGTTGGTGAATGATCCGTCAGTCTGTACAGTCAGCTCATCACCTGCCGGGTTAGGGTAGAGAATCGTGCTGCCACCTATTGTTGTGCTGCTTACATTTTGAGGGACACATATGCTGGAGCGTTCATTGTTGGTCATTACTACGGCGTTGTAATCGAAATAGATACCTGCCTGGTGGTCTATGTTAGCACCATAAGGCAATGCGCCATCAAGGTCTATTGTGTATATCAATTGGCCATGACGTCCTATGTGGTCGGAACTATCAGCAAGATTGATATTGTGGAAATCGAACCTTAGTATGTTGTAACCGCCGCTCTGTATTTTCGTTACGTACATATGGTGTGAGCTCATCACCATCTTCATCGAGTTGATATCCAGCTCTGCAGGAAGCGTATCCAGCACATATATATTCTCTGCTACCGCATTACCCGTGTTCTCGAATTGTATCAGGTATTGCATGTTCGTTCCCGCTGCAACACATTCCTGCGGGAATGCTGTAATAGCGTTAGGGTCTAGAGATGCCATTACGGTATCTATAATAAAGAAGCTATTATCGGCGGTATTGGCATCGCCTGTTGTTGGCTCAATCGTAAACAGGGAATGGGTAGTATCGCCTGATACCAAAGGATTTACCGCATATTCCAACTCGTAATGTATGCTTAACGGGAACATGGTATTGTTAGACAGGTTATTGAAAGACCATGTCACCATGTTACCATTAACGGAAGTAGGTGCAGGCATAGCTGACAGGTATTGATATTTAGGACTGTGTGTCATAGTAACCGTAGCTGGTGTACTGGAGCAATTGTCGTTACTTACATATATGTAACCTTGCTGTGCAATTGCAGTAGAGCCGGGATTGGTCGGATATACTGCCAGGTCAAATGCTCCCGGATTGGCGCAATTCATACCCATGAACAAATGCGTAAGGCCGGTTGATTGCACCGTATGGCTGATAATGCCATTAAGGGGACAAGAAGCGGTAAGATCGCCGGGTGTAGAGATCAGTTTGAAATCATACACATCACCATTTTTACCGTGAGGTGTATAATAAAAACCGTTAGTGGCAGAGATAGTCTCTACTGTAACGCCATTAGAATCTATTTCAACAATGCTACCGCTATATGGACTTGCATCATCATTGTTCACATAGTTGCAGTCATTATTCAAATCATTATAGAGTGTAAGAGAAACAGTGTTACATGTGGTCACCAGTGCTGTATCAAATGTTCCGCACATGAAACCCATTTCCTGGAACTCAACCTGGTAAACACCACCTTCAGTAGTGTTATCTACAACTATAACCGGGTTCTGTTGATTAGAATAAAAGTTTCCCGGGCCTGTCCATGTGTAGGTGCCTGTTCCTGGTGAGGAGGCTGTCAATTGTATCGTACCGCCGATACATGCCGGTCCGCTGCTGCTGCCTGTGACAGGAGCGCCAAATCCATTTGCATTAGTAGTGGCAGGTAAGCTCTGGCAACCATTGTAAGTTACTACAAGGTTATATTGCGCATACATGTATGGTTGCGCGTTCATGATCACAGGGTTTTGTTGAGTTGACATCCACGCGCCGGGACCAGTCCACATGAAGGTAGTTCCGGGAGGATAGGTACCTGTAGCATACAGATAAATGGTTGGTGTCTGGCAAGAACTGTTACTGGCTGTAGCTACCGGTATGGCATTGACAACTAAGGAAGAGAAATTCACGCTGGCCACGCAAGTGCCAAAGGTAACATCAACAGACACCTGATAGACACCCGGAGGTTGGCCGGTTAATACAAGTTCGTCAGAGTTAGTACCAACAGGGTTTCCATCAAGGTACCATTGGTATAGGTTTCCACCGGTGGTCGCGTTGAAAGTAGCTGACTCTCCTTCGCATATCTCAAGAATGGTAGGAAGAATGTTAGCCGTGCACTGTGCATGGGAAATTTGCGCAAAAGAACATAAGAATGCGCCGAGCATTAATAAAGATTTGTACATGGTTGGGTAGGTTTAAAAGTTTGGTGCAAGGTAATACTATAAAGATATTAAGATTTTAATAAAAGGCAAATAAAGCTAATGTTTTTTATTTCTTTAACAATATTGGGGTAAAATCGCTGCTTTAGAATAATTCTTATCTTTGCAATCTTGTTTCGCAAAGGGCTCCATATTGTTTTCGTCGCTGCCATGTATGTGTTGCTGTTGTTTGGCACCACGTCCAGGGAGTTCGTGCATAGCTTTACCGGCCACGAGGATACGGTTCACCATCAGCAAGCCCCCGGTGAGTATTCATTTGAGAATGAACACCACCACTGCGATTTCCTGAATTATTCCCTACCTGATTTTAATAATGACATTGCTTACCCGTACGTAACTGTATTGGTTCAGGCCGTTCATTCAGAATACCGTACTCACGATGTTCACTTCGTGCAGCGCGATATTATCCAGACCTCGCTTCGCGGGCCGCCTGCTTTTCTCGCCTAGTCATCCGTTTTGCGCCTGTCCCTTATGGGAGGGCTGCCTTGTATTTTCATTTTTCTATTGAGGGAAACTTATGTTTCGGATAAGTCTGTACACGGCATTGCTGTTGTGCATTAATATATATACTGCGACTGCGCAGCAATGCAACTATGTAGTGAAAGTCTCTGTAGTGGAGAAGCACAACTTTGCGCCCGTCTATCCCGCCCTTGTCTATATCGAAGAGCTGAAGCAAGCCTACGAAACGGATGAGCAGGGTATTGTAAAAATAGACACGGTCTGCGCAGGTGCTTATACTATCCATATCGAGACCGCAGGTCACGAACATGCGATAGAGCACGTGACCATTGCCGGAAGCACCAACCTTAAATTCAAGGTCTCGCTGCTGGAGCACCACCTGGAAGAGGTACACGTCACCGAAGAGCGCAACAAGACTATCCAGCAAAGCAAAGAGTCGCTGGAGAAGGATAAGCTGAATGCTGCTTCGGGCAAATCACTGGGTAGTATGCTCCAGGCTATAAATGGTGTTTCTACTTTGGGCAATGGCGCTACTATCACCAAGCCAGTGATACATGGCCTCCACAGCAACCGCATCCTGATGCTGAACAATGGCATCCGCCAGGAAGACCAGCAATGGGGCGGAGAACATGCACCGAATATTGATCCTTTCCTTGCCAGCAAGATAACGGTGATAAAGGGCGCAGCCGGCGTGCGCTACGGTACAGACGCCATAGGTGGAGTAGTATTGGTAGAACCTCCTGCGCTGAGAAACGCGCCGGGTTGGGATGGAGAGTTGAACCTCGCGGCATTCAGTAATAACAGGATGGGCGTAGGCTCGGGGATGGTACAACATGCCTTCAAAAAAGTACCCGGACTGGCGTTTCGCCTGCAGGGAACTTTCAAGCAAGGCGGTAATTATCGCATTCCGGGCTATTGGGTGGCGAACACAGGTGTAAAGGAAACCAACTATTCCGCAACACTGGGTTACCGAAGAGCGCACTACGGTGCTGAGCTGTTCTTTAGTTCTTTTGATACCGACCTCGGATTGTATCGCGGTTCGCATACAGGAAACCAGAAGGACCTGCTCAATGCCATCAACAGTGATGTTCCCTTGATACCCGCAGAGTTCACTTACGATATCGCCCGTCCGCGCCAGCATGTGGAACATAAGCTGGCAAAGGCGCGTCTCTATGCCGATACCCGTGTGGGCATGTTCAACCTGGTATATGCTTACCAGAAGAACTATAGGCAGGAGTACGATGTAGTGCGGGTAGATAAAGGAAACGCCCAGCTGAACCTCACGCTCAATACCCAAACGCTGAACCTGAATCTCGACCACAAGAAGATAGGCAAGTTTGAAGGGCAGGCAGGTATAGATGGTATCTCCCAACAAAACTACCTCGGTAATGGCGACAGGATATTCATTCCTAATTTCCGCTCGCTGGGTGGTGGAGCATACTTAATAGAAAGATACAAGGCAAAGGATTACTCCATAGAAGGCGGCCTGCGTTACGATCATCGCTACTACGATGTGTACAATCCCGAAGGCAACAACCAGCAGGTGGTGAATTATAAGTACAACTTCAGCAGCCTCTCGGGCACGCTGGGCTTTAAGCAGCAGCTGACTGACAACTGGGATTGGTCGCTCACACTAAGCCGTGCATGGCGCGCGCCACAGGCCAGCGAGATGTTCAGTGCGGGCCTGCACCAGGGTGCGGCGCGCATCGAGTTGGGCAACAAGACGCTCGCCCCCGAAACATCCTGGAGCCTGAATGCGGAAACTAAATACACGGCAAAAAAATGGGCGGCAGAGCTGTCGGTGTACAGCCAGTACATCAACAACTATATATACCTGCAACCCGGAACGGATATACTCACAATACGCGGATACTTCAAACGATTCAATTATACGCAGACGGATGCATTGCTCTCGGGCACAGATGCAACGTTGACGTATCAATGGAACAACAACCTGCAAAGCACCGCCAAGGCATCGCTGCTCTATGCACGCGACCTGACGAACAATGACTGGCTGATACTGATGACGCCTAACAGGTTCTCGCTGGGTACTAAATACACCCATAGTATCAGCAAGACGCTGACAGATTGCTTCATCGGCATAGATGCCCGCTATGTAACAGAGCAGAAACGCATCCCCCGCAATTTTGACTCGATAGACTATCCGCGCCCTCCGGCGGAGTATTTCCTTTTAGACGCCTCAATAGGCACAACTATTCATTTAAACAAACAGCCGGTACACATCAGCCTCTCGGTGGATAATATGCTGAACGCTAAATACAGGGACTACCTGGATGCGTTCCGCTATTTTATAGACCAGCCGGGCACTAATGTCGTACTGCGTCTGAACATTCCTTTTCAAATTCAAAAAACTGAAACAAAATGAAAAAAGTAATTTATTCGATATTCGCGATAGCGGCATTGGCCATTTCATTCGCCTCTTGTGAGAAAGATCCGGTAACAGAGCCTGACGTGACAGAGGAAGAGCTGATCACTACCGTGAGATTAATTGTGACCGACAGCAATAATGTGGAGCATCCCTTCGTTTATAAGATAGAGAATGGATTTGGCAGCGCCACGCAGGGAACAGTAACGATAGACACGGTGAAGTTAATGTTAGGCAAAATGTTCACTTACAGGATAGAGGTGTTGAATGAGTCGGTAAGCCCTGCTGAGGATATTACCGCGGAAGTGCTGAGTGAAAAGGATGCCCATTTGTTCTTCCTGGCGTCAAGCCCTTCATCGGGTGCGGGCTCAATTACAATGAGTAATGGCAGCAAAGACAACCAGAACCTGCCATTCAACCAGACCGGCACGATGTCTTCAGGACTTGCCGGTAGCGGAACGTTGACCATAACACTATTGCACGAGCCGACGGATAAGAACGGCAACAGCACAGCGGCCACCGGTGGAGAAACAGATGCCGAAGCCGTGTTCCCGGTTTTGATACAATAACACAAGATGTATTTTTATAGATAAGCAATGATTCCAGCCACTCTTTTCTAAGAGTGGCTTTTTGTTGATGAAAAAAAGTCCGTCATTTCTCACTACGCGAAGCGTAGTGAGAAATCCCTTGAGGAGTAGAGACGAAGCTGAATAGAGAATAGTCCATCCTCAACATGACAGGAACATACCCTGAAAAGCCTTAATTTTATACTAATGAAGTTCCCGCTATCACTGATACTCATCTTGCTCTGTCTCACGGCTTCAGCCCAGTTTGAAGGGCAGACATACATGTCAACTACTAACGCAAAGGTTTTTAAAAACGGCATAGAGCGTACGCTTGCCTGGAGTGGGGGATTCAATAACCCCCAGATGCAAATGGCAGACCTCAACAATGATGGCCTGCAAGACCTGGTGATATATGAGCGGTACAACAAACAAGTGAAGACTTTTGTAAACATAGGCACAGCCGGCAACCCCGACTATAGGTATGAGCCCTGGTATGTTTTGACTTTCCCGGCGGCATCAGAATACCTTATACTAGCCGACTATAATAATGACGGTATAGAAGATCTTTTTGAGCGAGGCATAACAGGCTTCCAGGTGCATCGTGGGTATTATGATAATAACAACAGACTGGCCTTTACATTCTACAAAGGATTGTTTTACAACAACGATAGCCAGAGTTCAGGCTGGGTGAATGCCTATGCCGACCCTGCCGACATACCTGCTATATATGATATAGATGGTGATGGTGACCTCGACTTCGTTGGTTTTTATGCGGGAGGTTCCCGCCTGTATTATTACCGGAACATGAGGGTGGAGGATGGCCTGCCCGCCGATAGCATCAGGATAAAGCTGAGGGACAGATGCTGGGGTAAAGCTTTCCAGGGCGTGTACCGGACTTATGACCTGGATAATTCTTGCAGTAACGCGGGACTTGCAAAGCAGACGGGTAGTACCCGGCATACAGGCAATACGCTCTGTGCTGTTGATATAGACGGTGATGGAGATGCTGATCTGCTCAACGGAAACCTGTCATTCAATGATATACAGTTATTAGTGAATGGCAAGGCGCAAAGCACCAATGGTATTGATAGCTTTATTGCACAGGACACTTTGTGGCAATTTTATAATAACCCTACATGGCCCTCTGCGTTTAACCTCGATATAGATGATGACGGTGACAAGGATATCCTTATCTCCCCACATGCTGATGGTTTCTCTGATAATTATAAGACCATCGCCTTGTACCGGAATACAGGTACGGTGAATGCTCCCATATTTACTTTCCAGTCCGACACTTTTTTGGTTGACAAGACTATTGATGTCGGCACGGCATCGCGCCCTTTGTTCTATGATTATGACAAAGACGGCAAGCCCGATCTCTTCGTAGGTTCAGATGGTTATTTCCAGAATGGCGTATTGCGCAGCCGCATTTCGTATTATCGTAACACCTCTACTGTTGGAAACCCTTCTTTTGATTTTCAGACTGATGACTTTGCGAATTTCAGCAGCCTCACTTTGCGAGGTTCTTCTCCCGCTATTGGTGACCTTGATGGTGATGGTAAGGATGACCTTGTGCTGGGGCAGACCAATGGACAACTTACCATGTACACTAATACCGCAGCCACAAATACTGTACAACCCATTTGGGCTAACCCCGTAGTAGGCATCCAGGATAAAGATGGTTTTCTTATAGATGTAGGTCAGTCGGCAGCACCTGTTATTTATGATATAGACCAGGACGGCAGGCCCGACCTCCTTATTGGTAACCTGACAGGCTACCTCGTGTATTACCGAAACGTCACCACTACACCGGGAGTACTCCAACTGGAATTTGTCAACAACCAGCTAGGCGGTGTTAAAGCCGACCCGCAGGTTTCCTTTATCGGGTATTGCACACCATACATCGGTGTGATGGATAACACGGGTATAGAGTATATAATGACCGGTAGTGAGTCTGGCCGTATCTATCGCTTCACGGGTTTTCAAACCGGGGACACCGCCGCACAGTACCCGATGATAGACTCCTCTTACTCATGGATATCAAATGTAGGGGTTCGGACAGCTCCCGCCATAGCCGACATAGACGGCGATGGTATGTATGATATGGCCATCGGGAACGAGTTTGGCGGATTGTTCCTGTACTACCAATGGGTAAATGCCTCGGTGGATGATACACGGGCAAATGCGATAGTTGATCTGAACGTTTACCCCAATCCAGCTAGTAATTATATAGACATCAGTTGGAATACCCTCGTAAAAGGAGAGGTGACAATTACCCTGCTCAATACGGTAGGGCAGAAGATACACGCTACACAGGTATCCGGACGTAATAATACGAGGATGGATATTAAGGACTTACCTGCGGGTATTTATTTCTGCACCGTGTCTTCGGGATCACTGCGTTCTTCCCGAACTATATCAGTTATCAGGTAATAAGCTTTTAGTTTAAGCACGGTTCTGTTATCTTAGTGACAGAAGTCACCTTATGTTAACGATCACTGAAGCTCCCGAGCAGCAATTCAACATATTCAAGTTTATTCCTGTGCGCCTTGCCCCATGGCTTTTGGCCATTGTTGCCTGCCTGATATACTGCAATACGCTGCCCAACCAATATGCCCTGGATGATGACCTTGTTTTCAAAAACAACAAGTATGTACAGCAGGGATTCAAAGGGCTACCTAAAATAATGACCTCCGATATTTTTGCCAGCTACTTTGAGGACTACCAGGTAGAGGAGATGCTCTCGGGTGGCAGGTACAGGCCGCTATCCCAGGCCACGTTTGCAGTCGAGCACCAGTTTTTTGGTGCCAACCCCATGGTAGGACATGGTATCAATATGGTGTTGTATGGCTTGCTGGTGTTTGTGTTGTTCACGGTGCTGCTGCGTTCTTTCCGTTTAAGCCCCGATGTTGTTTTTATTACCACATTGCTATTTGCACTTCACCCCATACATACCGAGGTGGTCGCCAATATCAAAAGCCGCGATGAGATATTATCTCTTTTGTTTATTCTATTGTCGTTCAGGGGATTCTTTAAATATGTAGATACGGGTAAGGGTTTGCAGTTGCTGTTGGCGGGTGTTGTCACTTTTCTTGCGTTCCTTTCTAAGGAATACGCTTATGCGCTGGTGGTATTACTGCCTTTGGCTATTGTAACTTTTCGCCCATCAGGCAGGATAGGGAAGATGGTTCCCACTATGTTTATGCTATTGGCTGTTACTATGGTCTATACCATGATACGGGTTTCTATCGTGGGAGCCAACATACTTCAGCAGGATGATATATTGAACAACCCTTATCTCCATGCCTCATCCGACGAAGCCTTGGCCACCAAGATATTCGTATTAGGCAAATACCTTTTGCTCCTCTTGTTCCCGCACCCGCTTTCGGCAGATTACTCCTATCCGCATTTCCCATTCCTCACCTTCAGCAGCCCTATGGTATTACTCTCGTTGTTGATATATGCAGGCATTATGGTTTTGGGTGTGTACTATGCCTGGAAGAGGCACGTCCTGGGTTTTGCGATACTTACCTTTTTATTGTTCACGTTCCCCGTGTCCAACTTATTAATAGATATAGGTGCAACCATGGGAGAACGCCTGATGTTCCATCCGTCATTAGGTTTCTGCCTGGCCATATCATATTTATTGGTGAAGCTTGCTCAGCGGTATTCATTGAATAAGGCCGTGTTGATACTCCCTCTATTATTAATTACAGTTGCAGCTGTGGCAAAGACCATGGATCGCAACCGTGCCTGGTATGATACGGATACGCTTTTCCTTACAGATGTGAAGACGGTACCCAAGGCGGTAATAGCCAACAGCAATGCCGGTGACGCCATTCTGAAAAAAGCGTGGATAGAAAAAGACTCCGTAAAGAAGCAGGCTATGCTGATAGAAGCAAGGGGATATATAGATAATGCCCTTGCACCATATCCTGAGTTTGTGAATGCATTGGTTAACCTTGGTACGGTTCAATACCTGCAAGGCAAGAAAGATAGTGCCCTTACAACATGGTTACTCGGGAAGAAGTACCTGCCGCAATCACCACACTTTGTAAAGTATGCCGAGTATTTCTACAATCTGGGTATGACGACCGCTACTGCAGATATCAACCTTGCCATACAATATCTGTATATGGCTGCCCAGCTAGATGGGCGTTCGGAATACTGGTCAAACCTGGGAGGGGCATATTTTACCATCAAGCAATATGATACAGCCCTGGCTTGCTGGGAAACTGCTTTGAAAATTAACCCCAACGATCCGGAGGCTAAAAAGGGAAAGGCGGCTTTGACCTATACAACACCACCGGCTCAAAAATAGGTGATCGGGAAGGCAGAAAACCTATTCCCCTTTCACGGGGGGAGGGGTATTATATCGTATTATTCTCAGTTATCGTCTGCTCCACATATGCCTCAATTTTATTATTGAACTCCTGCTCCTTGCCAAAGAGGATGGACATAGATATAGGAATTACTACCACGGGTATATTCCATGCTTGTATTTTCTCCAGGTGCAGGTGAAGGCGGGCGGCATCCTTTTCGGTAGTAGCTATCACTTTGTTACCCACCTGCCAGTTGTCATATGCCGATTTTATCTCTTCCAGATCCTGGCTACCGAAGTAATGATGGTCGGGGTAGCTAAGGTTATG
Source organism: Bacteroidetes bacterium UBA7674 (assembly GCA_002483105.1). Taxonomy (GTDB): domain Bacteria; phylum Bacteroidota; class Bacteroidia; order Chitinophagales; family Chitinophagaceae; genus MKUN01. The sequence continues at coordinate 305,585 of DLHG01000013.1, forward strand.
CACGTCAGTTGCTATGCCTTTCAGGTGTTCAGTCAAAGGTTCAGGGCGGGCGATGCCTGTCACTAATACGATATTCGTACCAGCCAGATCTACTGGTGTATTAGTGAAGAAGTTGTAGGGTTTTTCATACAGTATTGAGCTAAAGTAAATATTTTGATATTCTTTCTTATTTATCTGTAATTCAATGTTTTGTGCTTCTTGAAGTGATAGTTGAGGTGGACATTTGGAGATGATGATGAAGTCGGCCCTTTTGTAGGAAGAGCGGCCTTCCCTAAGGGTGCCAAACGGGAGTACATAGTCCTTATAGAAGGGTTTGGTGTAATCGGTGATCAGTATGTTCCTGCCTGCTTTTACTGAACGGTGCTGGTAGGCGTCGTCCAATAGTATCACGTCTATATCGGGCCGCTTTGCCAGCAATTGGGGTATGCCGGTAATGCGTTCTTCTGCCACGCTCACTATTGCCTCGGGGAACTTCAGGTGGTATTGCATGGGCTCATCACCTATCCTTAGGGCATTGGTTTGGGCGTCTGCCATCAGGAAGCCCTGGGTGCTCCTCTTGTATCCCCTGCTCATGGTGGCTACCCTGTAGCGGTCCTGCAGCAGCTTTATGAGGTACTCTACGTGGGGGGTCTTGCCTGTTCCGCCCGTGGAAAGGTTGCCGATGGCGATCACCGGCGGGGCGAACTTTATAAACGATGACATCCCTGTGTCGTACATCCTGTTGCGCACCCATACTATGGCTCCGTATATAAGTGCCAAGGGGTACAGGAGTAATTTCAGTACGGAAAATATGCGGTAAAAAAGACTATTGTTTTGCATGTGGTCGCCATTGGCGAATTTATTTCTATTAATTCAATTTACTGATTTTCAATTAATTGAATTGATTTACTGAATGTTATTGTTTAGTATTTTACTTAGATTCCTTTGTGAAATCGGCATTCTATTTGCTTTGTACTTCCCTGCTGCAAATATCAAACGCAATATCAGTTCCGGTAGTCCATCATTACTGTAAATGTATGAAATATGATCAGGGTGATGAAAGTGGGGGATGGATATTTCGATCATCTTTCTGAAATTGCGTATCAGTAAATGATATGGGTATTTGTAACTTTTTTTGAATTCAAACGATTAACAACTATCTAAATCAATTTTACAACATGAAGAAAACGTACAAATTACTGGCATTCCTTATCCTGCCTTTATCGGCAGCAGCACAACCAACATTAACCACTCCGGAGTTCTACAATACTGCCGGAACAGTTGTAAAAAGAATCATTTGTGATCCTATTGCTCCCGGTCCTTCCGGAGCTAACCAGATCTGGGACTTCTCCGGACTTTCTGAAACCGGCGATACATTAACACAGATCGTGGGGCAACCGGTACCTGGAAATCCGTTCCCTTCGGCCAATGTTTCGCTCTACAATCCGACCGATTCTATTTACACGCACTATGAGCAAACCACTACCGAAACGTTACAATGGGGTGCCGTTGACTCTACAAGCGATCCGGCCAATGTAATATATACTGACCCAATGCTGATGATGCGCAGGCCCCTTACCTATGGTGATACCGCAACGGATAGCTTTGCCTATTATTCTGACTTTGGTGGTATCATGCTGAATGCGGAAGGCGGACTTTCTGTAGAAGCCGATGCTTATGGTACGTTATACCTGCCATATGACACATTTACCAATACCGTAAGGCTAAGGATACATCACCAGGAGCAGGACTCAATAGATGGTATCGGCAACCTGATCTTTGATATTGTGTTCTATGTTTGGTACAGCAACGACCATTCTTCGGCCCTGTTCCGGGTAGACTCCCTGACGGTATCGGGATTGGCTAATGACACATTTGTAGATGTTCAGTACTTGTTGACGGAAGGTGTAGTTACCGGGATTAAGAATGTAGCGTCAGCTAAAAAGATAGATTGTGCAGTTCACCTGGATAACAACGCCCTGCTGTTGACCGGTAACCTGGAAAATGGAAAGCAATACGAAGTGGCCCTGTTCGGTATCAACGGGCAGCAGGTGTATAAGTCAGGCTTTGTAGCCTCGGGTTCTGAGCAAAGATTTGCTATTGACAATGATTTAAGCAGCGGGACCTATATCCTTACTATCAGGCAGAAGGGTAATATCGGTTCGTTCAGCACTATAAAGGTGGTGAAGCAATAGAATATTAATTACCGTTAAATATGCAGAAAGTTACAGGCACACCCTGTAACTTTCTGCTTTTATATAACAGATACTATGAACTGGCTGCAAACACCCATTATTCTCCAGGGAAGTAAAGTAAGGCTCGAACCACTGAACAGGGAGCATTTTGAGGCGCTGATGAGAATAGCCCAGGCTACAGAAATATGGACACATTTTTCGGTAAATGGCGCTAATCCCGACATATTGGTAACCGAGTTGAAAACTGCCCTTGCCAAGAGAGCTTCAGGGGAGCAGTATCCTTTTGTGATCATTGATATGGCGAATAATAAAATCATAGGGAGCACCCGTTTCATGAATATCTTCCCGGAGCACCGCAAACTGGAGATCGGCTGGACCTGGTACGACCCCGCATACTGGGGTACGGGTTATAATATAGAATGTAAATATCTATTATTGTTTTATTGCTTTGAGGTTCTTAAGTCCGTTCGGGTGGAAATATTGACAAACGAGAAAAATGAGAGAAGCCGCGCCGCCATCGAAAAGATAGGAGGCAAGTTCGAAGGCATCCTCCGCAATGACCGTATGCGCTCCGATGGCACACTCCGTAATACTGCTATATATTCTATTATACCGGAGGAATGGGAAGAGGTGAAGAGTATGCTGGAGGGGATGGTGAAGTAATTCTGTTCACCTGTAAACAACCCCATTTTTTGATTGTTGAATTTGGGATTTTGAACTTAGCAAAGCGCTCTCGTTGAGCAAAGCGAAACAATTTTAAAGTACTTTTGCGCCAATGGCAGACAATAACCGTTACAACCAGAGGGGCGTTTCAGCCCAAAAGGAAGATGTTCATAAAGCAATAGCAAAGCTGGACAAGGGACTTTATCCTAACGCTTTTTGCAAAATATACCCCGACTACTGGGGGGGCGATGACGAATTCTGCAACCTGATGCACGCCGATGGCGCGGGTACCAAATCGATACTCGCTTATATGTACTGGAAGGAAACCGGTGACCTTAGCGTATGGAAGGGTATAGCTATAGACTCCATCGTGATGAACATAGACGATCTGCTATGTGTAGGAGCTGTTGGCCCGTTCACTTATTCTTCTACCATAGGTCGCAACAAGCACCTGATCCCCGGTGAAGTTATTTCTGAGTTAATTAATGGAACACAATCATACTTCGACAGGCTGAAAGACTACGGTATAGATGTACTACTTATGGGCGGCGAGACCGCTGACGTAGGTGATGTGGTGCGTACCGTGATAGTAGATGGCACGATGGCTTGCCGTATGCGCAGGGATAAACTGGTGACCACCGAAAAGATGATACCCGGCGATGTACTGGTATCGCTCGCCAGCTACGGGCAGGCAACATACGAAGACGAGTACAACAGCGGTATGGGCAGCAACGGCCTTACCAGCGCCCGCCACGAACTGCTCAAAAAAGAATACAAAACAAAATATCCGGAAAGTGTTGACCCTAATCTTCCCGACGAAGTAGTATACAATGGCTCTTATGGCCTGACCGATGCTACTAGTACTCCGCTGGACATGGGTAAGATGATATTATCGCCAACACGCACTTATGCGCCCGTGGTATTGAAAGTACTGCAACAGCATTTTGATAAGATACATGGCATCATCCACTGTAGTGGAGGTGGCCAGAGCAAATGTCTGCATTACCTGCCGAGTCCGCTAAGGGTGGTGAAGAACAATTTATTGCCTATTCCTCCGTTATTTGACCTGATACAAAAGTCGGCGGGTACTGACTGGAAAGAAATGTACCAGGTCTTTAATATGGGGCAACGACTGGAGTTCTTCACAGATAAAGAAACTGCCGAAAGCATCATCGAGATATCCAAAGGCTTCAATATAGAGGCGCAAATAAGCGGATATGTGGAAAAAGCGGAGAAAAAAGAGGTGGTTATCGAAAGTCCGTACGGAACTTTCACTTATTAATGAGTTTGGCACTAAAAATGCAGTACTATCCTAAATCAAAAAGCAATACACCTAAAAACAACACTTATGCGTTTAAAAGCAATACTCTTATCAGCATTTGCCCTTATCTCTCTATCCGCTTCCGCGCAAGACAAAATATTTAAAAGGAGTGGAGATATCATAGAAGGCAAAGTAAAAGAAGTAAACACCCGCACGATATCTTACAAAAGACAAGACAACCCTGATGGTCCTGATTATGTGGTAAACAGGAGCGAAGTAACTAAGATACAATACCAGAATGGTAGTGAAGACTACATAAGCAACAACCCGCAAAGGGACGATAAGGCTCCCATACACTCAGAAAGACAACGCCCGCAAATAAAGTATGGTGGTAACATCATTAGTGCGGCGCTTATCAATCTTTCAGAAATGGGTTATGGTGTTGGTCTCGCATATGAGCGTTCACTGGATAAGAGAGGTATGATCAGTTTTTATCTTCCTGTAAATGTTTGCCTGGGTGGACTTGGTAGTAACAATTATAGTTATAATGGTAACTATAATTCACGCAACCGTACTATCTACCAGTTCCTGCCGGGAGTAAAATTCTATCCTACCGGAAACCAGGGCAAAGTACGTTATGCTGTTGGCCCTCAACTGGTGTACGAAACAGGAACTATCGAAAGGGAACAGTGGATATACGACCCCTTAAGTTCATGGGGTGGTGGTGGATACTACCAAACGGGAAATGTAGATATGAGCAAGCTGGGTGTAATGATCAATAACTCGGTGAACATGTATCCTACACAGCACTTGTTCATTGGCCTTGACCTTGGCCTCGGTCTTCCTTACAGCCATAAAGAAGAGAACCTTTCTACAGGTGTTATGGAAGAAAGAGGAACGGACGCTCCATTGGTGCAGTTCAACTTCCGTTTCGGTTTCAGATTTTAGTACAATTCTATCTCTATAATACGATAGCTCTGCATAAACGCAGGGCTATTTTTTTGTGGTAGCGTCCTCACGGCTTTCTGCCGTCAGCACGCGTTATGTGCTCAATGCTCAATCAATACAACGGGTTTGCCACCATGTGAAATACGGAGTTGATCTCTACTGTTGTGCCCGGTGCAGGTACACGATTAAAGTGGCCTACCAGTTTTATGTTCATCACATCAGCGAGGAAGTATGGTTTCAGGCTTTGTTGACTGCAGGTGAGCGCCAGGCTATCGCCACCAACCCTGCCTAAAGAGTAAGCAGCCAATACCTCCGGTTGCCCTTGTGCAGATATATATACCCGCACGGTATCGAGGAAGTCAATGCTTTCTGTAGAGGGGGAGAGTATTTTCATCATAAGTTTAGAGAGCTGCACACTTACAATATTGTCAGCATCGGTATTGTACTCGGCCATATATTGGCGGGAATTGGTCGTTATCCCAATCGGGCCAATGGTAGCTTTATAACCACCAAACGGTATGGGTACACCTTCTTCATACACCACAGGCATAGTTACCTGGGTACTGTAAGGAATGTCTATATTAATGTTAGCCAGGCTCTTCAGCTTCTTACACCCGAATACAGGCAGGGTCGCCAATGCCAGTATTCCTATCACTATCCGCTTCATAGTATCATCCTTTTATGGGTAACAGGTATAATATCGAGCCAGCAATAGCCAAAATATGCCTAAATTTGCGCCCTCATGTCAGTAAAGACAGTCGCATTTCATACACTGGGCTGCAAGCTCAACTATTCAGAAACTTCCACACTTAGCCGCACGCTGGAAGCGGATGGCTTTGTGCAAAAGGATTTTGAAGAGAAGGCCGACGTATATGTGATCAATACCTGCTCTGTAACTGACAATGCCGATAAAGAATGCCGCTATCTTGTCCGTAAGATACAGAGGCGCGCACCGGAGTCGCTGGTGGTGATCACCGGCTGCTATGCACAACTGAAACCCAAAGAGATCGCTGCAATAGAAGGGGTGGACCTGGTATTAGGTGCTGCTGAAAAATTCAACATATCCCAACACCTCCGTGAACTCTCTAAAGGTGACAGCGCCAAAATATGTTCCTGCGACATAGAGGAAGTGCAGGGTTTCAATAGCTCTTATTCGCTTAATGACCGCACCCGTACTTTCTTAAAGGTGCAGGACGGTTGTGATTATAACTGTGCTTTCTGTACTATCCCATTAGCACGTGGGCATAGTCGCAGTGATAGTATAGAAGGGGTGCTCCGCAATGTGCGGGAACTGGCCGCAACAGGAACCAAAGAAATAGTGCTGACAGGTATCAACCTGGGAGACTTTGGTAAAGGCTACGATGGCGGTAAAAAACGTGAAGAGTCTTTTTATGAATTGGTACAGGAGTTGGATAAAGTAGAAGGGATAGAACGCTACCGCATTTCATCTATTGAGCCGAACCTGCTGACCGATGAAATAATAGAATTCGTGGCGCAGAGCAAGAAGTTCATGCCACACTTTCATATTCCATTGCAAAGCGGAAGTAATAAGATACTGGGTGCTATGCGCCGCCGCTACAAGCGTGAATTATATGTAGAGCGCATAGAAAAGATAAAAGCACTGATGCCGCATTGCTGCATTGGGGTGGACGTGATCGTTGGTTTCCCTACGGAGAGCGATGAGGATTTCAAAGACACTTTCGATTTCCTGCATGGCCTTGATGTTTCTTACTTTCACGTGTTCACTTACTCTGAGCGCGATAACACTTTGGCTATTGATATGAAGCCTGTAGTGCCTGTGAACGTCCGCCATGAGCGCAACAAATCCCTCCGCAATCTTTCTTACCAGAAGATGCAATACTTCACCGCCCAACACCAGGGCGAGACCCGCAAGGTTCTGTTTGAGATAGCCTCAAAGAACGGCATGATGGACGGCTACACCGATAACTACATCAAGGTCACCACTCCTTACAGGGAAGAATGGGTGAACGGGATAGTGGAGTGGAAGCTGGGATAATGACTTTAAGCAGTGATATATATTAAGGAATATAGTTTGTAACTTCATCCGAAACAACTAAATAGGATGAAAGCAATTATACGTTCTCTTGCAGTTACTATTGGTTTCTTATCTACTTTGGGCAGTGCTAATGCCAATCTGATAAATGCTAATTCGTCCAACTATACCACATTCCTGACTACGCTGGTTGCCGGTGATACACTAAAATTGGCCCCGGGGACATATACAGGTAATCTTACGCTCAATAACAGAAACGGTACTGCGGCACAACCCATAGTGATACTGGGGAGCGGGAATGCAACGTCTTTCACCGGGCAGTCATGCTGCAATACTGTGAGCATTACCAAATGCTCTTATCTTGTTATCAGTAGCCTGCAACTGGATGGTAATAATGAAGCAATTGATGCCGTGAAGGCTGAAGGAACGGCTGGCAACTTTGCGCATCATATCACTATTCAATATCTCCATATTATCAACTACGGCTCTGACCAACAGAATGTCGGTATCAGTACAAAATGTTCTGCATGGGATTGGGTGATCAGGAAGAATAAGATCATTGGTGCAGGTACAGGACTTTATCTTGGTAATTCTAATGGCAACCAACCGTTTGTAAACGGAACAATTGAGTATAACTATATAGCGAATACTGTTGGCTACAACATGGAGATAAAGCATCAGCTTAATGGTGTGCGTGACAGCTTTCCCGGAACATCTGTGAATGGCAAGACGATCATCAGGCACAATGTATTTACTAAGGATAATACTTCTTCTACAGGCGGCAATGCAAGGCCTAATGTATTGGTAGGTGGCTTCCCGACAACAGGGTGGGGCGCAACTGACCATTACGAGATATACGGCAACTTTTTTTACAATAATCCGGTAGAGGCATTGTTCCAGGGGACGGGTAATATCATTATGTACAACAACATTCTTGTCAATCATTTTGATCCACCCGGTTTCTCTGCCATTGCTCTGCAAACACATAACGGTGTGAGCCCGCAGAACATAAAACTGTTTCACAACACAATGTGGGCAATGAATACAGCAGGTGGTATTAAACAAACCGGGGCGAGTACAAGCTTTAGCCAATACTGCTATAGCAATGCGGTATTTACACCAAATGCGATCACAGGTTTTACAAATGCACTGGATAATGTTACTGACCTCTACGCCAATGCATCAACGCATGTGCTTTCTGCAACGCCGGCTATTACCACACTTGACCTGTATCCCAAAACGGGCCAACTTATGGGTACGTTAACGCCGTCAACATTGTTTAGTACTTTCATCGACTGGAACAAAGACTTCAATGGTGGTACTTACAACTGGACATATCGCGGCGCTTACTCGGGCTGCTGCACAAATCCCGGATGGCATTTGCAGCTTGATACAATGACGCAACAGTCAGTGCCTGCCAGTGTCTATACTCTTTCCTTGAATGCTGATGTAAAAGTATATCCTAACCCGGCCACAACCGAGCTATTAATAACAACGAACCATGGTGCATTTACAAAGGCAGTAATATCAGACCAGCTCGGAAGAAAGGTGCTATCACAAAAGATAGTTTCGACGACAACAAAGATCAATATCGTCAACTTGCCTGCCGGCGTTTATAATGTAAGCCTTGAAGGCGCAAACGGTAATACCGTAACGCGATTTGTGAAAGTTCAGTAGTGGATGATCATTCTACCGCAAGCTTTTTTGTAACGATTTGATGCTCTGTCAGGAATTGAATAAAGTATATTCCCTTACTGAGGTTCGACACATCTATCTTATCTACAGCACCATAAGACGAAATGAGTTTCCCCGTTATATCATACAGTTCAATAGCCAGGATAGCATCACTATGCTGTAGGTACACAACACTATTTGCGGGGTTGGGATAAATGATGATGTCCTGCTTATTTTTTGAAATGACATTGTTACTTGACAGCGTACCATCAGGGCCTGTTTTTACGAGCACGATATTGATATTGCCGTTGTCATTTCCTATGCCTGACATGATATATCCGCCATCAGAGGTTTGCTTTACAGAATAACCGAATTCACTGTTCATTTCGTCAAATTTCTGATGCCAATCCTCATCGCCGTTGATATCTGTTTTGATGAGATAAAAGTTGGAAGTATTGTCCATGCCAAATACAGCATAGCCACCATCATTTGTTTTAGCTACAGAATACGACCAGCCACAAGGCCCATCTGTGTATTCTTCGTGCCAGAGCAGGTTTCCGGTCTCATCCAGTTCGGCCAATAAAGGTTGCGAACAGCCACTCATATTACTGTAGCCGGATAAGATGATGTGGCCATCAGCATTCGCCTTTACATCATAAGCCGTAGAGTAGTCTATGCTGCTGAGAATTTTCGTCCATAAGGTATCGCCATATTTATCTGTTTTGATGACGTATGTGGAAGCACCCCAGGTGGCAACATTGATACTTCCTGCTATCACAAAACCACTATCGGGTGTTTGATCTACGGCATACCCATATTGCTGATCTCCGCTGGGATAATTCCTGGTCCAGAGTGTATCACCGAGGCTGTCGGTTCTTATTAAATAGAAATTGGAAATTGCAGTGCCGAACATCTCATTCCAGCCACCGATGATAAAGCCGTGGTCGAAAGTTTCTTTTACCTGCATTCCACGCTGGCGATAGTCGCCGCCATATTTTTGCATCCATAACTGGTTACCTGCAGTATCTACCTTTACAAGACATACATCATAATTTTGAGGCAGAGTATATACCGCGACACCTACCATCATCAGGTTACCGTCGGAGGTGTGGATGATATTATCGAAACCTATATCGAGAGAACTGTTAGTTACGTAGGTCTTTGTCCATACCTCATTGCCATACTTATCAGTGCGCATTAAAAGACCTTCGCCGATAATAGGATTGGTATGTACCAGGGCTCCTGCTACATAATAGCCACTATCCGCAGCCTGTATCACAGACTGGCCATATTCGTTCATATTCGCAACGCCGTAGTTCTTCTGAAAAGATATCTGGGAGTACGCGTTTTGTGTGCAAACTAAGGCAATGAGTAGTAACAGTTTTTTCATGACAGTACTTTAAATATATAAAGTTCCTGTTTTATTATCATATTATGATTGGACAATGTGCGTAAATTATGGTACTATCTGACAATAAGTTGCCGTTAGCTTCCGTTCTTAACGCATGAAGAGAACCCTACTTGTCCTTTTGTTAAGCCCGTTATTCTCAAATGCCCAGTTATTGGAAATTACTGCCGGTGCAGGGCCTGTTGTTCACAGTTTTAACGTCAGGAATGAACCCATAAATCCTAATGTAGAAAGTAACGCACTTATCGGATACAATGCTTCGGCAGCAGTAACCGTAAAAATCCCTTACAACTTGCGTGTCGGACTATCTGCTTCTGTACTCGGGATTAGTTATAACCACAGTTTCGCAGGCACTGTTATCAATGAATCCCGAATATCTGCTAAGCCCATACTCTTTGAGGCTCAGATCATTTCACGCAACCATTTTAAAAAAATTGATCTAGACTTGGGTATCCTGGCAGGGATTTGTGGAAATAAAACGACTAAAAGCAGGTCAATACAAAATGGCTCTGATAAGGTAATATATCATACCAATACATGGTATGCGTACGGCGTCATCGCAAGTCTTCAATATAATTTATCCAAAAGATTCGCTTTTGGCGCCGATATTCAGCCTAAACTTATCTCAGGAATGCCGGTAAAACGTAACGTTTTCGTCATGCCCTTACTAGTGAAGGGGACAATCAAAATTTAAAATACAGGTGCTTGTCGCGGAAAGCTGTTGGTCAGGCGACCAACAACTGCGGCAGTGATCGCAATTAGTGTCTGTACTGCTCTTCGCCGCCGGTAAGCGATCACGGGGACGGAAAAGACGTCAGCAATAGCCACATTTGAATACGTGTATTATTTAAGTTTGATCGTTTGGGCCAGTGCTTTTATTTCTCTAAGATTGGCTTCCATATCCGAATTGATCAATCCCTGTATAATGATACTTTTCACCTTTCCCTTTAGCACCATTTGATATAGCATACATTCCTTGCCATTCATCATTCCCATTACCTCTGTTTGATAAGCTTCATATCCATTTACATTATCTGCGGAAGTATTGTTCGTGCTTTTCAGTGTAAAGCCTTTTTTCTGAAGACTCTCAAGGCTCATATCGGATAGATCCTTTGCTGTTCTTGTTCCGTCTGTCGGTACTGTTGTCACCAGTACCAATGCTTTATCGTTTGAGTCTTCATCGTCCTTTCCGTCAATAGTATAAATGAAAAGCCCGGCACTTGAGTTGGCAAATTTGAACTTAGACCTTGTTTCATCAAGTTTAAAAGCAGCTGTGGCAAATGGATCTATTTTAGTATTCTTGTCATAGTAGATGGTGTAGATAGCTTGTTTTATTTCATTTGCTATTTTTTCATCAGCGGCGGGGTATACGGCCATTGCTAATGTGGAAAAACTATTATCGCCAAAAACAAGGTTGGTGCTGTTGATAGTAGTATTGGGCTTGTTATAAACAGCATACTTCGCCGAATATTCATTGAGTTTGAATTCTTTATAATCCAATACTTTCATTCCCTTGCCCTCAAATTTTTCTTTGCTGAATGTTGCGGCGTTCTTGCTGAAGTCGCCACCGATCATATCCATGATCTGTATCGCGTTATTCTCACCTTTTTGCAGTCCGGTGAATGATGATGATAAAGTGAACCCGGGAGGTGGGATAATATATAGCCTGGTGCCGGGAATATTAATATGGTTGGCTGTTTTGGTGCTACTGATATTGTTCGTATTCTGTGCAAATAGCGGAGATGAAGCAAGGAGTACTAAGGTTAACAGGAGATTTTTCATTGAGTAATTTTTGATGCACAATATAGTATATAATGATAGTAAGTTATAAACCTTTAAGTATTCCGGCAATAGCCACATTAGAGTACCCATCTTCCTCCGATACATCCTTACCACAAAAATCGGGAACTAACGGAGCATCAGCAGTGTATTCTATCTCCACAATGTTGAACCCTATTTCATCCGGATAGATGTCGATGTCGAAATGTTGCCCGTTCTTATTCCAGCTATAACGTGTCTTCGGCAGTTTTAATTCTGCCAGGTTGTATAGTGCCAGCCCTTCTTCGTAAGGTATCTCGTATTCAAATTCATTGCGGTCGGTAGTGTTGATCTTCTGTTTGTAGCAGAGGAAGGCTTGGGTGCTGTCTATCAGTCGCACGCGTAATTGTCTGTCGGGCTGTATCATCAGGTATGCCTGGAGGAGTTGATGAACTTCATAGTTGGCCGGAAGTTCGGGCATGTGGTTAAGTATGTATTTGCGTTCGCGCTCGAGGGACATGATGTGGGATTGAAGATGCAAATATAACTAACACTGGTCGAAGCATTTGCTTCGTGCCAATATAGAGCAAGTATTTACTTGCGATGAATTTATTGAAAAATGAATGTCATGCTGAGCACAGCGAAGCATCTGTCCATACCAGCAGGTAACGTGAGAACAGATCCTTCCTGCATCAGGATGACAAGTGCTATGCATACTCACTAAACATATCCACACACGTTTTTATGTAATGCTTTCTTCGTAAATTTACAATCAACAGCTTTGCGCTTTAATCTCGTTCTGAGCATTTACTTTTGACGGTAGCAAAGTTTACTTTTGGCGGTAATTTGGTTTACTTTTCTTTACCCAAAGCGGTAGTATAATTTACCCAAGCGGTAGTAAAACGGTAGTTTGGAATTTTGAAACCCGCGCCATGACTGTATTTCTCCCGGAAACGACTCATCTCAATTTACTTTTGAACAGATAGGTCATCTGATTTTTGTAAATTCAGGTATCAAAAAGAAGACCATGAGAATTGCTACATATAATGTGAATGGAGTGAATGGCAGGTTGCCTGTGCTGCTGCGCTGGTTGGAAGAAACGCAGCCTGATGTCGCCTGTCTTCAGGAACTGAAAGCGCCGGAAGAAAAATTTCCTTTACAGGCTATTAATGATGCGGGGTATAATGCTATCTGGCACGGACAGAAAAGTTGGAATGGTGTGGCGATTCTTGCGCGTGGCATGGAGATAGAAGAACGTGTCCGTGTACTACCCGGAGATCCTGAGGACATGCACAGCCGGTATATTGAAGCTGTGGTGAACGGGATAATAATAGGTTGTCTTTATCTGCCGAATGGTAACCCTGTGGATACGCCTAAGTTTGACTACAAACTGAAATGGTTCGAGCGGCTGACAAATCATGCTAAGAAACTGCTGAAAGAAGATTTACCTGTTATCCTAACAGGAGATTACAATGTGATGCCCACGGAACTGGACGTCTATAAACCGGAACGCTGGACCAATGATGCGCTGTTCAGACCTGAGACAAGAGAGGCATTCCACAAATTGGTATCACAAGGTTGGACAGATGCGATTCGGAAGCTATACCCGCATGAAAAGATATATACCTTCTGGGATTACTTCCGCGATGCCTATGGCCGTGATGCGGGATTGCGTATCGACCACTTCCTGCTAAGCCCCAATATTGCTGACCGCCTGAAAGCGGCAGGGGTTGACCGCTATGTCCGTGGCTGGGAAAAGAGCAGCGACCATGGGCCTGTGTGGATAGAATTAAAGGATAAGTAAAAGATATTATCTGTGATGCTGTGGCACGATTCTACTTGTTAGTAGAAAATTAATTTTATGGAACAGGACAAGAATAAAGATCTAGAAAACCAAAAGAACACCACTGACCCCCAGCAGGACGAAATAGATGGTAATGTATTTGGCGGCATCTTCGAGAAGCTGGTGGGCGATTCTGAGGGCGGAAACTCCCTGAGTGAAGAGGAATTAAAAGATCCGAAAAATGATGAAAGTATTAAGACCGATAAATGACCTGTATTGATGTAAAAATCTTCGTGAAACTTGCTATATTTGCAGTCCAACGAACGGTTTTGTAGCTCAGTTGGTAGAGCAGCTGACTCTTAATCAGCGGGTCTGGGGTTCGAGCCCCCACGGAACCACAAAAAGGATCACATACTGTGATCCTTTTTCTTTGCACGTGATCGTGAACTCATGTATAAGAGTGTATAAGAGCAGTTTTTTATATGTACTAATTAATACTTCTGTGCGAATTGCTAATGGGAAAAGAGAAGTAATAGATTATATTTGAACTGTAGATCAATTCCAATCAACACTCGCATACAGAATGAGATATATTTTCTGCCTTGTATTTTTACTTAGCTTATCGTGTATTGCTGTTGCCCAAAACCCCGCTGAAATTCTCGGCAAGATAAAAACGGAAAAGGATGATTCCGTAAAGACGGAACTCTATAAAAAGATCATTTACCAATACCAGTTCTCTAATGTAGATTCTGCGATATTGTACGTAGACAAGGGTATTAAAGAGTTTAAAGAAAGTGGGTATCGGCGGGGTGTCGCTATCCTTACCGTAACCTTGGGTAATATCCAGAGCCTTCAGGGAAAGCAGGAACTCGCCAAGCTACAGTATAAGGAAGCGCTCGCGATCTTTGAAGAGATAAAGTACGACAACGGTATAGCACAGACCAATAACAGTATAGGTGTAGCGGAAGGACGATCGGGGAATTTATTGGCGGCCACCCGCCATTTCATGAAGGCCCTCCAGATATTTGAGCGGACGAACAATACACAAGGAGTTGTCAATACCTACTTGAAACTGGGTACCGTAAATGATATTGGTAACAACCTGGACAAGGCCCTTGATTACTTTAACAAAGGCCTTGAGCTTGCGATCAAAATAAACTCTACGAAGGACGTTATCGGCTTATATAATAATATAGGTGTCGTTTATTGCAAAAGAGAAAGGTCTGATACCGGGCTGGTGTTTTTCCAGAAGGCGTTGGCCATGGCCGAGAGCCTGAATATGACAGAGACAAGGGTGCTCTCTATGATGCATATAGGCAATGCGTACAAAGATCTTGACCAGCCGGAAAGGTCACTGGAATATTATAATAGAACGCTTGCCCTTGCTGCAGTAGAGGTGATGCCCGAACACCATGCGCGTACGCTATTGAATATCGCCGCTCTGAAAGGTATCACCGACCATGAAGAGGCACTAAGGTTATTGAGCAGGGCAGGTGCTATTGTAAGGGATATAGAAAATAAGGAGCTTATGCTGGAAGTGATGGGTGAGACCATACATCAACATAAATTACTCGGCGACTATAAGTCGGCATTTTCAGTTCTTGAAGAATCGAAAAAGCTCCAGGATAGCATTTTCAATCTTGATAAAGAAATAGAGATCGCTAACCTGCAATCTGTTTATGAGCTGGACAAATCTAAAGAGCGGGTAAACCAGTTGGTGGAATTGGGAGAGAAGAATAATGCGCAGAGGACACTCATTATCTTTATCGCCTGCATACTCGGCGTCTCGGTACTTGCATTATTCGCTGCATTCCGTCGTACGCGCAGGTTAAATAAAAAACTGGTGAACAGTGAAAGTGAATTGCAACGCTCCAGTGCCATAAAGGACAGGATATTCTCTATTATCGGTCACGACCTGAGAGGTCCGATAGCCAATATTCCTATGGTGATAGAGTTGTACCAGGATCCGCGCACTACTGAATCGGAACGGGCTTATATGCTCGACCTTCTTACGGAGAATTCGATGGCTTCGCTTGAAACACTGGATAAACTGTTGAATTGGGGCAAGTCGCAGATAAAGGGTATTGCTATACAGCAAAAGCAATTCAGGGCCTCACAAAACATTCAGCACCAGGTAAGCCTCATCAAAGGTATCGCCAGCAACAAAGGCATTACCATAGATAACACTGTCCCTAACGATACTGTAATATTTGCAGATGAAGATCATTTCAATTTTGTGGTTCGTAATCTCTTGTCAAATGCTATTAAGTTTTCACATAAGGATAGCGTTGTGAGCCTGGATGCCGACCGGTATAAAAAGGAAGGTTTCACGGTATTCTCTGTAGAGGATACAGGCGTAGGAATAAGTGACGAACAAAAAGCGTGGATATTTGAAGCGTTCGGTAGTAGTACCTTAGGTACCAATAACGAAGGGGGCACCAGTATAGGGTTAATGCTCTGTAAAGAGTTCGTTACAGAAAACGGTGGTGATATATGGGTGGAAAGCGAACCGGGTAAGGGTGCCACCTTCTATTTCTCCTTTAAGAATGGTTAATTATCTCGGTACCAGCTGAACATCAACTCCCGGTGCTAAACCGATAGATACATCAATGTTGCTGAACTTGAATGAGCCCAACTTTATCTTGTCCTGGTATTTGTCGGCAGTGAGCAAGGCGCCTACTATTATTTTCAGCATAGTGTTTTCCTTGTTCTCTTCCAGTATCTCGTTCCTGCGCTCAGGAGCGATGTCCTGGAACTTCTGGAAATGAAATACTGCCGAAGGTGGCAGGCCAATACTTAGAGTGATGCCGGTAGTCTTGAATCCTATTTCTTCAATGATGGGGGAGAGTGCAATGAGACTGTTGGTAAACTCCGCAGACTTTTCACTGGCTGCTTCTGTCATGGATGAGAACTTTTCGGTCAGCTTATCCATGCTGAATGAATTCTCGATAGTTTCCATCATACTGTCCTTAGTGTCTGCGACAGCACTCGTTACTTTTTCTAATAATTCTTTCATAAGGTATAGATATATACAGGGCAAAAATAAAAAAGCCATCCGATTTTGGGATGGCTTTTTTATGAAATTTTATTATAAAGCGTCTGACGCCGAATAGGCGTGCTGACGCTGCCGGACTAGTTAGCACTTACTGCATCTTGTACCAATTGGGCGGCTTCGCTCAACAGGACAGCTGATTGTACTTTAAGACCTGAATTGTCGATCAATTCTTTAGCTTGTTCAGCATTCGTTCCTTGCAGACGAACGATGATAGGGATGTTGATATTACCCAGCTTGTTGTATGCTTCGATAACACCAGCAGCAACACGGTCGCAACGAACGATACCACCGAAGATGTTGATAAGGATAGCCTTAACATTAGGATCTTTCAGGATGATACGGAAACCTGCTTCTACAGTTTGTGCATTAGCAGAACCACCTACGTCCAGGAAGTTAGCCGGTTCACCACCAGCCAGCTTGATCATATCCATTGTAGCCATTGCAAGGCCCGCACCATTTACCATGCAACCTACGTTACCGTCAAGCTTTACATAGTTCAGGTTGTGTTCGGCTGCTTCTACTTCGGTAGGGTCTTCTTCAGATTTATCACGCATTTCAGCCAGGTCAGGATGGCGCATTAATGCGTTCTCATCAAGGCCCATCTTGCAGTCAACAGCGATGATCTTATCATCAGCAGATTTGAATAATGGATTAATTTCCAGCATAGAGCAATCAAGTCCAACATAAGCGTTGTACAGATTGCCTACGAACTTCACCATGTTCTTGAATGCTTCACCACTCAATCCCAGGTTGAACGCTATCTTACGCGCCTGGAACGCTTGTAAAGGCATGCCCGGGTGTATCCACTCTTTAAATATTTTCTCAGGAGTATTGTGTGCTACTTCTTCAATGTCCATACCACCTTCAGTGCTGTACATGATGACGTTACATTTTTCAGCACGGTCGAGAAGTATAGATAGGTAAAATTCTTTACGTTCGCTAGGGCCATCATAATACATGTCCTGAGCTATCAGTATCTTGTTCACCACTTTACCCGCATCACCGGTTTGTATTGTAACCAGTGTATTGCCCAGTATGTTCTTTGCTACGCGTTCAGCATCTTCCGCACTTTTCACTACAGAAACACCCGGTTGGTCCGGAGCTTCTACCATACGGCCTTTACCGCGGCCACCTGCGTGTATCTGCGCTTTTACAACCGCAAACCTGCTACCTGAGTCAGCAGCTATCTTATTATATGCACTAAGGGCGTCTTCTACTTTCTCAGCAGCAACACCTTCCTGAACAGGGACATTGTATCTTTTTAAAAGCTCTTTGGCTTGGTATTCGTGTAAGTTCATACTGGCAAAAAAATTTGTGGCGAAGATAGTTTTAATGCGTCAATTCGGCAATTCGATAATGGGTTAATTTCCTCTGTGAATAAAAATTAATAATATCTATTCGAAAAGCCCGCCATCTGTGTGCATCACCGGTGGTTTTATGTCGGTTTTGCAGTGTTTATTGAGCTGTTCTATTAAGTATTTTATTAATTCGGGTGAGTGCAGTTCTTCGTGCTGGTGCATAAAGAAGTAGCAGGTCTCCAAGCCTTCTTTCATCCATTTCTTGATGCGTTTCACCCATTCGTCTATGCGTGTGTAGTCGGTAGGGTGGAGGCCATTCCCTACAAAACGGATAAAGCACTCGGGTGTGGAGAGATGCATATGCACACAGTCGCGTCGGCCTGCCGCATCGGTGATGACCGTTCCGCGTTTCTTCTTTCTCAGGAATTCGAAAAGTGCAGGATCGTAACCGTCACCTGTTTCATACCATCCTGCATGTCTCAGCTCAAGAAATATGTCCACGTCTTTTGGAATGTCGGTAATGAACTCTTCAATCGTTTCTAAACTTTTTGGCGCCATTTGCGGATGCGGCAATAGAAAGATAGGCCCCAGTTTTTTGCCAAATTCTGATACTATTTCCAGGTAAGCGTCAACATCAGCTTTTGTATTCTTTAAGCGCTTCAGGTGTGTGATGGTCTGCGTGAACTTTGGGCAGAACATGAAATCTTTCGGAACAGCGTTCGCCCATTTTTGTACTACTTCTTTGGAGTGTGGACTGTAGAAGAACCCATTGAACTCAATGGAGTTGAACTGCGTAGCATAATGTGCCAGGAAGTCTTTCTCTTTAGTTCCTTTAGGATATAGCTTTCCGACCCAATCCTTGCGTCCCCATTTGGCACAGCCGACATAGAACTTGGTTTTGCCTTTACCTTTCTTCAAAACCTCGGTAGTGACCTTTGGGTCTTTAGGAAGTTTAAAGTCAATACTGTCAAGGTCTATTACTTCGTCTACTTTTCCGAAATCCATATTGCGTTACTTTTTCTTCTTTTTAGATGCTTTTGCTTTGCTGTTGAAATCAAGACACATATCTACCCACATTTGTAAGTCTTTCCTGTTTTTAGAACCTTCATTATCTACAAACACATATCCTTTCATTGGCTTCCCTGTGAATGTCATTTCTCTCGCTCCTTTTTTCTCCAATGCACTCTCATACAACTCCGGATCAATACGGCACATGATCTCATTTTCATTCACACCAATGCACATCTTATCGTTCACCATGAAGCATACGCCACCGAACATTTTCTTTTCTTCAACGTTCTTTTGGTCAACTAATAATTCGCGTATCCTGTCGACCATTTTTTCATTATAAGCCATATGGAGGATTTGATACTAAATTACGTTATCCTAAAATACAAAAGACCGCTGTTGCGGTCTTTTGTGGATATGTTTTGCCCTCCCGGCCTCCCTAAAGGGAGGTGACATGTTTAGCCTTTTATTGCGGCTATGCCCGGCAGTTCTTTTCCTTCAAACAGTTCAAGTAATGCACCACCGCCTGTTGATACGTAGCTCACCTGATCGGTATAGCCAAACTTGTTTACAGCTGCCACGCTATCGCCACCACCTACCAATGAGTAAGCACCGTTAGCAGTAGCTTCAGCCACTGCATCAGCTATAGCTTTAGTGCCGTGCTGGAATTTCTCCATTTCAAAAACACCCATCGGGCCGTTCCAAAGGATGGTCTTAGAATCTTTAATCACTTTAGTGAAATTCTGGCAAGCCAACTGGCCGATGTCCAGTCCCATCCATCCTTCAGGAATTTCTGCGTTGTTAGCAGAAGATGTATTCGCATCAGCAGCGAATTTGTCTGCTATAATACTGTCTGTTGGCAGGTGAATGCATACGCCTTTTGCTTCTGCTTTTTTCAAAAGCTCACGAGCTGTATCCAGGCGGTCTTCTTCGCAAAGTGAATTGCCGATGTGACATCCTTGTGCTTTAAAGAATGTATAAGCCATACCACCACCGATGATGATGTCTGTAGCCCTGTCCAGCAGGTTCTCAATAATTAATATTTTATCAGAAACCTTTGCACCGCCTATGATAGCCGTAAATGGTTTTTGGTTGTTGTGCAATACATTTTCTGCAGCAGCAACTTCGCTTTCCATCAGCATTCCGAACATACGTTTGTCTGCATCAAAGAATTGTGCGATGATAGCAGTAGAAGCATGTGCGCGGTGAGCAGTACCGAAAGCATCATTCACATACACATCTCCGAGCCTGGCCAGCTTTTCAGCCATGCCCTTATCGCCTTTCTCTTCTTCTTTGTAGTAACGAAGATTTTCCAGCAGTAATACCTGACCCGCTTGAAGGCTTGCAGATTTCTGTGCAGCATCTTCACCCAGTGCGTCTTCAGCAAACAATACTTCTTTGCCCAGCAGGGTAGAGAGGTGTTGTGCTATCGGCTTCAATGAGAAATCAGCCAGGGTAAGATGCGGCTTCTTTTCTATGTCTTTATGCGGGCGTCCGAAGTGACTCATCAGTATCACACTTCCACCGTCTTCCAATACTTTCTTTATACTAGGTAGTGCGGCTTGTATGCGTGTATCATCGGTGATCTTACCTTCTTTGATAGGCACGTTGAAGTCTACACGGATGAGGGCCTTCTGCCCGCTGAAATTATGATCGTTGAATTTGCTCATGATTTGTAGAATGGAGTGTAAAAGTAATAAAAGCCAGCCTATTAAAAACAGAAACGCCGCCCTTATTGGGGGCAGCGTTTCCTTATGTTAGTTATATTATTTGCTGATCAGGCCGGCAAAGTACTTCACAGTACGTACCAGTTGAGATACATAGCTCATTTCGTTATCGTACCAGCTCACAGTTTTCACCATTTGTGTATCGCCTACAGTGATCACCTTAGTTTGGGTAGCATCGAACAATGAACCGAAAGAAGTACCGATGATATCGCTTGACACGATCTCGTCTTCGTTATATCCGAAGCTTTCGTTAGCAGCAGCTTTCATTGCAGCATTGATCTCTTCAGCTGTAGTTTTCTTTTCCAGTATAGTTACCAGCTCAGTCAGCGAACCTGTTACAGTAGGCACACGTTGTGCACCACCGTCCAGTTTACCTTTCAGTTCAGGAAGTACAAGGCCTATAGCCTTAGCAGCACCTGTAGAGTTAGGGATGATGTTCTCAGCAGCTGCACGTGCACGGCGAAGGTCTCCCTTAGGGTGAGGAGCATCCAGAGTGTTCTGGTCATTAGTGTATGCGTGGATAGTGCTCATCAGACCCGTTACGATACCGTATTGATCTTGTAGAACTTTAGCCATAGGAGCCAGGCAGTTAGTAGTGCAAGATGCACAGCTGATAACAGTTTCGCTACCATCAAGAATGTCGTGGTTCACGTTGAACACAACAGTCTTCATTTCGCCAGTAGCAGGAGCAGAGATTACTACACGCTTAGCGCCTGCAGTGATGTGAGCTTCCGCTTTTTCCCTGTCGGTGAAAAAACCGGTACATTCCAGTACAACGTCAACACCGTGCTGACCCCAAGGAATTTGTGCAGGATCTTTCTCCGCGTATATTTTTACTTCTTTACCATTTACGGTGATAGAACTATCAGAGTGAGTTACTTCCTGGTTGAAACGCCCCTGTGCAGTATCATACTTCAACAGGTGTGCCAATACGTTAGGTTTTGTCAGGTCGTTGATAGCAACTACTTCAATACCTTCCATGTTGTAGATCTGGCGGAAAGCCAGGCGGCCAATACGTCCAAAACCGTTAATGGCAACTTTTACTTTACTCATTTTATGATTTGTTTAATATCTGATGACGAAATGTGGCGCAAAGGTACGTTCATGGTATATAATATCCAATTCATTCACCCTTAAGAAATGTTATTTACCGTTAAAAGATGTGCACAATTATTATGTGTGATGTGGAAAAACCTTTCTATTTTTCGAAAATGAACGACGAGTCCTCTGAAAACAAGGTCTTACAGGTCTCTGCTACCTATAGATGGACAGAGAACCTGCATATAGCGCTCTGGCTGATAAAGGATATATGCTGGGCACTGGAATTTAAGCCGGGAGGTATTGTTATGATCTTTCCTACCGTGTTTGTGGCCTTTTATATCACCTGGAAGTCGAAAGGGATGAGGGCAGAAGTGTATCATAATATCGCTGTCTGCTGCTGGATACTGGCAAACTCTATCTGGATGCTCGGGGAGTTCTTTGAGCACGAATCCCGTCCTTATGCTGCTACATTATTTGGCGTTGGTTTATTGGTATTGGCGTACTACTACACTGTCCATTTTAAGAAAGACCGTAAAGCTGAAAAGGAATTGAATAGTTAATGTATTCCTCTCCTATTCAGTTCGGCCGCATAAGCCGCTGCATTTTTCAGGTGTTCTTCGTAGCTGGCGGTAAATGCACTGGAACCATCCAATGCAGGAGTTGCGCAGAAGTAGATATAGTCCGTCTGCGGGGCATTTAGCACAGCATTAATAGCACTCATAGAGGGTGTGCAGATCAATCCCGGAGGTAAGCCACTGTGGATGTAGGTATTGTAAGGAGACTCGTATTTAAGATGCACGCCAGTCACGCGCTTGATGCTGAAATCGCCGATGGCGAATTTCACAGTAGGGTCGGCTTGCAGGGGAATATTCTTAGCAATGCGGTTGATATAGACGCTGGCAATGAGTGGCTTGTCAGTCAGTTTATTGGTTTCTTCATCTACTATAGATGCCATGGTCATTACGCCGGCAGGGGAGAGGCCCTTTTCCCTCGCTTTCGCTCTCCGCTCATCGCTCCAAAAACCGGTGTACTTTTTCGCTATCTTCCTGAATATTTTCTCAGCCCCGGTGTTCCAATAAAATTCATAAGTGTCGGGCATAATGGCGCTGAGCGCAGTGTTCGTGTCTAAATTGTATTCGGCAAGAAATGCGCTGTCCCTGAGCAATGCCCAAACGGAGGCGCTATCAGCTTCCAGTTGTGTGCTGACAAAGCGGACGAAATCTTGTTTGGTTCGGAGTTTATTGATCACCAGCTTCACCGGTTCCTGCTGGCCATTGCGCAGCATGCGTATAATATTGTAGTTACTCATGCCACTACTGATCTTGTATTTGCCGGCTTTCACTTTGTTGGGGTAGTTAGCACGCTCAGCCAGTAGTTTAAAGCTGTTCATCTCGCGGATATATCCACCTGAATCGAGTTGATTCATTATTTCAGCATAAGTAGCTCCGGTTCTTACATACAGGTACTCGCCATTCTTCAGTGATCCGGTATTAGGCCCAAAGACGATCCATGCACCAACAGCCCCGATAATGAGTATTATCGCCAGCACCACTTTTAACCCAGTCCTTTTTTTGCCCTTTGCCATATCCTGATTTGTATAAAAATAAAAATACCTGCTCAATATATGAGCAGGTATCTGAAAAGTATTTTTTGTAAAATTATTTGCCTTGAGGAGCAGGAGTTGGAGTTGCGCCGTTAGCCGGTGCTGAACCTTTAGCCGGAGCTTCCTGTTGTTGTCTTACCTGAGTTTCAGGTTTTTGGATCTTAGGATAGAACATTGTTACTACGATGCAAAGAACCGCGATAGTACCAACTGTGTACCATGTACCTTTCTCCATTACGTCAGACGACTGCTTTACACCCATTACCTGGCTGCTCATGCTGCCGAAAGAACCTGTAAGACCACCGCCCTTAGGCGCCTGTATCAACACGAAAAAGCCGAGTATTACACAAGCCAATAAAATGATAACTGTAATTAATATGGTCATGGTTATTTTTCCTTTAAGATTTCTTCTACTTTGCGGGCAAAATAAGCACTTTTTTGAGGATTACGCAAACTTAATTTTTTATACATATCAATAGCAGCGTCATATTTACCCTGGTTTGCATATATGGCAGCTAAAGTCTCGCTGGCCATGCCTTCCTCGCGGGTGATGGAATTTACCGCCATTTCAAATACATTCTCCGGTATCTCCTCATTTTCCTCTTCTATAGCGGCAGCCAGTTTTTCTTTTTGCCACATAGTTTTCAGTGCCTTCTGGTCGTGTTCTTCTTCCCTTGCTTTTTCGCCGTGTGTCTTAAAGTGCATCAGCCATTCAGCATAGCTCATTACTCTCATTAACGGGCCGGGAGCCACCTCAGCGGTTGGTTCTGTTTCTTCCTTGGGTGCAGCTGCCGGTATGTTGTTAGATACCTGTATGCCCTGGTGCAGGAAGTAGTCTTCTGTATATATAGGCAGTATCAGGTTCTCGTCATTTTCTTCTTCTATAGTAGTTGACTTTGCCGCTACATGTTCCGGTTCTGTATCTGCGAGAATTATTTCTTCCTCAAGGTCTGTTTCTATATCAGCGACGTAGGTTTCTTCCTCCTCATCATCAAGGTAGTCGTCTTCGTAGTTTTCCTCTTCTCCTGTTTCTTCTTCGTCTGCTACTATCAGTTCGTCTTCTATTACTTCATCTTCCACATCCATTGCTTCTACTGCAAGGGCGGTTTCCTGTTCGTCTGCTAAGGTGAGTACCTCTTCATTTTCTTCTTGCTCGTCATCGTCCTGGGACCATATGCTTTCAGAGTCAGCGAATATTTCTTCCTGCTCAGTGAAGTCATCATCTACTTCTGCAGGTTCCGTTGATACGCGAATCTCTTCTACATATTCTCCGCCATATGCTGTCTGCATATATTGGTGAAATACTATCCAGTTGCCCATATACAGCTGCATGGTGTTCATCATGTCAGGGTTAAATGGCTGATGCTTGTGCTGGCTCGCAGCTTCCATATACCTTGCGGGTACAAAGTATGGATAGGTCTCCGTAAGTGATACAATGCTGTCAATGTCCGCATCCGTAATGGAGTTGGGATCATTGAGCATCTGGGAGATATATGGTATGGATGACGAAGTGATCATGTGCTGAAAACTGTTACCAATTTACAAATGCTTTATTAAAAATATCATCAGCAAGCTGAGTGCCTATATCATTTATCAGTCTTGTTTCTACGCTCTGCAATGTCTGTGATGCGTTGAAATCCGCGAAGCGGGTAAACGACTGTGTATAGTTCGATTTCTCGTTCAGTTTACTTTTGAAAACTACCTGTATAGTTATGTTCAGCCTGTTGAGGGTAGCCGTTTGTGTATTTTGTACACCTGCTACGGTCACTTCATACGCCGTTATCATACCAGAGATATCATAATCGGCATTGGGTGTCGTAATAGGCGACAAACCTGTCTGCGAAAGGATACGATCGCGTATCTTATTCGTCAAGGCAGGACTGAGCGTTGGTACCACGTTCCTCGCGCGGTTATCCAATGCATGTATATTAATGGTTTTTCCCTCTATACTTGCCCCGGAAAAAGAGTAAACTCCACATCCCGAAAGCGTTATAAGCAAAACAGGTACTAAAAACAACAGCCTGTGCATCATAACTATGTTTGTAAAGTTACTCTTTGATATCGTATTCTTTAATTTTTCTGTACAAAGTTCTTTCCGATATGCCCAATTCATTGGCCGCATCGCGCCTTCTGCTTTTGTGCTTTTTGAGGGCTTTTACTATCATTTCCTTTTCCTTGTCGGACAATAGCAGGGTTTCTTCTACCTCTTCGTGTTCCTCATGGTGCTGTTGCTCCTTAGGCGTAATTAGTATAGGAGTAGAGGTGTTATTATATGCGGGCTGCGAAACCTGTACCGGTTCGTTGCTATAAGATTGTATAAAATTCTCATTCATACCCGGTGGTGTATAGCCCTGGGCATGCGCCATATCCAGCATCATTTTCTTCATTTCGTTCATGTCCTTTTTCAGGTCGAAGAACAATTTGTATAATATATCCCGCTCAGTGGTAGAGTTAAAATCCTGACCCGAAGCTGAGGGGCTGGCACTTGTCGCCGGTATCAAAGCCAGGCTGCGGGAGTTGTCTCTATTTGGTAAGAATTTCTGGAACATATCTGCGGTTACAGATTTATCG
Organism: Bacteroidetes bacterium UBA7674; assembly: GCA_002483105.1. Taxonomy (GTDB): domain Bacteria; phylum Bacteroidota; class Bacteroidia; order Chitinophagales; family Chitinophagaceae; genus MKUN01. Next base: position 331,571 of record DLHG01000013.1, read on the forward strand.
GTACTGAGTACAGATATCTGCTCAGCTATGTTTTTCAGCTCACGCACATTACCCGGCCAGGTATAGTTTACCAGCATTTGCTGTGCCCCTGCATCCAGTTGCACGGATAGCGTCTTATATCTTTCTGAAAAATCAGAAGCGAATTTGCGGAACAGCAGTGGAATGTCTTCTTTCCTGTCGCGGAGGGCAGGTACTCGTATAGGCACTGTGCTTAACCTGTAATAGAGGTCTTCACGGAACTTGCCGTTTTGTGCCCTTTCCAGCAGGTCGCGGTTGCTCGCTGCTATCACACGCACATCTGTCTTTTGCACTTTAGAAGAACCCACACGGATGAATTCACCTGTTTCCAATACACGCAGCAAACGTGCCTGTGTGCCCAGTGGCATCTCACCGATCTCATCGAGGAAGATGGTACCGCCATTCACTGTTTCGAAATATCCCTTACGACTATCTACTGCGCCTGTGAAAGAGCCTTTCTCATGACCGAACAATTCACTGTCGATAGTGCCTTCGGGTATTGCCCCACAATTGACTGCTATGAAAGGATTGTGCTTCCTGTTAGAAAGCGCATGTATGATATTAGAGAAGGCCTCTTTACCTACACCGCTTTCACCGGCTATCAATACGGAGAGATCCGTATTAGCTACCTGCACAGCTGTATTCAGCGCATGATTCAATGCGGGTGAATTACCTATTATTCCAAACCTGTTTTTAATGCTTTGTATATCCATTCCGAGATTCAATTTATACTATATCTCCTATCAATGTTCCTCCCGTAGATGCAGTAATATGCACCATCGCATAATCGCCTATGTTTAGTTGATGCGTTCCTTTACCGAACACTACTACTTTGCCGTGGCTGTTACGGCCGCTCCAGTCTGCATCGCTGCGTTTGCTATTGCCTTCTATTAGCACCTCAAATGTTCTGCCTATGTCCTTCAGGTAGCTTCTTTTGGAGTGGCTGTTCTGAAGTTTTACGATCTCTGTCAGTCTTCTTTTCTTCACTTCATCAGGCACATCGTCTTCGTAGCGGCGTTCAGCCAAAGTGCCCGGGCGCTCGCTATATGAATACATATAAGCCATATCGAACACGCACAATTCCATCAGGCTCATTGTGTCCTGATGTTCTTCTTCAGTTTCTGTGCAGAAGCCCGAGATAACATCGGTAGTGATACCACAGTCGGGCATTATCTCGCGGATGCGTGCTACTTTACTTAAGTACCATTCGCGGGTATAAGTCCTGTTCATCAGTTGCAGCACGCGGGTGTTACCACTTTGTACAGGGAGGTGTATGTATTCGCAGATGTTGTTGTACTTCGCCATAGTGTAGAGTACATCATCTGTAATGTCTTTAGGGTGCGAAGTGCTGAAGCGTACTCTTAGCAGAGGAGAAACCAGTGCTACCATTTCCAATAGTTTGGCAAAGGTGACTGCTTCTTCTTGAGTACTTGTTGCTGTTGGCATGTAATGATAACTATCCACGTTCTGTCCCAGCAGGGTCACTTCACGGAAGCCTCTGTCGAAGAGGTCTTTGCATTCGCTCACTATACTCAGTGCATCACGGCTACGCTCGCGGCCCCTGGTAAAGGGAACAACGCAGAACGTACACATATTGTTGCAGCCACGCATGATGCTCACGAAAGCAGAAATACCATTGCTGTCAATACGAACGGGTGATATGTCCGCATAAGTCTCTTCACGGCTCAGGAGTACGTTTACCATTTTCTGACCGCCTTCCGCTTCACTGATCAGCGATGGGAGAGTACGATATGCATCGGGCCCCACTACCAGGTCAACCAGCTTTTCTTCTTCCAGCAATTTTGCTTTCAGGCGTTCGGCCATGCAACCCAAAATGCCGACCAGCATTCCCGGCCGTTGTTTTTTTATCTTCTTAAAGGTGTGGAGGCGGGTGCGAACGGTCTGTTCTGCTTTTTCACGGATGGAGCACGTATTGATGAGGATCAGGTTGGCTTCTTCAAAGTTCTTCGTCGCTCCAAACCCTTCGTCTTGAAGTATGGAGGCGACGATTTCGCTGTCGCTGAAGTTCATGGCACAGCCATAACTTTCTATATAGAATTTTTTCTGATATTTATTAGGGTCTTCTGCAAAAGGAGCATATGCTTCTCCCTGCCTTACCTCATCTACCACTTTTTGCAGAACTTCTGCCATAATTTCCGATTCTTGTCCCGCGAAGTTAAGGAATATTCAAAAAGAGGCTCGTTAAAATAGCTATAATGCTATAATATATAGGTAAAGGCTAATAATAGGTAGGTGAATGCCTCCCACCCCCTGAATTCGTCGACAAGCGACAAATTCTGTCCCCTCCCTGCCAGGAGGGAGTTAAGGTAATTTACTCAAACTCCTTGTCGGGGATGTTTTTGTTGATCTCCACATTTTGGAGGGTGGAGGTGACGGCCTGCATGCCTACTTCCTGGCGGATTGTCCCCGGAATTTTGAAGCCATCGGTGCGGGGTATCTTCTTATAGTCGGTATATGTGGTGATGGTAGGTGTGGGCCCCTGTGGTGTCATTTCGTTGGCGGCTTTCCGTACCAGCAGTCCGGTTTTGATGTCGTAATAGTATTGAACCAATTTACCGTTCATGTCGGTTTCTTCTACCAGGTAGGTGCTGAAGGTATCAACTTGTTGGATGCCTTTGTATTCCCGGGTGATGCCGTAGTCTTTGGGGCGCAGTTTGCTGAGCAGGTCGGCTTCGGATCGGGTGCCGGTTATTTCTGCGGGAGATAGTTCCGCCCTTTGACCCTGATTTTCCTGGTAGCCTTTGTTTTTGTTCACCACCACTTTCTGCAGCACCATATTGATGCCCTCGAGTGTGATCTTGAGTTTGTCGGGTTGCTTCTTCATTTCAGTAATGGTGATGGGTATCTGTTGCACCACTGCAGTGCGGATGGTCTTGATATCTTTTATATTCCTGATAACCGCTTCGCCGCCGATGGCATTGATATATATCCTGATAATGCTATCTGCTGTAATAGGAGGTACTGCACTCGCGCTATCTTCCTGTGCCTGTGTTTGAACAGCACAGATGAAAAATGATAAAAGGAATAATATTTTCTTAACGGTCACCATACGGCTGCTAAAGTATAAAAATACTGCTTCGGCGCTTAATGCCTGTATATTTGCAGCCAAATAAATGTTATGATCAATACAGTGCTATACGATATGGATGGACTCCTGCTGGATACAGAACCCCTGTGGGGAGAAAGTATGTTGCGTATAGCACAGAAGCATGGCATACCTATTACCTGGGAGAAATTCAAAGAGACTACCGGGCTGCGCATCTACGAGGTAACCGAGTATTGGTCAATAAAATACCCGTGGGACGGCGCGACACATAGTGATGTAGCCGAAGAAATACTGGACGACATAATAGAAGCATCTAAAAGAGCGGGTAGGGTATTACCGGGAGTGATACGGTCGCTTGAATTGTTTAAAAAGAATGGTTTTAAGATAGGACTGGCTTCTTCTTCTCCGGCAAGAATGATCGGTGCATTGGTAGAACACTTCGGTATCAAACATTATTTTGATGAGATCACTTCTGCTGATGTGGTTTCCTTAGGCAAACCGCATCCTGCGGTATTTATGCACTGTGCGGAAGCGCTCGTCTCCAGACCGATAGAATGCGTGGTGCTGGAGGATTCTGTGAATGGCTGTATCTCTGGGAAAGCGGCACGAATGAAGGTGATAGCTATTCCGGATGAACTGCATTTTGATGATCCAAGGTTTACGATTGCAGATGGGAAGCTGAGGAGTTTGGAGGATCTGGATATGGAGGTAATTGCGAGGCTTTAGGATCGCAAGTAAATACTTGCTCTATTGTAAGTCAAAGTAAATACTTTGACCAGCTGAGGCTTTAGTGAGTTGCCTTTTTCTTTCTCCGGATCAGTTTGTCAACAATCACCATTCCCACAAGAATATTCGCCAAGACTACGTACAGAACGAAGTTGCCATCAAACATACCGGAATAGTTAGCCTTCTTAGCTGACGGTTCGTTGCTCCATTGCAGATTTTGCAAAGAATAAATAAGTGCAAAGCCTATCAACAGTACGAACACTGCAGCAATTCCACGCACCACCCATTTATTAATATAGCTTTTAGTAGGTTGTGCTACATGCATACCCGCAATAGACTCCATCACATTCTTGCTGAAGCGCATGGAAGTATGTTCCGGCTCCAATTGCTGTAGGTTGCTGTTAAAAGCTGTTAGTTCAGCATATTTCTGCTTCCAAATATTGTCTGTAGCAATGAGCTTGGCTATACGCACACGCGCAGCATCGTCACATACATTGTCAATGTATTCCCACAATTGTATTTCTATATCTTCTGCGCTTTGCATATGCTACTGTAATTTACAGATGTTTCAACTCTTCTTTATACTTCAGTTCTAAAATTTCTCTTAATTTCTGTCTTGCCCTGAATAAGCGAACTTTTACATTGCTCAGGCTGAGGCCCAGTATCTGTCCCGTTTCTTCCAATGACTGTTCTGCCAGGTAGAATAAGGTGATGATCTGTGCGTCTGCATCAGGTAAGTGGTCAAGTGCTTTTTGGATGAGTGCTTTTTGGGATCTGCTGTCCTTGCTACCTTCTGCTATAATAGTATGATGTTCCTCATCAAGCGATATAGTGTCCGTCTTCTTCTTGCGGGTATGGGACATACAGGTATTATTGGTAATAACGTACAGCCAGGTGCTGAACTTACTATCTCCTTTAAAATCCGCCAGTGAGCGGTAAGCCTTTATAAATGTTTCCTGCGCCATATCTTCCGCCTCCTCCCTGTTCTTTACGTGCCTCAGTGCAATGGTGAATACAAAATGCTGATACCGCTCCACCAATACCGAGTAGGCATGTTGCTGCCCGCCGAGTACCTGCTTAATGATATCAGGATCCTGTAAATGTTCTTGCATGTCTCTGTTAATAGACGCTATATTATAAATATAGGTTACAAGGTGGTACATTTATTTTCAGAAAAACATTTTTTGTAACCTTTTCTGATAACAAGAAGTCATAGATGTAACGGCAACAAACAAAACCGTATTCATCTTTAAAATTTATATCATGGACGAAGAGATCTTTATTCCCATTATCGCAATGCTGAGTATCTGCACAACCGTTTTTGGACTGTATTATCTCCGTAACAGGGAGAATATGGCCCTGATAGAAAAGGGTATGAACCCGAGAAATGCAACTCCCGAAGAACCAAGAAGGTTTTCAGCGCTTAAGTACGGACTAATGTTTACAGGTGGCGGATTGGGTTTGGCGATAGCATTCCTTGTAGAATGGTCGATAGCAAAAGTAACGGTAGAAAAGTATCCTGAAACGATCAATGGTCAACTTTTCGAGCGAACATTTACCAACAGGGAAGATTTTCCGCAATTATACTTTGCACTCATCATTCTAGGAGCAGGTATAGGCCTTGTGAGCGCTTATCTCATCATGCGAAAGGATATGAAGAACAAATAATAGCGTCACAGTACATTGATCTCACCTTTCAAGTAGGTGCAGGCATTGCCACTGATATTTACCCTATCACCATTATAGACACATTGCAGATAGCCTTTCCGCTTAGAGAGCTGTTCTGCCTGCATTACCCGCTTACCAAGTTTTTCATGCCAATACCTGGTAAGTGTGGTATGTGCTGAGCCTGTTACCGGGTCTTCATTAATGCCGGATTGCGGTGCGAAGAAGCGCGACACAAAATCACAACTATCGCCTTTGGCACTAACGATCAGGCCACGTCCGGATAATAAAGAGATAGCATGAAGGTCAGGTTCAATATTTTCAATATCCTTTTGTGAGGATACTATCGCCAGGTAATCTGTTTTCCCCTTAAATGTCTGCAGTGGTGTAAGTGAAATGCCATCTATGACAGCCTGTGGCGTTTCTACCGGGGAAAAAATATCTGTCGGGAAGTCGAGTACAAGGAGTTCATTCTGTTTGGTTACTGTGAGCAAACCACTTCTCGCTGAATGGAAATGAATGGGATTCTCATTAATATTCAGCTCATTTAATAGAACATGAGCTGCCGCCAGTGTGGCATGTCCGCAAAGATCTACTTCTACAGTGGGAGTGAACCATCTTATCTCATACTTATTGCCTGAGCCCAGAATAAACGCTGTTTCTGCCTGGTTATTTTCACCTGCTATAGATTGTAACAGATCATCGGGGATCCATTTGTTAAGGATGCAGACAGATGCAGGATTACCACCGAATATTTTATCCGTAAATGCATCAACCTGGTAGATCGGTATTTTCATATTATTTCTTCAATTCACTATCGGTAAAATGCCGTACACCTTTCTCTTGTGAGAATTTGTCAGCATTGTAATCATTTGATTTGTTTCGGGGAATCGATAAACTTTCCCAACTGTGGTTTCTGAGCATCTTGGCAACAAATACTATTTGCCCTACATGATAGGGGTAGTGCGCCAGTTGTCTGTTGATGGCTTCCAGAACTGTATGTCCTTCATTTCGGATGTAGATAATAGTGTTTAAGTCATCATCAGTAATGCTCTCCAGTGCATCAAAGAGGCATTTCCAGCCTTCTTCCCATGTTTGCAGGATAGCCTCTCGGCCTGAGATGTCATTGTCAAATTCAGCATCGCGTTGCCTTGTCGGTTTTTCTCCGTCGGTGGTCAGGAAGTCTGTCCAGCGGCTGAGCATGTTTCCGTGCAGGTGTTTTACGATTACGGCTATGCTATTTGTTTCGTCATTAGGCAGCCAGTTGAGATCCTGATCTTCTATCTGCGCCATGGCTTTATCGCCCAGCGATTTGTAGTATTGGAATTGGCGTTTAGCACTTTTGAGAAATTCTATTGTTGCCATAATAAATGTTTTATTTATCCTGCAATGATTGAGTCATCATAAATATCCCTTCTTAAAATGAACATGATGCGGTCGGGGCGGTCGTGGTGTTTAAAGCCAAATTGCTCATAGAGGCCATGTGCGTCCCAGGTGCCTAGTCCAACGTTCCTGAGCTTTTTCACCCAATCCTGTTCCATCAGTACAGACATCATCTTCTTGCTTAAACCTTTCCCCCTGTGTTCTTCCAGCACATACACATCCGCCAGCCAAGCGAAAGTGGCATAGTCTGTAACCAACCGGCCATATCCTACCTGTTCGTTTTTGTACAGGATGCCTATGACATAGGAGTTATTGAACGCTTGCTCAACCACTTCCTTCGGAATATTCTTAGACCAATATGATTCTGTGCTCAGCCACTGGTGTGCGGCTTCTGCGCTCAGTAAACTTTTATCCGTAGTAATGATGTAGTCCCCGAAAGGAACATTGATCACATTCATAGCTATATAATATAGTTCCAGTTATTCTTGTCTTCTTTCAGTCCCCTGCGGATCTCGAAGAGGTCATTTTTCAATTGATACATAATGGCATCCTCGCCTATGTAGCAATCATATTCCTTTCCTTCCATTGCTATGGACTTGATAGGCGCTATCACCGCTGCAGTACCCGCGCCGAATGCTTCTACACGTTTGCGGCTTTCCAGCGCTTCTTTTATTTCTTTATAGCTGATGGGGCGAACATCCAGCGTTAAGCCTCTTTGTTCTGCGATTGTCAGTAGAGAATCCCTGGTCACTCCGTCAAGAGTAGTGCTGGAGAGGGATGGGGTGGTTATCACACCATCTATCACGAACATAATATTCATTGTTCCTGACTCTTCTATAAACTCATGGTTTTTCGCATCGGTCCATATCACCTGGTCGTAGCCCTGTTCGCGGGCCAGTTGGGTAGGGTATAGAGCGCCACCGTAGTTGCCACCGCATTTTGTGGCACCTGTTCCGCCTTCGGCAGCACGGATGTATTCTGTCTCTACTTTTACTTTTATCGGCTGCGCGTAGTATTGAAAGGCGGGGCTAGCTACTATCATGAACAGGTATTCATCTGCTGCTTTCACGCCCAGCTTCTCTTCAGAGGCTATCATGAAAGGGCGGAGGTATAACGCTCCATCTGCTTCTTCAGGTACCCATGCGCTGTCTAGCTGTACCAATTGGTGTAGTGCTTCTATAAATAATCCTTTAGGAACCTCCGGCATACACATGCGTTTCAGCGACTTGGAAAAGCGCTCATAGTGCTTTTCCGGGCGGAAGATATTCACCTTGCCATCCTGCATCATGAATGCTTTCATTCCTTCGAACACTGTCTGCCCGTAGTGGAGACACAGCGCGAACGGGCTCATGGTGAGGTTTTCGAAAGGGGTGATGCGGGCATTCTGCCACTGGCCGTTCTTATACTCGGCCAGGAACATGTGCTCCGTTGGCTGTGAGCCGAAAGGGATGGAACGTGTGTCTTTCACTTGCCTTTCTGCTTGCGCATTTACTGAAATAGTGTACTCCATAAGTTTAGTTTTTAAGATTCACTAACAGGATTGGTTTCAAATTGTTTCACTTCAGATAATCGATGTTGTTTTTTGTAGCCCATGTTCACTATGTACACGCCTGCTACAATGGCTATGAATGCGAATGCAGTATTTATATTCAGTTCTTCGGAATAAAAGAAGTATCCCATCAGGACAGCGACCAATGGATTGACATAGGCGTAGAGCGTAGTGATACCCACCGGCAATGTTCTTAGGGCAAATATGTATGCGGCATAAGCTATTACAGATCCGAAGATGATCAGTGCTATTAAGGATAGCATACCATCTGTCTTCCATACCCACATACCTGTGTAGTCGTCTACAAAAGGACTAATGATCAGCATAAACAGGCCACCGAATAGTAATTGTAATCCTGAATTGAACATAGGGTTGACGGGAGTAGGGTATTTTTTGCTCTTTACACTACCAAATGCCCAGGTGCAGGTAGCTATCAATGTGCCGATGATTCCATAGAAGTACAAAGCCTCCGTACGGAAAGAAAGTTTGTCTTTTACAATGAACACCACACCAACCAGGCCGAGTAACAAGCCCACGCCTATCAGCGAATTAAATTTTTCCTTTTTAGAACCATAGAGTCCGAAAATTACCGCGAAGATGGGCATCATGGAGCAGATCAATGCAGCTACACCACTGGGGATATGTTTCTCCCCCCATGTTACCAGCCCGTTACCACAAGTCAGCAGTAAGAAACCGACGAGTGCCTGTCTCTTTATGTTAACAGCAGAATAATCCCTGTTCTTATTTGTCGCCATACCGATAGCGAACAGGATGATGCCCGCTATTACCTGGCGGGAGCCCGCGAAAAAGAATGCTGCGGGGTAGGCTTCAACGCCTATTTTGATCAATAGGTAGGTCATACCCCATGCTATGCAAATGTAAATGAGCGCTATGTATGCTTTTGTCGTCTGTGTCATTTTCCGGTGTGAGTGGTATTTCTTAATACAAGACAAAAATCAGAAGATTGTTTGAAACAAAACAGATACAATTTTTGTATTTTTGACCATAACAGTTTATTTAATGAAAACTTCACAAAAAGGTAAGAACGAACATTTGTACCTCCATATTGCTGATAATATAGAGCAGCAGATAATGGATAAAGTGCTGAACATTGGTGATAAACTATTGTCTGTCCGTGTGTTGAGTAAGCAGCATGGGGTCAGTATCAGTACGGCATTGCAGTCGTATTACCATTTGGAAGCTAAAGGGTTGGTGGAGTCGAGGCCGCAGTCGGGGTATTATGTGCGGTTCAACCCATCGCGCTTTCCGCAGAAGATAGAAAAGAGCAACCCGCTACAGACCACGAAGAATAAAAACGTGGAAGCCATTATATCAGAAGTGTACGATGACTTCAGAAAACCGGGAGTGATACAGTTCTCGCTCAGCGTTCCCGCACCTGAATTGTTGCCTTTGGCAAAGCTGAACAAGGCTATGATGCAGGCGCTTCGTGACCTTCCTGCCAGTGGTACTTCTTACGAGCAACTACAGGGTAACGAAATGCTGCGCAGGCAGGTGGCGCGTTGGTCGATGCAATGGGGTGGGAGATTGCAGGCGGATGATATTATTACAACTGCGGGTTGCATGAATGCCGTTGCTTATTCACTTATGGCATTAACGAAACGCGGAGATACTATTGCGGTGGAAAGCCCTGTGTACTTTGGTACGCTGCGACTGGCCAATAGTATGGGACTGAAAGTACTGGAACTACCAACTGATCCCGATGTAGGTGTGGATCCGGATGATGTGAAAAAGGCATTACAGAAGCATGATGTAAAGGCTTGCTTCTTTGTGCCGAATTTCAGTAACCCGCTTGGCTACTGTATGCCTGATGAACAGAAAGAGACATTGGTAAAATTGCTGTCCTTCCATGGTGTTCCGCTGATAGAGGATGACCTGTATGGTGACGTATATTTCGGGAAGACGAGGCCGCGCTCTTGCAAGAGCTTTGATGAAGAAGGTAACGTGCTGTGGTGCAGCTCTATTTCCAAGACGCTTGCACCCGGCTATAGGGTAGGCTGGGTAGCGCCGGGCAAGCATATAGAAAAGATCAAACGCCTGAAGCTATATCACAGCATCACTTCTGCCACACCACAACAAGCAGCAATCGGTGACTTCCTTGCAACGGGCAGGTATGAACACCACCTTAGGAAGTTGCGCCAGACGTTGCACTCCAACAGCCTGCAATACATCAGGGCGATCAACGAGTATTTCCCGACGGGTATCAAAGTTACCCGTCCACAGGGTGGGTTTATCCTGTGGGTGGAGTTAGATAAGAGCATTGATACTTACCAACTATACCAGGAGGCGATGCTGCACAAGATCAGTATAGCGCCGGGCAGCATGTTCACCCTGCAGGAACGTTACCAGAACTGTATCCGCCTTAGCTATGGTATGCAATGGAAGCCAGAGATAGACAGGGCGCTGAAAAAGCTCGGCAGTTTGGTGAAAAGTATGATGTAGATTTTCTATTTTGCCTGCGATGCAGGAGCATAAAAAAGAAGAAACAGTTATTTGTCCGAACTGCGGCTTTGCCGCAACAAAGAATTATTGCGCCCAATGTGGGCAGGAGACGCATCTGCATAAAGAGACCTTTATCGGGTTGGTCACCCACTTTGTAGGGCATTACTTTCATTACGACTCTAAGTTCTGGGGGACATTAAAAATGCTGTTCACGAAACCCGGTATGCTGACGGCTGCCTATTGGGAAAAGAAGCGGATGCGTTTTATCCCGCCTATATCATTGTATATCTTTGTGAGTATCGTTTTCTTCTTCTTTTTCTTTTCGACTGTGGGATCTGAAAAGCAGATACGAGAAATGGCACCAGTAAGTGCAGAGGACAGCCTGATAATAGCTGGAAAACTAGACTCGTTGAAGCAGGTTGAATTGCTTCTTAAAAGGGGGGGTGATGCCAACGTAGATTCTTTAGAAAGGATCGCAGCCGCTCAAACCGCTACAAGATTATTTTCTTCCACGGATGAAATGTCCGCATTAATGAGTAAGTTGATTCATTCGGCTCCTAAGATCTTCTTTTTTATGATACCAATTATGGCGTTCGTCCTGAGATTGTTGTACCGAAAAAGGAAGGACGTCCATTTTGTAGATCATTCAATATTTTCATTACATATACACGCATTTGCTTTCATTCTGCTTTTACCCTATCTATACGATTTGCCTGAACTGAGCAAGAGCTACAACTGGATAGATATTATAATATCGCTTATTCAAAACATACTCCCGTTTCTAGGACTTGCCTACTTAGTTGTCGCAATACATAATGCTTACAAGAGCAGTTGGGGCAGGTCTACCCTTTATGGGCTGGTAATATCTGCCAGCTACTTATTTTTCTTCATCTTAGTCGCATTGGGATATTTTATTTTTGTCCTGACTACGTCTATTCATCCTTAATAATAAAAAAACCTATTTTTATCTCTTAAACAGTAAAATGAGTAAAATGAATAAAAAGGCTTTCTTTCTTTCAGTGGTTTCAGGAGTGTTGTTTGGCTTTTCAGGTTTCGCGCAAACATCAGACTCGATAGGGTGTGAAAAATTCGTGGCGTACCAGTACGACCGGTTCACAGAAGAAAAAGAAGTATGGACAGCCGATGCTGTTACCCTGCTCAATTCCGAAGGAACACCTACGGCTCCTTTATTGGCGAATAGCTACAAGATTCAATTTTATAATACTCTTACCGGTAAGCAACTGGATAAGTTCGATGCCAATATGATCGTTACCAGTGTAACGGGTAATAATGATCAACTGAAAGGCCAGAAAAGTGATGTGACGCTCTACCTGATATTTTCCGGGAACAAGAAGTTCAACATGAAGGTAAAGATGACTTCTACCGAGGATGGTTATAAAATAGACCTACCATTCCAGGGCGAAGTGTTGCTGCACTACAAGACAAAGAAGTTAAAAGCCCTGAGGCTGAGCGGAAATTCAATCGGCAATATTGATTTTGATCTTGACAGCGACCAGTCTGTTCATTTGTTAAATGAGCTGACTTGTATGTTTAGTTATAAATAGTCTCAATGTCATTTTATAGAAAAAGCCTCTCTCGGTTCAACCGAGAGAGGCTTTTTATTATTTACTTCTTATCTTTTTTCTCTTTCTTTTCCTTACGCTTCCGCACTACAACCCATTCGTCCATTGTGACATTAAACGGCATCTTGCCGATACGGACGATACCTCTTTTCTCGCGGATGTCTTCCAGCGTTCCTATCTGGTGGTTCACTTTGTGGCGGACAAGGTCGCCAACCTGTGCATCAGCGCCGGTGAGCTCGTAGTTCTTGTCGGCTTTGCGGGCTGCGGCTACATTGCCTTGTATCTGCTTCTTTTTAAACAGCACATTTTCCGCTGACTCTATTACTTCCTGCTTGTTCTCGGTCCTCTTCCAGTCCTGTATTATTTGCTTGAATTTGCGCTCCATATCGCGGAGATAATCCAGCTCTTCTTTCTTTATCTGGTTTTGCAACTTCAGGGTAGCGTAGTGTTGTTTCAGCTTTTCTTTATCGGTCAGCTCTTCGTATGTCTTTTTGAGCTTTACGTTCTCTTTTATCAACCCGTCCAGTTCACGCTCTTTTTCATTCAGCCTAACTGATTGTTGTTCGGTCTTATGGAGTACTTTATCCAGTTTGAAATGCTCTCGCTGGGTAAGTTCTTTTGCACGGTCTATTATCTTCGATGATAAACCGCTACGCTGTGCTATGGCGAAGGTGTAAGAGCTGCCCGGTTTGCCTACAGTCAGTTGATAAAGCGGTTCCAGTTTCGATTCATCAAAGGCCATAGCGCCATTGAAGATGCCCGGTACTTTGCCCGCCATTACTTTCAGGTTCAGGTAGTGGGTGGTGATAATACCCAAGGCATGACGATGCGCCAGTTCTTCCACTATAGCTTCTGCGAATGCGCCACCCAGATTGGGATCAGAGCCGCTACCGAGTTCGTCTATGAAGAAGAGGGTCTTGCCATTGGCAAACTCCATAAAGTAGCGCATGTCCCGTAAGTGCGCGCTGTATGTACTCAACTCATGTTCTATAGATTGTGTATCGCCTATGTGTATCATCAACTGCTTGAAAATACCCACCTCGGAATTAGGGTCAACCGGAATGAGCAAGCCTGCCTGTGTCATTAATTGCAAAAGCCCGACTGTTTTCATCGAGACCGTCTTGCCACCCGCATTCGGTCCGCTGATAATGAGCAGGCGGTTGGTTCTGTCTAAAACAATATTGAGTGGTATGGTTGATTTCCCCTGCTGCTGATTGTGTAGTAATAGTAAGGGGTGGAATGCTTTTATCAGGTTGATACCCGGATGCGCGCTAAGGCGGGGCATTTCTGCATTCATATCATTGGCCAAGACTCCCTTAGCGCGGATGAAATCGAGTAGGCCGCATAGGTGATAATAAGAATCCAGCTGCGGATGGTAAACAGCGAGTGAAGCAGTAGCCTGTGCCAGTATGCGTTGTATCTCTCGTGACTCTGCGCGTTCCAATGAGAATATCTCATTGTTCAGTGCGATGGTCTCTTCGGGTTCAATAAAAACCGTTTTTTGCGATTCACTTTCTCCGTGAAGGATACCTTTTACTATGCGCTTGTGCTCAGCGAACACCGCTGCAACACGCCTGCCGTTCAGGAAGCCCTCCGATGTATCGGCGAGGTAACCCGATTTGTTCAGCCTGCGGAGAACGGTTTCAAACTGCTTACGCAGTTCCTGACGCATAGAGGAAAGTTGTGAGCGGATCTGCATCAGCTCGCGGCTGGCATTATCGCGCACCTGTCCCGTTTCGTCCAGAACGGAAGAAACTATGACCGCTATCTCTTTTTCGTAGGTGATTTTCTCTGTCAGTTCCCTGAGGTGGGGGAATATATCATTGTGCCGTTTGAACCACAGCAGTATGTCACGGATGGTAATCGCCAGTTGCTGAAAGCTTATTAATTGCTCGCCATTCAGCACGGCATTTTTTATACTTAATAATTTCAGTTCCTTTTCTACGTTGCGGGTAAAGTCGTTGGGGAAATAATCACTTCCTTTCAGTATTTGCCTGAACTCATCTGTCTGTTGTAAGGCGCGCTGCACATACTCCAGCCGTGTATGAAAACGTAAGGTTTCCACCCTTTCACGGGCGGCGTCTGTCCGGCATTTTTGTTTGAGTAGCTGACATATTTTATTAAAATCTAAAGCTTCCGCAGCGTGTGCGGGATACAGTTGCATCATGGTCCTTCTTCCTGTCTGGATTGTAAAGTTACATATAACATAGTGTTATGACTCACAGGACTGTAATTTCCGTTATATTGCATATCAGGAATACTATGAACAACTACGACTGGCTTATATCACGATTAGACGCATTTATCAGGAAGTATTATGCTAACAAGGTAATACGTGGGGGACTTATTTTCCTTACCTGCCTGCTGGCGTATGTACTGACGGTGAGTGTAGGGGAGTACTTTTTGTACCTGCCCGTGTGGCTTCGTTTGTCTATCGTTTCCTTGTTCGTATTGCTGGGTGCTGCTACTTTGATCGCCTGGGTGATCATCCCCCTGACTAAAATGTCCCGCCTCGGTAAGATCATTTCCCATGAGCAGGCAGCAACCATCATCGGTACACACTTTCCCGAGATAAGTGATAAGCTGCTGAATATCCTCCAGCTAAAAAAGAACTCAGACCATAACGCCAGCCGCGACCTCATAGCCGCAAGCATAGACCAGAAGGCCAGCCAGATATCTGTAGTGCCTATCACCGCGGCAGTTGACCTGACGAAGAACAAACGTTATTTGAGATTCCTGATCCCCATAATGCTGATAGGGATATGCATATTGGTTGTTGCACCTAATGTGTTCATAGACGCAAAGGAGCGCTTGTTGCAACCAACCAAGTCGTTTGAAAAACCTGCTCCATTTCAGTTCATCATCAAGAACCCGAAATTACTGGTTGTGCGCAACCAGGATTTTATTTTGGAAGTAGAAGTAAAGGGTGAT
Source organism: Bacteroidetes bacterium UBA7674 (assembly GCA_002483105.1). Lineage (GTDB taxonomy): Bacteria > Bacteroidota > Bacteroidia > Chitinophagales > Chitinophagaceae > MKUN01. Next base: position 346,953 of record DLHG01000013.1, read on the forward strand.
GTGTTGCCTGCGGAAATGTCCGTAGTGTTGGGCAGTGACAAAGTGCCGATGCAGGTGATGGAAGGCCACAAGTTTCAATACGTTTTCAAAAATGTAACGGAGAATGTGACCTTTAATTTATTCGCAGGTGGCTATTCTTCCAAAGACTACAAGCTGAGCGTAGCGCAAAAGCCGATACTGAAATCATTCGTAGTAAATGTTGATTACCCCGACTATACAGGCAGGAAAGATGAAAAGCGCAACAGCCTTGGTGATATGACCGTGCCTGCGGGTACCGTTATCAGTTGGGCGTTTGTAGCAGAGCATACCGATGATGCCCTTATGAAGCTGGGTGATGGTAACCCGGTACGTATACTAGGCGCAGCAGGCCGCTTTGGCAGCCAGCACCGTTTCCTGAATGATACTTCGTACACATTCATCCTGAGCAACAAGCAATCAAACATTACCGACAGCTATAAGTATAATGTGAAAGTGATACCCGATGAATTCCCGGTTTTGCAGTTACAGGAGTACAGGGATACTATTGCCGGCAAGCAAATATTACTAAGCGGTACTGCGGGTGACGACTATGGTGTAACAAGGGTGTTGTTCCATTATTCCGTTACCGATAAAGAAAAAACCGTTGCCAGTAAAAGCCAGGCGTTGAAAACCAGTCCGGGTTCGCTGGCTGTGTTCCAGCATTATTTTGATATCGGCGAATTGAACCTGAAGCAAGGACAGAAGGTAACCTACTACATAGAAGCATGGGATAATGATGGTGTCCGCGGCAGCAAGGCATCGCGCAGCGAGATGATGAGTTACCAGGCATTTAATGCTACGCAACTGGATTCTGCCATAGAAGAAAATGCCAACCAGATAAGCTCAGGTCTGAGTAACAGTTCTAAGCAAACAGAACAATTGCAGCAGGAGTTGAAAGACGTGCAGAACAAGCTATTGCAAAGTGATAAGATGGATTGGGAAAGCCAGCAGTCGTTGAAGCAGATGTCGAGCAAGCAGGAGTCTTTGAAGGACCAATTGGAGAATATCAAGAAGCGTTTTGAAGAGCAGGTACAACAAAGCAAGCAAAAGCAGTATAGCGAAAACATACGTGAAGAACAGGAAGCCATAAAAGAGCAGATGGATAACCTGCTGAACAATGAGCTGAAAGAAATGATGAAGAAGCTGGAAGAGCTGATGGCGAAGCTGAATAAAGACCAGCCGAATCAGGCCAACCAGACCATGCAGGAAATGCAGGAAGACAATAAGCTCTTCGACATGGACATGAAGCGCATGGAGGCCCTGATAAAGAAGCTGGAAATGAAGATGAAGATGGAAGACATGGCCAACAAGCTGGAGAAGATGGCGGACAAGGAACTGGCTATAAAGAGCGCAAATGATGAGAACAAGAAAAGCAACGAAGCCCTGAGCAAAGAACAGAAAGATCTGAAAAATGAGCTGGAGAAGATGATGAAGGAGGATATGGTTGCACTCAAGGAACAGAATGAGGATATGGGCAAGGAGAAGAAAAACCTTGATAAGGAAGAACAAAGCGGCAAGGATGCGAAAGAGGAAATGGAGAAAAGTGAAGAGGGGCTAGAGAAAAACGAAAAAAGCAAAGCCAGTAAATCCCAAAGCCAGGCAGCACAGAACCTGCAGGAAATGGCCAACTCTATGAGGTCTAAAGCCGGTGGAATGGACGCGGAGGAAATAGATATTGATATTAAAATGACCCGCCAGGTACTCACTAACCTGATGCGCCTTTCTTTCGACCAGGAAAAACTGATGAAGAAAGTGCCGCAAACCAACATGGCCTCACAAAGCTATGTGGCTAACCAGCATGAGCAGGGCAGGCTGCACAATAATTCGCGCATGATACGTGATAGCTTATTTGTGCTGGGTAAGCGAATGGCAAAGCTGGACGTGGCTATCAATAAAGAGACCACCCAGATGGAGCGCGCCATGAAGGCATCTGTAAAAGGACTGGAAGAGAGGAGGATAGCAGACGTAATGACCCGCCAGCAATATACAATGACCCACGTGAACAACCTGGCGCTGATGCTGAACGAAGTGCTGGCTAACCTGATGCAGATGAAATCTCAGGCCGGAAAAGAGGGTGGTTCCGGTCAATGTAAAAATCCAAGCAATAATCCCGGTGGTAAAAGCCAGGGGAAATCCCCGTCGCAACAATTAAGTGATATCATCACCAAGCAGCAAAGCCTGGGCAATGGCATGCAGCAGATGCAGGGTAAGGGTAAAGGGAAAAGCCAGGGTAAGGATGGAGAGCAACCGGACGGAAAAGATGGTGGTGAGAAACCCGGTGAAACCGGTAAGCAAGGCAATGGTGAATATGGTAATGCGGAAGAACTCGCCCGCATGGCAGAGCAGCAGGCAGCTATCCGCAGGCAGCTACAGGAGCTAAATAGCCTGCTGAACAGCAAGGGCTTAGGCAATGCCAAGGCCCTGAGCGAGATACAACAGAAAATGGATAGGACGGAAACTGACCTGGTGAATAAACGCCTGAGCAGTGAGCTGCAACTACGCCAGAAAGAGATACTGACACGCCTGCTGGAAGCTGAAAAGAGCCTCAGGGAGCAGGAACAGGATGACAAGCGCAGTTCTAAGTCTGCCGCAGACATCAGCAGGCCAGTACCTGCAGAACTACAAAAATATATGCAGGACAGGCAGCGCCTCCTCGACTTCTATAAGACAGTCCCTCCGCAGCTGAAACCCTACTACAAAACAATGGTAGAGCAGTATTATCAAGCGATAGGCAATAAATAAGGGGTATTTATTCCACTTTGTTAAAGAAACTGGGAATTACACTGTTAATTCCAACTTTTGGCATTTTTGTTGCGTCTATATAAGTGAAGGAAGTATGAAATTTCATATAAAGGCCTATTGCAATTAGTGAAAGTTTGTATTAACTTTAGCTTAATAATGTTCTTTTAACCTAAATTGTTTGCCTTATGTTTTTCACCAGAACGTACAAATACAGTTCTGCTAAGTCAGCAGATGATATCAAACACAGCCTCCTCGGTAAACATGTACGAATTCACAATCTAGACTTTGAGATCTTCGAGAAGGATAGTTTGTTGAGGATCATTCCCCATGCAGAACAGGAAACAGACGTTAAGACACTTCCCATCACTCACGTTGAGCTATCAGGTGGGGGAGCCAAGACTGAAGTGGTTATCAGTTCCAAAATGCGTAAGATAGATTCAGGTGGGCCCATGCTCATACTTATATTCTGTCTGTTTTTATTGCTTGGTTCCATCGTATTCTTCTTTATCGGGAATCATGAATCAGCAATGTACACATACACATTGCTTGGAGTAAGTTTACTCATCTTCGCAGTATTCTGGATCAGAATGGAGAGAGGATACTTCGATTATATTCGTAAGATACGTGATTACGTAAAAGAAGAAAGTGCAGCTTAACTGCACTTTTTCTTTTTGTTTTACGAAGGTCGGTAAGGTTTTCTGAGCCTTATTGAATGTATTGTCTTAACGAATCAATAGGCGTTCCGCCACTCAGCATCCGTACCAATTTCTTGTCTTTGTTGTAAATACACAACTGAGGCAGTGAGTAGTATAAAAATGCTTTGCTGATCAGGTTGTCGTAATCAAGTCCCATCCATATTTGGGGATATTCGTTCAGGCGATGAGCTTTGGCAAAATGTCCCAGGTTCTCGCCTATCATTGGTCCTGCTACCAGCAGCAACTGCGTATTCCTGAACAGGTCAATATGTTTGGTAAATGAATCTGTTTGTGCCTGGCAATGGTCACATCCGGGATTGAACAACATAATGATGAGGTTCTTGTCGGCCGGGATGTCGGCATTGGTAATAGTACGCATGGGTAAAACCTCCCGTTGCTTTTCTACCGGCTTACCGTTTGCATCTTTCTCAAAAAAGAACTCTACCCAGGGTAATGTAATTACTTTAAAAGGCGGCATTGGGTCGCCGGGCATTTTGTAGCTTTCTCTTCCCTCCCACTTTTTGGGTTGGTCAGGAAATTTAGCTGCATCATATATCATCTCATACCTCGACTGCGCGAACATATCCACACCGCACAAAAGGCAGGCAATCATTAGTAACTTGCGTATCATAAGTGAATAAAATTAGGTAAATAGGTGCAAAAGGTTTGATAAAAATGCAAGTGAACTCAAATACCCCTTTAGCGGAGCGAATGAGGCCCCGTACACTCGATGCCTTTATAGGGCAAGAGCACCTCGTTGCCCCGGGTAAAATACTGGAGCAGATGGTGCAGAACAAGAAAGCTTACTCCATCATTTTCTGGGGACCGCCGGGAGTTGGCAAGACTACATTGGCGCAGATAATAGCCCGCTCTCTGGATATGCCATTCTTTACACTCAGTGCAATTGACAGCGGAGTGAAGGATGTGCGCCTCGTAATAGAGAAGGCGAGAATGGCCGGACACGCCTTACTGTTCATAGATGAGATACATCGTTTTAATAAAGCACAACAGGATAGCCTGCTGGGCGCAGTGGAAAAAGGTATTATCACACTGATTGGTGCAACAACAGAGAACCCTTCTTTTGAGGTCATCAGCGCCTTGCTGAGCAGATGCCAGGTATATGTACTGAAGTCCCTCACCGAGGAGCATATGAAAGACCTGGTGAACCAGGCATTAGAAAAGGATGAATGGCTGAAGGAGCGGGAAGTAGTGATAAAAGAATGGGAAGCACTGATACAGCTAAGCGGCGGTGATGCCCGTAAGCTACTGAACCTGCTGGAGCTGGTCGTTTCTTCCCTTGGAGAAAATGAACATGATGTAGTCAACGACCTGGTAGTAGATGTAGTGCAAAACAAAATGGCTATTTACGATAAAAATGGTGAGCAGCATTATGATATCATTTCGGCTTTTATTAAGTCTCTTCGGGGTAGCGATCCTAATGCCGCGGTCTATTGGATGGCGCGCATGATAGAGGGTGGGGAAGACCCGAAATTCATTGCCCGTCGTATGCTGATACTGGCCAGTGAGGATATAGGCAATGCCAACCCTAATGCCCTGCTGCTGGCAACTACCACTTTCCAGGCCGTGCAGATGATCGGCTGGCCGGAAAGCAGGATAGTGCTGTCGCAATGCGCTACCTACCTGGCATCATCGCCAAAGAGCAATGCTGCCTATATGGCCATTAATAACGCGCAAAGTATTGTTGGCAAGACGGGCAATTTGCCTGTACCTTTGCACATCCGCAATGCACCCACAGGGCTTATGAAGAACCTGGACTATGGCAAAGGCTATAAGTACGCACACGATTTTCCGGGTAACTTTGTAGAGCAGGAATTCCTGCCTGATAAGATAGCAGGTAAGAAACTGTACAACCCCGGAAACAATGCTGCCGAGGCACGCCAGAGGGAATATTTAAAGCATTGCTGGAAAGAAAAATACGACTATTAATGACACTTAGCTTGAAGAACCTGAGCAGCCTGTTGTTTGCTGCTCTGCTTTTGATAACCTCTTGTGGTGAGGATAATGAAACTACCGATGATACGCCTGATACAACTCCTAAAGTAGAAGCCCCCAAGCTGATACCTTACTCAGTAGTGAAAGAATATCCGCACGACCCTACGGCATTTACGGAAGGGCTGCAATTTGTAGATGGCTACCTGTATGAGAGTACCGGGCAGTACGGAGCCAGTGATGTGCGCAAAACAGAACTGGAAACAGGAAAGATATTACTGAAGACCGAGATGGATAAGAGCTATTTCGGGGAAGGACTGGCCATTATAGGGGATAAGCTATACCAGCTTACGTACATGGAGCACACCGGTTTTGTGTACGATCTGAAAACGTTGAAAGAGGTAGGTAAATTCCAGTTCTATAACAAAGAAGGCTGGGGTATGACCACCGACGGAACACATCTGATATATGATGATGGCGGCAACACTCTTTTCTTCCTCGATCCCAAGACCTTCCAGGAAGTGAAGCGTGTAGAAGTAATGGACGAACGCGGCCCGGTGAGACAACTGAACGAACTGGAATACATAAAGGGCTTCATCTACGCCAACCAATGGCAAACCAACTATATCTACAAAATAGACCCGGCTACCGGCAAAGTAGTCGGCAAGATTGATCTCTTTGACCTAAGACAAAAGGTGGGCATACCATACCCGATAGCAGGCGATGAGAAAGGCCCGGAAGTAATGAATGGCATTGCCTACGACGCTGTAAGCAACCGTATCTTCATAACCGGCAAGAACTGGCCTAAGGTGATAGAGGTGAAGCTGGATAATTAGGTTGAGCCGGGGCAGGGATTGCTATGACCGGCATGGAGAAGCAATGACAATTAAGGAAAAATGACGCTACATTATTTAGCATGCTTAAGGTAGTCTTAAGATATACTTGTCGTGTGGATGTCCGCCTTCATAATAGGCTATCATCTTATCGGGACAAAATAGAATTGTTTCACAGCAATGGCCCACTGCATCGTTCAGGCCGTATTCAAGGTCGAATTTATATTCTTTATTTTCCAAAAAGTTGAGTAAAGAAATACAAGTTTTACTACAGCCAAAAAACAGCATATATTCATAAATGGCCTCGGCAAACTGATGCTTAGGTTTTATAGGGAAAAGTACTTTTTCGTTGAAAATTACAGAACTATGAAATTCGCGATTAATTAACCACCATTTTTTTTCCCTTTCAAGAAAATATAAAATACGCTCACGGCTTTGCTTGCGTACAAAAGCCCGAATAAAATCTTTGAAGATGTTTATTGTTTCAATATCTCCCATTTGGGCATTCTTCATAACAGTTAGTGTTTCGCCCTTCTCTTCAACACCCCACCTGCCGCTTCTTTAATGCTGCTGGTGAACATGAACGCCTTGGGATCGGTACTCTGTACCACATTGCGCAGCCTGCGTACTTCCAGGCGGGTGATGATAGTGAAAATGATATCGCAATCCTGGCTCACGTCAAAGCTGTCTTTCAGGAAACCACGTTCACCTTTATATATAGTAATCCCTCTGCCAAGCTGCATTACGAGTTTATGTTTCAGCTCTTCACTTTTGCCCGATATGATCGTGACACCGGTGTATTCTTCCAAGCCTTCCACTACAAAGTCTATCATCTTAGACGCAACGAAGTAAGTGAGGATAGAGTAAAACGCAGTCTCAAGCCCCAGGTACAATGCCGCTATCAGGAAGATAATGATATTGATGCCTAATATCAGTTCACTGATAGTGAAACTACTACGCTTGCCCGTGTATAGTGCCAGTATCTCGATGCCATCCAGCGCACAACCGCCCCGCATAGTAAGGCCTATACCCAAACCCATAAAGAATCCTCCGAAGATGGAACAAATGAGCTTGTCGTGAGAGACAATAGGGAATTTTATGAGCGTGAGGCAGATAGCCAGACCCAATACCGCTGCAAAGGTTTTTATGGCAAACCTGCGGTTGATCTGATATGCGCCCATAATGACGAAAGGTATGCTCGCTATGATAAGTATAGCAGAAAGCGGTACTTCATTTCCTTCGTGATGCAATATTTCATGAAAAAGTAGAGAGATACCTGTTACGCCCCCGTCAAGGAAGCCGTTTGGTACAAGTAATGAATTGAGCGCGAATGTACAGGATAGAATTCCTGCTATTACAAATAAAATGTCCTGAATGCCCTGCTTGGTCTCTGTCGCCGTCATAGTGATTGTTATACTTAACTGATCTTCGATTTGATCAATTCTAAATGTTCTTCTTTCTTAGCTTTTCTGTTCTTTATCGCAGTTTTTGTAAAGTAGTGGTGATTTTCCAGGAAACTGACCTGTAGCTTATTCCATTCGTTTTCCGAATTGATGATGCCGTACATGCTGAGCTCGGAGAACAGCTTATTGCCAATGGTAAAGAAGTCCTCGCGGCCAAGATAATCAAGGTCGGCATCACAGAGAATTTCTTCCAGTTTATTTTTGGGCGACTGTGGGATCTTGGTGGCCATGATCATCCCTTTTATCTTTTTGATCTGCTCCGGGGTGTAGCCATAAGCGGGTAAGTCACGCTCGGCCATTTCAGCGGAGAGTCTTTCATGTTCTTTCTGGTCTATTATGAAGCCCGCATCATGAAAGAGGGCAGCAGTGAGCAGCAGGTCTTTGTCCTCAGCGGACACCTTTTCCGACTTTGCCAGCTTTCCTGCGGAATTATAGACATCCTTAATGTGCTCAATGCTGTGATAAAAAAGGTGTTTCGGCAGCTCCTTTTTGAGCTTTGCCATAATAAACTTCTTGACCTCCTTAAACTGCATATTTACAGGATTATGTGTGCAATAAAAGTAATAATATATTTTTATTCATCCCCCTAGTATTCAAGGGTTTAATATTTATTTTCGCGGGAAGGGATTACCGATAAAAAACGTCTAAATAAGTATCACTAGCCATACATATGAATTTTCCTCGTTTTTTCGCATCAATCATATTAGTGAGTTTTCTTTTTAATGCCCATGCGCAGCCAAATATAGACTCATTAATAAAGGTATTACCGGCTATGGTAGAAGATACCAATAGAGTCAAGGTCTTGAATACCATCGCGATGTCTAATAGGGATGTCGATCCGAAGTTGTCTATCACCCAGGCAACGGAAGCTCTTGAACTGTCTCGTAAATTAAAATGGAAGCCAGGCATGGCGATGGCTTATAATGTTTTAGGTGTTGGCTTTAGAAATATTGGTAAATACCCTGATGCATTGGAGAGCCTGTTTCAGTCACTGAAGATAAACGAAGAACTAAAGGACGATGTAAAGGTGGGTAAGACGCTCGGCAATATCGGTAATCTTTACAGAGATCTGAAAGAGTTTCCTAAGGCTATGGAGTATCTGAGCCGGGCTTATACAGTAAATGAAAAAGTGCAGTCGAATATAGGCATGACCAACAACCTGAGTGATATGGGTATCGTATCTGCTGAGCTCAAGGATTATAAAGCCTCATGGGAGTATTTTCAAAAAGCTCTGAAGATAGCAGAAGCTACAGGTGATAAAGAAGGAGTGGCTATCGTGCTGGGTAATATAGCGAATGTTAGTGTTGGACAGAAGAATGTAGATAAAGCTATTGAATACTTCAACAAAGCGCTGGCGATAAATAAAGAGCTCAACAGAATGCAGGGGATAGTAACGAATATGATGAACCTCGCTTCTCTGCATTACGAAATAGGGGTGGATAGTGTAAGACCCGCATCATTTGGAGGCCAAATCCCCATTGGGAAAGAGGCAAACCTGCAAAAGGCGTTAGACTACTACCTGCAATCAATACCTATTTACCAAGAGGTTTCCCACCTTGAGGGATTATCCCAGGCATACAAGGGGCTTGCCGCAACCTATTCCGCAACCGGTGACTATAAGAAAGGAATGGAAGCACTGGAGATAGCTGCCAAACTAAATGACTCGCTACGTTCTACAGATGACAAAGTAAAGCTGGCCAGGTTGGGAGAAGATCGTGCTAAGTTGGAGAAGCAACAACAAGTGAAAATAAACCAGCTGCAAAAAGTAAAAAGCAGGAATGAAACGATAGCATGGATAAGTGGGGTAGCGTTACTTTTAGTGGTAACATTTTTCGTTGCAAAAGAACGTCGCAAGTCTGATAAGCTACTACTAAACATTCTTCCCGAAGAAGTAGCCAAAGAACTAAAAAGAACTGGTACTACCACTGCTCAGCACTATAATGAGGTAACAGTCCTCTTTACCGACTTCGTCAATTTTACATCAGTAGGTGAAAGGCTGAGTCCGCAAGCGCTGGTAGATGAGTTGCATACATGTTTCAAAGCCTTTGACGGGATTATGTCTAAGTACAAAATAGAAAAGATAAAAACGGTTGGCGACGCATATCTCGCGGTTGCCGGGCTTCCTGTTCCTGACGAACACCATGCGATCAATGTAGTAAAAGCATCACTGGAGATACTGGACTTTATAAAACAACGCAGGGCGCAACTGGGAGACAATACATTTGAGATAAGGATAGGCGTAAACAGCGGTAGCGTTGTGGCCGGTATAGTGGGCGTTAAGAAATTTGCCTATGATATATGGGGCGATACGGTGAATATCGCTGCGCGTATGGAACAAAACAGTGAAGCAGGAAAGATAAATATATCACAGGCCAGTTACGACCTGGTGAAAAGTAAGTTCTCTTGCACGTACAGGGGTGAAATAGAAGTCAAGAATAAAGGCGGGTTGGCTATGTACTTTGTGGATACTGCTAACTCCTGACCGCCCTAACGGCCCTCACCGGAGTACTCTTCTTGATAAAGATGTGAGTGAAGTATAGCACGCCGTTCTTGTTCCTGTATATGCCAATGCCACTTAGGTGGTAATTCCCCTCAATGTTTTCGCGGTGCCCGGGGCTGGCGATCCACATGTCTACTACTTCACGGGCATCCTTTTGGCCATTGGCTACATTCTCGGCAGCGCCATTGGCGGGCTTTAGCTGTTTCATCAGGCCGTGCATACGGTCTTCAAAGCCATCATGATTGATACGGATCGTCTTGTTGCCCATGTATTTGCTATGCTCCAGCGCTACTTCTGAGATGGTATCATTCATTACCAGGGCTTTCAATCCCTTTTTAGCACGGTATTCATTCACATACTTCAGGACCTCTTCTCTCATTTCTGCATACTCATCCTCTTGCGCGTAGGCAGGTGCAGCGCATATGAGGGAAACAGCCACAAAAAGGAATTTCACGTATGTCAGCATGTGTAATTAATGACAAGATAAAAATAATCATTAATGCCGCACACAAGTGTTATAAAAGACTGAAAATGAGGGTGATGGGATCATGAAAGTGTAAATAGTCTTTGTCGAGACCATTGTTTATTTATAATAAGGTGCAACCCAATTAGTATAGAGATTAGCAAGCTCTGCAGTAAGTTTTTGAATATTAGCATGCTATTTATAAGTTAAATCGCAACTGTCTAATCTATTGTGCATAATTGTTTAGAGTTAATAATTTTTTAACAATTCCTTTGCTTATTAATTTATTACTCATATTTTTAGTACTCGCAATAACTTTTTTGAGAATATAAACATTTACCCATGCTACACCTGAAACGAGTTTTACGCGCATTCCTATGCGTTTTATTGCCATTGGTTTATACAGTTGATATAAATGCCCAATGTTTGAACGGAACCGCATTTGGAACCAGCACCATGCCTACTGTTGGTAACTCAATGTCATTTGCGGGTATATATGCAGGCGAATACCGTACGTGTAACAGTGCTGTAAGTGGTAATACCTATACAATAAGTTCTACAACAACTTCAGATTACCTGACAGTTAGGAGGCAAACGTATAACGGACTTGTGGTTGCGTCAGGGCCAAGCCCGCTTACGTTCGTTAATAACTTTACAGGTACTGTATATATTCACATCAATACCAATAGTGGCTGTGGAACACAAAGTCTTTCGCGTACTATTACTGTTGTAAATGGTGCGCCTTTTAATCCGTGTGCCAGTATTCCAACTGTAACATGTGGTACAGCCATCAACACAGTTGTTTCAGGTGCAGGTGCATGGAATGTAACCTCATGTGGTTACAGTACACCCGGCAGGGAACAATTATATTCTTTCACACCTACGGTTACAGGTGCATATTCCATAAATGTAAATTCTGTTGTGGGAGGTTATGTTGACTACTACTGGAAAGCGGCATCCGGTGGCTGTAATGCCACAGGATGGAACTGTATAGACGATATCGCTTTCACCGGTACATTCCCTGTAGCTACTTTAACTGCCGGTGTACAATACTATTTCTTGCTGGACCCAGAGGGCACTGGTAGCTATACACATAACTGGACGATAAACTGCCTGGCTGGTTTTGATCCTTGTGCAAGTATCCCAACAGTTACCTGCGGAAACGCCATTAATACAGTGATAACTTCCGGTAGTGGTGCGTGGAGTCCTGGTACTTGTGGCTATAGTACGCCGGGTAGGGAACAATTATATTCTTTCACACCTACAGTTACCGGTGCATATACTATAAATGTAAATTCTGTAGCCGGTGGCTATGTTGATTATTTCTGGAAAGCAGCATCCGGTGGCTGTAATGCCACAGGATGGAACTGTATAGATGATATTAATTTTACAGGCACTTTTCCGGTTGCAACCCTCACCGCAGGTGTTCAGTATTATTTCCTGCTTGACCCTGAAGGAACCGGCGCTTATACTCATAACTGGACGATCAACTGCGTGACGCCTCCATTCGACCCTTGTGCAAGTATTGCTACAGTCACCTGTGGTACCCTTAACAGTACCGTGTTATCCGGCTCCAGTACATGGGCTACAGCAGCCTGTGGTTTTACCATGGCCGGGCGGGAAGCAGTATTCTCTTTCACTCCGACTGTCACAGGTCCTTATAGTATTAATGCAAGCTCTATTACCGGTGGTTATATAGACTTCTTATATAAAGCAGCTTCCGGCGGATGTAACTCCGGTGGCTGGATATGCCTGGCTGATATTAGCGGTCCCGCCACTTTCCCTGTGGCTACATTAACAGCAGGCGTTCAATATTATTTCCTGTTAGATAAAGAAACTACCGCATCGGGAACGGCAAACTGGACTATAACAGGAACCAGTGCAACCACGCCAACCGTAAATGCCAGTGTTAACCCTTTATGTAGTGGCAGCAGCACAACCCTCTCAATAGCTTCAGGTACACTGAACAATAATACACAGTGGAGTTGGTATACGGGCTCTTGTGGTGGAACAGCTGCAGGAACGGGAACAAGTATTACTGTTTCGCCTACTACAACTACTACTTACTTTGTACAAGGTACAGGCGGAGCATGTGCTCCTGCCGGCGCTTGCGGGCAAGTAACTGTAACCGTAAATAATACTCCGGTAATAAGTGGCCAGCCTGCAGGTGCCAACCTATGTGCAGGTAGCCCGTTGAACCTGAGTGTAACAGCCAGCAATGCCGCAGGTTACCAATGGTACCTGAACAGTTCACCTATACCGGGGGCTACAGGAGCTACGTACAATGTACCGAGTGCAACTATTGCCAACGCAGGTAACTATTACGCCGTTGCCATGGGTGTAGCCCCATGTGGCAATGCAACAAGCAATACCGTAACTGTGAATGTGACCAATCCGGCCACCGTAACCAGTCAGCCACCTGCCAACGTAGGTGTATGCCAGGGTGGTACACTTACACTGGCGGTTAGTGCGACCGGTGCAACCAGCTACCAGTGGTATAAAGATAATGTGCTGATGCCCGGTGAAACATCTCCTACATACAGTTTTGTAGGCGCTACCTCTGCCAATGCAGGCACATACCATCTTGTAATGGGAAGCAACAGCCCCTGCGGTAACGTGCAGACGATGAACTATGTAGTAAGCATTACACCAAACCCAACCATCACCACACAGCCACCGGCATTTGTGTCGGCCTGTGCGGGTAGTCCTCTGAACATCACAGTGGTTGCGGCCAATACCTTGACATATGAGTGGTATAAAGACAATGTATTGATACCGGGTGCTACGGCAGCTACTTATAACGTGCCTTCTTCTTCTTCAGCTGACCAGGGTCTTTACCATGTAATAGCAGTGGGTAATAATGGTTGCGGAACGGTGCAAAGCACTAGTACGTTTGCAGCTATTACCCAACCGGCAACTATCACAGTACAGCCTGCACCTACCACAACCATATGTGCGGGTAGCACACTGAACCTGAATGCTACGGTCACTAACGCTGCTAGTTATCAATGGTACAGGAATAGCGTACTGATACCCGGAGCTACATCTGCTACTTATAATGTAGGTTCTGCAACTACGGCTGATGCAGGAACATATTACCTGGTAGTGACCAGTAACTCACCATGTGGCAATGCTACGAGCAGTAATGCAGTAGTAAATGTGACAACACCTGCCAGTATTACAACTCCTCCGCCTGCAGCTATAAGTGTTTGTAACGGAAGTGCACTTACCATTACTGCAGCAGGTGCAAACACTACCGGTTACCAATGGTATAGGAATAATGTACTGATAGCAGGCGCTACATCTGCTACTTACTCTGTACCGTCTGTTACCAGTGCAAATGCGGGTACCTACCATGTGGTACTAGGTAGCAACAGCCCTTGTGCAGCTGCAACAAGCAGTAACTGTATAGTAACGGTAACCCCACGCCCTACAGCAGTTATTACAACGAGTCCTACACCAATATGTAACGGACAGTTTGCAAGTATGTCTGTGGCATTTACAGGTACTGGACCGTGGACGTTTACAAGGTTCGACGGAACTACTTCTGTAACAGAAACCGTTTCCAGCAATCCATATGTTTTCTATTTCACACCAACTGTAACTACAACATATAGTATCACCGCACTAAATGATGTTAACTGTACTGCAATACCTGCTGACTACGCAGGAACTGCAACAAAAACAGTGAACCCGCGTCCTACTGCACTTATTTCAACAGTAGGGCCAACTACCATATGCAATGGCTCATCAGCGAATATGAGTATTGCGCTCACAGGAACAGGGCCATGGACATTTAACTATTCCAATGGTTTTACAAGTACCCAGGTAACCACTTTTGCTAATCCGTATACCTTTACTGTATCTCCGTCTACAACCAGCACTTACACCATTAATGTACTGCTGGATGCAAACTGTATTGCTACCCCTGCTGACTACGCAGGATCTGCAACGATTACGGTGAATCAGCGTCCTACAGCTTCATTGGGTATTTTAGGTGCGGCTACATTGTGCAACGGCGGTTCAACAACCATGCAGGTGGCATTGACCGGTACGGCTCCGTGGACCTTTAACTATAATGATGGTACTACCAATACCAGCGTTACTACCTCAACCAATCCGTATACGTTCACAGTTACCCCATCGGTTACTACTACATATACCATTACATCTCTGTTAGATGCAAACTGTACCGGTTTACCTGTTGACTACGCAGGTCCTGCAACAGTGAATGTGAATCCACGTCCTACGGCTGCAATATCGGTTAATGGTGCATCCACAGTATGCAATGGTACTCCAACTAATATTAATGTGGCACTTACAGGCACAGGCCCTTGGACGTTTGGCTATAGCGACGGTACGACAACTAATATTGTAACAGCTAATACCAGCCCGTATATACTCAGTGTTACGCCTTCAACGACTTCGGCATACAGTATCACATCGCTCTTAGATGCTAACTGTACTGCTATACCTGCCGACTACGCAGGTAGCGCTATGGTGATTGTGAACCAACGTCCTACCGCAGCAGTGGTAGTGACAGGCGCTACAACGGTTTGCGATGGTACCGGTACTAATATTGATGTGAACCTCACAGGTACAGGCCCGTGGCTGTTCCAGTATTCTGATGGAAGTACTACCACTACCGTAGGTACTGCAACCAGTCCATACTCATTTACTGTGACACCATCAGCTACCACTACTTATAGTGTTACGATGCTGTCGGATGCGAATTGCAGCGCTATAAGTGCTGATATGGCTACTACAGGCACAGTAACAGTCAATCCCCGCCCTACGGCAACTATTGCCGCGAACAGCGCAGCAACAATTTGTGAGGGTTCATCTGTGAACATGGATGTAACCTTCACAGGTACGGCACCTTGGACATTCGATTATTTTGATGGAACGACGACCACGAACGTTACATCAGTTACCAATACTTATTCCTTTACTGTAGCGCCAAACGTAAGCACTATATATAGCATCACCTCACTGGTAGATGCGAATTGTACTGCACAGGCAGGCGACTATGCTACTACTGTACCTGTGACAGTGAACCATGCTCCGGCTATTACTGGACAACCACAGAGTGTTACAGAATGTAGCGGTATTGGAACTTCATTGTCGGTAACGGCTACGGGAACAAACCTTACCTATCAATGGACGAAAGATGGTGTTAATATCAGTGATGGAGCCACTTACAACGGCACCAATACCAATGTGCTGATGATAAACAGTATAACAGGTACATCAGGTTCTTATGAGGTTATAATTGGTGGTACTTGTCCGCCGGTTGTTACTTCCAATGCTGTAACAGTGACTGAAGATGTAAATAATATATGGAACGGAGCTATTGACGAATCATGGTCTGTAGCGGGTAACTGGAGTTGCGGTACTGTACCTATAGTTACTACTAACGTATTGATACCTGGTAATGCCCTGCTGGAACCACTGGTAAATATTCCAACTGCGATATGTAATACACTTACTATTGAGCCATTGGCTACAGTGGCATTCACAGGAGTGAATAATGCGCTGGAAATAAAATCAACTATCACCAACGGAGGAACATTTGATGCCCTGCTGGGTAAAGTGATCCTTTCAGGCACAAGTGCTCAAAACATACCGGGCGTTACCTATAAAGACCTGGAAATAGAAGGTGGTAGTACTAAATCACTGGATGGTAACGCTACTATCACAGGTATACTGAGCCTGATGGATGGCTATGTATCCCTGGGTGAATACGACCTGACATTGAACGTACCTGTACAGACAATAGGAGGTAGCGCAAGCTCATTCATCGTTACAAACGATACAGGTGTGGTAGTAGGTAAAAATATGGGTGCTGTGGGAGGTAATCCTGATGCAGTGATGTTCCACGTAGGTACTGATGCATCTGCGTACACCCCTATAATGCTTGAAAACCTTGGTGATGCTGATGACTACAGTGTAAGGGTAATGGAGCATGTATATGTAGATGGCCATGGTGTTAATCCGCTGATGGTGACCAATCCTGTAACGGACAGAACATGGATGGTGACTGAAGGTGTAACGGGAGGTTCTATTGTAAATATGAATCCTTACTGGAACATATCGGAAGAAATAAATGGTTTCGATCAATCGCATGTATATGTAGCACATTATACGGGCGGCGAATGGACAGCGCATATAGACTCTGCTATAAATGCTCCGGCGGCAGGTACATTTGGTACTATGTTCTTTGCGGATGCTGATAGCATAGATACCTTCTCGCCATTCACAGTGGCTTCAATGCACCAGTTCCCGCTTTCTATAAAGCTGAAGGATATAGCGGCCACGAATGTGGGTGCCAGCAATCGTGTTGACTGGAGCTCGGCCTCAGAAGATGCAGGAGATGTATATCACCTGGAAAGAAGTGCTGATGGTAAAACGTTCGCACATATTGCAGACATTGATGCGAAAGGTGTAGCCTCAACTTATACTTACTGGGATGAAACTCCGGTTACAGGCAGGAATTACTATCGCCTGAGAATGGCCGGCACTGATGGCAAATTCTACTATTCTAAAGTGGTTTCTACATTGGTGAAATCCTCGGATGCAGCATTCAGTATCAGCGTGTATCCTAATCCTGTGAAACACTCGGTTTCTGTATCTGTGAATGGAGACGTTTCAGGTAAAGCGACGGTAGTGGTAACTGATGCGACAGGTAAAATGGTGAAAGCTGTAAGACAAATAACAGGTCGCACTGTGTACATTAATATGGAGGATATGGCACAAGGCATGTACTTCATCAAGTACAGCGATGATATGCACAATGAGACCATTAAGGTGAACAAGCAGTAGTTAATTAATAAATAAGCGGTAATGCAAAAGCTCCCATTCATTGGGAGCTTTTGTTTTTAATAGTAACTTTAAGAAAACAACGAACTGGTCATGAGGAAAATAGCATTACTACTACTATCGGCAATAAGTATCCAGGCGTCAGCCACTACATGGCTGGTTGGCCCCACACAGACTTATACAATGCCCAGCGACGTAAGCGCGCTGGTACAGAATGGCGATACTGTATTGATAGATGCAGGGCTCTATGAAAGCGATGTGGCCAAGTGGACAGCTGATGACCTGGTAATAAAAGGCGTAGGGGGGATGGCGCAGCTGTTCTCGAATGGGCTGGTACATAGCGGCAAAGGGATCTGGTTGATACAAGGGGACAATACCCTGGTGGAGAACATAGAGTTCGCAGAAGCTGCCTGTGTTGACCAGAACGGTGCGGGCATCCGGCAGGAAGGGACAGACCTCACGGTACGTAATTGCTACTTTCATGATAATGAGAATGGCATACTCTGTGGGGTAGATGCGAATAGTGATATAACGATAGAATACTCAGAATTTTACAACAACGGCTATGGAGATGGCTATAGCCACAACCTATATATAGGTCACATCAATAGCCTGACCTTCCAGTACAATTACACCCATCACGCTGATATAGGGCACGAACTGAAAAGCAGGGCAGCGAATAACTACATCCTGTACAATCGCTTTGGTGAAGAGGCTACAGGCACCGCCAGTCGCTCTATAGACCTGCCTAACGGCGGTTTAGCCATAATTGTGGGTAATGTAATAGAACAGGGGCCAAACTCCGACAACAGCAACATAATAGGCTATGGCATGGAAGGGACGAGCAATACCTCCGATACTGCCATGTATGTGATCAACAATACGCTAGTAAACAATAAAACAATGGGCTCATTTATACAAGTGCCTAACGGTACTGCCTATTGCAGCATTAAGAACAACATCTTTGCCGGGCCGGGAACGGTGCTCTCGGGCAGTATAACTACATTGGATAGTGCAGGTAACTTTGTTACAACTATAGCGAATGTGAGCTTCGTGAATGCCCCGGCTTATAATTTTCATTTGCAGATGAATTCCCCGGCGAGGAACATTGCGGTGCCCTGTGGCATGGCAGGAACTTTCTCACTGGAGCCTGTAAATGAATACGTAGATACCGCGCAAAAGATCTTCCGCTTTATGAACGATGGGGCTATGGACCCGGGAGCATTTGAGTATATTATCGAGACATCTGTAGCAACTGTAGGTGTTGCGAATGGTTTTATAGTTTATCCCAATCCTGCTTCCGGTGTATTAAACGTGCTGACCACTGATGCTACCATAAAAGAGTTAAGGCTTTATGACAATATAGGCAAGCTAGTAGCAACACAGGCTGCAACAGTTGGTGTAACCAAGCTGAATATAAGCAACTTATCCCCAGGTATATACTGGCTCAGCTCTGACAATGGAGTGGGGCAGAAGGTGGTGGTGAGGTAGGCTCGTACTCCGGTCAGAGACCGGAGTACGCTTCGCTAAACTCCGGGGCATCGGGGTATTTACCTATTTCAAAGTGAACTTTATCGGAACAACGTAATAAACTTTTACAGGTTTACCATTAGACACGCCGGGTTTCCATTTTGGCATAGCCTTAACTACACGTATCCCTTCAGCATCTAAACTAGGGTGCACTCCCTTCGAGACCACGGGATCACTGATATGGCCATCTTCATTGATAATGAACTTAATGACCACGCGTCCCTCGATAGAACTATCCAGAGCTACTTGGGGATATCGTACGTTTTTTTGTAGGAATTGTGCCAGATCGAAGCCCGGTTCCGGCATTTGCTCTACATAGTGGTATATCTCGTCCTTGGGAGCTTTTGTGTCTTTAATGGTTTCCTGCGAAAATGCTGAAAATGAGGCCATTAACAGGCCTGTTGCCAGGGTTATAAGTTTCTTCATAGCCGTAAAACTAGCAGAAATCCGTAATTTCGCATCATTCAGTACCTATTAATAGGTTATTAAGACCTTTATCAGGCCTACTTCTCCGCCGATTTCTGAAGTATTTTAAAAAACTTTAGAAATATTTTGCTCAAATAGAAAACTACGCTTACCTTTGCAGTCCCAAATTTTACGGGAAAAGAAGATATTTATAAGTATGTCACAGCGTATCAGAATAAAGCTAAAATCTTACGACCACAATCTGGTAGATAAGTCTGCAGAGAAAATCGTTAAGACTGTGCGCAATACAGGAGCAGTGGTTACAGGCCCTATTCCGTTGCCAACAGAGAAGAAGATCTTTACAGTACTGCGTTCTCCGCACGTTAACAAGAAGTCTCGTGAACAATTCCAATTGTGCACTCACAAGCGCCTTTTGGATATCTACACCTCTTCTTCACGTACGGTTGATGCGCTTTCAAAACTTGACCTGCCTAGCGGTGTTGAGGTTGAAATTAAGGCGTAACAGACTTTGGTTCTTTAACATTATTGAAAAAACGGCCCATCCCGGACCACACAAAGGCAACCGGGCGCTAGGCTAAAATATAAAAAAATGAAAGGTATAATTGGTAAAAAAATTGGCATGACCAGCATTTTTGAGCCGAATGGTAAGCAAGTATCTTGCACCATTATCGAAGCTGGACCTTGTGTGGTTACTCAAAAGAAAACCGTAGATACCGACGGTTATGATGCACTGCAAATCGCTTTCGGCGAGGCAAAGGAGAAAAATACTCCTAAGGCAGAGATCAATCACTTCGCTAAGGCAAATACAACGCCTAAGTCTATCGTAAAAGAAATTCGTAATTGTTCAGTTGATAAGCAAGTTGGTGAAGCCATCACTTGTGAAATATTTACCGAAGGCGAGAAAGTATCTGTAGTAGGTACTTCGAAAGGTAAAGGTTTCCAGGGTGTGGTAAAACGTCATGGCTTCTCGGGTGTAGGTGAAGCGACCCATGGTCAACATGATCGTTCTCGTGCTCCGGGTTCTATAGGTGGTTCATCTTATCCTAGCCGTGTATTCAAAGGAATGCGCATGGCTGGCCGTATGGGTGGCGATCGTATCAAGATCAAAGCGCTGACAGTTGTAAAAATATTCCCAGAGCAGAACTACATATTGGTAACAGGTTCAGTTCCGGGTCATAACGGATCTATTGTTTTAATTCAGAATTAATTTCAGTCATGCAAGTTGACGTTTTAAATAGTAAAGGTGCAAAAACCGGTCGCACATTAGATTTACCGGATGATATATTCGGTGTTGAGCCTAATGATCACGTGATTTATCTCGCTGTTAAGCAGTACTTAGCTGCACAGCGCCAGGGTACGCACGGCACTAAGACCCGTGCAGAAGTACACGGTTCTTCAAAGAAATTACATCGCCAAAAGGGTACCGGTGGTTCTCGTAAGGGTAATATCCGTAACCCGTTATACAAGGGTGGTGGTACTATCAATGGTCCTAAGCCGCACGGTTATACATTCAAGTTGAACCGTCAGGTGAAAGATCTGGCTAAGATCTCTGCTCTGTCTTACAAGGCTAAAGAGAACAAAATAGTAGTTGTTGAAGACATTACTATGGACGCTCCTAAGACTAAAGACTTTAAAGCGATGATCACAGGTCTGAAAGGTACTAACAGGAAGACGCTTGTAATACTGCCTGAGCATAACACTAATGTTTACTTAAGCGGACGTAACGTAGCTGACAACAAAACTACAATACTGAGCGACATGAATACTTACGACCTGGTGAACGCCAACGTATTGATATTCACTGAAAGTGCAGCAAAGCTGTTCAATGAAGATGTAGTAGCTGCTGAAGCTTAATATTTAGAAAAGAATTTTCGTAACCGAATAATATTTAACAATGATACTCACTGAAGTTTTGGTAAGACCCCTGATCACTGAAAAAGTGAACAGCCAAATGGAAGCTAGCAACCGCTACACTTTCCAGGTGGACAAGAGGGCTAATAAGCTGGAGATCAAAAAGGCTATCGAAGAGTTTTACGGTGTAAAGGTTTCCGATGTTAATACCATCGTAGTACCGGGTAAAAGCAAATCACGCTTCACGAAAGCAGGTTTCATACAAGGTGTAAAAGGCTCTTACAAGAAAGCTATAGTAACTCTTACTGAAGGTGAATCGATAGATCTATTCTCAATGTAATAAAGTGAAAAGTGACGGAGTGGAGAAGGGGAGACCTTCTTAACTACACAACTTCTCAACTAGTAAAAGAAAAAGAAAATGGCATTACGTAAATATAAACCGGTTACAGCCGGAACACGTTGGAGAATCGGTAACGCATATGCTGAGGTTACCACTAATGTACCTGAGAAAAGTCTGTTGGAACCAATGCATGGTACCGGTGGCCGTAACTCTGATGGTCGTCGCGCAATGCGCTACATAGGTGGTGGTAACAAGAAGATGTACCGTATCATTGACTTTAAGCGTAACAAACATGGCGTTCCTGCTACTGTTAAGACGATAGAGTACGATCCGAACCGTACGGCGTTCATCGCTTTGTTAGCTTATGCTGATGGTGAAAAGCGTTACATTCTTGCACCTCAGGGTCTTGAAGTAGGCGCTACCGTTCAAAGCGGTCCCGATGCAGCTCCTGAAGTAGGTAATGCATTACCATTGAAGAACATGCCTTTGGGTACTGTTATTCACAACATAGAATTACAGCCAGGTCGTGGTGGTGCAATGGCTCGCTCTGCGGGTACTTACGCTCAACTTACGGCTAAGGAAGAAAAATACGCAGTACTGAAGATGCCTAGTGGTGAGCTTCGCAAGATATTAGCTACTTGCATCGCAACTGTAGGTGTAGTATCTAACAGTGATCACGCACTCCAGTCAATGGGTAAAGCAGGTCGTAACCGTTGGAAAGGCATTAAGCCACGTAACCGTGGTGTTGCAATGAACCCGGTAGATCACCCGATGGGTGGTGGTGAAGGTCGCTCTTCAGGTGGTCACCCACGTAGCCGTACCGGTAAGTACGCGAAAGGTGAAAAAACACGTAACGTTAATAAGGGTAGTAACAAACTTATTATTCAACGTGCGGATGGTAAGAAACTGTCAAGTAAGTACACTAAGTAAATAACTATCGGGAGATAAAGCCTCCCGGATAATAAAAAAAAGACGAATGGCTCGTTCAATTAGAAAAGGTCCTTATGTGGACGCGAAACTGGATAAAAAAGTAATGGCAATGTCTGCCGGTACCACTAAGAAGGGTGTTATCAAGACATGGAGCCGTCGCTCTACTATCACTCCGGATTTTGTAGGTACTACCTTTGCTGTTCATAACGGTAACAAGTTTATCCCTGTTTACGTTACGGAGTATATGGTTGGCCACAAACTGGGCGAATTTGCACCTACCCGCAACTTTAAAGGACATAGCGGTAGTAAATAATAATTAAATATTTGATTCGCGACCTTCTGGCCGGATCGTAAATAAAACTAAGAAATGGAAGCTGTAGCTCGCTTACGCAATTATCCTACATCACCTCGCAAGATGCGCCTGTTGGCGGACCTGGTTCGTGGTCTGGATGTAGAGAATGCAATCAACACATTGAAATTCAGCACAAAGCACCCTTCAGTGCCTTTGGAAAAACTCCTCATGAGCGCAATCGCGAATTGGAGAGTAAAGAATGAAGGCGTGGATATTGCTGCTGCGAATTTGTATATCAAAACCATTTTCGTGGACGGTGGTCGTATGCTCAAGCGTATGCGCCCGGCGCCGCAAGGTCGTGCATACCGTGTACGTAAGCGTAGCAACCACATTACTTTGATCGTTGATAGCCGTAGTGCTGAAAGCGTAAACGCATAATTTTAAAAACATTCAACTTTAATAATAAAAAGAATGGGTCAAAAAGCAAATCCTACAGGTAACAGGTTGGGCATCGTCCGCGGATGGGACTCAATGTGGTTTGGCGAAAAGAGGGATTTCGGTCAGAAACTGATCGAGGATCATAAAATCCGTACTTACCTGAACGCACGTATCAACAAAGGAGGCATCTCCCGCATCGTTATCGAGCGTACACTTGGTAAACTGATCGTTACTATCCACACTTCTAAGCCTGGTATCATCATAGGTAAAGGCGGTTCTGAAGTTGATCGTATCAAAGAAGAGCTGAAGAAACTGACGAAGAAAGATGACGTGCAGATCAACATTATGGAGATCCGTCGTCCGGAACTGGATGCAGTTATCGTAGGTGAAACCATATGCCGCCAGATAGAAGGCCGTGTTAGCTACAAACGTGCTATCAAAATGGCTATCTCTACTGCAATGCGTATGGGTGCTGAAGGTATCAAGATCAAAGCCGGTGGCCGTTTGAATGGTGCTGAGATCGCTCGTAGTGAAGAATTCAAACAAGGACGTACACCATTGCATACTTTCCGTATGGATATCGACTACGCTTCTGTATATGCAATGACTGTATATGGTAAGATAGGTCTGAAAGTATGGATATGTAAAGGTGAAGTACTTGGCAAGCGTGACCTGAATCCGAATTTCGCAACAAATTCTGATAACCGTGGTAACCAACGTGCAGGTATAGGTGAAGATCGTGGTGGAGACCGTGGCGGTCGTGGTGGAGACCGCGGCGGACGTGGTGGAGACCGTGGTGGACGCGGAGCAGGTGGCGGAGATCGCGGTGGACGTAGCGGCGGCGGTGCAAACCGTGGTGGCGGACGTAATTAATAATATTCTTTAGAATACATAATAAATATTGTAACAATGTTACAGCCAAAGAAAGTAAAACATCGTAAAGCCCATAAAGGCCGTATTAAAGGTGACGCACAGCGTGGAGCTACTATAGCTTTCGGTTCGTTCGGCCTGAAAGCAATGGAACCTAAGTGGATCACTAACCGCCAGATAGAGGCAGCACGTCAGGCTATGACTCGTCATATGAAACGTGAAGGTAACGTGTGGATACGCATCTTCCCTGATAAACCAATCACTCGTAAGCCTCAAGAGGTACGTATGGGTAAAGGTAAAGGTAACCTCGAATTTTGGGCAGCTGTGGTAAAACCAGGTCGCATCATGTTTGAACTGGAAGGCGTTCCGATGCAGGTTGCACAGGAAGCTCTGGAACTGGCAGCACAGAAATTACCAATTAGGACGAAGTTTGTAGTACGTCGTGACTACGCGGGAGCTTAATTCTATAACAAATAAAAAGTAGGGCAGGGGATAACCCGGTTCTTCAATAAAAATAAAAAGTAATCACAATGGCAAAAGCTAAGAAAGCGGAAGTACACAGTTATCGTTCGCTCGATAACGAGGCGCTAACTGCCAAAATACAGGATGAAGAAGTACGCTTGAAAAAGCTGCACTTCAGCCACTCGGTTAACCCGATAGAGAATCCGTTGACTATCCGTCATCTGCGTCGTACACTCGCGCAAATGAAGACAGAACAGCGCAAAAGAGCATTAGGTTTCTAATAAATTTAAGATGTCAATTATGACTGAAAGAAAACGTAGAAAAACCCGTATAGGTATCGTGAGCAGCGACAAGATGGATAAAACCATCACTGTTAATGTAGAGCGTAAGGTAAAACACCCTATATACGGTAAGTTCGTTAAAAAGACGACAAAATTCCATGCTCATGACGAGCAAACGACTGCGGGAACAGGTGATACTGTACGCATCATGGAAACACGCCCCCTGAGCAAGACCAAGCGCTGGAGGTTAGTAGAAATTATTGAAAAAGCTAAGTAATCTTATTTAAAGATGATACAACAAGAATCCCGGCTCAATGTAGCCGACAACAGTGGTGCGAAGGAAGTACTTTGCATACGTGTGTTGGGTAATTCGGGACAGGTTTATGCCGGAATTGGTGACAGGATAGTGGTAACCGTAAAGGATGCTCTACCAGGTGGTGCTATGAAAAAAGGTACCGTGTCTAAGGCTGTAATCGTTCGTACCAAGAACAAATTGCGTCGTAAAGATGGTTCTTACATCAATTTTGACGATAACGCAGTAGTTCTGCTCAACAATTCTGATGAGCCTCGTGGTACCCGTATATTCGGACCGGTAGCCCGTGAACTGCGTGACAAAGGATACATGAAAATTGTTTCCCTAGCACCGGAAGTATTGTAAAAAAAGTTGTACCTTTGCAGCCCGTTAGCAAAATGGGATAAAGGGAAGCGTTAAAATAATAATCGTGAAACAGAGATTTCAACCGAAGTTCAATATTAAGAAAGGCGACGAGGTCGTGGTAATTACCGGTAAGAATAAAGACCGTAATACCCCTCGTAAGGTATTAGCCGTTCAACCTCAGGAAAGCCGTGTGCTTGTTGAAGGTGTGAACATCGTGTCTAAGCACCTGAAGCCAAATGCTCAGAATCCACAAGGAGCTATCGTTCGCGAAGAAGCTTCTATTCATATCTCTAACGTAATGTTATGGGATGCGAAAGCTAAAGCACCTTCTCGTGTTAAGCGTGAGCGTAAAGAAACAAGTTTTGTCCGCATCTTCAAAAAATCAGGGGAGGTGATCAAATAATGGCTACTAATACAACATACACTCCTCGTCTTCAGAAGAAGTACCAGGAAGAAGTCATCCCTGCTTTAATGAAAAAGTTCGGATACTCTACAGTAATGCAGTGTCCTCGCCTGGTCAAGGTTTGCCTGAACCAAGGTGTAAAGGGTTCTACATCTGACAAGAAACTTATAGATGATGCAATAGGTGAAATGACTTTGGTTTCTGGCCAAAAGGCAGTCCCTACATTGTCTAAGAAAGATATCTCTAACTTCAAACTTCGTAAGGCTATGCCTATCGGTTGCCGCGTTACTCTTCGCAGCAATAACATGTTTGAATTTTTAGATCGCTTTATCTCTATTACCCTGCCACGTGTACGTGACTTCAAGGGTATCAACGAGAAGTCTTTCGACGGCCGTGGTAACTATACTATGGGTGTTACAGAGCAAATTATCTTCCCTGAGATTGACATCGATAAAGTTGGACGTATCAGTGGTATGGATATCACTTTCGTAACTACTGCGAAGACAAATGAAGAGGCTTACGAACTTCTGAGAGAGTTAGGAATGCCTTTCAAGAACATGACTAAAACAGAAACAGATAACTAAAAATACTTGAAGATCGGATAACAACTATCCGGTCTTCAACTTTATAATTTTAAACAAACTATGGCAAAAGAATCAGTAAAAGCCCGCCAACGCAAACGCGAGAAAATGGTAGCACAGTACGCTGAAAGGCGCGCTGCTCTGAAAGCTGCAGGTGATTATGCTGGATTGGATAAACTTCCAAAAAATGCATCACCGGTACGTTTGAAGAACCGTTGCCAGCTTACAGGCCGTCCTCGTGGCTATATGCGCCACTTCGGAATGAGTCGTAACATATTCCGCGATATGGCGTTGAACGGTATGATACCAGGAGTACGTAAAGCTAGCTGGTAAACCCCATAACCTGTAACAGGGGAGTGGTAATCGTTTCAAGGTCAGAATCAATATTCTGAAACCCGTAACAAATTTATTTACAAACACATTAAAATTAAAGATGGTAACAGATCCTATAGCAGATTTTTTGACGCGTATTCGTAATGCTCAGATGGCGCGTCACCGTATTGTTGAAATTCCTGCTTCTAATGTTAAGAAGCGTATGACAGAGATCCTTTACGATAAAGGTTACATCCTGAAATACAAGTTCGAAGAAGACAACAAGCAAGGCCTTATCAAAATAGCTTTGAAGTACAATGCAGAAACTAAAGAACCGGCTATCCGTACTTTAGAGCGCGTAAGCCGTCCGGGTCTGCGCCAGTATGCTAAGCCTAACGAGATCCGTCGTGTTAAAAACGGCCTGGGTATAGCTATCGTTTCTACATCTAAAGGTGTAATGACTGATAAAGAAGCTCGCATACAAAATGTAGGTGGTGAAGTAATGTGCTACATCAACTAGTTAGTAAAAATTTTAAGACAGAGACAGGATACATTAAGCCGTTCTATACAGGCTGATCGGTCAGGTCTCAAAGATTATAAACACATAGTAAAATTAACTTACGATGTCTCGTATAGGTAAACAATTAATACCAGTGCTTAACGGTGTTACCGTTAGCGTTTCTCCTTCCAATGAAGTTTCTTTCAAAGGACCAAAAGGTGAATTGAAAGAACAAGTTGACCGTGATATTAAAGTAGAAGTTGTTGATGGCCAGATAGCTGTTACACGTCCTACTGATCAGATCCGTCACCGTGCACTTCATGGTTTATATCGTTCTCTGCTGTCTAACATGATGGTAGGTGTAACAGAAGGTTTCAAGAAAGAACTGGAACTGGTGGGTGTGGGTTATCGTGCTGCGGTTGCAGGCCAGCAAATAGATATGGCGCTGGGTTTCTCTCACAACATCATCATGGATCTGCCTAAAGAAGTAAAAGCTAACGCTATTGCTGAAAAAGGTCAGAACCCACGTATCATACTGGAATCTATCGACAAACAGTTGTTAGGCCAGGTTGCTGCTAAGATCCGTAGCCTGCGTAAACCAGAGCCGTACAAAGGTAAGGGTGTTCGTTATGCTGGTGAGATCGTTCGTCGTAAAGCCGGTAAAGCTGCAGGTAAATAATATTAGTGCTTTCCTAGCCTCGCTATTGCGGGGTATAGGGTTTTTAATAAACTTTTTAAAACTTCGGTAGCTCTTGTGTGAGCAAGAAGCCCGTAAAACTTAGATAAAATGTCAACAGATCACAAAGTAATCCGCCGTCAGAAGCTACGCTGGCGTATCCGCGCCAAGGTGAGTGGTACTGCACAGAAGCCTCGTCTTTCTGTATTCCGCAGTAACAAAGACATCTATGCGCAATTGATAGATGATGCAACAGGAACTACTCTTGCTTCAGCTAGCTCTCGTCAGAAAGATGTAGTAGCGCAAGCTGGTAACAAGGTTGAGAAATCAACTATGGTAGGCCGTGCTATCGCTGAGAAAGCTAAAAGCTTAGGTTTGGAAGTAGCTGTATTTGATCGTGGTGGTTACCTGTATCATGGCCGTGTGAAGGCTGTAGCAGATGGCGCTCGTGAAGGCGGACTGAAACTGTAAGCTCAATTATTAAAAAACATTAATTAAGAAGTGTGGTTCAAACCACATCACAAATAAAGAAATTATGTCGAAGGCACTATTTAATCGCGTAAAAGCAGGTGATCTGGAACTTACTGAAAAGGTAGTTTCTATCAACCGTGTTGTGAAAACAACAAAAGGTGGACGCGCATTCAGTTTCTCTGCATTGGTTGTTGTTGGTAACGGCGCCGGTGTAGTAGGACACGGTTTAGGTAAAGCTAAAGAAGTACAGGAAGCTATCACTAAAGGTATTGATGACGCTAAGAAAAACCTCATCAAGGTTCCTGTAATGAATGGTACTATACCTCACGAGCAATTGGCTAAAGAAGGTGCTGCTAAGGTGATGATCCGCCCGGCTGCACATGGTACCGGTGTAATAGCAGGAGGCAGCATGCGTGCTGTTCTGGAAGCTGTTGGTATCACCGACGTTCTTTCTAAGTCTTTAGGTTCTGCAAATCCTCACAACGTGGTAAAAGCTACTTTCGTTGCTCTGGGTATGCTGCGTGAGCCGATAGCTGTAGCTAAGCAACGTAACATCAGCCTGAAGAAAGTATTCAACGGATAATTTCCGCTGAGGTTTAAACATTGAATTTTAACTTTTGAATTATATAGCGTCATGGCTAAGGTAAAAGTAACACAGTACAAAAGCGGTATCGATCGTCCTCTGCGTCAAAAGCGCACTTTGCAGGCTTTAGGTCTCCGTAAGATGCATTCTTCTGTTGAAGTAGAAGGCACTCCCCAGATAATGGGTATGATTAGAGCTGTCTCTCACCTGGTAAAGGTTGAAGAAGTAAAATAATTTTTATTAACTGATCTGCGAGCGGTTATACATTCCGCGCAAGTTCAAAAATCGTATAGTTATGCAATTGCACAATTTAAAGCCTGCAGAAGGCTCAACTAAGAAAGGAAAACGTATTGGCCGTGGTGAAGGTAGTGGACATGGTGGTACCGCAACAAAAGGTAACAAAGGTCAACAAGCCCGTACCGGTTATCAATCTAAGATAGGTCACGAAGGTGGTCAGATGCCGATACAACGCCGTATGCCTAAGCGTGGTTTCAAGAACAACAACCGTATCGAATACAAAGTATTCAACCTTGGCCAACTGGATTTCCTGATCGAGAAATATGAAATCAAGGAATTTAGCCTGGAGAACCTGTACATCAATGGTTTAATCAGCCGTACAGATTCAGTTAAGATCCTGGGTAACGGTGAGCTGAAATCTAAAATAGCGTTTAAAATCAATAAGATAAGCGCGAAAGCTAAAGAAGCAATTGAAGCGGCTGGAAGCACAATCGAATTAATCTAACTCATCGATATCATTAAAAGACGCACATTTGGAGAAGTGCGTCTTTTATCGTTTATTCGTATTTCATTCTGATTAACAACACAAC
Source organism: Bacteroidetes bacterium UBA7674 (assembly GCA_002483105.1). Lineage (GTDB taxonomy): Bacteria > Bacteroidota > Bacteroidia > Chitinophagales > Chitinophagaceae > MKUN01. The sequence continues at coordinate 376,866 of DLHG01000013.1, forward strand.
AGTGAAGAAACTTTTTACGACGCTGAAGAATATCTGGAGTATCGAAGAACTCCGCAAGCGTATTCTGTTCACGCTAACACTCATCCTTATCTACCGTGTAGGCGTAATGATTACCTTACCTGGTATCGATCCGCTTATACTTAAAGATACATTGCAATCAGGTTCAGAAGGTCTTCTTGGCCTGTTCGATATGTTTGCCGGTGGTGCCTTCAGTAAAGCATCAATATTTGCTCTTGGTGTAATGCCGTATATCTCTGCATCTATCTTTATGCAGTTAGCCGGTATCGTTATACCTCAGATTTCTAAATTACAAAAAGAAGAAAGCGGTCGTAAGAAAATCACTCAGTGGACTCGTTACCTTACAGTAGCGGTTACTGCATTCCAGGCTAGTGCTTATGTGGCTTTCCTGCGTTCTCAAAGTGGTGCTGCTATTATACCTGACTTCAGTGTATTCATGTTCTGGTTCACAACTGTCGTTATTCTTACTGCCGGTACATTATTCGTAATGTGGATGGGTGAAAAGATCACTGACAAAGGTATCGGTAATGGTGTCTCTCTGTTGATCATGGTAGGTATCATGGCTCGTTTACCTCAGTCTTTATTACAAGAGTTTTCTGCAAAGAACCTTGGTGGCGGTGGTGGCCTGTTGATATTCCTGATAGAGATCGCATTCTTTATCGCTATCATCGTTGGTCTGATACTGCTTACACAAGGTGTTCGTAAGATACCGCTGAACTACGCTCGTCGTATCATTGGTAATACAAGCGCAGCTGCTGCTTCAGGCGGTAGCCGTGAGTTCATCCCTTTGAAAGTGAACTCTGCTGGTGTTATGCCTATTATCTTCGCTCAGGCTATTATGTTCATCCCTGCTACACTGGTAGGTTTCGCAACAGAGTCTGAAGGTGCGCAAGGTTTTGCACGTGCATTGTCCGATCATACTTCACTGTGGTATAATGTGATCTATGCAGTACTGGTAATTGCGTTCACGTATTTCTACACTGCCTTGATATTCAATCCAACTGAAATGGCTGATAACCTGAAGCGTAACAACAGCTTTATACCTGGCGTAAAACCAGGTGAGGATACAGCTAACTACATCGCAACTACAATGGATCGTATTACTTTACCGGGCGCTATATTCTTAGCACTGGCGGGTATCCTTCCGGGTATTGCTGCATTACTTGGAGTTACAGGCGGTTTCGCTACGTTCTTCGGTGGTACTTCAATGCTGATAGGTGTGGGGGTTGTTCTGGATACACTGCAACAAATTGAAAGTCATTTATTGATGCGTCAGTATGATGGTTTGATGAAGACAGGCCGTATATCAGGCCGCTCTCCTGTAGGAGCATCTTCTTCTACTTCCATCTAAGAAGAGATAAAGTATCTATGATACATATAAGAAGTAAAGACGAAATTGAATTAATAAGAAAAAGCGCCTTAATGGTAACTGCCACCCACGTTGAGGTGGCAGGCCTTTTAAAGCCCGGTATCACCACATTATCTCTTGATAAAATGGCGGAACAATTCATCCGCGACAACGGTGGTGTACCTTCTTTCAAGAACTATAATGGTTTTCCATACTCACTATGTATCTCTGTGAACGACCAGGTGGTACATGGTTTCCCAAGTGACTACGAGCTAAAGGACGGTGATATCGTTTCTGTGGACTGCGGTGTATATATGAACGGATTTCACGGCGATCATGCGTATACATTTGCCATAGGAGAGGTAGCCGCAGAAACCCTGCAGCTGATGCGCGTCACTAAGGATTCACTGATGCGTGGCGTAGCACAAGCTAAAGACGGCAACAGGGTAGGAGACATCTCTTATGCGATAGAGCAATATACTTTCGGGCAGTTTGGCTACGGCGTCGTTAGAGAGCTGGTAGGGCACGGAGTAGGCAAGAAGCTACATGAAGACCCGCAGGTGCCGAATTATGGCCGCAGAGGAGACGGAAAGCGCCTTAAAGAGGGTATGGTGCTGGCAATTGAGCCAATGATCAACCTTGGCAAGCGTAATATCTATACTCTGGACGATGGATGGACTGTAGTAACAGAAGATGGCAAACCATCCGTACACTACGAACATACCACAGTAGTCCGCAGGAATGGGGGAGAAGCACTTTCTGACTTCGCACCGATAGAAGCAGCAGAACAAAAGAACAAAGAGCTGAACAGCACTTATTATACTTCAGAAGCAACGGTCTAACCGTTGCTTTTTTTGTTGTAAATATTTTATCTTGGTCCAAAATGGCATTATGAATAATAAGACCCGTAGCACAATAATAGCACTAGTGGTGGGAGGTATAGTAGGAGCAATAGTGTATCAATTGATTTTATACATTTTCGATTAATTGTCATTATACAGAAGACATCTGATCACTGTTAACTGTTAACTGCTACGCTGCAATAAGTGCCGGCCCGCTCTTCTCCAGTATCTTCATCAGTATCTTTTCACCCGCAGATAGCTCGGCCTCGGTAGTGCATGTTTCGGGCTCAATTTTCTTCAGATATTTATTCAGTTCGTGGGCAGAATAGAGATCGATAATAACAGGGTGTACATAATACTTTTTACAAACAGTTCGGGTATTACCTAAGTGCTTTGCTACCGAGTCTAGTGCCGCTACTACATTTCGCTTAGTAGCAGCTTCTGTTTCCGCATCGCCCAGGTCTTTAAATGAATATAAAGCTTCCAGCGACCCTTCCCATGTACGGAAATCCTTTGCTGTAAAATTGCCACCACTTATTTCTTTGATATAGTTGTTCACCAGGCCCGAATCGATACTCTTCCTGTCCCCGTTCTCATCATAGTATTGAAACAATTCCTTGCCGGGAATATCACGACACTGCTGCACGATCTTAGACAGCTTTTTATTTCTCAGTGTGATATTGTGAGACACTCCTTTCTTTCCTTTAAAGCTGAATTTCACTTCACTACCTTTTATCTGTACATGCCTGTCTTTAAGTGTAGTCAATCCGAAAGAACCGTATAGCTTTTCATACATACTATTACCAACGCGTATGCAGGTGCATTGCATCAGTGATACTACTGCTGCCAATACTTTTTCCTGTGGAAGTCCTTGTTTTGCTAAGTCCTTTTGCAGTCGTTCACGCATAGCAGGTAGCGCCAGTCCGAAATCATGGAGATTGAAAAATTTGGTCTGGTTACGAACTGTCGTCCATAATGAGTGATACTTATATTGTTTTCTGCCACGCACGTCAATTCCTGTTGCTTGCAGGTGTCCGTCAGCATTTGTGCATATCCATACATTCTCCCATGCCGGGGGTAGCACCAGGCTTTTTATTCTTGTCAGTGCATCCTCGTCTGTTACTTTCTTTCCGTTCAGTGTATAGCTAAAACTACCCATAGTGCCAATACGCCTGATACCTTCTTCCTTATCACTCACATACACAAGATTCACTGCTTTCGCGCTCTTCTTGTTGTCGCTGGTAATGGACCTCAATTTTCTCCGGCTGATCTTTATTTCTGTTGTAGTCTCCATGTCTAGGCAAATAAAAAGTCGTGCCGCAGTTCTCGGGGGCTGAAATCCTGCATTAATGAAGCCTTTAACAATTCCTTACACCTTGTCATGAAAATTTTCTCCCACCCCAATAGGGGCATACGCCTCGAGAATTGTCTTATTAATGTACACGCGGTACGATCATAAAAACAGGCTACTATGACAAGGATGAAACTAATGATCGCTGTCAGCATGATGCTGATGGTAATAACAACCAACGCACAGGCTGAAGATTACAAACTCGTAAAGAAAGATGGGTTGCTCTCCCTCTACGAAAAATGGGTTACAGCAATGAACGGTGAAAAGGCAAGGGAGATAAAAGCAGTTTTCTATGCGCATGCTAAACCCGCTGATGCTGTAGCCTTATTAAAAGACCAATCAAAAGCCCTGGAGTGGAATCCCAATGCCGGTGAATATAAGGTAGTGGTTTCTGCCAACCCAAATTCTTGGCTGAACTATGTGATATACGATATCCCCTGGCCGGTCGGTGATCAGGACTTATGCTTGCAATATAGTATGAAGCAATCAGGTACTGTTACTGAAGTAGTATTCCAGGGTACTGATCACAAATCATTTCCTGTAAAGAGCGGAGTGGGGCGTATCAGCGGAACAAAAGGCAAGTGGGTCTTTGAGCAACAAACTAATGGACTAATGAAAATAACCTACACCATATCCACCAACCGTAACAGTAAGCTACCCAAGTTTATCACAGACCCTATCATTCACGACAATATGATGGAAAGCATGGTATTATTCACTTCATTACTGGAAAATAAATAGACATGACAGACAGGAATTATGCCCTCATAACCGGAGCCAGCTCCGGCCTGGGGAAGGAGTTTGCGATACAATGCGCTCAACGGGGAATGAATGTACTGCTTATAGCACTACCCGGTGGTAATACTATGTCACTTGCAGAAAACCTGAGGTTGGAGTACAGTGTAGATGTACAGGCGTTCGAGTTTGATATGACAGATAGCATAGAGCTTATCAGCAGGGTGAATGAGATAGCGGATAACTACAATATCAATTTCCTCATCAACAATGCAGGTGTTGGCGGCACGTCTTCTATCCTCGAAACATCTCTTGAAAGAATTGATGGCATCATACAGCTGAATGTGAGAAGTACCACGCTCATCACTCGTTTACTCATTCCGCACCTGATGAAGAACGACCGCAGCTACATCATGAACATATCCAGTATGGCTGCCTTCTCCCCGATAGCATATAAAACGGTCTATCCTGCATCAAAGGCATTTATATCATCTTTCTCTCTCAGTCTCAGAGAGGAGTTGTCAGGAACAGGTGTATCGGTTAGTGTTGTCTACCCCGGTCCTATTATGACTAACTCACTCACAGCCCGCAGGATAATAGCACAGGGCTTCAAAGGGAAAATGGGATTGCTGCCTACGCGCAGGATCGCAGAGATAGCAATGGATAAAACCTTAGAGCGTAAGTCAACCATAGTACCAGGATACATGAACAGGATCAATCACTTCCTGATGGGGCTGATGCCCGAATCAATGAGACTGAAGATCATTTCCCGCGCCGTGAAAAAAGAGATACAATATTCTTTACCCGCCTAAAATAGAACAACAATGAAAAAAGTATTGGTAACAGGAGCCAACGGATTTCTGGGCTCCAACCTCGTAAGTGAGTTCAATAGCAAAGGATATGATGTGCGTGTGATAGTGAGAAAAGGTGCGGATATGAAAAGCCTGGCAGATATGCCCTGCGAAATAGTCTTCGGTAACATCGATAACAAAGAGGACATTACCCGCGCCATAGATGGTTGCGACTACGTGGTGCACGCTGCATGTATTACCGATCAATGGGCTATCTCCTTCGATGAATATGAGCGCGTCAACTTTACAGCAACAAAGTATATCGCCGATGCCTGCCTGCAACTAGGCGTGAAGCGCCTGATATATGTAAGCACCGCAAACACTATGGGGCCGGGTAGCAAACTGATACCGGGTAACGAGATGAGTGGATTCACGCTCTTCAGTGCCAACTCAGGTTATATCAACAGTAAATACCTCGCCCAGCAATATGTATTGGAGCAGGTGGCCATCAATAAGCTACAAGCTGTGGTAGTGAACCCCACGTTCATGATAGGTCCTAATGATATAAAACCAAGTTCAGGAAAATTGCTGCTGTACAGTCTCAATAAGCGTGTCCTGTTCTATCCGCAGGGAGGGAAGAATTTCGTGTACATAAAGGATGTATGCATTGGTATCATCAATGCTATTGACAAAGGTAAAGTAGGGGACTGCTATCTACTCGCAGGGCACAATCTAACTTATAAGGAGTTCTTCAGTATTGTGAACACAGCCACTAACGAGAAGAAGGTAATGATACAACTCCCTAAGTTCCTACTAAAATTTGCAGGGCGCGCTGGGTCGCTCATTGAAAAGGTAATACGAAAAAGCGGCAAGCTCAATTATACCTCGTCTTACCTTCTTTGCCTGGACAACTACTACAGCGGCAAAAAAGCGGAGCGCGAACTGGCTATCCAGTACACGCCGATAGAGCAAGCTGTATCCGGAGCACTGAATTGGTTCAAACAGAATAATTATTATTAAAAGGAATGACTACTAAAAACAAGGTGTATGCTGATAATGATGCTGGTAATTGCAGGAAGAAAATGGCTGATTACGAAAGGATATATAAAGGCGAAAAGTATACTGATGCCAAAACGATATGGCTTGTTAGATATCGGCGGAGGGCATTAGAAAGTGTAAGATGATGTGATGGTTAGTGTAAACAAAAGAGCCTCCCGTTTATCGGGAGGCTCTTGCATATCATTATGTTATTATTAGCGGGAGATAACTCTTTCAGTATGCACCAGGTTGCCCGGTGTCACTACTTTTATGATATAAACGCCCTTAGGTAATTCACTAAGCGATACGCTGGTTTGGCCAACGTTGTTTTTTAATGTCTCAGAATAGACCTTCATGCCCACCATATTGTACACTTCCAACCTTGCATTTTTCTCAGGTATAGTGTAGTCAATATTAAAGCTACCATCAGGGCTTGGGTTCGGCGATACGATCATTGAGATCATATCTTGCTGCACTTCATTTATGTCCAGGGGGAACAGGCATTGGAATTGGTAATAGAATTTAGATCCAAAGTCGGTCCCGAAAACTTTGAAGGGAAGTCCGTTTACTGTTCTTTTCATCATTACATAACCGGATCCGTCATCAGGATTAGCCCACCAGTTAAGGCCGTCGTTATTCAGCGGATTAGTAGATGGCGGCGGTCCATCATCAAAAAATGCAAATTCATAACAGTGACCGGCGATCATGTTAAATGTATCTCTGTAAACAGTATTTGCTGTTGCAAAAGAAGGTTTGGATAAAATAATGGTTCCTGTAGAAACGTCAGTTACCTTATAGTGGTTCTCACCGGGGGCAGCATTTGTTTTAAATTCTATATAGGCAGAAGTCGAATTGTACACGGGTGGTGAAGTGAAAGCACTTGTGTTGAAGTTGTTGTGATCATTCTGGTCTGTGCCACCGTTAGGACTTTGCAGTGATACCTGGAATACATTACTGTTTGGAGCCCAATTCACAGCTTGACTAATTGTTACTGTATCCACTCCAAGGAAAGGCAGGTTACCCGTCCATTGGTAAGTGCTTTGTACACCACCCGGAACACCATAAACTATATTCAGGCTGGTAAGCGGCGCAGAGCCACTGTTCTTTATTACGATCACTGGGTCACCACATATCGGGTTCATGCGTGTTGCTTCATACTCTATACTTGGAGAGAGGATCGCTTCAAGCGATGCATCGGTGGTAAAGTTCGGCGCACCATATTCTATCACATATGCAGTAATAGCCTGGTTGCCAAAGTTACCGGTACCCACTGCTTCCATATCCAGGTCAAAGGTGTGTGTACTGCTCGGTGCTACTCCGGGGAATTCAATATTATCATAGTTCACACTGGCACCCGGGCACCAGTTACCCCTGTCGTACAGCCATGTGCCACCTTGCGGGAACAGTGAATTGAAACCGCATTCACGCCACATAAGGCGTTGGTTAACTGTGTTGCCATCATACTTCACATATCGTTGCTTAGGGCAGAACTCAGAGCAGTTTTGGTCATTCATACCATGTCCGCTTTGAATGATCTTCATTCTTGCTTCTGTGGTAGCTGCACCATATGTTACAGTCTGTGCGCTCAGCTGTGTTTCTATATTAGAGTTATAGCCGTAGCCACCTGAATAGACGCGGGTAATATTTTTTATATCCCGCTCAGGAGTACCTTCAATAAAGTAGAAGTAGATATTGATCTTCCATCCTCTTGTATTCGTTTCAAAGCCTGTATGATTATATTCTATCTCTACAGAGTCATGAAACAGTGTGGAGAAGTCTGTTACATCATAATACCAGCCATGCTTGAAGTTATCACCCGCTGTGCCTATCCATGAATTACCATATGGTGTGATAAAGCGTGCAAACTCCCAATTAAGAGGTGTGCTGTTCACGCCGGCAGGGCGCGCTATGGAGATGGGGTCAAGGTAGTCCCACTCAGCACAGTCCATCACATCAGGGCACTGGAATGTCAGGTACATGATCACTTTACTGTAGTTAACAGATGGCGCAGGGAATTCGCCCCATTTATGATAAGGGTTGCTGCCCGATCCTGCAGTAACGATCTCCTGGTTTTGGAAAACGTGTACCACGGTAGTATCACCGGGTGCCGCAAAACCTTTCGCTGAAAATAACAACAGGGCTACAATAGCCATGCTTATCTTTTGTAACTTTCTATACATAATATTGAATTGACAGTTAAGCTAATATGATGGTAAAAGTAATGATTATTTAACCGATCGGGAACTTATTGCCCAGCTTTCGGAAGGCCTTCTGTCTTGGGTTTGTAAAAAAATAAGATGCCCAGCCCGGTCAAAACCAATAAAGTGGAGATGATCTCAGCCTGCGTAGGATGCAGGAAGCCCCAATCATACTTATAGTTCACACGTATCTTCTCTATAAAGAAGCGTTCCAGGCCGTTTAGTATCAGGTAGAAGCCAAAGATGTGCAATGGCTTGCTGAACGTCTTTCTCAGTCCGATTATCACAAGAAAGAGGATGGTGCAGGCTATAGCTTCATACAGCGCCGTAGGGAATACGCCTACCGGCAGCACTGAGCAATAATTACCCGCGCAGTCTGCTATACGTATACCTTCATTATTAACATTATGGGCATAATTCATAGCATACATCCAGCGTGGCATTCCCGATGGGGCTACAACACTCATGTGCGGAACAGCATCAAGGCTGCCAAAGTTGTTCATAAAGTAGGGTGCAGCTTTTTGCAGCATGCCCTCATACATTCCCGGCTCTGCAAGTTTCAATACACCGTTTGGTTCGGTGACGTAGGCGCTGTTGAAAATACCCCAGTCTCCATCTCCTGAAAAATGACAACCCAGTCTGCCAACGCCATAAGACAGCATCAGGGCAGGAGCTACTGCATCTGCCAGATGGATGAATGATATTTTGTTTTTTCGGCAGTAATAATACAGCACTACTGTTGCAGTGATCAACCCGCCATAGAAGGTGAGCCCGCTTCGGGAGAATAAATTACCTATCGGGTCTTGCACAAAATCTTCCCATGTCTCGAATGCATTGAAAACTTTTGCACCTACCAGTCCTGATATAGCTGCAACAACGATAATGTCTGTCACGCGCTGGTGAGGATATACTGCTACTTTCTTCTTAGTGCCGGTGGCCTTATCTTCTTTCTCTACTATTTCCGGACCTATGAGCCCTTCTTTTTCCTTGCGTTTCAATTCCCGGGTCATCACCATTCCCGCAACCAGGAAGCCCACCGCTACCAGGAATCCGAAGGTCTTGAATATGCCGATCCATTCGGGCATTTCTACGCCCAAAAGGCTTTGAAGTAAATATTGAAAATCAGGATACATATGAGTTCGCTAAGATGCTTGCAAGTTAATACTTAGATGCTTTAGAATTGAGGTATTTATATCTGCTCTATGATAGCCAACGTATTTTTTATCATGTTATCCACACCTTCGGGAATGTTATTGAGCACGGTACCCGCCAGGCGGTTGTTCAGTGCGAGATTTACCGACAGGCATTGATGCCCCAGTATTTTCGACAGGCCATAGATTGCCGAAGATTCCATTTCAAAATTAGTGATGCGGTTCATGCCACTTGTGAAACTGCTCAGCGAATCTATCAGGTTAGGGAAGGCTATCGGCCCGCGCAGCACTCGTCCCTGCGGTCCGTAAAATCCGGGGCAGGTTACTGTCATGCCATGAGTGTAGTGTTCGCCAAAGTGTTTCCTCAGCGATATAGAACCTTCTATCACATACGGATGGATTGGCTTATTCTCCATGGATGTATGTTTTATGAAATCATTCTGTATAAATATTTCATCGGGGCTGCTGTTATACCTGTAGTAATGCAGCAGGTTATCCAGTCCTATAGCATGAGAACTCACTATCATTGTTCCCGGTGCTATATCTGGTTGCAGGCCGCCGCATGTTCCTATACGCATAATGGATAGGGTAGTCTTCTGTTCTTTTATGGTGCGGGTACTGAAGTCTATATTGGCCAGTGCGTCCAGTTCATTAATGACGATGTCAATATTATCAGGCCCTATGCCCGAGGATATTACACTAATTCGTTTGTTGCCTATATAACCCGTATGGGTGATGAATTCCCTGTGCGCTGCTTTATGCTCTATACGGTCAAAATATTTTGATACCATGGCTACACGTCCCGGGTCACCTACAGTGATAATGGTAGGGGCTAATTGCTCGGGTGCGAGGTCAAGATGGTAGATCGTGCCCTTGCTTGTAAGCATCAATTCAGAATCTTTAATAACATCTTGCCTGTGCATTACAATTTTAATTTTGCTCTTGTAAAGAAACGATTTTTTACTACATTTGCCATCCGTTCAACGGTCGAGTGGCCGAGCGGCTAGGCAGAGGTCTGCAAAACCTCGTACAGCGGTTCAAATCCGCTCTCGACCTCCAAAACATACAAAAAGCTCCTCATTGAGGAGCTTTTTTATTTATATCTGTCTCGTTTTATCTTGCTTCGAAATTTTTCTTCCAGCACTTCCGCACAAGCCTTATATGATATGTTGAAATTTTTAGAAGTGAAATTATAGCGCTCTGAAAGGTCCCTGTCCTTGAGTATATTTTCAGGAAGCGACTCAGGATACTTTTTTACTTTCTCAAAGTTTGGTCCCCATATCATCATCTCGCTTCCCACACTCTCGCCCTTGTATACGTACTTCACTATCATGTAGAAATCAGTGCTATCTGGTTTCTTTCCGTTTACTACATTTCTATCCTTGTCCAGTAGTATGCCCTGGAGTTTCCTTTCCCGAAGCGGTGTAAGATTGGTGTCCATTACATAGTAAACAGGATAGACTGAAAAGTTATCGGTGAAGTCATTTATCGTGCAGAGCATGGATTGTTCTGCATCTTTTCTTATCGCAGTTGCCTTGTCAATATCACCTTTCTTATTGTAGTACGCTATTTTACTACTCTGCGAATTTAATACCACCACTATAGCCTTAGGAAAATCCGGCGACCTGTATGCCATCAAAGCCAGCAAGGGTAGGAGCGCAAGGAGGATTTTGATTTTCATCGTTTACGGAAATGTGAAGCATAAATATCTCGTAATACCGTCTGAAGTTTTCCTGCGCTATGTATGTAAGCCATATCGAAGTTTACAGAAATAAAATCATAATCGGTTATTTTATCCTTCGGCCACCATGATTCGTAGCGGTAAAAAAAATCTTGATTCCTGATCCGTTTAAAGTCATGTCCCAAGACCACCAAGCCTTTATTTAAATGCCGCTCTTCCCTGTATGTATTGTCTGGCACTCCTCCGCGGCCCTTTTCCTGCACATTGACAGGAGGGATTCCGTAATAACTAATAACAAAACTGCTGTCATTCTTTTTTAGTGGAGAAGTACTGTACGGTTTGAAGTTTTTATCAAACAGAACATTCTCGAATTTTTTCTCCCTGATCAGGTCAGCGTTAGTGTCCACAAAATAATAGACAGCACAGTATTTGAAATGGTCTGTAAAATCACTTATCGTTTTCTCCATTATTATAGAGGCCTCTTGCCGCACAATGTCAGCGTCTTTTTTTAGGTTTCTTTTTTCAAGCGCAGTTATCCTGTTTTTCTCTGCTTTTAGCATCACCAATACCGCGGATTGAGCGTAGGCGGTATTTGCTATTGAGCTGGATAATATGGTAACGAATATTGGTAGTATAAATTTCATTTTCCTTTCTGATTTATTTTGTAGCATCTGCTAATTAACAGGTAGCGTCACTCCTTTTTGCCCTAATTGTTTTTGTAACTCATTACCCATCTCATAATATGAGATACTAAAATTCCGGGATGCGAAGTTATACAGAGGACGCTTTTTGATAGCAGTTTTCCCTTTGTGGTTCAGGTAAACGTAGTGTACGTTTCGTCTTCTTTTAAATTCATGGTCTAATATCACAATTCCGTCACTCGTATTGTATGTCGTTCTGTGAACCATCTGTTCTTGCCAGGCATTGCCTTCTTTGGTTATTTCCGTAGGAGGAATGCCGTAGTAAACGATCAGGTGGTCACTCCTGTTTTCCCAAGAACGGAAATCGACAGGGTTTAGTTCATTGTTCACAATTACCCCGTCAAACTTTTTATCAATTACTTTCTGCAGGTTAGTGTCTATAAAAAAATATACAGGGCACCTGTCAAAGTTATCGGTAAAGTCATTCAGTGTTGCCTGCATTATTTTCTGAGATTCCTTTCTTAGTAGGTTAGCTTTTTCTTTTTGATTGATTTTTTCCAGGTATTGCAACCTGTTCTTCTCAGCTTTCAACATTACCAACACCGCCGACTGGGCGTTGGTAGTGATACTAATGGTTAACAGCAAAACGATAAGGCAGGCACTTCTTTTCACTTCTACATACATAGACGTACTAAAATTAAAAAATCCTCCCGTAATGGGAGGATTTTTATAATGTTAAAGTTGAAACAGGCTATTGAGGTCCGCCCATCTGTAAATTCAGTGTACCCTTCATTTTATTCACCAGGCCATCTACTTTCTTCGTCATCAGGTCATAAGTCGCCTTATCTCCGGCTGCTTGTGCCAGTCTGCCAAACTCATTGATGAGGCTAAGGTTTTGCTGTGCATCACGCGTTAGTTGCTCTTTGCCACCTTCCGATAGGGTAAGTATCCAGTTGCAATCTTTTTCTACGTTGTCCGCAAAGATGGTAGCGATCTTAGCTGCCAGTACATTGTCCTTGGCATTATAAGCCGCCGTGGTCATAAAGTATGCTGAGGCGTCAAACATCTCCAGCGTATAAGGATTATACGGGTAAGACGATTGACTCATGCTGTTATGTACTTTGTTCAGCATGGCACTTGCTTCTTTAAATTTACCCGCTGCAGAAAGCTGGTTAGCAGCACGGGCAACGTTCACACGATAGGCCACAAACATCAGCCTGTTCTTTTCGTCGTAATAAACGTCGTTCCTTTCTGCATTGCCCCACTTGTACTTGTTCATAAACAGGTCGTAGGTCTTGTCTATATCCACAGTTCCCTTTGTACCAGGCAGGTTAGCCGACATTTGGGTAAGAGAGTCTGTGTACTGGAATGGCATCAGGCGGTACACCATACCTTCCAGGCGCAGATACTTGTCAAGTCCCGCATAGTTGTCTGACGGTAAACCACCACCAAAGTAGATAGGCCTTTTCCAACCTTCTTCTGCTATAGCAGCTATTATGTTCAGTACAGCTATATCGTCTTTTATAAGCGTAGTCTTGGCATTGGTGAATTTCACATCGGTATTCACTCTGCCGGTGTCCTCAGCTTTTATCAGGCCCATCTTTACCAGTTCGTCTTTCGAAGGTGTCTTCACGAAGAAGTTCTTGGCAGGGATGTAGTTCATAGACTCGCCACCTCTCGTAGCTACTTTCGTATCATCACTCACCATGAATTTCACTATCTCGGCCAGGTCATAATACTTGCTCTGGTCTATACGTGAACCTTCATTATACTGTATGTAGTTATGATTCTCGCCGCTGTAGTCTTTCTTCTTCCAGATCATTGGTACGGCATCCGCATCGTTTATCTTGTAGTTCAGCTGGTCTATATACCAGTCAATACCCAGTAGGCTCAGGTTAATGATACGTACATCGGTACGGATACCTTCTATCTCCTGAAGATACCATACAGGGTATGTATCATTATCACCAAAGGTGAACAGGATAGCATTAGGTGCGCAAGAGGTCAGTGCATTGTAAGCACTGGAGTGCGCCAGTGTCTTTTTAGAACGGTCATGATCGTCCCATTCTTCAGAAGCCATCAGTGCAGGCACTGCGACAAAGCAGAGCAGGATAGCCACAATAGCGCCGCCATTTCCTTTCACCACTTTCTGCAGCCATTGATTCACCATCAGTACACCAAGCCCTATCCATATCGCAAATGCGTACATAGAGCCGGCAAAGGCATAGTCACGTTCACGTGGTTGCAACGGTGGCATATTCAGGTACAGCGCAATAGCAATACCGGTGAAGAAGAACAGCATAAAGGCGATGATACCATCTTTCTTATCCCTGTTGAACTGGTACACCAATCCCAACAAACCGAGGATAAATGGCAGGAAGTACAACTCATTACGGGCGAGGTTATTACCTACACCATTACCTGCTTTATCCAGGTCACCAACTTTACCTTTATCCAGGAATTTGATACCCGATATCCAATGTCCGTTACGTGGGTCGCCTTGCCCTTCTATATCATTTTCACGACCTGCGTAGTTCCACATAAAGTATCTCCACCACATCCAGCCTATCTGGTAGCGGAAGAAGTAAGAGAGGTTATGCTTTGCTTCAGGTTGTTCACCATCTGCCAGTTCCAGGTAGCTTTTGTAGAAGGCTACGTGGCCTGGGTCGTTACCGTCCCATATACGTGGGAACAGGCGGTTGTCTTCATATTCGTAATCTATCTTTTCACCTGTTTTTTCATAAGCGTCTTTACCATCAGGGGTAGTGGTCTTCATGTAGTTGAAGCCGTTGCTCTTGGTTACCGGCACGCCATTTTCACGTTTCACGTCACTGGTAAAGTCACGTCCTATCAGCAATGGCTGAGAGCCATACTGCTCACGTTGCAGGTACGAGATAAGGCTGAGCGTATTATCAGGGTTCGTCATGTCTATCGGCGTATCAGCCCTTGAGCGGATGATAGGAGCCAGGTAGCTGGAGAAACCGATGATGATGAAGGTAATGCACAGCACACTTGTGTTCACAAGGTACCAGCCTTTCTTCTTCGTCCATATCAGCAGCCATGTAAGTAAACCTACCAGCAACACAATGAATGTAATAGCACCTGAGTCAAATGGTAAAGACAAGCTGTTAACGAAGAACAGGTCGAATGACGAAGCAAATACAGGCAGATATTTCAGTACACCGAACTGCACAAATGCCAGTATCACACAACCCAGCAGGAAGGCGATGATGGCACCTTTCCTTGTTGCTTCATAGCGTTTGTAATAATACACCATCGCGATAGCCGGGATGGTAAGGAGGTTAAGTAAGTGGATACCTACAGAGAGACCTGTCAGGTAGGCTATAAATACCAGCCACCTGTCTGCATGGCGTTCGTTGGCAATGGCTTCCCATTTCAGGATGGCCCAGAATACAAGTGCCGTGAAGAAAGAAGAGGTCGCATATACTTCCGCTTCCACTGCTGAGAACCAGAAGGTATCAGAGAAGGTATAAGCAAGGCCACCTATCATACCCGCACCCATTATCAGGATGGTTTGGTAGGTGCTTGGCGCATCAGTATCTTTTGCTAATAGTTTCTTGGCAAAGTAGGTAATGGTCCAGAACAAGAACAGGATAGTTCCCGCACTCATCACTGCCGACATGGCATTCATCATCACGGTAGCCTCCGGTAGAGGTTGTCCGGTTGTTCCCCCGGCCAGTATGCCGAAGAAGCGTTGCAACATCATAAAGAGTGGCGCACCCGGTGAGTGGCCTACTTCCAGTTTGTAAGCGCATGATAAAAACTCGCCGCAATCCCAGAAACTCACGGTGCGTTCCATGGTCATTAAGTAAACGGCTGCTGCAATAAGGCCTGTGATCCAACCAAATAGGTTATTGATCTTACGATAATTCATGTAAGTGTATTTAGACAGGCAACAAAAATAGAAAAATAAGGGTATGCACCAAGGTTATCTCAGGTTAATTAAGGTTAGAAGACGTTATTGGGGATATTTTGCTGAAAACCCGTCAGATATAGATACTTCCTGACATCTGTCTCGCCTTCAAAGTCCAAAAGAGAGCTTCATGGAATGCAGGGAGATATCTCCTGAGAAATAGCGGTACAGCCTAATACAGACAGATTTACAAAATTGCCCCATCGGGGCAACCGCTTTGTAGCACAAGCAATATTTATGTGTTTTTTGCTCCTGGGTGCAACACTCTAGCCAAACTTGGAATCAGAAAAAACGGGTAACTGCAAATCGCCAACTGCTACTGCCAACTACACAATAAGATGATCCAGATTCTTCAGCCTGTCCGGAGCTATTATCTGCGCCAGTTGCACCTGGGGTATATCACGCAGGGTTTGTACTATGGCCTGCGCGTCTGTTTCGGGGGTATTGCTTTGTAGTTTCCAGAGGTAGTCCAACTGCTTTACTTCGGGCAGCAGGGCCTCTTTATCACTTTTCAGCTTGTAGAGTATGTACTTCATACCGTTAATAGGCAGGTAATACACATATATGGGAAAGAAATACTGTTTCTTTTTACCCGACTGGAGACAAACGTCCATTTCAGGCTCACGCACAAAGTTGGTCTCAAATTGCCTGTTCAGTGTCCAGCAAAACTGGTAGCCGGGTAGCGTACTAGCTATACCTATCAGGGCCGTATCCGCAAAAAATTCCTCCTGCATAGCATCCGTATTTAATATTAGTTTACTCGACATGCGGGGGATTTATCTTGTGTGCCTCAAATTTCGCTCATTATAGCTTATTTCCAAACAAATCCTCGATTATCTCTCTCCCGCTTATCCAAGACAGATATTAATAAAAATCGTTCCATTAGCTATGTTGCACCAGGCAAGGAAGCCCGGTTCAACTTTACCCCATCGGGACAAAGCTTTGCAACAAAAACGATCGTCATGTGTTTTGCTCCGTAGGTGCAATACAATAACCTGTGGATAAATTATTTCTATACTCAAGGTAAATCATCAAAATCCCGATAATCGTGGTTAAATTTGGGCGCTAATTTTTTTTATGATAGATGTTTTGCTCGGCTTGCAGTGGGGAGATGAAGGGAAAGGAAAGATCGTTGATTTTCTTGCTGCCAGGTACGATATAATTGCCCGTTTCCAGGGAGGCCCGAATGCCGGCCACACACTTTATGTTAACGGACAAAAAGTGGTATTACACACAATACCTTCCGGAGTATTCCAGAAGCATTGCCTCAACCTGATAGGCAATGGAGTGGTAATAGATCCCGTTACGCTGAAGAAAGAAATTGAAACTATTACAGCGCTGGAGCCGGATATGCTCTCTCGCTTGTACATATCGCAGAAGGCGCATTTAATTTTGCCTACACATCGTGCACTCGATGCGGCTTCAGAAGCTTCCAAAGGTTCGGATAAGATCGGTTCTACACTCAAAGGCATCGGCCCTGCTTATATGGATAAGACAGGGCGTAATGGCTTGAGGATCGGCGACATACAAGGCAAAGATTTCAAAGCTAAATACGACAAGCTGAAGAATAAACACCTCGACATGCTGAAGCAATACGATCACCAGATCGATTGGCAGCAATGGGAAGATGGTTTCTTCGAAGCTGTAGAGTTTATCCGCGGGTTAAACATTGTGAACGCAGAATACTGGATAGATAACCACCTGAAAAACGGAAAGAAAGTATTAGCCGAAGGCGCACAGGGTAGTATGCTTGATATAGATTTCGGTACTTATCCGTTTGTTACTTCTTCCAATACTATCTCTGCAGGTGTTTGCAGTGGTCTCGGTGTAGCACCTTCCCGTGTGGGTGAGGTATATGGTATCACCAAGGCATATTGCACTCGTGTTGGTGGCGGTCCGTTCCCTACAGAACTGGAAGATGAAACAGGTGAAGCCCTCCGTGCTGCCGGTAGTGAATTCGGTGCTACCACAGGCCGTCCGCGCCGCTGTGGCTGGGCAGACCTCGTTGCACTGCGCTATGCATGTATGCTGAGTGGTGTCACTAAGCTTATCATTACTAAGGCCGATGTGCTTGACGGATTCAATCCTATAAAGGCGGCTGTTGCCTATAAGGTAGATGGCGTGGAAACAAGGGAGTTCCCTTACGATGTTTGCAATGCTGACATAGAACCGATATACGAAAGCTTCCCCGGCTGGGATAAACCCATTGGTGAGTGCAAAACATATGCTGAGGTTCCGGAAGTGTTTCAGAAGTACTGCGCATTCATGGAAGAGTACCTCGGTACTAAAGTGGCATATATCTCCAACGGTACAGGTCGCGACCAATTATTACATATTCCTTAGAGAAAAAATTGTTTAATAAAAATTTGGGTGTTTTTCCTAAACCGTTAATTTTACGACACCAATCGCATTGAGTGCTATGACATCAAAACCAGAAAAGAAAACAGCAAGCAAAAAAAGCGCAACAACCGCAAGTGCTAAGCCGGCTGCTAAAAAGGCATCAACTAAAAAGGATATTGACGACGATGATGATGACCTGGATGAGGAGGATATAGAGGATACTCCGAAGAAAAAAACGGCTGCTAAGAAGACCACTTCAAAGTCTAAGAAGAGTGATGACGACGATGATGATGACGACGATGATATAGACGAAGTAGATGATTTCGAAAAAGCGGATGAAGACGACTACGACATAGAAAAAGAGTTTGAAGAATTCGATTTGCCTAAGTCAAAAACAAAAGCTCCTGCAGGAGGGAAGAAATCTTCAAAGAATAATGATGATTTTGACATAGACGATGAATTCAAAGACTTGGGATTCTTTAGCGAAGGTAGTGGTGGTTTTGATGACGACGACGACGATTTTTAATCAATCATTTTATTGAGACAAAAAGCTACATTCTCACTGACCGATGGTCAGTACATAGAAATTAAAAGAAGAATGCTGGATTGGGCGAGCCAATTCAGCATTCTTCTTTTTTTAGATAGCAATTCATACCGGCAACCCAATAGCATTTACGAGTGTATGCTGGCAGTGGAGGCGCTGAGTTTCGTTAGCGGTTCACTGCAAGAGCTGCAACAACTGCACGACAAGGAAAAAGACTGGATCTTCGGCCATATCTGTTACGACCACAAAAATAGCCTGGAGAAAAAATTAAGCTCACTACATCAAGCCACCATCGGTTTCCCTGAACTGAATTTTTTCCAACCCAAAGTTGTTTGCTACATCGTCGCCGGCAAGCGGTCTTTGGTAATAGAGTCTATCGGCACCTCTCCTGAAGATATTTACGAACAGATATTATCCACTCAGCCGGTAAGCGAAGAACTGCCTGAAGTTTCCTTCCACGAAAAGACAAGTAAAGACCATTACTTAAATACGATCGGACAGCTACGCAACCACATAGAAGAGGGCGATTGCTACGAGATCAATTATTGCACAGAGCGTTTCTGCGAAAATGTATCATTGTCGCCACTGGCAACTTTTAAAAAGCTCAACACCATTTCACCTGCTCCTTTCGCCGCGTATTACAGGTTGGAGGGCCAATACCTGATGTGTGCCAGCCCCGAGCGCTATTTGCAAAAGGCCGGAGATAAACTTATATCACAACCCATTAAGGGAACAGCTAAAAGGTCAGCAGATAGGGTAGAGGATGAACGGATTAAGAACGAATTGCAGCAGAGCATCAAAGAGCGGGCAGAGAACGTAATGATCGTTGACCTCACCCGCAATGACCTTTCTAAGGTCTGCGAAGTAGGCTCAGTATCTGTTGATGAATTGTTTGGTATATACTCCTATCCACAGGTACACCAGATGATATCAACTGTTAGCGGAAAGATGAGAAGAAATGTCCCGTTCACTGACGCTATCGGCCATTCCTTCCCTATGGGCAGCATGACAGGCGCACCCAAAATAAAAGTGATGCAACTGATAGACCGGTATGAGACATCCCGTAGGGAATTATTTTCCGGTACAGTAGGCTACATCACGCCCAATGGCGATTTCGATTTCAATGTCATCATCCGCAGCTTGTTTTACAATGCAGGAACAAAGTACCTCTCTTACTCTACAGGCGGTGCCATCACTTACGACAGCATCCCCGAAATGGAGTGGGAGGAAATGCGTCTCAAGGCTGCTGCTTTAGAGCAGGTGTTCCGTTAAGGATATGCTCTATAAAAAAAAGCCGTCACAACGAAATGTCGGGACGGCTTTTTCTGTTATGTTTTTTATCCTGGTTATTCAGCTGGTTCATTATTGTGGCCGTTATCATCGGGCAGCTTTCTTCCCATAAAACCGCAGGTCCTTACACTGTCCACATTCAATTCAGTCCTGTACGTTGTAGTGATAGCCAGGAAGATAGAATCATTGCGATAAATAGCTCCGCCTGAAACTGAGTAGTCGGTAAAGCAGTGGTCCTGGAATTCCTGGAATGGAATAGACAGGGAGTCGCCTTTTATAGTAGCTTGCAAGGTTGTGATCAGTTTACAATCTCCCGGTCCGAACGAAGTATGGAAGAAAGCAGCGTTTTGATCTACCCCTGCATTTATGGTTATGGTTGCCGCTCCGGTATCACAGCCGCTCAAGCCAACATATGTACCCACAAAGTTCTTAGCTACAGTATAAGAGGGCACAGGGATAATGCCTTCTTCTTTACAGGAATTGAGCAACAAACCACCTGTTACAAGGGCTACTATTGCTGTAAATTTTGAAAATAGATTCTTTTGTATCATATATAATGCTATACAAGGATAAATATACTGCTTATAAGTGTAAAATATGCAAATGTGCTGAGCCTTAATATAGATCCAGGGCGCAGACAGTGCTGTCCGGGGCAGGCATTTGTGCATAACCCTCACACTGTTCCTTAGCTTTCTTCGTAGATGTGTGGTCTATCCTGTAGGTTTCCACATTGCCGAAAGGATTTCCCGTACACCTGCATATATAGGAATGGGTGTCTTTCTGCGTACAGGAAGCTAAAACTACAGCGCAAGTAGCTGCAACAAGTGTCAATTTACCGAATTTCATAAATTCATTAATTCTCCCGTGAAAATACAAAGAAATAGCAAAAAAGCTAAACAGTTTGCAATAAAAAGCCCCTCGAAATTATCGGGAGGCTTCCTTCGCTGAATAGTATATGTTGTCTCAGGCCTTAGTAAGTACACCAATATACCATAGAGGAGCATTGCGCCAGATTGGGCGTGCTTGGTGTACATGAATTATTGCCAGTGTTTGAGTACCGGAAGACCAGTGTGTGGTCGCCGGCTGCAACTGTAAAAAAATCACTGGTCACACCGGGAGCGAGGGTAGTTATTATAGAGCCATCCCAGATCACATCATATGTGCTGCCCGAAGAACGGTTGCTGAATTGTACTTTTGCTGTATTATTCACTACACAGTTATTCACCGTATTCTCACACCTGGTGCCTGTGTAGCCGCTGGGGCAAGTGCAGATCCCGTCGTTGCAGGAACCCCCATTCTGACAGGTTACGCCTGAACATTCGTCTTTTGTACATGCAGTATAGGTCGCGAATGTAAATGCCATCAGTGTAAATAGTAGCGCAGAAAGAAAAGTACGTTTCATTGTATCCGTTTAAAATTCAGGGTAAAAGTAAGGTGGTTCTTTCTCCTGACTGATAATGCCCGTCAGTACGGTAAATGACTGATATCATCTATTGTAATCGCTACGTAATACAAAAAAAATCCCCCCGGTATACCGGGGGGATTCACTATGAACAAGTAACTTGAATTAAGCTTTAAAGTGAGAGAACGCTTTGTTCGCCTCAGCCATACGGTGCGTATCTTCTTTTTTCTTCACTGCTGCACCTTCACCTTTGCTCGCTGCAATGATCTCATTAGCCAGCTTGTCAGCGATGGTCTTACCATTACGCTCACGGCTGAAACGGATTAACCATTTAATGCTCAGGGAGATCTTACGGTCAGGACGTACTTCCGAAGGTATCTGGAAAGTAGCACCACCTATACGGCGGCTACGAACTTCTACTGCAGGAGTTACATTCACCAAAGCACGTTTCCATACTTCATAACCGTTTTCACCGGTCATTGCGCTTACTTTGTCTAAAGCATCGTAGAATGCTTTCAACACTACGCTTTTGTTACCACCCCACATAAGGCAGTTCACAAAACGTGTAACCTGTATATCGTTAAACTTTGGATCCGGAGCTAAAGGAAGCTTTTTGGCTTGTGCCTTTCTCATGTTATATAATGAGTTATACTTTAATTAATAAATTATGATTTCTTTGCTTTTTCTCTCTTAGTACCATACTTAGAGCGAGATTGCTTACGGTCTTTCACACCCGCAGTATCCAGTGCACCACGCACGATGTGGTAACGTACACCCGGAAGATCCTTCACACGACCACCGCGTATCAGTACGATACTGTGCTCTTGCAGGTTGTGACCTTCACCCGGTATATATGCTATCACCTCGATCTTGTTGGTAAGGCGAACCTTAGCAACCTTACGAAGAGCCGAGTTTGGTTTCTTTGGAGTAGTTGTGTACACACGAGTACAAACACCACGGCGTTGCGGACACGCATCCAAAGCACGAGACTTTGACTTTGCGCGGATTTGTTGACGTCCTTTACGAACTAATTGTTGTATAGTAGGCATTGCTGACCTTTAGTATAAAAATTAAATTGGAGTGCAAAGGTAATGTTTTTTGATAAACAACAAAAAAAATATCACTAAAATATTAGCCTTTTACCCACATTAAGCCGCAAATATACGCCTTTCAATCCTACCATCGAGCGGAAACTACCAATAAACCTTAATATGGTATTTATTTCCAAGTGTTTTCACCAATAATTCGCCCTTTGAACTTAGCGAAGCGGTCTCATGAGCGATAGCGAATAACAAGGGGCTGGGGGGATGTAAACTCGCGTCAATCAAAAACTCCCCTCCTTGTGGAGGAGGGATAATGGCAAAAGAGCCGTAGGCGGCTTTTGACATTCGGGGGTGGTGCATACCGCGCCTATCAAAACATCCCCTCCTGTTTTTAGGAGGGGATGCTGTCAAAAAAGCCGAAGGCGGTTTTTGATAGCTGGGGAGGTTGACTCGCACTCGCCAATGTGCATATCTTCTCCCTCAAAACTCCCCACATTTCCGTACATTACATCCAACTGAAACCCGCTCCCACAAAGCATCTTAGCATATCCTGGAAGCAAACCGGAAGTGACATGAAGCAAAACTGAAGTAACATGAAACAAACCGGAAGTAAAAATGAAGTAAAATGGAAGCAAACCGGAAGCAAAATTCTAATTGAATATTGATTATCAATTAGTTATGTAGGTTTCAGCCACTCCAACCGGAAACAAACCCCTAAACACCCAAATTCCCTGCAGGTATATTAATAACAGTCACAGTACCATGCCCCGGACTGGAGTCTATATTTACCTCACCTTTCAGATAGTTGATGCGGGTCTCAATGTTCTTTAACCCTATGCCATTCCTGATGGATGCATCTGAGGTATCGAAGCCCTTGCCGTTATCTTCTATGGTGGCGCTGAGGCCGTCTTCGTCCTTTATAATAGATATATCCAGCCTGCTTGCTGCGGCGTGTTTGATCACGTTATTTACACTCTCCTGTATCACCCGGTAGAGTACGGTTTCAATAGTAGTGTCCAGGCGTTCGTCCAGCCCTTCGGTGTAGAGGTTCACTTCCAGAACCTTGCTGTCTATCCTGTTCAGGAATTCCCGAACTGCCGATCCCAGTCCGGCTTTTAGTAGTGCGTTCGGCATCATGCTGTGTGATACCGCCCGCACTTCCTTGCAGCTCTCATCTATCAGGCTCATAATATTGTCTATACGCAGACGCTCTTCTTCGTTGGGTACTTCTATATCACTCAGGAAGGTGGAGAGATTTATTTTGGCCGCGCTCATCATCTGGCCTATGCCATCGTGAAGGTCGAGGCCTATGCGCTGGCGTTCCTTTTCTTCTGCTTCCAGTACCGCGCGGCTCGCTAATTCCTGTTGCTTTAGTATCTCTTCCTGCAGCCGCGCCTCTTGTTTCAGCTTATTACGGTTGTGTACGGTGAAGCCTAAGAACACACCTAAGAGCAGTATGATACCTATACCGCTGATGATATAATTCTTGCGGCTAAGGGCTATCTTTTGCAGGGCTATTTGCTGTTCTTTCTTCTCTGTCTCGTATTTGGTATTGAGCTCGGTTATCTGTTCGGCCTTAGCGATATTAAATACCGAGTCGCGCATAGTGGTTGCCTTGGCAGCATATTCCAGCGCCAACTCAAATTCACCTTGCTTTCTATGCAGGTCTGATAGTTGTTGGTAATTGGCAGCCAGCAGGCCGGGGTATTTCAAATGTATGGCTAGTTGGTTACTCAGTTCTATGCTCGCTTTTGCTTTTTCAAGATCGCCCATGGCTATGAACAGGCTGCCCAGGTCGGAGTAGGTGAGTGCCAGTGCAAAAGTATCTTTCATCTCTTTTCTTATCGCCAGGCATTGATCCATGTAGCTAACAGCCTCGTCATATTTTTGTTGCAACATGAAAGCGCCTGCTATGTTGCTCAGCGCATATCCTTCGCCCTGCAGGTCTTTACGGGCGCGTGCTATCTCCAGAGACTTGTTGTATCTGCGTAGCGCTTCGTCATAGTTGCCCATGTATTCAAATGGTACGCCCGACTCATTCCATATCATTTGCACACCCGCAGAATCGTTGATGGAACTGTACAGCTCCATTGCCCTATCGTAGTTTGCAATAGATTTATCCAGTTCTTTTATTTTCCGGTATAGTTTCGCCAGGTTGTTGAAGGCCAGTGCTGCCATTGCCAAATTTCTGCGTTCCAATATGCGGACCGCATCATACATATGTTTTGCTGCAACATCATAGCTGCCGTTAAAGTACGAGGCTTCACCTAATATATTGTACAATTGCCCGATGGCTACCGAGTCTTTCAACTGTGCTGCCAACCTCAGGCCTTCATTGCTTCGCTCGATGCACTTGTCGAAATCTTTTGTAGCCAATGAACCAGCCAGTCGCACATAAGCTTCCAGCTGTTGCTTGTCATTCAGGGTTTTGCTGTCTATTACTTTGCTGAGGCTATCGGTGTTATGTGCAAAAAGGGTAACTGATGCCAGTAGCAGATACAGGCATAGTAATGTAAAGAAGAGAAGTCTGCTCTTTACCGGGTTCAGGCTCTTAGGGGCAGTCTTTTGCACTTGTCAAAAGTACCTTTATGCATAACCCCTCCCTATACCGTGATTTGGGTATATTTATCTAAGTATTTACCCTATGTATTTTGTGAAATGGCTTTTAAACCACGATCAGGCTAGTTTCTTCTTCAGGCTTTTTTCCAGCTTCCGTGTACCATCTTTTATTTTAGCCTTATAGATTAGCCCTTTATTTTCTATTAGCAATCCTGCTACTATGCCTGCTATTCCGTATGCCAGTAATCTTGATAATTTCATGTCGTGTTAGTTTTATTGAATTTTATAATATTAAATAAGGCCGTTCTTTTGTAGTTCGGCTTGTTCGTCTCCAGTTATGTATGCAAATATCTTCAGGTGTTGATCTCGGTATTGAAGCAGGTAAATAACATCAAAGTCAATATTCACTTCAGTGTTGTCCTTCCGCTCATATTCTGAATGCCAATAGACTTTTGCTATATAGTGCGTATCGTTTAGGCTCGTTATCTCTATATCCTTTATTTTCATCAGCTTCGTACGGATGTTTTTATAGAAGGCATTGCCTTTAGGTATGTTTTTGCGGAATTCATCATTGTTAGCCCCGCACATCACGCCATTCGTATTAGCCTCGATAAAACACTCAGCAAAAGAATTGACTGTTCCGTCAATATCTTCCCTCCCGGCAAGTGCGTCATTAAACCTTTGCTCGTATTGGTTGAAGAATTCCTTTATTGCTGCGATCATATAGGCCCGCTTTCCGTAAAAGTATAAAAACTGTACCCTAAACAAAAAAGCCTCCCATAAGGAAGGCCTTTTCGTTTTTATATGTAGAGATAGTCCTTGTAGTATGATACAGTTCCCCCTTTAGGGGGCGTAGGGGGCTTACTCGATATAAACTTTCCGCACTGTCGTTCCACTTTTATTACTCACTCTTACTATATAGATGCCACTCGAAAAATTGGAGAGGTTAATAGCATGGGTAGTTTTTTGTGTATTACTGCTATATACCTCGCGTCCGTCCATGGAATAGACTGCTATGTTCCCGAGTGCATCCGGGCTATTGATATAGATGCTGTTTTCAAAAGAATGGATGTTCGTCGCTATGCCCTTCTTTGTTTCTTTTACTGATGTAGATGTATAGCAGGCTTCAAAGAATTGGTAGGGCATTTCAACTGAGTCAGCATTATTGAAAGGAACCATCATTCCCTGGACTGCCGGATTTAGTCCAACATATTTCTGTCCACCCGCGGTAAGGTCAATGTTCTTTACTTTCAGAGTGTAATCTCCGGGAAGGAGGCAGGCACTATCGGTAGCGTACTGTGTAGTTGTATCCATGGTAAATGTACCCGAAGCAGCTACCTGTAAATTACTGTCCAGTATTTCCCATTCGGCAGTACCAAATACCTGGGCTCCGCCTATGTTGGATAAATATGGATAGACAGTTGCGCATGTGTTGGGGCACAGGCTGAATGGTATTGGCCAGCTACACACTGCATAAGAATCCACTGTTTGGTAATAGAGTGTGAGCGTTCCGTTGAACCAACTTAGAGGCAGCATCCCCGGTTTTACATTCAAGGTATGCAACGATTCCTGCCCTATGCCGAAAAAGTTCAGCGTCTCTACCGCCACCGTATCACCGTTGCTGTTATAAACGGTAAAGATGGGATAGCCGAAAAATTCCTGGCTTTGATTATAAACATGCACCTGCAAAAATGAATCATTGAATGGGGCATATTTCACGTCTATGTCCAGTGAGTCGCAGGCTGTTTGTGCCATAGACATGTTGCCAAACGCAAAAAAGATAAGTGTAAATAGTTTTTTCATAACAACTGTATTATTCAACCCAAAGATACGTTAGCTATATACGCCCCATATAGGACACCTTACCTTAAAACATGGACAAAACGTACAAAATGCTATCTTGTCTTCAAACCAAAGCACATGAGCAAATATTCTTTATGCGGTAAATTCAAGACAAAGGCGGGCAAAAGAGATGAGATGATAGATATCCTCACAGAAGCTGCCGATGGCATGGCAGATGTAAAGGGTTGCCACCTCTACATCGTTCATAAGGATGCCAGGGATGAAAATACTATCTGGGTATATGAGCTATGGGACACGAAGGAAGACCACGATGCATCACTAAAGCTTCCCGGTACACCAGAGATGATAGCCAAAGCAATGCCGCTTATGGATGGGATGCCTGAAGGCAATCACCTGGAAGCCGTAGCGGGAAAGGGGTATTAAGGAGGCGTTTTTATATCTCGCCATCATCTTCGTGCAGGAGCGTATCTATCCTGTCGCGGAAGGAGGCAATGTACTCTTCGGCTTCTTCATCATCGTCTTCTATGTTCTTGATGAAGTGGTAGTGTTCTACATTCAGTTCTATGTCGTCTTTGTAGGTATCGCAACCTTTTACCAGCAGCTCTTTTACGTCTTGCAGTTCGTATTGAGTGAGCAGAGCCTCATCAGTGCATATCTGCAGGCAGTCGGTGAACAGTACCAGCAATACCGGATGCGCAGGATACCTCTTAAACATAGCAGCAAATTCTTCAAACAAACGGACATCATCTCTGTCAGGCATTGACAATAGCATGTAGAGATTTTTAAAGTCTTCTTTGTAAGTATCCAGTCCGCTATGGATGTTTTGAATTAGCTCCTTCATCATGCAATGAAGATAGTTATTATTTTATCTTCGTGCCAATCATGAGTACGCAGGCGGTCATACATTATTCATTACATTTTATTCTGCCTGGCATTATTGCCTTTGCTTTTTTCAGGGAGAAATGGTTGCGTACCTACCTTGTATTTATTGCGACTATGGCAGTTGATCTTGACCACCTATTGGCTATTCCCTTGTTCGATCCATGCCGTTGCAGTATCGGTTTCCATCCGTTACACAGTTATTGGGCTTGCGGATTATATGTTGTTGCATTGCTATCTCCGCGATTCAGGATCGTCGCTATCGGCTTGTTGATGCACATGCTCACAGATGGACTTGACTGCATAATGAGCACTATGAATAATAACTGTATATAAACGAATCTAATGGCTTAGTTTTTTTACTGATAAGAGAAATATACTCTTATGAACAACAGCCAACCAAAGCAGCCTGAAGTGCCGCAACCGGGAAGACAAATAGATGTGCCGGAAATACCGAACCCGGAAGTGCCACAACGCCCCGAGCTACCTACCAACCCCACTATGCCTGAACCTGAGCCATCCCTGGTGCCACCGCCACAGGAGCCGATGCAGCCTGAGGTTCCCACGGAGCCGGAAATTAAGCCGGTCTAAGCAATTAGGATTATCTTTAGGCATAATCACAAAAGACAATGACAATAAGACCATATGTAGCCGCCGATAAAGAAAAGTGTATCGCCACTTTTAAAAGCAATATGCCCAAATATTTCGCGGAGCATGAGCTAGCAGATTTTGAGGAGTGGCTGGATGAGCAACCCGAACGCCATACTGTTGGCGGGACGGATGAATATTTTGTGGTGGAGCTGGATGACAAGATCATAGCCTGTGGTGGTTATGCTTATGACAAAGAAAAGAATGAGGCCCGCCTTACCTGGGGGCTGGTAAATAATAGTCTTCACAAGCAAGGCATAGGAAGAATGTTTGTGGAATACAGGGTTAAAGCAGTAAAGAACCAGTTCCCCTCATGTCATATAGCGCTGGATACCACGCAGCATGTATACCCGTTTTTCGAGAAGCTGGGATTTAAGACGACACAAGTCACCGAAAACTTCTATTCAGAGGGGCTGCATCGCTACGACATGGAATTATGCTGATTGGCATGATTTTGTTTCCCTCTTTGAGGTAAATATGACGGCCATGACAAGATTTATTTTTTATACAGTATTACTAATAGTATTATTTGCCTGGGCAATTGGGAGTTTTTACCTGAAGGAAGCCTATTATATACATTCCCTGCTGGTGATGGCAGGGCTTATGCTGTTCTTCAGGTATGTGTACAAGCAGAAGCCTGTGACACAACACGAGATGTAGCTTGAAAGAGATACAATAGTAAAGGGCATGGCTGAAAAGCTATGCCCTTTTTACGTGTCCTAAGGTGATGCAATGTTAAATATTGCCACAAAGCCCGAAAATCCAAAAACTTAATATTACCTAATTGTTAAGTTTTCGTAACTTAGTATAAGTGAAAATAAAGGTATATATATTATCCCTTGCCCTGATGCTCAATGGGTTGCCGGTTTGGAGTCATAGCTCGGGAAATACCCGCTTTGACTTTTACGGGGATACCATAGAGGTGCCTTTTGATTTTACAAGAGTGTTAGATTATAAAGAGCCACTGTCTGCAGGATCGATACAGGCCTTTTATGAAAAGCTGAATGCCACTCATTATCAACCTGTTGTAGAGGCTTTGCAGGCTTATAAGCAAGATCACAAGCCGGACGACTGGCTGTTTTACCAGCTTATCCGTAAAACTGCCCAGCAGACGAGTCCCAAAGCTGAGAATTACAACCGGTACACCTTATACAAATGGTTCCTGCTGAATAAGCTGGGCTATGATGCGATACTTTCCATCAACGGAGATAAGGTGCTGATGTATGTGCTCAGCGATGACAATATCTACGATATCCCTTATCGTATGAAAGATGGTAAAAAATACGTTTGCCTGAATTATCACGACTATGGATATAATATAGACTTCAACAAGGAACGCTTTGATGTAGTGGCGGTGAATATTGATGGCGCAAAAAACGCTTTCTCGTATAAGCTGACGCAGATGCCGAAGTTTGACGAGAAAAATTATCGTGAAAAGGACATCCAGTTCAGCTATGCAGATGCTACTTACCATTTTAAAGTAAAAACGAATGATGAAGTAAAGAACCTGCTGGCTAATTATCCGGTTACCGACTACCAGCAATACTTCGGTATGCCGATGAGCAATGAGACCTACAACTCACTGATACCACAACTGAAACGCGATCTGAAAGGTAAGAGCGAAAAGAGTGGTGTGTCCTTCCTGATGCACTTTACCCGCTATTCATTCCTGTATCGTCCTGATGGTGAGAATTTTGGCAAAGAAAAAAGGCTTTCTCCTGAACAAACGTTACTTTATGAAGGAAGTGATTGCGAGGATAGGGTAGCATTGTTCTTCTACCTGGTAAAAGAAATTTACAATCTACCTATGATAGTGTTGGCTTACCCTGACCACGTAAGCATAGCCGTGGCCTTCGACAAACCGGTTGGTACGCCTATCATGTACAATGGTAAAGCATATTCAGTTTGTGAACCTACCCCCCAAAGTAAAGACCTGCCCGTGGGCAAAATGCCAAAGAGCAGGTCCAATAAAACTTTCGAGGTGGCTTATGCTTACCAACCTTAATGAAGGTTATTTATTTGCTGTACCAATTGCTTTAGTGTCTACTAATGTTTGTTCTATTTTAGTCTTGCCCAATACAGAGGTGATGCTTGATATAACACCCGCGATATCCGACAGGTCTGCCGGTACTATCATAGAGTTGTTGGTTTTAGCCAGCTTACCGAATTCTGTAAGGTACTGTTCTGCTATACGAAGGTTCACCGCATTCATACCGCCTTGCTCGTTGATAGATAAAGCGATCTCCCGGATACCCTTTGCAGTTGCGAAGGCTACCAGTTCAATTTCAGATGCCTTACCGGCCGCTTCATTGATACGGCGTTGTTTTTCACCTTCTGACTTGGCGATCATCTCTGCTTTTTCACCTTCCGCACGGTTGATGCGCGCTTGCTTGTCACCCTCCGACTCAGCTATCTGTGCGCGTTTTTCACGCTCGGCACGCATTTGTTTTTCCATTGCGTCTTTAATACTTTGTGGCGGAGATATATTCTTCACCTCGTAGCGCGATACCTTGATACCCCAAGAATCGCTCGCATTGTCAACAGCTTCTACGATGCTGGCGTTCACAGTCTCGCGTTCTTCGAAGGTTTTGTCCAGTTCCATTTTACCGATGATACTACGCATGGTTGTCTGCGATATCTGTATTACGGCGAA
Source organism: Bacteroidetes bacterium UBA7674 (assembly GCA_002483105.1). Lineage (GTDB taxonomy): Bacteria > Bacteroidota > Bacteroidia > Chitinophagales > Chitinophagaceae > MKUN01. The sequence goes on from DLHG01000013.1 coordinate 407,755, forward strand.
GCGGTAATTGTCTATACCATAAGAAGCCTTGTGCGGGTCTATCACCTGCAGGTACAGGATACCATCTACCTCTACTGCTATGTTATCTTTGGTGATACATATCTGCGAGGCAACATCTATGGCTTGCTCTTTCAGGTTTTGCTTGTAAGCGATCTTGTCTATAAAGGGTATCAGGATATGGAAACCCGCCTCAAGGCTGCGGCTGTACTTTCCCAGTCGCTCTACGATAAATACAGAGCGTTGCGGTACCACCTTAAACGTGGACAGGAATGCCATAAGCACGAAAATGCAAAGGACTATCAGGATAATAGTTGATGTACTCATATGGTTTTGGTTGATTTTACAATTAGTATAATACTCTCGTTGCCGATGATCAGCACATTCTCACCTTGCTCTATCACGTCGTCCGATTTGGCACTCCAGGCGCTGCCTTTAAAAAACACTTTGCCATTTTGTCCCGGCATGATGGGCGTGGTGGCTTTAGCGATCTTACCGATAAAGTCATCATCCACTACTTCATTTGATTTTTTTGGCCCCATCAGCCGGTTCTTCAGCCAGTTTCTCAGGAGTAATACTGACACAGCTGAACTTGCCAGGAAGATCACCAATTGCATGTTTATAGACAGGTCAACGAATAATAATGTGACCCCTACTATCCATGCGCCTATCCCGAAGAACATAATGATTAGCCCCGGTAGCGCAAATTCCAGTAATAGTAACGCAAGTCCTATGATGAACCAAATGGCTGCAGCACTCATAATTCCATCCATTCCCGTGTGTTTATGTTGATGTTACCAAAGATAACTTTTTTGACGGTTATCTCTGCCATTACCGGTTAATGCATACAACCTATATACAGCCACGCTTTCAGGGTGTAGGCTGTAGGTGCATGTTTCTTCAGCAGCCCGACCATGCTGTCGGCAGAACGCTGGGTTTCATATATGCCCGCCATCAGCGCCATCGTGTTATCCGTTTTGGAAGTGTCGAAATAGCCAAGGTGTTCCAGGCTTAAGTGTTCATCCGGACCACGGCGAGGGAAGTACTCGCCGCGATACATTTCATCTTCGTCCTTATCACTCAGGACGATCTTCTTTTTCTTCTTATTATAGTAACGCCCCATAGTGTCTATAGGGTAGTTCATCATGATGCTGATGTCATACATTTTTTCGTCAAGCGCGTAGTAGTTATTACCGGTATCTGCTATAGCTATATAGTAGAGCGCATAGTCCGAGTATTCGGGATTGAGCGTGTCCGTTGGTGGTGCGGTGGCAACGATTGTGTCTTTAGTAACAGTGTCAGTCTTTGTAACGCCATCCTGCTTAGGTGATCCACCGCAGGAAGAGAGTATCAGAGATATGCTGAGTGCTGAGATTATCTTTTTCATTGTTGGTCGGTATTCAATTGTTTGATCTTATTATTCATTATCCTGAACCATAAAGGTGGAACGAAAGTCAGCAACATACTGCCCGGATAGCCCGTAGGTAATTCAGGTGAGTTGTCGTGATGACGGAGCAGCTGATACTTACGACTGGCGAGGTAGTGATGGTCGCTATGACGGCTCAGTTCGAATAGGATGTAGCGTCCAAATGTATGGTTGCTGTTCCAGCTATGGTGCGGCATGGCACGTTCGAACTTGTTGTCACCCGTGCTTTTGCGGGCAAGTCCGTAGTGTTCTATATAGTTGACTGTGCTTAAAAGCGTAATACCTATAAGTGCAGCGATAACGAAATACAACAACGGCATCCAGCCAAACACAAAACCTACAACCAGGCAAAAGATGATATGCGTCAACTGGAATTGCACCATTTCGTTTTGCAGGATAGACCTATTCTTTTCCTTCTGTTCTTTGGATGCGATCTTCCATGCACTGGCAATCGTTCCGAAGAAGCTGCGGAACAGGAACGTATAAATATTCTCGTTGTAACGAGCTGTGGTCGGGTCATTCGGAGTGCCTACATATTTGTGATGACCTTTGTTGTGTTCGGTCATGAAGTGCAGGTATAGAGAGGACAGGAGGGAGAGCTTCGCCAGTGTTTGTTCTGTTCGGTTGACCCTGTGTCCCAGTTCATGCCCCACATTTATCCCGAAGATGCCGCAGAGTAGTCCCATACTCACTATTCTCCCTGCACGGTCTATTGTAGCCAAAGTATCTACTTGCATGGCGCGGAGAAAGAAATACAGCGCCGTATACTGGCATATAACGGCGAGGTAGAGCAGGTAATCGTAGGTCTTGTTATTCTTTACTCTCGCTTCTTCCTGTTCGGATAAATTGTAGGTGTCGGGACGGATAATTAATTCCGCTATCGGTATCAGCAGGAAGCCTATAATAGCCGGGAGCCAGACAAGCACACCTGTACTTGTAAAGCTCACCCATGCTGCTATGTACAGGCTAAGTGGTAGCATATATGGCCAGGCTTTGCTCCTCATCTGTCCGTATTCTTCAATTTTTTAAAATAAAGGAATTTTAACGAGAGAATGGTCAGAATGCCGGCAGGTTTCAGTAAATTTATAGGGAACATTAGTTTATCAGGAATATGAGGCAAAGAACCAGGATGTTATTGTCAGCTGCGGTAGGTGTAGCGATAGGCGCATCATCCATTATTGCGTTTTCTTTCAGGGAGATCAATGAAAATGAAGAACCTGCAAGCATGGGTAGCAACGGCAAGCTGCAATACAAGTGGTATACGCCGGAAGTACCTAAGAATATGACCTTTGCCGGGGAAAAAGTTCCGCTGGAGCGCTGGGATATAAAAGAATCACTGGATAGGGAACTACTCATTAATTCCTACTCGCATTCGCAAACCTTATACGCAATGAAGCGTGCGTACAGGTACTTCCCCATGATAGAGGAGCGCCTGAAAGCTAATGGTGTTCCTGAAGATTTTAAATACCTCTGTGTGGCAGAGAGCCATCTGCAAAATGCAACCTCTAATGCCGGGGCGGTAGGTTTCTGGCAGTTCATGAGGGATACTGGTCCGCGCTACGGCCTGGTGATCAATGATGATGTGGATGAGAGATATAATCCTAAGAAAGCAACGGATGCTGCCTGCCGGTATTTGAAAGAGTCTTATGCCAAGTTCGGGTCATGGACGGCAGCTGCGGCTTCATACAACTGCGGACAAGGCGGTTACAATGGCCACAGCACTTTCCAGCAGGCAAGTAATTACTATGATGTTCAGCTACCGGATGAAACAATGCGGTATATATTCAGGATAGTCGCGCTGAAGTACATCTTCACGAATCCGGAGAAGATGGGTTTCATGCTGCAACCTGAAGACCAGTACAAGCCTTACAAAACACGCAGCATTACCGTAGATAAAATCATTCCTAACCTCGCACAGTGGGCGCTTGATAATGGCTCTAACTATAAAATGCTGAAGACATTGAATCCCTGGTTGCGTTCACGTCAACTGGCTGTGCCCGCAGGTAAGAGTTATGAGATCGAATTGCCAACCGGAAGCATGTAATTTATTTTGGCCTTTTATTTGTTAGCTTTAAACAAATCATTGAACGTATGCGCGCATTCCGTGCGATAATACCTCTCTTACTCACAGTCCTTGTTGTCTTTGTGCTGAACAGGCCGTTGGGCACAGTTCCTGCTTTAGGAAGGTTGCTCGACCCGATGAACGGTTGCTGGAGGAGCGCGGAACCTACAGATAAGGATTTCAGCGCTGATATTATTTTAAAAGGAGTGAACGCGCCGGTAAAAGTTTGGTTCGACAAAGACCTCAAAGCGCACATCCGCGCTTCTAACGACCACGACCTCTACTACGCACAAGGATATGTACATGCCTATTTCCGCCTCTGGCAGATGGACCTGCAGATACGCGCCGCATGGGGGCGTATCTGCGAGATAATGGGTGAGAAGGCACTGGAGTACGACCGAACCCAAAGAAGAAAGGGAATGGTGTATGGCGCGGAACAATCACTATCGGCCATAGAAGCAGAACCCCATACCAAGCAAATGCTGGATGCCTATACGGCAGGTATCAATGCCTACATCAAAAGTCTGCAATACAAAGACCTTCCGCTGGAGTACAAATTGATGAACTTTAAGCCCGAGCCTTGGGAGAATATAAAATCTGCACTACTATTGAAGTACATGGCTGATGATCTCACAGGGTATACAGAAGATCTGCAACTGACTTTATTAAGAGACGCGTTATCTCCCGAAATATTCGCGCAACTTTATCCGGAACGTGATTCTACGAGCACGCCGGTGATACCTGTAGGTACAGAACATGCGAAGCCATTGTTTGAAGCCTCTGTTCCATCAGGTAATATATGGGGACATCTTACTTCCGGCGATTTTGAAAAGGAAGAAGAGAAGAACGATGGGAAGGGTAGTAACAACTGGGCAGTGAGTGGAGCGAGAACAAAGTCGGGCGCGCCTATACTGGCCAATGACCCGCATTTAGGTTTAAATCTGCCATCTCTTTGGTTCGAGATACAATTGCAGGCACCGGGTATCAATACTTATGGTGCATCACTGCCGGGAGCGCCGGGTGTGGTGATAGGGTTTACAGATAGCATCTCCTGGGGGCTGACCAACAACTACCGGGATGTAAAAGATTTCTACACTGTTGAATTTATAAAAGGCAACCGCACTACTTACCTCTTCGCAGGCAGGAAGGCCAACTTCACCAGCCGCATAGAACACATAGATATAAAGGGCGGCACTTCATTTGACGATACCGTTCTCTATACCGTGCAGGGACCTGTGATGTATGACGAGAAGTTTCACGGCAAGGAGAAGATATTAAAGCCACTGGCAATGGCATGGATGGCGCACCGCCCGAGTAATGAATTGTACTCTGTGTATATGCTCAACAGGTCGAACAACTACGAGCAGTTCGTAAATGCGATCATGGGCTTTCATTGTCCCGCACAGAATTTTATTTATGCGGATAAGTCGGGTAACATAGCACTCTGGGGACAAGGTCAGTTCATCAATAAATGGAAAGACCAGGGACGATATGTAATGAATGGCACGGAGAACAGCACACGCTGGGGAGCTGAAATACCAACCGCTCAAAACCCGCATGCACTGAATCCGCCGCAAGGTTATTTAAGTTCTGCTAATCAAACAACAACTGATGCTAACTATCCTTATTGGTACAACGGTTACTTCTACCAGTTCAGGGCATGGCGTATCAATCAGCAATTGTCGACAATGAATGCTGCAACTGTACAGGATATGTTCAAGTTGCAACAGGATACTTATTCTATATTGGCATCGAAGACCTTGCCTGTAATGCTGCAATACGTCAGCGGCAAGAATGATAAGTATGTAGGAGAACTCAGGAAATGGAATTATGAGCTCTCTGCAGAGAGTATAGCGGCGTCGGCTTACCAGGTTTGGTGGTCGTTTTTTTACGGGAATATGTGGGAGCATGTTTCAGGCAGTATGCCATTGCCATTGAATCCATCTGCTGAACGCACAATGCAATTCATGATAAGCAACAGCCCTTTGCTGAAAGATATGCCCGCTGTTGTTGCTAAGAGTTATCAGCAGGCAGTAGATAGTCTCTCAAGAGCTGAAAAGAAATTTGGAAACAAATGGTACCAGGTGAAGAATACTACGATCAACCACCTGGCGAAATTACCGGCGTTTAGCTATGAAGGACTTAATGTAGGTGGCTGGGGCAATGTGGTGAATGCGGTAAAACACAATCACGGTCCCTCGTGGAGAATGGTAGTGCAGATGACCGCAGAGACAGATGCTTACGGCGTTTATCCCGGTGGACAATCGGGTAATCCCGGTAGTAAGTATTACGCTACATTTATAGACAAATGGGCGAAAGGAGAATATCAAAAGTTGTTGTTTCTCCCCAACAAGGACCAGCAGGATAATAATGAACTGATCTACACCTGGAACATAAAAGGTAAATAGGAAATGAAATTCGCAGCGAGCACTATATTGATAACACTACTGGCAGCACTTGCCACCTACTACATGCCGTGGTGGATGATTGCCGTGGTGTCGTTCGTGGTATCGTTCATCTTTCAGTTAAGTGTGGGTAAGGCGTTTCTCTCCGGCTTCTTTGGCATCGCGTTGTTTTGGCTGGTAGCTATTTTAATGTTAGATATCCCTAACGAACACATCCTGTCTGCCCGGATGGGTAATTTATTTTCACTGCCTAACTATTTGTTGTTCATAACGGTGAACGTTTTAGTTGGTGGACTTGTTGGCGGGCTCTCTGCATGGAGTGCCGCTGCTATGCGAAATACATTTATGAATACAGAGTCTTAAGGAAATTGTACTTTTAACGCAGGTTCCACTTTTACCTGATCTCTTGCATGTCCATTCGTATCCAACGATATATCGCTTTCCTTTCGGTTGTCTTATTCATTGCGAAGCTATGGGCGTGGTACCTGACAAACTCCGTGGCTATCCTTACGGATGCGCTGGAAAGTACAGTGAACGTTATCACAGGTTTCATTGGTCTGTATAGTGTCTTACTTGCTGCCAAGCCACGCGACAGCAATCACCCTTATGGCCATGGTAAAGCGGAATTTATTTCTTCGGCAGTAGAGGGTGCTTTAATTGGTATAGCGGGATTATTTATTATTTATGAAGCCGTTGCACAATTACTACACCCTACGGAGATAAAACAACTGAATGTAGGTATCATCATTACGGTTGTGGCCGGTGTTATCAATTTCCTGTTTGGCTTGTATGCTATCAGGATCGGCAAGAAAAATCGTTCTTTAACAGTAGAGTCTGCAGGTAGGCACTTAATGACCGATGCATATTCTACACTGGCGATAGTTATCGGTCTTGTGTTGTTGTTGTTTACCGGATGGCAGTGGCTGGATAGTGTGATAGCGATGGTGTTCGCGGTGTTTATTATCATCACCGGTTATAAAGTATTGCGCCGCTCACTCGCTGGTATCATGGATGAGGCCGATGAAGCATTGCTGAAAAGTGTGGTAGCGGTATTGCAGCAATTCAGGAAACCACAATGGATAGACCTGCACAACCTCCGCGTGATACAATACGGCGATGTGCTACATATTGATGCACACATGACGCTCCCTTGGTATTATAGAGTAGGGGATGCAGAACAGGAAATACACTCACTCGAAAAACTGATCAGTGATAACTTCGGTGGCAAAGTCGAACTATTCATTCACATTGATGGCTGTATGCCTTATTCCTGCAAGTTGTGTGCGGTTGAGAATTGTCCTGTAAGACAAGAAACTTTCACGGGACAAATAGAATGGAACCTTGAAAATGTTTGGGCGAACCGTAAGCACGGAGAACTAGAGTAATCCACCACTTTCCGTCTTCTCATACTCTACATCAATCAACCAATCCCGACTATCCGCCGCTTCAGTCGCCAACACGTCGCAACGATTGTTGTACACATTATCAGCATGCCCTTTTACCCATACGAATTTGATCTTGTGTTTTTTGTGTTCTACAAGGTATTGTTTCCAGAGGTCGGCGTTCTTCTTGCCTTTGAAACCTGTTTTTATCCAACCGAATACCCAGCCTTTTTCTACCGAATTGACCACATAAGAGGAATCGCTGTATATCACCACATCTACACCATCGCGGGTTAATTTCTGTAAAGCCACTACTACAGCCATCAGTTCCATGCGGTTATTGGTGGTTTTGCGGAAGCCTTGGGAGAATTCCTTTATAGTATTTCCCCAACGCATTACTATTCCGTATCCCCCCGGCCCGGGGTTACCGCGGGCAGCACCATCTGTATAGATCACTAATTGTTGCGACATGTATGAGCCTGAAGCTTATCTTTGAGCCCATAAAAGTATAGGATTGGCAGACAAAATAAAAGTTGGGGCTGTAAGTTATCTGAATACAAAGCCTCTTTTGTATGGAATTGAGCGTAGCGAGGTGATGAATGAGATGGAATTGATTCTGGATTATCCTGCGCAACTGGCAAAGAAATTACAGGATGGTGAAATAGATATGGCATTACTCCCTGTGGCTGCTATGCCGGGTATTGATGGCGCAAGGATAGTATCTGACTACGGTATAGCATCTGACGGGAATGTGGTGTCTGTGGCTATTTTCAGCCAGGTGCCGATGGATGAAATAGAAGTGGTGTATCTTGATTACCAGTCAAGAACATCTGTGCGATTAGCACAGCTACTGTTGGAGAAGTACTGGAAGAAAGAGGTGGTTTTCAAGCCCGCAACCGAGCATTATATTGAGTATATCAATGATAAAAGCGCAGGAGTGATAATAGGTGACCGGGCATTGAAGCAACTTAATAATTTCAACTATGTATATGATTTAGCTACAGCATGGAAGGAATATACAGGGCTGGATTTTGTCTTCGCAGCTTGGGTGGCAAACGAAGAACTGCCTGAAAGTTTTGTTAAAAGGTTCAATGAGGCCAATGCAGTGGGCTTGCAGCACCTCGGAGAAGTGATAGCGGAGAACGATTTTCCTTATTACGACCTGCATACTTATTATACAGAAAACATCAAATACAAGCTGGACGAGGCCAAGAAAGCAGGGCTGGAGAAGTTCCTGGAATTGATAAAAGCTTCATAGGCTTTGATTATATGATTATTTTAGCGGCTATTAGTAGCTTTCATAACTTTACATCCTAATTGAAACATATGTCATCCGGCATAAAACTTATAGAATGTCCCCGGGACGCAATGCAGGGTTGGGCGCACTTTATTCCTACAGAGGAAAAGGTGAAGTACCTGAACAAATTGCTCACCGTAGGATTTGATGTACTGGACTTCGGTTCATTCGTTTCGCCGAAAGCGATACCGCAAATGGCCGACACTAAATACGTTCTACCGCAACTGGATCTGAGTAATACCAATACAAAACTCCTGGCCATCATTGCCAACACACGTGGCGGAGAAGAAGCAGTAGCTTATGAGCAGATATCTTACTTAGGTTTCCCTTTTTCCATATCAGAAACATTCCAGCAGAGAAATACCAATAAGACCATTGCCGAATCTCTGGTGCAGGTAGAAGAGATTCAAAACCTGTGCGTGAAGAACGGAAAGGAAATGGTGGTGTATATCTCCATGGGTTTCGGTAATCCCTATGGCGATGATTACAGCGCCGATGTAGCTATTAAGTGGGTAGGGAAGCTGGCTGAGTTGGGTATCAACACCGTTGCTATGTCAGATACTGTTGGTGTGGCTACACCTGATACCATAAAGTATATCTTCAACAACCTGAACAAGGAATTTACAGGCATGGATATAGGTGCGCATTTCCATTCTACTTATGAAACATGGGAAGAGAAGATACAGGCCGCCTATGACAGCGGTTGTATGCGGTTTGATAGTGCGATGAAAGGAATAGGTGGGTGTCCTATGGCAAAAGACGAGCTGGTGGGCAATATCGCCACAGAGAAGCTGGTGGGCTGGTGTGAGAAGAACGGAATTGTTACAAACATTAATAAAGAAGCCTTTGAAGAGGCCTGGCTGATGGCCGCCAATATATTTATATAACAGACAGAGCGGGAGACTATTCTTTAAGCTTAAACTAAACGACATGTCAATACACGGAGATATAAAAAGAGTGACCACGCATACGCTTCAGTCGATGAAGCAGCATGGCGAGAAGATCAGTATGCTTACGGCCTATGATTTCTCTATGGCGCGCATATTTGATGATGCGGGTATCGATGTGTTACTGGTGGGCGACTCGGCATCTAATGTTATGGCAGGGCATGAAACAACCTTACCTATCACGCTGGACCAGATGATATATCATGGACAAAGTGTGGTGAAAGCTGTTAGCCGTTGTCTTGTAGTGGTGGATCTTCCTTTTGGTAGCTACCAGGGCAATAGTAAAGAAGCCCTCAACTCTTCTATCCGCATCATGAAGGAGGCGGGAGCCCATGCTATTAAGCTGGAGGGTGGAGCAGAAGTAGTAGACTCTATAAAGCGTATCATCAGCGCGGGTGTACCTGTAATGGGCCACCTGGGATTAACGCCGCAATCGATATACAAGTTTGGTACTTATACCGTTCGTGCGAAGGAAGAGGCTGAAGCTGAAGAACTGGTAAAGAATGCGCAACTCCTGCAGGAAGCAGGTTGCTTTGCTTTGGTGCTGGAAAAGATTCCGGCAGCGCTCGGCAAGAAAGTCTCTGAGGCGCTGACGATACCCGTGATAGGTATAGGTGCGGGTATGCATGTGGATGGACAGGTACTGGTGATGCATGATATGCTGGGTATCACCAAGGATTTTTCTCCGCGTTTCCTGCGCAGGTATCTGAGCCTGTATGATGATATCAAAAAGGCAACAGCCCAATACATCACTGATGTAAAGAGCAAAGATTTCCCTAACGAACAGGAACAATACTAATGGTGAATACTGAGGTTTGGAATAAGCTGCATGAAGAGCTGTCTGCTAAGGGCGTGACGCTTGTTGCTGTTTCAAAGACCAAGCCCGCTGAGGATATACAGGAAATGTATGCCCTCGGTCAGCGCGACTTTGGTGAGAACTATGTGCAGGAGCTGGTGGATAAAGAAGCGGCATTGCCGAAAGATATCCGTTGGCACTATATCGGCCACCTGCAAAGCAACAAGGTAAAATACATCGCGCCCTTCGTACACCTCATTCACGCAGTAGATAGCGCCAGGCTCCTATCTGAAATAAACAAACATGCTGAAAAGAATGGTCGAGTAATAGACGTGCTGCTGCAAATGCATATAGCCGACGAAGAAACAAAGTTCGGCATGGATGAGCAGGAGATAGACTCAGTAATCAATGAAGCGAAAGCCATGCCTCACATCCGTATCTGCGGCTTGATGGGTATGGCCACCAATACTGATGACGAGAACAAAATACGCGCGGAATACAAAAGCCTTGTACACCTATTCCATAAGCTAGCACCCGGACAAGGTGCGCATTTCGCTACCTGTTCCATAGGTATGAGCGGCGACTATGAAATAGCTATTGAAGAGGGGAGTAACATGGTGCGCATAGGCAGCCTGCTTTTTGGTGAGCGTAATTACGGCTGAGCAGTGGCAGCCTTCTGAGTTGCTATCAACTTTTGCAGCCAGCGGTAACCTATCGCGCAGATGGTGAGCAATCCCGCAATGAACCACCACAATGTAGTAAATCCATAATGATCAGCGATCAAAGCACCTGTTCCGGGTCCTAATACCTGTGCTATAGACCAGGCTATAGTGAATAGTGCTGCATACTGTCCCCGGTTGTTGGTATTACTTCTGCCTATCCAGAAGGTATTCATGAATGGCATCGATAATATCTCGCCGGCAGTGCATAGTAGCATGGCAAATATCGCCAGCCCCAGTGCCCCGGGAAAAACGTTGAATACGGCAAACGACAACGCCACTATAAATGTGCCTATCCACATATAGGTGAGCTCGCTACGTTTCCCTTCCATATTGTGTACCAGCACCATTTCGAACAAGGCTATCAGCACACCGTTTATGGCCATGATAAACCCGATAAGTGTCTCTGTAAGCCCGAGGTCGGTCTTATAGTACACGGGCATGGTGGTAAATATCTGGAAGAAGCAGTAAGCGAAGATCGTAGTAAGGACAATGAAGAATATATACGGTTTGTCCTTAGAGGCCGAAGTGCTTTTGTCCCTTATGACCGCTTCGTGTTTTTTAGGGGTCTGCATGTTACGCTTCGGCGACAGTACCAACAACAAAAGCAATGCCGCTCCCATATTGGTAATGCCATCTACCCAAAACAGCAATTCGTAATTTTGCGACGCTAAGAACCCACCCAACGAACCGCCTGCAGCCCAACCGAGATTGATGGCTAGCCTGTTCAGCGAAAAGGATCGTGTCCTGTTCTCTTCTTTACTGTATTGGGCAATAGCTATGGAGTTGGCCGGGCGAAATGCATCGTTCACCAGGCTGAGTAAAAACGTGAACAGGCAAATCAGCGGAAAGCTGTGCATCTGCCCGAGTATGATGAACAGTACACCACCACCTGCAAGTGCTATTAGCTGCACATTATAGAACCCGAATTTGTCGGATAGTCTGCCGCCTAAAAATCCGCCGCAGATAGCGCCGACACCAAAGAGCGACATTACTATGCCCGCCTGTCCCAGGCTGTACCCGAGCTTGCGGGTAAGGTAGAGGGTCATGAACGGGATAACCATTGTTCCACTCCTGTTAATAAGCATAACAAGGGACAGCCACCATGTAGCAGGCGACAACCCGCTATATGCCTTTTTGTAGAGCCCTATTATCCTTGTCATTCCGGATGCAAAAATATAGGGAATAAACGAAATCTTTAAAGATTGTTTTTCACAAATGTCGATACCTGCTTGCTGAATAGTGTTGCCCCGCTATCATTCAGGTGGACATCATCGCGGAAGAGGAACGTGTTTTGCAGGTATGTGCTATCCGCACTGAAGTCGTAGAAAGGGATATTCTGCGAAGTGAATATTTCCTTCATGCGTTTGTAGCTGTTGTTTGTGTCCACATTCTTCAGGGGGAAGTAGAACGGCGATACAATAGCGATCACTTTTATCCCATTGTCCTTAGCTGTTTGCAGTGTTTCCAGTAGTTTGTCTTCATATCTTTTGTACACAGGATATTGTTGCGGATATCCTGCACCGAATACGGACACTTTATAATTGGTCGGGTCAAGGTTACCATATAGAGGCTCGTAACCTTTAATGGTTTTATGTCCTAAATTGGTATAGGTGTTTTGAAGAATAGCTGCCGGTTGCGAATTGTAAGGATAGATATGCGATATCTTAGACTTCAGCACTTCGTTGTTATCTGAGTAGTCGATCGTAGGGCCAAGCTGCGGATATTTGTATAAAAAGGGTAGCAGGTTGGTAGATACCCTTTGGTTAATAACAGCGATGTCGTGCGACTCGGATATCTCGTGCGGGGTAATGTCCAGTATCAGCACTTTGGGTTTATGACGTTGGTAAAGTACATCCAGCATCGATGAGATATATGATATCACCATTTCATCCCTGCCGCCGTTAAAGGCTGTCATTCCTGTTTCCTGTTCCAGCACTTCTGCATTATAATGATGCGAAGCGCGGGAGCTACCCATGATGATGATGTCTTCCTTAGCATCTTCCAGCAGGTAGATACCTGTCTGCGCATCACCATGTGTTTGCTTGTAGTATTGCTTTTCCAATACATAGCCAATCAGCCTGTCGCATACGAAGAGTATCACCACCAGTATGATGATGTTCCTGAAAAACTTGATGTATTGGCTGCTGTTGTTCATCGGTTAGAATTGGAAGTAGATGAATTGGCCGCCATTGAACACGCCGATGAGCAATATGATTATTATCAGCAGGGTATATCCGGCATATCTCAGCACAGGGCTGGACTTATATATCAGGGAAAATTTGTTGTTCAGGTATTCGTAATTAAATTCCGTCAGCATCAGGAAGATGATCAGGATAATAGAATAAGCAAATCCTGCAGAGAACCCGATGAATAATGCCCCCGGTTTCAGGGTGATAATATTTTCTACTATCGTCATTGCCTGGTCAACTGTATTGGCCCTGAAGAATATCCACGCGAACGATACCAGCGTAAAGGTGAGTATATAGTTAGGTATAGACCGTAAAAAGCTGCGGGGCTTCTTCTCCTTGTCTTTCTTGAGGATGTACTTATTGATGACCAGCTCTGTTGTCTGGTAGATAGCGTGTAGTGCACCCCATATGATGAATGTCCAGTTAGCACCATGCCATAGTCCGCTGATGAGGAATACGATCAGGAGGTTGCGGATGTGCTTTGGTACGGTAACCTTGCTGCCGCCCAATGGTATATACAGGTAATCCCTGAACCACGTTGACAGCGATATATGCCACCTGCTCCAGAACTCGCGGATGGAAGTAGCCAGGTAAGGCCGCCTGAAGTTCTCCATCAGTTCTATGCCCAATACTTTAGCTGTACCAATAGCTATCGTTGAATACCCCGAAAAATCGCAGTATATCTGGAAGGTAAAGAATATGGTCGCTACTATGCTGGAAACACCGCTGTGATGCTCCGGGTTGTTATAGATGGCATCTACATATATCGCCAACCTGTCGGCTATCACTACTTTTTTGAACAAGCCCCAGAGTATCAGCTTACAACCTTCCACCACACGCTCGTAGTTGAAATACACTTTTTGATAGAACTGGTGTATCACATTCTGCGGACGCTCAATAGGACCGGCCACCAACTGCGGGTAGAACATCACATACAGCGCGTAGATACCAAAGTGCTTCTCAGCTTTCTGATTACCCCTGTACACCTCAATGGTATAGCTCATCGCCTGGAAGGTGTGGAAGGATAAGCCGATAGGCAAAAGTATCGTGAGAGCAGGTATAGGATTTTGTACGTCCATTGTTCCTAAGAGCATGGACAAGTTCTCATTCAGGAAGTTGAAGTATTTAAAAAAGGCGAGGCAACCCACATTCACCACTATACTTAGCGCCAGCAATAGCTTTTTCTGTCGCTGGTTCCGTTCTATCCATATCCCGGCAAAGTAATCGACGACAATAGTGAAGCCCAGTATCAGTATATACACCGGCACAAAGACCATGTAGAAATAACAGCTGATAGCAAGCAGGAAGAACCATCTGAACCGATGTGGCAGTATAAAGTAGATGATGGTCGTTATAATAAAGTATATAACGAAGTGCAGTGAGTTAAACAGCATTTATATTGTACACCTGTTGGTTCGTGATGGTGACAAATTTAATGAAATTAAGATGAGAAGGGTAGAAAGGGGCAAGCTATTATTTATGAGCTTCTATATCAATCTGCTCCCTGCAGAAGTAGTATTCACGCACATCGTTCGATGCTACTATCACCAGGCGGTCTTTAGCATACTTGTCCATCCAGTCGCGATATTGCTCCACGCCTTGTTGGTCAAGGTTGGTGCAGGGCTCGTCCAGCAACAATACTTTGGTATCTGAAAAGATGGCCTGAACCAGCTTTACACGTTGTTTCATACCCGAGGAGTAGTCCCCAATGGGTTTGTCGGCTGCGGCAGTCAGTCCTGTTTCTTTTATAATATCTGCTACGGTAAAGCCATTCAGCGGCTTTTTGAAAGAGAAATGAAAGTCGAGAAATTCCCTGAGTGTCAGCTCTTCAACTATTTCCTGTCCCGGGGCGGAAAAGCTGATGTGCTGAAACGCCTCGCTGTTCTCTATGAGTTTATCGTTATACGTGAACTCCACTTTGCCTAAAGACGGTGTCTGCATACCCGAGATGATGCGCAATAGGGTGGACTTACCACTGCCATTCGGGCCGAGTAGCGCATAGGCTGTAGGTGCAGTAAAATCATAGCTGAGATTCCTGAAGATCCAATGACGCTGGAAACGCTTGCTGGTATCTTTAAGAGAGATCTTCATTATGGCGGCGGGTATATCCTCTCATAATACCTCTTCCCGTATCGCGGGCAAAGGAAATGATCTCATCCCTTTCATCAGATACAGGTATTTCGGTTTCGATGATGCTGAGTGCTTTGGAGATATTGTAACCTCTTACAAAAAGGATACGGTAGATATCAAGTATATGATTGATCTTATCAATAGAATAGCCTCGGCGTTTCAATCCTACAGAGTTAACACCTACATAAGACAGTGGCTCACGTGCAGCTTTTACATACGGAGGCACATCTTTACGTACCAGTGAACCGCCGGTTACGAAGGCATGAGAACCGATACGAACGAATTGCTGAACAGCAGTAAGGCCCGCAAGTACTACGTGGTCGCCCACTATTATGTGTCCCGCAAGGGTAGTGTTGTTAGAGAAGATGCAGTAGTTACCTATTTCGCAGTCGTGGGCAATGTGCGTGTAAGCCATTATAAGGCAGTTGTTGCCTATTTTGGTTTTGTTACGGTCACTGGTGCCGCGGTTGATTGTCACACACTCACGGATAACGGTATTATCACCTATTACAGTAAGGGTTTCTTCTCCCTTATACTTCAGGTCTTGTGGTATTGCAGAGATAACAGAGCTAGGGAAGATCTTGCAATTCTTTCCTATGCGTGCGCCTTCCATTATGGTAACATTAGAACCTATCCAGGTTCCTTCTCCTATCTCCACATTCTTATGAACGGTAGTGAAAGGATCAATAGTTACATTAGGCCCTAGTTTAGTATCCGGGTGGATGTACGTGAGCGGGTGGATCATTTTTTGTCTTTTCTGATGATTTGAGCTACCAGTTCCGCTTCAGTTACCAGTTTGTTTCCAACATATGCCGTAGCGCGCATTTCGCAGATACCGCGGCGGATAGGACTCATCAACTCCATTTTGAAGATGAGCGTATCTCCCGGTATTACTTTCTGCTTGAATTTCACTTTATCTATCTTAAGGAAATAAGTATCGTAGTTCTCAGGGTCAGGTATATTGTTCAGGGCAAGGATACCGCCGGTTTGTGCCAATGCTTCTATCTGCAATACACCCGGCATTACGGGGTTACCCGGAAAGTGCCCCTGGAAGAAGTGCTCGTTGAACGTAACATTCTTCACACCTACTACATAGTTATCCGTCAGCTCAATGATCTTATCAATGAGCAGGAATGGATACTTATGAGGTAGCAGTTTGCTGATATGATTGATGTCATATATAGCAGGCTGTGTCGGGTCGTACTGTGGTATGTCCGACAGGTGTTTGTTCTTTTTGATATACTGTTTGATTTTCTTCGCGAATTCTACATTGGTAGCGTGTCCGGGACGGCTGGCAATAATGTGTGCCTTTATAGAATAGCCTACCAATGCCAGGTCTCCTACCACATCCAGCAGTTTGTGTCTTGCAGGTTCGTTGGGATGATGCAGCTGTATATTGTTCAGGATACCTTCCTGCTTTACTTCTATTTTTTGTTGGTTGAATATTTTAGCCAGCCTGTTGAGCTCATCCTGCTCCACTACTTTATCCACTACCACTATCGCATTGCTCAGGTCACCACCTTTTATCAGGTTGTTGTCCAGCAGGTATTCCAGTTCGTGCAGGAAGCAGAAGGTACGGCAAGGTGCTATCTCGGTTTTGAATTCAGAGATGTGCTTCAGCGATGCGTGCTGTGTGCCCAGTACAGGCGAATTGAAATCTATAAGGGTAGTTATCTGGTATTCGTTGGAAGGAACAGCCAGCATATCTACATTCTTCGCACTATCGTAGTAGTGTATGTTGCTGTCAATAGCGTACACAACTCTTTTTGCCTCTTGTTCCTGTACGCCTACACTCTCTATGGCTTCTATTATTCCTTTGGCGCTGCCATCCAGTATAGGTACTTCAGGTGCGTCCAGTTCTATCAGTACGTTATCAACGCCCATGCCCACCAGTGCGGCAAGGGTATGCTCTACAGTATTTATACGTGCACCATTCAGCTCAAGCGTAGTGCCACGTGATGTATCTACCACATAGTCAACGTCGGCTTTTATGATCGGTTGTTCCGGCAGGTCTATGCGTTGAAACCTGATACCATATCCCGGATTTGCGGGCTTTAGTGTCATGGTTACATTGTTGCCGGTATGCAATCCTACACCATGCAGGGTTACAGCACTCTTTAATGTTTGTTGATTAGTTCCGTTCGTCGTTTGCTGCACAGTTTTCTCTTGTTTTTTATCGGGAGCAGCAATATGTAAAGTATCTATGCTCACTTTTTTACTTCCAGATTTTGATTGCCTATTAATGCCGTTAATTCCTGTATGGTCTCTTCCAGCTTTTGCAGCCTTTGTGTTAGCTCAGGCAAATTTCTAAAAATTGCCTGACTTTTTAAGGAACTTTTATAATCATATGCCGGTGAACCCGTAATAGTGGTATTGGTAGCCGTTATTGATTTAGAAACCCCGCTCTGGGCATTAATGCGGGTGCCATCAGCTATCTGTATATGGCCCACTATACCCACTTGCCCGCCTATAACGCAGTTGCGGCCTATTTTAGTACTGCCCGAGATGCCGGTTTGGGCAGCTATTACAGTGTTCTCACCTATTTCTACATTGTGGGCTACCTGTATCAGGTTATCCAGCTTCACGCCACTCCTGATGACCGTAGAGCCCATTGTGGCCCTGTCGATGGTAGTATTAGCGCCCACTTCCACATTGTCTTCTATTATTACATTGCCTATCTGTGGTATTTTCTTATAAGTGCCGTCTGCCAGCGGGGCAAACCCAAAGCCATCACTTCCTACTATCGCACCTGAGTGGATGACCACATCTGCACCCAAAACACATTCATTGTATATGCGCACACCGGCATAAAGCCTGGTATTATTGCCTATCACAGCATTATCGCCTACAAAGGCGCCGGGGTATATCTTCACATTGTCGCCTATCCTGGCATTATCACCCACATATGCAAAGGAGCCTACATATACATCTTTGCCCAACGTAGCTGTGGCTGAGATCTTCGCATCTGAATCGATACCTGTTTTGGACGCGCCGGATATGATCTCGTTATATTTTTCCAATAACACGGCAAAGGCGCTATAGGCATCCTCGACCCTTACAAGTGTAGGGCTTACTGCACCGTTTAGCTCTAATGATTTGCTGACAATTACTACGGAGGCTTTTGAGGTATAGAGGTATTCTTCGTACTTAGGATTGGATAAAAAGCATAGGTCTCCTTCCTTCGCCTCTTCTATTTTGGCTACCGATTTTACAATTGTATCATGGTTACCTTCTATGCTGCCATTTATGATAGCGGCTATTTGTTGAGCAGTGAATTGCATGCAGGCAGTGAAATTACTGATTTAGGATAATACTCCGCAAAAACAGTACCATATTTATAGAGAAAATTCACATTTCTCTAACGGATATAGTATATGTAGTTTTTGTGTATCGGTTCGGCAGACGTTTGGTTGACCAACGGATTATCTATTTGCGATATATCCCTCACACTTCCGTCCTTCATTTCTATCAGTATCCGCTCGTCGTCGGTATTATAGGTATTATTAAATGTAGTACCTGAGCTGACAAAATAATGGAGGTTGTCTTTATTGATCCCTTCCTTCTGTAAGGCCACTTTTTGCTTCTCTTCCAGCAGATAATCTATCTCATTTGAGCTTAAGATGATCTTGTATAAATTTCTGTTAACCAGCATTTTGCATAGCATAGACAGGGTAGTGTCGGGATGCTTCTGCCAGACCTTTATAGAGGTCTGTAAGTCGGCGTCGTCCATCTCGCAAAAGAGCCTCAGCAATTGTTCATCCTGGAAATCATTCACGGAAACCGGGTGGTACAGGAAGTACCTGAAGGCAGGGGTAGCGAAGAGCTCTCCGCCATTACGGGCTATCTCTTTGGCACGCTTCAGCACGTTAATAATGAGCTGCTCAGCTCCCAAAACTGTTTTATGTAAATAGACTTGCCAATACATTAATCGGCGAGCTATAATGAATTTTTCTACTGAATGGACTGCTTTTTCCTCTACCATCAGTTCTCCATCATGTACGGTCAGCATCTGGATGATACGATCGTAACCGATCACGCCTTCCGAAACGCCGGTATAAAAGCTGTCGCGGTTCAGGTAATCCATCCTGTCCACGTCCAGTTGGCTGGAAACTAATTGGTGTAAATACTTCTTGGGGTAAGAGTGGCTGAATATCTGCCTTGCGATATCAAAAGGGCCACCCATTTCTTTTTCCATCGCCTTCATGATGAAGCGGGAAACTGTCTCATGGGGTATGCCATCTACCAGGCTATGTTCCAGTGCGTGAGAAAATGGGCCATGACCTACATCATGCAGGAGAATGGCCATTCTTGCCGCTACATATTCTTCGCGGCTTACTTCTGCGCCTTTGCTCTTTAGTTTATCCAGGGCCATACCCATCAGGTGGCAGGCGCCCAGTGAGTGGTGGAAGCGGGTATGTACCGCGCCGGGATAGACAAAGTGTGCCATCCCCATCTGCCGTATATTTCTTAGTCGCTGAAACCAGTGACTCTCTATTATCTGCATCAACTCCGGTTCAGGGAAACTAATGAATCCATACACCGGGTCGTTAATGATCTTTCCTTTCATGCTCATCTTATCTGTCTATTCCCATTCTCCATCGGGTACTATTGGTACTATCTCAGTTTCGTCATCATCTATTGGTACTCCACCATCACCTGCACCATATGTGCCTGATCGGTCGATACTTGTTTCGTCATATACGCTGCCACAATCGTCAAATCCTTCTGGTGCTTCAAATTTTTTCTCTGTACTATATCCTAAAGACTTGTCGGCATATACCCTGCGCATAAAGTAGGCCCATATTGGCAATGCTGCTGCAGCACCTTGTCCCAATGCCTCGCTGCCGAAACGGAAAACACGGTCATCACAACCCACCCATGCGCCGCAAAGTATCTGCGGTGTGTAACCTATGAACCAGGCATCCGCCTGTTTGTTGGTAGTACCCGTTTTACCTGCTATGTCGCCTTTTATATTGTAGCGGTAGCGCATACGCTTACCGGTACCAAAGTCCACAACGCCCTGCATCATCTTCACCATGCGGAAAGCCGTGTTGGGGTTGATGAGCTCTTTAGATTCAGGAGCAAAGTTCTTGATGAGTGCACCATTCTTATCTTCTATACGTGTAATGAAGATGGGGCGGGTATTGATGCCCTGGTTAGGGAACATCGTATATGCCCAAAGCATTTCGTAGAGTGATATATCCGATACACCAAGTGCTGCAGAAGGGTAGGGATCGATCTTAGCTGAGATACCGCACTTATGGGCGAAATCAACGAATGCGTTTACGCCTACTTGTTTCAATAGATACAACGCGGCATTGTTGATGGAGCTTGCAAGCGCAGATTTCATGGATATCACTGCGCCTTTCTTACTACCACCTGCATTATAAGCTCCCTTCATTAATCCCGGGAACGACTGTGGTGTTGTTTCCACCATTCCGCAAGGGGAGAAACCATTATCTATCGCCAGTGTATAAAGCAGTGGTTTGATGGTAGAACCTACCTGCCTGCGGGCTTTTAAGTTTACGTGGTCGTACTGGAAGTAGTTATGATCTATACCACCCACCCATGCTTTCACATAGCCTGAGAAGGGGTCCATAGCAATGAAACCTGCTTGTAAAAAGAGACGGGTATATTTAATGGAATCCAGCGGACTCATAACCGTATCTTTTGTACGTTCTTTATTCCATGCAAAGACTTTCATCTTTACAGGTTTCCTGAACTCAGCCATTATCTCTTTTTCCTTCATACCCATTTCCTTCAGCGCCTGGTATCTGCCGGACGATTTTACTGCAGTCGTGAGGATGTTATTGAACTTATTCCATACTGCACCACTGGCATAGCTGGGCTGTGCTATAAACTCTTTCTGCAGTGCAGCCAGGTGTTCTTCCAGTGCTTCTTCTGCATAGCGTTGCATGTCTATATCCAGGGTCGTATATATCTTCAGTCCGTCCCTGTATATATTATAGGGTTCACCATCAGGCTTCTTCAGGTTTTTGCAGACTTCTTTTATTTCCTGCTCTACCACCTGGCGGAAATAAGGTGCCAGTCCTTCATGATAGTCCAACTTATGATAATCCAGTTTTATCGGTTCAGATTTCATGGCTGTCGCCTCGTCTGCTTTCAGGTAGCCATGTTCTACCATCAGGTCAAAGATGAGGTCACGTCTCGTTTTAGCTCTTTCAGGATTTCGGCGGGGATTATAATAAGTGTTTGCTTTCAGCATACCTACCAATACAGCCGCTTCACTCACCGATACTTTATCGGGGTTCTTACTGAAGAAGGTAAGAGAGGCATTCCTGATACCATATACGTTGTCACTGAAAGGAACGGTATTCAGGTAGAGTGTAATGATCTCGTCTTTAGTCAGGTTGCGTTCCAGCTTCACAGCCATTACCCATTCCTTCAATTTGAGAAAGCCGATGGTCAGCATATTCTCGTTCTCACGCGGAAACAGGTTTTTAGCCAACTGTTGCGTGATAGTAGAAGAACCTCTTTTCTTACCGGTGATAAGGTAGAAAGGTATTGCAATAGTTGCTACAGGGTCAATGCCTGAGTGCTCGTAGAAGCGGGCATCTTCTGTAGCTATCAGGGCATTGAAGATATTGGGGGATATTTCAGAATGTTTGCTGGTAGATCGGTCTTGTATATAATAGCGGCCTATCAATATATTATCCTTATCACCCTTAGAGGCGTAGATATCAGACGCAAGGGCGCTGCTGGGATTTTCCAGCTCCGTCATGGAAGGCATATAGCCCAGCCATCCCCAGTTGATCATTAATATCAACAGGTTGAATAATATTACGGCTCCCCAGAATGTTCGCCAAAGTATGCGCACAGAACGTTTCATTCTTTGTTTGCTTCTTTTAGGTTGGTGCAAAACTATAAAATAAAACCTGCTAACCACTTATTAATGTGCATAGCTATTTACTTATATAGTCTTTAATGTTATGAGTGCTATTCCTGTTTGTCATTTTCAGGTACTACAAAAAAGCCGACTGTTCTTATCGGGTTCAGGAATCCGCTTATCCTGGTGCCACTGCTCACCACTTTTTTGATGCTCTTCAGGATATCCTCCAGGAATACTGCTACCATTGCCTGTTCTTGTACGCTTAGTGTTTGTTTCGCATATTTCTGCTTCAGATATACGTTCATGAACTTCACAAAAGCATTGCCGCCCAGCATCGGGTCTATTATTTGCGATGCATATTGCATAGGGGTTTTATCACCTCTTGGTATGCCTATCTGGTGCAGGTAAAACGACACCGCCCTATATGCCCAGTATGCCTTATCCTTTTCCGGCTTTGCATTCCTGTGCCTGATCCTGAAATACGTCATCACTATAGATGGTATCAACAACAATAAGACGATAATGCCTAAGAAAGTCCATAAGGCTGCCAGCAATATACTTTTTGCAGATATCGGTTCGTCCGGTTTTTCTGCTTCCTTCTTGTCTTCCTTCTTCGTTGTATTCTTTCGCTTTATATATACCTCATCTACCGGTGCAGGAGAAGGAGAGCGTTTCAGTATAGATGCGCCGCTTTCTGTTTTTGGAGCTTCCATCTTCCGGAAGGCTTCGGCATAAGATACCGCGGTTGCACTATCACCGATCTTTACTGCTGCCAATGGTATCTCGGTGCTATCCTGCCTGATGGCGGCGATCTTCAAGTCGAGTGTTACCGGGTAACCTTCCTGCACCTGGTGTTCGTCATCGTGCAGCACTATACGGTTCACTTTCACGTCCATCAGTTTCTTAGCAGTATCTATTCCTGTTATCACGCCATGTGCGGCAAACCATGCCTTTGGAGGTTGCATAGGTGGTGTACCATCGGGCGACGGGCTCTCCTGTGCATCGTCATTACCTACAGTAGTGTCGAAATCCATCCAACCGTATCCGGGGAAATATACTTGTACCCA
The DNA here is from genome assembly GCA_002483105.1 of Bacteroidetes bacterium UBA7674. Taxonomy (GTDB): domain Bacteria; phylum Bacteroidota; class Bacteroidia; order Chitinophagales; family Chitinophagaceae; genus MKUN01. The sequence goes on from DLHG01000013.1 coordinate 431,025, forward strand.
TGCGTGTGCCTGGTCGGCATAGTACCAGTACCAGCCTTTGTTTTTATCACTGCGGTCAACGGTCATAAACCCGACCGTTATTCTCGATGGAATACCCAACGCACGAAGCATGAACAGTGTAGCCCCCGCGAAGTACGCGCAATACCCTTTATGATTTTCAAACATAAAGTATTGCAACTTGGAGGCACTTGGTATGTCCGGTATGCCGGGGTTGTCTGTGTATTTATATAAAGGGTTACCTGCTTCATCTTTAGATAGGAAGTAGTCGCGTATCGCTATCACTTTATCTACAGGTGTCTTGGCATTGGCCGTACTTTTTTTAGCCAACTCGCGTATCGCATCGAATTTCGCATCCGATGGCATGTAGGTGTAGTAGTCCATGAACTTTTTATCTACACCATTGTAGTTGGTCACTTCTCTCAGTATCTCAAAACGTTGTGCCTGGAAGGCTTGTATCTGGGGGTCTTTGGCATTGTAAACAAAGTATGCACTGTTCAGTTCCGATATATAGCTCTTTGCCCTGAACGCTGTCTGGAACTGGTCTTTGAAATCTTTCTCAATAGTTATCGGTTGCAGGAAATAGCCTACGTTAGGAGCAAGGTATGTTTCATCAGATAGCTTGGCGCAATAGATCTCCAGGTCTATCGACTTGCGCATCTTGGTACCGAGACTGTTCTTGATAACAGAAGAGTCCACCCGCGTAGCAAATAAGGGTACACTTGACGGATCAGGCTCAAAAAGGTCGTTGAATGGAATGGTAGAGTCACGCCTGAATGTCTCTTCCAGTGTATCGAACTTGGTATAGTAAAACGCCGTTAAGTAGAGTGGGTTAGGCAGGTCAGTACCCGGGAAATAATTATCTATATGCGCGCAAAACAAAAGCTCATTGCTCCTGCCAAGTGAACCGCCCAGCCTTGAATACTCCTTCAGGTCAAACTTATTCTTCTTGTTCTTGTTGAGCATACTATTCTCGCCCTTTTCGCCGGCACCGCCGTAGTTGGCAACAGTATCTGTTATCTCTGTTTCAAACAAGTATACCAGTGCCGTAAGCATCAATGCAGCCAGCACTCCGAAGATCGCCAACCTTCTGCCCAGGTACCACCAGAACTTCTGGCTCTTGTCTTTATAATTATATATCTGCTCTGCGGTAAAAATGATATACACCGCATACAGCAGGGCAGGGAGGAACGCCCTCAGCAATCCTTCTACCGTATCGGCGTTAGACTTTGCTATCAGGTATATGCAGGAGCAGAGAAATGCAAAGGCCATAAACACCGCCCAATACCTCATCCTGATGAAACCCCAGCCTATCAGCCAACCTGTAACAAAGAGGATGCAGAATGTTTTGAATTGTACCAGCAGGAAGAACGCATCGAACTCACCCGTTGCCATACTGTCAATGCCTTTATAGGTTACATAAAGGAACAGCAGCAGTGCCGCAAACGGAATAAGAAACCGAAACCTGAATGAATGAAAGATACCACTCAGCACCATACCCGCCCCTACGAACAATGTCAGCTTCACCGCCTCGCTGGTTGCCGCAGGTAGAAAGGTGAACAAGCTGCTATCGGGATTACCGATATAGCTGAAATAACTATAAGCACTTGATACAAGGAAGTAGCAAACGAGGGTAGTGGGTAATATTAAGAATATGATCTTTGCCAGCGATTCATTAAAGGGTGTGGCTCTTTTTATATTCATAGATAATTTAATGCTTTAGCCTCGGTATGGCTATTTTCTTGGTGCCGGAGGACGTACTCCAAATGTAACGGATTTCGCTTAATGATTGATATGCGGGATCCGGGCTCATTCTATAAAGTCTTCCTAAAATCAGTAGTTATAACAGAAATAATCAATGTTTATAAACATCGCATTTATCCACCTTATATATGACTACTACGCTGTTATGACTTTTCGATTTTGATTTTTCCTTACCTTACGCACGTTTAAAAATATTTTATCAAATGCTAACAGCTCAACAAGAGTCGGTAAAACTAGAAACTACCGGCGTAGACGAAAAAACACGTAATATGTTACAGCAATTAAAGATTGTTACCGTTATAGGCTCCGGCACAATGGGCAACGGTATTTGCCACGTATTTGCGCAAAGCGGTTTCCAGGTGCACATGATGGATATTAACCAGACTGCTTTAGACAAGGCATTGGGTACCATCGGTAAGAACATGGACCGCCAGGTAGCGAAAGGCAGCCTGACTGAAGACACGAAGGCAGAAGCGCTGGGCCGTATCAAAACTTACACTGACCTCGCAGAGGCAGTGAAAGAAGCTGATATAGTGATAGAAGCAGCTACAGAGAACATCGACCTGAAACTGAAGATATTCAAAGACCTCGATGCAATGTGTCCTGAACGCACGATCCTTGCTACCAACACTTCTTCTATCTCTATCACACGCATTGGTTCGCACACCAAGCGTCCGGGTAAAGTAATAGGTATGCACTTTATGAACCCTGTACCTGTAATGAAACTGGTAGAGATCATCAATGGCTATGCTACAGAAACAGAAGTAACGAACACTGTTTATCATCTGTCTGAATACTTGGGCAAAGTTCCTTGTATCGTTAATGACTACCCGGGCTTTATCTCTAACCGTATCCTGATGCCACTGATCAATGAAGCGATCCTTGCTTTACAAGAAGGTGTTGCCGGTGTTACGGAAATAGATACGATCATGAAGCTGGGTATGGCGCATCCTATGGGTCCGCTGCAACTGGCTGACTTTATAGGACTCGACACTTGCTATTCTATTATGAATGTACTGCACATGGGCTTCGGCAACCAGAAGTACGCTCCGGCTACTTTGCTGGCCAACATGGTACAGGCAGGTTTCTACGGTGCTAAGTCAGGTGAAGGTTTCTACAAATACACTCCGGGCAGTAAGGAAATGGTCGTAAGCGAACGTTTCCAGAATAAGAGCTGGAAGATATAAGTAATTATAGATTGATTTTAATATAAAAGCGTCCCGATCTGGGACGCTTTTTTATTCCTAACTAGTTTCTACAATCTATCATCACAGTGCCACCCTGACAGATATAAACATCATTAACTCTTTTGTCACCTTTGTAGTGGCTTTTTAAGTCTTCTTTTAAGTCTTCGTATTCTTCATCTTCCACCACTTTCAGGATCTTAACGTTGATCAATCTTCCTATCGGCCTCACATTGTACAAGCCGTCACTTGTGGTTGTTGAATGCTCACTTGTACCCAGCACGCCATAGCTTTCATAGGTAGTATTCAGCGATTCTACGAACTTGTCAGTTTCTTTATATAGTTCGCTTTTGCCTGAGCAGCCTGTTATCAACATTAATGACAGGGAATATATTGCTGCCTTGATCATTTGGGTTTTCATCGGTACGACTGATTTTGTTAGCGACAAAATAAAATAATTTTCTGTGATTTGAAACGCTGTGAGCATTATGTAAATCAAAAGCCCCTATTGGAAAATAGAGGCCCAAGTAAAACTTGTATGCGATTCTTTATTAGTAGGCATGCCTGAGCATGTCAGCGTATTTGTCTGGTAACGGACTGTCTTCAACTGCCTTCGCTGCTTTTTCAACATCATAGTCAAAACGGGGAAATTCAACTTGAATGGAGTCTGCAACCGTAGTACTGCTATTTTCATTTATTGTTATCAGCACATAACATCCACGCGCATCACCATCTTTCGGTTTTCCTACCGAGCCAATATTGATGGCATGCCTGTACCTCGCACTTTCTGATTGCAGTATTCTATGGTAAGGCTTATGTGTATGCCCGAAACACATAATATCTGCATCAGCTTGTTCCATTATGCGCAGCAGGCTCTTTTCATCCCTGTCTTCAAACAGGTATTCATTGATCTTGCGGGGGCTGCCATGTACCAACAGCAGGTTCAGCGTATCGTTGTTCAGTTGAAATTCAACCCGGATGTGCGCTGGGAGCGTTCGCAAATACTTACGTTCTTCTGCTCCCACTACTCCGTTTGTATAGGAGATAGATACAGTGCCCATAGCTCTTTCGTCATCAGTCTTGTAAGCGCAACCACAATCATCACTCGAGCGCCCTACGCCAAAATCATAGTTCCCGGCGATGGTAGGAATACCTCGTTTGCGGATCTCGTTGATCACCTCATTCGGCCAGATGTTATAGCCTACCAGGTCACCCAGGCAATATATTGCGTCAGGTTTTTGCGTTTCCATATGCGCCAGGCACGCTTCCAGTGCCGGTAGATTTGCATGGATATCACTAAATAATGCTATTCTCATATTTCTGTAGTTTTAACCGTATTGGAATAGTATTTTTTTCTCAGCCAGAAGGCTACACGTACCAGCGCTATCAATGCAGGTACTTCTACCAGCGGGCCGATGACACCCACAAATGCCTCGCCCGAGTTGATGCCGAATACGCCGATGGCCACCGCTATCGCCAACTCGAAATTGTTACCTGCGGCTGTAAAGGCGATGGATGCACTTTTGGAATAATCAGCGCCGAATGCCTTCCCCATAAAAAAGCTCACAAGGAACATGATGGCGAAGTATATCACTAAGGGTACTGCTATTCTCAAAACATCGAAAGGCAGTTGCACTATCAGTTCGCCTTTCAGGCTGAACATGATCACTATCGTAAACAATAACGCGATCAATGTGATAGGGGAAATGAACGGCACATATTTTTTGTTGAACCATTCTTCGCCTTTCAGTTTTATCAATCCGTATCGGCTGATGATACCCGCAGCGAAGGGAATGCCTAAGTAGATACCTACGCTCTTAGCTATCTCCCCGATGGTCACATTTACTTCCAGTCCCTCCATCCCGAAATAGGGTGGAAGTATGGTGATGAATATATATGCATACACACTGTACAGCAATACCTGGAAGATGCTGTTGAGCGCTACCAGCCCGGCGGCATATTCCCTGCTGCCTTCCGCCAGTTCATTCCACACTATCACCATGGCTATGCACCGTGCAAGCCCTATCAGTATTAATCCCACCATATAGTGCGGATAACCGTTAAGGAACAACAGCGCCAGCCCGAACATCAGTATGGGGCCTATCACCCAGTTCAGAAACAGTGATGCGCCAAGTATCTTTGTGTTCCTGAACACTTCTCCCATGTGTTCATATTTCACTTTGGCCAGTGGGGGGTACATCATCAGTATCAATCCTACGGCAAGGGGTATATTAGTAGTTCCCGATGAGAACGAATTGATGAATCCCGAAGACGATGGGATAAGATATCCTATAGCCACGCCCAGTGCCATAGCAAGGAATATCCATAGCGTGAGGTAACTGTCCAGGAAGCTGAGTTTTTTCCGTTCAGCGGCCGGCGCGCAGTTGTTTGCTGTCATAAGGTGTGTTATTATTTCTTGTTGATTTTGTGAGGTCAATGGTAGGCAAAGCCCCAACCGAATTGAGGCTTTGCCCTTGAGCATGAAGATCCTGTAATAGTATTGCCAGACTCATGAATAGTCTCTTCATAAAAACGTATGAAGTGTTTCAGCTTATTAACAACATCCCTTTTCTGGATCACAGCAATCGGGTTTGCGTGCGAAGACGGTAACGCTGTATATTCCCACATCACTATTTCTGAATGCAGTAATTTCTTCTGCACTTAAGTAGTTACTCAGTATGTCGTCCGGGATATGTATTACTTTTTCTTTTTGTAGCGTAATAGACTCAAAGCCTGCCTCTTTAATTAAGTTCAGGTAGTCATCTTTCTGAATAGCGCCGCTTACGCAACCGGCATACATCTCTGCAGCCTCGCGCAGATTTTTCGGAAGTTCGCCAACCAACACAATATCTGAAATGCTAAAGTGGCCGTGTGGTTTCAACACACGGAATATTTCGTTCACCACATTACGCTTATTGGGCACAAGGTTCAGAACGCAGTTACTCACGATCACATCAGCAGTCTTGGCGGTAACAGGCATTTTTTCTATATCACCCTGCCTGAATTCTACATTATGAAAGCCAAGCTTTTCCGCATTAATGCGGGCCTTCTCTATCATCGCTTCTGTGAAGTCGATACCAATTACCTTTCCTGTTTCTCCCGTAAGAGAGCGGGCTATGAAGCAGTCGTTACCCGCACCACTACCTAGGTCGATTACCACATCGCCTGGTTTTATCTGCGCAAACTCCGTAGGAAGCCCGCATCCCAGGCCAAGGTCAGCATCAGGATTGTAGCCTTTCAGTTGGGTGTAGTCATCACTCATTATGTTATACACCTCTGTACTGCAACCGCCCGCACCGCAGCACGAAGCCATATTGCTATCTTTATCTTGCAAAGCTATTTCGCTGTATTTCCGGCGCACCAGCTCTTTTAATTCTTGATCAGTAGTCATCGTCTTTTTATTTTATTCAGTTTGTATTATTGCAATATTGCGATTAAGGTAAACAAAAAAATAGCTAACAACAATTTTGGGAGTCGGTAATATCAATGAACAGGTCGGCAAAAAGTTGTTGGTACTGCTTCCATGTTTTGGTGTTTATGCAGTAGCAAACACTTGTACCTTCCACTGTTCCATGTATCAGGCCGACATTCTTCAATTCTTTCAGGTGCTGTGAAATTGTGGCTTGCGCCAGGCCCAAATCTTCAACAAGGCTCCCGCAGACACACGCGTTTGTCTTTAAAAGTTGTTGTAGAATGGCAATACGGGCCGGATGAGCTATTGCCTTAGCCATCGCTGCAATCTCATTCTGCTTCTTCGTAAATAGATCTGTCTTTGTAGCTCCCATGTCATTCGCTTGATTGCAATATTACGATTGATATTTGAATCAACAAATATTTTTTTTGATCCTCGAAAAAATAGTAATAATGAATAGTTAATGTTTTGTAACAATTGTAAATTATAAGCGGTTTTCATCGCACCCGTAGCAGCAAGTTAAATAGGGCTGTCATGGTGAGCGGAGTCGAACCATGACGCAGCTGAGACGTAGCGACTGTAGCCTAAGCCTCTCAGTTTAATACCCTAAATTTGCCCCATAAGCCATAAATAAGAGATCATGTTCATAAAAAACCAAACATTCACAGACGAAGATACCCTCCTCGAAGCCATGTTCGATTTTGACATCGGTGAAAAGTCAGCATATACACTTTCGCTCATAGCCGAGATAGACAAAGATCTCGCTGAAAATGAAGAATACCAGAAATACAGGGATTCCCTTACCGACCAGGACGATAAAGCTGAACTATACATAGAAGAGCGCGACCTCCGTCTCGCCGAGATATTCATGCAGCGTTTCGACAGTTTCGTGATAAATAGCGCCAAACTCTACGGCCAAAAAGGTGATACTAAAGAGTTGCTCTACGAAATTGATATGATTTAACCCCCGTCCCCTCCCTTTAGGGAGGCCGGGAGGGCTTACGCTTCGGCAGAGCTGCCCATTTCACCCCTTTAGGGGTTTGGGCAGAACCCCATAATTGGGTATTTTCGTTGTTCTCAAATAAATAATGGATATTTTGAAAATGAAGAAGTTGTTATTACTCATTGCTTCGGCAATGCCATGCTTAGCTATTGCGCAGGACGACCTGATGAAGAAGCTGGAAACCAACAAAAGTGATAGTTCTAAAAAGAAATACGAGTTCGCCAGTGTCATAGACTTGGAAAGAACCTCGGTAAAAACACAGGGTAGCTCAGGTACCTGCTGGAGCTATAGTACCAATTCCTTCCTCGAAAGTGAAATGATTCGTATGGGCAAAAAGCCCGTTGACCTTGCAGAAATATTTACTGCACGTAATGTATATATGGACAAAGCGGAGAATTACCTGCGCATGCACGGCTCCGTAGCATGGGGCGATGGTGGCTCTTGTCACGACGTCATTAATATGTATGCTAAATACGGTATGATGCCGCAGGACGCATATTCCGGACTGAATTATGGCACGACCAAGAACAAATTCGCCGAAATGCAGGCTTTGCTGAAAGGCATGCTGGATGCAGCGGTGAAGAACCCTAATGGTAAACTGACGCCAAACTTCCGCAAGGCATTCCAGGCAGTATTAGATACTTACCTCGGTGCTGTTCCTGAACAGTTCAACTACCAGGGCAAAATGTACACACCGCAGTCTTTCGCTAAGGAAGTGGTGGGATTGAATCCTGCCGACTATGTGGAGATATCATCTTTCCAGGAGTATCCTTACTATGAAAAGAACCTGCTTTTGGTTCCTGACAACTGGAGCTTCGATAAGGTGTATAATGTAAAAATGGACGACTTGACTGCTATTGTCGACAACGCGCTAAAGACAGGATACACTGTAACATGGGCAACTGACGTGAGCGAGAAGTATTTCAGTTGGAAAAATGGTGTTGCTTTCGTTCCTGAAAAAGAGTGGGATGATATGGAGGAAGAAGAGCAAAAGGCTCTGTTCAATGGCCCTAAGCCTGAACGTAACATCACTGAAACTACCCGCCAGGCGGCTTTCGACAGCTACGAAACTACCGATGATCACGGTATGCACATAGTAGGTACTTCTAAAGATCAGAATGGAAGAGAGTACTATGTAGTGAAAAACTCATGGGGCGAAAAGAACGACTACAAGGGATACATCAACGTAACTAAGAATTACCTGAAGTACAAAACAACAGCGATATTGATTCACAAGAACGCTATACCCGCCGACCTGAAAAGTAAAATGAAAATATAATTATTATAATAAAGGCTCCGAAAGGAGCCTTTATTATAGTAGCTCCTCACTCCCGTCATTGCGAGGAACGAAGCAATCTAATCCGGACGACCGTCAGAACAACATTAATACTTTTACGAGTATCTGCGGGAACAAGTATTACTAAATGAAGATCAAAACATTAGAAAACATATCCCTCACCGACCTCACGAATGCCTTCAATGCAGGCTTCGAGGGCTACTTCGTAAAACTTCACCTCACCGATGAGCAGATGCAGCAACGCATCACCACAGAATCAATAGACCTGTCACTATCTGTTGGAATGTTCGATGAAGGACGAATTGTAGGTTTCATCCTCACCGGACTAGACACCATCAGCGGCATTCTCACTGCCAACAATGCGGGCACAGGAGTTATCACTTCATATAGAGGCAGAGGCATTACTCTAAAACTATACGATTACCTGTTACCACTGCTGAAAGAAAGAGGGGTAGAAAAATGCGTTCTCGAAGTCATCAACGATAATGAGGTAGCCGTACACCTCTATGAGAAGGTAGGGTATGAGAAAGAACGTAAACTAGATGCGTTTAAATCCGACACAAGCCTCAGCGATGATACAAACATCGACTATCGAACAGCACAAGAACTAAATCCTGAATGGATGAAGTTCTGTGACGTACATCCCGCCTGGCAGTATTCGCTGGCAGCTATCAACAAAACCCATGATAAGAAAGTAATAAAGATCCTAGACGGAGATAGGGTAGTAGCCGCAGCAGTTGTCAAGCCATCCAATGGCCGCGTCATGTTCTTTGGTGTAGACAACGATTATAGAAGCAGACGCTTTGGCACAGCTCTGTTTCAAATTATGAGCAATCTATCAGAAGTCCCCTTGTCCGTTATTAACCTTGATAGTTCCGCTCCGGGCATCAGAACGTTCCTCGAAAAAACAGGCTTCATGCATTTCCTCTCCCAATATGAAATGTCTATGGATATAAAATAAGTATAGTATGTAATAATATTCCCGGCCTCCCCAAAAAGGGTGCCCTTTTTTTCTCCATTGTTTAGTATTTTGCCGCATGCTCAAGCAAATTTCTTCCGCTATTATATTATTATCTGTTCTCAGCTCTTGTGGTAACGATAATAATACTACAAAAGAAATCCCATCTTCAAACGACACTACCGTGGTTCGCGACTTGCACACACAGTCCAATGCAGACGAGGTAACCATGAAACACCTCGACCTTGATATCAATGTAGACCTCACGGGCAAACAAATATCAGGCAACGCCACATGGCAGATAGAGAACAAAGGGAAAATAAAAACGCTGAAGCTGGATACATACGATCTAACGATTGATAGCGTAAAGGTGGATGGCAATAAAGTGGAATACAAACTCGATGCTTTCGTTGAGCATCTGGGTAGCGCGCTGAATATCCCTATCTCTGAGAACAGCACCAATGTAATTATCTATTACAAGTCGGGTGCGAAAGCTACAGCCCTGCAATGGCTCACTCCTCAGCAGACGTTAGGCAAAAAACACCCGTTCCTCTATACTCAATCAGAATCCATATACGCCCGCTCATGGATCCCATGTGCTGACGGTCCCGGTATAAGATATACCTACAATGCCCGCGTTACAGTTCCGAAAGGCCTGATGGCGCTCATGAGTGCGGAGAACCCACAAAGGCTCAGCGACAGCGGTATCTATCATTTCAAAATGGAGATACCTGTTCCTGCATATCTTATGGCACTTGCTGTAGGTGATGTTTCATTCAAAGCAATAGACGAGCGCACAGGCGTTTACGCAGAACCGAACATGCTGGAAAAGGTACATTACGAATTTGCCGAAACAGGTAAGATGGTTCATGCTGCCGAGCAACTATACGGGCCGTACAGGTGGGGTAGGTACGACATACTGGTATTACCTCCGGGCTTCCCGATAGGTGGTATGGAAAATCCGCGCCTCACTTTCTGCACACCTACTGTTATTGCAGGTGATCGTTCATTGGTCAACCTCATAGCCCACGAACTCGCGCATAGCTGGAGCGGTAATCTCGTGACCAATGCTACCTGGAACGACTTCTGGCTGAATGAAGGCTTTACTGTTTATTTCGAGCGACGTATATCTGAATCACTCAATGGCAAAGACTACGTGGACATGCTTTGGGAACTCGGCTACCAGGATCTAGAAAAAGCAGTGGAAGACATTGGTGCGGATAACAAAGACACATGGCTGCACATAGACCTGAAAGACCGTGACCCGGATGATGGCCTTACCGACATAGCTTATGAAAAGGGCGCATTGTTGCTACGCCTCATAGAAGAAAATGTAGGTCGCGAAAAATTCGACGTCTTCCTGAAGAAATACTTTGATGAGCATGCGTTCAAAACAATTCATACAGAACAATTCCTTAGTTACCTGCGAAACAACTTGTTGAATAACGACAAGGCACTGGAAGAAAAGATCAATATCAAGGCTTGGGTATATGGCCCGGGCATTCCGTCCAATGCACCTCGTGCCGACCATGTGCTGTTCGATAAGGTAAATGCAGAGCGCGATAAATTCCTGAAAGGTGCTGCCGCATCGTCACTCACTACGTCCATCTGGACAACACATGAGTGGCTACACTTCCTGCGTAAGATGCCTAAGCCGCTCACCAAAGAGCAAATGGCCGACCTCGACAAAGAAAACAAGTTCACCCAAAGCGGTAACAGCGAAATAGCTGATCTATGGTTCATCATGTCCGTAGCTACCGGCTACGATGTGGCTTATCCGGCAATGGAGAAATTCCTGAGTTCAGTAGGCAGAAGGAAATTCCTCGAGCCGCTGTATAAAGAAATGATGACCAGCGGAAAACAGGATATGGCAAAGACCATCTATGCTAAGTACAAGATGAACTACCACCCGCTGGCACAGGGTACACTGGATAAATTGATAGAGGGCAAGTAAAAACAAACTGTATGGTTACCTCATTGGCAATATTGGCAGGCTTGCTGCTGGTGTTATCTATCCTTTCTTTTTTACTGTCAGTATCTAAGAAGGTGATGCCACTGCTATATGTAGCGCTGATACTCTTTGTCTGCTGCGTGATACTATCGGCTTACACCATCTATCTCTTCATCGGCGAGCAGATATAGATCTCACATGGAAGCCTCTTTAGGGGTTGGGGCCTGAATTACCTATTGCTTCCAAAGATAGCAAACCAATAAGCCGATGGCCTTGCCATAGCTTCTTTGCCAACTCTGTCTGCTTCACTCGCTTGCTTAGTAGCAGTATTGTAGGCCTGCTTGTCGTTTAGCATCTTGCCAAGTGCACTTCCTTTATCGTTAGCCTTGTCGAATATTGGTTTGAGCTTTTTGAAACTGGCGGAGATATTTTTCATATTCTCTTCCAGCTCGGCAGTCGACTTCACCAGGTCTCCTGATTGCTTTTCCACCTTCGCTATAGTAGCAGGCCATTCCTTGCTGTCGTTCGCCAGTTTTGCAACATCGGCATTCACATCATGTATCGTGCCCGCAAGATTCTCTCCCGTGCCCCTTGCCTTTCTCGCGGTATTAGAAGCATCTTCCGATTGCCTGTCTATTTTATTCAACTGGAAACGGATGTCCCTGATAGCTGCCTTATCTACAAGTGTAGAAAGGTCATCCAGTATACTGTCGGTCGTCTTCAGGGCAATTTTAGCTACGCGAATAGTGCTGCCTATCTGCCCGTCCTTGCTCATCATGCTTTTACCGTCTATGCCCGCAATGTGCCCGCCTTCCGGTAATAGCTCCTTACTGAGCCCTTTGGTGAGTTTTATTTCCCTGCCGCCGGCCATCCCTGCGGAAATGAGTTTTGCAGTGGTGCCTTTTGTTAGTTTTACTTCCGGGTCAACGGCTATAGTCACTTTTATGCCGCTGTCTATTATGTACGTCTGAGATACCTTGCCTATTATTGCGCCGTGCAGGCTCACCTGCGAGGACACAGATAACCCTTCTACATTCCTGAAGAGCATTACATAGTGTTTGTCATCGCTGAATTTCTCCTTGTTGGCAAACAGCCAGATACCTCCCGCTATAACGATAGCGGTAATGATTATAGATACATAAGAATTTTTCTTCTTTTCTTCTTCAGGCATTGGCTAAATACTTGCTGCTAAATTAGTTATTATAATCATGCCGACTATCGCAAATGCAATGAAAACAATAAGGATGTCTTAATTTGCGGAAGATATCATGTCTGTAAATAAATTACATATACAGGATTTTCTTGAAATGGCTAAGCTGCATCCGGTACTGGATGTTCGTTCGCCGGGTGAGTATGCGCATGCGCATATTCCGGGTGCTGTCAGCCTTCCCTTGTTTTCTGATGAGGAGCGCAAGGTTGTCGGCACATCCTACAAGCAAAGAAGCCGCCAGGACGCCATCAAAATAGGGCTCGACTATTTCGGCCCTAAAATGCGCCTCATGGTGGAACTGGTGGAAGCCATTCTGCAGGAACAAAACAAGAAAAGCAAGGACGAAAGTAAAGTGGTGCTGGTTCATTGCTGGCGTGGTGGTATGCGCAGTGGTGCAGTGGCGTGGTTGCTCGACCTGTATGGTTTTGAAGTGCATTTGCTGGTGGGTGGCTACAAAGCTTTTCGTAAATGGGTGCTGGCCGGTTTCGAAAAAGACTATGAGTTAAAAGTCCTTGGCGGTTATACAGGCAGTGGAAAAACAGATGTCCTCCACGAATTGAAACGCAGAAAAGAAACAGTGCTCGACCTCGAAGCCATTGCATCGCACAAGGGCTCTGCTTTTGGTGCTATGGGAGAAGGGAAGCAGCCGGGACAGGAAATGTTTGAAAATATACTGGCCATACACCTGGAAGAGGCTGCACAACGATCACAACCTATATGGGTGGAAGACGAGAGCCAGCGCATTGGGTTGGTCAATCTGCCCAAATCGTTCTGGAACCTGATGCGCAAAGCACCCCTGTATTTCCTTGAGATAGATTTTGAACATAGATTGCAGCATATAGTATCAGGCTATGGTAAGTTTGATAAAGAGCATTTGGTCAATGCCATCATTCGTATTCAGAAGCGCCTTGGCCCGCTCGAAACAAAGACTGCCATCAACCATTTGCTGGAGAATAATATAACAGAGTGTTTTAGAGTATTGCTTTGGTACTACGACAAGCATTACACCAAGAGCCTCAATGCCCGTGAGAATTTGAAAGACGTGTTGCAGAAAATTCCCTGCGATAGCATAAACGCAAAAGCCAACGCGCAAAAACTAATAGAGATAAAACAACCCGCATAAGAATGGAAGCCGCTGATAAGATAGAATTATTGCAATACTCGCATGGTGCCGGTTGTGGCTGTAAGATTGCTCCTGCCGTGCTGGACGAAATTCTGAAAGGTAGGGTAGCGATGCCTGACAGTAATTCATTACTCGTGGGCAACAGCAGTAAAGACGATGCGGCGGTATATGATATGGGCAATGGTACCGCTCTCATCAGCACCACAGACTTCTTTATGCCGATCGTTAACGATGCTTACGACTTCGGACGCATAGCTGCAGCAAATGCCATCAGCGATGTATATGCTATGGGCGGGAAGCCTATCATGGCATTGGCTATATTGGGTTGGCCTGTTGAGAAGTTACCTGCTTCGTTAGCGCAGGAAGTAATAGATGGAGGAAGAGCGGTTTGTATAGAAGCTGGAATCCCACTGGCGGGTGGCCATAGCATTGATAGCACCGAACCGATATTCGGTTTATCTGTTAACGGCATAGTGAACATCGAACACCTGAAAAGAAATGATACGGCTAACGAGGGTGATTGGCTCTTCCTCACCAAGCCTTTGGGAGTAGGAATACTATCGACCGCACAAAAGCGCGGAGTGTTGCAACCGGAACACCTGGATATTTTAATAGCTCAACTTACTACGCTCAACAAAGCAGGCGAGGCTATTGGTAAGATTGCAGGCGTATCGGCAATGACCGATGTTACAGGTTTTGGTTTGCTCGGACACCTGATAGAAATGGCGGAAGGAAGCAAGCTTAGTGCGGAACTGTATTATTCAAAGCTGCCTGTTACCGAAGGTGCAAGGGAATACCTCTCCCAACGGATAGTGCCTGATGCTACTTACCGCAACTGGAATGCCTACAGTACTAAAACAGGTTTTGACGCAGGTGTAAATGTGATGGAAGCTTTCAGCCTCTTGCCCGATCCTCAAACAAATGGCGGCTTACTAATAGCCATAAAAGAAGAAGGGATCCCCGCTTTGACAGAGATCCTTAATTCTTATGGCCTAAGCAGCCATACCGAAGCTATTGGCAGACTCATCCCTTCTCAGGAAAAAATCGTTATCGTAAAAAACGGGTAGCATCAGCACGCCTGTCCGGCTGGATAGATGGTCCTTCTCGGCCCGCGCTGGTCGAAGTGTTTAGCGCAGCGTCACTTCGATCTAACCAATAGAAAGCAGGACTCCGTCCGGTAGAGGTAGTTATAAAGCTGAATAAAGGTTCCTTTTCATATTCCCCGCCGAGTCTTCTGAAAGGGACTCGGCGGTTCGCGCAAAAAAAAGGTCCCTGCAACCGCAGAGACCTTTACTATCTTATTGTGATGTAGTAATTATTAATGTAACAGGATGTGATTGTATATCATAGCAGACAGTTCGCGTTCCAACGTATTGTCTGCTACTTCGTTCATATCAGCAAATTGCCATCCGTCTTTGCTCTGCACCATTTCAACGTGCAATTCGCCTTCGCCCGGAATTTCGATATCAACAATATATTTCATTTTGCGGTCGGCGGTCACTGTGTTGCTGAAGTCGCAAAGGTAGTGATGCCCGTTGCAGTAGAGCGCTTTGAAGAATTGATAGTTTACGCTTTGGCCGGTTTGTGCTTTTAGTGTGAACATAGTTTGTTGGTTTTTGTTTTTGGTTTGTTTGTTTTGTTAGAACAATATTACGTTCACAAGCAGCCCTTACAAAATATTCCGCTGCTCTTAACGCCGCGTTAAAAGCAGGATAACAAACGCTTAGGAAAGAAAATTTTCTATTAACAAATGCAATACTTACCTGTTCTTAGGGTCGTAAAGGTATCCGGGCTTGCGCTCCAGGTAGTTAACTTGCTCCATGCTACCCAGCCTGAAATGCACGGGTATGCTCTTTCGGGTCATGTTTAGTTCCTGCTTGCAGAAGAATCCCAGGTGTTGGGTATAAAGATTGGCAGGGAGCTTTTGAGGCTCGGTTACTTTAAAGGTGGAATGCACTACGCTTAAGGGAGCATTACCATATTTATGAGCGGTACTATCCTGCGCTACAGCAGGTACAGAGAAGAATAATGATATGAATAGGAGGTATTTGCCCATATTAAGCCCTGTAAGCATGGCGGTTAAGCGGCAAATGCGTTTTTTTTGTTAACGGAAGGGTGATCGGGGTAGTGTTCGGTGTCGTCAATGCTTGTTTTATCGCATCTATCATATTGTCCGCAATAATATTGCGTTTAGGCTTGGCGATAGTCCTTTTGCGGTTCACGAGGTAAACATCGTCTTCCATCAAGGTATATATAATAGGGATACTCACCAGGTTCAGATCATTCAGGAATTGCTGGTAGATATGCCTTGTACCGCTATCCGACTGGGATGGATTGATAAATATCAGGTCGGGCTTCACTTCCTTCACCAGGTCATCTACTACGTCAGGGTTGGTGTACAGGCAACTATGTACATACAGGCCCCTGTCTTTCAGGTAAACCTTATCGGCCAGCATAGCCCTTTCATTATCGCCTATAAGAAGTATTTTCAAGCTCATGACCCCGATTTTTAAGTTCTTACATATAAACGGTAAAAAAGTATGCCAGGTTTTCGCTTGCGTAATAAAACTTATTCACATTTTAATAATGAATTAATAATCAATTATTTGCGAGCCCGGAATTCATCTGCATATTTTGTTTCAGATGCAAAATTGCGCTCTCTATCATGCTATTCATATCCGAAAGCAATTCATATCTGTACCGTACTCCCCATCTTGGTGAGACTTGTGGATTCTTGTTCCTGTCCTCTCTATACATATCGGCGTAGGCGAATTTGCCTGAGGCATCTATGCTGTACATATCATAAATTTTGTAGTTGTATTTGCCATCTACTATTTGCAGATCAAACTCGAAGAATATGGGTAGTTCCCCAGCGATGCCCGCTGCGGTGGGTGTGTACTTAATTACTCCGGTACCTGATATTTTTCCGGTCCCGGGGTTTTCCACTGTTAGCCTGGTGTCCCCGGTCTTGTAATTGTAGTTATACCACTCCAGTGCATTTTTAAAAAGGATCTCTTTGCTTAGCTTATTGGGCACATCTACTGTTTCTTCATACACTATGCGGCTGCCTTGCATGGGGACAGGAGGAGATATCCAACTTTTGGTGCCGACCAGCGCGTCTTGTGATGCCTGTGCTTCCTTCCTGTGTTGCGCTGAGGCAAGCGCAGCGATGGATACAAATGCGAGGGAAAAGAATAGTGCTTTCATATAGTACAGTTTGTGGGTGAGAACCTTGTTTTCTGTACTTATAAAAAGTAAAAATTATGCCACTATCAGTAGCATCTGTACGGCTTCAAGCCGTCAGTATGCGTTATGATTACTCGCTGCAATCTATATGTAGGGGCAATCCCTTGCGGTTGCCCTGCGTAACACGAACAAGTTGATAATGATGTCGTGGTGAGCTGTCACCCTGAGCGGAGTCGAAGGGCGAACCATGACAAAGCTGGGATGTTGTAATGAGGCCCACTCGTGTCATTTCGGAACCTCCCTCCTGTCATTGCGGGCTTGACCCGCAACCTTCTATTTCCGTCTTCAGCGGAAACTACTCGCTACCTGTCATCCTGAGCACAGCGAAGGATCTATCCGCACAAGTTCTCACGTTAATAGATGTTTCGCTGTGCTCAACATGACATGTCGGAATGCAAAAATTAATCCCCCAATCCACCCCGCTCCTTCAAATACCCCGGTGAAGCCTTAGGTTTCAACACCCTTACCGTTTGAAACACCACCGACAGGCATATCAAACTCATCCCCCAGAAGAAGCCACTGTTCAGTTCCGTATTTTCATTAAAGAAGATAAAGGCGAGTATGATACCATATACCGGTTCCAGGTTCACGCTGAGGGTAGCGGTGAAAGAGGAAATATGTTTCAATGAATTCAGCGCCAGCGATTGCGCCCATACCGTACAGCAGAGCGCCATGATCACAAGCCATATCCAGTCATTAACGCCGCCAAAGCTATGACTGCCCGTAAATAGCCCGATGATATCACCCTGCTGTGGCAGCAAAACCGTCTCCGGGAATTGCACCAGGTAAAAGGGTAGTATCAGGCTGATAACCACAAGCCCCGTGGACATTTCGTAGAATACCATCGTGCGGGCAGGGTAGTCGTTGGCTATGCGCTTGTTCAGCATCGTGAAGATAGAGCTGAGTATCGCTGCTATCACACCATATATAATACCCACGCTGAACGATTGCTGGTAGCGATAGATTAGATATACACCCGCCAAAGCCAGCAAACCCATCAACAATTCGCGGATATCATACTTCCCCTTGTTGAACAACGGATCAAGCGAAGAGGTAAAGATACTGGCAGTAGAAAGGCAGATAAGCGCGATAGAGGCGTTGGCAAATTTGATGGCCCCGTAAAAGGCTATCCAGTGGAGTCCCATCAGTCCGCCTATCAATGCCATCTGCAGCAGCCCTTTTTTGGGTACTTTCACCCATTCCTTACGATAGAAAAGGATCACGGCTACGAACAATGCAGTAAGTGCCATCCTGTACCATACCAGTATCGGCGCAGTAAGTGTAATGGCCCTGCCCAGTACCCCGGTAAATCCCCAGAGCAGCACGGCAAGGTGTATTTGTAAAAGCGCCTTCTTCATTTCGTAGTATGTGGCGCAAAACTAGAATAAAAGAGTTCAGGACCAGAAAAGAATTCAAAAAGATTAATAAATGTTTATCCAAAAAATGTGACCAAGCGTCAAATCAAATAATTACATTTGTTCACTTAAATAATTGTACAAATTTCTGTCATCAATCTAGATGGATAACACTTACAGCGACCTCGTCAAACAGACCTTTGGCTTTCCGCAGGAAGGCTTTAATGTAGAGGACAACTACCTTCATTTTAATGGAGTTGACATGAAGTATCTTATTAACAAATATGGTACTCCTTTCAAGCTTACTTACCTGCCCAAGATCGGGATGCAGGTGAACAAGGCGAAGAAGATGTTCAACGACGCTATTAAGAAGCACCGTTACGACGGCAAGTACTTTTATTGCTATTGCACCAAAAGTTCTCATTTCTCTTTTATAGTGGAAGAAACCCTGAAGCACGGTGTGCACCTCGAGACCTCTTTCGCTTACGATATCGAGATAGTGAAGCAGCTATACAAGCGACGCAAGATCAATAAGGAAACGGTGATCATCTGTAATGGGTTCAAGACTAAGACCTATACACGCAATATCGCCCGCCTGATCAATGATGGTTTTAAGAATGTATATCCCATCCTCGACAATAAGAACGAGTTTGAGGACTATAAAAAGTCCATACGCGCGAAGGATCCGGTAAATATCGGTCTCCGTATAGCGGCCGAAGAAGAACCAACTTTCGATTTCTATACCTCCCGCCTCGGTATCCGAAGCAGGGATGTACTCGAATTCTATATTGACAACATAAAGGACAATAAGAAGTTCCAGCTGAAAATGTTACACTTCTTTATGAACAAAGGCATAAAGGATGACGTGTACTACTGGAGTGAGCTGAACAAGATGCTGACACTTTATTGCCAGCTGAAGAAGATATGTCCTGAACTCACCGGCCTGAACATCGGCGGTGGTTTCCCCATCAAGCACTCCCTCGGTTTCGACTATGACTATAATTATATGGTCAATGAGATCGTATCTACTATTAAGAAGGTTTGCAAACGCAACAAAGTGGACGTTCCGGATATATATACTGAGTTTGGTTCTTTCACCGTAGGTGAGGCAGGTGCTGTAGTCTATAGTGTGCTGGACGACAAAATGCAGAACGACCGTGAGATATGGTACATGATAGATAGTTCTTTCATCACCACCTTACCCGACACATGGGGCATAGGGGAGAAGTTCCTCATGATGCCGATCAACAAATGGAACAAGGAATACCAGGAAGTACACCTCGGTGGTCTCACCTGCGATAGCCACGATTTCTATACTTCTGAGGAGCACATCAATGCCGTATTCCTGCCCAAGCTGGATAAAGAGAAAGGTGCAGAGCCTCTGTACATCGGCTTCTTCCACACAGGTGCCTACCAGGACCAACTTGCGGGCTACGGCGGTATCAAGCACTGCATGATACCATCGCCCAAACACGTGGTAGTAGAAATGAACAAAGACGGCGAACTCGAAGACTGGTTATACGCCAAAGAGCAGACCCCGCAAAGCATGCTGAAAATACTAGGCTACATTCGCTAATACAAGACTATTAAGAACAAAACATAAGAAGTACAAAAAGATAAAGGCGGGAATCATCCCGCCTTATCTTTTCTAACCAAACCTCACTCAAACACACTATTCAAACTCACTCTCTACTCACTAGATTCTTGTTGCTCGATACTCGATTCTCGTAAACTGGCAACTGCAAATTGCCAACTGAACCTTACGCTACACTGATCTCTTGCGTCACAGGTGCAGCATTTTCTTTTTTAGGCAATGCTACTTCCAATACACCATCTGTGTACTTAGCGTTGATACCTGTAGTATCGATCTTGTCGTTCAGTGTAAAGCTCCTTTTGAATGAACGGAAGCTATACTCACTGCGCAATACTTTACCTTGCTTAGCGTCTGATCCTTCTTCCTTGTTCTCTTCCTTATGTTCGAAAGAAACAGTTAATACATTACGCTCTACATTGATCTTAAATTCTTCTTTTTTCAGCCCCGGAGCAATTACTTGTAGCTCATAAGCTGTATCTGTTTCCTTAATGTTGACCGGTACATTCATCCTGTCTTTCGTGTCATTCGTCAATGCGTTGTTCCAACCGCCATTGAACATTTCTTCCATCAGTCCGCCTAAAGTGCGTGTTACCATTCCGTGATTTTTTGTGCTGTACATGATCGTAATTGTTTTAAAGTTTTAGATTTTTTGATTACAAAGAGTATTATGCAAACCACAGACCAACGCAAAATATCACTTAAAAACAAGACAAATTGTCCGTTTTGATACAATTTTAAAAGACATAATGTCCGATTGTTGAATTAAAAATGAATATTCTGGCAGAATAGAGGATCAAACTAGAATGATCGCCTCGGGGCAAGACCAATACATTAGCAGATAATCACATTATTTTAAACGCGATTATGATAAACATAGGTGAAAAATATATTTTAATATGCCGAACCTTTTCCTGATATTTGTTGGACTTACGATGGGTTAGTAAGTACAGTCCTACCGTCCCGATCTACGATCGGGACGGTCTTTTTTTGCCCTCACCTCAACCAACACTTTAGGTGTTTCGCTCAAAAATAAATTGAGCCCCGGTTAATCAACTAATCTTCCCTAATCCCGGTTCAGAAAGTCGTCAACGTTCGTAAACAAAAAGTCAGGGTACTCACTGCTGAATTTCATCCGTACAAATCCGCCACGCAATGGTCGTGCTGCAGGTTGTTTTAATTCTTCCGTACTGATTGGTATCAGGTCATACTGTGCAGAAGGGAAATATTGTAATACACGCAATGCCAGCTCCACACGATTCATGTAGTCGCTGCTACCTATGTGATAAATACCATCTTTATTATCTCGTAATAACACGAACATTGCGCGCGCTATATCAAACGCATTAGTAGGGGAGGCAAACTGATCATATGGCAACTTCAAAGTCAGCGCCTGGTTATTCTTACATTGGTCAACGATACGGGCAACAAAATTCTTACCCCTCGCTTCATCTCCATATACATTGGTCACCCTGAGAACAAGTGTATTGCTTAGCTCATTCAGGCTCAGTTGTTCCGCCTCTAGTTTATGAAGACCGTAAACACTAATGGGGTTAACCGCAGCATCTTCAGTATAAGGCCCGCTCTTACCATCAAATACATAGTCGGTGGAGATGTAGACGAACTTAGCCATGCATTCCTTCGCCAGGGCTACCAGGTTGATGGTGCTTTGTACCGTTTTGGTAAAGCTCTCTACGGGATTGGTCTCGCAATGGTCCACATGGGTGAGTGCACCGCAATGAACGATCACATCGGGCTGAAAACCTTTGATGTCGAAGTTGTCCGGGTTATCAGGTTGAAGCGTATCGTAGAAAACAGTATTCTCAGTAGGGTAGGAGAAATAAGAACCCTTCACCTCCCAGCCCTGTTCCGAAAAATGCTTCATGCAATTACTACCTACCAACCCCGATGCGCCAACTATAAAAACTTTCATTACGTATTTGTATTGTAGGTCGCTAAGTTAGTGATTACGCAAATGACTCCCCTCCCTATTTTCAGGGAGGGGTGCCCGCAGGGCGGGGTGGGTCGGCTCGCGTGGGATTATGCATGGTGTTCTGAACAGCGCGAGCGACCCACCCCCGTTGTCAAAAAACGCCTTCGGCTTTTTTGCCAACGTCCCCTCCCTGAAAATAGGGAGGGGAGTCGGTTAATAGTTTGTCCATTTGCACAAATAAAAAATCCCCCCGGCTTAGCCGGGGGGGATTTACATTATCGATCTCTTAATTCGCAGATATCATCTCCACATCAAACATCAATATTGAGTTTGGCGGAATACCCGGGCGACCCGCAGGGCCATATGCTAGGTGCGACGGAATATACAGCGTAGCACGTGCACCTTTGCTCAATAACAGTATGCCTTCATCCCATCCCTTTATCACCATGCCGACACCAACGTTGAAACTCAGCACCTGCCTTCCTTCTACCGGTACATAGTTCTCATCGATATTACCGTCGAACTTCTTGCCATCCAGGAAGCGGCCCAGGTAGTTCATACCCACCTTCGCGCCCTTTTTAGCCGTTTCCCCTTCGCCCTTCTTGTGGATCACATAGTATAGGCCCGAAGCCGTCTTGGTCGCCTTGATCTTATTCTTTTTGAAATAGGCCGTCAGGATATCATCATCTATTTTGGCCTGGTCTTGTGCAAATGCCGTAGTGGCAAAAAATACGCTGCATAACAGCAATAAGCTACTTAATATGGTCTTCGTCATCGTTTGATTTTATTCCGTGAAAATAGGGAATTAGTTGTCCTTCGACAAACTCCCTCCACGGCGGGCCGGCAGGATGACAGCAGGAGAGTTGTGGTAATTATTTTTACTTCACTTTTGGTGGTTGAGTGCGCGCCGGAATGCAGGCCTGGCAAGGGGGCGTCGGTTTTTGCTTCAGTTTTGCTGCTTTTTGCTGCACTTTTACTTCACTTTTGTTTCATGTTATTTCACTTTTGCTTCATATTACTTCAGTTTTGCTTCAGGTCATTTCAGTTTTGGTGTATAGAGAAAAAACAGTTGTGAATAATGCCTGATCTGCGTGGTTTTTGGTTGTGTCATAATGTGCCGCGTCTGTGCCGTAATGCGTCGCGTGTGTGCCGCGTATTGCCACGTCCATTCGGCCGCGCAGGCACTTTGAAATTGTGAAAACCCAGTGTTTTCAATGGTTTCGGCGTTTTGAGCGTGGCGATGCTCTTGTTGTTGTCCTTGTTGCCCGGCTGAGCCGGAACCAGTGGCTACAATCTCCTAAAGGTACGAAAAGATGATGGTGCAGGGTGGGCGTGTGGATATGTTGTGTGTGTAATATTATCAGACTCCCCTCCCTATTTTCAGGGAGGGGTGCCCGCAGGGCGGGGTGGGTTTTCTCGTGTTTAGTGCTAAGCGCGAGCCGACCCACCCCAGTTGACAAAAGCCGCCTTTGGCTCTTTTGTCAACATCCCCTCCCTGAAAATAGGGAGGGGAGTCTTGCTATTAGTATTAATTACCTTTACCTCTCGGCTAAGCCGAGACAAGCCCCATGAGAACCAACACCAAAATAAAACAACTCCTGAAAGAACACACCCTCACCTTCAGCCTCAACAAAAGCGGAGGCATAGATATCATCATCACCAACAACGAGACAGGCAACTCCCACCTCAGCACCGGGGCCAGCCTCTCCGCCGCCACAGCCAGCGCCTATAGTGATACGCAGAAGGTAAAGAAGCAGGAAGGGAAGGGGTAGGGCGACTCGCGTCATTGCGAGGCACGAAGCAACCTCACGAAATGAAGGCACATTACACCCCCTCAAAGAACTGTGTAGCAAACTTGCAGAAATCTATTATAGTACTCTTGTCTAACTCAAACTCCGGGCGGCTGCCCAAATAGTTAGTAGATGTCGGGGTGATGACTTTTCCTGACCTTAGATCATTTATCGTTATACACTTAATGTGTTTTTTGGAAACGACTATAATGAAGGCATTACCATATGGATAGTCTTTTGGTAAGTCCTTTTCGCTGAACTCTCCGCTGGCCCTGAATTTTACTTCCACGAAATAGACATTATTCGTCTTGTCCTGAACAACGAAATCCGGCATCCGCCTAATATTATCTGCCACATCACTTCGCACACCCTTCAGCAGTCCCATAATAGCAGGAATAGTATTTTCCATCCCATAGCGATAAACATTATACCCCATGCTCAGGAAAAGCTCTTGTATCAGGGTTTCCGCTATGCGCCCCTTGATCATGTTGTAGCGGTAGGTACGTTCTTTGTCGGTAAGGCCGGGTTGTTGGTCTGTTGGCATAGGTCTATTGAGATTTGTTATTGATTTTCTGTTGCTTTATTCTGAAGTCCTCCCAATGTTTCTCGACAGCTTCCGGAAGTCCGTTTCCAAAATATTCATAGATGTAGCTGTCACATCTTTTTTCAGCTTCATACCCCTTGTCTTTATGGGGATAGAAAATACTGGCAGTTATTATGTCTCTTACAAACGTATGGTTTTTATTGTAGGTAAAATTGTTAGAGTCTATTGTGGTCAGTTCCTTCAAATGCTTCTTGAAAAATGGATTCCACTTATAGAGGTACTGCAATTCCATATCATTAAATTTCTTAGGGTCCCAATCATTATAAGAATGATCAAAATAGTGATTGATCTCTTGAGGTGATTTCTTGTTGAATCCAATCTCTAGCTGATGATCTCTATGTATGTAACGGAAAGCGGTAGCAATGGCATCATGAACTTGCTGCAGTGTTCGATGGTCAAAACTGGTTTTATCTTTTACCCTCTGTACATCTTCACTTTCCAGCATAACTATCTCTGCGCATAAGAGCCACAATTTTCTCGCAACATCAAAAATGTCATAGATCAGGTACTCGTAAAAGTCATATTGTGCTGAAATGAGTACTTTATTATTGTCACCGCTAAAACAGTTATAATCTCTCATAGCTTGAATTACATAAAATCAACCTTATCTATCTCTTTCATTATCCTGTCCGTCTCTGAAAGAGCCACAATGATCTTCTGATAGTGTAGTATATCGTCAAAGGTTAGCTCTCTCCCTTTACGGTCTTTCAGCCATTTTTGTGCAGGCTGATAACCACCTATATAAAACTCCCAGGCTATCTGCGGCACTTTATCAAAATACTGCTCATCGTTTATCCAGACTTTTCCATCCTCGTATTTAGGTTTGCCTAAGACATTGTCACCATCTACAGGATAGGTGGTGATGTATTTATTGACTACAGGGCTTTCCAGTAAATGTATTTGCCTGAGCTCACCACCAAGTTTTACCAGTTGCCAGAATATATCAACATCTTTGGGGTAGGGGATGCGTGGGAAGTCTATTTTTAGAAACTCTTGATAAGACTCTCTGAATTTTTTACCATTTGCTAAACCATATATATAATCAATAATGTCAAGCGGGCTGTAAGTCTTTGGGCTTTTTGATTCGTCCTCAGAAAAAAGTATACCGATGGCTTTAGATATTTTTTTAATAATAGTAGAATCCAAATTGACCTTTTTACTATGATCTAATTTTAATTCGTTTTCATCATCCGGATATAAAAATAATGGCGAAATGAAATCACCTCCCTGCATACCTGCTCTTGACCAACTTCTAAAATCTATAATGCCTTTTGATATGAAAAGAGGTGCAGATAATGGTTCAACATCTCCTCGTTTAAATACAATGCCTATATTATTTCTATTAATGAAATGTTTCATTACTTCATTTCTAGGGTAACAATGAAAGCCTTTTGATTTCCCAGTGTAATAGGTATATCTTTTATCGAAAGGTCGATAATTTACCTCAGTTATTTTTGATGCCTGAAATCCAGAGTCAATAATATCTTTTCTCGCTAAGTTGACTTGCCAATCTCTAACGTCTTTTCCTAATTTAAATTTAGACCTTGCCTCTTCGTCACCTAATTCTAAAAATTCTGTAATTGTACTTACTAGGTCATTCTTTTTATTATGTATAGTAAAGTTATCTCTAGCAGTTACTATCCCTACTGAATTGATTTTGAATAATTCAGGAAGGGAGAAGCCAGTATTATACACATTGTCAGTTTCTAGTGTTTTTTGCGCCATAAAGTACATCGGCGCTTCAAGTTTTATTTCTTTATAAGGAACTGTTTTTATCGTATTAGCTAGCAAAAAATCATACTTAACTTCTCTTGTACCGTACAAGTCAGAATGAAACATCTTCCCTAGTTCATTTTCTTTCTTTTTGCCAGTTTTTATAAAGAAATTAATACTTACTCCCTGCATAATATCAAAGATATTTTGATCAATTGATCCATCAGGTGAAGTTTCTTTCTTTTTTGCATTACCATGCAAGTCAACAGAGTATATTTTGTCATACGTTTTTAATAAATGCCATCGCATTCCCCTAAATGTTGGATTGTCTAAAAAGCCATGTGGGTTGATAAAGGCTAGTATACCTTCACCATTTTTTTCTATAAAATGTTGTCCATATCTAAGAAACTTTACATAGTCATCATTTATCCACTTTGGATTCCTTTCTTTTAATTTCTCTTTCCCCCCTGGTTCCTTCTTGTAGTCCTCCATAAGCCGCATTATCCATTTACCTTTATTGGCACTTTCACCACTATAGGGAGGATTACCTATTACTACCATTACTGGAGTATCGCGTTTTATTTTATTTGCCTCATTAGCTTCCGAGCTTAACCAACTCGCAAATAGAGTGCCTGTATCTGGATGATATTCCTCTAACGAATTGGTAAGATATATACGTAGGCGCTGATCTGTCTTTGGTTTGTAGCCAGTTTCAGTCAGCAGCATATCCAGCTTCAGGTGCGCCATTGCATAACTCGCCATCAGCAACTCAAAACCGTTCAGGCGGGGTATCAGGTGATCTTCCACATATTTACTCCAGATGCCTTGTTGTCCTTCAAACTTGCTGCTGTATATATACTTCACCACTTCGGCAAGGAATGTTGCCGTACCTGTAGCAGGGTCTAGTATTTGTACTTTGTGTACTTCTTGTTCTACTTCAGTTTCTTTTATTTTAGAGCGGCTGTCAGGGGTTGCTTTAGAGTGTGCCTTAACTTTTATCTTCACCTTGCTGGTATCAGCCAATCCATCAGCCAGTCCAAATTCGGTTTTCAGAATGTCGTCAACGGCTCGCACTATAAACTTTACCACGGGCTCTGGTGTGTACCATACGCCGCGGGCTTTACGCAGCTTAGGGTCATACTCTGCAAGGAAAGTTTCGTAGAAGTGTATAATAGGGTCTTGTTGCTGAGTTGCTTTTCCAAAGTTCTTTAATAGTGCCTTTACATCAGTTGCTCTGAATATATCTGCTAGTGCATCTACTATCCATACAATGCGAGTATCCAGGTCATAGCCTGCAATGTATTGGAACAGCTTACGTAAGAAAGGATTTGATTTCGGTATCAGCTCAGCAGCTTCGGTACGTGTAAATGTTTCGAGGCTGGGGTCGTGCAATCGCGCAGCAAACATACCGTAAGCAATTGTTTGCGCGTATATATCAGCAAACTCATTTGGTTTTATATCGTGTATCAGTATATCCTGGAAGGCTTTCATTTGCTCTTTCAGGGTACTGTTGGCTTCATTTTCGACATCACTCTCCAATGCGGCCTCTATCACTTTGGCTAGCATCTTGGCTTTATTAGCCATCATTATTGCCAGCTTCTGGGATGATTTTATTGTCTGTCCTGTTTGTGTAGCAAAGTCTGCGATCAGTGCTTTGAAAGCGTCAAATTGTTCGGGCTTGGCAACTACAGTATTGCCGTTTCTTTCGCCAATGGCGTAGGTGGCTACTTTCTCTCCATCTTTGTATACATCAAAGTCTAGGTAGTTGGTGATGATAAGATTGTTCAGTGAATGTCTATAGCGATCAAATTGTTCTTTGTATGATTTACTATTAATATCAGCGCCTAAGTCTTTTGCTTCTATATATCCTACGGGTATTTCTTTGCGTGTAAGAATATAATCGGGTGCCCCGCAGGCAATGTGTTTTGGTTCATTGGTCACCATTACCTCCGGCAATAATGATTCAAGCAGGTTTTGTAAGTCACCTCTAAAGCTATGTTCTGTTGTAATTCCTGATTGATAGCGATCGCTTACCTTAGCGATGTATTCCTGTATGGTCATAAGTGTAGTGTAGCCTCCAAGATACTCAAAACCCCCAGCCTAAAAAACAGTTGAAAGACGGGAAATCCAAATAGCAAAATAGACTCCCAACTCTCCTCCCTATTTTCAGGGAGGAGTACCCGAAGGGGGAGGTGGGTTTGCTCGCGCAAAGCTCAATGTGGATATCATTTCCACCCCCAAATCCACACATTCCGTAACTTTACACATGCCCCTTCCCACTCGGCGAAGCGCGGCAACAAATTCTTATCTAAAACCCTGTGAACTGTTCACTGTTAGTTGTTAACTGCAAACTGCCAACTGTTCACTGCAAACTCTAAAACATGCCTATCAGCAAAGACGCTCAGAAAGAGCACGCACGGTATCTCTATTTCACTACCGCACTCACACAAAAACAGATCGCAGAAGCAGTCGATGTCGTCCGCAAAACCGTTTCCCGCTGGATAGCCGACGGCAACTGGGAAGAACACAAGAAGATCGCCTATTTTTCCCCCGACCAGGAAACACAATACCTCTACGACGAGCTCCGCGAGATCGACCGCAACATCCGCAAGCGCGCAGAAGGACAACGCTTCGGCACCAAAGAAGAACTCGATGCCAAAGCCAAGATCCTCAACCTCATCATGGGCCCCCTAAAGAACACCGCCGACAAGTGGCGCAACATCACACCGCAATATGAAGTGGAAGAACCGGTCGTAAAAGCCACAGAAGAACGCAAGCGCGGCTTCAACATCATCATAGATGGTATGGACCCCAAAGGCGAAAACTGGAGCAACCCCGAGTGGTAGTGCTGCCTGCCGCTATGCAGGGGACATAAAAGGGACATAAAAGAGACATAAACGGGACATATGGGTACACAAAAGAGACATGTGGGTACACATAGCTCCCATAAAAGGGACATATAAACCCCACAAAAGTCCCATAAAAATCCCAAACCCCTTGCCCCGACCACCTTTCAAAAAATAAAAGCCCCTTCAAAGGGACATAAATAAAAGCAACAAAATTATCCCGACTCTCCTCCCTATTTTCAGGGAGGAGTACCCGCAGGGGGAGGTGGGTTGGCTTGCGCAAATAAAACCGACACCCCTCCCTATTTTCAGGGAGGGGTGCCTTTGCGCAGCTTAGGCGGGGTGGGTATTACTCGCGCAAATAAAACAGACTCCCCTCCCTATTTTCAGGGAGGGGTGCCCGAAGGGCGGGGTGGGTTTGGCTCGCGAAGTTCAGAACAACACGAGTAATACCCACCCCGGTCAATCCCGCTGAAGGGCGGGAAAGACCTTCCCCTCCCTGAAAATAGGGAGGGGAGTCACTTAATGTGTTTTTGAGAATGATGAGATAATGATCTGCAGGACACCCTCTGGATGCCGGAATACATGTTTGTTTTCGAAGTGTAATACTTTGTAATTGAGCGCTCTTAATTGCGCATCGCGGATGCTGTCGTATTCTGCTCTTAAAGGGTCGTTATGCACTTCACCATCAAGTTCTATTATCAGTCGCTCTTCCCGGCAACAGAAGTCAACAATGTAACAGGATATCCCGTGTTGCCTACGAAACTTACGTCCCAATAATTGGCTGTTTTTCAGCATTTGCCATAAAGCTGCTTCCGCAGGAGTCAGGTTGCTGCGGAGTTCTTTTCTGCGGTCTGTCTGCCTTGGCTTGTTGTATATTTTCTTGCTGTTTGCCACAAGGCTAAATTATTTTATTCAGCCTTTTGTAGTAGCATGAGATATACACACCATAACCACACAACATTTCTCCGACTCCCCTCCCTATTTTCAGGGAGGGGTGCCCGAAGGGCGGGGTGGGTTTGGCTCGCGCAAATAAAAACTCCCCTCCCTATTTTCAGGGAGGGGTGCCTTTGCGCAGCATTGGCGGGGTGGGTTTTACTCGCGCGAGCCAACCCACCCCGGTCAATCCCGCTGAAGGGCGGGAAAGACCTTCCCCTCCCTGAAAATAGGGAGGGGAGTCATGTGTCTTGTAAACAAAAAAGCCATCCCTGTCGGATGGCTTTTTCTATATAACGTAGTTTTAAAATTAAACAGCTGCCGCACTCAGGCTTGGCATTTCCTGCGGGTACACTTTGTCTTCCAGTTTCTTGCGGAGTTCTGCGAAGGCGGCGAGGGTGATGTCTATGTCCTCGTCGGTATGTGCAGCGGTAGGGATGATACGCAGGATGATGAGTCCTTTAGGTATCACCGGGTACACCACTACAGAGCAGAAGATGTTGTAGTTCTCACGCATGTCGAAGATGAGCTGCGTAGCGTCGAACAATCCGCCTTTCATTATTACCGGGGTAACGGGCGTGTTGGTCGTACCTATTTCAAAGCCACCGTCGCGCAGGCCCTTTTGTAATTTGTTTACGTTGTGCCAGAGTTTGGCCTTTAGTTCCGGATGCGTGCGGAGGAGTTCCAGGCGCTTCAGGTTACCCAGCACTATCGGCATTGGTAAGGACTTAGCGAATACCTGAGAACGCATATTGTAACGCAGGAATTTCAGGATGCTTTTCTTAGCAGCAAGGAAGCCACCTATGCTCGCCATGCTCTTAGCGAAGGTAGAGAAGTAGATGTCTATCTGGTCCATGCAGCCTTGCTCTTCGCCTATGCCTGCACCCGTTGCACCCATTGTACCGAAGCCATGTGCGTCGTCTACAAAGAGGCGGAATTCGTATTTAGATTTCAGTGCAGCTATTTCTTTGATCGCACCCTGGTTACCACTCATACCGAACACACCTTCTGTTATCACAAGGATACCACCGCCGGTCTTCTTCACCATTTCGGTCGCGCGTTGCAGTTGCTTTTCGCAATCTTCTACATCATTGTGTTTGTACACATAGCGGTGACTAGGTATCATCCTCAGCCCGTCTATGATACAAGCATGAGATTCAGCATCATATACCACCACGTCATGACGGCCGCAAAGGCTATCGATAGTAGAGACCATACCCTGGTACCCGAAGTTGAACAGCATGGTTTCTTCCACGCCCATAAATTCAGCCAGCTCGCGCTCCAGCCTTTCGTGATGGTTAGAGTTACCACTCATCATACGCGCACCCATAGGGTAGGCCATGCCATATTGCGCTGCAGCTTCCGCGTCTGCCTTTCTTACTTCCGGGTGGTTAGCCA
Source organism: Bacteroidetes bacterium UBA7674 (assembly GCA_002483105.1). Lineage (GTDB taxonomy): Bacteria > Bacteroidota > Bacteroidia > Chitinophagales > Chitinophagaceae > MKUN01. Next base: position 462,336 of record DLHG01000013.1, read on the forward strand.
GTCCTAAATAGTTATTCAGGCTCCACACGATCTTTTCCTTTCCGTTGAACAGCATCCTGTTACCAATTTCACCTTCCAGCTTAGGGAATGCAAAATACCCCGGAGCTTGTTCCGCGTAATCACCTATCGGGCCCAGACGTTTCTCTAATTTAGCAAATATGTCACTCATATGAGATAATGATAATTTAACTTGGTTGGGATAAAATAATGCGCAAAAATAACAAAAAATAATGCCTTTCTAATGTTTGTAACGCATTTTTGCAGGATGAAGATGAGTGCAAAGAATATATCTGTTTTCCTCCTATCTCTATTGTGTTTTAACGCTTCGGCGCAGAAGGGCAAAACAGCACAACCCAAGCTGGTGGTGGGAATTGTCATAGACCAGATGCGTTGGGACTATCTCTATCGCTACCAGGAGCGCTATGGCGCTGATGGCTTCAAGCGCATTTTGGGCGAAGGTTTCAATTGTCAGAATACCATGATCAACTACCTGCCCACCTTTACCGCACCGGGGCATACCTGCGCTTATACGGGCTCGGTTCCGGCATTGCATGGCATAGCGGCCAATGACTGGTATGATAACATTCAGCAGAGATCGGTCTATTGCACGGAAGATAATACAGTAACACCTGTTGGGAGTACCAATGACAAGGCAGGGAAGATGAGTCCGCGCAATATGATCGCATCTACTATTACCGATGAGCTGAAGCTGAGCAACAACATGAGTTCAAAAGTGTATGGTATCGCTATAAAGGATAGGGGTTCTATACTGCCGGCGGGGCATTTGGCGAACGGGGCTTATTGGTTTGACGACAGGAGTGGTGATTTTATCAGCAGTAGCTATTATGGAAGTGAGTTGCCGGCTTGGTTGAATACGTTCAACAAGCAGAAGCTGGCAGAGAAGTATATCAAAGCGGGTTGGGAAACGATGTATCCTATCAATACTTACAAGCAAAGCCTGGCCGATAATAATCGCTACGAGGGAAATCTGAAAGGGGAAACGCAACCTGTATTCCCGCACAAGGCTAATGGTTTTGACGGGACCAGCTATGGTGTGTTCAGGTATATGCCGGCGGGTAATACCATCATCTTCGATGCGGCGAGGGCTTGTATTGAAGGAGAGCAGTTGGGCACGAGAGCTAATGCGGATTTTCTCTGCCTGAGTTTTTCGAGTACGGATTATGCGGGGCATTTGTTCGCGCCTAATTCTATAGAGGTAGAAGATATGTACCTGAGGTTGGATAAAGAGTTGGGTGTGTTCCTCACTTACCTGGATGGTAAAGTAGGGAAGGGGAATTATACGATCTTCATCACTGCCGATCATGGTGGAGCGCATAATACGCTGTACATGGAGGATGTGAAGATCCCTGCGGGTAATGAAGATGATTCGACGGTGAAGAGCCAATTGAATGTTCATTTGAAAAAGCTGCATTTTGTAGATAGTCTCGTTCGTGATCTGTCTAATTACCAGGTCTATTTAAACGAAGCTGCGATCGAAAAAGCAGATATGGATAGAAATAAGGTGAAGTATGATATAGCGCAATGGTTCAGGAAGCAGAAGGGTGTAGCCTATGCAGTAGATATGGAAGAAATGGATGTAGCCGGTGTTCCCGAGCCTTTGAAGTCGATGGTAGTGAATGGGTACAATAGCAAGAGGAGTGGATGTATACAAATAATACTGGAGCCGGGTTGGTATAGCGGTTATAGCAACAACACGGGTACTACGCACGGTTCGTGGAATCCGTATGATGCGCATATTCCGTTGTTGTGGTATGGCTGGGGAGTTCCCAAGGGCGAAACTTACCGCACTGTGAACATGACAGATATATCGGCTACATTAGCTGCACTGTTACACATACAGATGCCGAATGCTTGTGTGGGAGAGGTGATAACAGAAATGATGAAGTAATACCTACTTGTTGGCGCAAGTATGCAGCGTGGAAGTGTGTTATGGCGTATTTGTGCCTTGCCTCCCGTAATGAATGGGCACAAGGTCGCTTTCGCTCAATGGCTATGTGGCAACCTTGCGCCAACAACAGCTTCAATTCTTTTCCTCAACTTTGTCATGGTTCGACTCCGCTCACCACGACATCATTTTTCATCAGGAATTAACTAATAATAAAGGCTGCACATTGTGCAGCCTTTATTATTATAAAAGAGTTGAGTTGAAATTACATTTTACCACCACCGGCGTAGAAGCGTGACCAATAACCTTCGTTGAGATTGCTGATCATAACACCCTGGCTGGATGAAGCGTGTACAAAATAATTGTTGGCCAGGTACACACCTACGTGAGAGATGCGGCGGCTTTTTATTTTGAAGAAAACGAGGTCGCCTTCTTTCAGTTCTGATGGATCTTTCACTCTTTCTGCACAGCTATTAAATTGGTCGCAGGCAGTGCGTGTTACAGATGTACCGAATACTTGCTCGTAAAGGCGCTGTACAAAAGCTGAACAGTCAATGCCTGCTTTTGTAAGGCCACCCATGCGGTAACGGGTACCGTACCATTCCTCTACAAAGTTGTATAAAGAAAGGTTAGTAATAGCGCCGGGTAGAATGCCCAGTATCAGGGAGTATTTAGTGCTCAGGAATTTATCTTCATTTATGTTTCCTGTGCTGTAAACCATTGGTTTCTCAGTATTTGTGGTAACCACAGGTACTGTTTCAACTACTGCCGGTGTCTCCGTTTTAGGGATAGACAGTTTTATATTGCTGCTATTGGAGTTTCCGCCAACAGTGACATTATCAATGAATTTGGGGTCTTTTGTTTTACCTGAACTATTAGACTTGCTTTTTGCCATAGCAAGTTCACGGCCATTCTGGCAACTAACCATAAAAAGGGATGCTGTCAGTACCACTGCAGCAAGGCGATTTTTAAGAATTACCATTAAAGTGAATTGTAGAGATTTTCCAATGCTTGCAAAGATAGCCGAATAGATAAGTTATGCAAGAAAAACGACCATATTACAACTACATTAACAAATTGATAATTAATGGTATTTGATAGTATGGACGGGCTTAACAGGCTGAGTTATACATCAAAAAAGAATCCCATACCATGTGAACATGGATATGGGATCAAACAACAAACAAAAACAAAACATCTTTATTTAGAGAGCTACAAACTCCTTAATATACGTAATTACTTTACCATTTCTTCTTTCTGCGCCACTTACTACAAAACGCCTGGCGTCCATTTCCATAAACTGCCAAACCGGATCGTTATCAGGATGGCCGAAATCTCTTATCAGCAATTCAAACTGATCGCCTGATACGTGCCAATTGAAATTGATCCTCATACCAGACTCATCGTACTGCAGATCATCAGCAACTGCGATAGTTGACCTGCTCACAACGATAGATGTATCAACCGGTTCTGCCGTAGTGTCTACAGGAGCAGGGTCACCGCATTTGGTAGCACCTTCATCCATATAGCCCCAACCTTCACTGTTGAAAACATATATGTCGTCTAACTGACAGCTTTTCAAAGAAACTTCACTTTGGTTTTCAATCAACTTCACCAATTTCCAATTGGTTGCACTAAGCAATTCATACCTTTTTCCGACTTTATCCTGCTTTAATTGGAACTGCTCAGAGTTACAACCTGCGAAAAGTATGCCAGAGGTTGCGAACAAAAGTAATAAGTTTTTCATGTTTTATTAGTTATAGCTACGATAATTTTTGTATCAATTATTATTATATTTAAAATAAATAAGCTTCGAACGATCACCGCTGAATCTTGTTATAACTTCTAAGTTATAAAAAATACAGTAATGATCTCTCGAAGCCTCTCAGACAAACCTCTTACCATTTGTCTGAAACAAAGATAAGGGCGTTTGTGGGAAAAAACCAAGATATGTTTGTTAACGCATATGTTAATGAGGAATTCAAAATTATTCGCTGCGCTCATGGACCGCTTCGCTAAGTTCAAAAGTCAAAAAGAGAGGGTAGGTGAATCCTTATGTGAATCCTTATATAGTTGTGACCTTTGACAAATCGGCTCCCAAGCCTTTTAGGGAAGCGTAGGTCAGCTTATCCATCATTGCGCCGTCGAAGCAGATGGTTTTGATGGAACGGTGATATTTATTGGTCAGGGCATAGGTGGGTCGGAATGAAACATTTTTGAGTGTTGCACCGTTAAATGTCGCTTCGTTTAGTGCTGCCTTGTCAAACTTGACGCCTATAAAGGTCTGACTGTCAAGGCAAAGTTTCCGCAAATCAGTATGTGTAAAATCTACGCCGTTAAAGATGCAGTTTTCAAAGATCGTTTTTCTAAGGTCGGTGTTGGTCAGCTTTACGTCTATGAGTTGCGCGTTTGTGAATTTGGCGCCTTCCAGTCCTGATGTGCTGAATTTGGTTCGTACAAGAATGGTCTTGTCGAAGTTCGCATCCATAAGGGAATTGGCAGAGAAGGTGCAGTCTGTAAGATTTGCACCGTCGAAATTGGCTTCACGTAGATCGCTACCTGAAAATGAGCTGCCTGACAAGTCTGCACCCGCAAAGTCGGATCCACGTAGGTCACTCCCATAAAATTTGCTTTTGTGTGCAGCAACTCCTGCGAAGTCGCTCTTTGAAAGAGCACTGCCACTGAAGTCCGTCAGCATCTCGCGCCCAGGTGAAGTAGGGTGGTCTTCGACTTGCTGTATTGTTTGCTCCATGCCATCATTACTGTTGATCGCCGGAGCAGCCGTTTCACTGCCTGTAGATGGGAAGTTTTCTGAGAAATAATTCAGGTCAACGCCCAGGATCTCTGCGAGGCGATTAAAAGTAATGATATCGGGAATAGATTCCCCGCGTTCCCATTTACCAACGGCCTGCGGACTTATAAACAGGCTTTGGGCAAGTTGTGCCTGGGATATATTTATTTTCTTCCGTGCGTTGGCGATCTTGCTGCCGATCATCTTAGTTTCCATTGATACTAATTTTTTATTTTTTCGATACAGCAAAGGTATTTGCACCGGTTACCATAATCCAAGAAAATGACCACACTTGTGGTTGTAATTGCGCTATTCGTGGTTGTTATTGACAACCATGAGTTGTTTATACAGGGGTAATGGCTGTTGACGTAAGTGAAACGAGAGATCACCGCGAATTAACAACAATGTTGAAAGTAAAAAGGCAACCATTGAATGATTGCCTTTTTGATATAGTGTCCTACTTATTTTTTCAGGACTTTGAACTTGTAGAAGCCATGAGTTGCCCGAACTTCAATAATGTACCACCCACTTGCCTGTTTTGAGATATCGAATAAATATTGTTCACTTTCTTGTGCAACATCAGATAAAATTACCTGTCCAATGCTGTTGAATACTTTAATAGATGCATATTGGATCTTGCCTTTTATGGTCACGCGTCCGTCCGTAGGGCTAGGGAATACTTTAAATTCATCAGCAATACTAATATTACTAACACTTACCGGGACTGCGGGAACCGTGGGAGATGTGTTAGAACAACCATTGTTGTCTGTAACTAGTACGGCATAATCACCTGCCTGCCCCACTGGATAAGTGTTAGTGTTAGCGCCGGGAATAATATTGCCGTTGAAATACCATTGGTAACTCGTGTATGTATTAGCTACTTCCAATAGGCTGCCATTTACATTTATTATAGGTTGAGGTAATGGAAATACTGTGATATCAACAGTGTCGCTGCTTGAACACATGTCGTTTGCTGTTACATTTACTGTGCCCCCGGTATTATTAACAGTTATGGTTATGTTTTCAATAGTGCTACTACCAGTAAAAGTTCCCGGTAAAGACCATGAATAAGATGTAGCCCCGGGAACCTGGGGTACGCTAAGTATAAAGGTGCTGCCGGAACAAACAGCTGTGTCTCCTACAATAGAAAATTGGGGAAGGGGAACTACCGTAATGTTTATCGTATCAGTACTGCTACACATGTCGTTGGCAGTGACGGATATTATTCCTGAAGTATTGCCGGCGGTTATAGTAATACTATCAGTGCTGCTGTTACCTGTAAAAGTTCCGGGTAGGTTCCAGGTATAAGTTGTTGCTCCGGGAACTTCCGGTACACTTAATATAAAGGTAGACGCGGGGCAAATTGATGTTTGGCCAATAATTGAAAATGGAGGCATTTCCACAACAGTAATATTAATGCTGTCACTGCTGATGCAGAGCTCCTCAGTAGCTACTTTTACGGTGCCCCCTGTATCATTTACAGTAACTGTGATAGTATTAGTAGTACTACTTCCTGAAAAGTTGCCGGGCAACTCCCAGTTGTATGTGCTTACACCCTGGATGGCAGGAACGTTTAATGTTATGGTACTATTGGGGCATACAGTTGTATCGCCAGTAATGGCAAATGCAGGCATGATACCACATTCATGAAAACGGGCAAAACAGCCATTGTATTGTAAGAACGGTAGGTTCGTAGTTTGGAATGCGCCGGGAGTAACGGGCATATCTAAGCTTCCTGTCCATCCGCCAATGAATATATCATCATTATATGCCAGTACGCAACGTAATTCATCATAATAACCACCGGCGTAGTAAGATGCCCACATGATGCTACCGGTAGTTGTGAACTTGGCAAAGAAGCCATCATAGCCACCTGTACCTGTTTCTTCGAAAGCTCCCGGAGTAGCCATGTTGGGCGTTTGCACCATACCTGCTACAATAACATTATTACTGTCGTCTACTGCAACTGTCCTGTTTTGTCTTTGTGGCAGATAGTCTGAACTCCAGCCACCTATATAAGTGCCCCAAAGACGCTGCCCTGTATTGGTGAATTTTACCAGGAAGCCATCCTTTTCTCCACCGCCGGCGCTTGGCTGATACGAACCCGGTGTGGCGATACCCGAATAGCTTACATAATTAAAACCACTTGTATTGTGACCAGTCTGACCACTCATGTACAGATCGCCATTGTGGTCTAATGCCAGACTCGATGGCACATCCCAACCGTTTCCACCGTAGTAGGTAGCCCATATTCTTGTTCCTGCTGTATCGAATTTAGTAAGCAATCCATCGACATTGCCTGCAATATCCTGTTGGTGAGTACCGGGAGTACTTAATATACCAGTTGTACCACCTGTGTACGTTTCACCACATATGTATAAATGGCCGTGATGATCGGTAATGATAGTACCTGCAAAGTCGGTTTGTGAACCACCCCAATATGTCCCCCAAATACGATGGCCCGCAGAGTCGAACTTTGCAACAAAGCCATCATAGTGGCCTCCAAAATTTGGTAAATATGAATTTGGGGTAGAGATGCCAGTTGTGCTATTAGTATATCCGGAAATGAAAACGGAGAATGCACTATCTACTGCTATAGAAGTAACATAGTCCATATTACCCGCTCCTCCATAAAACGTTGCCCATACCCTTTGACCGTTATTATTGAACTTTGCAAAAAAGCCATCCCTGGTACCACCACCATATACCGGCTGATGACAGCCTGGAGTTGTAACAATTGTAGTGCCACAGACCCCCGAATTCCCTGATACGTAAATATTACCTGCAGGATCACAAGAGACGCCGCCGCCATCGATAGAACCACAGCCATAATAGGTTGCCCATATACGTTCGCCTTCAATGTTGAACTTAGAGATAAACATTATAGGGCTAGTGGGGGATGTTTGTTGAAAAGCACCTACAGTAGCAAGGTTGCTGCTCTCTGTTTCGCCCATGTATATTAACTGGGTATCACCATGCCGAGCCATATCGCGGACTCTTAATACGCCATTATCACCGCGATAATATGTGGCCCAAATAAGAGTGGGATCGATTACCAATTTACCTTCATAAGGTGCAATATTAAATGAGAGTATCTCATTTTTTAAATGGAAAGATGAAGTGATTGTTTCGCCATTAACAGAGTAGCTATAAGGCGCCGCTTCCGTAACGCTACCGAACGGGGTAGTGGCGGTAAGGCTACCGTCCTTATTAATATTCAATTGGGTAGCACCACTATACTTTAATTTTATTACAGAAGGATCTACACCATCACTTACTACAAACTCATACTCAGCCTTGTTTCCTTTGATATAAATAACCCAGTCGATACCCGGATAAACATCCTTATAAGTTGCTTTCCTGTAGCTATGGCAAACAGCCCCATCTTTATCCGTTGTTGCAGTGTAATAGTTTTCGAAATAATCCTGTTTGTCTTCTAATACCAGTTGTGCGTTTTTATTGCAACCAACCAGTTCGACATCCATCCTGTAAAATTCTGTTTGAGAAACAGTTTCCGTAGGCAGGTTGTCGTCTGTTTTGGTGTTCACGTTTCCAATTGGCCTGGCCCATTGATAATGTATTTGTCCACCACCGACAAAAATACTAACACCGTCACCTGACATTTTAAAGTCAATGTCAGTTCTTGGTGCCTGGAATTGGTCGGTAACCTGACCCTTATTTTCAATGAATGACAGAGAGCCATTTGCTAAGGGGGCGTTTTTCGAAAAAGCAGTAAACGAAGAAAACAGGATTAGAGTTAATAGGTATCTCATATTATATATTATAGCAGACAAAATTATGGTATTTATCCTTTAATTGGCGTAGTTGAGACATAGAAACCACATCGCGGTTTTTTCTACGGTGTAACTTTTTGAGATAACAATATACTTTATGTAAGAAACCTTTTGTTTAGTAAGGAATGTAGCCGTATCTTTGCACCCATCTCGCGAGGTAGAGCAGCGGTAGCTCGTCGGGCTCATAACCCGAAGGTCATAGGTTCGATCCCTGTCCTCGCTACAACCGAGAAGAAAAAGGAACACATATTGTGTTCCTTTTTTCATTATTAGTACTTTTACTGCTCATGTCTCAAGAACACAAATCAGGTTTCGTCAATATATTCGGGCCACCCAATGCGGGTAAGTCCACACTGCTGAATGCCTTGCTGGGTGAGCAGTTGGTGATCACTTCTCACAAGGTGCAAACCACGCGTCACCGTATACTGGGTATCCTTACCGAGCCGAACTACCAGATCGTATTCTCTGATACTCCCGGTATCATTGAGCCAAAGTATAAGTTGCACCAAAAGATGATGGGCCATGTAAAGAGCGCCCTGGAAGATGCTGATGTGGCGATACTAATGCATGATATCACTCTTCCGCCTGAAGAGTTTGAAATAGTGGTGAATACGCTGAAGCTGAAAGTACCCGTACTGTTTCTGCTGAATAAGACCGACTTAATAAAAGATAAAAAGGAACTGGCAGCTAAGGTTGCTTTCTATAAAGAGAAATACCCTAACTGGGAGGTTCTGCCTGTGTCTGCGGTGAAAAAGCAGAACCTGGAAGAGCTGAAGAAGATGATACTGGACCGCTTGCCTGTGGGTATGCCGTTCTATCCTGAAGACAGTATATCGGACAGGCCGACAAGATTTTTTGTGAGTGAGTTGATACGTGAGCAGATATTTAATTTGTATCACGAGGAGTTGCCATACCATACTGCCGTTATCATTCAGGCGTATGAAGAAAAGCCAACCATCACCGTGATAAGGGCAGAGATCATTGTGACACGTGAAACACAAAAGGTAATAGTAATAGGTAAAGGTGGCAGCCTGATAAAACAACTGGGCATCAAATCCCGGATAGAAATAGAGAAGTTTATAGACACAAAAGTTCACCTGGAACTGTTTGTGAAAGTCCGCCCCAAATGGCGTGACAATGATACCCACCTGAGAGAGTATGGATATAATTGATGAATCAGCAATTGTGATCCAATCTTTATCCGCCGGGTGGGTGGGTAATGAGACTATTCAAGTTGATATGCTGCGGTTGGACCTGATTCACCAAGTTGTTTCAGGTAATAAGTGGTACAAGCTCAGGAATAATATAGAGCATGCGATAGAGCAGGGCCGTAACACTATTCTCACCTTTGGCGGTGTTTATTCCAATCATCTTTCTGCTACGGCAGGCGCAGCAAAAGCCTATGGGCTGTCTTCTATTGGTATAGTGAGAGGTGATGAGGGGCAAATAACAGAGACGATGAAGCAATGCCGTGATAGGGGCATGGACCTGTATTTCATTTCACGAGAAGATTACAAGCAAAAGGCGGATCCCGATTTCCTACAACAATTATCCGAACAATTTGATCGCCCATATATTATACCTGAAGGTGGTGCGAATGAGCATGGCAGACTTGGTGCAGAAAAAATAGAGTGGGAGATACCTGAGGGTTATACGCATGTATGCGTGGGTGTAGGAACGGGGACAACTTTTATCGGTTTGCGAAATGCCTTGCCGGCAGATGTTTCTTTGCTGGGTTTTGTGCCGATGAAACAGGGGAAGTACTTGGCGGATGAGATAAGGTCCTTTTTAAGAGAGGGACGGGATACTAACTGGACGCTTTTTGATGAATGGCATTTTGGTGGCTTTGGGAAGAGTAATGATGAGTTGGTAGCGTTTATGAATGAGTTTTATAGTGTGAATGAGATTCCTCTGGATCTGGTTTATACTGCGAAGATGATGTATGGTGTAAGGGCGATGCTTGCTGATGGGTATTTTCCGGAGGGGGCGAGGGTGCTTTGTGTGCATACGGGGGGATTGCAGGGGAATTCTTCCGTGCGCGATAACTTGGTTTATTGACGCTCGTAGTCGCGTTGCAAACGCTTTTCCCTGGCATCCTCGTTGCAAACGAGGACGAGTGTTCAACGAATTAGCTTGATGTCTAAATCTCAGCAAGCCTTCGACAGGCTCAGGCTGACAGCTCTGGGTTTTTCTTGTGTTGCGCAGGGCAACCGCAAGGGATTGCCCCTACAATGGTTACGCTCCGCTCACCATGACATCTTTTTCAGCTATTACTCACGCAGCATTTAAGTATTATATTGCAGCAATAATTTCCTTTATGGCAGCAATAATTCCTAAGAAGAAAAGCAGGCTTACCTTATATATATTCATTGGTTTACTGGCTGGTGTAGCATTGGGTTTTGCATTGAACAGTACCTATGTAAAAAGTGAGAACGACCAGCTCACTACTATCAGTTCTTCGCTGGAGTCTATTAATAAGCAGATAGAGGGTATTAAGGATACCACATCGCAAGCCTATAAAAGTATCACTGCTGTAAAGGCTGACCTGTCGGGAAAGAGGACGGTCATTATGCAGGAGCGTGATAGCAAACTCGACCCTTTCTCTCTTATTGCAGATATATTCCTCCGCCTGATAAAAATGATCGTTGCGCCGCTTGTGTTCACTACCCTGGTAGTGGGTGTTGCCCGATTGGGCGATATAAAGGCTGTTGGTCGTATAGGGGGAAAGACATTGCTGTGGTTTTTCTCGGCTTCTTTTGCCAGCCTGTTGCTAGGGATGGTGTTGGTGAACTTTTTTGAGCCGGGTACGCGCATGCATTTACCATTGCCTGATGTGGCAGATCTGGGTATAAAGAAGTCGGCACTGAGTATCAGGGAGTTTTTATATCATGTTTTTCCTACGTCCGTGATAGATGCGATGGCAAAAAATGAGATACTGCAGATCGTGATCTTCTCTATATTCTTCGGGGTGGGAACGGCAGCCATTGGTGAGAAAGGTGAAGTGGTGATCAGAGCTATGGATGCCATCTCTCATGTAATACTGAAGGTGACAGGTTATATAATGAACTTTGCACCGTTTGCGGTATTCGGCGCCATGACAGCTATCATAGCCAAGCAGGGACTGAGCATACTGAGTACTTACGCCATATTTATAGGAGAGTTCTATTTAGGCTTAGGTCTATTGTGGGTGTTATTGTTGTTTGCGGGCTTCCTGTTCATTAAGAAGCGGATATTCAGCCTGATGCGGCATATAAAGGACCCGGCCATTCTTGCTTTCAGTACCAGCAGTAGCGAGGCGGCTTTCCCTAAAACATTGATGGAACTGGAGCGTTTCGGTTGCAAGAACCGCATCGTGAGTTTCGTGCTGCCGTTGGGTTATTCCTTTAACCTGGATGGGTCTATGATGTATATGACATTTGCTTCTTTGTTCATTGCGCAATCTTACGGTATTCACCTCGATTTTGCTACTCAAATGAGTATGCTCATGGTGTTGATGCTGACCAGTAAAGGTATTGCAGGCGTGCCTCGTGCATCGCTGGTAGTAATTGCCGGTACGCTGGCGACCTTTGATATACCTGAGGCGGGGCTGGCATTGCTACTCGGCATAGACCCCTTGCTTGATATGGGCCGCAGCGCTACCAATGTGGTAGGTAATAGCGTGGCTACCGCCGTGGTGAGCAAATGGGAAAAAGCCCTTGATTAAGAGCTCATAAACCGTTAATTCTTAGTATTTTCACTGCGATTTTTAAAGATAGTAAGATAGTTATGCAGGATTTTATAGAATTGGTAAAGGAATTGATGAATGCTGAGAAACTGGCGGCATTAGTAACATTGTACGGAGGCTTATATTTAGTAGCGCTTATCATATTTGCGGAGACAGGGCTTTTTGTAGGTTTCTTCCTTCCGGGAGACTCATTATTATTTGTTACAGGCCTGATGATAGCGAACTCCCTTAACCCTACTGACAGCAACTTAGTTAACCTCGTCTATTGGATATCGTTGATAAGTGTGGCTGGTATTATAGGGAATAGTGTGGGGTATTGGTTTGGTAAAAAGACAGGACCATATCTCTTTGAGCGGAAAGACACATTGCTCTTTAAGCGCAAGCACCTGATACAGGCCAAAGAGTTCTACGAGAAGCGCGGTGGTGGTGCTATCATTCTTGCGCGTTTTCTGCCTATCGTCCGCACCTTTGCGCCGATAGTGGCGGGTGTGGTAAAGATGGACCGTAAGAAGTTCTTCTTTTACAATGTAGTAGGTAGTATTGCCTGGGTTGGTAGCATGACGCTGGCCGGCTACTTCCTTGGGGAAAACGAATGGGTGAAGCACAATTTTGAGAAGGTAGTAATAGGTATCGTATTAGTAACTACCGGACCGGTGCTGTTTAAAATGATATTCAGTAAAAAGAAATCGCCTATACTGGAAGTGGGTAAGGAAGTAGTGGAGGAGTCCCTCGGAATGAACGACGAAACTCCAACCGATAAAAAATAAATGCAAGCAGCAGAACGCAAACCATTATCTCTTTTTAGTATCCCAGTACTGGTAGCAGCACTGGGATATTTTGTTGATATATACGACCTGTTGCTGTTCAGCATAGTGCGCAGGGAGAGCCTGAGTAGTATTGGCCTCACTGATGTGCAGATAGGAAGTGAAGGCATGGACATAATAGGTACACAGATGATAGGGTTGCTGATAGGTGGTATATTATGGGGGGTACTGGGCGACAAGAAGGGACGCCTGAGTGTACTGTTTGGCTCTATAGTGCTTTATTCACTTGCCAATATTGCCAATGGCTTTGTGCAGACTGTGGAACAATATACCATTTGCCGTTTTATTGCGGGTATCGGGTTGGCGGGTGAGCTGGGTGCAGGTATCACGCTTGTGAGCGAACTGATATCGAAAGAGAAGCGTGGTATAGCTACATCATTGGTAGCGGGAGTTGGATTGACGGGTGCGGTTGTAGCTTATTTTATCTCTCAGCATTTCGACTGGCGTGTTTGTTACTTTATAGGTGGTGGATTAGGATTGCTGTTGTTGTTACTTCGTATTACAGTATTTGAGTCGGGCATGTTTGAGAACATCAGGCATACCGCTGTGAGCAAGGGAAACTTCTTTATGTTCTTCACCAAATGGAGCAGATTTAAGAAGTATTTCCTGGCGATACTCATTGGTTTACCAACGTGGTATGTGATAGGGATACTGGTTAGCTTCTCCACGGAGTTTGGTGTGCACTTTGGCATCAGTGAGCCGATAGAGAGTGGGAAGGCGGTGATGCTGGCCTATGTAGCAATTGCGGTAGGGGATGTACTGATTGGCTTTGTGAGCCAGGCATTGAAGAGCAGGAAAAAAGCGTTGTTCATATTTTATGGGTTGACGATCATCGGTATCGTGCTTTATTTTCAACAGTCTGGTGGCAGCGCCACCAATATGTACATCATTTGTGCATTCTTAGGTTTCTCTACAGGCTTCTGGGCGATATTCGTTACTATGGCAGCAGAGCATTTCGGTACGAACCTGCGGGCGACAGCGGCGACCACTGTGCCCAATATGGTACGTGGCGCATTGCCCCTTATGACATTGTTATTTAAAGACCTGCAGTCAGCAGGACATGGGTACATAGAGGCCGCGGCTATTACAGGAGGGGTAGTGATGACCATTACTATTATCGCAGCTATATTTACTGAAGAGACATTTGGTAAGGACCTTAATTTTTTAGAATACTAAATGAACGATACACCGGGCATAAAGCGTCGTAGGTTGTGGTTGTCGATAGTTTGCCTTATTGTCTGTACGCTTAATATCATCGCTTATCAGCCGGGTTTTATGTCTCCGGATACGCTGGAAGTGTATGAGCAGGCGCTGAATAATTCCTATAGCGACTGGCATCCTCCGGTGATGGCCATACTATGGCATATGCTGTTGTATATACAGAATGGCCCCTTGCCTATGCTGATATTCCAGATGCTTCTATTGTGGGGGAGCATATATCTGCTACTGGATAGCCACAAGGAGAAGCGGTGGTATATACTTATTGCAGTTTTTACTTTTCTTCCTTTTGTACAAAATTTCCCGGGCTACATTATCAAAGACAGCCACATGGCACTGAGCCTGCTATTTGCCACAGCACTTATGTACCGGGCATATGCAGGCAATAGAAAATTATCCCTTTTGGAAATTATTTTGACTGCTTTGCTGATAATATATGGTGGCATTGTAAGGCCCAACGCATTGCCGGCAATAATTCCTTTGTGTGTATTGTTCGGGAGCTTACAAGCCGGTGCGCGGAAAAGAAGGATGGCATTGTTTAGTACAGTATTACTAGGGGCAGTATTACTGGGTAATACATTACAAAACACGGTATCCGGAGCTTCAAAAACTTACCCTGTCAGCAAGCTATATATGCACGATCTCACAGGGATATTTGTGAAAACAGGGGAGGATGTGTTTCCACCTCAGCTATATACCCTTACAGGTCTAGATACGTCTTACCTGCGTAATAAATACAGCGAGGCTACATTTGATCACATTTGGTGGAATAATGACAATAAGAAAATATTGCCCGCGCCAGTGCCCGGTGCGCTTGCTGATACGCTTAAGCAATATTGGGCTGCTGCAATTTCCGGCTATCCGGATATTTATTTGCACAACCGCCTGACAGGGTTTATGTATTTCTTAAGGTTAAAGAAATACTCAGAGGATTTTTATTACCATAGTGATGGCATACCTATTAACAAGTACGGGTTTAAATATCATGGGACTGCTGTATCACAAATATTTAAAGACCCGATAGAGCTACAGGGCGGTATGCCCTATATGCGGCCGTGGTTTTGGCTCTTCGTCAATATTGCTTTACTGTTCTTTATCAAACGATTACCTACGTTGTATCCACGAATGATATTTACAGTGCTGGTACTTTCGAGCCTGTTTTACATTTTGCCTACCTTCTTCTTATTCCAGGTAGATACTGACTTCAGGTATATGTACTGGAATTGTATAGCCTGTACATTGGCATTGATACTGCTCATTTATCATTGGCGGGACAATAAAAAAGCAGCCGCTTAGTACAGGCTGCTCTTCAAAAGAATATCATTAAAATCAAGCTATTACTTCATCGTACACCTTTATCTCGTTGTACACAGTGTCGCGCTCTACCGGTATTCTGCCTACTGATGTGATGAGTTGGCAAAGGTCTTCTGTACTCATTGACGGTGTTTGTTCTTCAGAGCCTGCCATAGAGTATATCTTCGTGGTATCATCTATAGTACCGTCAAGGTCGTTTACGCCAAAGGATAAAGTGAGCTGTGCGGATTGCCTGCCCAGCATAGGCCAGTAGGCTTTGAGGTTGCGGAAGTTATCCATGAAGAGGCGGGCTATGGCATAGAGCTTCATGTCTTCGATCACTGTTACTTCCGGTATGTGCGACATGTCATTTCCCTGGTTTCTGAACTTCAGCGGAATGAAGCAATTGAAGCCACCTGTTTTGTCCTGCAGGTTGCGTAGCTGGCTCATGTGGTCAACACGGTGTTCGTACTTTTCAATATGTCCGTAGAGCATAGTGGCGTTACTGTGCATGCCCAGTGCATGAGCAGCAGCATGTATTTCCAGCCAACCCTTTCCGTCCACCTTGTCTTCGCAAATGATGTTTCGTATTTCGGGTGCAAATATTTCGGCACCACCGCCGGGTAGCGATTGCAGTCCGGCATCTTTCAGTTTTTGCATGCCTTCAGCAGTAGTCAGTTTTGCTTTGCGGAACATATAATCAAGCTCCACAGCGGTAAAGCCTTTTATATGCAGGTCGGGCCGAAGTGTTTTTATCTTTTGTATGAGTTCGCAGAAAAACTCGAGGTTCATTTTAGGATGTACGCCACCCACAATGTGTACTTCTGTTACGGGTTGGCCGTCATATTTGCGCACGATGTCCAGCATTTGTTCCATGCTCATTTCCCAGCCTTCATCGCGATGCTTGTATTGGCGGGAATACGAACAGAAGTTGCAGGTGAACACACAAACGTTGGTGGGCTCTATATGGAAGTTGCGGTTAAAATATACCTTGTCTCCATGCAGGCGCTCACGTACATGATTGGCCAGGGCACCTAAATAGGGTAGCTCGGCTTTCTCAAAAAGCAAAACGCCCTCCTCGTCGGAAAGGCGTTGCTCATTCTGTATTTTTTCTGCTATGTTCAGCAGTTGTTTATCTAAATCTGATCGTCTTAAAACCTGTTCTAAGCTAAATGAATTAGTCATTATTCTAACACTATTTTTCTCGTCACCATTCCTTCAGCGAAATGGCATTTTACAAAGTAAATACCTTTGCTCATACCTGTAATATCAATATTGTAGATAGTGGTATTAGCTGCATTTTGTTCGTATACCTTTTGTCCTACCATATTAGTAATAGTAATGTTCTGTAAAGACTCAGGTACGGAGGCAAAGTTAATATTAATTTTCCCGTTAGTAGGATTAGGGAAGATGTCAAATTGGTTTTCTATTTCGAATTGTGGTACTTCTGTAGGGAATAAGAATATGTTTGGGTCCGGAATTAACGCGGTAGGGTAGAAATTCTGCATAACTGTCACCTGGCCTTTGGAGAACATTACCATACATCCGTCTTCCACGTAGTCCATGTAGTTCATATACATCTGCCCGCCGGCGCTGCCTGTGCAGTTGGTTAATACCTGCGGAGAGCAAGCGGTATAGTTAGCATCATCTTGTTTAGGAGTATCACCAATACCATCATCATCACTGCAATCATCATTATCGCCCCATATATGGCTAAGATTGAAGAAGTGGCCTACCTCGTGAGTAGTTGTCCGTCCTTTGTCGATACCTGAAATGTAAGAATCGCTCATGCTGGAACGTTTCCCAAATGCCCTGTAGTTAATTACCACACCTACCTCTCCGACAGGGAAACCCCATCCTATGAACGAAGCAGGAGCTGCAATACCCAATATACTGGTTTGTGTAAAGTTGGTCACCCAGATATTCAGGTATTTTGAAGGATCCCATGCGGCTGCTCCACCCTGGCTAGGATATTTCACATCGCTGCAAGAGAATTGCGAACCTACTGTACCGCCTGTGGCGTCGTAAGAGTTGGCCGTTGTAGTAATGATCTCATACCCGAGAGTCGACTGACCATTTGGCTTGCGGTGAGCTAGTCCGAACTCCATATTAGCATTGCCATATAGTGGTTTGAAAACCGCAGGTATCAGGTTGCTATCCGAATTCATTTTCTGAAAGTCCCTGTTCAGCACTTTCATCTGAGAGTCAATTCTTTTTATGATACCAGCTGTGCCACCGAGTTGTGTCTGCTGAGCAGCCGTAAGAACTACGTGAATTACTACCGGTATTTTGTAAGCAGCAGTTGATTTTGTGCTTTTTGCCTGTGCGTTAGCCTGCACTTTTAAAGCTGCCTGCTGACGATTTTCTATATAAGCCTGCTTGATATCGGGACGGCTTTCCAACCTCTCCATCAGTTTCTCATGACCACACCTGATGCCTTGCGCATATGACAGAGCAGGGCTAAGCAATAAAACAATCAGTAGTCCCGGTAATAATTTCTTCATTTATATTAAATTGATAGTTTGAGATACTTTAAAATTACGGATTTTTATCTATAATTTGACGTATGGGCCAGCGCATTATTGCAGACAAATGACATTATTTTTTCTTCCTGGCATTTATTTCGTCTCTAATAGTAATAGCCCTTACATAATCTTCCTGTTCCAGTACTTGTTGTAACAGTGTATTGAGCTCTTCAAGGTTAAGGTCTTTCAGTTCGCCGTTGGAGGGCGCAGTAGTTTTAGCTGCTGTTTTCTTCTCGGGGTCAGCCTCAGTGCTTTCTTCCGTTGGAGTTTCGGTTTGGTCGAGATAAAGCCCGGCTGTTTCCAATATGTTCTCGAAGGTGTATATATGGCAATTGGCCCTTACCGCCAGCGCCAGGGCGTCAGATGTACGTGAGTCTATTTCTATGACTTCCTCTTCGTTTTTACAGATAAGGCGGGAGAAGAAAATACCTTCCTCCAACTTGTATATCACTACTTCAATGAGCTCGATATTAAAAGTGGTCATGAAGTTGGCAAATAAGTCGTGCGTGAGCGGCCTGCTGGGTTGCATACGCTCCAGGGCTACCGCTATAGCCTGCGCTTCAAATCCTCCTATTACAATGGGTAAACGCCTGAGTCCGTTCACTTCTCCCAGTACAACAGCATACGAATGTGTCTGTGTTACACTGTGAGAGAGGGCTACGATCTCTAATTCTATCTTTTTCATTACTGCGCTATCTTTCAGACCTTATTATCCCGTGAAGATAATGATTTTCCCCTAAACTGTTTTAGTCAAACAGGGTAGGATTCTCACTATCATTATCATCAGAGACCAAGGTTATATCCTTTAAGTCGTTGCCTGCTATTTTGGTGCCCACTGCCTTCCAGCCGGTAATATCCACATATTCGCTCAGCTGCATTTCTTCCTCAGTCTGATCAGCTTTCTTCTTACCGATGAGCACCGAAACTACAGGATCCGGGTGGGTGGTCACCAGTTTCAGATAATTGCCTTCCCCTTCTTTTATAAATAAGTATTTATTTTTTAATGTCTGCGATTCTATCATGAATCGCTTTGCATAATAATTACCCGATTTATTGTCGAAATAGATGGCGCTGATGGCTTTTTCAGGGTTGAATTTCTCTATAAGCAGTACCTGGTCGGCCTCGTAACGATTGGTGAGCTCAATATCTGTGAGCTCATAAGTGCCGTCTTTGTAAAAAGCGATGATCTTATCGTTCTCCTCAAAGTGGCCCAGTAGTGTACCATTGCCATCCTTGTTCAGCCTGCCTATAGACTTCTCATACCACATTTTGAGTGCGGAGAGGGTAGAGCGGCCTTTTTCTTTAAGCTTTATGCTTTTTATCGGGTATTTGGTCACCTGGTTGCCGCCTGCATTGCGGTTCTTTATCTCCAGCTCTTCAAAAGAGAAGTCCAGCACCTTGATGCGTGCCTTACTGCCGGGGGATAAAGTAATAGATACTGTCTCTGCTTCGCCGTTAGCATTGGAGGTGAAGTAGTGCACTTTACTATTAGCATTGCCTTTAGTGAGGTCGTATTCCTTATCGCGGGTGATGCCGGTAACATTGAAGCGTTTACCAAATGCGATTCCCGTTTTGCCATCTACATATATCATATTGTAGGTGGTGCGTTCATCATTCTTCTGAAATATGGAAAGGTGAATGATGTCCTTGCCCACGAATGTCTTGTCGGCAACTTTGGTGATCATCATCTTTCCGTCTTTCCTGAAAGCAATGATATTATCCAGGTCCGAACATTCGAAAGCGAGTTCTTCTTTCTTCAGGCCGGTACCAATGAAGCCTTCCTTCCAGTTAACATATAGCTTAGTATTGGCGATAGCTATAGTATTGATCTGTATGGTTTCAAAGGGACGGATCTCTGTTTTACGCTCGCGGCCCTTGCCATATTTCTTCAGCAGGTTTTCGTAGTAGCGGATAGCATAGTCGTTGAGGTGAACGATGTTATTCTTCACTTCGTCTATTTCTGCTTCTACGCCTTTAATGTGTTCGTCGGCTTTAAAAGTGTCGAACTTAGAGATACGTTTGATGCGTATTTCCGTCAGTTTTATTATATCATCGCGTGTTACTTCGCGGCGCAGTTTTTTCTTGTATGGTTTCAGGCCATTGTCTATGGCTGTGAGTACACCTTCCCAGGTAGTTTCTTCTTCAATATCGCGGTAGATGCGTTTCTCGATGAATATCTTTTCCAGTGAGGAATAGTGCCAGTCTTCTTCTAACTCACCCAGGCGTATTTCCAGTTCCCTGAGCAAGAGGTCTTTGGTATGCTGAACGGAGTGCTTCAGCAGGTCGCTTGCGCCGATGAAGTGTGGCTTATCAGCGATGATGACACAGGCATTCGGTGAAATAGAAACTTCGCAATCGGTAAATGCATACAGCGCATCAATGGTCTGGTCGGTAGTAACTCCGGGCGCTATCTGCACCAGCAGTTCCACATCTTTAGCTGTATTATCCGTTACACTCTTTATTTTGATCTTACCATTGTCGTTGGCCTTCAGTATGCTATCTACCAGTTGGGAAGTGGTAGTGCCATAAGGAACGTCTTTGATCGCAATGGTTTTCTTATCCACTTCTTCTATCCGTGCCCTTACACGTACCTTTCCACC
This sequence comes from Bacteroidetes bacterium UBA7674, assembly GCA_002483105.1. Taxonomy (GTDB): domain Bacteria; phylum Bacteroidota; class Bacteroidia; order Chitinophagales; family Chitinophagaceae; genus MKUN01. Next base: position 483,011 of record DLHG01000013.1, read on the forward strand.
ACGCATACCATCGTTGTAATTGCTTACATCTATCATGGCACCGGTGTTGAAATCAGGGAACAGTTCAAACTTCTTATTCTTCAGGTGCTTGATAGCGGCATCCAGTATCTCGCAGAAGTTGTGTGGTAATATTTTGGTAGAAAGACCTACTGCAATACCCTCAGCGCCCTGTGCCAGGAGCAGCGGGAACTTCATAGGCAAAGACAGTGGCTCATTCTTACGGCCATCGTAGCTCAGTTGCCAGTTGGTTGTTTTATTATTAAAGGCTACCTCCAGCGCGAATTTTGATAAACGAGCTTCTATATAACGTGCAGCGGCTGCACTATCGCCAGTGCGTACATCGCCCCAGTTACCCTGGGTCTCTATCAGCAGTTCTTTTTGCCCCAGGTTAATGATGGCATCCCCTATGGAAGCATCACCATGCGGATGGTACTGCATGGTTTGGCCTATAACATTTGCCACCTTGTTAAAACGGCCATCATCCATTTCCTTCATGGCATGGAGAATGCGTCGTTGTACAGGTTTTAATCCATCTTCAATAGCCGGTACCGCACGTTCTAATATTACATAGCTGGCATAGTCAAGGAACCAGTCCTTGTACATGTCATTGATCAAAACCGAGTTTTGTTCGGCGTGTTGACTGTTTTCACTCATTTATAATTCCTCGTCAATTTCTGCCTGCAATATTACTACTACTACATTCATATGCAATGGCTGTGTGGATATTGGGGATAAAATAGGAACTGAAAATACCCATTTCACGGTATTGCCGCATTACAAAAAGATTTATACTTTCGTCTAAAATATAATATATGAAAATGGTAAGAACCACTTTAACATGCCTATTCGCCTTTGCAGCATTATCTGCGGGTGCGCAAAAGATAAAAGTACAGGAGGGTAGCTTAGACGCGATAAAAGGAGCTACCAGTATGAAAGTACAGTATGACTATAGCGACTTTAAAGTAGGCGGCAAGCCGGAAAGCGAATACCTGGCTGAGAAAAAGGAAGCTTATAACAAGAAAGAAGCAGGAAAGGGCGAAAAATGGGAAAGTGCCTGGAAAGCAGACCGCGAGGGTAGATATCAGAGGCAATTTGAAGAGAAATTTGAAGAACATTCAGGAATCGATCTTGATGCAAAAGGTAATGCTGCCTATACATTGATAGTGAAAACTACCCGTATAGAACCAGGTTATAATATCTATATAAAGAAAAAGAATGCAGAACTGGATACTGAAATGTGGATAGTGGAAACGGCTAACCCGAGTAAAGTGCTGGCTAAGGTAATTGTGGAAGACGCACAGGGTAGAACTTATGGCTCAGACGATATGGATACGGGTGTTCGTATAGCTGAGGCTTATGAAATGACCGGAAAATCGTTCGGTAAGTATATTAAGAAAGGTAAATAGTAAGAATGTAAAATAATGAGCGGGCAGTCCATTTTAAGGACTGCCCGCTTTTTTATGCCTATGTTTTAAGCAATGGCAGTTTTGAATTATCATTACAGTATGAAAGATATCCTGAATAAGAGGTTTTTGTCGGGGATACTATTAAGCATTTTTATTCTTTATGTGATCAGCCTGCTTGTTGCTAAGCCGAGGATAGCCAATGATGCAGCTTTCGGTTTTCTTGCTATGTACACCTGGCAAGATGGGGGTGAGTGGAATAACGTTTACAGGCTGGTGGGTAATGTGCCGGTATACGGTTTTCAGTCGTGGTGGGCGCCGGGGCAGTATATGGTTCCGTGGTTGTTCATTAAAGCCTTTGGGCTGGGCTATGGGATAATAATGTCACAAGTAGTTTCGGTGATACTGCTGTTCTTCGGGTACAGGCGGCTGATGCGTTCGTTTGGTGTGGAAGACATAGTAGTGTACCTGTCGTTGATCATTTTACTTATTGGCAGAGGTTTTAATTCATCGGTCATCAATTTCAGCGCTGATATTTATCTCGCTGTCTATAGTGTATATTTTCTATTGTTTTACCTGTGGGCGAGGAACCACAGATCAGTAGTTTCACTTGTTCTGTTCCTTATTTTATCACTTACAGGGCTGTATATTAAAAACAGCTTCCTTATTGTGCTGTTCTGTGTAGCGCTCTACGAGTTAGTGTCAGTGAAAAAATATAGTGTTCGGAGTATGCTGCCGGCGGCATTATATACAGCAATTCCCGCTGTCATTGCCATAGGGTTATTTTATAAATACTATTTGCAGCGAGGCTCTGGTATTGATAAGACAGGTGGTATTGATGTTTCGCTCAACAACCTGCTGAACGCCTTGCTGAAACCTTTAATAGCCGTGTTTTCCGCACCGTTTTCCCTCAATTCCATCACAGCTAAAATATCGGAGGTGTTTTCAGTAAAGGCGTCGAAAATGGAGGATTGGGGAAGTGTTGAGTTGATTGTAATGGCGGTAATAGTAATAGCAGGTATTTTATGGCTATTCAAACCTTCGCTGCAAAAACTAAAGGATGCCCGAAATGATGAGTATAAGATGATGGTCATCTCCTTCCTTGCAGGGTATTGTATCTTTTATTTTTATGCGATTTTAACTAATAAGGATATTTCAACTGAAGACCGGCTGTTCCTGCCATTGTCTGTTATACTGATACCTTACCTGGTGCAGCGCGCATATAAGAGTAAAACTCTGATAGTGGTTTTCTGTATATCAATAGTATACGGCATTGTGGCATATGTGAATGATATGCAGAGGAACACAGGTGAGGGGAGAACGATATTGGCAAATAATACCACAATAGATGGCCGTGTAACGAATAGCCTTCCGTTGGCGTACGATGCAAATCACGGTTTCGCTTACATCGAAATGCCGGAGTACTGTTTGCTATTGCCGGGGAAAAAATGCGTGCTGATATCGCCTACCCAGGTTGATGCCCTGCTGATGGACAAACAAAATACGGTTGTTTACTATACGGCCGGCAAAGTGACTCCTCGTTTCGGCGAGTAAGCTAACGGGCTTTATCCTGATACATTATAAAATAGAAGTTAAAAAAATAGCCCCCGAAAGTTCGGGGGCTAATAGTTTGCATGCTGACAGGAAAATATCTTTATTCCAGTACCGTAAAGATAAGGATTTTTTCAGATTGTACACCATGAGTATTTGCGAGCACGAATTTTATTTTCTGCACTCCGCGGGAAACCAGCTTAAAGCTTAGATCTTCACTGAAGTCATTAGTTTCAGCTTCAGGTATCTTTATCACTTTGCGGCTTTCATATTCATTACCGTTTATGGATATGCTTACAACAAGCTTTGCGAGTTTGTCGCGGGAATCACCGCTGGTTCCGGTTATGCCAAAAACCAGTGTGTCTCCGGACATAACAGTAGCATCGGTGGAAGTGTATTTACCACCTGTCTTTAAATTCAGGGCAGGCGGATCTCCCAGGTCTATATCTTTTCCGCAAGCACTGAATAACAGCACGAGGGCTACCAGTACTACAGGTATGAGTGTTTTTATACTTGTCTTCATAGCATAAAAATAGGGCTAAGTCCTAAAACCGCCATTTATAGAGGCCTGCTTAACAAGTCATTAGCTTTTTTACTCTTGTGGTAAGGTTACCTGCCTGGCCAACCAGCTCTCCTTCAGGGGGACAAGCCAGCTTTCCATTAGCTCTTTTTTGCTGGTAAGGGTATTGTTGAATAAGGGGGTCTCAGCATTGATGTAGCCTTTATCCAGTGCATATTGAACCTGGTTCAGCGGCAGCATTTCAGCCTTGTCTTTTACCAGGAAGGTGAGCATCAGGCGGTCGAAGAAATTGACACTATATTGCCTTTCCAGGCTTTTGACCACTTTTACAGAAGTGTCGGTACTGCAACCGCTTACTGTTACATCTTCCTCATCGGCTATCACCACTATAAACTGCCTGAAGAGGAGTTTGGCCCAGCCTTTTACAGGGGCGCCATGAGAGAGCCATTGGCTGTAGAACTGGTGTAGTTGTTCGTTTATTTCGTTTGCTTCTTTTTCTATAAAAGCGCGGCTACCCTGGTATATCCATACACGGGCATTATCCGAAAAATCAGCAGGGATAAGCGTACTTAATTCACTTGATAACATGATGCAAAGATAAGTCAGTTAGAATTGAATGAAGTTATAGCGCTATCAACAGGTGCATTATAGGCCCCCAGCCATTTCTGTAAGCTTCTGGCCATTTGCCGGGCATGCCCGGACTGCCGGTTGATCATGAAGCTGCTTCCTGTATAATGGCTGTTGACCAATATCTGTTTGTCTACAGCGATAAAGAACATTATTTCCCTCTTGTCGCCTGAGTTGCCAATATTTCTGCTGATGATGCAGAAAACTTCGGGTGCACCGGGGTGTTGAGAGAACGCGATTTGTTGTGCCTTTAAAAAAAGCTCGATCGCCTTAATATTCTCATTAAGAAAATAGGGTGAGTGAATTTTCCAGAACCGTAAGGAGCGTACGAATTTTAATGCTGACGCAACTACCGCAATGGTTACCATCAAGAGGAGAAAGATAGAGACAAGGCTGTTTTTCTTGAATTCTACAGCGGTGATGGTTAGTTGGAGGCCTATAAACAAACCTGTGCTAATCAGCAAGGTGGGGGTGAGGGTCTTGAGGCTTACCGGGAACCGCAGGTGTTTTTTTATAAAGACCAGGTCTTTAAGAATCGCATTCTCCCAATTCGCTTCAGCTCCCTCTTTGTCTATTAATTTCATAGTTACTTAATCTGCCAAAGACTGTGCTACCATCTCTGCTATATCCATCACTTTTACACTGTCTTCTTTCTCTTGGTTCTTTACACCATCTGTAAGCATGGTAGTGCAGAAAGGACAGTTGGCAGCTATGATATTAGCGCCTGTATTCACCGCTTCTTCGGCACGCTCAAAGTTGATACGGGTCTTGCCCGGTTCTTCTTCTTTGAACATTTGCGCGCCACCTGCACCACAGCATAGTCCATTGGTTTTGCAGCGTTTCATTTCTACCAGTTCCACATCCAGCGCTTCGAGTACTTCGCGTGGGGCTTCGTAGATATTATTGGCGCGGCCTAAGTAGCAGCTATCGTGGTAAGTGATCTTCTTGCCTTTGAAAGCGCCACCTTCTTTTAATACAATGCGGCCATCATTAATGAGCTGATTGATGAAAGTGGTGTGGTGTATTACTTCGTACTCTCCGCCGAGGGCAGGGTATTCGTTCTTAAAAACATTAAAGCAGTGCGGGCAGGCCGTCACGATTTTTTTGATGCCGTATCCGTTGAGTACGGCGATATTATTATAGGCCATCATCTGGAACAGGAACTCGTTACCAGATCTGCGGGCAGGGTCGCCTGTGCATGCTTCTTCTTTGCCTAGTATGGCAAATTGTACACCTACTTTTTCGAGTATCTGTGCAAATGCTTTTGTTATCCTTTGTGCGCGTTGATCAAAGCTGCCTGCACAACCAACCCAGAATAAGACCTCAGGTGTCTCACCATTCATTGCGTACTCGGCCATTGATTTAATATGCATAGTTGTTCGTTCTAAGGTTGATTAAGATTGCTGCTCCATTTCTACTGCCCATTGGTCGCGATCGTCCGGACTGAACTTCCATGGCGCCATATTGTTCTCAATATTGCCCGACATCAGGTTCCATTCCTGTGGTGCATTGCTTTCTTCCATTATCAGGTAGCGGCGAAGCTGGTCGATAATAGACAGAGGCTCAATACCCACCGGGCAAGCCTCTACGCATGCCTGGCAAGTAGTGCAGGCGCGCAGCTCTTCTACGGTGATATAGTCGTGTACCAATGATTTGCCGTCGTCAACAAATTCTTTATTTTTTGCAATGTTCTTTCCTACTTCTTCCAGCCTGTCGCGGGTGTCCATCATGATCTTTCTCGGGGAAAGCTTTTTGCCTGTAATGTTGGCAGGACAAGATGCAGTACATCTACCACACTCTGTGCAGGAATAAGCATCCAACAAATGTTTCCAGCTCAGGTCTTGTACATCCTTTGCACCGAAGCGCTGCGGCTCTGCCGGCTGGTCACCTGCAGCCGGCGCTAATTCCGGTTGCATCATATACAGTACCTCGTTCTGTATGGCAGGCATATTCTTCATCTTGCCCTGGGGAGCGAGACGTGTATAGTATGCATTGGGGAAAGCCAGTACAATATGCAAGTGCTTAGAGTAAGGGAGATAGTTCATGAAGAGTAGTACACCTATGATGTGTAACCACCAGCATGTTCTTTCAACGGCTATCAATCCGCCTTCAGACATTCCACCGAATATCCCTGTAAGGTGAGCGGAAATCCAGAAAGGTTCTGTTGCAGTATAATGTGCAGATTGTAGCTCCTGTAATCTCAGGTCGGCGGCATTCATTATTAAGAAGAGGCTCATCAACACAATTTCCGTAATGAGGATAAGATTGGCATCGCTCTTAGGCCATCCATCCAGCTCTGCCTGGTTCAGGCGTTTTACTTTGGTAATGTTCCTGCGAATGAGGAATATAACACAGGCTATTAATACCGTAGCGGCTAATATTTCAAAGAAACCTACCAGGAACGAATACAACCCGCCGAGCATAGGTGCAAATAATCTGTGCTCACCGAGGACGCCATCCAGTAATATTTCAAGAATTTCGATATTGATGATGATAAAGCCGGCATATACAAACAAGTGCAATATGGCAGGCAGGGGGCGCTTGAACATTTTCTTCTGCCCCAAGGCAAGTAGCACTACGTTTTTCCAGCGTTGGGAAGGGTTGTCTTTAAAGTCTTCATCCCTGCCCAGGTTTATATTACGGCGTATCTCCGAGATCTTTTTGACGAAGAGAAATATGGCGGCTGCCAGGATAAGGATAAAAAATATCTGCTGTACTATCATATATATGACGCAGGCGTTGATTGAAGCCCGAAATTAATCTTTTTGCAGTGAAATGTATAGTTTAACGTGGTTTTAGTTACTGGTTTTCAGCTAAATTGTTTAGGTTTGGCATAAATGTATTGCCCAATGTTTAATAGGATAATCACCTCTTTAACACTTGTTTTTTTTGTTTTGAGCAGCATCCCGGCAATTGCACAGGATGATGATGGAGCTACTACCACAGAAGGAAGCATCATGGCGAAAATGGAAGATTCGCTGATACTGTTCTCAGATTCTCTTTATTTAGCGCCTATACCTGATACCAGGCTTTATTATAACGACCAGTTTGTAAAGCTGCTGATAAGAACATTAAAGAATCCTAATTCGTACGACTATCCATTCAAGAAGCTGAATGCAAAGATGAATATCATTATAGCTCCTGATGACAAAAGCTTCAGGATGTTCAACTGGGTAATAGCTGCACCTGATGATAATGACCGCAGGTATTATGCTGCCATACAAATGCCGGGAGAGAAACTAAAGCTATACGGGCTGACCGACTACAATGATAAACTCACGCAAAGCCCCGAGGATAGTGTGCTGACGGGTGGTAAATGGCTGGGCGCGCTGTATTATCGTATAATGGGTAATGAAGTAGATGGCCAGATGGTATATACTATGTTCGGGGTGAATGAGTCGAACCGCATCAGTAAGAAAAAGGTGCTTGACCCGATGATCATTACAGAGAAAGGTCCACAGTTTGGTGCGCAGATATTTGGGGTGATGTCTCAAAAGACCGGACAGCCGATACAGCGTTTTATCCTGGAATTCAAGAAAGGTGTACAAGTATCGCTAAACTGGGATGAAGAGAAGAAGGCTATATATTTTGACCGACTGACCTCAGAGGCCGGTGATCCTAATCGTAAATACACCTATGTTTCTACAGGCCAGTATGATGGCTTCAGGTGGCAGAATGAAAAATGGAACGTGGTGAAAGACCTGATACCGGTTCTGGAACTGAAGGACGGTGCAGCACCATCGGGTAGCCCGACGACGCCGGAAACAAGATAGGATATCATATATACAATATTTACTGCCGTCCCGACCTTTTGGTTGGGACGCTTTTTTACCCCTAATCAGGCGTTTCTCAAACAGTTTTGCTTTTCTATCTTTAGCCCAAATCGCACACAATGTTCTCTAAATGCCTGGTTCCAGTTTTATTATTCATTCCTTTTGGCCTGCAAGCTGGTGATAAAAAGAAATGGGATGTAGAAAAACCGGGTGGCCCGCAAAAGGAAGTTTCTTTTACGGTTACTGAAGGTACATGGATGAACCTTGACGTTTCATCTGACGGGAAAGAGATAGCGTTCGACCTGCTTGGTGATATATATGTGATGCCTATTGAAGGTGGCCAGGCAAAAATACTTAGACAAGGGAAAGCGATGGAAGTGCAACCACGTTTTAGCCCTGATGGTAAGAAAATATCCTTCACATCCGATGCCGGTGGTGGTGATAATATCTGGACGATGAACAGGGATGGCAGCGATGCAAAGCAGGTGACGAAAGAAAGTTTCCGGCTGCTGAATAATGCGGTGTGGACACCTGATAGTAAATACCTCATTGCACGGAAACATTTTACTTCGACCCGTTCGCTTGGGGCAGGGGAGATGTGGATGTACCATACCAATGGTGGTGGTGGACTGCAACTAACCGCGAAGAAGAACGATCAGCAGGATGTGAATGAACCATGTGTGTCTCCTGACGGGCGCTATGTGTATTATAGCGAGGATGTATATCCCGGAGGCCATTTCGAGTATAACAAAAACCCCAATGACCAGATATTCGCCATCAAGAGATTTGACAGGGAAAAAGGTGTTACTGAAAATGTGACCGGTGGACCTGGTGGTGCAGTTCGCCCGCAGATATCGCGTAATGGCGAGCTGATGGCTTTCGTAAGAAGAGTAAGGACGAAAACGGTACTCTACCTGAGGAATCTTGAAACGGGAGAAGAGTGGCCTGTATACGATAAGCTATCAAAAGACCAGCAGGAAGCATGGACAACCTTTGGCATCTATACAGGTTTTGCCTGGATGCCGGGTGATAAGCATATTATCATTTGGTCAGGAGGTAAGATCTTGAAAGTGGATGTTTCAAAAAGTAATACAGCAACAGAAATCCCTCTTACCTGCAACGTGAAGCAGAGTATAACAAATGTGGTAAGATTCAAGCAAGACCTTAATCAGGATGAGTTTCGTGTTAATGTGGTAAGGCAAGCTGCTACTTCTCCGGACGGGAAATTGTTGGTGTTTAATGCACTGGGACATTTGTACAAAAAGGAATTGCCATCGGGTAAACCTGTACGTATTACCAACGAGAAGGAGTTTGAATTTGACCCATCATTCTCTCCGGACGGCAAAAGCATCGTGTATGTTTCCTGGAATGACAGCGCCAGTGGCAGTATATATCGTGTGAAGCTGGCAGGTGGTAAGCCGGAAAAGATCAGCAGCAAGAAAGGGATTTACAAGACACCATCATACTCACATGATGGCAAGTGGCTGGTATATGAGAAAGAGGGTAGTAACAATATCCTTGGTCCGGCATATACTGCTAAGCCCGGCATCTACATAATGCCTGCTAATGGAGGCAATGAAGAGTTTGTTACTAATAAAGGTGACAACCCTACATTCAGTAAAGATGATAGCCGTTTGTATTACAGATCGGGTGGCGGACTGGAAGGTTTTTTCAATTCCTGCAAAAAAGATGGCAGCGATGAACGGGCTATTTTTAAAAGTGTATATGGCAGGCAGTTTACAGTTTCACCTAATGAAGATTGGATAGCTTATGTACACCTGCACCAGGTATATATAGCAGCGTACCCGCATACAGGGCGTACCATTACTATCGGTGATGAACCGACGGATTTCCCAGTGAGAAAAGTATCGAAAGATGCAGGCTATAATTTGCATTGGAGTGGGGAAGGGGATAAGCTGCATTACACGCTTGGCGACCAATATTATACGATAAGACTGGACAGCATTTTTCAATTCGTAGGTGGTAGGGCAGATTCATTATTTGTTGCTCCTTCGCAGGGAATAGCAGTTGGACTGAAAGCGAAAGCGGATAAGCCTGAGGGTTTAGTGGCTTTCACTAATGCACGGATCATCACAATGGAAAGTGAAGGTGTGATAGAAAATGGAACAGTGCTGGTAGAAGGTAATATGATAAAAGCAATCGGGAAGAGCGGTGAAGTAACCATACCGAAAGATGCTAAACACGTTGACTGTAATGGTAAGACCATCATGCCCGGTTTTGTAGATGCCCACGCGCATGCGGGTCATTTCAGCTCGGGTATATTACCTGAGAAGCACTGGCCTTACTATGCGAATCTTGCTTACGGAGTAACCACCATTCATGATCCTTCGGCGAATAGCGAATATGTTTTCGGACTGAGTGAATTAGTGAAAGCCGGTTTAGCGGTTGGCCCGAGGGTGTTCTCGACGGGTACAATACTGTACGGCGCCGACGGTGACTTTAAAGCCGTGATCAATTCCTATGAGGATGCGAAAAGCGCGCTGAGCCGCACGAGGGCGTTCGGTGCGTTTAGTGTGAAGAGTTACAATCAGCCACGCAGGGAGCAAAGGCAAATGGTGATAGAAGCAGCACGCGAATTGAAAATGGAAGTAGTGCCGGAGGGTGGGTCGTTCTTCTACCACAACCTGAGCATGATACTGGATGGGCACACTACTATTGAACACAATATGCCTATCGCGCCATTGTACGACGATGTGATACAACTTTGGAAGAATGCAGGTACGGCTAATACACCAACACTCATCGTTTCTTACGGTAGCCTCTCAGGTGAATACTACTGGTACCAGCATACCAATGTTTGGGAAAAAGAGAAACTATTGCGCTTCACTCCGCGCCCCGTGATAGATGTAAGGAGCAGGCATCGCACAATGGCACCTGAAGAAGAATATGAGAATGGGCACATATTGGTTTCGAAGAGTTTAAAAAAACTGAATGATGCAGGTGTTACCATAAATATGGGTGCTCATGGACAGCTGCAGGGTCTCGGCGCGCACTGGGAAATATGGATGATGGCGCAAGGTGGTATGACACCGATGGAGGCACTACGCACAGCTACGCTCAACTCTGCGAAGAGCCTTGGGCTGGACAGCTATATCGGCACTTTGAAAGCAGGTAAGTTGGCCGATATGATAGTGATGGATAAAAACCCGTTGGAGAGTATCTATAATACAGAGAGCATTATTTACACTATGGTGAATGGCAGATTATATGATACTGAAAAGATGAATGAAACGGGTAACTATCCTAAACCGGCGCCAAACTTCTACTGGCAAACCAACAAAAACGCTGATTCTTTCCCCTGGTACGAGACAGAACAGCATGCAGAGGACTAGTATTTGATTTTATTTACTATTTGAGCGAAGTGCAAATGCTAGAATATCAGTTGACCAAATTCGGCACAAATTATTTAGCTTTGCAGCCCAACTGGAGAAAAATAACAGTTAAACGGTCCGGTAGCTCAGTTGGATAGAGCATCAGCCTTCTAAGCTGAGGGTCATTGGTTCGAATCCAATCCGGATCACACGTAAAAGGCCTTTCTGCTGAGCAGAGAGGTCTTTGTTTTTTTTTGAACTACTTTAGAATTTATTTCTGACATAATTCTCACGAATGCCCTGCCATCACAAATTCCAAAATCACCTCGATCTCACAAAGATCGATTTTGAGCCAACTACTTTGATCGTTGGTACATTCAACCCATCCTGGCCTGCTAGTAATAACGCCGAATGGTTTTATGGAAGGACAGCAAAAAATTATTTCTGGGATGTATTGCCTCGTTTGTATGGCGAAGAATCACTTATAAATGCAGGAGCGAATGAATGGAAGCGGTTTTGTCGTGATAAACAAATTGCTATCACCGACCTTATCAGTTCTATTGAAGATGCTGAGCCTGACAACCCGGAGCATGGCGAGATGCTGAAAGGCTTTTCAGACAAAGCAATAGAACATAACTTTGACGATATTGTATATAATAATATTGTTCAGTTACTGGAACGTCGGCCCGAAATCAGGAATGTATATTTCACCCGGGGAGTGACCGATGCCTTCTGGAGGCACATCTGGAACCCGGTAGCGCACTATTGCAATGTCAATAAAATTCATGAACGAAAACTATTGACCCCTTCCGGAAATGCTTTTTATCAATATGGTGCATATAATAATCAACATCCTGAAAATAAGGTTTCCCGGCTTGAAGACTATATTTTAATTAGGTGGAAGCAGGAATGGCATTTTTAGATCAAAATACTAATGGTTATAGATCAGCGGTCATTTTTCTGGAAACAAGCTAAACGTTAACAGAATATACAGCCGGCGCGCTTTAGCGGCCGGAGATTGGTTCGAATCCAATCCTTTGTTATTATACCCTTAGTCAACCCGGAGATTGGACATCCCTTTAGGACGTAGAAGAACGCTATGCCCAGCTGAGGGGATTAAAGATTTAAAATTCCAACTGTTCCTATGTGAATTCCGGTTGCAAACCGGCAGAATTATTCAGACACGAGTCACCCTTCGGAAGGCTAAGCGCTGACAGGAGTCTGAAATTCCCCAATAGCTCTATTTATTTCCCTATTATCTTTTTCCTGTGCTTGATACCCCATTCAGCCATTATTTGAATAAGTTCCTTGAATGTATTTCCATAATCAGTTATTGCATACTCTACACTTATAGGTTGTGTGTTCTTTACAGTCCGGGAAATCAATTTATTCATTTCCAGTTCTTTCAATTCGCGGCTTAACACTTTACCTGAAATTCCTTCTACCAGCTTTAATAATTCACTATAGCGTCTCGGATTGTAGCAAAGACATGTTACTATCGATATTTTCCATTTACCGCCCAAAACATCCATTACATCCTGAATTGCTCTTAGCGATGCTGTACATACAGTATTATCGCTGGCGCATTCTGCTGGTTTCTTTACTGTCACTAACGTACTCATTTGAAATATTGTAGCTGAAAATAAACTATTACCTTATGTCGCAAAGTTACCAAATGTCATCAACTTCGGTGTGAAAAATTTAAACACATAAAAAAATGACTAGAAAAATTGTATTGATCACAGGCACAAACAGTGGCTTTGGATGGTTAACCGCAAAAAGCGTAGCAGCATTAGGACATAAAGTGTATGCCACCATGAGAGACACAAATGGTAAGAATGCTGACAAAGCAAAAGCATTATCTGCAGTTGAAAATATTACAGTAGTAGATGTAGAGCTTACCAATGAGGCGAATGTGCAAAAAGTATTTGGCGAAATAATTGCTAGAGAAGGTAAGATTGATGTGTTGGTAAACAATGCAGGTTATGCAGCATCAGGAGTGGCTGAAAGCTTTACCACTAAAGATGTGCAAGATATGCTTGATGTGCATATAATAGCCTATTGGAGGTTAATGAAATTAGCGCTTCCGTATATGAGGAAGCAGGGGGAAGGTTTAATTGTAAATGTATCCAGTGGCGCCGGAAGACTTTCATTTCCTTTTATGGCTGTATATAGTGCAGCAAAATTCGGCCTGGAGGGTTTGAGTGAAGGCTTACATTATGAAGTGAAATCTTTGGGAATAGACGTGGCGGTGGTAGAACCGGGTGCATTTCCTACCGATATTTTAGGAAAAGTACTAACCGGTTCTGATGTAGATGTCAATGATGGCTATGGTTCATTACTTCAAATACCTGAACAAATGGGCGCAGGTTTAGCACAGTTGTTTGAAACACTAAAGCCCGATCCACAAGATGTAGCAGATGCTATCGTAAATTTGATAAACACACCAAAGGGAAAAAGGCCATTACGCACAGTGGTGGATCCGGCTACCGGGCATATAGTAAGCGCATCAAATGATGCAGTACAAGTACAGCATCAAACAATGCTGGGTGTATTTGGCATGGGTGATTTGTTGAACTAAAGTATTGCAGGTAAAGTGAAAGGGCAGACTGGGTTAAGGTCTGCCTTTTCTTCTGGCGCGGAGTCTTCCCTCGGTGGTACGTGTCTGAATAGTTCTTCCGGTTTGCAACCGGAAGTCTATGAAATTAAGTCAAGTTCACATAGCCTCGCTAAGGCGGGGCTATGTTGTATTAAACCCTTCAGCCAATCCGGAGATTGGCAGCCTTTTAGGACGCAGCGGAACTCTACGCCCAGCGGGGGGAAGTATCCGGGGTAAACACATCTTATCTTAAATCGCATCAAAGTTTGATTTTATTAACTTTGCCGCATGGCATATGAAGAAACTGCTGTCATCCCCGGCGTAAATATGCAAGACTTGCGACTGAAGGGTTTCAGAGTCCATGAACTACTCCCCTCAGTAGAAACGCCGGAGAGGCAGGGGCGGCGAGACTTTTATAAAATGGGTCTGGTAAACGGTGACATGACTATCAATTATGGTGGCCAGCTCGTGGATATAAAGGGAACTGCACTTTTTTTTGTAAACCCCAAAATTCCTCATTCTTTAGTCCGAAGCATTAACCGGACGGGTGGTTATGCCTGCATTTTTACTGAATCTTTCCTTCTCAACAGGGATTTACAGGATTCTCCATTATTCAGAGTGGGCGATAATCCCGTTGTTCCCCTCAATACTGAACAAACTGCATTTATGACCGGCATTTTTAAGAAAATGCTGGACGTGTATAACGCGGATTATCCTTATAAAGCTGATCTGATCCGCAATTGCATTGCTCTGGTTATTCACGAAGCATTAAGGATACAACCATCCGGAACAATAGTACCCTTTAAAAATAGTGCAACCCGGCTCACACATTTATTTACAGACCTTCTGGAACGGCAGTTTCCTATAGAGGGCAGCAATGAGCCGCTCCAATTACGAACTGCCCAGGACTTTGCAACACATCTTGCCGTTCATGTGAACTATTTGAACCGCGTGGTAAAAGAAGTGACCGGCAAGACCACGTCTGCCCTTATAGCAACACGTATTATTGCCGAGGCGAAGGCACTGTTACAACACAGTGAATGGAGCGTAGCCGATATTGCCTATGCGCTTGGCTTTGAATATCCTGCGTACTTCAATAACTATTTCAAGCGATTGACCGGCTCCACGCCCAATAGTTTCCGGAAGGTTTGAAAATCATAGTTATTGGTTTGATTTTCATTCACAGTCCCCGCGCTTTAAACAGAAATTTGCGCTCTAATATTCAATCTTTATTTATGAAAATTTTAGTGACGGGAGCTACAGGAAAAGTGGGCAGCCGGTTTGTGCCACGACTGTTAGCTAAAGGATACGACGTATCTGTTTTTGTGCGTGATGCGGCAAAAGCATCTGCATTGGCCGAGCTTGGGGCCAAAGTGATTATCGGAGATCTGTATGACCCCAGCACCATACCTGCCGCCGTGGCTGGTATGGATGCTGTTATACATCTTGCCGCGCTGTTTCGCACCTTCACCGACAACGAAGGCATTGTAAAAACCAATCGTGAGGGTACTATCGAGCTTGCTAATGCAGCTATGGTGGCAGGCGTTAAACGATTTATTTTTGCCAGCACCAGCAACGTTTATGCGTCTGGCTACCGCCGTCCCGCAGGCGAAGATGAACAGGTTAATATAAACGACCCTCGTGCCTACTCATCCAGCAAGATAGCAGCTGAACAGGAATTGATCTCGCTTCATCAAAACTACGAATTTGATGTGCGGGTATTGCGCTTAGGCTTTGTCTACGGAGACAAAGACCCGCATATCGCTGAAATTCTTCCACTGCTGAAAAATCTGAAATATCATTCCGGTTCAAGGATGCACATGGTGCATCACCTGGATGTTGCACAGGCTTTGCTCCTGTTGCTAAACACTGAAGGGCTCAATGGAGAAATATTCAATGTTGCCGATGATGCCCCGATCAGCTTGTATGAACTAGCCGATTCTTTCGGAAAGACTACAGAAACTTTTGACTCTGAGGAAGTGCCGCTCAATGATCCGTTTGCAGGCATTATGGATACTTCCAAATTGAGAAGCAGAACGGGCTTCCGGCCACTCGTGCCCAGCTATTATGTAGCACGCGATCTCGACATCTTGTAAAAAGGATTGAACTTAGAATAGCATTTTATATTGCAAGCAAATGTAAGTGGTCAATAATTTGGTTCGATAAATGTCCAATCAGAATCACTAATACAAGGTAAACCACTTGATTTTCAAGTGGTTTACCTTGTAATTAAAAGTCTGGTTA
This sequence comes from Bacteroidetes bacterium UBA7674, assembly GCA_002483105.1. Taxonomy (GTDB): domain Bacteria; phylum Bacteroidota; class Bacteroidia; order Chitinophagales; family Chitinophagaceae; genus MKUN01. The sequence continues at coordinate 499,060 of DLHG01000013.1, forward strand.
GAAAGGCGCTTATAGGAACTATTTCTAACAATCCAGCTATTCCCGCCAACCATCACCCCAAAATACAGGTCTTATATTAACTGTAAGGCTTTTTTGTCATTTTCCTGATCGTGCATTTGCGTGGGAGATATCAAAAACGATCTTATCCACCTAAACAAACATTCATGCGCATCAACTTTATTTATCGGGTATCATTCGCCCTCTTAGTTACGTTACAGGCATTTTCAGCAGTGGCACAGGTTCCTGTCATCCAATGGCAAAAATCGTTGGGCGGCTCCGGCGATGACTATGCCAACTCCGTTCACCAAACCGCAGACGGAGGTTATATTGTAGCGGGATATACGTCTTCCAATGACGGCGATGTTACCGGAAACCACGGAGGAACTGATATGTGGGTGGTAAAGCTGGATAATGCAGGTACTGTTCAATGGCAGAAGACGTTGGGCGGCTCCGGTAATGATGTGGCGAAATACGTTCAGCAAACAACAGATGCAGGCTATATCATAGCAGGGAAAACATATTCCAATGACGGCGATGTTACCGGAAACCACGGAAATGCAGATGCCTGGGTAGTAAAACTGGATAACGCGGGCAATATCCAATGGCAGAAAACATTAGGCGGGAACAATAACGACGTTGCCAATTCAGTGCAGCAACTGTCAGACGGCGGCTATATATTAGGCTGCGGTACTGTATCCGAAAATAATGGCGATATCATTGGCAGCCACGGGGCAGGTGAGTGTTGGGTAGTGAAAATAAGTTCGACGGGTAATATCGAATGGAGCCTGTGCCTCGGCGGTCTGAGCTATGAATACGCACACCAGGTAACGCAAACATCAGATGGGGGATTCGTTATGGGCGGAATCACAATGTCCCTTGACGGAGATGTTACGGGCTATCAAGGTGGTGGAGATTATTGGGTGGTGAAGCTGAACAATATCCAGGAACTGCAATGGCAAAAGACATTGGGCGGCACCGGTACGGATGTATTGACCTCCGTCATTCAGACAACAGATGGAGGATATATCACAGCAGGGCATGTACTTTCCCAGGATGGAGATATTCTCGGCTCCGGATTTCACGGCACTTTCTTTAATGATTACTGGGTGGTAAAGCTGAATAGTGCAGGTGCCATACAATGGAAAAAAGCACTGGGAGGTACCGGTAACGATTGGGCTCAGTCTATCCAGCAAACGGTAGATGGCGGATATATTGTGTTTGGATTTACTACGAGCAATGATGACGATGTCTCGGGAAATAACGGCTATCTTGATTATTGGATGGTAAAGCTCAATAGCAGCGGAGCTATCGAATGGCAAAAAGCTTTGGGAGGGACCGGCCAGGAAGGGGCTAACAGTATTGAGTTCCAGGCAGATGGTGCCCATTCCGTTCAGCAAACAACGGATTCGGGGTATATAGTGGCAGGATACTCAAAATCCAATGACGGAGATGTGTCGGGAAACCACGGCAATTTCGATTATTGGGTGGTAAAGCTGGGCAATTGCACATTGCCACAACCGACATTCAGCAATACTAATTCTGGAAATATCTGGAACTTCAATTATACCGGCACCAATCCATACACAACTATCAGTTGGGATTTCGGGGACGGTACTCCGGTTTCTAATATTGCCAACCCAACTCATACTTATGCTGATTCCGGCTCATACACCGTATGCGTAACTGTTACTGATGACTGTGGCAGTAATACTTCTTGCCAAACCATAAACACGGTAGGTACAGGTATCAATAATATTCCTGGCTTTGTCAACATAAGCATCTATCCGAATCCAGCTGCAAAGGAAATTACTATAGATAATGCGGAACCCGGTACGGTACTGGATATTTACAACAACATGGGCAGCCTAGTATTGCATACCGAATTAAAAGGCGACAAAGATAATGTGGATGTAAGTAGTCTTTCATCCGGGATCTACCTGATGCGCTTTACCAATAAGGAAGGCGGCCAAGGTAGCAGTACGTTTGTTAAGGAGTAAAACAATCTTACTTCCCTCTCTCCATCACATAAATATAATAGCCAATGAATTTCATTGGCTATTATATTTATGAGCGGTTTAATTTCAAAGCACCAACTTAGATGCAATATTGCGGATCGCCTTCAAGTATTTCCTGTTCCAGCTTAGGTGCCTCACCTGCCTTCCATAACTGAGTGCGATGCACCACGCGATACTCCAAAGGGCCACCATCAGGATGTTCGCTGCGTTCCAATGGACGTGGAATGCATACAAACTCTGTCGAAAGCTGATCGGAAGTGGCGGTTACCAAACCATAGCCGTGTCCACCGAAATCGAGAAATGACAAATGCGGCGCAACATCGGGATTACGTACCGCGCGGGCCTGCTTCATATCCCCCGTCTCCTTTAGTATTAAAGCCGACAGCACTCCGTGCATCGGAGTAACGTTCATAGAAGGTATCACTTTACCATCCGGCTGATCGATCAGGTGTAATGCACGCATCGGGTGGTCTTTGCGAGAGGTTAGTTCCATCACTTCGAAAACCGTTTGCTGAGAGATGGAACCGGTAATGAATTCTACGCCCAGTGGCTCGAATTTTTTCGGTGGCAGTGCTTTGGAGACCAGGCCGGCATGAAATGCATGACGGTCGCCTGCAACAACACAAAAGCCTGTGATCTTCTTATCGCGTATAAAATCAAATATGATGTCTTTATCCCGAAGGAACCGATTGTCTATTACTGCATATCCGGCATCTTTAGGCCACTTACTACCCATTTCGCCAGGCAGATTTTGATAATCGCTTCGTACTTCCATAGTGCCGAAGGTGTGTCCCCAGATCTTCCAGCGCGCTTTAGAGGCTCCGAGTTGTTCTAAGAACCAGCGTCTTTGTTCAACACCAAGGAAAGTTTGTGCAAATGCATCTTTCGTAGGATTGGGAATATCCTTGCCGTTGAATGTTATGTTTTCCGGTGGTTTGCCGCCATTATAGTGACGACCGTAATTCATAATTTCAAAAGGTAATTGCGGAGAGACCCTGGGATATTCTGAAACATAAAAATCGCCTGTTGACATATCGGGAGAACGGAAAGACCAGTTATCAGTGAGCAGCAGATCAACATTCTTGCCCCAACGCAATACACGTTCTATCTTCAGGCTGTTGATTGCCAGCAGGTTGTTTGGCTCTTCTGAAAGTCCGTCATCGTTAAATTCCTCCATAGGTGTATCCACCACTGCAGGAGCGATGAACTGTTCCATCTTAGGATTGCCTGGCTGTTGCACCTGTGCAGGTATGAATTCCCACCATGCCTGGTTGGCAAAGACCTTCTGGTTTTGTGCAGGCGCGTTGTAAGCGCTTCCTGCTACATACCAACTTTGGAATCCTGCCCAGGCAAATTCGTGGTTATCCCAAACACAGACGAATGGCCAACGTGCACGGGCGTCCTGCAGATCAGGATCCTCAAGATATGCACGGTAGAGTGTACGATAATCTTCCAGGGTAACGGGCAGATGAAAATTGCCCACCTTTCTACCTTGCGGGAACTTATACAGGTCCTTGATACGGCGGCCACGATTTCCATTCGGATTATCTTCGTCGTACCAGGTAACTTCATAAATGAAATCGCCCAGGTGCAATACAAAATTCAGTTGTTGATCTTTTGGATGTGCATTATCTTCGAAGATCATCTTCCGGTAAGCATTCAGGGCGCCTTCGTTAGGGCACTGACAACTTACAAAAGTGAACCGAACGGGTGTATCCGAATCATCGTCAGGTGCTGTTATCGTACGACCGACACGGCTGGCAAAACCATGCTCATCAATGAAACGGTACCAATACTCACGGTCGGGTTTGAGGTCTGTAGCCAGGAAACGACATGTCCAATCTGAGTCAGCACTGATATTTGTGCTGCCACCTGCCACGATTTTTTTGAAGTCAGGGGAGGTCGATATTTCAACGATCAGCTTTTGGGCGAAATTGTTGTTTACCGGTGGCCGCCTCGTCCACAAAATGACACTGCCTGATGTTGGGTCACCGGAAGCTACACCTTGCGGAAACAGGTCTCTGCGCTCCGTTGCTTTAGTGGGAGGCTTTTTTGCCCAGCCTTTGGTTGTAGCTATAGCGAAGCCTATTAATAAGGACTGCAAAAACTTACGGCGGCTTAAGTTCATCGGATATCAGTTTCTTCAGATAATATAATAATGGTTCAATGAATGTCCAATAAAGTTTACACGAAAAAACCACCTCTATGGGTGGTTTTTCTATTTACTTGATCAATTTCTTTAAGTGAGATAGTAGCAGGTTCGAAAAAGCCCAAACAGGTTCCACGATAATACGGCGATCCCGACGAAAGTTGGGATCGCTTTTGTAATTTGCTGAGTGACAAATCTGAAAGATCATGAAAATACTCGCCATTGAGAAAGACGTTCCCGGAGTGGATTGGAGTAGTGTAAGCAAAGAACTACTAGCTCAAGAAGCTCTTGATGTATATAGGATGTATCTCACGGAGCAACTTCGGGAACATTATTTCAACGAAGAAAAGTGTGCCGTTCTTGTATTAGAGTGTGATAGTAAGGTACATGCACAGGAATTATTGGGGAAATTACCTTTGGTAGAAAAGAATTTGATCGCATTTGACATTATGGAGTTACACCCTTATACCGGCTATGATCGGATAATTCATGTTGTGGCACAACAATAGCGGCTTTGTATCTTTTAGAAAAAGTCCGAAAATGTGTACAAGTAAGTAAAATCCTTCCCGACAATGTCAGGACGGGATTTTGTATGTTATGGGAAGGAATCAATTAATGATCTCTCCTGTATTATTAGCTAGCCTGTCACGCCATTTTTGTATATCCTCAGGTGTTTGTCTCACCCAATCTGTAAGTTCACCGATAACTTTCAGAGGTGCGAGGGTACGGTAGGAGCGGGTAGGGTTGCCCGGGAATTTTTTGTCCGTAACGTTCGGGTCATTTTCAAAAGTTCCTGTCGGCTCTACTATATAAACACGTTCATATCCGTCGCCTTTTGCCAATGCAGCAGCTAGTCCTGCACCGTTAGCTAAGGCAGTGAAGTAAATATGGTTCATCTGTAGATCTGTCTTGTAGTTTGACATGAAGCCCGGTATCAGCATGTCGCCGATCTGCACATCTGCTCTTGTACCGTGATAAAAAGGCCCCTTATCGGATGGATTGTTTTGGAACGAAACTGATAAGTCATTATTCTTTTTCGCATTGTCAGCATCTCCCAGTTCTTCGTAGGATTTAGCGATGTTTGAATATAGCGCAGGGAGTGCGCTATTTACGCCATCATCATTTACTTTCAGTGCAGACGCTAAAGCTGCTTCCAGCCATTTTAATTTATCGGGGGTATTTTGTTGATGCCGTGCAACAAAATGAGCAGCAAGAAATTTTTCAAAATCGTTTGTTGCTTCGTTCCACGCTTGAAGAAATATTTCACCTGCTTTTTCAGTGTTGGCGTTATCCTCGGCGCTCATGCCTTGAATACAAAGCTGAACAATACGATTGCCTGGGTTGAATTCCATTTTTAAGTGATTTAGTAATGTTGCAAAGATAATGTGACGTTCCGATATGTAAATCGGCTATAGAGTATTCAGATAACTAATGATACTTTTTATATCCATTACATGCGTAGCAACATTGGCGATGATGGCATGCTCAGGCATATAAGACACTTCCGCACTTTCGGGTGATTGTGCAATGGTAATACCACCATTTTTCTGTACATACCTGAAACCGTCTGTACCGTCTGCATTAGCACCCGAGAGAAGTATGCATGCCAAACTGTTTTGATATACATCTGCTGCAGATTGAAACACAACATCTATGCTGGGCCGGGAATAGTTTACCCTTTCCGAAACATCAAGCGAAAAGCTACGGTCTTGTTCGAACAAAACGTGGTAGTCCGGCGGTACTATATGTAGCGTTCCGTTCCGTGGCGATTCTTTTTCTTCTATCTCTTTTACCTTAAGCGATGAACGAGCTGTAAGAAGGTCAGTAAGTATGGAATCGTTGGATTGTTTTCTGTGCAATACCAATACCAAAGGAAGTGCGAAATCTTTTTTTAATCCCGGCAATATCTCCAGCAGTGCTTCAAGGCTTCCGGCAGATCCGCCTATTACAACCAGTTCTATTTTATCTTCTGCCATATCTTGTTTCTTTCCAGTTGTTTGAATTTAGGATTGATAGAAGAAAACTTAAGCGTTTCTTTCGAGCCAAGTGCCAAAAAGCCCAATTTTTCGAGGCTCGCATCGAAAAGGTTCAGTACTTTTCCTTGCAGGTCTTTGTCGAAGTATATCATCACATTCCTGCAAAGTATCAGTTGAAACTCGTTGAAGGAGCTGTCTGAAACAAGGTTATGCGTTGCGAACACCATTTTTTTTCTCAGGTCTTCATTGAATATTACGCGGTCATATCTCGCAGTGTAATAAGAGGAAAAATCTCTTTGCCCACCTGCAGCTATATAGTTCTCCGAATATTGTTTCATATGGCTCAAGGGCAAGATACCAGATGCCGCTTTCTCCAGTACATTAGGATTCAGGTCTGTTGCATAGATGAGCGATTTGTGTAGCAGGTTAGCTTCATTGAGCAAGATGGACATAGAGTACACCTCCTCGCCTGTAGAGCAGCCCGCATGCCATATCCTAATAAATGGTTTGGCAAACAGTTGGGGAAAGACCTGTTCCTTAATAACCCTGTAGAAATCAGGGTCACGGAACATTTCTGTAACGTTAACGGTTATCTCTTCCACAAATCGTTTCAGGTAGCTTGCGTCATCTCTTATTTTAAAACGTAGCTCAGCAAAGCTTGGGAAATTATCCAATCTCATAAGCCTCGTCACCCTGCGGTGCAGGGAAGCACGGGAGTAGTCTGTAAAGTCATAACCATGAATTTCCAGTACGTCTTCCAGCAGTTGCTCCAGTTCTTCGTTGCTTATCGATATCTCCACTTATACTTCGCTTATATAGCTCTTCAATATTGCTTCCAATCTGTCTACGTCTATGGGTTTGGAAATATAGTCATCAGCTCCCGCGTCCAGGCATTTTTCACGGTCACCTGTCATAGCTTGGGCAGTTACAGCTATTATAGGTGTTTCGTGCCTGGAGCGGATAACAGGTATTGCTTCATAGCCATCCATATCCGGCATCATCATGTCAAGCAATACTATGCCAATATCATCTGTATTGTTCATGAATGCTATGCCCTGCTGGGCATTGGTAGCGGAGATACAATCATACCCCTTGCTTTTCAGGGTAGCTTTCAGCGCAAAGATGTTCCGGTTGTCGTCGTCTATTATCAACACTTTTTTACTCATTGCAGCTAGTTTTTCTCATAAAGCCAAACCCGTAATAAGGACAGGAGCTGATCTACGTCTACCGGCTTTGTAATATAATCTGAAGCGCCTGCCTGAATGCACTTTTCCCTGTCGCCCGACATCGCTTTGGCTGTTACTGCAATTATCGGCAGGTTTTTCCATTGCCTGCGGCTTCTTATGTTCTTGGCAGTTTCGTAGCCATCCATTTCGGGCATCATCATATCCAGCAGCACCACATCTATATTGATATTATCATTCAGTTTCTGAAGTGCTTCGCGGCCATCCATAGCTGTCAGCACATTCATGTTCTGTTTTTCCAGCGCCTTTGTCAGGGAGAAGATATTGCGTACGTCGTCATCTACTACCAATACCGTTTTTTGCTTCAGCACTTCATTCATAGCGCCGAGCTTTTTGTTTGGGTTGCTTTCTTTCTTCGTTTTGTTCTCTTCTACTATATGCAGGAACAGCGATACTTCATCTATTATCCTTTGATAGGAGTGTGCTGTCTTCACAATGATGGAGTCAGCATATTGCTTAATGCGCTGCTCTTCGTTCATCGACAGGCTCTTTCCTGTGAAGATGATGATGGGCAGGTTTTCCAGGCCCGGAGTCATTTTCACTTGTTCCAGTGTATCATAGGATTTCTGGTCCGGTATGCCCATGTCCAGTATCACACAGTCCACTTCTTTTGTTAGTGCATCAACACTATCTTCAACGGTATTCTTTACTTCAGAGCTTATATTGAATGATTCCAGGAAGTATGCAAGGGCCTTAGCATGCTTGGGGTTCTCTTCCACTATCAGCACCTTTTTGCTGGTGCGGTTAAGCACATGTTCCAGTTTGTCGAATATTTCCTGCATCTGTTCCAGGGCCACCGGCTTATCTATAAAGTTGATAGCGCCCTTCATCATACTTTCTTTCTTCACAGAGTGGGAAGACATCATATGCACAGGTATATGGCGGGTGTTGGAATCACTCTTTAATTCTTCCATCACCTGCCAGCCACTTTTTACAGGCAACTGCAGATCGAGAAGGATACCCACCGGCCTGTATTTCTTCGCCAGTTCAAGTGCTTCATCACCACGCACTGTTGCTATACACTTATAACCCTTTTTTCTCGTGTAGTCCATCAGCGCCTTGGCAAAGTTGATGTCATCTTCTATGATGAGGATAGATCTATCATTTACATTAGTTGAGTTCCTGTCGTCAGGTATATTTTCAGGTATCTCTGTAGAGATATATTCTGATGAGGCGGTATGCTCCTGCTTTTTTACTTCCGGTTCACTCTCGTATGTAACAGGCTCGTTCTTTGCTTCTTCTGATTCCTTCAGTTTTCTGGATACAGGAATAGTAATTGTGAAGGTACTTCCCTTGTCGGGCTCACTGTCCAGGGTGATCTCGCCGCCCAATAACTTCGTTAGTTCTTTACTGATGGAGAGACCAAGCCCTGTACCTCCGAATCTTCTCCTGGTAGAACCGTCCTCCTGCTGGAATGCTTCGAATATAGCCACTTGTTTATCCTTCGCTATACCTATACCTGTATCCGTGACAGAAAAGTTGATGTAGCCACTTTTCAATTCATTATTACTGATGTCCAGGGTGACACTACCGTCTTTGGTAAACTTAAGTGCGTTCGACAACAGGTTTTTCAGCACTTGTGAGAGGCGCATTTTGTCCGTCTCTATCATTTGCTCGGTTCCTTTGGAGATGTTCACCTTAAATGCCAGTCCTTTTTCTTTAGCCACAGGTTCAAATAGACTGCTCATGTCGTGGCATAATTCGCCCGTAGTTATATGCTCATATTCCAGCTCCATTTTTCCTGCTTCTATCTTCGACAGATCGAGTATTTCATCTATCAATGACAGTAATCCGTGTCCGGAACTTTGTATTACCTGTGCATACTCTACTTGTTCTGATGTGAGGGGTGCTTCAGTGTTTTCTTTTAATAGGCGGCTAAGAAGCAAGATAGAGTTTAGTGGTGTTCTCAACTCATGCGACATGTTTGCCAGGAATTCCGATTTATATTTCGTACTTAAGGCCAGTTCTTCCGCTTTCTTCTGAACCTCTACATTTTTCTCTACAATCTGCTGGTTCTTTTCTTCCAATAATCTTGAGCGTTCTTCCAGTTCCGCATTCGCTTCCTGTAGCTCTTCCTGTTGTACTTTCAACTCTTCCTCTGATGCCTGCAGTTTTTCTGTCTGCATCTCCAGTTCGGTATTTATGTTTTCCAGCTCGTTGTGCTGTGCCTGCAGCTCTTCTGATTGTGCTTGTGTCTCTTCCAGTAACTCCTGTAAATGCTCGTAACTGGTAGCGGAATTAATTGTTATCGCTAGTGTCTCAGCATTCTTCTCCAGGAATTCTATTTCCAATTCGCCGGGTGTATGTAGCAGGCCTATCTCCATTACGGCTATAGGAATATTTGCATACATCAACGGAATGATCACAATAGAGACAGGGGCAGTATTCCCCAATGCGGACACAATGTTCAGGTAATTTGGCGGAAGGTCGCTGGTAACAATGATCTCTTTATTTATTACTGCCTGCCCGGTAAGCCCATGTCCTGCAAGGATGGCCCTGGGGGCTTTGTCCGCTGCATAAGAGCCTTTTAGCTTCAGGTTCATATCTGCGTCTGTTGTGTACAGGGTGGCTACAGGCGCTTTCATGTACCCGGCTATGCTGGTCACTATCTTGGTGCAGACGGCCTGCACCATTTTTTCGCCGCGTATAGCATTGGCAAGTGTTACGGTTCCTGATTGGAGCCAGTTCCTGTTCTCCAGTTCAGTAAAGTTGGTTTCCAGGGCCACCGCCATATTGTTCAGTGCTTCTGATATTCGTCCTATTTCATCTTTTGCTTCATCTAGGCTGCGTGCAGAGTAGTTGCCTGCGGCTAGTTCGCGAGTAACAGATTCCATCACATTTATGCGGCGTGCTGTTTCTTCATATAGTTGTTGTTCTTCCAGCTGTTTTTTTACCCGCGCATCCAGGTCGCTCTTTATGCGTATGTATGCCAGTACAGAAAGTAAAATGGATAGCAATGCGGCTACGAGTACGAAGATGGGTGTATACTTGCTATAAAGCTCTTGTTTGTCCAACCGGGCCTTTAGCAGGCGGTTTTCTTCTATTTTTATACGCTGGGTTACCTCGGCTAGTTTTGCCATTATGGTTCTGCCGTTTCTCAGTTCTGCTGTTGTGTTTAAGTAAAGTTGCGCCCTGTCTTCCACCACGAGGTTAACGCCGATGTCTATCACCTTTTGCATCTGGTCATAGCGCTTCTCTATCATGTCCCTCAATTCCACTATGTTTTCCTGTTGGGTAGGGTTGTCAGCGGTCAATGATTGCAACCGGTCAACAATAGCAATCGTTTTTTCTTTTGCCCCGGTATATGGTTCAAGGAATTGTGGGTCGTTGCTGATTATGTATCCTCTCTGGCCTCCCTGGGCATCTTTTACGGTAGTGAGCATACTGTCTACCGTAAGTATCACTTCATTGGTATGATTTACCTGGTTGGAGCTGGCGATCAGCTGGCTGTTACTGTAGTAAGAAGCATATGAGCTTATAATCAGTATCAGAATAGAAGCCCCGAAAACGAACTGTAATTGCCTGGTTACAGAGTTCGTCGTCTTGTTAGTTGTCATGCTGTTCTGGTTTCAGTATGTGTGATGTGTTATTAGCTGTATCGTTTTGATGGATAGGGATCACGAATATAAAGCTTGCCCCTTCATTTTCTTTACTTTTAGCAGTGATAATACCGTTGTGTTTGTCAATTATCTTTTTCACAATAGCAAGGCCGATGCCTGTCCCTTCATATTTCTCTTTGGGATTCAGTCTTTGGAATATCGTAAATATCTTATTTAAGTATATTTCGTCAAATCCTATACCGTTATCTGTAACGGTTATGCGGCAATAATTACCATGGTCATCGGTAGCACTATCAATACTGAGTGTTGCTACTTTTTCAGCTTTAATGTCTATCTCAGGAATGATACCTGTCCTGGCAAACTTTAATGAATTACTCAACAGATTCTGGAATACCTGGCGTATCTGCCCGGGGACAGCATCCACTGTCGGTATATCCGAGATCGTGATTTTTGCTTTCTTCTCCTTGATAGAAAATTCCAGGTCGCCGGTTATTTCTGATATTATCAGGTTAAGATCAGTTGGTGTGAACAGGGTATCAACGGACAGCCTGGAATAGCTGAGCAGGTCATTGATAAGGCTTGTCATTCTTGCCGCAGCGTCTATTACCTTGTCTATATTCTCCGTAGAATTAACTGTTCTGTCCAGGTAGGCCTTTTTTATTACCGAACTGAATATCTGTATTTTCCTGAGTGGTTCTTTAAGGTCGTGTGATGCTACGGAGGCAAATTGCTGCAATTCATGGTTACTGGCTTCCAGTTCTTTATTCTTATACAGCAGTTCCTCCGTCCGTTCTCTTACTCTGGCTTCCAGTATGTCGTTAGCTGTTTTTTGGGAGTGTATATCGGTAAAGGTGCCCACCCATTTTATTAATGAGTCATTTTGCTTAATGGGTATTACCCGCAGCAAATGATACCTGTAGTCTCCTGAAATGATGTTTTTTATTCTGACTTCTGCTACTATTGTCTCTTCCTGTACAAGACATTCCTTCCATTTTTCCGGGCAGTGGTCATCAGAGTGGAACTGGGGCATTACCGTAGGGGCGTCCGAATACAGGTACCATTGTTCATTGGCATATTCCACTTCACCTGTAGGCCCCATAGTAAATGCTATTTGAGGCATTGCTTCCATTACTGAGCTCAGCTCTCCTACGGTCCTGCTCAGGGTAGCTTCGGCCTGCGTTCTTGAGTCTATCTCTTCCAGCAGTGTGGTCTTTATTTCCCTTAGTTCCCTGTTTTGTTCATACAGCTTGTGAAGGATCTTCACTTTGAACATGAAGATATCCGGGTCAACAGGTTTGGTCACATAGTCAACCGCACCTGCTGCATAACCTTTAGTGATAAACTTCTTTTCTATACTTACAGCGGAGAGAAAAATAATGGGAATGTCTTTGGCCTTACTGAAACCTGATATAGCCTCTGCCACCTCGAATCCGTCCATGCCGGGCATCTGTACATCAAGGATGATGAGCGAGTAGGGGATTTTGAGTATTTTCTTTAAGGCCTCTTCGCCCGATTCAGCGGAGTCTACCTCAAAGTCATTTATTTCAAGAATGCGCCTTAGCGAAAATATATTTTCAGCCTTATCGTCAACAATAAGTATCATCAGGTTGTGTGTAGACTAATTTCAGGAAGCCGGTTTCCCGTATTGGGGTAATTCCGGCATAATCATTTAACGACATAAAAATCGCGCCAATCACAATACCTTATGCGCATGGTCAAGAAAACAAAGCACATTTACAGGAATATATATTACGATATGTTATAAGTAATTCATTTTCACTTTCGTAAAAACCATAGAAATCTTTATCTTTCGCTACTTATTTACGTATGCTTGAAGGAAAGGAACTGATATTGGCCACCAAACCCTATGCCAGGGAGATCAGGTGGAAGAGCTGGATGCATACAATTATTGCTATGACGTTACTCATAGCATGCATCACAGGCAGTTTTCTTGCCGGGAATATATTCATTAAACTGCTGTTCAGCATCGGAATTGCCATGATGCTTTCCCGTTGCTTCATCATTTTTCACGATTTTCAGCATCATACTATATTATACAAGTCAAAGATCGCAAACGTTATATTCACGGCTTTTGGTATTTACATGGTCACGCCACCCAGTATCTGGAAACGTTCGCACGACCATCATCATAATCACAACTCCAAGTTATTCAGCGCGTCTATCGGCTCTTACCCTATAATGACCAAACAGAAGTTCCTGGAGGCGGACAAAGGTGAACGTTTTGCATACCTGGCCATGAGACACCCCATAAACATGTTCCTGTCTTACTTCAGTGTGTTTCTGTACGGTATGTGTATCAGGTCTTTTATCAACAATCCACGGAAGCATTGGGATTCACTGGTAGTTGTTATTTTGCATGTGACCATAGCCACGTTCATCTTTATACAATTTGGATGGGTTCAATGGTTCTGTACCTTCTTTCTTCCGTTTTTTCTCTCGCATATGCTGGGGGCTTATTTGTTCTATGCACAGCACAATTTCCCCGGCGTGGTGTTTCGTAATAACAGGGACTGGAACTACACAAAGGCTGCGCTCGAGTCATCCAGCTATATGAAAATGAATATATTTATGAGTTGGGTAACTGCAAACATAGGCTACCATCATATCCATCACCTCAGTTCCCGTATACCATTTTATCGTCTGCCGGAAGTGATGGAGGCGTTCCCTGAATTACAAAATCCCAAAGTGACCACTTTGTCACCCTGGGATATTGTCGCTTGTTTAAAGCTGAAAATTTGGGATCCTGAACAGGACAGAATGCTGACCATGCATGAAATGAAAGCCGTAGTGGCAGAAGCCCAATCGGGTCCTCTATCCAAATAAGAGTAGCATTTAATTGCTGCTTGTCTCTCTTTCTTTATTGATCTTTTCGTGTTTATTCACTTGTTCCGCTATTGAATCAAGGTTGCGGAAGTGTATATATGCTTTACGGTACTTGTTGGCATCGAAAGCAGGGGAGCCCATATACACACCGCCTGCTTTTGTTATGCTTTTAGAAATGCCCGACTGCGCTGTCACTATTGTATTATCGGCTAATTGCAAGTGCCCCACGATACCTACTTGGCCGCTGAACATACAGTTTTTACCGATCTTAGTAGATCCTGCGATACATCCACATGCAGCGATGTACGTGTTTTCACCAATATCTACATTGTGTGCTATGTGAATGAGGTTATCAAACTTCACACCTTTACGCAGAATAGTAGAGCCAAGTGTAGCACGGTCAATGGCACAATTCGCACCTATCTCTACATCGTCTTCAATAATCACGTTGCCTATTTGTGGTACCTTTTTATTGTCGTTTTCCGGATTGAAGCGGAAACCATCACTACCGATAGTAGTACCTGAATGGATAATACAGTTTTTCCCTATTACCGTCTCAGAATACACATTTACGCCTGCAAAGATGGTCGTGTTGTCGCCAATAACGCTGTTGTCACCTATATATACTTGTGGGTAGATCTTTACATTGTTCCCAATAGTAACGTTCTCGCCAATAAAAGCCAAAGCACCGACATACACGTTCGTGCCTAAGGTGGCAGAGTCTTCAATACATGCTTGCTTAGAGATACCTGTTTTGTTCAGCTTTACCTGGTTGTACATTTCCAGCAATTGCTGGAAGGCGATATCAGCACTCTGCACGCGTATCAGTGTGCAAGATACAGGCGCAGTAAGCGTGAACTCTTTGCTGATGATAACAATAGACGCTGCGGTAGTGTATATGTGCTGTAGATACAGCGGATTGGCAAGGAACGAGATCGAACCGGGCACACCTTCCTCTATCCTCGCCAACTTATTTACTGTAACATCGGCATTACCTTCTATCTCTCCTTTAAGAAGTTCCGCTATTTGACTTGCTGTAAACTGCATATTGAAATGTTTTTATTTGTTTAGATACTCGCTAAAGATAGTGAAATCGGGGGACGTAATGGTGCCTCCTGGTTGTGATGGGTTTGTTCGGCGTTAAAGTAATTTACTTCCTTTTCAACGCTACATCTATCATCTTTTTCAAGACTTTTATATCAACGTCCTCCAGCTTATTAATATAGAGGCAACCAACGCCGGTCTTGTGCTTGCCCAGCTTTTCCAGCGCCTCTGCATGTTCCTTTACATTCATGGTAAGGTATAAGGATAGGTTCGCTTTACGTGGAGAGAAACCTATCCGCAGCCAATCAACCTCTCTGCCGGTAGCCGGGCTTTTGTATCGTACATTGCCAAAACCGATGAGAGATGCGCCCCACATTTTCGGTTTTTCGCCTGTTGCTTTTTGCATCATCTCCAGGAGCACATAGCTATCCTTACGTTTTTGCTCGTCGGGCACACTATTGATAAAATCTTCTACACTCGCAGAGTTTTCTTTTGTTTTTATCTCAGCTAGTTTACCTTTCTTTTCGGTGGGTTTCACTTTCTGAGGTTCAGCGATAGCTTTTTTAGTAGCAGTTTTCTTAGCTGCAGGTTTGGTTGCGTTCTTAGTAGCTGCGGCTTTTTTCGTTGTTGATGTTGCTTTCTTGACTGCCATATGAGCGGAGGTTGTTTTGCATTGATTGCCTTCATCGAAAATACTCCATAGTGGAATTTTTTCAAGAAATATTTGTGTAGTCAAATAGCTACATGTATATTTGTAGTCAAATAGCTACGCAATGAATTTGAGACGAGACGTATTCCAGGCGCTGGCAGACCCTACGAGAAGGGCTATACTCTTATTGGTTGCCTCACAAGCCATGACAGCCGGTGCCATTGCTGCCAACTTCGATACAGCCAGGCCCACAGTTTCCAAACACCTGCAAATACTCACTGAATGTGAATTGCTGAAACAGGAGCAAAGCGGCAGGGAAATCCATTATCATATAAACGCACAGGCAATGAAAGAAGTAGCTGAGTTCATAGAGCCCTTCCGCCAGATGTGGGATGACAGGTTTAACAAGCTGGAGTCAGTTATGAAAAACTACAAATCAAAAAAATAGTACGCTATGGAAAAGAAAACAAAAATACATGCCGAAGAGGGTAGAGCGGATCTAACGATAACAAGAGAATTTGATCTGCCGGTTGAGTTATTATTCAAAGCCTATGAAGAAGCCGAGCTGCTGGAACAGTGGATGGGCACAAAGGTCTTGAAGCTGGAAAGCAGGAAGCATGGCAGCTACGAAATAGAAACATCAGACCCGAAGGGCAACGTAGTATTCAAAGCCAATGGTACGATACATGGATTTGTCCCGAATGAAAAGATCATTCGGACATTCGAAATGGAAGGTGGGCCTTTTGATGTACAGCTGGAGTTCATTGAATTTGAAAGGCTGAGTGAAGATACCAGCAGGCTTACTATACATAACGTATTCAGGTCTGTAGCGCTTCGGGACCTGCAGCTGAGTATGCCTTTTGAGTATGGCATCAATATGGCACATGCAAAACTTCAGGAGATCGTAAGCAAACTAAAATAACATACTATGTCAAAAGGTAAAAAGATCACTTATTGGGTCGCTACGATATGGCTATCATTAGGAATGGTATCGACGGGAATTGTCCAGTTGATAAAAATGAAAGAAGAAGTAGACATGATGACCCACCTGGGATATCCGTTGTACTTCCTGACGATCATCGGCGTATGGAAGATGCTGGGTACTATTGCAGTGCTTGTTCCTAAATTACCTGTGGTAAAGGAGTGGGCATATGCGGGGTTTTTCTTTGTTTCATCAGGCGCTATATGGTCGCATGTAGCTATGGGGGATGCCATCACTGATATTCTTCCACCGCTTTTATTATTGGTGTTGACTGTCGTATCTTGGTATTTCAGGCCTGCTGATAGAAAAGTCGTTTCTGTTAGGTAATAAAAAGAACAGTATGAGCAAAGCTGATTTTTATTTCAATAAAGCTGGTAAATGGCAGGAGGAGATCGGGAAAATGAGAGATATAGCTCTTGACTGTCATCTTACTGAAGAGCTGAAGTGGGGGTGTCCTTGCTATACCTATGAGGGCAATAACATCGTACTGATACATACGTTCAAAGATTATTGTGCTTTCCTGTTTTTTAAAGGTGTGCTGCTGAAAGATCCTAAAGGAATCCTCATACAACAAACAGCAAATGTGCAGGCGGCCAGACAGGTAAGGTTCACAAGCGCAAAGGAAATAGATAAACAGAAGACTACATTAAAGGCTTATATCTATGAGGCTGTTGAATTGGAAGAATCAGGCGTTAAGGTGGAAATGAAGAAAATCACAGAATTTCCCATGCCTGAAGAGTTCAAAGCTAGACTTGACAAGGATAAAAAACTGAAGAAGGCATTTGAAGAATTAACACCCGGAAGGCAAAGGGGATACCTGTTGCATTTTTCTTCTGCCAAGCAGTCGAAGACGAGAGAATCAAGAATAGAAAAGTCCATCCCGCAGATACTGGATGGGAAAGGATTGGATGATTAGTAATTGTTTTAGCTGAGTATATTTATTGAATAGAAAATATAAAAGTATGGCCACTAAAAAGAAATTATCAGCTTCACAACATGAAGAACTACTCAATATATTGAAGACGCGTTTCGAAAAGAACATGAAACGCCATAAAGGCATTGAGTGGGATAAAGTGCAGGCAAAGCTGGAAAAAGCGCCTGCGAAAATGTGGTCGCTCAATGAAATGGAAATGACCGGTGGTGAACCGGATGTAGTGGGCATTGATAAAAAAAGTGGTGAATATATTTTCTATGATTGCTCTGCTGAAAGCCCCAAAGGCCGCAGAAGTATTTGCTATGATCATGAGGCACTAGAGTCAAGAAAAGAACATAAGCCCAAAGACAGCGCTATCAATATGGCCGCTGACATGGGCATTGAAATATTGAACGAGGAACAATACCGCGAATTGCAGCAACTTGGGAACTTCGATACAAAAACATCCAGCTGGATAGAGACCCCTGCTAATATAAGGAAGCTAGGCGGTGCGCTTTTTGGTGACTATCGTTATGCTACTGTCTTTTTTTATCACAATGGCGCGGAGTCCTACTATGCAGCCCGGGCATTCCGTGGCTCACTGAGGGTATAAGCCACCAATAAAGTACAAATGGAAAACGCTCCCCAATTTACAGTTGGGGGCGTTTCATTTGTATAGCAAGGTGTAAATATTATTCTTTCGGAGCCTGGCGTCTCACATATTTGGTGAGTACCACTATCATCTGTCCTTCTATGCGGCCTTCTATCTGTTCTGTATTGTCCTTTACCAGGTGTATGTTTTTTATCACAGTGCCTACTTTCGCATTCAGGGTACTGCCTTTTACATCCAGCGACTTAGTGAGTATAACCGTATCGCCGTTCAGGAGTAGGGCACCAAAGGCATCTTTATGCAGGTCAACAGATGCGTCATTTTCATGGTCGCCGCTTTTCTTTGCCCATTCCAGTCGCTCATCATCAAGGTACATCATGTCGAGGCTGTCAGCAGCCCATGCTTCATTCTTCAGCCTGTTCAGCATACGCCAGCTTACCACTTGCACGCCCGGTATCTCGCTCCACATGCTCGTGGTCAATACACTCCAGTGCTTATTGTCAAGCTCTTCTTTTTTATCTATTTGCGCCAGGCATTTATCACAGATAAGAATATTATTATCATCGTAGCCTCCTGTTTGGGGTGGAACTTCATATACGTTCAGTTTGCCGCCGGAGCCACATAATTCACATTTGTTTTCGCTACGGGCAGCTAGTCTTTCTTCCAGTTTCATAAGTATGTAATGTGCGGCGAAGGTAATTAAAGCAGGGCTTATTCTATAAATACCCCTTATGACTTTGGTCATTGCAGCAGGGTAGGGAATAGCATTGTTACTACAATAGGCGTTTTTTTCGGGCTGTTAGACAGCTAAGCACCTATTATTTCCGCTCATCCCGGCATATTCTATGATTTTTACTCAATATTTTATTATTTTAGGCCTACAATTCTGGAAAATGAAACAACTGATACTCCTTGCTATCGCCACAGTATTACTGGCCTCTTGTGAAAAACATGCTACATGCACCTGTTCTGCTCCGGGAATGCAGCCACATGTAATTTCCGGTTATAATGAAGCTACCTGCCTCGATTATGAAACCAAGTCCCCTGACAGGGATTGTGTTTTTGAAGATTAGGATATCTATTTACGGGTGACCGTAACATAATAAAAGCCGTCCCTACATTGGTTGGGACGGCTTTTATTTGCCGTTTATATTTTATTCTTAACCTTTCTTAAAATGATCAGGCAGCCGGGATCACTTCTTCTATTGTGCTGGTGTATTCATTGATCTCTTTTATTATGCCGTCCAGTTGTTGACAAGAGTCGGATATTCCCTCAACGATTTTTTTATTATCTATACTTGATTCGACATCCGCATGCAATAATGGTGCAAGGCCGAGTATAGTAGCTACAGGGCTGCGTACCTTATGAGACTGTATCCAGGCTATTTCGCGCAGCTTCCTGTTTTGTTCTTCTATGGCTATTATATACTCTCTTATCTTACTTACATCCTGTATAACACCTATCATTCTTTTGGGAGCACCTGTACTACTTATTACTACAGAAGCCCTGTTCATAATATATTTATAGGATCCATCTGCGCAGAGAAAGCGATATTCGATTTGCATCTGTTTGTTTTCTCCATTGAAGGCATTCAGGAATTCAGCTCCAACTCTTTCCCGGTCATCAGGATGCGTCCTTTCGTGCCACCAGGCCTGGGAATAGACACTATTACATTCGGAGTAGCCAAACATTGCTGTAATGCCGGTATTGAATTTCATGCTGTTACTTTTTATATCCCATTCCCAGATAGTATCAGTTGTTGCTGTGGAAACTATGTCGAACCGCTCGTAGCTCCGTTTTAATTTATTGAACATGCTCGGTATAAGTATTGATACCAGGGCGCTTAGCACTATCAGATTTGATGAAACGGCTATCCATGATGTTAACGAGTACTCATTACCCGAATGCAACTGTATTGTCCCGAAATAAAATGCCAGCCCGAAGAAAATGCAGATGAGTACATTTGCCCCTACAGACCAATAACCATTGTATCCGGGAAAGATAAGGGCAGTAAAAAATGTGACAGCGAGAAGATAGAGCATGCCCGGCCCAAAAGACCCCAGGTAGTAGAACAGGGCTATGGCCACCAGGTATATGATTGATATGAACAGGATCTTTCGAATAGTTATATTCATTCGCTTATTGAAAGCAATGAATGCTATCATAAGGAGGGCTGTAATATCAACTACTGCCAGTAAATATAAACCTGTAAGTAAGGAAACAATAACCCCGGGAATAATCACAAAAAAACTCAAAGGCAGCAGATAAATAATGATCTGTGCAAAGAGCTTGTTGCGAGAGCCCGTTACTCTGTTTTTAGCAGATACAGAATTGAGGATATTGTTTTTAAGGAGCGTTACATAACGCTTCCAAAAAGTTGTAAGGGTGGCCATCTATGTAAGGTAGAATATATATACCCGCCAATATACTTATAGGTACAATATCGCATATGATGACCGTGTATTATTTACAGCATCGGAATGTTATAGTAGAGCTTAGTCGTATTGGCTTGGGGCGATACACTCTTGCCAGTATTCAATGATCTTTTTGATCGTATTTTCCAGACCCTTCATTGAATTGGGCTTCTCGAAAAATCCCTGTACAGACAATGCATATGCATCGGTCACAGATTTCTTTGTAGCAGATGTTGTGAAAAAGAGATAGGGGATGCATTTTGTTTGCAATTGTTCATTGGTGAATATCTTATTCCTTAGTTCAAAACCGTTGATCTTGGGCATGTTGATGTCTGAAAGAATAAGGAATGGTTGCACATCAGTCTTGTTCAGATATTCCAATGCTTCATTGCCATCGGCGAAGTAAACGATCTTATTCTTATAGCCCAGCTTAAGAAATATCTCTTCCAGCATCTCCTGATCGTCAATATCATCTTCAATAACGATGATCGGGCCTGTCTTATTCATAGAGTAGTTATTGGTAAGAGATAACACCAAAAGTAGTAAAAGCATTCGGTATTAATTCAGTGGCATGGTTTTACACAGATAATAATAGATGAGGTAGGCACTGACTCTATAATGTATCATTCATTATGTCCGTCCATTCTTCTGTTCAGTTACGACCCTCATCTGCTTTTCCAGAGTATCATATCAGTTTATTTAGAGTTATGGCCAATATAATGCCCGCCGGGCTTACACGGCAATTTGTAGCAGCTGGCGACCAGGTAACCTTTATGGGTACCTTCTTCCGCAACATATTTCGTGGCGGGTTTGAGTGGAACGAATTTCTTCGCCAGTGTTTTATCATTGGCTATAAGTCGTTATCGCTGGTGGGGATAACGGGTTTTATACTTGGTTTTGTCCTTACACTGCAATCGGAGCCTACTATGAAGGAGTTCGGTGCAGAGAGTTATGTACCCAGTATGGTCGCAATCTCGGTGATACGGGAGATAGGTCCTGTAATTATCGCATTGATATGTGCCGGTAAGATCGCATCCAGTATAGGTGCGGAATTGGGTAGTATGAAAGTAAGTGAGCAGATAGACGCTATGGAGGTATCGGGCGCTAATCCTATTCAGTATTTAGTAGTAACCCGCATTATCGCCTGCATCATTATGATACCGTTACTTACACTAATGGCAGATGCACTGGCATTGATGGGTGGCTTTATGGCCTCAAATATCAGCAATGATATGACCCTGACCCTATACTTCAACAAAGCATTTTCCGCATTAGTATTCGCAGACCTGGTACCTGCTGTGATCAAGACCATATTTTTCGGCTTCGCGATAGGTTTCGTGGGTTGCTATAAAGGATATAATTCAGACAGGGGAACAGAGAGTGTGGGTGTGGCGGCCAACTCGGCGGTGGTTTCTGCTTCACTTTGGATTATTGTCTTGGATGCCATCGCGGTACAATTAACTTCTGTGTTTGCCTACAGCTAAAACTATGAGTGAAACTATAATAGATAACAAAGAAGAAGCAAAGGTCACTTCGGGTAAAACGGAAGCGGTCGTTGAGATACGGGAGCTGGATATGGCCTTCGGTACTAAAGTAGTGCTGAAAGGTTTGACTATGGACTTGTTTAAGGGCGAGAACCTGGTTGTTTTGGGTAAGTCCGGAACAGGTAAGTCTGTAATGATAAAATGTATGGTTGGCCTGCTGACGCAAAATGCAGGTAGCCTTAAGATATTTGGCAAGGAAGTGAAAGATCTGAAAGAACAGGAACTCAAAGAGATACGCATACGTACAGGTTTCCTTTTCCAGAGTGGGGCATTATATGATTCTATGACGGTAGAACAAAACCTGGAGTTTCCACTGACACGCGTACTAAAGCTGACAGATAAAGACGAAATAAGACAACGAATAGAAGAAGTGCTGGAAGGTGTGGGGCTTAGCGATGCAATTGACAAAATGCCTTCTGATCTTTCAGGTGGTATGCGTAAACGTGTTGGCCTTGCCCGTACACTGATATTGAAACCGGAGATAATGCTCTATGATGAGCCGACAACGGGGCTTGACCCTATTACCTCGAGAGAGATCAGCGAGCTGATGCTGGAGATGCAGAAAAAATACCAGACATCGTCGGTGATCATTACCCACGATATGGCCTGCGCCAAGATAACGGGCGACCGTGTGCTGGTACTGAACCAGGGTGCATTTATAGCAGAAGGAACTTATGAAGAACTGGAGAACGGACAGGATGAACTCGTTCGCTCTTTTTTTAAATAAATATTATGAAAACAAGTACAGGACAAAAAATTAAGATCGGGATTTTCACCGTTGTGGGAATACTGCTTTTCGTGGTAGGTATCTTCCTGATAGGAAGCAAGCAGAATATGTTTGGTAATACCTTCATGATATACGGCAACTTCAAAAATGTAGGAGGCCTGGAGATAGGCAACAACATCCGCTTCGCGGGTATCAATGTAGGTACGGTAAAAGACATAAGCATTGTATCAGATACTATGATACGGGTGGATATGCTGATGCAAGACCAGGTAAAGCCATTCCTGAAAGCAGATGCGTTGGCATCTATCGGTTCTGATGGATTGATGGGTGATAAACTGATCACCATTGTTTCCGGCTCATCAACTGAAATGAGAAGGCTGAAAGGTGGCTCGCGAATAAGAACAGCCAATCCTGTTGACTTTGATAAAGTGATAGGGCAGTTCACCAATGTAGCTACGAACGCAGAGATCATTACGGCCGAACTGGCAGGGATGGCCGTACAAATAAGAAAAGGGGATGGTACTATCAGTAAGCTACTATACACTGACGACCTCTCCCGTAGCCTGGAAGGGACGGCGAGCAATGCCCAAAGGATAACGGGCTCATTGTCTGATATCGCCTCACAGATACAATCGGGTAGAGGTGCGATAGGGAACCTGGTTTATACCGATACCCTGTCTAATGCACTGAGCAGAACAGTGAATACAGCGAATACGGCTATGACCACCATCAATGAAGCTGCCGATGGCTTTAGTGAGAACATGAAAGCGCTACAGGGGAACTACTTCCTGAGGGGTTACTTTAAGCGTAAGGCTCGAGAAGAAGGCAAAACTCACAATGGAACAGAGCCCAATGACGACATTGATGAGGATCTGAGTGAAAAAGAGCTTCAGGAAATTATCAGTGATGCACAGAAAGCACTGGACGCGAAGAAGAAGAAATAGTAAATATTATTCATATAAATTACCTTTATTCAAAAGGGTAGGTGTCCTATACACCTACCCTTTTTTCCTTTAAGTGACCTTTACATCGATCCTATTTCAAATCGTTCAACGAACCAAAAATTGTGATCATGACACATGTTTTTAACAGACAACACTTAGGTATGTGGGTCGCTCCTATTATGTTTTTATCAACATTTTTGGGTCTGAAATTCAGTTATTTGTGGTTTTTGGCAGGTTTCTCAGGTATTTTGGCAGAATTGTCAAGTTCCCCTTGGTTGTTATATAACTATTTACCGTATCTTGCGCCTCCTTAACATTTCTTTAAGAGTTATTTACCACCCACATTGGGATTTATTACATTTATGAAAAACGTTCTACATCGCCTGATACAGGCAAAACTGATTGTCATTTTCCTGTTTTTGTTCAACGCACAAGCTAATGCTCAATGTGCTTACTATGTAACAGATTTCAATCCATGGGGCCAAACGCATAACCAGACAGCTATGAATATGGCGTTTGGGGTAGGAAACTGGACACAAGGTACTTTTTCAACTCCGGCCGCAACAATATTCGCTCCCGGTACTTGCTATGTGATGCTGGAAGGTGCGGATGCAAATGCTATCGAATTACAAACTTTTCTCACCAACAATCAAGCATTGGTAGAAAATTGGGTGGCCGCCGGTGGCCGCCTATTTATCAATTCTGCTCCGAATGAGGGGTCAAATATGAACTGGTACTTTGGCGGTGTCGGATTGAACACATCCGGCGGTGGTAGTCCGGGGACAGCTGTTAACCCTTCACATCCTATATTCTTAGGTCCGAATTTACCTACTGTAACCACATGGACCGGTGGTGGTTTTACGCATGGGCAGGTAACCGGTACGGGGCTGACCGATGTAATATATGTAGCAGGTACGCAAAAAGCTTTCTGCTATAAAGCATGGGGTAGTGGTGTAGTGTTTTTTGGATCTATGACGCAACCAAACTATTGGAGCCCTAATCCGCAAGGAATAAATATATGGTATAATATATTTGCATATACTGCCGTACAACCCGGAGGTGCTCTTCATTTTGATGCTACTGCCCCTAATGATTATGTTGATCTGCAGACGCAGGTAACTGATCTGTCAGGCGGTGATTTTACCATGGAGCTATGGGTAAAAAGTACAGGAACGAATGTCGCCCTTATTAGTGTGGAAAACGGTAATGGCTTTTGGGAAGGCGGTGAAAAACAGTTCTATCTTGATGCTGCGGGACGACCGGTATTTGAAGCATTTAATGCAGGATATATTTTTGGTACACAGTCTGTCAACAACGGGGCATGGCATCATGTGGCCGTTACTTTTGGTCTTGCTACGCAAACCAGGCGCATGTATGTGGATGGTGTTAACGTAACGGACATGGGGTCGTCGTGGTTTACAGGTGGATGGGGCATGACAGGTACATTCAGATTAGGACGTGCACCTGCAGTTCCTGCTTTTACCGGTTCTATGGACGAGGTTCGTATCTGGAACCGTGAGCTTTGCCAGGGAGAGATACAGGCACATATGAGTTGCGAACTTCCCGCAGGCCAAACAGGGCTGATGGGATATTATAAATTCAATCAAGGTACAGTCGGTTCGGCTAACCCGGGTATCAATACATTAACAGACGCCAGTGGCAACAATTTCACGGGCATACTAAATAATTTCGCGCTTACAGGTACTACATCCAACTGGGTCGCAGGTAATGTAACGGGTACTTGCGCTGCATTTACTTTCACACCTACTATCACGGCAACAGGCTCAACTACTCTTTGCCCGGGCGGCTCTGTAACATTGACATCAACTGCCGCAACTTCTTACCAATGGAAAGTGGGTGGTGTTGACATCCTTGGTGCTACTTCTCAATCGTATGTAGCAAACGCTGCCGGTAACTATACAGTAGCTACTTTAGGTTGTGCAGGTACATCAGCGATCACATCGGTTGTAAATAATCCTGCTATTGTTATCACACCGACTCAAACAAACGAAACTCCTTGTATTAACAGTGATAATGGTACTGCAACAGCAACGGTATCTGGTGGTACTCCGGGTTATGCTTATAACTGGACACCGGGTAACCCGACAGGTGATGGTACAAACTCTGTAAGCGGGCTTACTGCCGGAACATGGACAGTAACAGTAACCGATGGCAATAACTGTACTGCAAATCAATCATATACTATCACCCAACCTACGCTGGTGACAGGCTCTACCACACAAACGAATGTTTCGTGCTTTGGTGGTAACAATGGTACTGCAACAGCTACAGGTGCGGGTGGTAACGGACCATATACTTATCTATGGAGTAATGGACAGACGACTGCCACTGCTACAGGATTGACGGCTGGTACTTACACCGTAACAATATATGATGCAGGCTTATGTACTGCTACTGCAAGTGTTACTATTACTCAGCCAACTGTACTTTCTGCTTCTACTACACAAGTGAACGTAAGTTGTAACGGCGGCACTAATGGTTCTGCCACAGTAACACCTGCAGGCGGAACAACACCATATACATATCTCTGGAGTAATGGACAAACTACAGCTACGGCTACAGGTTTGGCTGCAGGTACATACAGTGTGCTTGTAACAGATAATCTTGGTTGTACTACTACGCCTACTGTAACTATTACACAGCCTGCGGTATTGGCTGCAACAACTACACAGGTTAACGTAAGTTGCTTTGGCGGTTCTAATGGTACGGCTACAGTGATTCCAACAGGCGGAACCACACCATTTACTTATCTATGGAGCAATGGCCAGACAACAGCTACGGCTACAGGCTTATCTATTGGCACATACAGTGTAGTTGTTACCGATAACCTTGGTTGTACAACTAACCAGTCGGTGACTATTACTCAACCAACGGTACTGGCCATGACTGCATCATCTTCTACCAATGTGAGCTGCTTCGGTGGTTCTAACGGTACAGCTACGATAGCAGTAACAGGTGGTACTACTCCTTATACTTATTTATGGAGCAATGGACAGACAACGGCTACTGCTACCGGACTTGCTATTGGTACTTATAGCGTAGTAGTGACAGACGCATTGGGCTGTACTATCTCACAATCATATACTATTACACAACCTGCACTATTGGTTGCTACACCGGGAACACAAACAAACGTATTGTGTAACGGTGGTAACAATGGTGCTGCTAACATTACTGTAACTGGTGGTACAGGTGTTTATAATTACAACTGGACACCGGGCAATCCTGTAGGTGATAATACCAATAGTGTTTCAGGCCTTACAGCAGGTACATGGTCAGTTACTGTAACAGATCAGAATGGCTGTATTGCTTCAACAACAATGACAATAACTCAGCCACCGGCATTGGTGGTAACTCCGGTATCTCAAACTAACATATCATGCAATGGCGGTAGTAACGGTGCAGCAAGTGTAACTGCAACAGGTGGCACAGGTACACTGTCTTACAACTGGGCACCCGGTAACCCTGCAGGTGATGGTACTAACTCAGTAACAGGCCTGGTAGCAGGTACTTATACTGTAACTGTTACTGATCTAAATAACTGCTCTGCTACACAAATATTCACTATTACACAACCTCCTGTACTGACGCTTTCAAATCCATTACAAACCGATGTGAGTTGTAATGGTGGCAACAACGGATCCGCAACAATAACAGCTGCGGGTGGTACAGGAACATTATCTTATAACTGGACACCGGGTAACCCTGCAGGTGATGGTACCAACTCCGTTACCGGCCTTACTGCAGGTACATGGACTGTAACTGTAACAGACATTAATGGTTGCTCTGCTGCACAGACATTTACTATCATACAGAACAATGCACTGGTTGCAACGGCTGTCTCTCAAACTAACATCAGCTGCTTCGGCGGTAACAATGGTTCTGCTACAGTAGGTGTAACAGGTGGTACAGGAGCAGGTACATACTCTTACTCATGGGCACCGGCAGGTGGCAATAATAGTATTGCCGGCAACCTGACTGCAGGTACTTATACAGTAACCGTTACAGACGCCAACAACTGTTCTACTACACAAACTTTTACTATTACACAGCCTGCGGTACTTGCTTCCACTCAGGCGCATACCAATGTGAGCTGTAATAACGGAGCAAACGGAACAGCCACAGTGATACCAACAGGTGGTACACTTCCTTATACTTACAGCTGGACACCTGCTGTAGGTAATACTGCTACGGTAAGTAATTTAGTTGCAGGTACATACAACGTGATAGTGACTGATGCAAACAGTTGCACTACCACACAATCTATCGTCGTTACACAACCAACAACATTGGTTGCTTCAGCAGTGTCGCAGGTTAACGTGCTTTGCGCAGGTGCTAATACAGGTGCAGCAACTGTTGGTGTAACCGGTGGTACTATGCCTTATACTTATAACTGGCTGAATATAGGCCTTACAACACCTACAGTAACAGGCCTTATAGCAGGAACTTATGCTGTGACAGTAACAGATGCATTGGGCTGCCTAGCTACCCAGGTATTCACGATTACTCAGCCTACGCCAATGGATCTGTCAGGAACGCAAACCAATGTGGCTTGTAATGGCGGTACAAATGGTTCTGCAACTGTAACGCCGTCGGGTGGCGCTGCTCCTTATACATTCAGCTGGGCACCAAGCGGTGGTAATGCTGCAACAGCCACCGGACTTTCTGCAGGCACTTACACTGTAACGGTAACAGACGGAAATGGTTGTGTTGCTACACATCCATTTAATATAGTGCAGGCTACTACACTGGCTGTTGCTCCGACATCACAGACCAACGTCGGTTGTTTTGGAGGTAATACAGGTTCGGCTGCTGTAACTGCAACAGGAGGTACATTCCCTTATACATACTCATGGGCTCCTACAGGTGGTTCGGCAAATAATGCTCCTAACCTTACTGTCGGTACTTATACTGTAACAGTAACAGATGCCAACCTGTGTTCTGCAACACAAACATTTACGATCACACAGCCAACACAGTTGGTTGCTACTACTTCTCAAACGAACGTAAGCTGCAATGCAGGTACTAACGGCTCCGCTACTATTACTGCAACAGGTGGTACTGGTGCTTATACTTACTCATGGTTCCCGACTGGTGGTAATGCTGCTACAGCAAGCGGACTTGCCGCAGGTACTTATGTGGTAACTCTAATGGACGCCAATAACTGTAGTATCACACATACATTTACTATTACCCAGCCAACAACGCTGGTTGCATCTTCTGCGGGTCAAACCAATGTAGGTTGCAATGGTGGTAACAATGGTACAGCTACAGTGGCTGCAACAGGTGGTACTGCTCCATACACTTACTTATGGCCTAATGGTCAAACTACTGCTACTGCAACAGGATTGGCTGCGGGTACTTATACGGCAACGGTTACCGATGCTAATATGTGTACTGCATCACAGGTATTTACTATTACTCAGCCGGTATCACTGGCATATACTCCTACTCAAACAAACGTTAGTTGCAATGGAAACAGTAATGGTTCTGCAACGATCACGATGACAGGTGGTGTGGCTCCATATATTTATTCATGGTCACCATCGGGTGGTACTGCCGCTACGGCAAGTAACCTGTTGGCCGGAACATATACAGTGACAGTTACAGATGCAAACAATTGTACCGTTAATGCTTCTTATACTATTACAGAACCACAATTGCTTTCTGTAACCACAGGGTCGAATTCCCCGGTATGTTCAGGTGCATCTATCTCGCTGACAAGTAGTATTACAGGCGGTACCGCTCCGTTTACAACAGAATGGACAGGTCCTGCAGGTTATACTTCAAATCAGGGTTCTCCTACTATAATCAATGCAACAACTGCGAATGGTGGTACTTACAATGTGACTGTTACAGATGCCAACAACTGCTCTGTATCAACTACACAATCTGTAATAGTTGATCAGACACCACTGATAACAATACAACCTACAGCAACAACTGCATGTATTGGTTCATCAGCAGGTTTTGTTGTCACTGCTATAGGTACGGGTATTACTTACCAATGGAGAGCCAACGGAACGAACATTTCTAATAATGCTACTTACTCCGGGGCTACTACAAATGCTCTGAGCATCAATGATGTTACAGGCCTCAATGGTACACAATATGATGTAGTAATAACAGGTATCTGCGGTAATGTAACAAGTGCCAGTGTGATGCTCACTAACGCAACAACTAATACCTGGACAGGTACCGTAAGTACCGCATGGTCTGACGGTGCTAACTGGCAGTGTGGTAACGTACCAACTCTTGATCTTGATGTGGTCATCCCTTCAACGGCGCCAAACATGCCACTGGTAGATATCCCTTCTGCTAAGGCGAAAAGTATCACGATCGATGCCGGTGGTTCATTAGGATTCATCGGTACTGCCAACAAACTGGAAGTAAGAGCTAACATCTCTAACCAGGGTAGCTTTGATGCATCAAATGGTGCGATCATGCTTTCGGGTACCGGTTCACAGTCAATACCGGGTGGTAGTTATCGTGAGTTGGAAATTGCAGGTGCTAATAATAAGACGCTTCAAGCTGATGCAACTGTAACACAATCGCTGAAGCTGACAGCAGGTTACCTGCGTTTAGGCGACCGTAACCTGACACTTGCTGAACCTTCAGTGATAACAGGTGGTAGCGCTGCTTCGTTTGTAATAACAGACAGCATGGGTGCATTAATACGTGTTAATTTGGGTACAGGTGCCAATGAGCAGGCTGAAATATTCCCTGTAGGACAACAGGCGGGTATCTATACTCCGGCAACAATAACCAATGCAGGTGATATGGATAACTTCAGCGTGAGAGTTATTGACGGTGTTTATGCCTCTTACAACAATGATGAGCCTGTGGGGGTAGCACATACAGATAATGTAGTGAACAAGACATGGGTGATCAGTGAACTGGTAGATGGCGGTTCAAATGCTACAATTGCACTTTCATGGCCTTCAGGTGAAGAACTTCCTAACTTCAGCAATGCGAATTGTAATGTGTCTCATTTTGATCAGGGTAGCTGGGCAGACGGTCCATTCAGCGCGGCAACCAGCAATGCGGGTCTTTTCACCCAATCGGTTACAGGTATCGCTACCTTCTCGCCATTTGCTGTAGGAACTGCGGCTGTACCATTGGTAGTTGAAGAGATCAAACACCTTGTTTACGGATTGGTTGTATTCCCGAATCCTGTAGTTGATAACAAGGTCTTTGTAAGGCTCAGCAACAATGCTATCGCAACTGATATGGATATAACGGTGGTAGATATGCTTGGACGCGTGGTAGCTCAGCAAAAGTATAAGGCTGGCACTTACAACTACCAGGCGATAGAAGTGAATATCGGCGACGTTGCAGCAGGTACGTACACCCTTAAATTAAAACAGGATGGTGCAGTACTGCAAACCGCGAAGTTTATCAGAAAATAATCCACTATAATAGAAATAGAAAAGCCCACTTCATATGAAGTGGGCTTTTTTGTGGTATCCTAAAAAAACAGAGAATGAAGTCGCTCTTCTCCCTCTTTCTTCGCTCTCATTTTGTGGCCTCGATCTCCTCGAGTTCGACCTTTTTGATTAGCCTACGGTGCGTTATAATGGACTTTTGATGATGTGTTCTGTTAGCCAGGCACTGGATAAATGGTATAAAAGTACTCGTTATATTATCATCATGTCATTTACAAAATGACCTCGTCGAAAAACAGTATAATGAAATTGTCTGGGAAACAGCTTCGCGCTGAATATTAATTATTTGGTTTTGCCGGAAAATGTCTATTTGTAAACACTTGATCATCATAAGATTACTTTCGTCTGGCAGGATCGTCAGGTATTTTGGCAGGTTTGCCTTCCCCCTCAGATATACATTCGGATATTATTCTGTGAAAACTCATTTACAGCGGTTAATGTTTTGCATCAGAATATAATTAGATCTATCCAATCACAATTTAAAACCACACTCAGAATGAAAATGTAGAAAACCAAACCATTTGTACCTAAACAATTCAATATTGAATCGAGCTTTTCACTATGTATTAAGGTTGCTCTAAACAGAGTCACCCTGTATTTTTTACACTCACATTAAAACTAAATAATGAAACGTATTATCCTCATTGTAGGGATGCTTCTGGCAACACTGTCAGGATTTTCCCAGACAAGCCGGGGTGTAAGCAACAGCATATCAGCACCCGATAGGGCCCAGATATTGCTTGCCTGCATCAACCACTCGTCATTTACTAACTACTATGCAGCTAACGGTAACGGAGCTGTTAACTTGGTTAACCTGCCTGTTGGATTGCAATTGCCAAACGGAGCTACTGCATTAGGCCACGCTCTTTCACTTGGCAGCGCTGCGCAAGCCACCGACGGTTCTCTCTCTAATTATTTTACCCTTGGGAAAATAGACGGCGATAACCAGCAACACACTGTTTCCCTTACCTATTTCTATGGTCATACCGGACAAGGTTATAAGGTCGTGATGGTTGACATGGAGCTTACACATAGCGGAAATCAGTATCAAGTCACCCTTACAAACTTCAAAGGAGATCTGCTATGAGAAAGAACATACTTAAATATATAGGTGCGCTGGCTCTGATTTTGGCAGCTGCGATGCCTTCTAAAACGTCCGCCCAGGTGGTTAATGGCGGTTTTGAGACCGGCGACATCAGTAGCTGGAGCACTAACGGAAACGCTTCTGCGGTGACAGGCTTTAATGAGCAAAGCTGGCTGGTATCACCAGCTGACGGGTATATGGCGCGCGTAGAACCAATATCCGACACAAGAAGTGCGACCGAGAGTTTCTTGGGTTTGAGCGATGGTTTCCTGACATCAGTGAACGCCGGTGTATTCAATGCTTCTACCAACTATGGAAGTATCAAACAATCGGTTTACCTCAACGCGTTTCAAACCGTGACGGTTTACTGGAACTATGTGTCGCAGGATTACGCACCTTTTAATGATGGTGTGTTTGCTACAATGTCCGGTCCTTCTTTCCAGCAAGCACAGCTACTGGCTGTTACTGCTGATAACTTCGGACAATCTTCAGTTATGGTCACCGGTAGCTACGGAAGCACTGGTTGGCATACCGTATCTTTCACGGCAACTGCTGCTGGTACATATACCTTGGGTATTGGCTGCTTTAACGCACTCGATCCGGTCTTGCATCCATTATTGTTCGTTGATAACGCAGCCGGAGGTACTTCAGCCCCTGGCCAGCCTGTAATAACAACAGCTGCCGCAACAAATATCACCAACAATAGTGCTGAAACGGGTGGTGACGTGACCAGCGATGGTGGCGCTCCTGTTACTGCACGCGGTGTAGTATATAATACCGCCCCCGTACCAACACTGTCAAACAATTTTACAACTGATGGTTCGGGTACAGGTTCTTTTATATCTAACCTTGCAGGTTTAATGAGTGGTACTACATACTATGTAAGGGCTTACGCAACTAATACTGCCGGCACGTCTTATGGTAATGAGATCACTTTCAATACTCCTGCCGGATGTTTGGCGCCTTCATTTACTACTTGCCCTGCTAATACAACGGTTTCTAATACACCGGGTTCCTGCAGTGGGGTAGCATTCTACAATGTTGCTGTTGCGGGTACTACACCTTCTCTCAGTTACACTCTTTCGGGTGCTACAACGGGTAGCGGGTCGGGTAATGGCTCGGGTACTGCTTTCACTACGGGAACGACTAACGTTTCTATAACTGCTGATAACACTTGCGGATCTGCAAATTGCAGCTTCACAGTAACTGTCAATGACACAGAGTTGCCAACCATAGCGGCTCCTGTTGCAGTAACAGTATCTGCTGATGCTGGTTCTTGCTCTGCTACTAACGTAGCATTAGGTACAGCTACTTTTGCTGACAACTGTGCCGGTTCTACAATAACTAATGACGCTCCTGCTTCGTTCCCTATAGGTAACACTACTGTTACGTACACGGTAACTGACGCTGCTGGCTTACAAGCTACTGCTTCTCAAACAGTAACGGTAACAGATAACGAAAACCCAACTATCACGGCTCCGGCTACAGTAACAGTATCTGCTGACGCAGGTTCTTGCGCTGCAACTAACGTGGTATTAGGTTCCACTACATTTTCTGACAACTGCGCGGGTGCTACGGTTTCCAACAATGCTCCTGCTGCTTTTAATATAGGTACTACTACAGTTACCTATACTGTTACAGATGCTGCAGGTCTTCAGGCTACTGCTACTCAAACGGTAACAGTAACTGATAACGAAGCCCCTCAGTTAGTAGGCGTTCCTGCTGATGTAACTGCATCTTGCGATGCCATTCCTCCTGTTGCTACCGTAACAGCAACTGATAATTGTGGTGCTGCTACCGTTAGTTCTTTCTCGTTCCCTACTATCAATGCGCAGTCTACGAATGTGTGGAAAGCGGAGAATAATACCAATGATGCTATAGGCGGCGCTACTGCAGCCAATACATTAGGTACTATCAATTATAGTAATGGTATCTCAGGTAGTACAGGTTTCTCTTTCAATGGTTCTACAGGCCTTAGTCCTGGTGTTGCTGCTCCGGTTTCAGGTACAGGTGATTTCTCCGTATCTGCCTGGATAAGGACATCAAGCACAGGTCGTATGACAGTTATCCAACAAAGGGATGGCGACGTAAATGGACAATACATCCTTAAAATTGGTACTAACCATGATGGTTCATGGAGCATTCCCGGCCAGGTTTACTTTGGTGTGGGTGGTTCCGCAGGCTTTAATCACATTAACACTACTAATACAGTAAATGATGGTCAATGGCACCATGTAGCCGGTGAAAGAATCGGTACTGCTATTAGTATATATGTAGATGGCGTGCTTAGTGCAAGTGGGAATACTCCCGGTCTGGTCAATATGAACCAAAGTGGTGCTATCAATACTTTCATTGGCTACGATCAAAGGAATATCTTATTTAATACTCCGGCTAACTTCTTTGTAGGTGAAATGGATGATGTTCGCATAATGAGCGCTGCAAGTTGCAGTTCTAATTATGAGAAGAACTACGCTTGGGTAGCAACTGATGCTAATAACAATAGCAGCGCAATAGCTACACAAACTGTAACGGTACAAGATGCGACTGGCCCTTCTTTAAACGTTCCGGCTAATATCGCTGTGACCAATGATGCGGGACAGTGCGGTGCAAATGTGAATTTTGCTTCAACCGCTACTGATAACTGTGGCACTGCAACTATTACATACAGCCAACAACCAAACACATTATTTGGTTTAGGTACTACTACTGTCATGGTTTCTGCTACCGATAATTGTGGCAATATTTCTACTGCCAGCTTTGATGTAACTGTAACGGACAATGAAAATCCGTCTATCACAGCTCCTGCTACGGTAACGGTATCTGCTGACGCTGGTTCTTGCGCTGCTACTAATGTTGCTTTAGGTTCAGCTACTTTTGCTGACAACTGTGCTGGTTCTACTGTATCAAATGATGCTCCTGCTTCATTCCTTATAGGTAACACAGTTGTTACTTACACGGTAACTGACGCGGCTGGACTCCAGGCTACTGCTACTCAAATGGTGACAGTGACTGATAACGAAAATCCAACGATCACAGCTCCTACGGCTATCACTACTACTGCTGATGTGGGTCTTTGTTCAGCTAGCAACGTGGATTTAGGTTCAGCTACATTCGCTGACAATTGCACCGGTACTACTCTGACAAATGATGCTCCTGCTTCATTCGCTGTAGGTAACACAGTAGTTACTTATACTGCTACTGATGCTTCAGGTAACACAGCTACTGCTACACAATCAATAACGGTAACTGATAATCAGAATCCAACTATCACAGCTCCTGCTAACATAGTTATCAATAACTACTGTCAGGCAGTATCTGATGTGGCACTCGGTGATGCTGCAACAGCAGATAATTGTGGTGTTGCTTCAGTAACAAATGATGCCCCAACAAGTTTTCCTGTAGGTACTACCACTATTACGTGGACCGTTACAGATATTAATGGTAACATAGCTTCAACTACCCAAACTGTAACTGTTCTGCCTGCAACTATAACGGTTACTGCTGCTACTACCAATAATGTATGTAACGCCGGTACCTCGGGTGCTATCAACCTGACAGTGAATGGTACCGGTACTGCTCCTTACACTTACTTGTGGAGCAACGGTGCTACTACAGAGGATATCAGCGGCCTTGCCGCAGGTACCTATGACGTAACGGTTACTGATTCTCGTAGCTGTTCTGCTACAGGTTCATTCACTATCACGGAACCGGCTGCAACAGGCGTGTCTGCTATAGTTAAGAATGTAGCTTGTAACGGACAGAACAATGGTTCTATCGATGTAACTATCACAAGCGGTGCTGCTCCATACACTTACAACTGGGGTGGTGGTATCACTACGCAAGACCGTACTAACCTTGCTCCGGGTACTTACACTTTAGTGGTTACTAACGGTATCGGTTGCACAGTAACGCATACGTACACCATTACACAACCGGCTGTACTGGCAATTAGCGGTACTGCAACTGATGTAACTTGCTATGGTAACCACGATGGTGCTATCGATGTAACTGTAACAGGTGGTACCGAACCATATACGTACAAATGGGCTGATGTAAACCAGAATACACTGATACTCTGGATGATATTCTACTTCAACTCTTGGTGTAACAATAACACTAACTGGCCTGGTTCAACCCTCAATGTGCAAGATAGATCAGGACTATATCCCGGCTACTATTATGTACAAGCTACAGATGCTAACGGTTGTAAAGCACAAACTAACTTTATTATCGATCAGGATCCTCCACTTTCAGTATCTAACTGCAAGTCTAACGTGACATGTAATGGTGGTGCCAATGGTTCTATTGACATCTCAGTATGCGGTGGTGGTGCTCCTTATACCTACGCTTGGAGCAACGGTGCTACTACGCAGGATGTATCAGGCTTGTCAGCAGGTACATACTCTGTAACTGTTACTGATGCTAATGGTTGCGCTCAGGTTGAGACAGTGATTATTACGCAACCGGCTCCGCTTACAGCATCTATCGGTGTTAGCCCTATGTACCCTGTTCCGGGTCAGCAGGCTTATACTATCTACTTAGGTTATGGCGCACAAACAGTGACCCTGCAAGGCAGTGCAGCAGGTGGTAATGGTAACTATGACTACGACTGGGCTCATACTAACTCAGGCAACAATTGCGTGAACGTTACTCCTACAAGTACGATGGTTTACAACCTTACAGTTACAGACTATAAAGGTTGCTCTGCAACAGCTATGCGTACGATCATTGTGAAGAATGCTAAAGCTTCTAACAATAAGATCAATGTTTGTCACAATGGTGTGGTAACAGCTGTATCTCAGGGACAAGTTCAAGGTCACCTGAATCATGGTGATGTCTTAGGTTCATGCTCTAACGCAAATGCTAAGTCTATTGGTAATGACGAAGATGCTGAAGATCATTATGAAGTGATGACAGAAGCAATGGAGTTCAATATTTATCCTAATCCTTCTAACGGAACATTCACTATTCAGTTACCTCAGCTGGGTAATACAGAAGTGATCATCACTGACGTTGCCGGTAAGGTTATAGAAAGGAGAATTATCAAGGATAATAACGCAAGAACTGTTGAGTTTGCTCTTGGTGATATTGCCCGTGGTATGTATATGGTCAAAGTGATCAATGCAGGCCAGGTTTATCAATCTAAGATCACATTACAATAGTATCTCAATGATGTAGAGAGGGCCCGCATCATGCGGGCCCTTTTTTATGAATAGAATTTATATCTTGTTGTACTCTATACGATGAAAAAAATATTGATTGTTTTATTACTATGCCCTTTGTTTTCCGCAGCGCAAATTCAGGACCGCGCGAAGCTTGATTCGATGCTCAAAGTGTTGTCGAGAGGTATTTACAAAGAGGATTCCAATGAAGTGAAGTTGCTTTGCGCGATAGCAAAGGAATATGAGAAGACTGATTCTAAGTCATCGCTGGTTTATGTAAACCGTGCCTTGAAGCTCTCAGAGGAGATGGGTTATGAGTATGGTAAAGGGTTATGCTTCGCCGTGTTAGGAGATATTGCGCGACCCAACTACGACCAGGCATTTAAGTATCATTTCAGAGCACTAAAAACATTTGAAAAACTTAAGGATGATGCAAGGGTCGCCTATTCCCTCAGGGATATAGGAGGGCTTTATTTTGATATGGAGAAGTTCAACGAGTCGCTCTATTATTTTAAAAAGTCGAGTGCATACTTTGAGAAACAGAAGGACACAGCCCTTATCAGTGACGCGCTTAATACGATCGGGGCAGCTTATATCTCTCTGCATGACAATGAGAAAGGCAGGCAATATTTTCTATTGTCTCTAAAGTATGCCGAACAAATTGGTGATAGCATACGGATAGCACTGCGACTCAGGAATATTGCCAACATCTACCTTGATGAAAGGGACTACAACAACGCACTGGCATTTCTGCATCGGTCAGTTGGTTTGATCAAAGATGTACAAAGCCGGTCATACGCTACAATCGCGGATGAAGTTGCGGTCGTGTATCTGGAACTTGCAGCCGACACGATCACAAAGATACGGCCTGACAGCCTGGTCTCTGCGAATAAGAACACCAATTTGGCGAAGGCCATGGAATACCTAAGCCGGGCTGATGCCGCTTATACGAAATCGGGCCGCTATAACTTGTGGCATTTTAGTGTGTATGCTGAGGCACTAGCTTTGGCAGGACGTCATAAAGAAGCTTTCGGGAAGTTGAAAAGATATAATGAGTTGAAGGATGAGGAGCTATCTAAAGATGTTCAGCTGAAAGTGGCAGAGCAAGGTATAAAGCGTGAAGAAGAGTTGAAAGAGAATCAAATAGCAATAAACAGGATCCAGAATAATAACAAGTATATAGAAAGGGCGTTCTTTATTGTCAGCGCCTTACTGCTGGGTGTTATTATGTTCCTGATATGGCGCAATTATAAAAAACAAAAGAAAGCAAATACTGATATGGCTTTTGCGAACAGGCAACTCGCTGATGAAAAGGTAAAGCTGCAGATCGCTAATAGAAACATTTCTGAGAGTAAGGATCGGTCGGATGAACTGGCAATAAGCTTGCAGGAATCAATAATTCACAAGGATGCGCTTGCCGAGCAACTGGCGCTGTCCGCCGATATGAAGACGCGCTTCCTCGCCAATATAAGCCATGAGCTGAGAACGCCCGTCACTTTACTTACAGGGCTGCTTGAATTGGTGAATAGCGAAGAAGAGTTAAAAGGGCAGAGTAGTACCGGAGATAAGAATGGTCAAGGTCATGACCGAAATAAAGAGCGGCTGCAGGTGGCATACGCCAACGGCCGTAAACTCCAATATATGGTAGAAGAAATTCTCGATCTTTCAAGACATGAAACTTCTGCTGCGAAATTAGACCTATCGGTAACGGAGGCTGGGCCAACCCTCAAACGAATGATATTCGCTTTCGAGACCTTTATTGAGAAAGAACGTATTACACTTCATTTTTCAGAGTATAATGTCCCCGGTTTGTACATATCAGTGGATGAAAGTATGCTGGAGAAAATTGTGAACAACCTTGTGTACAATGCTATAAAGTTCAATGAGCCGGGTGGGACGATCAAAGTTAATTTCTTCGCTTCTGATGACAGGAAGCAATTCATTTTTACAATCAATAATTCCGGTAGCACAATTAAGCCGGAGGATCAGCCGCATATTTTTGAGCGTTTCTACCAGGCCAGTCAAACGAAAGTGGTGAAGGCAGATGGTGTGGGTATTGGTTTGAGTCTTGTTAAGGAACTAACCTCATTGATGAACGGCACGATAGACGTAGCAAGTACGGAAGGGGCCGGTACTACTTTTACTTTGCTGTTTCCGGTGGTAGCGGAAGCCCTGCCCGAAAGCCAAAAGCAGGAGCAACAACAGGAACTGCCGGTAGAACAGTGGGAACACTTCGCCGAACGCCAGACTGTGCTTATTGTAGAAGACAATACGGAAATGAGATATTACCTCAGGGAGGTTTTGGCTGATAAGGTAAATTTGGCAGAAGCTGCTAATGGGAAGAAAGCATTGGAATGGTTGGTAGATAACAAAGCCGATTTGATAATAAGTGACATGATGATGCCGGAGATGGGCGGCGAAGAATTTGTCAATCATTTAAAGTGCAATGAAACGTATAGGAAAATACCTGTGATCACCTTAACAGCCCTGGCTGATGGTGATAACAGGTTGAATATGCTCCGGTTAGGAATTGACGACTACATCGTAAAACCCTTCAATGCCGCTGAACTGAGGGTGAGGGTATATAACCTGCTCAACAACCTGGAAGAACGCAGGCAATTTGCCAACAAACCTACAGAACAGGATGACATATCTGTAGAGGGTAAGGAGGCTGAGGGGTTCAGGAACAGGGTAACAGATTTTGTGCTTGAAAGGATGAAGCGGGGCGACATATCTGTTTACGACCTGGCTTTTGAAATGGCAATGAGCGAAAGGCAGTTATATCGTCTGTCAAAGAATCTAACGGGCTGCACTCCGGCGCAATTAATAAAAGAGGTCCGTCTACAGAAAGCATATGAATTGTTACTCAGTGGTAGTATCAATAAATTGGATGACGTGGCAAAACAGGTGGGTTTTGAAGACCCCAATTATTTCTCCCGCCAATTCTTAGAGCGATTTGGTAAGCGGCCGGTGGAGTTTATATGATCTTCCTTTAAATAAAACGCCCACTTCATATGAAGCGGGCGTTTTATTATGCAATAATAAAAAGCGGAGAAGTAAAGCGCTCTCCGCTCTCTTTCTCCGCTCTTATTTATTGTGGTGCCGGGCGGGGAATTGTCGAACTCTTTTGTTGACAATTTGCTGGAAATTAATGAGTTTGTAAAATCGCATAGTTTAATGTAGACCTAAAAGATCTTCGCATTTCAACCCAATACAATTCCAGATTTTTATCTACTTCTCCTACCTTATACAGAAAACATTTCTTTCAATTCCAGTATTTTAAACCGTCCGTTAATCGCCGCTTCCAGATTGAACTTATTGAGTATAAATTCAGGTTCGCCCATTGGTTCGTCTGCGGAATCAAAAGTGACGTAATGAAATGGGATCATTGTTTCGGCTTCTAACGCATAAATGCTTTAGCGGCATCCATAAGGGTCGTGGTGGTGCTGCGCCATAACCAAGTTGGCAAATAAGCTCCCGGACTTTTTGAGGGGTCGACTAGTTAGCGCTAAAGAAGCTGTAGCTACCCGTATCGCTACTTTTTTCGTACTCCTTTGCCGATAACTTGTCCGTACTGGGTCATTTCCAATGCCATCGTTCCATCGCTTTGCAGCGTAAATTTCAGTACACCGTCCGCCCCTCCCTGCCGTATGGCATGAAAGGTATTTTCGGCAATAGGGAAGAAGCGCATGTCCCAGTTCAAATCATTCGTATTGTATATTAAATGTTGCTCCAAATAGGTAATGATATGCTTTGTTGAAGGGCTTTCGGGGTCGATATATTCACCTGCGTATTTCCGGATGGAAGGCGCTGGTAAATCCACTTTTTTAGGAAGTGGGTTTGAAGACGGTTTGTTATCCAGGATTTCGGCAATGTTATCGTAAGGACATACGCCCTTTTCAAAGTTGTTCAATATGATGATGCTCCTGTCTTGCCGGACATTATAGTACACCAGCGTGGTGTAGCCGTCCCAGCTACCCGTATGTCCGTAACTTAAGTACTAAACCTGCAGTAATACATGTCACGCAAGGTGAAATAAAAACTGTTTTTGCTTTCGGGAAAGCAATGGTTTATAAAATATATGGCCCAAAATTGGCAGGTGATACGATCAGAATGAAGTACATATTTGAGACTCCGCGATCTTCACTAACATCATGGAGCCAAAGTCCTATAAGAGCAGAATACAAAATTGATTACAAATTAAATGCTCGTAAATATTCTTCAGGTTCGCTTGCAGCCACTTCCTCCACTGTTTCGGTATCTAATCAACAGTTAGTTGATACACTTTCATTCTTTTATAACCGCGTTGATAGTGACGGTGTGGTGATCAGGCACAGGATATGTGCAAATATGGACGCACTAATGCCTTACCTGGCTGGTAACACATTACAACGCGAAGCTGATGTGGTTTATGAATGGGTGGACCCTAATGTAGCTCCTCCGGGAGATACACTTTATGCCTTAACTTGTGGAGATATCGTAGGTTCTACCTTTAGGAATGCCTTGAATAGTGAAATACAGAAAGTGCACGATAAGCATGAAAACCTTCTGAGGCTGGAGTATGAGGAACAATGCAAGACACCTTCTGCTATTAATGATTTCCTGGCAAATTCCCATGAAATATCTCAGTATCAGTATACACTTTACTATTATGACAGGCAGGGCAACCTGATAAGAACTGTAGCACCTAAAGGTGTAAAGCAGACGAGCACAGACAGGAGCACAAATCCTGGCCATGACTTTGTGAGCAGCTATAATTATAATGTTTATGGTGGTGTGATCAAACAAGTAACACCGGACGGTGGAACAACAAGGTTTGTATATGACAGGCTGAACAGACTGCGCTTTTCCCAAAACACTCTTCAGTTAGGGGAAGATAAATTCTCGTATATTAAGTATGACTCCCTGAGCCGTGTAATAGAAACGGGAGAGGCAATAGCTACCGGTTTAGATACTGTTATTCTTCAACAGGACTCCACGGAATCTGCTACCTATCCACTGGAAGGTTACCCCGCGACGC
The DNA here is from genome assembly GCA_002483105.1 of Bacteroidetes bacterium UBA7674. GTDB lineage: Bacteria > Bacteroidota > Bacteroidia > Chitinophagales > Chitinophagaceae > MKUN01. Next base: position 541,408 of record DLHG01000013.1, read on the forward strand.
TGAGATATGTAACCAAAACTATTTACTCAGAACCATATACCACAGGACCATTCCCTGCATGTGACCTTGAAAATAAACAAACCTTCCTCCATAACAGGATTAGCTATACCACAACTGATGTGGATGGCAACTGGACTACCGACAATGATGAGACATATACACTCTATGGCTATGATCCGCATGGCAATGTACGCTCGCTGGTGCAGTGGGCGAGTGGCATGGCACAGCCAAAGTATATGGAGTATGCCTACGACCTGATAGGCGGTAAAGTGAAAGCACTACACTATTACAGTCTTATAGATGTTGGTAATGCTGGCACGACATACGCTGTACAGGATTATGACAGGTATAGCCATAGATATGGATACGATGCCTGGAATAGACTGGTCGAAGTCAAGACAACCTATGACGTGAGCTCAACAAATCTTACCGGTACAACTGATGTTTATAACAAATACTATGACCATGGACCGCTAAAGCGAACAGCGCTTAATCCTCTGGGTGGCAGTGGTGCGACTGCTGTACAAGGCATAGACTACACCTACACGTTGCAGGGATGGCTGAAGGGTATTAATGATGTACAGACTGCAGGGCCGGGTAGTGATGTTGGTGGTGGGATTACCAGTACGGCGAGAGACGTATTTGGCGAAATAATTAACTACAACGATCAGGATTTTAGTAAGACAGGTTCTCCATTTAACAGTAACGCAGCAGTTAGGCTTACCAATGGTAACCTCTATAATGGGAACATAGTTAGTATTGAAGACAAGGTGTTCTCCGATGACGTGGCAGTGGTAATTCCTTTTGAGGATGGGGCAGGATTCAGATATAGATATGACCAGCTGAATAGGATTACCCGTGCTGATTTCCACAAGTATAAAACACCGGGTAATGGCGGCCCCGGATGGGATCCTAATGGTATATTTGATGAGCAGTTTACTTATGATGCCAATGGTAATATTAATACATTGATGCGTTATGGCCCTACCGATCCGACCTTCACAAGTAAAACGATATGGGACAGCCTGACTTACAACTATTCTTACCTGAATAACTCCCTTTCCTATGTGCAAGAACATGCTGGCTTGATTTATAATGATATAGGTGGTAATACCGGGTTTACTTATGATGCTAAAGGACGGATGATATATGATAACTTTGATAAGCTACGTGTGTACTGGAGGCCGGATGATAAGGTAGAACGTATAGAGCGGCTTACAGCTGTTAAGCCTGTGCCCGTTGTAGGTACCCGTTGGGACTATCTGTATGATGCCATGGGGAACAGAGTGAAGACTGTGGAGACAGACGTGCCGACATCGACTGTGACCTCCGCGAGCCATAATATATTTAACGCGGGAGGTAATATGATGGCAATTTATAATAACGCCAATGCTTATTTGCCTTCAGAGCGCTACATATATGGGAACGATCGCACAGGGTTGATGGCAGGATCTAACGGCGGCGCTTTGCCTTCAGCTAAATTCTATGAGATACATGACCACCTGGGTAATGTGCGTGTGGTGATAAATGCTATGAAGAATGGCAGCGGCCAGGCAGTAGTGAGCAAGTACTTTAACTATTATGCATTTGGTTCCGTACAGCCGGGACGATCTTTAAATGGTTTGCAGTATCAGTTTGGTTTTAACGGACAGGAGAAATCAGATTATTTAAAAGGTGAAGGGAACCACCTTACTTATAGATATAGAGAATATGACCCGAGACTGGGTAAATTTTGGAGTATAGATCCTTTGCACGCTACATACCCTTGGAATAGTACATATGCCTTTGCGGAGAACAGGCCCATAGATGGAATGGATTTAGAAGGAAAGGAGTGGAGACCTATGAACAAGATTCGTGATAATACTTCCGTTAGGTTATATGATTATGAAACCGTTATTAGGAATAAGGCTACAAGTATGCCAATTCCTACCCCGCCGCAAGCAACAATGAGGCAAGATTACTCAAGAACAATATATGGATCGGAAGCGGGCTACGAGTATTCTAAGGCTTCGTTTGAACAAACAATGGATATTATCGTTCCTGGTGGACCATTAGTATTGAAAGGAATAAAGGGTGAGGAGATTACAAAAGGGGATATATTTATAGAAGTATTTGGAATTGTACCCGCTTTTAAGTGGGGAAGTGAGGCGCTAAGTGTTACAATGCATGGCTTTAAACATGCCGCTGCTAAGAATGTCCCTTGGCAAAAAATAGTAAAATCAACAAAAAGCGGAGCTGCAAAATTCATGCAGGGAATGGACGTAGAAAAGTTAACAAAAGAGGCATGGGATAATGGACAAGAGGTAACCACAGGTAAGCCGTGGAAAGTTTACAAATCAGATAAAATAATCGGTGCTAATAGCGGTAAGGAAACACAGTATATGAGAGTGGAACTTTCCGAAACTACTAAGGAAATTCATGGTCATCCGATTTTGGAAGCTGAGTATAAAAAATTAACTAAATAATAATGTATGTTATCAGAAAAATGGCATGTTAATAAAGATGATCTTTCAGATCTAATTGCTATCGATGAGGATACTTTTTTATATCAGGATATGTTTCAAGCATCTTTAGAAAATTATGTTATCGATTGTGGATGGTACGAATTTGAATCTGATAGCTATTTTAAGACTGTTCTAATAAAGGATTATGATTGGGAAAATCCTATGGTGGCAATTCTAACAAAGCATATTAATGATATGCGTTGGAGTATAGCTATTTGTGAAAATTATGTGGAAAGAATAGGTGATTCAAAGGAGTCGTAATCCTCCTATGTTCCAAGATACGCGCTGCCAATCTTCAAAATTAGCACAAATAATAAATAATATTAATGCATTAACAAGTGTGTTATTAAGATAGTTTGTATTTGTGTTAATTCTTATTCATACACGTTTTTTAAGCGGTTTTTATGCCGCATTTTTCTTATTTTTAATGATGCAAAAACCTGTACTTGTAAGCCTTATCGGTATTTTTCTATCAGTGGCTTCTTTCGCTAAAGAAAATCTTCCTTTCAAGTCAACACAATCCTTTCATTTCCTGGAGAATAAAGGGCAGATAAAGGACCAGGAGGGTAAGGTGCGTAGTGATATACAGTTTGCATTGTCCGGTGGAGGAATAAATGTGTTCATTGGTGATGGTGCACTTCATTACCAATTCAGCAAAACAGATGGTCCTGAAATTTCTAATCCTTTTGATAAATCTCAGGAGCAAAAAGAAACCACGACATCTATTTACCGGCTGGATGTGGAGCTCATTGGTGCAAATAAACAAGCACTCGCTTCACCTGAAGGGAAGCAATCATTTCTTACACGCTATTATGAAGTTGATGCAGGGGAAACAAGTGGGCCTATTAATGTTGTCAATAGTATCGAGGCATACTCTTACGATAAAATCACCTATAGGAATGTATATCCTGGCATAGACTGGGTGGTGTACGTGAAGAATAATAAGCTTGAGTATGATTTTGTGGTAAAACCCTGGGGTAATCCTAATGACATTAAACTGAAATATACCGGCGCCACACAACTGAAGCACAATTCCAATGGTAGCCTTACTGCTGTTACTCCCCTGGGCATAATAGAAGAACATACACCATACAGCTTTCAGGCAGATGGTAAAGAAGTGACATCATCATTCAATCTTGAAGGCGACATCGTGAGTTTTAATGTGGGCAATTATGAAGGTACATTAACCATAGACCCGTCAGTGATATGGAGTTCGTATTTTGGCGGAGCAGGTCAAGATGAATATACCTGCATTATTGCCGATACTCAAGGTGATATCTATGCAGCCGGTGTTACAACAAGTGCTGCAAATATTGCTACAAATGGAACAACCTACCAAGGGAATGGTACTTCCTATAATGGATTCATTTCTAAGTTCGATAGCGACGGTAACTTACTTTGGTCATCCTATTGGGGGGGCGGGTCTACAACAAGATTGAATTCTATTGCCACAGATGCACTCGATAATGTTTATGTTGCCGGAACGATAGGAGTCAATACTGCGAGTACTATGTCCTTCGCGAAATTTTTGCCTAATGGGGCTTTTGTAAGTGGCATCACATGGGGTGCACCGAATTATCTCGATTTTGGTAACAAGGTAGTTTGCGACAACGCGAATAATATTTACTTTGGAGGGACTACAAAATCACCAACAGGAATGCCGGTGCTTAATGCCTATCAACCGGTTAAAAGTAACTATGGCGATGGATTCATCATTAAAATGGATCCTAATATGAATGTTGTATGGGCAACTTATTATGGTAGTTTAGGCGAGGATCGTTTAAATGATATGAAAGTAGATAACCTGGGCAATTTATATGTAGCCGGTTATACTCTTAGTGATACAGGAATGGTGACGGTAGGTCCTGTAATTTATAATACCACAGGGCAAAATAGTATCTATACTGCTAAATTCAATTCAAACGGAAATAGGGTATGGGGGGCTATGTGTGGTACTCAGTCTGAGGAATCAGGTGGACATTTAGCAGTAGATACAATGGGATCAGGCGCTGTCTACCTTACAGCATTTACTTACGGAGGTTTTGGTATTGCAACTCCGGGCGCTTATATCACACAGCCGATTGGAGCTGCTGATGGATTCCTCATCAAGTATGATACCTCAGGAACACAGACCTGGGCAACATATATTAGCCAAGGTGTTAGTGGATTAGCTGTAGACGAAACAGGTGTTTATTTGACTGGCGGAGTCGCAAACAATAGCATTGATGCCGTAAATGGCTTTGAAACTAGTTTTGGCGGTGGTGACGCTGATGGTATATTGTGTAAGTTTTCTAAGGATGGTGACTTTATATGGGCATCCTATATGGGCGGCATTGAATCAGACTATATATATGCAATAGCGCTCAATCAAGGTGAAGTATATGTCGCAGGCTACACCAGGTTAGACGATTTTTTAACTAATACTACTCACCAACCATCCTATGGTGGCGGGTATGCAGATGGTTTTATCGCAAAGATAACCCGCTGTATGCAATTACCGAACTGGCCAATTGATGGTCCGGCGGGGTTGTGTGTTGGTAGTACTGAAGTGTACAATGTGCCGTCATCAGGTTGGGTCTCCAATCCATATACATGGTCATTTACAGGTGGTATTTCAGGAAATAGTAATACTGAATCGATATCCGTTTTCGGAAATACCGCAGGTAGCGCTACAATTATGATGTCTGCAAATAACGGTTGTGATACCATTAATGAATCTATAAATATAGTTGTTCATCCGCTACCTGAACCGGCAATCACTGGTAATGGTTACCTATTGAGTACGGGTAGTTTCGTAACCTATCAATGGTACCTCAATGGCACACCTATTCCTGGAGCAACAAATCAGGACTATACAGCTTCAACAGATGGCGACTACACAGTAACTGTAACAGATGCCAATGGTTGTACCGGTACATCTGCCATTTCGCCTGTGGGAGTAGCTGTGTTAAATAGCAATATCAGTTCTATACTGATAGTACCAAACCCAAGCGATGGCGTTTTTACGATAACGGGGTATTTGTCATCTACCAATGCAAAGGCAGAGATGGAAATTATTGATGTTACCGGAAGCGTAATTTATAAGACTCAACTTAAAGTTGTGAACAACCAACTAAATCATCCTATTAATTTAGAACAAAGAATTGCGGCAGGTACTTACTATATAAAGTTGACTACAGATGCTGCCACACAGGTAATTCGTTTTGTGAAAAGTTAATTGTAACATTCAATGTCTTATAGTAAATAGGTCAACGATGGAAGCTGTACACTTTAATTCCTGGCCTAGTTATAACGAGTATGGAATAGCTAAATGCTATTTTGAGAGATCTTTATGAATATATACGTAGCCGTCCGATTTCGCGAGCTGATCAAGTTGTACCGTCTATAATGAAATTATCATCGTTGCGACTTGATATGAAAACAGATAACATTAATGGTTTCATTTGCTGCAATTTTATATTGTAATATTATTATTTTCCTTCTATAATCCTGTTTTTAGTGGTTGGATTTTGCTTTGAAAAACTAATTAATTGAATGTCACATTAGTAGTCTCGGAACATTTGATATCGTATAATTTATGTACTTGGGGAAGTAGTAAGTATTTAACGGTTGTCATATATAACAAGCAGGGGGATATATTGAGAAATGACTAGAGTGTTTCAAATCTCCATCCGTAGTTTGCGACCGGCTAATAATAATAAGGTAGAATAGGAAGCACAGCCAACGGATGACTAAGGATAAATACCCACTAATTTTTACCTGATTTATAAGGCGGTTAATTACCACTGATAAAAAACAGAATTGAATCTGCCTTAATTCAGTTAAATAATTACCTGAAAATTGGTTGAAATCGGGCAGTTTAATTAATCGAAAATGTGGAGATAATTAATTGTATTCTAAACCAAGCCAGTAAAGGTTATAAGGGAGGTTAATTAGCCTCATTTTATAATCTTCTATTGTGCATTTTAAGTAGTTTTTTAAATGATCAGGTAATTCCACACTGAAAATTGATAAACATTACCCCCGATCTAAGGTTTAACTGTCGGAAATAAGGATGGCATTGCATGGTTTTATCAGTTTCGAATTAAATCAACTAATATTTTACAATTAATCTGCCCAAAGCAAGACACTTTGGTTAGAATAAAAAGGTAAATTAAGGCGTGGTTAATTACCAGTGATAAAAAACGAACAGAATCTGCTTAATTCAGTTAAATAATTACCTGAAATCGATAGAAATAAGGCTGTATAATTAATAGAAGATCTGAAAATAATTAATTGCATTCTAAGCCATGCCAGTAAAGGCTATAAAGGAAGCTAATTACCATCCTTTATAGTCTTTTATTGTGCGTTTTAATTGGTTTCTTAAATGATCCAGTAATTCCATACTGAAAATTGATAAAGATTGCCGTTTTTAAGGTTTAATTACGGAAAATGGTGATGATATAACATGGTTTTAATCGGTTTCGAATTAAAACAATTAAGTTTTTATCATCAATCTACCAAAAGCAATACACTTTGGTTTGAATTAAAAGGTAAATTAAGGTTTGACCATGTCCATTGGTATAAAAAGCTCTCGATTTTTGCATTGGAATTAGTGTAGGCTGGGTAATATCCAATATTATAAGTAACTCCGTCACTGGGAATACTAAAAGATTCATGCTTTTCTGAGACCAAATTCTCGTTTATATAGAGATCGGTAATTGTTTCTGAACTGGTATTCTTGATTTGAACAAAGAAATAGTCATTATTTACATCAATTGCCACGGTATTAACGCTCTCTGGGAAGGTAGAATTGATGGCCCAGGTAAAGGTTTCACCTCTTCCAGCCGTGGTATATGCCGTTCCCGAGGCATTTTCTCCTGGTTTACCTTTAATATCTGCGGAATACCCTGGTAATATGTTTTTATTTATGCCATTTACCCTTAAAAATACGGTAGTGAACGTATTGTTTTTGAAGGTCAACGTGACTTCGGTCTTGTTTTCGCAATTAATTCCTGAATACCCTGTGGGGCATAGGCAGATACCATTGGTGCAAGTACCTCCATTTAAACAAAAAACGTCTGCACATTCGTCTTTGCACCCGGAAAATAGATAAGTAGAGAAGAATAGGCTTAGAAAAATGAAGGTTCTAATACTCAAGGCATTAATTACTGGCCTTTTTTTGGTTTGATTTTGCATAAACTGGCGATTTTACGTGTGATTATTAATAAAAAACGGCGTAACCAACATCCACCGTCCACGTAAGGCTCGCCAGAGCCCTTCAGTACAAATGGAGTAGTTACGCCTTATCGGCGTACTACAACCATTCTTTGCACTGAAATTTGAACTGGCGATTCTACGTGGGCAAACGAATGTTATAATACTAGTATCTATTAGTTTGTTCTACTATATCTTCTATTTTGTTTTATAAGACCAAATGTAAAAACTATTTGCATTATAAAGCAATTAAAGGCTTGTGTTTGTCTTTAAATACAAGTTCTAATTTGACCACATTTCAGCTAGTAATTCTGCTTGATCAAGTACCTTGTTGACAGAGACTGAGTATTCTCCTGTTTGTGGGTCATCCGGAGGGTATTTATATTTTCTCAAGATACGCTTGACCAGAACCCGCAGTTTGGCTTGAACACTCTCCTTTAATTGCCAGTCAATGCTGGTGTTTTTTCTGACGTTGTCTACCAATTCTCGCGCGATCGTTCGTAGGGTTTCATCTTCAATTATCCTTTGTGCTGCATCGTTATCAGATAACGCATCGTAAAAAGCCAATTCATCAATGCGAAGGCCAAGGTTTTCACCTCGTTTATCGGCATCCTTAATTTTTTGGGCTAAATCAATCAGTTCTTGAATTATCTCTGCAGCCTCTATTAATCCACTTTGATATCTTTTAACAGCATTTGCCAGTAGAATTGAGAACTTCTGTCCCTGGACCAAGTTTACCTGGCTTCTTGTTTTTATTTCGTCGTTCAACAGTCTTTTCAAAAGTTCCAGTGCCAAGTTCTTACGCTCCATACCCTGAATTTCAGCAAGGAATTCTTCAGACAGAATAGAAATGTCAGGCTTTTTGATTCCCGCGGCATCGAAAACATCAATGACTTCATGGGATACTATAGCATCATTAATAATCTGCCTTATAGTTGTCTCTATTTCTTCATTACTACGTGTTTTTACACTTTCATCAAGCTTCACGATGCGTGATCTTATCGCTTGGAAGAAAGCTAAGTCATCCCGAATTGCTAATGCATCAGGGTGTGGAACTGAAATCGCGAATGCCTGAGAAAGTTTAGTGACATTTGATTTAAACCGACTTTTGCCGTCTTCCAATGACAATATGTGATTTGCGGCATCCAGCACGAAGTTGAGTTTGTTGGCTGGTTCTACATCAAAGTATAGCTTGTAGTCAAAGTGTTCGAACATGCCCTCTACGATCTCATAGAATTCCTGCATTTTAGCCACAGCTTCGGACTGATCAAGCGTGAGTTTGCCCTTACCATTGTTTTCTGTGTAAATAGCCAGTGCTTTCTTCAGGTCCTGAGCTATACCAATATAATCGACGACCAATCCCCCTTCCTTGTCTCCAAATACCCGGTTCACACGTGCTATTGCCTGCATCAGGTTATGCCCACTCATGGGTTTGTCGATATATAAAGTATGAAGCACCGGTGCGTCAAAACCTGTCAGCCACATATCTCTTACCAAAACGATCTTTAAAGGGTCTTTAGGGTCCTTAAGGCGATCACCAATTGCTTTTCTGCGACTCTTGTTTCTTATATGTTCCTGCCAATCCAATGGGTCGCTAGCTGATCCTGTCATTATCACTTTAATGACACCTTTGTCATCAGCTTCATTATACCATTCAGGACGTAGTTTTATTATCTCATTGTGCAACTGCACACATATTCTCCGGCTCATGGTCACAAACATACCCTTTCCATCTGCCGCCTTTAATCGTTCTTCAAAGTGTTTGACGAAATCTGCTGCAACTTGCTCCATACGCTGCTGACTTCCGACCACGGCCTCTTTACTCGCCCATTTTTCAAACCGCTTTTGCTTTTCCGTCAATTCATCGTCTTCAGTTACTTCCTCTACACGTTCATCTAATACATGCTGGTCAGTTTCGCTGAGTTCTATTCTGGCTAATCTGCTTTCGTAATAAATGCGAACAGTCGCCCCATCATTTACAGCTTGTTGTATGTCATAGACATCTATATAGTCGCCAAAAACAGCTTGTGTGTTCTTATCTTCTTTCTCTATTGGTGTACCTGTAAACCCTATAAATGATGCATTGGGTAATGCGTCACGCATGTGCCGTGCAAATCCATCAATAAAGTCATATTGACTTCGGTGGGCTTCATCGGCTACAACTACGATATTCAGTCTATCAGATAGCAGGGGATATGTTCCACCGGCTTCAGGCATGAATTTCTGGATAGTGGTAAATACTACTCCTCCCGAAGAAACTGCAAGCAGCTTTTTCAGGTCTTCACGATTAGCCGCCTGCACCGGATTTTGCCTGATAAGTTGGTTGCAACTACTGAAAGTCTCGAATAGTTGCTGATCCAGGTCATTTCTATCTGTCAGTACGACGATAGTAGGGTTATTCATTTGCTCTGTAAGCACCAACTTACCGGTATAGAACACCATACTTAGGCTTTTACCGCTTCCCTGTGTATGCCATACCACTCCCGCACGTCTGTCGCCAGGCTCCTGAGTACTGACCGAAGATAAACCGTACTTTTCAGGGGCTTCGCTTGCAGAAGTCTCATGTTTTGTTGCGCGGATGGTAGATGATATAGCTTTATTGACTGCATAATATTGGTGATATGCCGCAATCTTTTTTATAGTTGACTCCTTAGTCTTCTCAAATACGATAAAGTGCCTGATAACATCCAGTAAAGTATGCTTATTAAGCATGCCCTTTATCATCGGCACCATTTCGGCTTCATTCCTGGTATCTACGATATTGATGCCATCAGCTGTTTTCCATTCCATGAAACGGTTGTAGTCACTGCTAATGGTTCCTGCTTTCGCGAACCATCCATCAGAGACTATCATAAAGGCATTATAATGGAATAGGGTAGGGATAAGCTTTTTATAGGTTTGAAGTTGGTTATAAGCCATCCGTATGTCGGCCGACTCATCAGAAGCATTCTTTAGTTCGAACACTACTAATGGCAGTCCATTAATACAAAGAATTATATCGGGGCGTTTATTGTTATGGTTCTCTACTACCGTGAATTGATTGATAGCGGCAAATTCATTACGTTCCGGATGGTTGAAATCTATTAGCCATACTTTATCAGTTTTTGACTTGCCGTCTCCTATGCTGAACTTTATATCCACGCCTTCCGTTATCATCCGGTGGAAGGCTTCATTGTTATCCGGCATTGTCAGTGCATCGCTACGCAATACTTTCTTCAATGCCTCGTCTCTTGCCTCTGCAGGGATGTATGGATTGATCTTTTCTATTGCCCTTTCCAGCCTTTGCTGCAATACGACTTCCGCATGGTTACGCTCTGCATGATCTCCATCAGCTATATCCGGACCATAGATGACTTCATAGCCCAATTCTTGGCCCAGAATGTCCAGCGCTATTTGTTCTATGAGGGATTCGGTAGTGTAGTTGGGCATGTTATAATGTGAGTGTTGGACTTAAATTATATAAAACTTTTATACCACCCTCTTTTTTTGACTGAAAATTGTAATTTTTTATAAGATATTTTTCGATTACGTCAACCGTTGGTGTGTTATCGTTGTCGCTAAAGTCATATTTAGGAAAATGGCTTTGATTCTCGTGCGCCCATGGTTTGGGTTCAGTAACGATAAAAGTACCCGTACCGTTTTTATAGTAAATCATGAAGTGTTTCTTATTTATTTTCATTCTAAGAAAGTTATATTATTCTAGAATAAGGCCTTTTTTCAATCCCAATTTCTCTTTAAAATCTGTCGGGATTTCATTCCATTGTTGCACAAGTACATCAACTAACTGCTTTCCATTCATTGTGCCAATTCTGGGGAATTGTGGATCCGTAGCTATCTCCAATGCTTTTTCTGTAAAGTCGCAGGTTGTTATGAATGCACCTTGGCCCCCGTACGGTATATTTTTCCTTAAGTCTTTTACCTGAGCGTCTGATATTTTTTTGTTGATATCGTATCTCTTGACTTGAACGAAAAGTTTAATTTTTGCAAGATTGTTTATATCTAATTCGCCAGTTGCATCAACTCCGCCATCTCCAACTTTCCCTGTATGCTCTGCTTCAAATCCTAATGCAGTCAAGATATGCGTAACGAGTAATTCAAACTCAGTTGCATCCAGCTCCATTAATCTATTCAACACAGTATCATAATTGCTTTCGGATGTTTTAAACTCTTGATAAGGTATAAGATCTTTCTTTCCAATTACTTCAAAGAAATTGTTCTTGTGCTTTACCCAGAATACTGTTAGCGATGACCGTATTGAATTTTGAAATGGAACAGAAAAGTTGGCTCTTAACACGGGTTCGTTATGCCATTTTACTTTGCGTCTATGCGGAAACGGACAACCGTCCTTTGTGTCACTGAAATAATATGGCTTGTCCTCAACAATTCCCCAATATATTATATTGGTATTTTCAGGCATGGTTATAACATAATCCCCAGGTTTGATCTCATGTAAGAAGCGGGAAATTTGTCCAACCTGCTGACCGATTACGTAAGAGCTTGTATCTTCCTTGTAATAATCGACATACAGATTCCACACTTGTTCACGGCTGTTAACGTCAGATAGGTCAACTTTGTCTAACCATCCAATGGCAATATATGCACCTTCTAGAAATTGTTGAGCATATTTACCATAAACTGCCCGCACGCACCATATTTCTGCCATATTAGAGAATTAAGTTTTGAATTTCAGTTATTTCAGCTTCAAACTGTAATTGTTTATTTTCAAAGGCAATCTCGTCCCTAAGTTTAACTGGTTCGAACTGATATTTTTCATTCTTTTTCCCCTTATAAAGACATAGATACGATTCATGTCCAGTATTATCATTTTGATAATGTAGAAAGGGTGATAAGCTAAAAATGTCATCTTCCCACTTTAAAAATAATTGTTCGTTACCAAGTGTTAGGAGATAATAAAGGTTGTTTGAGAGAATATCCGTTCCTAATTTAAATTTTATCTGTTCTCTATGCAGTGAGTAACCTCGATAAATCGCGCAGGTTATATCTGGAGGCGAAACAGCTGAAAACCTAAGTATTTCACACTCACCCAAAAATCTTGTTTTATCAAGCATTTCGGCGAATAGAGGTAAAACCTTTTGAAGGGCTGATTCAGCCTCTTCTAATGTTGGTGTTGCGTGGTGGGCAGTGTTATTTCTTACGTCTTGCAGTTCTAATAGTTTGTCTAACAACTGGTCATCAATTTGATCACATTTTAAATTTATACTGTTATCACGAGAATACGTTAGTACTGCTTTAATGTTATAGAGTCTTTGTTTGACGGCATCTGATAGCAATCTCCGTGTATTGAAATTAGCAAAAGCCGGAGAGCCATCCGGATTTGTAGATACAAATACCTGCGCATTTTGAGTGCTAATTTTCTTTTTTCTAACTTCCCCCCATACCATTGCATGCAGGATATGTGTAATTGCTTCCCAGGTGTCTTTTAAGTGCCCAAGTTTTTGAATGGGATCTTCTGAGTTCGGCCCTCTTTCAGCTAGGCGTAAATGGTATGCTATACATGCTGGGTAGTTATCAATGACAATTTGTTTCAGGTTTTCGTATTCTTGTGCTGCAAAATCATTGTATGCTTCTTTATAGCCCTGGACATCCATTTCAAAAAGAATACTACTTTGTGAAAAGGAATATCCTGCAATTAAAACATGACCGTCGCTATCTAAAGACTCGTTGAATCTTTGATATTGTGGATTGTCATATTTTATTTCCTCGCTCATCCTTTTAGACTAAGATTTCCCCAGCTAGCAATTTTGGTACTAGTCGATTTCTTAACTGGTTTAGGGTTTTAGATTCGTATTCATTATTAGCAATAGTTTCAAATAATGGAGTAACAATTTTATCAAATAGGTTTAATTGTGTTTTGTCAGGGACTATAATGTCTATGTTCTTAAATGCAGTTTTGCTTATTTCCAAAAAAGTTGACCCGTTCGCTTTGCTAATCACGGTTGTCATGTTTTCTTTTAGCCAAAACAGCATGAATAGATTTGAAACAGTTAAACCATTGATTGCGATAAATCCCTGATTTATGGATATGGGAATTTGAGACATGGCTAAATAGCCAATTGGTGCCCGACATGATAATAGTAATGTACCTTCCGGAAGTATTTTCGAACTTATTTGTTCAACGCCCTCCTTGCTAATTTTCCGCTCTGTGTCTAGAAGAACTGGACTTTTAAGGTATGATAAATCTTTCGGCGTGACCCAATGAAATTCACCATTCCAATACTTGTCTTCTTTAGTACTTGGGGTAGTACCTCCTTTAACATCTAAAACTCTCCCTAGTTTTTCTACTTTCCATCCTTTGGGCACTTCGCCTAACTCGCTATCAATCATCTCTTCCGTTGCTCCAGGAAAATTAAAATTCACAAACCATTGCTTAAATAATGTTTGTGCTATCTCGTAAATGGTTTGATTATTCTGTTGATTGAGGTCGATCTTGTCATCTAGTGCATCAATAAAAGAGGCTATTTCTTGTTGTTCACAGATTGAAGGTATAGAAATTTCAATGTCTGCGACTTGGTCAAATGTTATCTGGGGGAATGTTCCTGAGCGTGATTCTGCTAAGTGTTGAAGCCATTTTGTTGTTTCTCTGTTAGTCAAAAAATGATACAAGTATTTAGGATATATTTTTTCGCCGGCACGTATTACCATTAATTTTGTTGAAACTATATAGTTACTTCCGTCTGTGTTAACGTATGCCCACCGTCCATTTGCAGGCCTTATTTCGCTAAACAATATATCATCTTTCTGAATCGCCTTTTTCGCCTGTCCTGGCATTGACGATATCTCAGAATAATTATCATGAAGGATTTCCCCCCTTTCGATATCCCCTGTATTCAAGAAAATTAACTTACCCTTCTTTTGTTTATGTGTATTTGATATACTTTGACATACTTCTCCTAAGGTATATGTCTTCCATTCACTAAAACTCATATCCAATACTTTTTAAGTTATCTCTAATCGCTTTTTCCAATTCAGCGCTTTTAGTAAATTGTTCTGTCAGTTTTTTTGTCAAAGCCTTCATTTTTTCTTCGAAAGGTATACCATCCTCTTCTTCCAGTTCGGTGCCGACATACCCGCCAGGCATTAGTACATAGTTATTTGTTCGAACCTCATCCATGGTGGCAACTTTGCAATAGCCGGCTATGTCTACATAGTTGCCACCTTTATTGCGCCATTGGTGGTAGGTATTTGCAATGGTCTGTATATCCTCGTCGGCAAATTCTTTATTGCGTCGGTTCACCATCACACCCAGTTTGCGTGCGTCTATAAAGAGTATCTCATTGCTGCGGTTACGGTATTTGCCATTAGTCTTATTCCTCGCCATAAACCATAGGCATGCAGGTATCATGGTGTTGTAGAAGAGTTGTGATGGAAGGCTTACCATGCAGTCAATTACTCCTGCTTCTATCAGGTTCTTGCGTATCTCACCTTCATTACCTGTATTGCTGTTCATGCTACCATTGGCCAATACTATACCAGCAGTGCCATTTGGGCTTAGTTTGTTCAGGAAGTGTTGCAGCCATGCATAGTTGGCATTACCTGTTGGAGGCACACCATATTCCCAGCGCGCATCTTCACGTAGCTGCTCGCCGCTCCAGTCGCTTACGTTGAAGGGTGGGTTGGCCAGTATATAGTCTGCTTTCAGGTCCTTGTGCTTATCAGTTAGCAGGGTGTCTCCTAACTGTATCTTCGCATCAATACCCCGTATAGCAAGGTTCATCTTTGCCAGGCGTAGGGTAGTAGGGTTGCTTTCCTGTCCATATATGGAGAGGTCACCCAGCTTCCCCTGGTGTTCCTCTATAAATTTTTCGCTTTGCACAAACATACCACCACTGCCACAGCATCCATCATATATACGCCCCTTATAGGGTTCCAACATCTCTACAAGCAGTTTTACGATGCTTGCCGGTGTATAGAACTGTCCGCCCTTTTTACCCTCTGCATCAGCAAACTGTCCCAGGAAGTACTCATATACACGGCCAAGTAGGTCCTTGCTTTTGTGTCCATCCCCACCAAAGCCTATTGAGCCAATAAGGTCTATCAGTTCACCCAAGCGTTGTTTGTTTAGTTCTGGGTCAGCATATAGCTTCGGAAGCACTCCTTTCAATGGAGGATTTCGCTTCTCTATTTCATCCATGGCGCCGTCCAGCAATTTTCCTATTTCCGGCTGCTTTGCTTTAGCCTGAAGGTTCGCCCAGCGGGCATTCTCAGGCACAAAGAATATATTGTGTGCTAAATACTCATCCGGGTCTTCTGCATCAGCCCCTGCATACTCACCTTCCCCGGCCACAAGCTTGTCGTGCATATCCTTGAAAGCATCGGAAATGTATTTTAAAAATATTAATCCAAGAACGATGTGTTTGTATTCGGCAGCATCCATATTACTGCGCATTTTATCAGCAGCAGTCCAGAGCGTCTTTTCTAAGTCTTTTATATCGGTCATTATAGATCCATGGTATTCAGTGAGCAATGTAAGGAACTTGTAAATCTAAATCAATCCGTCAAAAGACGCGGAAATACATAGGAACACTATTTTTTGATATATCAGTCGGTATTCGTACATTAGTGTACGAATTATGAATTTCGATTTAAAGGATATATCCAAGGTTCTAGCAGGGGGCAATTTCAGCGAGGATGAAGCTAAAAGTATGGCCCAACTCGCAGTGCCGCAATTCACGATCAGCGATGTTGGGATTACACATCGTTGGATCACACATTGGGATGACGTTGGATTGATTGACCAAAAACGTGAGAACGGTTCATGGCGCCGTTTTAGTTTTCTTGAATATGTCTGGCTTCGAATAATCGTTGAACTTAGAAACTTCAAAGTTCCGTTGGAAACGATCAAAAAACTGAAGGGAAATCTATTTCAACCAATTCAACTGCCTATTGATGAAACCCTTAAAGAACTTCAAGAGCGGGGTGATATTGTACTCCCTGAATGGCTCACAAAGGAAATGATCGAAGAGAACATGCAGGAAGCAATGGAAATGCAAACAGGATTTCTTTTCTCTGTATTGAATGCTATTAAATCACGGAAGCCTATGTGCCTCCTTATTTCTCTTGATGGACAGTTTGAGATACTAGATTTAACCAATCCTACAATTACAGAGCTAACGACAGAACTGCTCTTTTTATTAGTGGAAAGGAGAAATTTTATTTCTATAAATATTCAGAATATTCTTCAGGAATTTTATTCTAACGATAAGATCAGGAAAGAAGTTATTGAATCTATCATGATATTAAGTCCGAAGGAAAAGGAACTACTTGAATACATAAGAAATGAAGATTTCAAAGAAATACTAATTAAGCAAAGGGGAGATTCCGAAGGATATACACTGACTATTACAAAAGCATTGCCTGTTGATGATATTTCATATCGGGTGCTTGGTATGCTGTCAACAGACTCACTCGAAGAAATAGTAATTCAGGGCAATAAAGGCAAGGTTTTTCGTTTTGAAAAAACAACAAAAGTAACAATTTAGGCATTGTGAATACAAGCCACATTATAGAAAGCTGAAATAGACTGTGAACACAGCTAGGACAGATATTGATCAACGTTGTGCAAAAGAAAACAGCCGATGATAAACAAGAAAATCAAACAAGCTTAAAAAATACCGAAGCCAAACATGGGATGCTTATTCCCGACGCCGAATTGTCAAGAGCACAAACTATTCAATTTTATGCATCAGCAATTGCTGCGTTATTAATAAAACAGTTAAATCAAGGTGAAATATGAATATATCAAACTCAGAGTTATTAAAACAGTTCGCTAAGAAACTTGATGTTTCTACTAATCGAGATACTGGCATATGTGTGATATATACACGTGTGAGTAGCAAAGAGCAGGCTGAAGAGAATACAAGTCTGGATAGTCAGAAGCGATATTGTGAAGAGTATGCGCAACGTAGGAATATGTCAATTGACGCATATTTTGGAGGTACCTATGAATCAGCAAAACAAGATGAGCGTAAAGAGTTCAAAAAAATGCTCGAGTATGTAAATCGAAATAAAAAGGTCGATACAATACTCGTTTACTCCTATGATCGTTTTTCTAGAAGCGGCTCTAATGCTACTTATTTAAGCGAGCAATTGCAGAATAAAGGGGTGAAAATACTTGCTGTCAGCCAAGATATTGATGTCTCTTCATCTAGCGGTAGGTTCCAACGAAATATGATTCTGATGTTTAGTCAATTCGACAATGAACAACGAAAGGACAAATCAGTTAAAGGCATGATAGAGAATCTAAGACAAGGTTACTGGATTAGCGCTACGCCATTTGGCTATATAAACCTCTGTAAAAAAGGAAAGGCAAGAACACACCGATATGAAATTACAGAACAAGGTAAACTTCTAAAGAAGGGTTTTGAATTAAAGGCACAAGGTAAGTTGAACAATCTTGAAATAGTTGCACATTTAAATAGGCTAGGGTGCAAGGTCAATTACAAGAGCTTTGTCCGCATCCTATCCAATCCCTTCTATTGTGGCTATGTAGTGCACAAATCAATAGCTGGAGAGATATATCCCGGAAAACATCCGGCACTAGTATCAGAGACATTGTTTTTCAGGGCTAATAATATCGTGAATGAAAATCCCCATAAGGGTATCTCGAAGTCTTATAAGATTAATGAGTTAGCCTTAAAAGGCTTTGCTAAGGATGAAACTAGTTTGTCTCCATTTACTGGTTATATTCAGAAAGGAATATATTATTATAAGACGAGGGATAATGGGACTTGTGTAAACGTGAATGCAAATTATCTAAACTGTTTGTTTGCTGAAGTGTTGAAAGGCTTTGAGTTTGATACCCGATTTAGGGATGATTTGGCATTTGCAATTAAGAATGAGATAAATGTCCAACTTGTGTCTCAAATACAAGAGGCGGAACAATTGAAGAAGCAACTTAATTTGATAAAAGGTAAAAAGGAAAAGCTGGAAGAGCGATTCATTGAAGGGGAGGTTGATAAGCCGCTATTCGAGAAGTTTAGGCTGAAGTATAAAGAAGAAGCTGCTGAAATTGAGATGAAACTCGGTACAAGTACGTTTAGTAGTTCGAACATAGAAAAAGTGATAAATAAGGGACTTGAAATCGCTGGAAACGTCAGCGAAATATGGTGTTCCAGCGATTACGACAATAAAGTCAAACTCCAATACCTGCTATTTCCCGAAGGAATTCTATACAATAAGAAAAACAACACTGTTCGAACTCCAAAGGTGAATACTTTTTTCAGCTACATTGCACAACTGGCAAGGCCTCCGTTAAAGAATGAAAAAGCCCACCTGCTAACAGGTGGGCTCAATTCTCATCGTGTGGCCTCGCCAGGAATCGAACCTGGATCTGGAGCTTCGGAAACTCTTATACTATCCATTGTACTACGAGGCCAGTAAATCAAAAAACTAAAATAGGCGAACTCTTATACTATCGCTCCCCGAACTGCGCCTTCAGTTGGGCGGCCTGTCCGAATGATATTTTCGGGCGGGCATTGTACTACGTGGCCATCATCCCAAATATCCGTACATAGGGTAGGGCTGCCAAATGTACTTATACTTAATTAAAAAAGGCAACCATGTCGGTTGCCTTTTGTAGCACGTACGGGAGTCGAACCCGTCATTCCTCCGTGAAAGGGAGGCGTCTTAGCCGATTGACCAACGCGCCATTTCTCGTTTTGAGAGTGCAAAGATAAGGAGGCTTTACCTTTCCTCAAAATTTTACAACGTATTTTTTTAACTGTTGACCATAGCGGTAATAATACCTGTAAACTCTTCTGCTACAAGCGCTGCACCACCTACCAGGCCGCCATCTACGTCGGGGCAGGCAAACAATTCTGCGGCATTTGCGGCTTTTACGCTGCCACCATACAATATGCTCATATCATCAGCTACTGCTGCACCAAACTTACCCGCTATCACCGAGCGTATATATGCATGCATATCCTGTGCTTGTTGCGCTGAGGCAGTACGGCCTGTTCCTATCGCCCAAATCGGCTCGTAGGCTATTACTATGTTCTTCAGTTGTTCAGCGCTGTAATGGAACAATCCTTCGCTTATTTGTGTTTCCACATATTGGTTCTGCGTTTCTGCATCCCTGACGTTCAGGGGCTCACCACAGCAGAAGATTACTTGTAGTCCGTTCTCCAGTGCTATATCACTTTTCTTCACCAGTATGGCATTATCTTCTTTGTAATACTCACGACGCTCAGAGTGGCCTATTATTACATAAGTAGCACCCGTATCTTTCACCATAGCTGCCGATACTTCACCTGTGTATGCTCCTGATTTTTCAGTAGCGCAGTTTTGTCCTGCGGCATTTATGTAGTTATGTCCTTGTAGTAGGGTAGCGGTCTGCACCAGTTGTGTGAAAGGTGGTGCTATCACTACTTGTTTGTCTTCCGACAGTTGTGGTAGGGTGCTGAGTAAACTGTCCACTAAAGCTTTTCCTTCGTTCAACAGCAAATTCATTTTCCAGTTCGCTGCAGCAATTTTTTTACGCATGATATATTAATTCAAAAGTCAAGATTCAAAAGTCAAAACAGGGTCTTATCGCTATGCTTACTAAACATAGAGAAGCCCCTTTAGGGGTTTGGGGTTTTAGCGAAGATCCTTCTTTGCTCCGCCGTCTGCTCAAATATATGTTTGAACAGGTTCTTCTCAGCTTCACTTAGTTGTTTGTCGCGCCTGCCCATCATTCTGTTGGCGGTTTCCATAGCACGGTTAATGTCGTATGTCGTCATTCCCTCACTGCCGCCCCAGCAGAACGATGGAACAAATTTCTCCGGAAAACCACTCCCGAATATATTGCTCGATACGCCTACTACAGTACCTGTGTTAAAGGCTGTATTTATCGCGCATTTAGAATGATCTCCCATCAGCAGCCCACAGAAGGTTAGTCCTGTCTTCACCGACTTATTGGTGTGCTCATCCCATATTTTTATTTCGTCGTAGTTGTTCTTCAGGTTAGAGCAATTCGTGTCAGCGCCCATGTTACACCATTCGCCAATCACTGCATTGCCCAGGTAGCCATCGTGCGCCTTATTGCTGTTGGCAAAAAACACCACGTTGTTTATTTCTCCTCCCACTTTGCAGCCGGGGCCTATTGTTGTTGCGCCATATATCTTAGCGCCCATTTTTATCACGCTATGTTCACCTGCAGCAAGTGGTCCACGTATCATTGTTCCCTCTAGTATCTCTGCATCTTTGCCTATATACACAGGTCCTGCTTCTGCATTGATGATGCAACCCGCATATACCTTTGCACCTTCTTCTATAAAGAGGTTCTCTTTCCCCGTTATGGTTATGTGAGCGGGTAGGGCAGCGCTCTTTCTTCCTTTAGTAATGATGCTAAAGTCTGCCCGTATAGCGGCATCGTTCTTGGAGAAGATATCCCAGTTGTTTTTCAGCCTTTGTACTTCGGGCTCATAAGCTATAGCTTCCAGTCCTTCAGTTACTGAGTTCAGGTTCTTATAGTAAACGGTATCTTCTGTATTGGCGGCTATCAGCACATCGCCCTGCACCAGCTTTTGTCCTGCTTCCAGCTTGTTGATGGCTTTCACCAGTGCCTCTGTGGCAAATACACTCCCGTTCACAAATATGGTTGCCACATTAGCTTCCATGCCATACACGGTTTCCAATATACCGGGTAGGGTATTGTAGGTATATATTGATTGAAGGTGTTCTTCTGTAAGGGTATCAGTCTTGCTTCTCAGTAATTGTTCCCAGCGTTCCCGCATCGTATAGATACCGCATCTTATATCCGCTATTGCCCTTGTATGGGTAAAGGGTTGCAGGCTATATCGGCTGTTATCATCAAAGAGTATGTAGCTCATAAATAATTTATGGAAGAAACATTAAGCAACGATCCATTCTAACAAAAATCCCGACAAAAGTCGGGATTTATAGTGCATAAAGCAAGTATGTTCAAGCAGTAGCTTATTTCTTTTCGTAACGTTTCCTGAACTTCTCGATACGGCCTGCAGTATCAACAAATATTGATTTACCTGTATAGAACGGGTGAGAAGTGTTAGAGATCTCGACTTTTACCACCGGGTATTCGTTACCGTCTTCCCACATGATAGTTTCCTTTGAATTCGCGGTAGAGCGTGTCAGGAACGCATGTTCGTTCGACATGTCTTTGAATACAACTAAACGGTAGCTTGATGGATGAATATCTTTTTTCATTTTTTTTGCCTTTTAGTGCATGGATTGTGCCATGCGGTTTAAATTAAGGTGGCGAAGGTACGGAATATTATAATATCGTACAAAAGAATATCTATAAATTATCTTAATTTATATCTATCCCTTAGCCTTCTTCTTTTTCTTGCTTTTTTCCAGCTTTTTCAGCTCCGCTTCGGCTTCTTCAGCGGTATTGTATTTGCCTAATACCTTGTTATTCAGCACCAGGAAGGCTTGTGGCACATATTGTACGCCGTATTGCTCTGCAGCGGCCGATTTCCAGCCACCCAGGTCACTCATATGGTATTCCCAGGTAAGGCTGTCTTTAGCTATAGCTGCTTTCCATTGTTCCTTTCCTTCGTCCAGCGATACGCTCAGTACCGTAAAGCCTTTTTTAGCGCCTTCATACTTCTTGTCCTTATACTCGTGATAGAACTTTACAAGCCTCGGATTAGCCATACGGCAGGGCCTGCACCAAGATGCCCAGAAGTCTATCAGTACAATGCGGTTCTTGCTTATTTCCGATAGTTTCAGGGGTTTCCCTTCCGGGTCATTATACGCCAGTTCGGGTGCAGCTTCGCCCACCTTTATTTTCGTGTTCTCGTATTGGGCCTGTGCTGTTAATACGCTGAAAACAAGCGTAAGACCCATCAGTATTTTCTTCATCATTCAGATTGTGTAAAGTAAAGTTAGCCAGTATAGCCGAATAAAAAACTTAAAAATCCCTCCGCTCAGTTCCTCCGCTCCCGCTCTGTTTCCCGCTCTTAAAAGACTCCCCTCCTGGCAGGGAGGGGTAGCCTTGCGAAGCTTGGCCGGGGTGGGAGACTCGCTCTTCGTTCTGTTCCTCCGCTCTCAAAATCGCTCCCGCTCTGTTTCCCGCTCTCAGCGAACGAGGTCTGTTTCCCGCTCTAAACCTCTATCGTCAGTCCGTCATACGCTAATTGTATCCCCGGAGGCAGGTGGCTGTCTATTTCCAGGTGCAGACCTATCTGGTGGCTCATATGGGTAAAGTAGGTCTGCTCCGGTTTTATTTCACAGGCCATATCTATGGCTTCCTGCAGGCTGAAGTGCGATATATGCTGTTCATGCCTGAGCGCATTAAGCACCAGTGCTTTGCTGCCTCTGGCTTTGTCTATCTCTTCCGGAGCTATCTGATTGGCATCAGTAATGTAGGTAAAATCACCTATCCTGAAGCCCAGCACTTCCAGCTTATAGTGCATCACTTTTATGGGTATGATGGTGATGCCGCCTACTTCAAATGGTTCACTGTCTATCGTGTTGATGCTGAGCTGTGGTATACCCGGATAGAACTTGTTGTTGAATACGTACTCAAACTCACGGTGTATGATCTCCTGCGTATGTGCATTCGCATATATCTCCATCGGCTGCTGCTGAAAGTAGTTGTATGCCCTTACGTCATCCAGCCCCGCCACATGGTCTTTATGTCCGTGTGTGAATATAATAGCATCCAGCTTCCGCACATTAGCACGCAGCATCTGGTACCTGAAATCCGGCCCTGTATCTATTACTATATTTGTTTCAGGTGTTTCTATCAGTACGGAGGTACGCAGGCGGGTATCGTGTTTGTCAGGTGAGGTACATACCGCACAGTCGCAACCTATTACGGGTACGCCTTGTGATGTGCCGGTGCCGAGGAATGTTACTTTCACGCTTTACAGGTCCATTTCTTTTTGTGTGCTCTCTTCTTCGCCCGGTGCTCCGGTTACAGGTACTTTCAGTTGGTCATACCATTTCTGCATTTCACCGCTCAGGTCATCATACTTCACATTTATCGCAGGCAATATTTCTACCAGTGCATTTATTCTTCCTTCTATTGCAAGGAACCTGTTGATCACAACCACACGTTTATCTTCCAGTATGCAGTAGCCTGAAGTAAAGTTGCCCTTTTCATAGCGGATGATATAGCGAGCTTCCTCGTATAGTTGTTCCAGTTTTTTCAGCGTGTTTGGCGTATATTTGAAGCTCATTTGCAAGTTTCGGTTTCGATGGCTAAAATTAGAAAATTCGCGGCACTTCTGGCAGTAACATTAGCAGGATGTGGATTACTCGGTAAATCTTACGCTCAAAGCACATGGTATGAGGAAGAACCACGTACTTTCTATGCCGGACCTATAATCGGCGCCAATTTCACTCAGATAGATGGTGATAACTATGCTGGCTATAACAAAGTAGGGTTCAATGCGGGTGGTATCCTCTATGCACATCTGGCCGATAAGGTGGCTGTGAGTATGGAGATATTGTTTTCTCAAAAGGGAGCAAGGGGCACATTTGCCAAAGCGATCAGCAATACCGGCTATATAATACAGAAGTATAATATCAATTTGAACTATGCTGAAGTGCCGGTACAGCTTTGTTTCTTCGACAAAAGAAAGAGCCACTTCGGTGGAGGCTTATCTTATTCTCAGCTTATTGGCACTAAAGAAACTGCTGTAGTTACTCCTTCATCTTTCCCAATGCCCGATTTTGAAAAGGATTATCCGGTAAAGAAGATGGATATAAACTTTATCCTTGGTGGTAGCTTACATTTATACAAAGGTTTCTTTCTCAATCTTCGTTTTCAATATTCTGTTATCCCTTTACGAAAGGGTGCAAACGTTCCCACGGGTTTTGGCCGCACTGAACAGTTCAGCAACATGTGGACGGTACGTTTGATGTACCTCTTTATCTAACTCGCCTGTCGATACTCGTTTCTCGATGTTCGATACTTGTTACGTATGTCCGCTATCAAGTTATAGTAAGTATCCGGCATCCAGTATCGAGAAACGAGTATCGAGTATCGAGTATCCGGAAATATAAAAGCCCTCCAGACGTAAGTCAGGAGGGCTTCATTGTTATAAGCTATATTATTTGTTAGATGTCGTCGTCATCATCGTCGTCATCGTCATCATCCAGGTCCAGGTCATCATCATCCAGATCTATTTCCTCTTCTTCAATGTCTATCTCTTCTTCATCAATATCCAGATCATCGTCTTCCAGATCGTCATCTTCATCATCAATGTCGTCATCATCATCACCTGCTGACATCAGCATGGTAGGTATCAGCTCATCCTCTAAAAATTGGTGTGTCATGTTAAGTATGTTTTCTTTGTTTTTGTAAATCAATTTTTATTGAAATTACTTCAACTTTTTTATTCAAAAATCATTTACCGGATTTTTTTTCTTGGCACAAAAAATGTATTTGGCCGTCGGCACTCCAAAAGCTATTTAGTGTTCATTTTTAAGTATCTTCCTCTTTCCTTCCTGCCATCTATGATAGCCTCATAGCTTATCGAGTTTGCATCACCGCTCAGCACTTTTACCGTCATTTTATCCCCGCGCTTGCACAGTAGTCCCGGATAGTTGATGGAGAGCACCGTCAGTTCATATTCACATTCCGATATCCACCTTATCGAGGAGCGCACCCAGTATCTCTTGTAGTTATAGTATTCTGTCTGGCTGCTGCTGGAGATCACCAGGTAATTGCTCGTATCGCTTATATCACCCATTTTAAACCAGCCACCTTGTTTCATCATGGTACAGCCGGGTGGGGCAACAGCCTGCGCCATTGCGGTCATGCTTACCAGGCTTAGGGTAAGTACTATAAATAATGTTTTAAATAGCTTCATGGTACCTGTATCGCTTTTTTGATATTGATTTTAACTTTAGGTTGGAATCTCGCTTCCGCGGTAAAAATATCCTAAAATCACTGGAAAAAGCAAAATCTTTTGCTGCTTAGGCTCCTATACATTACAATATGCCACGTATTTTATCGACTTGTTAACCGCCTGTAAATACCCCGTTATCGAAGGCGTTTTTTTCTTTATGTTATTTAACATATTCCATATTTGCACTGTCTGCACAGACACAAACTATTTTTTATTCGTTTACCAAAAAAAACAAATCATGAAGAAAGTGCAAAACAAAGCAATGACCTTGCTGTTCGTATGCCTGTTATCTGCTCCTGCAGCATTTGCCTGGGGTAATAACAATGACAACTGCAATGATGTGCCACTGGATGGCGGTATCAGCTTACTGGCGGCGGCAGGCGTTGGCTACGGCATGAAGAAAGTTGCCGAGAAAAGAAAAAAGAATCAGGAAGAAAAACAAAAGTAGTTCTATATGATTCAACAACAGATGAAAAAGATACAAGAGGTACTGCCTGCCAATATCAGGAAGTTCTTCATCAGGGCCGTTATCCTGGTAGTAGGGTGGAACCTCTTGTATCATCTGTTGCTTAAGCCGGCTTTATTCCCGGATAGGCAACTCACAGACTTAATAGTATGGGGCACCGTAAAAGTGCTGTCCATCTTTCACAACGATGTAACCAATGTGGGGCAAAACATCTATCTCTATGGTGTACGCTCTGTAAATATAGACCACCAGTGCAATGGACTGGAACTGATAGTGTTGTATATAGGCTTCATCCTTTGCCTGCCTACCAACTTCAGGAAGATGTTTTCTTTCGCGATAGTGGGTATTGCGGTTATCTGCTTCCTGAATATGCTCAGGTGTGGTGCACTGGCATGGATGTTCCTCAATATGCGTTCTGTGGCCGATTTCGCTCATCACTATGCATTTAAGCTGGTGATCTACGCGGTGGTTTTTTATGGTTGGGTCTTATATACCAGGAAGAATGTTAGCACGAAATTATAAGTTGACAATGTGGTTAGCATTCACCTTTGTGGTGTTGCTGTGCTGCATAGACTATATGTACTTTACGGAAGGCTGGGGCGCTATCCTGATGAATGACAGGACGCGAAAGATCGCACACCTGCTTATTCTGCTCGCCATTATCCCGGTAGGCTATATAGGCTGGTTCCGCCATCCTATGCAATGGCTCAAAAAGGTATGGATATGGTCACATATCGTCTCTATTACGGCTATTGTGCTTATCGGGGCCGTATGCTATGCTGTTGGTTACTTCGACAAAGCATTCCTGAAAAAGATCGGTGATCTGCGTTTATTCTTCTGCAGCCCCGTACCTTATTTTATGCTGTATATACTTTCTGTTATCAGCAGGAATATGCCACAGGTAGCCCAAAAGTAAAAAGCCTTATACAGAAAAGCCCTCCAGACGTTGCGTCTGGAGGGCTTTTTATTATCCTTTTCACTCTTAGTGAGCTACTACTATTTTTTGCGATTGTATCACTTGTTCTGATTGTATGATCAGGAAGTAAGATCCTGAAGCAAGACTCTTCGTATTCAGTGAATAGATAGATTGTCCGTTTACTATAGACATTTCACTTACTTTTTTACCGGTAAAGTCAAAGATGCCGATAGTCCCTTTCGCATACCCTTGTGCAGGTAATTGCACATTCACCGTTTCGTCTGATGGGTTAGGATAGATACTCGCTTTTTCTACAGCAACCTGTCCTACACTTGCAGGCCAGCCTTTAGAATAGATGATGAAGTCATCTACAGCAGCTTCTACTGCAGCACCACCATTGGTTGTCTTGTCTTCAGCTCTGAATATCAGCCTTATCTCTACAGAGTTAGGGTTTGGCAGGTAGTCACGTACTCTGAATATCCTTCTTCTCCAGCTCTGGTCAGTTACATTGGTATTGTCGACAGTAAATGCCAGCGAGCTCGATGGAGTTGATAATTTTACATCCCAGTTTTCGGAATTAGGGTTGCTGCCGCGGTTATTAGAGTACCACCTGTAGTATTCTACTATTGGCTCAGAGTATCCTGCTATATTAAATAGTGGTGTTACTACCGTGGTAATGCCGCCATCCACATCTGCCGCACCTACAGTACTGCTTGGGGAGTTGGCATTTCCTGTCACCAGGCACTGGCCTGTACCGTTGGTATGGTCTGCACCTGTTTGCGAAGGTTGTCCGCTTGCATAAGAAGCTACAGGTACTGCTTGTATCCATTTTCCTGCAGTAGCATTGTCAGCAGTAATTCCGTTTACTCCGCCGGTATAGTTACCAACTGTCCAGCCCGTAAGAGGAGTTTCAAAATTCTCTACTACCTGGCTTACCAGTTGTACTCCATATTGATAAGGGATGTTACTTTTTGATGAAGGCAGTAGGGGAGTGAATCCTTTTGGTGCATACGCATTCTCCAGGCTCAGTGTATCAGTTATTACAAAGAAGTAATCTATCACATTTCCTGCAAGGAATCCCGGTATCTGGGCAGTATATTGCAACGGGCTGGTTTCTGTCATCACCACATCTGTCCATGTAGTTGACGGACGAGTCCTGTACCTTAATATCATGTCTTTAAGGAATGGCTGATAAGTTATTTGCAATGTAGCATCAATCGTTACTGCTGCATTTTCAGCGGGATGGGCAACTTCAGTATGCGTTACTTCTGCATCACTCAGCAGGTATATGCCATGTTCCGCAAAGCCGGTCACTATTTCCAGGAAGTGTGGAGTGCCATTATTGATATTAGCATCATCGTCATCTGCCATCAAAGCAGAGATAAGTGCTTCGTGGAATACTTCTCCCTCTGTCCCGTCAGGGCCGTCAGGTGTATAATTTAGCGACCGTGCGAAGATGGCAGCCATCGTATCCATGTTTCCTATATTCAGTCTTGTATCCCACCATGCACCTGCTATTATTTCACCATCACCATGCACTTCACCTACTATATCCACAGGATATACTTTAGGGTCTAAATCATACCTGCGAATGTAACCACCCGAAACAAATGCACCTGATCCAAGTATTGGTTCGTCTGTAATTCCCATGCCCCATATGTCAGCATAACCTTCGTTCAGCGCACCGTTATCCATGCTAAAACCGCTCACACCATCATAGAACTTATCATTAATGCCATGGCCATATTCGTGATACACTATATCATTCACTTCAGCGAATGAGTTACAGTTTGATGTTGCCGCATAGAAGTTGATAGAGCTGCCATTATAAAACGCATTACAATTGCTGGTCGTTAAGTCAACATTCGTTGGCAGCGCCACATCCATTCCTGTAAAACCAGGATAGTGGAATTTCATAAAGTCATGCACCACATTTACATGGTAGTAAGCGGTCAAGTGTCTTTCTTCTATATCAGCAGATGTAGGATAGGTATAAGTTGTACCCAGTGCTGTCACATTCGTTGTTACTGTGGGGCCTGTAAGATTGCTTGGTACATCTTTCACTACCGACCATCTTCCCGCAAGTGCTACCGTAGTATTCTGAGGAACGTTAATTCCTGTATTAGAGAAGAACCCCAGCAGATCTGTAAAATAAGGATTGCCGTTGACTGTTATTTTTAAATTTGCTAAAGGTTCCAGGGTTGGGGTTGAAGAAAAGCCACCTGCTTTCACCATACCTTTTACGGTCAGGTCGTAGTCATATTTCACATCGTTAGTACGATACAGCACATCTCCGGTCACACCGTCCACATAGCCTCTCAGCTTCATTTCTTCTTTTTGCTCGTCTGTGCCTGTTATGTTAAAGGCATACGCAGGGTGCAGTTCATAGCCGTTTGCTGCCGGTACCGGAAACCATTGCCAGTCACTTTCAATGTTGTTATTGGTAACACTCGCACCAGGCATTTCCTGTTGTGCAGCTACTTCCGCTTGTGCTATCGTCAATACAGGAGCGGTGTAGTTTTGCGGTACACCATAGTTTTTCATTTGAAGCCTCTTCAGTCTGCCATCTTGTGTAAAGAAGAAGGTTAGCTTGGAGAAGGCTACTTTATGATTATTGATCACTTGTACATAATCAACCCGTGCGATCTGATCATTCTCAAAATTCTTCACCATCACCCATTCTCCGCCGGTCACACCCAGCTTACTTAGTTGGTTGTTGATGCAGTTCTGGGCTCTCTGTATATTATTAGCTCCCGCAATGCTCATAGCAGGGCCATATATATCAGTAATGTTGCCGGTAGCTTTGTCTACGTTGATGCTCCAGGTAGGGAAGGCACTCATAGCAGCTTTATTGGTCTGCTTAATTGCTTCGTTATTCCTTTGAGGATAGAAGTTGCGGAATACAGATTTACTATACTCCTGTCCGTTTTTGTGCTGTGCAAAAGCAGGGTTCAGCAATGTGAGAAAACCCGCAGCCAGAAAAAATCTTTTCATTTAGTTGAAATAATGTTACTAATGGTCAATGATACCGTCATAGGCGTAACGATATTTATGTTTCTATTTTCAGGAGACAAAGGCGAATTCAAATATAATTATATTATAACAAAAAACACACATTGTATTGTCACGATATGTGTACAGGAAATGTGGATAACGTATGACGCTTCTTCACTACTATTACTTTACTGTTATTGCTACTTCAAACAACTTAGAAACTCCGTTATCATTGTCAGATATAATTAATGTGTTGTAATTTGTTGTTTCTGAGCTGATTACGGCTATTGATTCAATTTTTTCTTTAAGAATTTTACCCTTCTCATTCCGGATGATCTCCAGGGCTACTATCTCCATTTTTCCCTTTTTATCAGGGTGCATAATACCCATATAACTGCCAAATACAGGTCCGTCGTCTATGTGATTGGGGGTATGTTCCAGCGATGCACAAAACATGATAGCTTCTTCACCTTTATAAACGATCTCAGTAGCCCCCGAAAAGCCCGCCGATACTCCTGAGTGTTTCGGTAGCATCAGGTACTCGCTTGCCGACGGGGGAATATTCCCCTCTACCGGGTCGCTGATATATTGCTCAAAATCTGCCCACTTCATACTGATCACCATATTCTTCTTTCTCAGGAACAGGTAAAGCCGCTCTTTGCATACCGCTGCCCCTTCTACATTCAGTGCTTCATCAGAAAGCTCATATTTCGTTCTCAGGGCACTGTAGAGGCGGGCAAGGGGTATTTTTCTGTCGGCTTTCTTGTGATGGATATCTATCATCAGCAGGGTTTCCCGTCTCGGTGAGCTGCCGGAGCCAAAGGCAAGCAGGTATTCCTGCCCGTTTATCTTACCTATCACGGAGCCTTCCAGGTCGTGCTTCGTCTTCTTAGGTATCACATATCCATCACTGGTAAATCCTTTTATAGGATATACTGCATACTCCATCGTACGCAGGTCCATCTTATAATAGGCAGGGGCATTATCGCTGATGATGTACATAGAGTCCCCTGATACTTCCAGCCCCGACCCGGAGGGTAGGGAGTCTAGCTGTAGTATCTTGTTGATGGTAATGTGCATATTATTATCCATGGAGCGGCATTGAGATGAAAATGTCCATGCACCAAGCAAGGACATGATAAGTAGTACCTTCGGAAATTGACTCATGTACTTGCAATATAAGCAAAATAAAAAAAGCGCCTTTCGGCGCCTTTCTTATCATTAATCCATGATCACAAATTGCTCTTGCACCGTCGCGTCTTTACCTTTTATCTTCAGGATATAGCTGCCTCCTGCAAGTCCGTTCAGTGCAACGGTCTTCTTATACTGCGCAGTTGCTTTCTCTCCCCATTGGCGCACCAGGCGTCCTTGTATGTCGTATATACCTACCACAAAGTCTTGCGCTTTGTTCCATTGCATGTTTATGTTGATGTTGTTTTTCGCAGGTACGGGATACAGCATCAGTGAGCCTGCTTCCTGTTTCATATCAGCAATGCCTGCAGTGTACAGTTCGTAATAGTAATGGGATATTTTATCGTTATACTGAAACCATTGCATATTTACATCATCCCAGCTAATGCGTTTGAACCAGGTGTATTGGTCAAAGCTGTTATAGGCAGCAGAGTCCAGGTAGTTATCTACAAAGCTGTTGCTTGTTGTATTCCAGTCTTCATACCTGTATTCTATTGAGCGGTTGTTACCATCTAGCGTATGAGTTCCACGGGCATAGTTAACCCAGTTATTATTTGTAGTGTTCCATAACTGTGTGGAATCCTTTATAGGGATGTTGTTACCGTTAAGTATCGTAAAACTTTGTTGGTTATTTTCCCAGTTACCATTGTTCACTATTTGATAGAGATAACCCATATTAATGTTGTTGACACCATAATAATTAATAGTATGGCTGTTCAATACCCATCCGCCGTTCCATATATAGGTTCTGGAAGAGTCTGCCAGGTTATTGGAGTTGTAATAGATCTCACTGCGACTGGTACTATCAAACTGGCTGGTGCCTGTGTTATAGGTAGTGCCTACACTGCTCGTCATGTTATGATTGCCATCATAGGTATATACATTCAGGTAAGGATCGCCCCAGTTACTGCCTGCCCAGTATTGAACTGTTTGGGTAAGCATGTCGTTATTACCATTGTATGTCCTTATGATGCGGTGATTATTTACCCATGCGCTGCCATCCCAGCTCTGGTTCAGTTCTTCCAGTACGTTGTTATTGCCATCCAGCGTAAACGTTGTTCTTTTATCTAGCTCAGTAGTGGGGTACAAACTATAACCCAGTAATTCTGTACAAGCTCCTCCTGTGTTATAGGTCTTTGATTTCAGGTAGGCCGGCACATACATACTGCCGTCCCATCCCGCCTGGTATGTAGTATCATACTTTATCACATCGTTGTAGGTGCTTATGGAAGTAGCCATGTTATTGCCCGGGTTGTACACATACCTGGCAGTGTCATAAGGTTCCCAGTTGCCATTATTAAAACGGATAGTGTTGTGTCCTATCAGTCTCGAACTTTGCGCAAAGCTGCCGATACCGAACAGGCACAGTAGCGCCACAAGTGTAGTTTTTCTTATCATGAGTAAAAGTTTTACAGTAGTAGAGAGCAAAGCTCGTTCTTATTCACAGGCCTCCCGATACCGCCATTACGGTATTTTCATCTACCCACCAGCACGGATATAAACCCCTCGCTCCCGGTCTGTTCCCCGCTCTCAACAAACTCCCCTCCCTATTTTCAGGGAGGGGTGCCCGCAGGGCGGGGTGGGTCTACTCGCGAATAGCCATCTCGCGAAGATCAATCTCCCGCCATTGTTGGTCGCCTGACCAACAACCCCTCGCGCATGCCGTCAACACTATTCACTATTCACTATTCACTGAATTGGCTATTCTTTAACACCCCCAGTCCGTCACCTTTTACGCAATCCTGTATCAACAAGTATAAAACCAACCACACTTATGCAGTTGAAAAATGTTTGTTTGTTGTTGCCACTCCTTCTGCTCGCTGCCTGCGGCTCACAAGAAGGTTACAGTCCCGAAGCTAACGCGCCTGCCGAAACGCAAGACCTACTTGCCACCGCCGATTCAGTCTCTTTCAACTCTGATATCTCCGATCTCCGCTCTGCTTCCCGTAAGATCATCCGTACTGCCGACTTCCGTTGCCGTGTCAATGACGTGTTCACTGCTGCCACTTCTTTAGAGAATACGGTCAAAGCCGTCGGCGGAATAGTAGAGGAGAGCCGGATGAACAATGAGAACAACTACACTTCCAGTCATTATCACACTGCGGATTCTTTAAAGCAGGTTCACACTTATACCACCACCTCATACCTCACGCTTAGAGTTCCTGTCGCTTCACTGGACTCCGTTGTAAAGACGATCCCTGAGCTTTCCACTTTTATAGAGCACAGAACACTCGCTCAAAACGATGTAACACTGAAGTACCTCACCAATTCCCTGAAAAATGAACCTTCAGGCAGAACCACCAAAGCAATGGACGTTGCGAAGAAAAGCGAAGAGGTGATAGCAGCCGACCAGTACCTTACTGAAAAGCATGATCAGACAGTTGACCGTCGCATTGCCAACCTCGAATTACTCGACGAGGCCAATTATGCCACTATCAAAGTGGAGTTTTTTCAGCCCGAGCGCATTAATACTCAGGTGGTTATCAACCCGGATTATTATTCAAAACCCTCTTATGGTACGCAGTTGATGCTGGCACTCAACAATGGCTGGCAGATATTACGTAGCATATTTATTGCGCTTATTTCTATCTGGCCTTTGCTCCTGGCGGCACTCGGCGGACTGGCACTTTATAGAAGGTACGACAGGAATAAGCGCCTGCAACCTATAAAATAGATGTTCCGACACATATTATTCCCTAATACCCGCATTTGATTTTTAAATGCGGGTATTCGCTTTGTTTTTCGAAATTTATAGAACACAAGTAATTGTTCACTCAAAATCACACTCCAATGGCAGACAAACCGAAGAACAGGAAGCTCACTACCGCTACTGGTATCCCGTATTATCACCACGAAGATTCCATGACGGTAGGCCCGCGTGGCCCGGTACTATTGCAGGATTTCATCTTGCACGAAAAACTGGCGCACTTCAACCGCGAACGCATCCCCGAGCGTATTGTCCATGCCAAGGGCACGGGTGCATACGGCACATTCACCTGCACACACGATATTACTAAATACACCCGTGCGGTCCCTTTCTCACAGATAGGTAAGGAAACAAAGATGTTTATCCGTTTCTCCACAGTAGGTGGTGAAAAGGGTAGTGCTGATGCTGAGCGCGATCCCCGCGGTTTTGCCATTAAGTTCTATACTGAAGAAGGTAACTGGGATCTGGTTGGTAACAATACCCCCATCTTCTTCATCAAAGACGCCAAAAAATTCCCCGACTTTATACACACACAAAAGCGCGACCCGCGCACCAACACCAAGAGCCCTACCATGATGTGGGATTTCTGGTCGCTCAACCCCGAGAGTCTTCACCAGGTCATGTTCCTGATGAGCGATCGTGGTACACCGGCTACTTACCGCCACATGCACGGCTTCGGTAGCCATACGTTCTCTTTAATAAATAAGGATAACGAGCGTGTATGGGTTAAGTTCCATTTCAAAACAGCACAGGGTATCAAGAACTTCACCGATGCCGAAGCAGGAGCAATGAAAGGCAAAGACCCCGATCATGCACAGCGCGACCTGGTAAATGCCATCGATGTAAAAGACTATCCGCGCTGGAACATGAAAATACAAGTCATGACCGAACAGCAGGCAAAAGAATTCCGCTGGAATCCGTTCGACCTCAGCAAGGTTTGGCCACACGGAGAATTTCCGCTGATAGATGTCGGTCACTTCGAACTGAATAAAATACCTGATAACTATTTCGCCGATGTAGAGCAATCAACATTCGCACCATCTAATGTAATAGATGGTATCGGTTTCTCTCCCGATAGAATGCTTCAGGGCCGCATATTGTCTTACAATGATGCGCACCGCTACAGGGTAGGGGTGAATGCAGATCAGCTTCCGGTGAATAAATGTCCGTTTGCCGTAAACAATTACCACCGTGATGGCGCTATGCGTGTAGACGACAACGGCGGCAGCGAACCAAACTATTTCCCCAACAGTTTCGATGATATCTACCTTGATGAAACGCGCAAGGGCAATGCCTGGGAACTGGAATCGAACGTCGCAGCCTACTACGACCGCAACGAGAATGACGACGACCACTACAGCCAACCCGGAACATTCTTCCGCGATGTACTCAACGATGAAGAGAAGCAAACGCAGATCAATAACATCGTCGGCGCAATGAGCGGTATCTCAGGCCCTAAGAAAGACCTCATCATCATGCGCCAGCTCTGCCACTTCTTCCGCGCAGACGTCAACCTCGGCATGGGCGTAGCCCGCGGCCTCGGCGTAGACATGACTGAAGTACAAGCCATGATGCAAAAAGGACAAGCAGGAGAAAGAAAATAACAGCCGTAGGGGCGATCTCTTGCGGTCGCCCTTCTCGCAATGATTGAATAACACTAATAACACTGGTCTAAGTATCTACTTAGACCCAACATAGTGCAAGCATTTGCTTGCGATAAAGCATAATAAAAGAGCGAGGCATACACCTCGCTCTTTTATATGCAACCGTTACAATATAGTTCCCACTTTAGGGGCGGAGGGGGCTCCTACTTCAGTAGTTGGCAATTTGGGCCATCCAAAGCAGCATCTTTTCCTAGTTCCGCGCATTTAGACTCAGCTCTCTTCTCGCCTTTGAAATTATGATAGGTCTTTTGCCCTCTCATGCTGGTACATTCGCAAGTATAAGATTTTCCACAAGAGCTCGCTATCAGGCTAATAGTAATAGCTGCCAGTAAATAGGTGTATTTTTTCATGGTATATAGTTTAGGTGGTTATTAGTTGGTGATATGGCAGTCGTGCGTCCCGTCAGTACTGTTATTATTTTTCAGGCACGTTGCTTCAGCTTTCGATTTATCAGTCGCTTTTATATTCTTGGTAATTGTCGTCATAATATATGGTGATGACATACATTGACAAGTATAAGACTTCTTACATGCCCCGAAAGTGAGTAGTGCAAATGCAGCAAGTAAATAGGTGTACTTCTTCACGTTATTTGGTTTAAGGTGAGCTATTTGACAAGGTGACAACCGGTTGGCCCATCATCAACGTAGTTCCAATTCAGACACGCTGCCTCAGCTTCTGACTCTGATTTAGCATCTATTCTCGCATCAATCTGCTTGGGAATATTAAAGTTTGCAGACGACATACATTGGCAGGTATAGGACTTCTTACATGCCCCCAAAGTGAGCAGCACAAACGCTGCCGGTAAATAACTATATTTCTTCATGATCAAGAGGTTTTAGTATAAGACGGGTATATGACAATAAATCTTTGGTTCCGGCATCAAGTATCCAGTATCGAGTATCCGGCATCAAGCATCAAGCATCAAGTATCGCGTATCCAGCCTACGGCAACGCCGTTTCCGTCAGGCTACAGTTATAGTTCCCGGCTGTAGTAGGGTCGGCTGTATTGTTTTGCATGCACTTTACCTCAGCCCGGGCCTTATTCCAGGCACTTACTTCCAATATCTCCGATTTCTCGCTCATAGCAACTGAGCATTTACATTTATAAGTTTTCTCACATGAGGTGGCGACCATCAACATCACCATCGCTATCAGATAGGCACTTTTCTTCATAACAGTTTTTTATAAGACGCACAAAAACAGTTCCATTCTGACTCTAACGTCATTTTTTAACATCTATTGCTAAATTACAATATTCTAACATTGTTTGTACCTGGCAATTCAACCCAAGTCACATCGTAGGGGCGATCCCTTGCGGTCGCCCGATTCGCGTCAGGCCCTCCCGCTCTCCGCTCTGTTTCCCCGCCCTCCCCGCTTTAGCGGGTAACTTATCCACATTGCACTTTTCATGCATTTAACAACCCCCGTTTTTCCCGTAACTTGCCCAAGTATTAAGCCGTATTTCCGACTTTCTACTTACCACTTACGACTCACAGAGCAATGTCCGACAATTACGTAGTTTCAGCACGGAAGTACCGCCCCCAGACCTTCGACACCGTCGTAGGACAGGAGCATATTACCACCACACTTAAGAACGCCATCAAGCATCAGCACCTTGCTCATGCTTACTTGTTTTGCGGTCCGCGCGGGGTAGGGAAGACCACTTGCGCGCGTATCCTTGCTAAGACCATCAACTGCGAATCTCCCACAGCCGACATGGAAGCCTGCGGTGTTTGCTCCACTTGTCAGTCGTTCAAGAACAATACTTCGTTCAACGTTTTCGAGCTCGATGCCGCTTCCAACAACTCGGTAGATGATATCCGTAACCTTATCGACCAGGTTCGTTTCGCACCACAGCAGGGCAAGTACAAGATATACATCATAGATGAGGTCCACATGCTTTCCGCGGCGGCATTCAACGCCTTCCTGAAGACTTTGGAAGAACCGCCGCCCTACGCCATATTCATATTAGCTACTACCGAGAAACATAAGATATTACCTACCATCCTCAGCCGCTGCCAGATATTCGATTTCAAGCGTATCACTACCAATGATATCGTTAGCCACCTGCACAGCATCGCCACTAAGGAAAGTGTGATAGCACAGGAAGCCGCCCTCCATGTCATCGCTCAAAAAAGCGAAGGCTGTATGCGCGATGCCCTTTCTATGCTCGACAGAATAGTGAGTTTCACCAATGGTATGCTCACTTACGGCAATACCATGGAGCACTTAAACATGCTCGATGCCGACTTTTACTTCCGCCTCACCGACCACATGCTCTCACAAGATGTAAGTGGTACATTACTGGCGCTGGACGAAGTCCTCGAAAAAGGCTTTGAAGGTAATGTGATACTCGAAGGCCTCGCCGAGCATATGCGTAACCTTTTGCTCTGCAAAGACCCGCGTATGGCCAAGTTGCTCGATGTGCCTAACGACCACAAGCCTATCTATCACGAGAAGGCCAACCAGGTGCCACCATCATTCGTCATTTCAGCGCTCAACGTTATCAACGATGCAGAACTGGAATACAAGAATGCGACCAACAAACGCCTGCACGTAGAGATGTGCCTCATACGCCTCTGCTACCTGCTCCAGGCCACCGACGTAAAAAAAAACCTTAGTAGTGAACCAATAGGGTTCACTCCAACACAGGCAATACCTCAGGCAACTACTCAACCAGTCAACCAATCAACTAACACCCCTGTAGTTCAGGAGCAGGCTCCGGCATATATTCCTCCTGCACCGCAGCCACAACCCGCTCCACAACCGGTTCCACAACCATCGAGCATCGAGCAACCAGTATCGAATATCGAGAAGCAACCAATTGCACAACCTGCACCGCAGCCCGTTTACCAGGATCCGCCAACACCACAACCTGCCCGCTCAACCAATCAACCAATCAACCAATCAACTAATCAACCCGCCCGCCGTATAAGCGCCAATCTCCTCGGAGACATCGAAGCTGAACTGGAACAGCTGGCCAACAATGGTCCCAAGGAAGTAAAGATCCTGACCACTGAGATAGCACTTGATGCTTTTGAAAAGTTCAAAGACTCCCTTAAGGAGCAGAACAGGAACGCATACCATGCTCAGTTTTCTACTATGTTCGTGGAAGCGCTACCTCCTGATGAGGTACGCGTAGTGGCAGGTTCAGAGTTTGTGGAGGGTTATGTACTGGAAGAGCGTAACAAGATGATAGACTTCTTCCGTAAGCTGACCGGCATCGCCGCGCTCCGTATCACTACAGAAGTAAGGATAGACACCAGCATACAGAAGGATGAACAAAAGGTCGTTCTCAGCAAGCAGGAAATGTACGAGGCCATGGCGCAAAAGAACCCATACCTCGACCAGCTCAAGAACAACCTCAACCTTCAAATAGAATATTAAAACTCCTAAACTCCCCTCCTGTTTTTAGGAGGGGTGGCCGCAGGCCGGGGAGGTTGACTCGCAAAAAATACATAACATATTCCCCCTTTAGGGGCTAGGGGGCCTACTATCACATTTCAATTATACCTAATAACACAAAATAACCTCCAACTAATCGCCTTATCAACCAATCAACCTATCAACTAATCAACCGTATTTATTACTTTTGGTAGCAAAATAAACAGGAAACAAATTTATGGCTGAAGCGATACGTATGCCACTGCTGAGCGATACGATGAAAGAGGGTGTGATAGCAGAATGGCATAAAAAAGTAGGCGACAAAGTAAAGGCAGACGATGTACTGGCTGATGTGGAGACCGATAAGGCAACCATGGAGGTGATGGGCTATGTAGAAGGTACGCTGTTATACATCGGCGTGGAAAAAGGAAAAGCTGCCAAGATCAATGATATTATAGCCATAGTAGGTAAAGAAGGGGAAGATTATAAGTCCCTGCTCGATGCTCCTAAAGCTGAAGACGCATCCGCTGTGGCGGAAAAGCCTGCTGATGCTTCCGCTGCAAAGCAGGATGCTCCTAAGGCAGATGCTCCTAAACAGGAAGCTAAGAAAGCCGCTGCGGCTCCTCCCAAAGGCGATGCTACGGTAGTGCGTATGCCACTGCTGAGCGATACTATGAAGGAAGGCAAGATAGTAGCTTGGCACAAGAAGGTAGGCGACAAAGTGAAAAGTGACGACGTCCTTGCCGACGTAGAAACGGACAAAGCAACCATGGAAGTAATGGGCTATGCAGATGGCACATTGCTCTACATAGGTGTAAAAGAAGGTGAAGCCGCTAAGATCAACGGCATCATCTGCATTATAGGTAAAGAGGGTACGGACATACAACCATACCTCGACTACGAAGCTTCAAATGCCGGTGGTGAAGCTCCTAAAGCAGAAGCGGCACCAGCTGCAGCTCCTGCTCAGGCAGCACCACAACAACAAGCCGCTCCGCAAGCAACTAATCAACAAAGCAACCAATCAACTTCTTCAACTGACGGCGAACGCTTAAAAGCCTCTCCTCTAGCTAAGAAATTGGCAGAAGACAAAGGCATAGACCTGCACCAGGTAAAGGGTAGTGGCGACAATGGCCGCGTCATTAAACGCGACATAGATAGCTTCACGCCTTCTCAGGCTGCTGCACCGCAAGCTGCGGGCAAGCCGCAAGGCCAGGTTGCGACATTCGCTCCTGTAGGCCAGGAAGGACATACTGATACGCCCGTAACTCAAATGCGCAAGATCATCGCGCAACGTTTAGGTGAAAGCAAATTCAGCGCGCCGCATTTCTATCTCCGCATGACGGTAACGATGGATAATGCCATGACTGCTCGTAAGGCTATCAATGATGTGTCGCCGATAAAGGTTTCCTTCAACGATTTAATTATCAAAGCTGTGGCCATGTCACTTCGCAAACATCCTGAAGTCAACACCTCTTGGATGGGAGATTTCATTCGCCAGAATCAGCACATACATATTGGTTCCGCAGTTTCTGTTGACGAAGGACTCATCGTTCCGGTCATCAAGTTCGCCGACCAGAAATCTTTATCACAGATCGCACAAGAATCAGTTACGTTAACTGATAAGGCGCGTACAAAGAAGATACAGCCGCAGGAATTCACAGGCAACACATTCACTATTTCCAATCTCGGTATGATGGACATAGATGAATTTACAGCCATCATCAATCCGCCCGACGCATGTATCCTTGCAGTAGGTAAGATACAGGCAACACCTGTAGTGGAAAACAATCAGGTAGTAGTGCGCAATCTGTTAAAGCTCACCCTCAGCTGCGACCACCGTGTAGTAGACGGCGCAGTAGGTGCCCGCTTCCTCCAAACACTAAAAGCACATCTCGAAAATCCGGTTACAATGCTGGTATAATAACCACTTTTATAAAAGTACAAATACGAAAAGCCTCCTGACTCGGGAGGCTTTTTTATTGTTAGCGTCAGTAGAAAGAAGTTATGAAGCTGAAATGAAGACTGCGCCTTTTTCTGCCAGAAGGAATCACAACATAACACGCAGCGTTGCCCCCGAGCCCGGCGAACAAGCGCAGCGATTCATGAGTTCCTTTGAAAAAGACATTGACTAACGAATCACCCGCATGGCGTACAGCCGCCTTTTCTTTTGTTACTTTTCCGGCGCCTGTCTCGACGCATGTCGGGAGCGGAGCAAAATAAAAGTAAAGACACCATGGGAGAAATAATGTTAAAGAGTAATAAACAGAACACCCTCCGACTTACGTCTGGAGGGCTTCCTTATAATGGTTATTCAATTCCACTTAAACAAACAACATCAATTCTGAAACACCGTTGTTGGTAGCCTGACCAACAACCTCCCCGCTCTTCGCACTCCGCTCTCGCTCTCATTACGCTATGTCCGCATGTATCGGCAAATGCTCAGGCTCATTTCTTATCTCGCTGAACCAGAAAGCTATAAACGCGATCGGTGCCATGAAAGTCATAAAAATAATCCAACCTAACTTATGGCTTGCATTCAGAGTTTTGGTTCTGGCTATATGTACCACAAAATATACCAGTACGGCAGTTGTCAACACAAAACATAAAGTAAAGAACAACAAACTACTATCAAAGTTCTCATACAATATAGTTGAGGTTTGCACATCCGGGTAAACGCCATGCAGGTACACCAATTGTATCAGCCAGCCTATATAGGCCAGTATAGGTAAGAAACTGATAACACCCATGGTGTTCTTCATTCTCTGGTTCATTTCCATCGTTTCCATAATAAAGTCTTTTCTGATTACTAAATATGACGAAAAGACTATGCCACCGTTCATAATTAACATTCTTTTTACTGTCGCTACAGGAAACAGGTATAATTTATTTTAATTTTATAGAAATACATGAGATTATGAAGAAATCCTACCTGGTACTCTTAGCTGTTTTATTATATGAAACAGCTTCTTCGCAGATCGCGGCTTCTTTCTATGTCAACGTTGACTATCAGCGCCGTGACATCAGCCCCTACATTTACGGTATCAACAACGGCGTATACAAAAAAGCCACCTGGCGACGCTGGGGTGGCAACCGTACTTCGGCATACAATTGGGAAAACAATTTCTCCAATGCCGGCCATGATTGGTTTCATAATAATGATGACTACATACCATGGGCAAGCAATCTTCCATTGTCTCTGTATTTGGTACCCGCTTCACCGCTTGTAGCATTCCATGATAGCTCATTGGTGCAAAATGCTATGTCGGCTATTACACTCCCGATGGTGGGCTATGTAGCCCGTGATGGTGGAGGCGTGGTGGACGTTTCCGAACTGGCTCCGTCCGCTCGCTGGAGGGAGGTGGTAAATAATAAACCTGGCCAGCTTTCGTTAATACCCGATACGACCGACAACTTCATCTACGTAGATGAAGAAATGAACAGCCTCATTAATACCTTCGGCCTGTCTAATACATCAACAGGTATCAAAGCCTATATCATGGACAACGAACCGGGACTTTGGTGTACCCAGTTCGCCCATATGCGTGATGTAAATAACGATTGTGTTACGTACAACGAACTGTTCACTAAGTCTGTCAATCTCGCTACTACCATCAAGAACATGGATACCGGTGCGCTGGTCTTCGGTCCCGAGTCATATGGTTTCAACGAGTATTGGAGTTTACAGGATGCGACTGATGATGCTAATTATAGTTCAGACCATTGGTTCATAGATTCCTATCTCAAGCATATGGAGCAGGCTAGTGCCAATGCGGGTAAGCGTCTGCTGGATGTATTCTCTGTCCATTGGTACCCCGACGTGAATGTACCGGGCATATTCGCGGGCGATACCGGCTACATGGCCAATTATGAACGTATGATGTGTACCCGCACTTTATGGGATTCTTCTTATACATCCAATAGCTGGATAGGGCAGTGGTTTGGTGCCGAGCTCCCCATCATCCCGCGTATCAAATCTTCTATCAACCAATTCTATCCCGGTACCAAATTCGGTATCGACGAATATTCTTATGGCGCGCCTTATCATATTTCAGGTGGTATCGCACAGGTAGATGCGCTCGGTGCTTTTGGTAAGACAGGTGTTGACTATGCTGCTATCTGGACTGATGTAACGGATTATGTCCGCCATGCATTCGACCTATATCGAGACTATGATGGTAACGGCGGCACTTTCGGTGATATAAGCGTGATGGCTTCCGGCAGCCTCAACCCGGCAGAAGCAGGCATCTTTGCTTCAGTTACCGATACTACCAACAATGAGGTACACATTATTGTCACAAATAAGTTGGAAGCACTCACCCTCTACGGTACGTTTTATTTGAACAGCAGCGTGAACTACAACAAGGTATCAAACTACTCGTTCCGGGCTGGCTCAAATGCTATCGCTGATACTACACTGCCTCCCGGTGCCATTAACGGAAATATGTTCGAGTTCGCCTTACCGCCTTGGAGCGCACACCATTTCGTTATTCAGGACACCAATGCTTTATCTGTCAGCAAGGTTGCAACAGGAAACAACATTCAACTATCCATCGCCCCTAACCCCGCTTCAGATAAAGTGGACATCACGTATGCTAGCTTTTCAGGTAAAGCAAATATCATAGTCACCGATGCTACCGGTAGGATAGTAAACCGCTACAACAACTTAGGCAAAAAAGGAAAACTGGAGTTAAGGGATCTTACCTCAGGCATCTACTTCATCAAATGCACCGACGGACTCCATTCTAAAACCGACAAACTCATCATCGCTAAATAGAACACTAAGATCAAAACATACTAAAAACAAAATGGCTGCATCCCGCAGCCATTTTGTTGTTTACTATCTTTATCGCAACTGCTAACTGAAAATTGTTAACTGTTAACTATTCACTGTTCACTACTCAAGTCCCACCACAAGCTCATACTTCACTGTAGCCTTGCAATTGATAACTTCAGTTGTTCCACGACGTGTTTTAGCCGATAGCTTGTATGTAAAGGTTGAACCGCTCATATAGTCGGCCAGGTCTACTGAACCAGTCAGCGGAATATTCATAGATGTTTTATATTCATCAGGATTGCCTGTGATTTCTGCTATTGTTACTACTTCCGGTTTGGTGTCAGAAGCCAGGGATACCTTTGCATTTTCTACTACTGCAAAATTATTCTCCGCACTTGGGTTCAGTATTTCTAATGTTACCTCAGTTACCTTAGCCGATTTAATGTTGCCAACACCCACACTGGAATTCTCAGTTTTAATGATACTGTCAATGTTCAGGTAAACATCTGCAGCGCCCAGTTCATTTTCACCCGCCCCCGGTATAGGGTCTATTTTGAACTCGCCGTTCTGTGATTGTACACCGACATTGATCTTCACCATGTCCTTGATCTTGTCACATGATGCAAATCCAACGATTGCGGCACTTACCGCCAGTAGTAATAATTTTTTCATTGTAGAGGTGATTTG
Source organism: Bacteroidetes bacterium UBA7674 (assembly GCA_002483105.1). GTDB lineage: Bacteria > Bacteroidota > Bacteroidia > Chitinophagales > Chitinophagaceae > MKUN01. The sequence continues at coordinate 585,736 of DLHG01000013.1, forward strand.
TTGTTTGTTAGCTTCTAAAATACCGATTTTATAGAATCCGAAATGTTAACGACCTAAAATTCAATCATTTACAGACTCCCCGCCATATTTTCAGGGAGGGGTGCCCGCAGGGCGGGGAAGTTAACTCGCATACTATAAGACTCCCCTCCCTATTTTCAGGGAGGGGTGGCCGCAGGCCGGGGTGGGTCCACTCGCGCCAAGCACTCCCCGCAAACAAACTCCCCTCCTGGCAGGGAGGGGTGCCCTTGCGAAGCTTGGGCGGGGTGGGCGACTCGCAACAAGCTTTTGTCCCCTCATGTTTTTTTAGGGGGGTGCCCGCAGGGCGGGTAGGTTGACTCGCGAAGAACACTCTCCATATATTCCCCCTTGTGCGTGCAAGCGAACTTTCTCATGAGCGATAGCGAATAACGGGCTAGTAGGAAGTTAACTCGCATACTATAAGACACCCCTCCCTATTTTCAGGGAGGGGTGGCCGTAGGCCGGGGTGGGTCTACTCGCGCCAGGCAATAACATCCCCGTGCTGTTGGGTGTTACCACCCAACATACTCGCTAAGAGAGTCCGAAAAAAAATTCCCTCAGCATACAATAATCTCACATTTCCTTCGTTACTTTGAAGTACAAAGTGCTTTTATGCAGACCGCCGAAAAAGACGAATCATTAAAAACCCTCCGGGAGATACACAGTATTATGGATCGCTCCGCTCGTTTCATTTCACTTAGTGGGTGGAGTGGGGTGTGGGCAGGTTGCATAGCGCTTGCTGGTGCTTACATAGCGCATAATTGGGTAGTTGCCCAACGACATGCCTATTACTCTGATGCGCAATTTGTGCTCCTTGCATTAGGCGTATTGGTCGTGGCCATCATTGGTGGTTATTACTTCACTGCAAGAAAGGCAAAGCAAAACGGACAAACACTCTGGAACAGTGCTTCACGCCAGATGCTCACCAATATGGCAATACCCTTAGCTGCAGGTGGTGTTTTTTCTTTTGCGTTATTGCTGAATGGTGAGGAGATGTATATTGCTCCGGCATTCCTCACGTTCTATGGTCTTTCGCTCATCAACGGCGGCAGGTACACCTTATCTGAGATCAGGTACTTAGGATACCTCGAATTGATATTAGGCGCTGCAAATCTTTTCTTCCTGGGATATGGTTTATTGTTTTGGGTTATTGGCTTTGGTATATTGCATATTTTGTACGGAATTTTCATGTGGAATAAATACGATAACAGGCAGGCGGAAGAATGAATCCGATAGAGCATCTCAATAAAATATTTGATAGCCGTATCCGTATTGGCATCATGAGTGCGCTCATTGTTAATGAGAGCCTGAATTTTAATGACCTCAAGTCACTAATAGATGTCACCGACGGCAACCTGGCCACACACTTAAAAACACTCGAAGAACATAAATACATTAAAGTGCAGAAAGGATTCATCGGACGCAAAACAAACACGCTCTACACCATCACAAGTGCCGGCAGCAAAGCGTTCCGCGCCCACCTCGAAGCACTCGAAAAAATAATAAAAGGAATCGGTTAACTATTTTTTTACTTAATACACTTTGAATTTAAAAGCACTTTTAAATATAAAAATAACAACGACTCCTCTCCCTATTTTCAGGAAGGGGTGCCCGCAGGGCGGGGTGGGTCGTCTCGTGCAAAGCAACACATCCCCTCTTGAGAGGGGTAGGGGTGTGTCCGCTCGCGCCAATCACACCACAATAAAAACACAATAACTAACGCTTATATAAAACTACTACATCACTCTTTTAAAAACTACACGTCATGCAATCACAAGAGCAGGCACCCTCCTTCTGGGAGAAAAACAGGATACTCATCAAAGGTTTGCTTACAGGCTTCCTTATTCTCATCATGCTGATACCGGCCGCTATTCTTGACGACCTCGTCATAGAACGCGAAAACCGCCAGGCAGAGGTCATCAACGAGATCAGCAGCAAATGGGCTTCCGAGCAAACGCTACGTGGACCCATACTTGTAGTGCCATACAAAGTCTATTCACAAAAAGACGGCAAGACCTACGAAACGATCCAGCAAGCATACCTCCTTCCAGAGCAACTTTCCATTGACGGAAGGATGCTACCCGAAGTAAGGCACAGGAGCTTATACAGCGTCACACTCTATCGCTCCGACATGAACCTTACTGGCAAGTTCCTGCCATTCCCTTTTGAGCAATTACAAATACCTCCTGAGAACGTTATCTGGAATGATGCACGACTGATGGTCGGTATAGACGATGCCCGTGGACTGGAAGAAGAAGTAATAGTCAACTGGTCGGGACAGAAGAAGACATTTGAAGCAGGTGTCCCCGATAATAAAGTCATTAGTGACGGACTAAGTTTACCAATCACTCTTACACAGGACAGCAATACCTTCTCTATCAACATCAAGTTGAAAGGCTCCGGCTATTTATACTTTACACCTGTAGGTAAAACCACAGAAGTAAAACTGGCCTCCACCTGGAAAAGCCCCGCCTTCGACGGACAATACCTTCCTGTACAAACACCTGATATAAATGATAGCGGCTTCAACGCCTACTGGAAAGTATTGCAAGTATCGCGTAGCTATCCGCAATTCTGGAAAGAGGGCAGCACTTACGAGATAGAGCGCTCATCTTTTGGCGTTAAGCTCATTCAGCCCGCAGATGGTTATGCCAAGACACGCCGCTCTGTGAAGTATGCTATACTATTCATTGCGCTCACGTTCGTTATCTTCTTCTTTATAGAGATACTGCAACGCAAACAGATACATCCTTTACAATACTTACTGGTAGGTTTTGCTTTGTGCATATTCTATGCCTTGCTGCTGTCAATTTCAGAGTATGCAGGTTTCAATACGGCTTACCTGGTGGCTGCTTTGGCCACTGTCGCACTGATAGGCTTGTACGCCTGGAGCATATTCAAGCAGTTCAAAATAGCTTTAGGCTTCACCATAGCACTCGGCGGACTATATACTTATATCTTTGTACTGATACAATTACAGGATTATGCTTTACTTTTCGGAAGCATCGGCTTGTTCGTTATACTGGCTATCATCATGTTCTTCTCAAGAAGAATTGACTGGTATGGTATTCACAAAAATGATCCGGGTAAACAAATAGGACAATGACCAAAAACACATCAAGAAGCATAGGCAGTCGCATACAAAGCATTGCCTATGCTTTCAACGGACTAAAGCTTTTAATAAAGACAGAGCCTAATGTTGCTATACATCTCATTGCCACATTCGCTGTCATTTTCACAGGGCTGGTTTCCGGCTTGACTAAAATGGAGTGGATAGCTATTGCAATCGCCATTGGCATTGTCTGGATAGCCGAAGGTTTCAATACCTGCATAGAACTCCTCTGCGATGCATGCTTAGGCACTAAGTATGACAAGAGGGTAGAGGCTATCAAAGATATCTCTGCCGCTACAGTATTGATCGCTTCTATCGTAAGTGTGGTAATAGGAATTATTGTTTTCTTTTTTTAAAACAACTCGATGAATTTTATAAGTAAGCACCGGCATTTGCTTTTATCAATGCTCTTCACCATGTTCCTCATCAGTTTCAGGATAATTTATACCGGGAACCTGGCCTTTGCTTTCATAGCCTGGAACACTTTCCTGGCCATAGTTCCTTTGTACTTCAGTGAGAAGCTAAAGGATTCAGGCAAGAGAGCTTCATATGCCTTCGTCGCTATATGGTTGCTTTTCTTTCCAAATGCATTGTACATCATTACCGATCTCTTTCATCTGCGCCACCGTGAGCTCATACCTGTTTGGTACGACCTTGTGATATTATTCTCCGCCGCTCTCAACGGGCTCATCGCAGGTTTCATTTCCCTGCACAACGTAGAAAGATGGTTGAAGGAAAAGCTGCATATTCGTCGCACGTATTTGTTCATCGTCCCGCTCATGTTGCTCAGCGCATACGGCATTTACCTCGGTCGCTACGAGCGTTGGAATAGCTGGGATATTGTAGCACAACCATTGGGACTGTTCTCAGAAATGGCGCATCACGTATTTCATCCCTTCCGCAACAAAGAGTGCTGGCTACTCACCATCATCTTCGGCTCATGGATGTACTTATTGTACTCTTACTCCAAGCGCTTGAAACGATGGTAGGTTAGATTCTAAATAAGAGAGGCTACTCATTGAGTAGCCTCTCTTGTTTTATTATCTATATCGCACTGTAAACTGTTCACTACTTGTCGCTGCCACTTACATTAATATCAAATTCAAACCTGACATGCATCATTATTTCCTTAGTTGTTACTTTACGCAGAGTACCACCCACAACATAAGTGAATGAAGTAGCCTTCAGGTAAGGAACCATATCTTTGCCGGCATCTACCGGCAGACTCAGTTCAGTAGCATAAGTATCAGGATTATCATTTATTTCTAAAGTAATATCCGGCTGTCCGGCAGCCTTCAGTATTACGCTTGCTTTGCTGAAATTCTGGAAATTGTTATCTGCATCCGGGTTGGTGATGGTCAACTTGCAGGATTTGATCTTAGCCGTCTTGATGTTACCAACGCCAAGTTTGTTATCAGTTTTTCCTTTGATGAAGGCATCCATGTCAAATGTTTCAGATTTGGTATCTGAATAGGTACCAAGAGTACTTTGAACAGGAATAGAGAAAGTTGTTTCGGCAGTCTGGAATACCAGGTCGAAGTTCAGGTTTTTAGCAACTTCATTTACCAGTTTATCGCAAGATGTCATTGTTGACATTCCACATGCGAAAGCCAACAGGCTCAGTGAGAGTAGTACTTTTTTCATTTGGGGCTTTTTTTTAAAGTGAATTGATATAGGCGCAAATATATAATATGGGTACTCATCATCCTAGTTATATGATGGATTTTTAACTAAATATTATTATTCCCGAAAGGTATAAACGCAAGAAAGCCACCGGATAAGGGTGGCTTTCTAAAATAGTCTATAAGTCTTATAAAGTTTATAAGCTTAGTTTATGAGGGGCTGCAAAATTATTTTTCAGCCAGGAATTCTTTTACTTTATCCTTGTGTACCATCGCTTCCTTAAAAGTATAAGCGCCTGACTTAGGACTGCGTACAGCTTTGATCACTTTCGTGTAATTCTTTGCTTCTGCGGCCTGTTTAGGGTCTTTCTTTATCGCGGTTTTAGCTGCTTTTGCCATAACTCTAATATTTTAAATAAGATTATTTAATTTCTTTGTGAACAGTTACACGCTTCATGATCGGATTCAGTTTCTTCAACTCAATACGCTCAGGAGTGTTTTTCTTGTTCTTAGTGGTGATATAACGACTGGTTCCAGGTAACCCGCTGTTTTTATGCTCCGTGCATTCTAATATAACCTGAACACGATTTCCTTTCTTAGCCATTGTATAAGGACTTTAATACTTTTAATTAATTAGTTAGATCTTTTGGCCTTCAGCGCGAAGTTGCTTCACCACTGTGAATAAGCCATTTTTATTGATTGTACGGATTGCATCAGCCGATACTTTCAATGTTACCCAACGGTCTTCTTCTACCAGGAAAAAGCGTTTAACTTGCAGATTAGGCAAGAAACGACGCTTAGACTTCTTATTAGAGAAGGATACTTTATGACCGGATACGGGCCTTTTACCAGTTACCTGACAAACACGTGCCATTTGTTACATTTTTTTTAGGACTGCAAAGGTCTGATTTTTTTACCTAACAGCAAAATAATTATTAAAAAAACACCCATTTTTCTCACTTTATCTTATCCACAGCCGTTTAGTTGGCAGTTTTCAGTCGTCAATTGGCAGTTTTTAATGAGATTTCGCTATTCAGAGAGCCGTTATCTCCAATAGCTGCCAACTGCTACTGCTGATTGTAAACTGCTACTGCCAACTCGCTATGCTATTTCCGGATACACCAGCATATCCAGGTCACTTACCCCCGGCACATTCTCGCAAATAAAGCCCTCACCATATTTCACGCCTATGCGCTTGCCCAGCAACATTGCCCGCGCTTTAATAGCCTCGGAGAAGTCCTGCGACGCTATATAGGTCATCGGCTCATTAGAGGTCGGGTCGTGGAACTGGCTTTTATAGGCCTTCATACTCTCTATCTTCTGTTCAAAGGCATCGCTTATATCTACTATTATCGTTGGCTCGGCAAACCTGTCCTGTATCATATGGAAGATACGCTTTGGCCTCCAGGCAGCCTGCGGTTTACCATCCTCCAGCGTTTCCACCTTCCTCAGCCCCGCCAGGAAACAGGCATCAGCTATCAGCCTGCCCGCACGCCCGTGGTCGGGGTGACGGTCGGCGAGGGCATTGGCTATTACTATATCGGGTTGGTACTTGCGTATATAATGTATGATTTTTCTTTGGTGCTCCTCATCATTGCGGAAGAAGCCATCGGCCATACCTGCATTCTCTCTCACTGCCACGCCCATTATCTGCGCTGCATTCTGCGCCTCCTGCAGCCTGATCTCCGCAGAGCCACGCGTGCCGAGTTCACCCTGCGTCAGGTCAACAATACCTACCTGCTGGCCTTTCTTAGCATGAGTGATCAAAGTGCCTGCAGCACTCAACTCTATATCATCAGGATGTACCGCTATCGCGAGAACGTGCAATTTCATGGCTGCAAAATTAGTTGATTGGTTGATTAATTAATTGGTTGGTTTGTTATTGGTGGATTGGTAATTGTTATGGCAAAGGGCAATTGTCTATGTTGTTTTGCTTATATATAACACATAGATTACGAACAAATAAATCCATTTCGGTTTAACTATTAGTTGTATTTTGATGCTTTACCGCTATCCATTATCACTAGGGATTTTAACTAACCATTAGACCACAATAGTGTAGAATGCTCCATCACCTGTTACAAAGACAAATACGCGAGATACTCGGTAACGATATCGCGGTGCCCGAAAATGTTGCCGCCCTGCTACAAACAGTCAGCAACACCTACAGCGAACTGCATGCCCCGGAGTTCCCCCAGCCGGATACGGGCAAGGGACAACATGAAAAACACCTGCTGGCATCGCAACGAATAGCCAATATAGGTAGTTGGGAACTGAACATGGACAACCTGGAAGACCTCTCCGCCAATCCTCTCTACTGGTCGGAGGAAACCTACCGGATATTTGGCTATGAGCCCGGAGAAGTGGAAGCCAGCAAAGACCTCTTTTTTGAACTGGTGCATCCTGACGAGCGTGAAAAAATTTCTGCAGCGGTCAGTAAAGCGCTCAGTGAAGACACGTTTTACGAAGCGGAACATCGCCTGGTATTGCGCGACGGCACGGAGAAAATAGTGAATGAACGCTCGGAAATAGTATATGATGCCGTAATAGGCAAGCCATTAAGAATGATCGGCACCGTGCAGGATATAACAGCATGGAAAGCTGCGACAGCAATAGAACTGGAACTGAAGAATAGTGAGCACAAGTTCCGCTCCATGATAGAGAATTCGTACGATGCGATCACCGTTTGCGATAAGGACCTGAAAATGATCTTTGCCAGCGACTCGCTTTACCGCGTGACCGGCCACAGGGCCGAAGAAACAACCGGGCTTCCCATATTTGGCTACGCACATCCTGAAGACCGCGAAAGGGTAGCTGCCTTCATGAAGGAAATAATGGATAATCCCGGCCAGTCGCGAACCATCATATACAGAACACTGCGCAAAGACGGAAACTATATATGGTGCGAGCGTATTTCCACCAACCTGCTGGACGACCCCGCTGTTAGGGGGATAGTTTCTAACCTGCGGAACATTACAGAGCGAAAAGAACAGGAAGAAGCATTGAAAGCTTCGAACGAGGAACTGAAAAAATCGAACGCCGAGCTGGACAGGTTCGTGTATAGTGTGTCGCACGACCTGAGGGCTCCGCTGGCTTCTATACTGGGGCTTTCTCAGCTGGCAGAAACAGAGACCACAGACAGCGAAGTACTGGAATGCCTGGAATTGATAAAGACCAGCGTGAAAAAACTGGACAGCTTTATACAAGACATACTGGATTACTCAAGGAATGCGAGGACGGATGTGAAAACAGAGTCCATACACTTTGAGGAATTGCTGCATGATATCCAGAACAACATAAAGTTCATTATAACCGGCGACCGTAAGGTGAAACTGGAAGTAAATGTGCAGAACGGTGTTGACTTTCATACGGACAAGGGTAGGGTGAGTATCATACTTAATAACCTCTTGTCCAATGCCATCCGTTACCATAACCCCGATGCACCCCAGCCATATGTGGAGATGAACGTACAGTTGAGCAAAGACGCTGCGTTGATAACCGTAAAGGATAATGGCATAGGCATCAGCGCAGAGAACAGGGAGAAGATATTTGAGATGTTCTTCAGGGTGTCGTCCAGGTCTATGGGTTCGGGGTTGGGACTGTATATAGTGAAGGAAACTGTAGAGAAATTAAAAGGTAAGATCGAATTGATATCAGAACCGGGAAAGGGTACGGAATTTACCGTTGTGCTCCCTAACCTGTTAAACAAATAAACAAGCGCGAAGTGAAGATGTATAAAAAAGTGATGGTGATAGATGATAGCCCGATCGATAGGTTGTTAGTAGAGAAAATGGTCCGTAAAGCAGGATTTGCCGAAGAAGTTATCAGTTTTGAATCGGCTAAAACAGCGTTGAATTATTTCACCGACAACGCCGACGTGGAAAATAGTATTCCCGATATATTGTTCCTTGATATAAATATGCCGGAAATGAATGGCTTTGATTTCCTGGATGCGTGTAAAAGTTTACCCGAGTCTGTTAAAAGCAAGTGCCGTATCATTATGTTGTCTTCATCGTTGCACAACGAAGATAAAAGCCGGGCATTAGGACATCCTTATGTAGAAGGCTTTCTCAATAAGCCCCTGACCTTTGAGGTGCTGGAAGGATTGAAGAAGAAGTAAGTCTCTGACGGTATTGGTTTTACATGAGTAATTGAGCACCCCTCCTTGTGGAGGAGGGGTCAATTGTAAAACATTCGCGGCAGCGATGTTTTACAATTGGGGGGTGGTCCTCCTTGCGTACAGTAGGTAATGAAAGTAAATCGGGGTGTGAGTGTTCATCGCGAGTAAAACACCACCCCCAAAACACAAGGAGGGGTATCGAGATAATGCGTTTTGATAGTATAATAAGAGTTATTGAACACCCCTCCTTGTGGAGGAGGGGTCAATTGTAAAACATTCGCGGCAGCGATGTTTTTACAATTGGGGTGGTGCTCCTCGCGCACAGCAGGTAATGATGTGGATATCTCCCTCCCCCAAAATCCCTCCACATTTCATAACTTTGTATAAGTAATAACAGCCTAATAGACGGGCTCATTTATAAACCTAAAATCCTACACAATGTCTAACTACAAGACCACTCAGAAAGAGCAGGCTAAGTACCTGTATTTATCTACCAGCCACACTCAGAAAGCCATCGCCAACCACCTCGGCATCACAGAAAAGACCATGTGGTCATGGATAAAAAAAGGCGACTGGACAGAGCTCAAAAAGAAAACCTTCCATTCGCCCGAGCAGGAACTACACCAACTCTACGAAGAACTCCGAACCATCAACGCCAACATCAACGGTCGCGCCAAAGACAAACGCTTCGCCACCAAAGAAGAACTCGAAACCAAGACAAAGATTCTCGCACTTATTTCCGGGCCGCTAAAGAACACCGCCGACACCTGGCGCAACATCGCCCCGCATATAGAATGCCAACCGGTTACTGAACGCGCTCAACAATCCTCAAAGAACGAACCAACTACAGTGAACGGTTACCATGATGGTGCAGCGCCCTGGAGTGAAGATGGCTTGAAGTCAAAGTACGACCAGGTCGCATACTGGCTCGCCCTCGCCGACCATGAGACAGAACAGTATGCAAAAGAGAACAACCTCCCTTTCAATAAGTCCTTCTAACTTTTGGCGGTAGCAAAGTTTACTTTTGGTTTACTTTTAGCGGTAATTTGGTTTACTTTTCTTTACCCAAAGCGGTAATCTGATTTACCCAAACGGTAGCAAAACGGTACTTTGGAAATTTGAAACCCGCTCCCACAGCCAATCTACCTAAAAAACACCCACTCCCGGTTTACTTTTGAAATTTTCAGTCCCGTCATTGCGAGGAACGAAGCAATCTAATCCGGACGATCGTCACAATAACACGAGCACTCACGTTTGGACGAGATTGCTTCGTGCCTCGCAATGACGCGAGAAATAGGGGCGCGTAACTCGTCCCCTCTAGAGAGGGGTAGGGTGTGTTCACTCGCTAAAATAAAATAGTCCCAACCTCAGGTCGGGACTATTTGTGTTTCTTATATCATCTAGGCATATCTAAGGATACATCCCATCCCTGATCTTCGTCAATTCCTCAACTACATCGCTGTCTGAGATCTTGCGGAAGCGGGGGAGGCTAATGCCTTTCACCTCTACCTGTTCTATGAACATATCATAGGGCCTGATATCGAACATCTTATCATGTCGGTAGACGTAGCCCTCGTATAGAGGACGATAGACTACCACGTATTTATCAGGAGAGTCATCTCCTTTTTCGGTGTGGCAACCTACACCCAGTACTTCGTAAGCATAGTTGTTGAGCGCTCCTTCCGGGTCGTGCTTGTAGTGATAATAAAAACCACGGTCTATTTGCATGGGATGTGCTAGTGGGCTTTCGCTTGTGTAACGCGGCTTTGTTGCAGCTGGTATTTGTACTTGTGGTAGTTGGTCGCTTCCAGTTCGGCGACTATCAGTTCCATTTCATTGTCGGCGCCCTGGCCATCGTATTCTTTTTTCAGGCTGTTACTGAAAATAAGCGCTACGGATTGCCATACCACGGCCGAGAAGCCGCCTTTGAGTTCTCTTACTATATTGAAGCAATTCTTGCCTGTCTGGCGGTCTATGAGTTTTACCAGTACCTGTCCCTGGCTGATGGTGAGGTTTTCCAGTTCGCCTTTAAAGCGTTTGTTCAGTTCCTTTTCTACCGACTTCAGGTATTCCTTGCGGGCTTTTTTATCATTCTCCAGTTTGGCGAGTGTTACGTCCACGTCTTTCAGTACATCGGCAGCTATTACGGCGTATGGATATACCTTATAGATGTTGTATTTCAGCCTGTTATACTTCTCGCGCTTTTTGGCGAGGTGCTTGGGTAGCTTTTCGTTCTTCACGAATTCGTCCAGCAGTATATGGGGGATGGTATCGTTTCCTTCTATTACCGCACTTACCAATATTTTATCGGTAGCGGTAGGTTGTTGGGCTACGAGGGAACTAACGCATAGCAGCAACAGGAGGGGTAATATTTTTACGGTTTTCAGCAACATAAGTCCGTTATGTAAATATCTGATATTTTAACGGTATTCATCCAAAAATCGTGCAAGGAGTAGTGCAAAAGCTTGTTAAATATCAAAGTGGGATATATGACATTCTTAAAGCCGCAGATTAATCGGTAATTTTGCGGGTCTTAAAAAAGAGATAGATATAATGAAAAATCTGATACCGGTAGTAATAGGACTAGCATTTGTAATGGGATCTTGCAATGGAGAAAAGCAACAGGCAATGTCTGAAAGCCAGGCTGAGGCGAAAATTGACTCACTGGTAGGCGAGCGTACGGCTGAACTGCTGACAACGAGCATGGAAGACCTGGATAGGCGTATGTCTATAGAGGTAAAGCCTAAGGCTGATTCTATTTTTAATGCATGGGTCGCTGCGGGAAAGCCGTAGTTCAGTTTTGCAGTGAACAGTTAACAGTGGGCAGTTAACAGTTTTCAGTGAACCTTTTCGGTTAACAGATACAAACTGCCAACTGTAAACTGCCAACTATCAACTATATGACAAGTACCGACGGGCCGATATTGTACTTTGATGGCGTATGTAACTTATGTAACAGCGTGGTAAAGTATATTATCCGGCACGATAGGGACGCGGTGTTTCGTTTTGCGTCTTTGCAGTCGAAAGCAGGGGAGAAGGTGAGAGCGGAGATACAGAGCGGGAGCGAAGAGCTTTCCAGTGTTATCTTATTCTATAAGGGCAGGTATTATACCAAGTCTGATGCGGCGCTGAAGGTGGCTCGGATACTAGGTGGCTGGCGGATACTGTTACAGGCCGGTTATATTTTACCACGTTTTATGAGGGATGCGATATACGATGCGGTTGCTAAACGGCGTTATAAGTGGTTTGGCAGGAAAGATGAGTGTATGATACCTGCTCCCGAACTAAAGGCAAGGTTTTTGGACGAGTAATTTAGTAATGTAAATTTGTGGCATGAACAGGTTAAGGATCATTGGTTTATTTGTGGTGATGATGGTGTCGGGCTTTGCGGCCCGTGCACAGGAAGTGGTGTATTCACAATATGAAAAGTTCGATGCCCGTTCCGATGAATTTTCGGTAGTGGGTAAGTCGGGCGACAGGGTGTATGCCTATCATACTTCAGGTAAAGACCATTACCTGGAAGCCTATAATGACAACATGGACAAGCTGGCCACAGTGAATCTTGATTTCTTCCCAACCAAAATATACGATACAAGATTTGTTGCCAGCCCCACACAGATAACAGTGCTGTACCAGGCCATCAGCGGGAATAAGGTGTTGCAATACGCTGCTTTGCTGGATGATAAGGGCAGGTTGAAAAAAGGCCCGCTGCAACTGGGCGAAGCAAAGACAGGATTACTAGGCCCGACAAAAGATTATTATCTCTCCGCTGTATCTGAAGATAAGAAGACGGTAGCAGTGTACAACGCCAATACTAAAGGTGGTATGCTGGAACTGGAAGGGAAAGTAATAGATGCCGACCTGAACATAACAAGGCGGTTCAAATCAACCTACAAAACAGAAAACAATATCGAATTCGGGGATGTTATAGTGAGCAATAATGGCGCTATATATGTTCCTGCATTTACACCTGTTGGTCAACTGAACTACGCAGACCAGCTATTCCTGCTCAGCCTTACGGCAGAGGGTGGTAACAAGTTTGCCGTAAAGGAAATGCAACTGGATGGGCGATTTGCTTCGCGGGTGTATATCAAAATAGACAACGCCAACAGCAGAATATACGTGGGTGGTTTCTATTCAGGCAAAAAGGGTGGCAACTTTGAAGGAGTGTTGTATGCTTATTATGATATAGCAACCGGCAACTTTGAGAACAGGAAATTCATTGAGTTTGACACACATATACAAAGAGCCAGTGGTGAGCGTAATGTAAATCGTGCGTTTAATGACTTCAACATAAAGCAACTGATCGTGAAAAATGATGGTGGCTTCGTGATGGTTTCGGAAGAGAGCTATATTTCTAACAGGAGCAGTTTTGCACCGGGCTTCGGATACTACTCTATGTATTATCCTGCTATGAGCCAGAATATCAGGGAGTATTATTATAATGACATTCTCGCACTGTCTTATAATGGCGATGGAGTGAGGGAGTGGTACTCTTTTGTACGCAAGCAACAATACTCGCAGGAAGACGGGGGCAGGTTCTCTTCTTATGCATTCCTGAATTCGGGGGCTGCATTGGGATTCCTGTTCAATGACTATGACGTGAAGCAATCGCGGATACAACTGGCTACGGTAGATAATAGCGGAAAAGCTGATATGCGTTCTTTTACTGCCGAGGGCAATGATAACCCCGACTGGCTGCCCCGTTTCGGCAAACAGGTTTCGGCCAGGGAAATAGTTGTGCCTTGCCTGCGTAAAAAGCAGATTTGCTTTGCCAAAGTTGTATTTTAGCGCCAAATTCCACTAGTGCTGAATCTTTTCCGCAATAAAAGTCCTTATACAGTACTGATATTACTGATTATTGCGCTTGTGCTCAAGTCGGGGGTATTGGTCAATCCGCAGGCACCGGCGAAGATAGAAGGGTACTTTTTCTACAATAGTATATTAAGTGTTTTTAACGTGTTGTTTGGCGGCAGCGCCTTTTTATACACATTGGTCTCGGTGCTGATGTTGTTTGCGCAATCGCTGTATCTCAACTCTATAACGACCAGGCATAAGCTGTTTACCAAGTCCACTTTTTTCCCGGCACTGGTATTTGTGCTGTTCACCTCCATACATCCGTACTTCAATTACTTCAGCGTACCGATGGTGATGAACTGGTGTACCCTTATAGGGCTGGACATCTGCCTGAGCTTCAACCAGAGTACCAGCCCGAGGAAGAACCTGTTTAACGCGGCCTTTGTATTCGCCCTGGCGGGATTGCTGCACTTTTCGGCAGTGGGGTATATCCTGTTGCTGATAGCTGCGATATTGCTGCTACGCCCCTTTAATGCAGGCGAGTGGACAGTGGCCTCCATGGGTTATATCACACCGTTCTATTTTGCAGCCTGTATATTGTTTATAGCCGATATGCTACCTGCATTTGCCCATTGGCCCGACCTGGACTTCACGGTCATCCGAAAGATAAAGATGCCGGTATATATGAGCATATTGGGTAGCGGACTATTAGTGCTTACAGGGGGTAGTTTTTATGCTATGCAGCAACAAATGCCGAAAGCTACTATATATGTGCGCCGGGCGTGGATCGTGGTAGTTATCTACATCTTCCTGTCGGCGCTGGTGGCGTTATTTGGTGAAACTTCTGTTAATAATGCATGGTTATTAACAATTCCGGCCCTAAGCCTGTTCATAGCTCAAGGCCTTATGGTGGAAAAAACTAAATGGTTTAGTAATTTTATCTTTTATTTCTCAATAATTCTTGTTCTTGCCTGCCAGTGGGCAGTCAATAAATAGTTTACTTAAAATGAAATTTGGCGTAATAGTTTTTCCGGGTTCTAACTGTGATAGGGATATGATCAATGCACTGCAGCATGACCTAGGGCATGAGGTAGTAACACTGTGGCATAAGGATAAGGACCTGAGCATGTTCTCCACAGACGATTGTATCGTGTTGCCGGGAGGATTCTCTTATGGTGATTACCTGCGTTGCGGTGCGGTTGCACGCTTTAGTCCTATAATGGAGCAGGTGGTGAAGTTTGCCAACGAAGGCGGAAAAGTGTTGGGCGTATGTAACGGGTTCCAGATACTATGCGAGTCAGGACTGTTGCCGGGTGCATTGCTGCTGAACGATCACCAGAAATTTACCTGCAAGAACGTTTATATAAAGAGCGAAGGAAAGAATAACCTGATAGGTCACAACATAGGCGAAACAGCGCTGAAGATACCGGTAGCACATGGCGAAGGCCGCTACTATGCTGATGCCGCAACTATGGAACAACTAAACAAGAATAACCAGGTGGTATTCCGTTATTGCGATGAGAAGGGTGAAGTGCATATCAACTCAAACCCTAACGGCGCGATCAACAATATAGCTGGTATCTGTAATGAAGGAAGGAATGTATATGGTATGATGCCGCACCCGGAAAGGGCTTGCAGCACAGACCTGAACAACATAGACGGTAGGGCGATACTGGAAGCCTTTACCCATATGAACTAAAGAACGTGAAGATGAAAAGAATAGCCGGAGCGATATTATTGTTTTGCAGCCTGATAGCGACTAACGCTATCGCGCAGCAGAAAAAAATAGAAGACCCTGCCCACTGGAGTTATGAGGCGAAGAAGATCAACGCGGATGAATATGAGTTGACCTTTAAGCTGAAGCTGGATGATGGCTGGCATATCTGGAGCCTGAATCCGGGTGGTGATGGTTATGAGATAGTGCCGTCTTTTTCGTTCGACAGGGGTATATCTGAAAAAAGCAAGTTGGCAGAAATAGGATATGCAAAGACAGTGGAAATGGAGGGAATGGATAATAAAGTAACTTATCTCTCGGGGAATGTAATATACCAGCAAGTGGTAGCGGTGAAAGGAAAGGATAAGATAACCGGGGAGCATGAATACCAGGTTTGTAACGACAATCTTTGCCTGCCGCCGAAGAAACTGAAATTTGAGATTGACTTAGCGAAATAGTGTAGAGTGGAGTTGTGAGTGAATGGCCTTTTAGTAAAAGGCTTTCTTTTTTTAACAAAGGTTTTCATATGAATATGTTGAGATCAGGTGTCTTAGTAATGGTGATGCTTTTATCGTTTGCCGCTAAGGGGCAAATAGTGAGAGACCCAACGACATGGACAGTAGAGACAAAGAAAACGGCAGCTAGTACTTATGACGTGATCTTTCACCTGAAGCTGCAACCTATGTGGCATATATTCTCCCTGACACCGGGAGGTGATGGCATGCAGTTGCCGCCGGAATTTAAAGTAACCGGTGCGAAGGTGAAAGGCAAAGTGAAAGAGAAAGGGAAACTGACCAAAGGCAAAATAGAAGGTATTGACGGAATAGTAAACTACTATGCAGGTAATGTTGACTATGTGCAATCAGTAACCGGAGCTGCGGGAACAAAAGTATCGGGCAGCTATAAATACCAGGTGTGTACAGATGAAATGTGTCTGGCACCTAAGACGAAGACATTTGAAGTGACATTAAAATAATAGGTTCTATCACCGGAAGTATTATTAGTGTTCATTAATTACTAAAGAGATTGCTTATGAAAGTGCTGCATACTGCACTGTTTGTTTTGTTTGGACTGTTTGTTTCGTTTAATTCTGGTGCACAGATAAAAGAAGATCCGACCACATGGACCTGGGAAGCGAAGAAGACAGGTGAGAATAAATACGATGTTATTTTTCATCTGAAGCTGGCAGAGCATTGGCATATATGGTCGTTGAACCCCGGTGGCGATGGCATGCAGATACCACCTGAAATTAAATTCAATAAGAACCCTGCTGTAAAGCTGGAAGGCAAGTTGAAAGAAAAGGGTAAGCTAATAACCGAAGTGATAGACGGAATAGACGGAGCGGTAAATGAGTATAAAGAGAAAGTAGAGTATACTCAAAAGATAACGGTTACGGGGAACACCACTATTACAGGTACTTATATGTACCAGGTGTGCGATGAGAGTTCATGCCTTCCGCCTAAGACCAAGAAGTTTTCACTGGAGATAAAGGATGCTACCGAGACAGTAGATACTACTGCTGCGGCTAGTGCATCACCTGACACGTTAACGCCGGCATCGATGACAGCTGCTGCTGAGGATGATACCACAAAAGGTAAATCGGCAATGACGGCAGATGATGCCAGTGAGAAAAAGCAAGAAAAGAGATCTTTGCTGTGGTTGTTCCTTGCCGCATTCCTTGGTGGATTGCTGGCTGTACTGACACCCTGCGTGTATTCTATGATACCGATTACTGTCAGTTTCTTTACAAAGAGAAGTAAGACAAGGAAAGAGGGTATCCGCAACGCCATTTACTATTCGCTTTCTATCATCATCATCTTTACGGTGCTGGGTGTTTTGATATCTATATTTTTTGGTGGTAATGCACTCAATAATCTTTCTACCAACTGGATAGCAAACCTGTTCTTCTTCGCCATATTTATGGTGTTCGGTATCTCGTTCCTCGGAGCATTTGAAATAACGTTACCATCATCCTGGACGAATAAGACAGACTCTAAGGCCAATACCAAAAGTTTCATGGGTATCTTCTTCATGGCACTGACACTGGTGATCGTTTCGTTCTCTTGTACCGGGCCGATAGTTGGGCCGCTGCTGGTTGCCGCCGGTAGTGGTGGTGTAGTAGGCCCTACGATAGGTATGTTTGGTTTCTCGGTTGGCCTGGCGTTGCCGTTCGCATTGTTTGCTGTGTTCCCGGGTATGCTGAACAAGATGGCGTCATCGGGCGGCTGGTTGAACCAGGTAAAAGTGACACTAGGCTTTATTGAAATAGCGCTGGCACTGAAATTTTTCTCGAACGCAGATCTTGCGCAAGGCTGGAGATTGCTGGATAGGGAAATATTCATCGCGCTGTGGATAGTGATATTCGTGCTGTTAGGATTATACTTATTAGGCAAACTGAAACTCTCCCATGACGATGCGTCTGTAAAGAACGTGTATGGGCAAGAGTATGTTTCCATTTTTAAATTATTCCTGGCAATAGCGTGCTTCTCTTTCTCTGTCTATCTTGTTCCGGGCATGTGGGGCGCGCCGCTGAATGGTATGAGCCAGTTCGTTCCGCCGATGGGTACGCAGGACTTTGTGATAGGAGCCGGTGGCTCGGGTGGTGGTGGACATGCGCCTGTAGATAATGGTGCGGTGCAACCTGTGAAGTACGTCCAGGAAATGAAGATATACGAGCCACCGATAGTGGTTCAGAATGGGTTAGTGACCTACTTTGATTATGATGAAGCATTAGCTGCTTCTAAAATATTGAAGAAACCGGTAATGCTGGACTTTACCGGCATCAACTGTGTGAACTGCCGTAAGATGGAAAGCCAGGTGTGGAGCAGTCCGGAAGTGATGAGAAGATTGAAAGAGGACTTTGTCATCGCATCGTTGTATTGTGATTATGATAAAAGGGAGTTGCCGGTAGGAGAACAGTATTACTCTAAGGTACTGGGTTCGGATATAGTGACGGTGGGTGATAAGAATGAAGATATACAAGCAACGAAATTTGGCGCTAACTCTCAACCGTTCTATTTCTATGTGGATGAGAATGGTAATAAGCTGGTAGAAGGTGGATATGGTTATGATCCGAATGTTCAGAAGTTTGTGGATCATTTGGATAAGGTGATTGCGAATTATAAGAAGAGGAATCTGTAACCATATGAAGGAGATCCTTTTAGCGTTATTAATGTTGTTATGGTTGCCACTTTATAGCCAAACTGTAAAGGGAACTAAACCTGTAAAGTACGTGCAGCAGATAAATCAATATCTACCTAAAGTGCAGACAGACAACGAGCTTGTGACCTATTTTGATTATGATGAAGCATTGGCGGCGTCTAAAATATTGAAGAAACCTGTGCTTGTCTATTTTACAGGTATTAACGTAGTGAACTGCCGGAAAATGGAGAGTAATGTGTGGTCGAAAGCAGAAGTTATGAATCGGTTGAAAAAGGATTTCGTTGTGGCGAGTTTATATTGTGACCTTGATCGTGTGCAACTAACAAAGAAACAGCAACATTATTCCGCAGCACTAAAGAAAAAAATAATAACCGTAGCCGATAGAGTGGAAGAATTACAAGAGGTCAAGTATAAGTCTGATACGCAACCTAGTTATTATGTGGTAGATGAGACAGGTAAAACATTGAGTGGATGGCTTGGATACGAGCCTGATGCAAAGAAGTTTGTGGAATACCTTGATATTGGGAAGGCGAAGTATAAGAAAACACACCCCTGATCCCCTTCAAATAGGGACGTGGAGAGTAGCTCGTGTGGATAGATCCTTCGCAGAGCTCAGGATGACAGGAGGGAGCTTGATAAATAATAAACAATAGCTTTTAGGATAAAAACCTGACGCAGATGATAAAGAATGTAACGATAATGTTGTCGCCGGGTGATGCGGCGGATGAGGTGGTTGTGAAGAGATTCCTTTCTCTTGAGGCCGATGTACCGGTGAAGCGTGTGACGGGGTTCAACATCCTGAAACGCTCGATAGATGCGAGGCAGAGACTGCCACGCATACAAATACAAGCTGAATTATTTATTGATGAGCCACCGAAGGAACATGTTCCTTTCGATCCTGAGCTGAAGAATGTGAGCAATGCACCGCATGTGGTGATAGTGGGGGCTGGCCCTGCGGGGATATTTGCTGCGCTGCGGTTGATAGTGTTGGGATATAAGCCTATTATACTGGAGCGTGGCAAGGACGTGCGCAGCAGACGGCGTGATCTTGCGGCGATGAATAAGGAAGGTGTTGTAAACCCGGAATCGAATTATTGTTTTGGTGAGGGTGGGGCAGGAACGTATAGTGATGGTAAGTTGTACACACGCTCGACCAAGAGAGGGAACGTGCAAAGGGTGCTTCAACTGTTCCATCACTTTGGCGCGGAGGAGAATATCATGATAGATGCGCATCCGCATATAGGTACGAACAAATTGCCGCATATTATTACTGCGATGCGGGATGCCATTATAGAGTGTGGTGGTGAAGTAAGGTTTGATACGAAGCTGACGGATATAGTATTGGATGGAGATAGTGTGCGTGGAGTGAAAACAGCTGATGGTACTACGATAGATTGTAAACAAGTGATACTGGCAACGGGACACTCTGCGAGAGATATATTTGAGTTGCTGCATAGTAAACAGATAGAAGTAGAATGCAAGCCATTCGCGCTGGGTGTGAGGATAGAGCATCCACAGTTGCTGATAGACCAGGCGCAATATCATTGTACTGTGCGTGATCCGTATTTGCCGCCGGCGAGCTATTCGCTGGTAGCGCAGGAATATGGCAGAGGTGTGTTCTCGTTCTGTATGTGCCCGGGGGGTATCATTGCCCCTGCGGCAACGAACCCGGGTGAGGTAGTGGTGAATGGATGGTCGCCCAGTAAGCGGAATAACCCCTATGCTAATTCAGGGACGGTTGTAGCTGTTGATGAAAAGGATTTTGCAAATTATGGATTTACCGGACCGCTGGCGGGAATGCAGTTTCAGCAGATGGTGGAACAGAAGGCATTTGCTGTTGGTGGTGGGAAGATCGTTGCGCCTGCACAGCGGATGGTGGATTTTACTGATGATAAAATTTCGTCTTCACTCCCGGATTGTTCTTACCTGCCCGGCATACATAGTGCTGCGATAAAAGACGTGTTGCCCAAAGAAGTGAACCAGGCATTGAAGAGAGCGGTGGTTGACTTTGGCAAGAAGATGAAAGGGTATTATACTAATGAGGCGATACTTGTTGCGACTGAGTCGCGTACGAGTTCACCTGTTCGCATACCGAGGGATAAAGAGACATTGCAGCATACACAGATAAAGGGATTGTATCCTTGCGCGGAAGGTGCGGGATATGCGGGTGGTATTGTTTCTGCGGCGATAGATGGGGAAAGGTGTGCGGAGATGGCGGTAGCTGTTTTGAACCGGGATTAGGAAGGATTAGGGGGATTTTCCAGGGCTGTTTAACCGCAAAGACGCGAAGACTCAAAGTTCTTATTCGTGAATGTACACCATCCCAATCCGGCTTATGGATTAAGATAATCGATAAGGAATGAAGCATTTATTTTGTCAATGGTCTCTTTATTGAGTTTTCTTTCTTTTTTTGTTTTAAAGTGGATTCTTTCCCTTAGTTCGTACCCGCCATCTGTATAATTTGAATAGTGTTCAATCGTTGTTAGCAGTCCTGCTTTGTTGTAATAGTACTTTTTCATTCGGGATCCTATACTGTAGTCTGTAGCTTGGACTAATTGTCCGTTCTTGTATTCCAGAACTTCATAGCCGTCATGATCCTCTATATCTTTTGAGTAGGTTTTGAATACACTGAACCTGATAGAACCTCTATATGTGTAGATGTGTTCCCAACGAAGTTTGTTGTCAAGTATTTGCTGATGTCTTAAAAGCCTCCCGATGCTGTCATAAAACGTATGATAATAGTAAGTAGGACTTAAATAATAAAGTGCTTCCTTGCCTCTATCGCTGTATACATATTCAGTCGAGTCGCTTATTTTATTCTCTTTGCAATCAATCTTATCTGCTCTTATTAATTGTTTTCTTTCGTTGTAATAGTATATTGTTTTGAAGATAGTGTCAATGTTTTTTTGATAGTCGGTGCTGTACTGTGTATGCCCTGTGATATTGTTGCCATTATATCTATAGTAGGTAGCAAAATCTAACACACTTAAATCATTAAAGTGTATTTTGCCATAGCCTATAACTTCTGTTAAATTACCTGTCTTATCAAAGTAGTATATCTGTGATGGTATATTTTGTTTGTTTGTAACTCTTGTCTTGCCGTCCTCGTATTTGCCTTCTTTGTAGTAAGTGTGGTCGATTTTTTTTATTTTGATCGTTCCGATTATTGGCTCAGGAAGGTTCTGTGCACATATAGGATTTGCTATAAGAAAGAATAATATTATCAACCCAATTCTCATTTGCTTACACTTTCTATAGGGTAGACGAATATTTGGTGGTTCAAGGATAATGTGTTTGCGGTTTCTGCCATGTATTTATGCATTTGGGTTTGTGGGGAGTTCGGTGCCGCAGTTGGCGCAATAACTTGCTGAGCGGTCGAGGGTATTTTTGTTGCATTTTGGGCAAGTTCGTTTGTCGTGTTCTTCGCCTTTCAATTTGGTCATTTCAGATGTTACGATTCCGGTGGGTACTGCGATGATAGCGTAACCGCTGAGCATGATGATACAGGCAACGATCTTGCCAAGTGGTGTTTCAGGAGATATATCGCCGTAACCTACGGTGGTGAGAGTGACGATGGCCCAGTAGATGCTCTCGGGTATGCTGGTGAAGCCATGAGTGTGACCTTCAATTAAATACATAAGCGAGCCTAGTACGGTCACGAGAGTGAGGATGAACAACAGGAACACATTTATTTTCCTGTAGCTGCGCAGCAATGCCTGTATGAGTGAACTGCCTTCGGATAAATAAAGCGGCATCTTGAGCACTCTGAAAATGCGCAGTAAGCGGATAGCACGAATGACAAGCAGGTATTGTGCGCCGCCGATGAGTAAGCTGAAGTAGGTCGGGAGTATGGATATGAGATCAATGAGGCCGTAGAGGCTGAGTGCGTAGCCTTTCCTGTTGTCGACACACCAAAGGCGCAGGAGGTACTCGATGGAAAACAGGAGGGTGAATACCCATTCGAGGATGTAGAATTCTTCTTTGTACTCTGCGTGTATAGCGGGTACGCTGTCAATCATCACTACAATTACGCTGACGAGTATAGTTATTAATAGAGCGACATCAAATGCTTTTCCTTTCCGGGTATGGGATTCAAATACCACATCGTAAACCTCGCCTCTCAGGGTGTCAGGGGCGGGTTGTTTGTAGTTGCCGAGGAGGAAGTCGTTGATGTGTTTCATAGTTTGTGTTTGGTTTGTTTTGCGCGAGTGACACCACCCCCAAAACTCAACGCACCGCTATCGCGGAGGCCTTGAGTTTTGACCCCTCCTCCACAAGGAGGGGTACGGGATCTATTCCGGGTCGCCGATAATTTCTATTACTCGTCCGATGGCTCCGTCTTCGAGGCGTACTTTAATTCCGCGGGAATGGTAGGGTGCGGAGGTGAGTAGTGCCTCTACAATGCCTCTTGTTCTTTTCCCGGTTCGCTGATCTTTCTTGAGTATTATATCTACTTCCAGCCCGGGATATATGTCTGTTCTGTTGTTTCCGTTCATTTGTCAAAGATAAGGTAGTAAAGTTTCTGAGACCTTTCTGCATGGCACGATGTTGTTTACCTAATAGCTAAACGATAGCTCATGAATATGTGGTTGATCTTAGCGGTGTCAGTACTTGTGGTATTTATTATATACCGGACGGGACGTGGTATCTATTATGGTCGTAAGAACGGGAGTAAGTTCGGACGGTTTACGCCGAAGAAGAAGAGGTGAGTGATTCGTGTTGCGAGATCGCTTCGTTCGTCGCAATGACGAAAGTGGGTTGTGTGCTCTTTGCGAGTGACACCACCCCCAAAACTGAACGCACCGCTGTCGCGGAGGCATTCAGTTTTGACCCCTCCTCCGAAAGGAGGGGTGAGCTTTGTTACGCTTTTATTTTGTTCAACAAGTAATCCATACCTAATAGTTCTGCACTGGTGGCGATGGCGGTGATACTGACGCCTAAGACGCCGTGGAGGTTTACGTTCTGGCCGGTGAGGAGGAGATTGGGTATGCGGGTGCGGGTGGCGATGGTTGTTTCTGTGGGTTTGTTGATGTCTTTTAATATCCCATATAGAGAGCCTTTTGGCGTGGCTGTATAGTCGCGGTATGTGAGGGGGGTAGCGGCAGAGTGAGCTGTTACGTTTCCTTGTAGTTCGGGTATGCGCTCTGTAACTTTTGCGAGGAGTGTTTCAGAGCGTTGTTCTTTAAAAGCGTGATAGTCTTCGCCACGGTCTTCTTTGTGGGCGGTGTAGTTTTCTGTATCGTGCCATTTGGCAACTTCCTCAAAATGCATGTAGCTGAGGATGGAGAGGCTTTCGGCGAAGCCCGGGTTTTGTTCGTCTTCGGTGAAGAAGGCGGCGTAGTTGGCCGGCCAATCCTGTGGCTTGTAGTTGACTGCATCCCAGGAATTCTCTGAAGCATTCCAGTATAGATTGTGCCTGCGCATGGGAATGGTGCCGGGTTTCAGCACGAGGTTCAGCATGAAGGTAGAGATGGTCTGGTCGAGGCCTTTTATGCGGTTGCGGTATGCGGGGCGTATCTGTTTGCTGTCCAGCATAGAGAGCAATACCTCCGGGTGGATATTAGCGATGAAGTGTTTTCCGTAGAAGCGTTCGCCATCGGCGGTTTGGGCATAGGATAGCTCGCCGTTTTCTTCTACCAGTTTTTTTACCTCCATGCTACGGTGTACTTCTGCGCCATGAGCCTGTAGTTCGTTCCAGAGGAACTTTGATATCTGTGAACTGCCTGGTACAATCTTATGGGCGCTGTGTATATAGCTTTCCATTACCAATGCGTGAAGGAAGAAAGGTGTTTTGTCTGCTTCGCCTGCGTAGAGGAGGTTGTTGCCTGTGAGGACTTGTTGGAGTTTAGGGTTGTCTGTTATGCTGTTGATCGTATCTGTTAAACTCCAACCTGTGACAGCTGACTTTTCATCGGCAGAACCATTTCTTAGTCTGTATAATGGAAAGTGGTCGCCGACGAGGGTAATGGTGTCGATGTATTTTTTGAGTGCTTCTTTTTCTTTAGGGAAGTAGGGGAGTAGTTGCTCTATGAAGTTCTGTTTGCCTATTGCCTGGGGGTATTCGATTGCTTCTTTGCCAAAAGCTATGCGGTCGAAGCTGTTGTGGTCAAACTCTTTGAGGGAGAGTTTGTCCATGATGCCCACGTATTTGAAGATGGTATTGAGGGTATGGCCTTCACCCAGGCCACCGATGTAGTGAACGCAACTATCGAAGACTTTCTTTTGGAGGGAGAAAGTCTGGAGGCAGCCGCCGAGTTGTTTGTCTTTTTCGAGCAGGCATACTTTCATGCCTTCCTTTGCGAGAAAGGTAGCCGTTAGTAGTCCGCCGAGGCCACCACCGATTATTATGATGTCGTGTTTGGTCAAATGGTTTTTATTTGTTGCCTATTATTTGCGAGCCGACATCCCCCGCCCGATGAAAAATCGGGCACCCCCTTCAAAGGGGGGGGGGATTGTTGCGGGCCGACACACCCCTAACCACTCTCAAGAGGGGACGTGTTACTTGCTATTCGTGAGCCAACATCCCCCTAACCCCCTTCGCTTGCACGCACAAGGCCATCGCACAAAGGGGGAATTTCTTATGCTGTTACCTGCATCATGGCTTTGATGTCGTCCATGATTCGATGGGCGAGTTGGTTGGCCATTTCTTCAGACTTGCTTTCGGAGTAGATGCGGATGATGGGTTCTGTGTTGGATGTACGCAAGTGTACCCATTCTTTATCAAACTCTATTTTCAGACCATCTTCGGTATTGATCGGCTGACTAGCATATTTTGTTTTTATCTGTGCGAAGATGTTCTTTACATCGATCCCTTCTTGTAAGTCTATTTTGTTCTTGGAGATAAAATAGTCGGGGTAGCTTTGGCGGAGCTCTTTAGCGGTCATTCCTTTGTTGGCCAGGTGCGTGAGGAACAATGCGATGCCGATCAAGGCATCCCTTCCGTAGTGCAGTTCAGGGACGATGATGCCACCGTTTCCCTCGCCACCTATTACGGCGTTTATTTCTTTCATTTTCTTTACCACATTCACTTCGCCTACGGCGCTGGCAGCGTATGTGCCACCATGCATTTCCGTAACATCTCGGAGGGCGCGGGTGGAGGAGAGGTTGGAAACAGTATTCCCTTTTTTGTTGCTGAGAATATAGTCGGCTACGGCAACGAGTGTGTACTCTTCGCCGAAGAGGCTACCGTCTTCGCAGACAAAGCAGAGCCTGTCAACGTCGGGGTCAACTGCGATACCGATGTGTGCACCGCTGTTCTTTACTTCCGTGCATAGACCAACGAGGTTTTCAGGAAGTGGTTCGGGATTGTGGGCAAAGTCGCCGGTAACTGCTTCGTTAATAACGATGATGTCGTTTACGCCTATTGCTTTTAATAAGGCGGGTACCGCTATAGCACCTGTGGAGTTAACAGGATCAACTACTACTTTGAAGTTTTTGTTCTTTATAGCATTTACATCTACTAAGGGATGAGCCAGTATTGCATCAATATGTTTTGCGATATAAGAGTCGTCGTATTTTAAAGAGCCTAACTCATCTATCTCTGCATATGTCGTTTCTTCTTTTTCGGCATAGTCCAGTATCCATTGTCCATCGTCGCCGCTGAGGAATTCGCCATCTTTATTGAGGAGCTTGAGGGCGTTCCATTGTTTAGGATTGTGGCTGGCGGTAAGGATGATGCCACCGGCAGCGTCTTCCATCTTCACAGCCATCTCTACTGTAGGGGTAGTGCTGAGGCCCAGGTCTATTACGTCGAAACCCACGCCCTGCAACGTCGAAGCTACCAGGTTGCGCACCATTTCGCCTGATATGCGGCCATCGCGGCCTATGATGATCTTATTGTTGCCGCCCTGTTTCTTCACCCAGGCGCCATACGCGGTGGTGAATTTTACTACGTCTATGGGCGTTAGGCCTGTTCCGAGTTTGCCGCCGATAGTGCCCCTGATGCCTGATATTGATTTGATGAGTGCCATGGTTTCAATTCTATAAGGTACGAAGATAAAATCTCAACAGGGATTAAACACAGAGTTTTACAGAATTCGACAACAAAATTTTAAGGTTATTTACTGAAATTCCCCCCATTTGGTACCTTTTAATTGATTAATTTGCGGCAAAAGAATTTATATATGTATTTAATATCTAAATGTGTACTGCGCCGTGCATTGGCGGTAGTTGCCCTGGTGGCTGCCGGTAGCGGTTTAGTGTCTGCGCAGGACATGACAACAAAGTTGCCGACCGACCCTAAAGTAATAAAGGGGAAATTCGCGAACGGTTTAACTTATTACATCCGTCCGAATAACAAGCCGGAACAAAAAGTAGAACTCCGCCTGATGGTACAAGTGGGTTCTATAGTAGAAGAAGACAACCAGAGAGGCCTTGCTCACTTTATGGAGCACATGAACTTTAATGGTACCAAGAATTTCCAGAAGAATGAACTGGTAAACTACCTGCAACAAATAGGTGTGGAGTTCGGAGCTGATCTGAACGCTTACACAGGTTTTGACCAGACAGTATATATACTACCAATACCAACAGATAAGCCGGGCAACCTTGATAAAGGTTTCCAGATCATCGAAGACTGGGCGCACAATGCTTTGCTTACTGATAAGGACATAGACGATGAGCGTGGTGTAGTGCTGGAAGAAAGCCGTATGGGTAAAGGAGCAGGTATGCGTATGGTGTACAAGTTCCTTCCGAAGATGGTTTCCGGCTCTAAGTATGCTGACCGTATTCCGATAGGTACAGATGATGTACTGAAGAACTTTAAGTATGAGAGGATCCGTACCTTCTACAAAGACTGGTACCGTCCTGACCTGCAAGCGGTTGCTATATCAGGAGATATAGACAGCGCTACTGCAATGGCATACCTGAAGAAACACTTTGAAGGACTGAAAAATCCTAATAAGCCAAGGCCACGTGAGTATGAAGTGATTAAAAACAGGACTAAGCCTGAAGCTATGGTGGTGACAGATAAAGAAGCTACGGGTTCTACTATCTACACCATGTTCCCTTACAGCAAGAAGAAGAATACAACTACTCTTGCAGACTATCGTGAAGACCTGAAATCAGCTTTAGCGCAATCTATGCTGAACCGCAGGTTGAGCGAATTGTCTCAAAGTGCTAATCCTCCTTTCGCTTACGGTGGTGTTTCTTATGATAACATGGGCCTGATCCATGGTTATGAGAACCTGAGCGGTGTTGCCGTATTTGGTGAGGAAGGTCCTGAAAAGGCATTGTTCGCATTGAACGCAGAATTGCTGCGTGCAAAACAATTCGGTTTTACTGAATCAGAACTGGAACTGTCTAAGAAAGAACTGCTGAATAATATAGAGAAAGCATATAACGAACGCACAACAACTGAGAGCGGAAAGTATGTAGAAGAATATGTACGCAACTTTATAGACGGCGAAGCAATGCCGGGTATAGAAAATGAGTATGCATATCATAAATCACTGCTACCGGGTATCACTGCGGCTGAACTGAGCAACCTGGTAAAAGACTGGATGAAGGATATGAATACCTTCACGCTGATCACTGCTCCTGAAGGTAAGAATCCTACAGAAGCGGAACTTCTTGCAATGGCTGACAGGAGCTACAAGCAAACTGTAACTGCCAGAGAAGAGAGCATAGTAGCAACTGAATTGATGGCCACAAAGCCAATTGCAGGTAAAGTAGTAAGTAAGCAAGCTGAAGCTGACTTCAATGCTACCACCTACACACTGGCCAACGGTGTGAAAGTGACGGTAAAGAAGACAGACTTCAAAAGCGATGAGATACTGTTTAAAGGTGTAAAGAAAGGTGGTGCCGGTCAATATGGTGTAGCTGATAAGCAAAACGTAACTTTTGCTCCTAACCTCGTGGAAGAAATGGGCATAGGCCAGTTTAGCCCTACAGACCTTGAAAAAGTGCTTGCAGGCAAGACTGTAGAAATGAGCACTGATATAGGTTCTGCCAGCAATGAAATAAGCGGTAAGAGTAATGTAAGGGATTTTGAAACTATGTTGCAGACAGCTTACCTGTATATGCAGAAGCCACGTAGGGATGAAGCGTTGTTCGCGGCTTTCAAAAGCAAGATGAATATGCAGCTGAAATTTATTGCTGCAAACCCACAAGTAGCATTCTCTGATACCACAGTGAAGACCATGTATGGCAACAACCCATTGGCGCCAATGGCTGTTCCTAAAATGGAAGACCTGGAGAAGATAGACATGAACCGTGCAATGGATATATACTCTAACGAACTTGGTTCTGCAGATGGATACCACTTCTTTATAGTAGGTAATGTAGATGAGGCAACTCTTGTACCGCTGATAGAAACATACCTGGGCGGCCTTCCTAAATCAGGAAGAGTACCGGTAATAAAGGATAACGGCCTTAGGCCACAACCGGGCGAACTGAAATTCAAAAAAGGTAAAGAAAAACAAAGCCTTATCATTTCAGGTTTCTTCGGCGAACTTCCTTACTCTGAAGACATGGGCCTGCAAGCCCAAGCACTTGCTGAGATCATGAACATTAAAGTGATAGAAGAGCTTCGTGAAAAACTGGGTAATATCTACTCAGGTGGTTTCCGTGCATCTGTAGAAAAAGAGCCTTATGAGCACTACAGCATACTGATGTCATTGCCATGTGGTCCTGAGAATGTAGAGAAACTTTTATCTGCTGCACAAGTAGAGATGAACAACCTGAAGGAAAGAGGCCCCAGCGCTGCTGACCTGGAAAAAGTGAAGACACAGTGGGCAGAAAAACACCGTACTAACCTGAAGGAGAATGACTACTGGAGTGGTAAGATGGAAAGTGTTCTTTTCTGGGGAAGAGATAAGAAAACAGTGTTTGACTACGACAAGTGGATCGCTTCTGTAACTGCTGCTGATATTCAAAAAACAGCTAAGTTGCTGCTGGATAACAAGAAGAGGTTTACTTCTGTACTGTATCCTGAAACGTTCAATACTGACGGAACAAGGAACGCGCACTAGTTGGTTGATTAGTTGACTAGTTTATTGGTTAATTAGTTATTGATTTATATATTATAAAGGGAGCGATGGTCGCTCCCTTTATCGTTTGAGGAAATAATAAAATAAAAGCCTCTCCCACTAGGGAGAGGCTTTTATTTTATTACTAAGCCCCTATAAAAAATCTTAAGCCGGTATGATGATGGTGAATGTTGCGCCTACGCCCGGTTCGCCTTTTGCATAGATAATGCCACCGTGGTTTTCCGCTACTTTCTTGCAGATAGAAAGGCCGATGCCTGTACCTTCATATTCGTTCTGACCATGCAAGCGCTGGAATATGCTGAATATCTTCTCTGCATATTCATTGTCGAAACCGATGCCATTGTCGGAGAAGCTAATGCATATGTATTTTTTGCCCTTGACTAACTTGTGTTCTTCAACCTCCTCCGGTGAAACGTGGCAGGATGATATTTTTATTTCAGGAGCAACGCCTTTACGTGTGAACTTAAGAGAGTTGTTGATCAGGTTCTGGAAAAGCTGTCTGAATTGTGCGGGAACGATCTCCGCTTCAGGCAGGTCATCTACCGTTATTTTGGCTTTACTGTCTTCTATTTTATGTTCCAGCCTTTGTATGGCTTCGGTTACTGTTTTTTTCAGGCTATATGTTTCGAATGCCTTATTGCCTGAGATGGTGGATATTGTCAGCAGATCGCTGATCATTGTCTGCATCCTGAGGCCTGCGTCAGAGATCTTATTGAGATAGGATTTTCCTTCTTCTGAGAGAATATTACTTTGAGACCTAAGTAACAATCCACTAAACGTAGTGATCTTCCTTAGTGGTTCTTTTAAGTCGTGGCTGGTGATATAGGCGTAATCTTGCAGGTTGTTGTTAGAGCGTTGCAGCTCCTGGTTCTTCTCATGCAATACGTTCTCGTAATTCTTTTCCTTTGTTACATCCTGCATAGTGCCGTATAGCTGGGTGACGTTGCCGTCAGCATCCAGTTTTACTTCAGCATGTGCATAGAGGTTCTTTACTACTCCTGCTTTGGTAATTATCCTGAAGTAGTATTCCTGTGGTTCGTGGGTTTCTTTAAGTTTGGCTATATGAGCTTCGATATGTTCATTGTCATCCGGATGACGGAAACTTATGTAGTCTTTTCGTAACATACTTCCATCAACTTTTTCCTCGTCGTATATCCGGAACATTTCATCACTCCATATCACCTGGTCGGTATCCATATTCCAATACCAGTTGCCGATATGTGCCATTGCCTGTGCCTGCTGATAGAGTTTCTGGCTCTCCTGCAGGTCATCGAGTATTTTTTGTTCTTTTCGTTTGAGTAGTTTGAAATATAAGTTGGTGGAGAGATTGATCGATTCTGTATCGAAGATGTCAATTTCTTTAACTATCTCTATTATTTCAAAAGGATCGGTAGTGTATAGCGGCAACAGACCCAGCATAGCTTTTTTCCTGATGAACGTACCTATGGTAATATCCTCCATAGCAATATCCTCATTGGAAATGATGCCGAGTTGATCTTCTTCCCATTTTTTGAGCCCTTCGTTCAGATGCTCGCGTAGTATATTTTTTTCTACATTTTCGAGGAATTCCCCATGCCCCTGTATGGTCAATTCGAGCAACTGCTCCTCCGGCAGATGAGCAATGAGCTTCATAATAGGTATGTCTGCTTCGCGGGAAAGGGAGAGTAGATTTTTAGCATATGTGACCATGTGGTGCTCACGTATGAACGCGGCAAATGCAGGCCAATGGCTGAAATTGAGGGATTCTTTTATAATATCAGGCTCCAAAATATCTACTAAAGGGGTCTCTTGCATGGCCGTGCCTAAGGTTTGTAACCCTGATCGGGCGTTTCATTAGTCCCTTATTTACATAAAAAGTGTGCCAACGTAGTCTAATTGGTTGATATACAAAGGGAAACGCCCCCGGATCAAAGTCCGCGGGCGTTTCCTATTTGTAGTTTTATCTGAAAGTTAATTATTCTGCAGGTTGCAGTGCCGCCCTGATGCGACCTTCTACTTCTTCCATTACCTCAGGGTTGTCGTTGAGGAATGCTTTTACGGCATCGCGGCCCTGGCCTATCTTGCTTTCGCCATAGCTGAACCAGCTACCGCTTTTTTGCAGGATATTGAGCTCTACGCCCATGTCTATGATCTCGCCGACCTTGCTGATACCCTCACCAAAGATGATATCGAACTCTACCTGGCGGAATGGGGGAGCAACCTTGTTCTTTACCACTTTTACACGGGTACGGTTACCATTTGCTACATCGCCATCTTTTATCTGTGCGATACGACGGATATCCAGACGTACGGAAGCATAGAACTTAAGGGCGTTACCACCGGTAGTGGTTTCAGGGTTACCGAACATTACACCTATTTTCTCACGGAGCTGATTGATGAATATGCAGCAGCAACCTGTGCGGTTGATAGTAGCAGTCAGCTTACGCAAAGCCTGGCTCATCAAACGCGCTTGCAGACCCATTTTGCTTTCACCCATTTCACCTTCCAACTCGGCCTTTGGTACAAGAGCGGCCACTGAATCTATCACCACAACATCTATCGCACCGCTGGAGATCAGGCGATCGGCTATTTCAAGCGCCTGCTCGCCATAGTCGGGTTGAGAAATGATAAGATTATCTACATCTACACCCAGCTTACGAGCATAAGAAGCGTCGAATGCGTGCTCCGCATCTATGATAGCGCAGATGCCGCCTTTCTTTTGTGCTTCTGCAATAGTGTGTATGGCTATTGTTGTTTTACCTGAAGATTCCGGGCCGTATATTTCGATGACCCTGCCGCGCGGGAAACCACCTACACCGAGCGCTACATCCAGTCCGAGAGAGCCGGTGCTGATGGTCTCTATTGCGACCTTTTGCTTGTCGCCCAGCATCATTACCGATCCTTTGCCATAATCCTTTTCTATTTTGTCAAGAGCTAACTTGAGCACCTTCATTTTGTCGTCTACTGCCATTTTCTTTCTTTTTATATAATTATCTAATCGGTTACAAATTTACTGAAAAAGCGAGGCTGTATTTGAAAAGATATACACAGCTTGTACTGTTTTTGTGCCTTACTGCTTCTGTAAAGTAAAGGTATATAGCGGGGTGGAAATATCACTGTAAATGTGGATATCTTATGGGGGATTGCCCCCTAGCCCCCTAAAGGGGGAATATGGTATGTAATGTTCGCGTCCATCGGACACCCCTCTTAAAAACAGCCCGCCCGGATGAACTATCCGTTCGGAGGGAGGGGATAGATTGCCTTTCGCAAGTATGTCGGGTGGTAACACCCGACAGCACGGGAAGTATGGGAGTCATTAACCTGCGGTTAGCGGAAATGTTAAGAACGGTGCTAATACACTTAAAAAAGCTTAATTGTCTTTTTGCACTGGTATGAATCAGGTAGGTTTGTTGTATCATAAAGAGTTCTATGCAAAGACTTGTAGTATTTATCGCTATCATATTACTTTCTTATACTGCACAGGGGCAGATATCCTTTAAAAAGGTCTATGGTATAGACTCTCTCTACGAACAGGGTAGTGCCGTAGTACAAGCTGACGATAGTGGCTACTATGTGGCCGGGTATAAATGGATAAATGGTGGCTATACCGTTCTGGGTTCGCTGCTGCGTACGGATAAATACGGCAATGAAGTGTGGACCAAATATTATTCGGTAACAGGCGTTAGTTCGTTGCAACTGGACCATCTTATATGGACATCGGATGGTAATATCGTAATGACAGGGCAGGCGTATTATAACGTAAACGACTTTGACGCTTACTTAGCCAAAGTAGATACCGCGGGGAATTTGCTTTGGGAAAAATTGTATGGCGGCCTGTACAGGCAGAGAGGAAGTTGCGTGCAGGAAACCTTTGATAAAGGACTGGTGATATGTGGCTATACCGACAGCATGACCGCTATGCCGCCTGCGCTGTATGTGATAAGGACGGACAGCCTTGGCGATTCCCTGTGGACGAAGAGTTACTTTAACGGAATGGAACATTTTGGGTATGCTATACAGCAAATGAGCGATAGTGGTTTTGCGATAGCGGGAAGTATCAAGGTGACTTCAAATGCCCCCAGTACTGCTTATATAGTGAGGATAAACAAAAACGGCGATACACTATGGACCAACCCGATAGAGCAGTTGGCAACGGTAAGCGCAGCCTATGACCTGGTGGTAACACCCAATGATCATATTGTGTTCACAGGTAGTATAATGCTGGCGGGGCCTTGTGATAAACCTATACTTGCAGAATTGGACGGAGCAGGCGGGATAGTATGGAACGAACAATATAATGACGGCCCATGCGGTTCATCGTATGCTTTGGTTAAAACAACGGATGGTGGGTATGTGCTTGGCGGGAGAGATTCCGTTGGTGATTTCTATATAATAAAAGTTGACAACGTTGGTGCGCAGCAATGGTTCACGAAAGTAGATACAACCTACTCCGACTGGAGTTATGATATTGCGCAGACCTCTGATGGTGGATATATAATAGCGGGTGCTTCTGTTCATGACAGCACCAACTGGTCGAATACGGCGCTGGTGAAGCTGGATGCTAATGGTGTGCTTTCTACAACGCAAGTTGCTGCGAATGTAAATAGCGGTTTCGTTATTTATCCTAATCCGGGAAAGGATGTTATGTATATAGACAATAAGACGAATAACAAGTTGCTCTCTGTGCAGTTGTATGACTTTACAGGTAAGCTTGTGAGGAACTATACGGGTGCGTGTAGTAGTGTTGACGTTAGTGAGTTGAGTAGGGGTATGTATTTGTTACAGCTTAGTACGGCTGGTGGTGTGGTGAATGAGAAGCTGGTGGTGGAGTAGATTGCACATTAATCTGGTGTTATCTGTCCGCGTTGTCGTTACTTTTCTTTTGCTCCGCTCCCGATATGCATCGGGACAGGCGCCAGAAAAGTAACAAAAGAAAAGCCGGCCCTACGCCATGCGGGTGATTCGTTAGTTAATATCTTTTCAAAGGAACTCATGAGTCGCTGCGCTTGTTTGCCGGGCTCGGGGGCCAACGCTGCGTGTTATGTTGAGTTGCGTAGTCCTCTATTCAGCCGTGCGCTGGTTTCCTGACCACGCTGAAGTGCCGCTGTCGTCTGCAT
Organism: Bacteroidetes bacterium UBA7674; assembly: GCA_002483105.1. Taxonomy (GTDB): domain Bacteria; phylum Bacteroidota; class Bacteroidia; order Chitinophagales; family Chitinophagaceae; genus MKUN01. The sequence goes on from DLHG01000013.1 coordinate 620,365, forward strand.
CAAGTTGTTTAAGCTTTAAATCGCTATTCAGATTCCTTCTGGCAGGAAAAGGCGCAGTCTTAGTTCTATGCTATTGCAGCTTGATGCACCTTTTAAGAAGATAAATCAAAGTGGTGGTGGAGTAATGTTATTGTGCGAAGAAAGAGACTGAATCATTTTGCGCGTCCCAATCATCAACGTAATACAGGAAGATGGTTTTGCCTTCGGTGAGTTCGCTGAGGGCGGCTTCGTCGTTGTATTTAGCAGGTTCTGCTTTTTTGGTGATGGCCGGTGTCTTGGCATTCAGCTTTAGAGAGGTGGCAATGCGGTTATCGCCCCAGAAATAGTATTTATCACTTTTAGGAATTGGGTCGTGGGGCTTAGTGATCTTTAATATATCGGGAGCCTCATAGCTGATGGCGGTGAGGCGGAGGGGATTTTCCGGAGTGTTTTCCATAGTGGTAGTTTTTAACCGGGATTTTTTGGGAATAACCGATCATCCCGGTTTTGCAGTTATTTCAGTTCACACTGGTAGCCATCAGGTACACCAGATGGATTGCTGTATTGTTCGCATTCCTGCTTTGCCAGCTTCCTTGATTTCTCTGATACAGGGATGTCCTGGCAACCCCCGGCAAGTCCGCCGCAGCATTGACAGTTGCGCTCAACACGAGTGCAAGAGCTTAGTATCAATAGGGAAGAGACAGCCAGTATAGAGAAAAGTTTAAATGCCTTCATCAATGCAAAATTTAGCTTTATATAAGTTTTGATAAAAATACTATGGATTATCGGGATGACAAAGCCCGAAATGAGAAGTTTTTACTTTAACAGGCATACTTACAGCGCCCGGCCGTAGTAGCCACTGCAGGAACTGATAGCATGTCCTTATAGGGCGATGTGGGGCGATATGCAAGTGGGAAGCGAGGTACAAGTTCGCTAACGGAACCATACTAATAACGGATGGGGGTGTATTGAAGCTTGACTAGCCTTTGTGAATGGCGAATATGGTTAATCCAGATCGCAGGTGTAGTCGGCGCCGGTGGGTGCTTTAGCAACACATTTTGCCTTTAGTTCAGAGTTTGAATTGGCTTGCATCACTTCGTCCCAACATCCGCCGGTGAAACCGCCGCAGCATTTGCAATTCTGTTGCACTTCTTTATTGCTGCATGAAGGGAGGATGGTGATAGCTGATATAGCGGCAAGTAATAGTGCTTTGTTTATGCTCATGATATGGTTTTGAATATCGAATTTACGGAATATCAGTGGAATTGCGCGTACCTGACATGAGCCATTGGCTTATTGTTGTCTTTGCTGTAAACTATCAGGAGTGGTAATCGTTACATACAAAACAAAGGAGCCCCGAATTACGGAACCCCTTTGGTGTTTAACTAAGCTTGTTCTGCTTACTTATTTTTCTTATCGTCCTTGCCGTCCACAATGTCTTTAGCTTTTTCGCCTACCTTTTCAGCTGCATTGCCAACTGCTTGTCCGGCTTTTTTGACGCCGTGCTTAGTGGCATCCCAGGCATCGCTGATACCATTGCCGGCCCTGTCCCATACATTGCCCCTGCTGTCTACTACGTATCCTTCTTCCCATTCGTACTCGTTATTGTCTTTTACTACTCTTCCGCTGCGGCGTATCACTATGCCGTTATCCAGTTTTACGTCCTCTTTTGCATCTTCCCAACGGTCGGCGCGATAGACCTGTACTTTCCCGGAGTTGTAAGTAACGTCTCCTTCGCCCGGGGTATATCCGGGTATAGCATTGTCGACAGGAGGAGCAGGGTCTGTTACGACTGCTACGGTGTCTGCAGTGGCGGTTTCGTCTGTGCTACCGTCTGAGCAAGCTGCGAATATGCAGGCTGTAAAGGCAAGTGCCAGTATCTTTTTCATATAGTGGTGTTTTTTGGTGTAAATGAAAACAGATGTAGCAAAAGTATCGTGCCAATGGGTCTGTACTAAGTAGACCGACCTAACGAAATATAGAACAGCCTGTCCGTAGGACACGCTGTTCTGTAATTATGAAATAATCTATTTAGTTACTTATCCAGGTAGTCAGGAGGGAAGAGTTTTTGGCCGTGCTCTTCTGCGTAGGTACGAATTCGTTGTTTTTCTTCATCGGTCATGGGTTGGGGAATAGTGCCCAGCGGTTTGCCAAACTCACGGAAAAATTCGTCGAGGCCGGATGGAGTGACGATGCAGAGTAACCTGGCCATGCTATCACTGATGTTTTTAAAACTATGCACAGGTCCATCAAGCGGTATAGTGACGATAGCTCCTTTTTTAGCGAGGTAGGTATTTTCTATCGTGCGCATTTCCACTTCGCCCTCCAATACGTAGAAACTCTCCGCGAAACCTGTGTGCTGGTGCGGAACAGGGCCACTTCCCGGTGGTACGTTCATTTCAATAATGGCAGACTTGTTACCGGTCTGGTTGCCGGATAGCAGGATGCGGTAGTGAGAACCCGCAATCATCAGGTGTTCACCATCTTCGGGGCCTGTGATGATGAGATTGTTTGGATTGTCCATAACGTGAAGTTACGATCGTGTATTTAATATATTACTCCTTCAAGGCACAAGTGATGCCATCCGGTGTGCCGACAGGATTCCCCAAGGCTTCGCATTTGTTGCTTGCATCCTTTTTTGATTTCCCTGGTACTTCTCTTTCTTCGTAATGATTACCTGCGAAGCCACCCGCGCAGACACATATGTAGTCGCCGCGTTTGTGACATGCGCTTAGGGAAATAGCCAGGGCTATGGTAAGCAAAGATAGAAGTTTGTATTGTTTCATATTGGAGGTGTTTAGTTAATTGAAAACTACGATCCTGATTTACTTCAGTTCGCAAACCCTGCCCGGATATGTTTCATAGGCTTTGCAGCGTTTTTTTGCTTTTCTCTCGCCGACTTTCTCCAGCCGGAACACAGTTGGGTCATCTTCTCCGGCGCCAGGAGCGAAGCAGGAGCAATTATAATCCTTTTTGCAGGACGTAAATGAAATGAAAGTAGCCGAGGCTAACAGCAGGAAAAGGTTCTTTGAGGTCATACAGATGTTTTTAGGTTTGGTATGATGGCAACATAAAGCGTGCCAAATGTGGAATTATTTTATGCTTTTTGTAGAATGTCGGTAGGTTCTCTATTCAGCTTAGTCATGGATTCGACTCCGCTCAGCATGACATGTTCATTTCAGCTTTTGGTTCTATAAAATCCGTTTTAAAAACGGCTTTGTATCTGCTAGTTCGAGATGCCCTGCGGAACATCTTGAACAACGGGGAGACTACGCCCAGGGTGGGTAAGGTTATTTTGCTACGGTTCCAGCCTACAGTCCATTCCGTCATCTGTGCCACGCGGGCTGCCGCTTTCGTAGCATTTCGCATCTGCTCTTTTTTCTGAGACACTTTTAATAATGAACGCACGGTAGTCGGTGCCGCCCCAGCCACCGCGGCAGACGCAGTTGTACTCTTTACGGGATGAGCAGGAAGTAATTGTAAGGATGATGAGCGCAGCGGTTAATAGTTTCATAATGGTGTTTTGAGGTTTTCTAAATATACGGGATAATTGTTTTGGTGTTGCAAACGCCTGTTATTTGTTGCTACAAGTGACAAACACTTGCGGCAGGATATGGGCTTTGTAGGCTATTACCTGCCTTCGACACTGAATTTTCTTACTATACGTTCACTGGTGCCGGAAATGATAATGAGATAATTGCCGGTGGAGATCCCTGACAGATCTAAGGTTGCAGAATATTTTTCTTTGGCATCGCCGGTAAATGTCCTGATCACTTTGCCCATCATATCGCATATGCTAATAGTGAATGCCTGGGGTGCGTGCCATCTAAGGCTGACATTTAGTTTGTCTGAAGCAGGTATCGGGTAGAATATCGCCTCAACCGCAGCGGTGGTTATAGGCTTAGTATCTAAGCCCTCATATTCTTCATAGTAATAGTGTGTCAGGATGCTATTTTCATCTATGATGGCACTATTAGTTACATTATCCCATCTCCGGCCGTCTACGATAGTAAGCTGGTCGTAGGCATTATAAGTGAAAGCTGTCATAGCGAATTGCTCGGGGATGCCCGGTGTAGTGAACACGTACTGGTACCATTCTCCCGGCTTTGCAGCTGCCACATAGTTCTCATAACGGTTGAATATCTCAAAGAGCAAACTGTTCATGGTGTTGTCCCAGTAAAAAACTGAATCTCTGTGAAAGTTGCATGTGCCGGGGAAATATGATGATGACCTTTTCATGGAAAGTTCCCAGGCCTGACCTTGATAGTACTCTAATATTCCAAGAATAGGACAGGCGTCATTACTATAAGAAATGTTGTAACGTGAAAAAGGCAGATAACTGCTCGTGCCGGCATCCCAAATGTATTCGCGAAAGGAGGTGGCGCTATCATTTGTATTATATAGATAGGTGTACAACCCTACATTTTCCCAACCGTTATTCCATGTTTGCGCTCTTATTGTATCAACGTGGTTGCTGTTGGTGTAAGAGTAACTGAACTTATCACCGGCATCCATCCAGTTGCCTTGTACATATGACTGCGGGGTGGATGTGAGTAAATTGTCATTGTTATCGTAAGTGTAAAGAGTACGGCTCATGGTGTCGGAGACCAGCGAAATAAAATATTCTTCGATCTTGTTACCATTGTTATCATAAACATATGCAGTGCTACCCATTGTATCCAGTGTGGTGAAGTTACTATTGCAAACTACATCGTATGATACAAGTATGTGCCCATCAACGTCCAATACCTGAACAACCTTAGTCTGGGTGTCGGGGCCGGGGACGAGCATTGTGCCGAACTGCTGCCGACGGCATGAGTCGAAACTTTTAGGGTAGGTATAATATTCCGCAGTGTTCGTTCCGGAGAAAAAGAAACGAGTGGTGTCGCTGAGAACATATATGGGTGACTGGTAATGGTCACGAAATGCTGACGCTATCAGCCGTGACATAGTAGCGGTGCTTTTCCCGGGAGTGTTGTTCTTTGGTAGAACGGCAGGCAATGGATGATGATGCTGTATAAGGCCACTCATGTATGTGCCTGGTAATTGAGCGTGTGCCGGAAATGCAAAGTACATGAAGCATACTACAAGTGGTAAGGTACTTAGTTTCATGGTAGGTTATTTTATTAAATGTAATAAAATTCAGGGATGTGTGCAAGGGGAGGAAATAGCGATAAGAGGAGAATGGTTGATGAAAGAAATAGCTTGTAACCAAGTTCCGATTCTTGGCGAGACTATTTCGTCAATCAGGGGATTGACTGCCGCGGGGATGTAGTGGGAGAGTACGCCCAGCGTGGGTGGCAGTTGCAAACTGCCGTTATTTGTTGCCACAAGTGACAAACACTTGCGGCAGCGGGGGATATAGTGTGTATGGGTTGGTTGTCTGAACTGGAATTTTTGGGATTGGTTGAATTTTTGAAATTGCGTGGGGCGTATCTTTTCTTCAGCTTCGATTCTTTGAATTCCGTTTGCAAAACGGCTTTGTATCGGTAGTTCGAGATGCCCTGCGGAACATTTCGAACAACGGGGCGATGACAAGGCTATCCAAACTATCGCAAATATTTTACTTTAGTGTAGAAATATGAGACAAAGAATAATTGGATTTGACTTAGCAAGGGCATACGCCATATTAGGTATGTTTATTGTCAATTTCAATTTTAGTTTCGGCTCGTTTTGGGATAAAAGCCCTGTTGGGCAATTTCTTAACCTCTTCACCGGGAACTCTACTGCCATCTTCATCATTTGTGCAGGAATGGGTGTCTCACTACTAAGCGATCATCCTACCGATAAAGAAGTAAAAGTCACTATATTTAAGCGTTCCTGGTTTTTATTTGCCTTAGGATTGCTTTTGTACAATTGGTGGCCGGGTGATATTCTGCATTTCTATGGTGGGTATATGCATATTGCAGCTTTGTTGCTCTTTCTGCCAAGAAGCGTGTATCTGTGGAGTGCGCTAATAGGAATCGTTGTATATCATGCTTTGCTTTTTATTATCCCCGTTGAGACCGGATGGGATCTCTCTAATTTCCAGTATGAAGATTTCTGGACAGTGAAAGGTTTTTTCAGGAACACTCTATACAACGGCTGGAATTCCATCTTTCCCTGGATAGCATATTTCCTGTTAGGCATGTGGTTGGGCAGGCTTGACTGGAGTTCACGTAAGGTAAGCAGACAAATATTCTTAACGGGGTTGATATGCTTTACTCTTTTTGAAGGTATAAGGTGGTACGCTATGCAGGTACAGCCGGGCAAGAACATACTGAACTATATAATGAGCGACTACTTTCCACCATATCTTCCTTTTATGATGATCACTGTGGGGTTTGCATTGATGGTGATCACTGTGTGTATTTATATTGGTGACAAATTCAAGAGTAGTCTATTGATCAATAGCCTTGCGAAGACAGGAGCTATGACACTCACGCACTATGTGTTGCATCTTACATTGGGTATGTTGCTGTTCCAATGGCTGACAGGGCTTCAATACACAGGTTTGCTGAGGATAAAAGATCCTGCATCTCCGGAATACATCCTGTTGTTCTCTCTAGCGTTTTTTTTGGTTGCTGTACTGTTCAGCAATCTTTGGAATAAGCGCTTTAAAAAAGGGCCGCTGGAGATGATGATGAGGTGGGTGTCGGGTGGGTGATGGTACTCGTCAATCAGGAGATTGACTACCGTGGGGACGTAGTCGGAGACTACGCCCAGCGGAGGTATTCCGGTCAGAGACCGGTTTACTTTAGAGGTACAGGAGCCACGCCCAACGAAAAGTTGTTCGGGCAGGCGCTGCGCTAACTCCCGCGCCAGTGGGCAAACACTTCCGTAGCATGTGGGATTTAATTTACGCTGCGCTAAACAGTTAAAATAGTGGGGGGGCAGCGAGGGCGGTGGGTAATTATCGGTTGAATGTGACACCAAGAAAAAAGCCATTGCTATCGTGTGACGGATTACGACCAGAGCCTTTGGTATCTCCATTAGAAATGTGTACGTGCCTGAGACCTGCTGTAAACGAAACCGACCGATAAATACTTACTTCGCCACCGATGCCATATTTTGTATTCCCATTCAACCGCGTGCCAATCCTGGCGTCGTGTGAAGTAGCTTTCGGAAACTGGTCAAAGAAGTAAATCAACCCCCCTCCTGACTCAAAATACAGTCTGTATCGGCTGGAATTGATAGCATAGAATCTTGCAAAGGGCCTGATCGATATTCCGGTTGCATTGTTGAAACCGTCTTTCGTGAAGTATACACTGAATTCTGTGCCGATCGATAGCCATTTGCGGAGCTGATAGTCAACTCCCGTATTATTCTGGGACAATAATGTGTAGGGGAATTTGTATCCCCAGGATGTTCCGCTTTCATTGTAAATGTTCAGCCTATTGGTAATGGATGTATCTTTTTTTGAAATGAGGCTGACTGTGCCCACGATAGCTGCCGGTAGCAAGAAACTCATTGAGGTGTGCAGGTTAAGTGGTGAAAATCCCAAAGGGTTATTATACCACTTGTCGCCAATAGGGAATTGCGCATGGACAGGCGCAATATATAAAAGGCAACTAAGTAATGCGACAATGGTACTTTTCATTCGCAAATTTTTACGGCGAAAATAGAACCTGGCCCAGAAATAAGTCTGAAAATTTCGGTCAGGCGGAACTATTTAACATCAAAGCGGATTTTGTGTGGGGTGTCTGAACTGCCTGCCGAGGGGAGGTAGTTCAGACTACGCCCAGCGTGGGTAGAACTTAAAGATCAATTAACCACTTATAGTCAACCATTGCCCAACCGTCGTCTTTGAAGTCCATTCGGTCACTGCCGTTGAGGAGGATACCTGCATTGTCTGCTGTGTAGGTTCCGTTCGTTGGTTGGGAATATAAAGTCTTTATATTTTCCTTTACCAGGTCGCATCGTGGGCATCCTGACGTTGTACCATCATCAAAGAAGCCTAAAAGACCGCCGTTTGCTGCATACACGTATCGCAGCTTCTTTTTCTTAACAGGCTCATTTTGCGTATTGGTTTCCTGGGGCTGTGTGTTTAAGGAAGGTTCTTTTTGTTCAATAGATCCGCCAGAGCTATTACAACTGAAGAGCAGGATAGAACATACAAATGCGAGGATGGGTCTCATGAAGTTGATTTTAAACAAATGAGGTTCCAGGTAAATTAAGAAAAAACGGTTGAATGAAGGAGGGTTTCGTCGATCAGGAGACTGACGGCCGCGGGGGTAGGCGTGGGACTACGCCCAGCGTTGGTATTCCGGTCAGAGACTGGTTTACTTGGTTAGGGACAGGAGCCACGCCCAACGAAAAGTTGTTCGGGCAGGCGCTGCGCTAACTCCTGCACCAGTGGGTTCTATGAATTCCGTTTACCCGTCTATTCAGCCGGAGAGGCAAAACGGCTTTGTATCTGTGTGTTCGAGATGCCCTGCGGAACATCTCGAACAACTGGAATGTATTACATGTCCGGCATGCCAGCATCGCTAGCGGCCTGCTTTTCGATGTCTTTCCATTTTTTGTAATTCTCTTCGTCATTCGCCTGAAGGTAAGCTGCAGAAACTAGTGATGCCTGTACGTAAATCTGCATTTTGTCACCTTGACGTTTTGCAATTTCGTATTCTTTAACAGCATCTTCGGCCACCTTATTTTCAATTCTTTGCATTTCGTGCTCTACATAATTGTCTTGCGCTTCTTCAATTTCGCCGCAAGACATAACGCTTAAAGTCGCTAATAATAAAAGGGTACGTTTCATTAGGTATTTATTTTATTTAAAAGTAGAAAAAGATAGTTGGATATACAACGGACCTTTGGTTTAACCGTCAATCACGAGATCGACTCCCGTGGAGGCGTAGTAACAGGAGTCAATTAGTCATTAGCCTTAGCTAAATGTTGTTCTCGGTCTAAAAAATCTACAATGCTGCCTAATTCCCTAAAGGCTTGTGATCCTAACACGTCTACTTTACCGTGCGTTGCCAATAAAATGCTATCTCTGCATTTTTTTATTCGTGCTATCATAGGCATTATTTGTCCATTTCCGTGACTAACAAAATTGTTCAGGTCGGTAATGCTAGTTGGAAGTTTATATCCCTTCCTTACGCCATGACTTTTACTTGCTATTAATACTCCATTATCTCTAAGCTTCCCTATAATTCTACTTCGGAAATATTGCTCTGAAATTTCTTTTTCGCTTGCTCCCTGTAAATGGCGAATTAGCTCTTTTGTTGTCGTATACCTTCTGGGGTCTAGGGCTTTTTGGTACATTAATAATAGTCGAACTAAATTAACTTGATCTTTGTCTTCTTGAGAATCTACTTTTTTTGTTTCTATAAAGTCTACTGCAAATTTGTTTGCTAACTCTGCAATTTCAATATCATATCCTTTTTCAAGGTCATTCTCGGAATATGATATTTGCGTATATTCATGCGGGAAGTATCGAATACTGGATAGATTTTCGTTAAGAATTTCTAGATATTCCTGTAAATTGTTGTCGGATTTGGCACTGTCATAACAACGGCCTATTGTCCCTCCTATGAAATCAGCAACTTGTATTAGTTTATTTGATTCACTTGAGTCAAATAAAAACTCTGAACCCGAGAACAGTTCTCTTATGTGATTGCTTTCGACATACTTCTTAAAGCTGAGCATAAAGTCATTGCCTCCATGTTCGTCTACAGTTATGGTAAGTTGTGGAAATGTCTTGAATAGTTCCTTATATACCAACCCACAGACAAATTTGTAAAATGATTTTTTAAAGGTAAACCCTTCGCCCTTAAGTTTCCTTTTGTCAATGACAATAGAAAAAACTTTAAAATCAATTTTTGCAAGCTCCCTCAGCACTATTTTGCGTCGAACTACATTATTTCCAACTTTTTGGGATTTTATCTCCCCCTTTTGAAAATACTTTTGCCGAACAATTTCTATGTCATTTTCAATTTGATTTTTATATTCCTCTTTTACCAGTATTGCTGTAACTACGAAATGGCTACCTTGGGAGTCAAAATCAAAAGAATTATTACCGTATTCATCTGCAAATGCCAATGTGGACATAGTGGGTAAGTTTATATGTTATGGGTAGTGTAATTTATGTAGAAAAATCGTAGGGTTGATTCTTCTTTCCCACAGCATTTTGTGGATAACTCCCTCCCTCCGCCACCCCCGTTTTTCGTTATTTTGTGGGTATCTCCAATAGTGAAATAAGGGTCAAATCGTGAAGTTTTCTCATTTACATAATCATACGCAGTTTTCGCTCCTGGATGGGGCTTCTAATATCGGGCGCCTGTTTGAAAAGGCGGCTAAGGATAACCAGCCGGCAATGGCCATCACCGACCATGGTAACATGTTCGGTGCATTCGAGTTCGTGTCGCAGGCATGGAAGAAAACGAAGGTGGTGGGTACCGATGAGAACGGCAAGGATATACTGGAGCCGGTGGTGAAGCCAGTGGTGGGTTGTGAGTTCTACCTAGTGGAGAACAGGCACAAGCGTGCGTTCTCTAAAGATGATAAGGATGTTCGCCGTCACCAGTTGTTGCTGGCGAAGAATGAGATAGGGTACAAGAACCTGGTGAAGCTCTGTTCTATGGGTTTTATAGAGGGCCTGTATGGTAAGTACCCGAGGATAGACAAGGAGATACTGGTGCAGTATCATGAAGGGCTGATAGCCACTACCTGTTGCCTGGGTGCGGAAGTGCCCCAGACGATACTGAAGAAAGGTGAGGAAGAAGCTGAGAAAGTGTTTAAATGGTGGCTTGACCTGTTTGGTGAGGATTACTATGTAGAGTTCCAGAGGCATGATATACCCGAGCAGGTAATGGTGAACGAAGTGCTGGTGAAGTTTGCGCGCAAGTACAATGTGCCGATCATCGCCTCTAACGATTCGCACTATGTGGACCAGGCGGATTACAATGCCCACGATATCCTGCTGTGCATCAACACCGGGGAGAAGCAGAGCACGGAGAAGATGAAAGACTTCGATGATGATGGCGGCTCTATGAGGGATAAGCGCTTCGCGTTCTACAACGACCAGTTCTATTTTAAGAATACAGATGAAATGTCTAAGCTCTTCGCGGACCTACCCGAAGCGCTGGACAATACCAATGCGATAGTTGAGAAAATAAAGCCGCTGAAGCTGGAGCGGGATATATTGCTGCCGCACTTTAAAGTGCCGCCGGAATTCAACGACGATCAGGATGCCTACCTGGAACACATAACGTGGACGGGCGCGCATGAGCGGTACAAAGAAATTACACCCGAGGTAGATGAACGCCTGAAGTTTGAGCTGTTCACTATACGGACGATGGGATTCGCGGGGTATTTCCTTATCGTATCCGACTTTATTAAAGCGGGTCGAGATTTGGGCGTGTTCATAGGCCCGGGTCGTGGTTCGGCTGCGGGATCGGCGGTGGCGTATTGTATCGGCATCACGAACATTGACCCGATAAAGTATAATCTACTGTTCGAGCGTTTCCTGAATCCGGAGCGTAAAAGCATGCCCGATATAGATACGGACTTTGACGACGTAGGCCGCCAGAAGGTGATAGACTACGTTGTTGACAAATATGGTAAGCGGCAAGTGGCGCACATTGTTACCTATGGTACCATGGCGGCCAAGAGTTCGATAAAAGATGTGGCGCGTGTGCTGGATCTGCCGCTGTCGGATGCGAATATGCTGGCTAAGCTGGTTCCTGAGCGGCCCGGTATATCGCTGAAGCGATTGCTGAATGCACCTCTGAAAGGTGAAGGTAGCCTTGACCAGAAGGAAGGCCTGGGCAGTGATGAGATGCAAGGTGTGGAAGCGCTGCGGAAGCTGCGCGCAGAAGATACCATACAAGGGCGTGTGCTGACGGAAGCGGAGAAGCTGGAAGGCTCGGTGCGGAATACGGGCATACATGCCGCGGGTATCATCATTGCCCCGAGCGATCTTACCGACCTGATACCTGTGTACGCAGTGAAGGATATCAACCTGCTGATCACGCAGTTTGAAGGGAACGTGATAGAGAACGCCGGTGTTATCAAGATGGACTTTTTGGGTCTCAAGACCCTGACCATCATCAAAGATGCCCTGGCGCTGATAAAGAGGAATTACAACATTGATATAGACATTGATAACATTCCGCTGGATGATGAGAAGACCTATGAGCTTTACCAGCGTGGTGATACCAATGGTACCTTCCAGTTTGAAAGTGCGGGTATGCAAAAATACCTGCGTGAGCTGAAGCCCGATAAATTCGACGACCTGATAGCGATGAACGCCTTGTACAGGCCGGGACCACTGGAATATATACCCAACTTCATTAAGCGGAAGCACGGGCAGGAAGTAATAGCCTACGACGTTCCGGATATGGAGGAATACCTGAGTGATACATATGGTATCACCGTGTACCAGGAACAGGTGATGTTGCTCTCGCAGAAGCTGGCAGGCTTTAGTAAAGGTGATGCCGACGTACTGCGTAAGGCAATGGGTAAAAAGCAGAAAGCGGTACTGGATAAAATGAAGAGCCAGTTTGTAGAAGGGGCCAAACTAAAAGGGCATCCTGAGGACAAGCTCACGAAGATATGGACGGACTGGGAAGCATTTGCCCAGTACGCCTTTAATAAATCGCACTCTACGTGTTATGCACTGGTGGCTTACCAGACAGCCTACCTCAAGGCGCACTATACTTCTGAATTCATGGCCGCGGTACTGAATAACCAAGGCAATATTGAGAAGGTAAAGTTCTACATGGAAGAGTGCCAGCGTATGGGACTGCAGGTATTAGGCCCTGATGTGAACGAGAGCTTAAAAGGCTTCTCGGTGAGCAAGGAAAGTGTGATACGCTTCGGGCTGAACGCTATTAAGGGTGTTGGTGAAGCCGCTGTGGAAGACATAATAAAAGAGCGGGAAGAGAGCGGGGCGTACCTGGATGTGTTTGATTTCATCAAGCGTGTGAACCAACGAACAGTGAATAAGAAGTCGCTGGAAAGTTTGGTATTGGCGGGAGCGATGGACTGTTTTACGGATCTGCACAGGGCGCAATACTTCTATGCACCTTCGGGCGACCCGGTGACGGGGCTGGAGCGGATAGTTCGGTTTGGTAACCAGGTGCAGGCAAGCTCATCTATGGCAGATAGCCTCTTCGGGGCCAGCGAGATGCCTGATGTGAAAGCGCCTGTTATTCCCAAGTGCGAACCATGGATACTGAGTGACTTCCTGGAGAAGGAAAAAGAGGTGATTGGCATCTACTTAAGCGCCCATCCGCTTGACGGGTATAAGTTTGAGATGACCAACTATAACATATTGCCGATCAACGATGTAGAGGCCAGCAAGGGTCGCACTGTACGGATAGCCGGCTTTGTGAGTGATGCGGGGCATATGACGACGAAGAAGGGTAGTAAGTTTGGTAAGTTCATGCTCAATGACTACTCGGGGCATATGGAGATCGTGTTCTGGGAAGATAACTATGTGAAGTATGGCAACTACCTGGTGAACGGGCAGAAGCTGATGATAACGGGTAGCTACCAGGAACATAAGTACCGCCCGGGAGTGATGGAGTTTATGATACAGGGCATCACGCTGCTGGATAATGTCCGCAAGACACTGACCAAGAAGCTGCATGTGAAAGTGTCACTGCAGCGGTTGGATGAACAACTGGCGGCATTTATCGAGACCAATGTAAAGACCCATCCGGGTAATACGGAAATGATACTGACGGTAGTGGATGAGAACAGTGATATGGTGAGCAAGCTGAAGACACATAACAATAAGCTGGAAGTGAATGATGATATGATTCAATACCTGAATGATAGTGGGGTGTTGTACTCGGTGGAGGTGATGTAGTTTGAACCTGGATTAGAGGGATTAGGAGGATTGACCGGGGCTCCGTTGTAAAATTCTTGAATTGGATCTTGGGATAGTAATTTGTCGTGTTTCAGATATAATCGCCTGTACACAACTGAGTTATAGAATGTGCTTTCCTTTGGAGCCCGATTAATCCCTGAAATCCGAAGAATCCCGGTTCAGTTTCAATGTGGATATCATGTGATTGCCTATACACATATTTCGGTTGTCTATTAGGGGGGCATGGTTATTTGGTTTAATTTTGTTGTTTCAAAAGGTTATTTAATCATTAATAAATAAAGCAATATAAAATGGCAGCGGTTTTCACAGACGCGAACTTCGACGCAGATGTATTAAAGGCGGATCAATTGACAGTAGTAGATTTCTGGGCTCCATGGTGCGGACCTTGTCTTGCTATAGGCCCAACTATCGAATCTCTGGCTACAGAGTATGATGGAAAGGTAAAAGTTGGTAAGCTGAATGTGGATGAAAATCCGAATGTATCAATGGAGTATGGTATCACCAGCATCCCTTGCGTACTGTTCATCAAAGGTGGTGAGGTAGTAGACAAGCAATTGGGCGCTGCTCCTAAAGCTGCTTTCGAAAAGAAAATACAACAGCACATGTAATTGTGTCGGGTGGAAACACCCCACACCATATAAAAGAAAAGCCCTCCGATCAAATCGGAGGGCTTTTTCTTTTTGTATTATATTCTTTACACTAGTCCCTTCTGCCAAAGATGCGCAACAAGAAAAGGAAAAGGTTCAGGAAATCAAGGTAAAGCGTTAATGCGCCGAGGATAGCGAGTTTTTTGGTTTGCTCCGCACCCACTCCTTCATATTCTACACCTGCGCCGATGCGTTTGATCTTTTGTACATCATAAGCTGTAAGGCCGGTAAATACCAGCACACCTATATAGCTGATGATATAGTTCAGCGTATCGCTGTTCATGAACCAGTTGATAACAGAGGCTATAATAATGCCTATCAGTGCCATGTACATGATGCGCCCGAAAGAGGTCAGGTCTTGTTTGGTAGTATATCCTAAAACTGACATTAGCCCGAACATCCCCGCCGCAGAGGCAAAGCAGGCAATAACCGAACCTGATGTATACAGCAGCAAAATAAAGCTAAGGCTGATACCCGTGATAGCGGCATACAATACAAAAAGTAATACTAATACCCCCGAAGAAAAACGTGCGAATCCTAAAGACATAGCCATCACAAAACCTAAAGGTGCGAACATGGCTACATAACCGAGTGTGGAAAGCCCGCCTTCTGCTGTTATGAGATAGGCAAGTAATTGTTCGTTGGAAGCGAAGGCATAAGCGAATACTGTTGAAATGCCCAGGGCCAGGAACATCCATAAGAAGACGCTGGCTACGAATGTTTTTTGGGTGGTAGTTGCCTGATTGATACTCTGGCTTTCCACCGTGTATTCAGAGAACTGTTGCTGATCGTAATTACTCATTTTTTTTTGATTTGAAATTAAAGTTACGCAATTAGCTGAATACCAAAACACAGGTCAATATAGGAAAAAACGTTTTGTATTTGAGTTTTCGTTAAATTAGCATTATAAACCAACCTATATGAACCGAATAAAGTTTCTTATCCCGCTAATTCTCGGCGTTACATTTTTTACTTCCTGCAGGAAAGAATATAGATGCGCTTGTACTGACAGCTTTTGTGGTGTTGTAAAACCGGTGAATGCCTTCACAAAGTTCCAGGCAAAGAAGGCCTGTGAGGGGCAAAGTACCGATTTTACTAAATGCAAACTTATGGGCACATCTAATTAGTTTGGAAAGCGATAAGGACTTGTTTTTCTACTTGTTAATAGTAATATAATGTGGCTAGTAAATTGCATAAGGTATATTTATGTATAAACCTGTTCATATGAACTACCTGAAATACAACGTCTTGCTTTCTTGCTTATTTATCTCTTGCAATAATATTGCCCCAGTTGAGCGCGAATATAATTGTTATTGTATCGACGCGGCATGTGCATCGCAATTTGCCATATCTTCTCCTGACTTAAATCAAGCAAAAATTGAGTGCCGGCTGATAGCAACGCACTGTAAGATAGAGGGAGAATAGAAATAATTGCACACATCTAGAGTATCTCGTACACATCATCAAATACGGTAACACCGCCTTCGCTGGTTACTTCAGCAGGCATGTAGATAACAAAGACCGGTACAGGCTTTATCGCTTTGCTTTTGGGCTTTTGATTTTCCAGGCATTGGTCTATAAAGTCTTCATCCAGTTTTTCTTTCAGGAAGATGTTGGCAAGACCTACGGGATTTTCCAGCCTGATACAGCCATGACTAAAGAAACGCTTTTTCTTGCTGAAAGCAGGTTTCAGGTTGGTATCGTGCATGTAGATGTCGAAAGGGTCGGTAAGGTTAAACTTGATAACACCTAATGGATTATCACAACCGGGATCCTGGCGGAAGTTGTACGGGAAATTATTCTTGTTGAATTTTTTCCAGTTGAGCGAAGAGGGCTTTATGCTCTTGCCGTTCTTGTCCATCACCCTCATGTTCAAGTCGTCTATCTGTGCTTCATTCTCCTGGCAGAAAGGAAGTATCTCGTTTACAGCAATACTACGTGGTACATGCCAGAAAGGATAGGTAGTGATATTGTTGCAATAAGCAGTGAAGCGTGGTGTTTCAGTAGGTGTGTTGCCTGCTACTATCTTCATGCTTAGTTTCACAATGCCGTCTTCGTAGTATCTCAGTTTGCCCGAAGCGATATTCACTACGATGGACTCACTGAAGTTGAAATGATGTATCCAGCGATAGTAGGCGAGAGTAGCCTTGATTTTCTTTACATTAGGCGTGTTCTCTTCTTCTATTTGTCCCTCAAGTGCGCCGAGGAGTGTTTTGTATTCCTTGTTTTTAGGTTCCAGTGAGGCGGCCAGTCTTTTAATGCTAGCGGCATCGTCCAGTGCCAGCAAATCGCGCATGAGGTTTTCATCGTCCTTTTGCCTGAACTTACGTGAGAGCTCATCGTATTTTATCCATGTTTCTATCTTGGGAGATTTCAACATGTCTTTGCTGTAAGAGATCAGTGCATCGGTAAAGTATTGTTCGGCAGCTCTCTTCTCATTGATATCGAGGTAACTATTTTTGTTCAGCTCGTGAAGGAGTGCCTGGTGATAGCGTTTCCTGTTCAGGCCTTTATAGTGACTTTTGTCAACCAGCTTTATTAATTGCTCCCTAAGCTCGGCAGCATATTCTCCTTTGGTCCAGAAAGACTTCTTTTTGGCATTAAAGTTATTGGTAAGAGTGGGGAAGTTCAGTTTTTCAGCAGACACAGCTGTTGCAGGCACTGCCCACAACTGAAAACAACACATACATAATAACAAGCTTAGTATTCCCGGAACTTTGATGTTCATTATCCCCAAATTTGTTTAGTCCTAGTCCACAATCTCATGCGAGGAGTGTAAAGTTCCGAAATTCTGCCCGTAAAACATAGACTTTAAAGCAGTTATACATTTTTCAATAATATTAATCTTCTTAAAGAAGCTGTATACGGCTAAAATTAAGCCCACAGCCCGTTAATCCTGTAGATCAGACCTTATATTGCCCTCTGCATCTATCATTACCTTGCGCTCACGGCTACCACTTTTCACCTCAAATATGTAGCTGACAACCCCATTTTCTTCCATCCTGTCCACATCGCCTATGGAAAAGCCCGGGAAATTCTTTTTAACAGACTGCTGAACAGGTTCGGGTAGCGCGGCCGCCGGTATCTCTTTTTGGTGTTTGAGGACATTGCCATCTTTGTCTATCCATGCATCATTGTCCTTTTCGGTCATGCCCATATCGAAGCTCACGTGGTACACAGCAATATCGGAACTGGTCTTGGTGGTTTTTGTGTCCCAATGTACGTCTGTGGCTGTTGGGAACTTCTTTACAAATGCGTCCGTTACTGCTGTGGGAATGACAGAAGTATTAGAGACCACATTGCTCTGCGCAATGGCGCCGGAAGTGGTGAATATGGCGAGAATAAACAATAACTGTTTCATAGAATATAGATTTACTATAAAGCATTAAAATTCATACCCACAGAGCTGGCATATTTTTTACAACCGTAAGTGAAAAACCAAAACAATGGATACTCCAAAACAAGAGAACCTGCAAGGAACGGAAGCAGCAAAGAAGATCAAAGAATTGGCAGAGGCGGCACGTGTGGGCCTGATGATGACAAACCTGAAGACACTACCGCTGAGCATAAGGCCAATGGCCACGCAGAAAGTGGATGAGCAGGGATATATCTACTTCCTGAGTATTAAGCAATCAGATGCAGTAAAGCATATTGAAGCTTCACCGGAAGTACAAATGACCTGGTCGAATATGGGCAAAGCGGAATACCTGGCCATTTATGGTAAGGGAGAGGTTTATCGTGACCAGAAAGAGATAGACGACATGTGGAGCGATTTTATCAAAACATGGTTTCCTGAAGGCAAGGATGATCCTAACCTGGTCATCATCCGCCTGAAGCCTGAGACCGGTTACTATTGGGATACCCAACATGGGAAGGTAGTGCAACTGCTGGGAATGATGATAGGTGCTATAACAGGAAAAGAAACTGATGATAGCCTGGAAGGAAAGATAAGCCTTTAGGGTATCTGTTTGAGATGGGCACAGTCCTCATTTATTTTATCTTTTTTGAGTTTTTGTTATGTGGTAAAAACTTATTTTAGAGGAACAGTAGATATTGCAATGGCAGTTAAAAAAACGCCGGCTAACGACATAGCTGAAAAAATGTTGAAGCAATACGAGGCGGTGATCGGCCATCTCAAAGGGATAGAACGAAAGGGCGTAAGTATGCCTTACACTTCGCTTAACGGACATATGTTTTCTTTCCTGGCAAAAGATGGTTCCCTGGCATTAAGGCTGCCTGAAGAAGAACGGGAAGCCTTTATCAAAAAACACAAAACTACCCTTTGTGAACAGCATGGCGTTGTGCTGAAAGAATACATAGTGGTGCCTGATAAGCTGTGGGAAAAAAATGATGAGTTGCAAGCGTACTTTGATCTCAGTTTAAACTATATAAAAACACTGAAACCTAAACCTACTGCAAAGAAGAAATAGTTTTTCCTGGTCAGCAGAAATTGAAGATCAGCCTTTAGGGTTAATAATATAAGAAAGCTACCTCAGACTGAGGTGGCTTTCTTATATTATTAACTGTCCGCTTTTCGGCAAATGCTCAACTGAATAGGTAATAAGTAATAATAACCGTCATAATACTTGCATTATTGAAAGAAATTAATTATTTTGATTTATAATACGAATCATACCATGAGTACAGACAATTTACGAGCACCAGTGCACCCGTTAGAAGCCGTACACAGAATGCACTTTAAGGATCATTATTATCCCCCGATAAAGGTCATGAAGATGCAACGGGATGATCTGAAAGATGAAAAGGCTGTAAAAAATAATATGAACCGCCTGATCAGGCAAGGAGCCTATGCCAGTATTATCTTGTCATTAAGTATAGCAGGTTGCATCTTTATTGCTTCTTATGCGGCTTATATGAGAAGGGTAACCATGAAAGACATCATTTGCCTTGTGGGCCTGATAGGAATCAGTTATTTGTGCCGTATAGATAGTATCAAACAAAAGAAGGTATGTATTGACTTTTGGGATTCTAAGATAGGCGAGGATGAACTGATGAAGAAAACCAATATAGGTAGGATATATATCAGCATTCTTTTTCTTGTTTTCACGGGAATAGCTATAGCCGCATTCTATGATATGAAATTTCAGTAAGCATAAAAAATCCACCCGGCTTAGCCAGTTGGATTTTTTTTATCAATTATTATTGATCAACAAATCTATTGATCTGATCATTAGTTATTTTCACGTTGTTCGCGACGTTCCTGCCTGCGCTTCAAGCGTTCTTCACGAGTTTCCTGGCTATTGTCTATAATGGCACCAGTACCCAGACCTAATGCCGCACCGGCTACACCACCGATAATAGCACCTGTACCTTTCTTCTCACTAACCAATGCACCTGTAACAGCACCAGCACCTGCGCCAATGGCAGCACCAGTTGCCTTATTACTCCATCCCTTCTTCTTTTGGGCGGCTGTAGGAGCAGGTTGTTGTGTTGTATTAGCAGGAGCATTTCCGTAGTTGTGATACACGGTAGTGCTACTGCTGCTTTTACCTGATGCAGTGCGTGACGGAGTGGATGCCGTTTGTATCTCTGCTTGTTGGAGCTCGTACTGCATAGCTGCCACCTCATTCATGGAATCAATTACTCGTTGGCGAGCGATCTCCATGTTCAACGAGTCAATTTTTTGCTGCTGAGCTTGTTGTTCCTGTCGGTTACCACATGCAGCTAATCCTATTACACCTATAAATATTATTACCTTTTTCATGTTACACGGTTTTTGCCAATAATAGATAGGAAAAGTTGTGCCAACAGGCGTACTGAGGTGTTAAAATGCCAAGAGAGCAGGCTCTATGGCTGCTCTCTTGTTTATAGATATTATATAATCTTACGTGATCTATTGTTTTGCCAGATATTCGTCCAGGTTGGTCATGCCCATAGTAAAGCCTTCTTTGAAGCCCATTTCCAGTATCTTGTTCATGGCATCTTCATCCTTGAAGGTGATATTGATCTTTACCGTAGTTTCACCGTTGTCCTCTGTAAATACATTTAGCCAATTCATACCCGGGAAATCAGTTGGTGTGCCATTCTCGTCGGTAAAGGAGTCTATGTAGCTGAAGCTTTGCTCATGAGCAATCGTCTTGTAGTCTGCACGGCAGAAGTGTCTTTCGTTTTCCGGGCTTACCATAGAGTACAGCCATGCACCGCCTTCCCTGAAGTCCATGCTTTTGGTTTCTGTACGAAAAGGTTTCGGAGCCCACCATTGGTCGAGTATCACTGCGGTAGTCCATGCTTTCCAGACGAGTGGAAGTGAACCATTGAATGAACGGGTAATTGTCATTTGTTTGTTCGGGATGTCTTTTTCAAAGACTGCTTCATTAGTCATTTTGTTTATTTTTTAGGTTTTCTAATACTGAGTCCAATTGGTTGAAGCGTTTGTTCCATAGCTTGCGGAACTGCTCCATGAACCTGTCTACTTCTTTCATTTTATTATAGTTCAGATAATAGTATATCTCCCTGCCGGATTGTTCCTGCTTTAAAAGCTCACATTCTGTAAGGATCTGTATGTGCTTTGATATAGCCTGCCTGCTGCTTTCAAATTCCGCGGCGATAGCATTGGGCGTCATTGCACCCACGGCCAGCAGGCTGAGTATAGCCCTTCGGGTGGGGTCGGCAATGGCCTGGAAAACATCTCTTCTCATAATTAGCAACCGTTTGATTGCAAATATATGTGCAATTGTTCGGTTGCGCAAATTTATTTTTGAGGCATGGTATTTATACCCTGTATTAGTTAAATAGATGAGTTATGAAAAAAATTGCCTCTTTTGGAGTAGGTGTGTTATTGATGACAGCCTTTGCGTCTTGTGAGAAGAACTATACCTGTACTTGTACATATCCGGGGTCTTCTATAGGAACCACTGAAACTTCTTTTAAATCTAAAAAGAAAACAGATGCCGAAGCCAGTTGCGCTACATTGAATACGAATGCACAGACCCTTGGTGGGGCTTGCGCTTTGTAAGGTGTAAAGTATAATGGAAAAGCCCTGATGCTCCATGGAGTATCGGGGCTTTTGTGTGATTTTGAGAAGTTGTTATGCGCCTGCGGCGGCCTGGCGAACACGCAGGAGGCGGAGGCAATAGACGATCAGGAATGGCATGACATCATTAACCTCTTTACTAAGCATAGACTCATTGATGTCGATATCGTGTTGGTATTTGAAGATTTTCCACCTGAAATAAGAGCGGATAGTTGCTACCGGGCTATCAGCGTTGTCAATTACAATATACTCACTTGCATTCCAGAAGCCTTTTTTTCGGAAGGTATAAGTAGGTCCGTTGATGAAAGAAATGATAAAGCCTTTGCGCATTTTCATTTCTATTTCGGCGTAGGCTTCGCCATTCTTGCTGATGGCAATTTTAGAACCCCAGAATCCTACAGAAGCTGTTTGGTATATGCTGTTGTCGGCTGAAGTATAATGCACTTTTGCAGGCCTCCATGTGTCGAATTCCACAATGCCGATGTGTTGGGCGCGCTCGTTGTTGATCTCAAGTCGTTTGCTGCTTTGTATGATGGCGTACTGCATAGAAGCAAGATAATGAAAACGGCTTATGTCGCAAGCAAATGCTTGCTCTATGTTGGGTCTAAGCAAATGCTTAGACCAGTGGTTAATTGTTTGCGATCCATTCTTTTTCGGTATCAGTTATTTCGTCAAGGGCATAGAAGGGTACTTGCAGTATATTCATTTCATCGAGGAGTGTTACCACATCTTCGTAGTTGCAATCATCGTTTGGTTTGATGATGACATGGAGCTGGTGTGCGTCGGCAGAGAATCCGGCAGGTAGGGCAGCGGCGGCCTTTTGTTTTGCTAAAAGAACCTCTCGTATCTCTTTCTGTTTGGCAAGATGTAGTGTGCTATCCTCGTTGAATGCTCCGTGATAATAGATCATAGCATGCTCTTTAGTAGGGATGAGCGTGATGGTGCATTCCTCTGCGAATGAGGTGTTAGCACCGGCGGGTTTGAAGGGCATATTGACCTCCATGGTCTTTGGTTGTGCCATTGTGGTGGTAAAGATGAAGAAGGTGATGAGCAGAAAGCCGAGATCGACCATGGGCGTGAGGTCTATGCGGGGCGGTTGTACTTTTCGTTTGCCGTTGTTTTGCGGCAGGTTCATGTCGGCCATAGTAGTCGGTTTATAGGTAAGACGCCGGATAGGAGATTTTCCATATGGGAGCAATCAAATATGACCTGGCTAAAATCAGGCAACACTTATGTAAGTGGAAAAGCTGAGTTGGCATGAAATTGCTTACTGGGTTATTACAAAATCTAGACAAATGAAACTTACAGGTATTACTGTTACATTATTACTGGCTGCTACTATGACTTCTTCCTGCCATACGAAGTATCTAAAGAAATTCCACAAAGAGGCTAAAAGAGAAGATGTCGGCTTCGCAAAGATCAAACTGAAGAAAGACACTGTAAGAGTGGTGTACCAGGAACTATCAATGTTCGACTTTGGTAAAGAGGAGATAAAACCGGATGCACAGACATCTCTTAAGCGTTTCGCAGGATTGTTGGGTAAGTATGATAAGATTGACTTTATCATAAATGGCTACACTGATAATGTGGGAACAGATGAGGTGAACAACAACTTATCTCAGAAAAGAGCAGATAATGCAAAAACATTATTTGAAAACAATGGTGTGAGTGCTCCCAGGATGCAAACACACGGAAGGGGCGCAACGAACTTTGTAGAGCCAAATACTACAGAAGAAGGCAAGGCAGCCAACAGGCGTGTAGAGCTGCTGTTGTTTGAACGTCCTAAAACGAAATAATCAATAGAAGGAATTTAGTAGAAGGAGCGCTAAGCGCTCCTTTTGCTTTTTGCATACTAATAACTTGCTTATCTTAGATGTATGAGGCCACAACTCTGGATGTGCATTTTAGTGACAGTAGCGCTTGCCCCAATAGCAGGTATATTATTGTTCACCGCATTGTTTGGCTTTCTTGGCGGAACGGAAGAGACGATCCTGCTTGGAGCCATAATGGGTTTCGCGGCACTGATATTGCTCGGGGTGATGATCTACTTTTGGGTGATGAGGGCGAGGATGGTGAAAGAGGAAAGAAAGAGTCTAAGGCATCATCTACGTTGTTTATTTCTACATTGCCGGATAGGATGAAGGCGATGGGTGTGTTGTTTACTTGCTGGATGTGGATGTTCATGGTGAGGTAAGATAGTTAAAATTATTCTTTGTCTCATGTGCCGTCTCACGATAACAGGCACAAGTACGCTAAGCTGCTAAGCTGGACTGCATACTTGCGTCAACATGTTTTTTCAGATCATCTCTATCCACCTTCCCCGCTACCTCTCGGGGGATGTCTCATTCCGCTCTTCGCTGCTGCGCAGCACAGAGCTTCATTCGACATGACGGTCGTTGATTGGGCTTGCTCTTGTGGAGCAGGGAGTCGTGGCAAATCCGATTAATCCCGAGAATCCCGGTTCCTACTTTCCTTCCACTCATCCCTGTGCTTCCTCAGTGGATGGTCTTTTGATTTGTTGAAGACCATGGTTCCGTTTTCGCGGCCGGCACGGCGGGCGCGTTGTTCATCGGCGGGGAGGTGCATTTCTTCCTGGCAGTCGGCAGAGCAACAGCCTTCATATTTGGCAGCGCAATCATCGCACTGGATGAAGAGGAGGTGGCAACCATCGTTCTTGCAGTTGGTATGGGTGTCGCAGGGCTTGCCGCAGATGTGACATTCGGAGAGAATGTCTTCGGTAATGCGTTCGCCGAGTCGGTCGTCGAAGACGAAGTTCTTGCCTTTGAATTTTAGTTCAAGATTTTGCTCTTTGGCTTTGCGGGCATATTCTATGATGCCGCCTTCTACGTGGAAGACATTCTTAAAGCCATTGTGCAGCATATACGCACTTGCTTTCTCGCAGCGGATACCGCCGGTGCAGTACATAATGATGTTCTTGTCCTTATTGTCTTTCAGCATATCGACCGCCATTGGCAGCTGGTCGCGGAAAGTGTCGGAGGGTATCTCTATTGCATTCTCGAAATGGCCCACTTCATATTCGTAGTGGTTGCGCATATCCACGATGATGGTATCGGGTTCTTCAGATAGCTTGTTGTATTCTGCTGCAGTTACGTAGCGGCCTTTGTTGGCCATGTCGAAAGTAGGATCGTCTATACCATCGGCTACTATCTTTGGGCGGACCTTTATTTTCAATACCCAGAACGATTTGCCGTCATCGTCTAAAGCAATGTTCAGGCGGATGCCGTTCAGTTCGGGGGCAGAATTGTATAGTGTTTCTTTGAAGGCCTCAAAATTACTTGCAGGGACGCTGATCTGTGCGTTGATGCCTTCATTGGCCACATATATGCGGCCAAATACATTTATGGCATTGAACTTGATATATAATTCATCACGAAAGGTTGCAGGGTCTGCAATGTGGAAATACTGGTAAAAGGAAACTGTGGTGCGCGGCTCTGTTTCGGTGAGCATACGTTGCTTCAGTTCCTCATTGTTGACGCGGTTGTGTAACACTGGCATGGTGTACTAACTTTGTTTAGCCCCCTAACCCCCTAAAGGGGGAATATGGAGAGATTGAGAAAGTGCAAAGGTAATTCAAAAGTCAAAAAGACGTTATATTTAGTGTTATGAGAGTGATATTGGTCATTGTTTGTATGGTTTTAGGCTTTGGAGCCTTTGCGCAAAAGGATACGGCTTCTATCGTTGATGTATACAAAGGGATTTTGCCCTGTAGCGATTGTAGCGGGCTGCAAACCGAACTTACCCTTATCCATGAGCGTAATGCAGGTATGGGGACGTATATATTGAAGGAGACCTATACGGGTAAGGATAGGGTAGTGGAAACAAAAGGAGAGTGGACACATCACCGTGGCATACCGGGGAATAAGA
Organism: Bacteroidetes bacterium UBA7674; assembly: GCA_002483105.1. Lineage (GTDB taxonomy): Bacteria > Bacteroidota > Bacteroidia > Chitinophagales > Chitinophagaceae > MKUN01. The sequence goes on from DLHG01000013.1 coordinate 645,689, forward strand.
ATGCTACCGCGATCGATCTGTACGATCCTGCAAATCCGGATGCTGCCAGCCGTTATTATCTAAGGTTGAAAGATGGAAGTCTCAAGTTGCTTGATAAAGACCTGAGGGCGATCAAGGATGAAGCGAATTATGTGTTGAGGAAGGTGAAGTAGGGCGAGAGAAAGCCCCAATAGGTACCGTCATTTCGAACGAAACGCAGGGTTGCGTAAGCAAACACAAGTTGAGTGAGAAATCCGCCGGGATGTAGCGGCTCAGGTCAGTATAGAACCTAACTATATTAATGATGAAACAAAAGGGAGGCTACGTCTATATTCTTACAAATAAAAACCAGACGACACTCTACGTTGGTGTGACCTCAGATCTATTAAAGCGAACTTTCCAGCATCGGGAACATTTCTTTAAGCAAAGCTTTTCACATAGATACAATCTTGAGAAATTGATTTATTGGGAATCATTTGGCTCTATAGAGGATGCGATAGCTTATGAGAAAAAGATAAAGAAATGGAGTAGAGGAAAGAAGAATGATCTGATCAATGACTTTAATCCTGAATGGAAGGATTTGTTTGAGGAGATATGGAATTCTTGTTAGTTAGGTCCGCTATTGGGCTGAGCCTCTACATCCCGGCGGATTTCTCTCTTCGTTCCCATTAGCTACGCTAAAGGTCACTACGCTCGAAATGACGGTCTCTATCGGGCTCTATTTTACAACCACCTGAGCGGATTACGCTTACTTAACCACACGTATTTCTTCATGTTCATCCAGAAGGCGAGGATCATGTAGATGATGATGGGGGAGCCCATTGTGAGAAAGGAAATGTAAATGAACCAAAGCCTGATACGTGATGATGCTACACCCATTCGCTCACCCATAGCAGTGCAAACGCCAAAGGCTTTCCACTCTATAAATCCCTTCATCTCCAGCATCTTGCTATACATAGTCAAATCGTTTCCAATGCAAATCTAAGTAATTGGTTGATAAGTTAAAGGGTTGACTTATTGATTTATAAGGTTTTAACGGTTTCGTAATAAAAAAGCCCCCCGGTTCAACCGGGGGGCTTTTAATTCTATTTCAATCTATTCCCGCTTTAGGAACAGGTACTAAGCGTTGTTGGCTGCAAACTCAGCGCGGATAACGTTTAGTGCGCCACCTGCACGGAACCATTCAATTTGTTGTTGGTTGTACGTGTGGTTCACTGTTATCTCGTCTCTAGTGCCGTCTTTGTGGTTCAGCACCATGGTCAGTTTCTGACCCGGTGCGAAAGTAGTCAGGCCTTTGATGTCTATCACATCATCTTCCAGTATCTTATCGTAGTCAGCTTTGTTGTCGAACGTAAGCGCGAGCATACCTTGTTTTTTCAGGTTAGTTTCGTGGATACGCGCGAAGCTCTTCACAACGATGGCACGAACACCCAAATGGCGTGGCTCCATTGCTGCGTGCTCACGAGAGCTACCTTCACCGTAGTTCTCATCACCTACTACCACGCTGCCTATATTAGCCGCCTTGTACACACGAGCTGTATCAGGTACGCCGCCATATTCGCCGGTCAGTTGGTTCTTTACTGTATTTGTTTCCATGTTGAAGGCATTCAGCGCGCCTATCAGCATGTTGTTAGAGATATTGTCCAGGTGACCACGGAACTTCAACCATGGGCCTGCCATAGAGATGTGATCCGTTGTACACTTACCGAAAGCCTTTATCAACAGCTTCATACCTGTCAGGTCTGTACCTTCCCATGCCGGGAATGGTTTCAGCAATTCAAGACGGTCACTGTGCGGATGCACGATCACCTGAACTTTGCTACCATCTGTAGCAGGAGCCTGGTAACCTGCATCTTTCACTGCGAAGCCTTGAGGTGGCAGTTCAAAACCTTGTGGTTCGTCCAGCATTACTTGTTCGCCTTTATCGTTAGTCAAAGTATCCTTCAATGGATTGAAAGACAATTTGCCTGATATTGCGAATGCAGTAACTATTTCAGGAGAAGCAACGAAAGCGTGAGTAGAGGCAAGGCCATCATTACGCTTAGCGAAGTTCCTGTTGAATGAAGTAACGATGGTGTTCTTACGATTAGGATCGTCGATGTGGCGAGACCATTGACCGATACAAGGGCCGCAGGCGTTAGCCAACACTACACCACCCATTTTGTCGAATGTTTCCAGCATACCGTCACGGTCAATGGTATAACGTACCATTTCAGAACCCGGAGTGATGGTGAATTCGCTCTTCGCTTTTAAGCCTTTGCTCATAGCATTCTTAGCTATGAAAGCAGAGCGGGAGATATCCTCATATGAAGAGTTCGTGCAAGAGCCTATCAGGGCTACTTCCACTGCTTCAGGCCAACCGTGTTGCTTCAGCGCTTCAGCCATTTGGCTGATAGGTGTAGCCAGATCCGGAGTGAAAGGACCATTTACATATGGTTCCAGTTCGTCCAGGTTTATTTCAATCAGTTGGTCGTAGAATACTTCAGGATTAGCATATACCTCAACGTCAGAACGCAGGTTAACTTTAATGCCATCAGCCAGTTTAGCTATTTCTTCACGGTTGGTGCTGCGCAGATAGTCGCCCATCTTGTCATCATAACCGAACAGAGAACATGTAGCACCTATTTCAGCACCCATGTTACAGATAGTGGCTTTACCTGTGCAACTCAGTCCGTCAGCGCCATCGCCAAAGTATTCAACGATAGCACCGGTACCACCTTTTACAGTGAGGATACCTGCTACTTTCAGGATAATATCTTTTGCAGAAGTCCAGCCGCTCATTTTACCTGTCAGCTTCACACCTATCAGTTTAGGCATTTTCAGCTCCCATGCAAGACCTGCCATTACATCCACTGCATCAGCACCACCAACACCAATAGCTATCATACCAAGGCCACCGGCGTTTGGAGTATGGCTATCGGTACCTATCATCATACCACCGGGGAATGCATAGTTTTCCAGCACTACCTGGTGAATGATACCGGCACCCGGTTTCCAGAAACCGATACCGTATTTGTTGGAGATAGAAGCGAGGAAGTCATAGACTTCTTTATTTACATCATTAGCTATTGCCAGATCTTCCTTAGCGCCTTCTTTGGCTTGTATCAGGTGATCGCAGTGAACGGTACTTGGGACAGCTACACGGCTACGTCCGCAAGTAGAGAACTGGAGCAATGCCATTTGTGCCGTTGCATCCTGCATCGCTACGCGGTCAGGGGCAAAGTTCACATAATCCTTCCCCCGTTCGTAAGCCCTGGTCAGATTGTCAAAAGCGTGAGAATAGAGTATTTTCTCAGCTTGTGTAAGTGGGCGGCCCAGCAATTTGCGGGCTGCGTCTACCTTTTGTTCCAGTTCGCCATATACTTTCTGAATGAGGTCGAGATCAAATGCCATTGGAGATTTCAGTTTTAGATTTTTTAAGACGGTGCGAAATTATTCAAAATGTAACAGATTTTGAAATTATTAGGTAATATATAACAAGACATATATGGGAGGGTTTAATAAATGATATATTTTATTGCCCCAATAGCTGATTTCTAGGGATTATTCTCCATATTTGCTGCTTGTAATAATCCCGGAAATTCAGAGACGATAATGCGCCAAAAAATAGTCCTACTTTTTTCTTTTTGCCTGCTGGTAGCAGGAACAGCTGTAGCTCAAACGAAGAAACCCGCGCCAAAGGCCAAGCCTAAAACAGCAGTGAAAGCTAAGCCTAAACCGGTAGCAAAAGCCCCGGTAACGCCACCTCCTCCGCAGATATGCTACCCCATGAAGGAAGTGAAAGATTACTACAGGATCAGTTTGCGTGACGAACAGTTCAATAGTGATTTTGAAGAGATATTTGAACTGAGCCGTTACGACTATTCAGGCTATTCTTTAAAAACAATAATAGAGAACAGGATAAGGACAAAACTGGGCAATGAAGCGGCTAATAACCTGGACTTATTTGCTACATCTTCGATCCTGGAAATCAACTTTATGAGGGCAGATGGCAAGAAGGCGATACTTGATGAGATATGTAACCTGTTTGCCGATCATAATGCTTTTGAGAAGTACTTGTATGAGTTGAAACCGAAGAGGTAGACTCGATACTGGATACTCGATACTTGATGCTCGATAATATTTAAGGCTTCCCATTTGGAAGCCTTTCTTTTTGTGACTTTTACTAGGATTTGGTAGAGATACACCGTCTTATTATTGGTGTGATTTTTGCTATATCTTAATTACTAAAGAACCTGATATGAAAAAGCCTATGATCCTCGCGTTGTTAATGTTGACGCTTATTTCCTGCAAAAAAGAAGAAGTTTTAAAACCCGGAAATGGTGTTTATAAAGAACAATCCGTTTTCCCGATGTGGGAGGGTGATATATGGAAGTGTGACATTGTTAGATACAACCATATGGATTCTTCTAAAACTTACCAGACTTACTACGATACGCTAAAGGCTCCGCAGAAGAGATATGATGGCAAGGAGTACTACCGCTTCTTCTATGAGTTCTACACTTTGCTGGACAATAATACACTACAAACATCTTTTGATAACACTGATTGGTGGCTTAATGCTTACATGGGTGAGTATGTATGGTTTGCCGATGTGAATAAAATTGATACACTGTCCACCATCGATTTTTATTCTGATGTTACGCCCAATAAAGCAATCACCATCGCTTATCCCGAACGGGTGAAGATAGATGGTTACAACTGCAAGCGCACTGAAATAGTTTATTTTGACACCGATAATGATGAGGATTTTTATTCGGGTAGGAAGGTACTGTACTTTTCAAAAGGTTATGGACCTGTATATGAAGTGCAATACTGGCAGAGGCGTAAAGAGCTGAATAACTCCAATAGCCCGTTGGTAGAGTATAAGGCGCATGAAAAAACATTTACGCGGCTTAAATAACCGCTAGGTATCTTTAAAACAGAAAGGCTTCCGGTTTACCGGAAGCCTTTCTGTTTTATTCGGCAGGGTAGTAATCAATCTGTTTTGAGATTAATGAACAGGTAGAGGTAAAGAACCCTTGAAAAGCGCATTAACCAAGGCTGCAATACAATAACCAATGCTGTGGAAAAAGCTAGAGAATAGTATATACTATTGTCTTTGTAGGTAATGCCCCAGATGAGAGCGTAAATGATGAAACCTGCGAAATAAACAAGCACGCTCAGTACATAGTTCATACTAGGCGCGGTATCGTTGGTTTTCAATTTTTGTCCGCAGACAGTGCAAGTGTCATTTATTTTCAGGCACTTATTAAGAGGGAAAATACTTTTGTTGTTAAATATTTTGCCTTCCCTGCATTTAGGGCATGTCATCAGGAAAAGGCCTTTGATCGTTGCCAGCGTGGAATTGCTCATGAAATCAGGCTTTTGATGCCCAAAGGTAAGCGTCGCAGCATTTACTAATGTGATAATAATCACATCATGACAGTTTATTCATAATTGGAAACGGCCACGAGTTTTTTTACGTCCATTATTATGATCTTCCGGCCCTGGGTTTCGATGATATTCTCATTCTTGAATTCTGTAATGAACCGCGTAACATTTTCGCGGGTTGTACCGGCCATGTTAGCGATATTGTCACGCGATATGCTGATTGTTATCGGTGTGCCTGCTTCCGCTCCATGTTTGAATTTTTCCCTCAGTATGATCAATGAAATAGCCACCCTTTCCCTTACCGGCCGTTGGGCGAATACCGATATATTATTTATCAGCACACCAAACTCATGGCTTAGTGTTTTTAAAAGCCTGCGTGATAGTTCGGCTGAGCGGTTTAATACAGTAAGGAAACTATCAACAGGAATGAAAGAGATTACACTGTCTTCTATAGTCGTTGCGGCATCGGGGTAGCACTCTGATGCAAGAACCGAATGATAGCCCAGCAATTCGCCTGCATTAGCTACATAGAAAATGTGTTCCTTCCCCGTATTGTCAATTTTATATTTTTTGACCATTCCGGATTTGATGTAAAATATCCCGGTAGGTTTTGCTCCTTCCCTGAAAATGATCTCACCTTTCTTGTATTTGTCATCACGCGCATGTGCCATTAAAAGAGTGTAATCTTCTTCCGGTAGATCGGTAAGAATAGTATGAGAGTTGAAATCCCATCTGTCAATCGGAAAAATGCCCTGCAAGCTCATAAGGAGCCTCAAAAGTAAAAATTTAAAAGTGATAAAAATCAATTATTAATGTGATAATACGCAATAGTGGGGCATACAGGTGTGTATAGCTTTGCGTATGACCAATTCCTTTTCGTATTCAGATTCCTCATTTTACACAAACGATCATGAGTGGATAGTTTTTGAAGGCATTGTAGCATATGTGGGTGTTTGCCCCTTTAAGCTCATTGGCCTCGGAACGATCAAAAAAATAGAATTTGTAGATCAGTCTGCAAGATTTGACAAGGGCGCTTGCTTCGCGACCATATTTTCGGAGGAATATGAAATAAAGATACATATGCCTGTTGATGGCTGGGTAATAGAAAGCAATATGAGAACAGCGGAGACGCCCTCCCATATAACACAGGGGATAAAGGCGGGTTGGATGGCTAAGATAAGGCCGGTTGCTCCTTACTCACGACAGGGACTACTACAGGCAGAGCAGTATAAGCAGAAAATAAAAAAGAAAGCGCATTCATGAATCAGGAAAGGATATTATCACCCACAGAATATTTAAGCACTGACTTAAAGTTCAACCTGTTATATCCCCGGCCGATCCGGTCGTTGGCCCAAAGACACTGGACCCCGCTACGAATTGCCCGATGGGCTGCAGAATTTTTAGGTACAGAACCGGGAAGCAAAATACTTGACATAGGAAGTGGTGTAGGCAAATTTTGCCTTGCCGGAAGTTTATGTGCTCCCGCTGTCAATTTTTACGGGGTTGAGCAAAGAGAATACCTGATAGATCATGCTCTTGCGGCACAAGAAACCTTAGGAGTTGACAATGTACACTTCATACACGGCAACTTTACGCAACTGAACTTTAGCCAGTATGATCATTTTTATTTTTTCAATTCCTTTTACGAGAACCTGGATGATTATGAAAGGATAGATGAAACGATCAGCTATTCAGAAGGATTGTATGAATACTATGCCCGTCATCTGTACAACGGTCTAAGAAGTATGCCGAAGGGCACTAAAATAGCTTCTTACCATACTTTGTGGCATGAGATACCCGGCGAATACAGAATGGTGGAATCGTTGGAAAATGGCGCGTTGAATTTCTGGATCAAAAAATGAAGCGATTGTTGAAATATTGGGCGATCGTGTTCTTTGCATTGCTAAGCGTAGCGATACTCTTTGCAGGTTGGTACTAGCGCAGGTTAGGTCGTAAATGAAAAACAAGCCATGAACAAGAAGAGCAACCTTGATGATTACCGACATAATCTTGTTGATAAAATTTTGCATTCCGGTTCATACGAGGAAGTAAAAAGGTATTTATTAACGGCGATATGCAGTTTAGAAAAACATAAAATAAACGGCCACCTCGTGGAGCGGTTCATTGATAAAATCCTGAGCCAGTTACATGGTTTGAGTTTGCTGGATATGGATGTGAAGCACCTGGTGAATGTACGGTATGCGAAAATGCAACTGGAGAAGATAAAAGCGACCCGGTGTAAAATAAAGGTGGAAAATGTTCAAACCTAAAATAATAGATGCGTTAAAGAACTATAATACACAGTTGTTTTATAAAGACGCAGTGGCAGGCTTAATTGTAGGTGTAGTGGCGCTACCGCTGGCAATAGCCTTTGCGATTGCTTCCGGTGTATCTCCTGAAAAAGGCATCATCACGGCAATCATCGCGGGCTTTATCATTTCGTTGCTGGGCGGAAGCCGCGTGCAGATAGGTGGGCCAACAGGTGCGTTTATTGTGATAGTATATGGCGTGGTGCAGCAGTATGGATTGAACGGGCTGATAATAGCCACACTCATGGCAGGTGTACTACTGATATTGATGGGGGTGGCGAAGCTGGGGAATATCATTAAACTGGTGCCTTTTCCTGTCATCGTAGGATTTACATCAGGGGTGGCGGTCATCATTTTTTCGTCAGAGATGAAAGACCTCTTCGGCCTGAATATGGCGCAAATACCAGTGGGCTTTATCGACAAGTGGATAGCCTATGTGCAGCATATCCCCACTTACAATATCTATGCGGCCGGTGTGGCGTTTTTTACCCTGCAGATCATTATTTTCTGGCCAACGGTGACGATGAAGATACCCGGCTCGCTGGTAGCCATTTTAGTTACCACCGCTGCTGTTTATTATTTTGATCTGCCCGTAGAAACTATCGGCAGCAGGTTTGGTGAAATATCTGCATCCTTGCCGACTCCTGCCTTCCCCCAAATAGATATGACAGTGCTGCAAAACCTGGTAAAACCAGCTATCACAATTGCTTTGCTGGGCGCGATAGAGTCATTGCTCTCTGCAGTAGTGGCTGATGGTATGACCGGGGGCAACCACCGGTCGAATACGGAATTAATAGCGCAGGGTACGGCCAATATATTTTCGTCCTTATTTGGCGGCATACCCTCCACAGGCGCTATAGCCCGGACGGCAACGAATATAAAAAGCGGAGCAAAGACGCCAGTGGCGGGAATAGTACATGCTGTTACGCTGCTGGTTATACTATTGTTCGTAGGCAAACTGGCAGCACTTATACCTATGGCCACACTGGGGGGTATACTGGTGGTAGTGGCTTACAACATGAGCGAGATGAAAAATTTCGTTTCTGTACTCAAAGGGTCGAAAAGTGATGCTGCGGTGCTGGTAGTTACCTTCCTGCTCACCGTTCTGGTGGACCTGACCGTGGCTATAGAAGCTGGGCTTGTACTGGCAACATTCCTCTTCATGCGCAAAATGATACAACAGAGTGGTGTGAAAGAAATAGAGGCAGAGGCTAAAGACCTTGACAGGAATACATTGCCAGGAGGGGTAGAAATATTTGAATTAAGCGGCCCCTTGTTTTTTGGTGCAGCGTATAAGTTCAAAGACGCAATGCGGCTGATTGAAAAGCCACCAAAGGTGCTTATCCTCCGGATGAAGAATGTTCCGGTCATTGATGCGACAGGTATCCATGTGCTCAAAGAGATCATAAGGGATATAGAGCAGAAAGGTACTAAGCTCATACTTGCTGAAGTGAATAATGAACAGGTTCTGGCGGAATTGAAAAGATCGCGTGTGCTTTTCATGATAGGGAAAGCCAATGTAGTGCAAAGCCATAGCAGCGCTGTAAAGAGGAGTTTGGAGATATTGAAAACAGTAAACCATTCCCGTCCCAACGGAGTCGGGACGGGATAAATGCGCGACCTTTCTTATATTGCTTAGTGTAATTACTACTATAGGAGAATACCGGTTACTGCCTGGTGTGATCACGCCCATAACATTAGAATTCTCTAATCAGCAAACCATAATTGCCTTGTGTGCGTATATAAGCAAAAATAGACACTGCTTATGTTACGTAAAATCTTACTTTCAACATCACTAATTACTTCCTTATGTGGAGGTTACGCGCAAGCCCAGACGGTTGTGGGACTCACCGCAAGTAACCAACTAACGACATTTAATGCCTCAGCGCCGGGAACACTAAGCGCTACTATTGCTGTAACAGGCATAGACGCAGGCCAGATGATAGTGGGCATGGACTTTAGGCCGAATACGGGACAATTATATGCCCTGGGCTATGACAACATGACCAACAGCGCAAGATTGTACACTATTAATTATACCACGGGTGTGGCTACAGGTATAGGCACAGCAGTTACCCTGGGTCTGGGAGCGGGCAATGTAGGTTTTGATTTTAACCCGACAGTTGACAGGATCCGTGTAGTAGGGGCAAATGGTGCCAACTACAGGCTTCACCCGGTAACTGGTGCTATCGCTGCTACCGATGGCAACCTTGCTTATGCAGCAGGTGATGTCAACGAAATGGCTACGGCTTCAATCGGTTCGGTAGCTTATACTAATAGCTATATAGGTGCTGAGACCACTACGCTTTATGACATTGATGATGCCCTGGATGTACTGGTTTTGCAGAATCCGCCTAATAATGGTACGTTAAATACTGTAGGGCCCCTAAGTGTGAATGTATCAGATATCGACATTTATTTTGACTCCACAAGCCAAACCAATACCGCATATCTGGCAGCAAACATAGGGGGTGTAGAAAGCTTGTACACATTAAATCTTACGACGGCGGCTACTACGCTGGTGGGCACAATAGGAATGGGTGTTACACCAATGAAGGATATCGCAGTGGTTATCAACCGTAATACGCCGCCGATGGTGGGTACTATGATGTATGGTCTTACAAGGGCTACGCGTAACCTGATAACTTTTGACAGTGAAAATCCTCAATATATCAGGACTTTGATGCCAACTACAGGTGTTACAATGGGACAAGTGATAGTAGGTATGGACGTTCGTCCTGCCACATTGCAGTTGTATGCACTGGGTTATAATTCTAGCAATAATGAATACCAGGTTTATACAGTAGACCCAGCAACAGCAGTATTGACATCCGTAGCCGCCCCGGGCACTATGATGCTGGGGACGGGCCGCGTAGGTTTTGATTTCAATCCTACAGTGGACAGGATTAGGGTAACAAGCAGCAATGGCGCCAACTACCGCGTACATCCTGTAACGGGTGCTGTAGCAGCAACAGATACCATGCTGGCTTATGCTACAGGTGACGTTTCATTCGGTGTTATGCCGAATGTGGGTAGTGTGGCCTATACCAACAGCTACATGGGCACTACATCTACCATGTTGTATGCAATGGACGATACGCTGGGCTCTTTACTGTCGGTACCTGCACCTAACTCAGGTATGCTGACTACATTGAATGCGAATTTGTTCATGCTGAATATGACCGACCTGACCACGGACATCGATTTCTATTTTGATTCTACAGGTGCGGGTTCTAATATCGGTTATGTATCGGCCAACGGGGCAGGTACCAACAATGATATGCTGTACAAGATGACAACGATTGGTACACCTACCATGAACGGCTCTATAGGCTTTGGTGTCGGCGTACTGGACATTGCAGCGCAGTTGTTGTACACTGGTGTAACGCCATTAAGCATCACTAATGTAAATGCTACACAGAGTGGTTTCGCAGTGTATCCTAATCCTGCAACTGACGTGCTGAATATTCAACTGGAAACCGCTGCAAATAAAGTGGACCTGATGATAACGGACGTGGTAGGCAAGCAAGTGATGAGCCAACCTTTACAGAACAATATAGTTTCTGTGAATGCACTACCTGTAGGCATATACATTATACATATTGCAGCTGATGGTGTGAATTACGCCCCGGTGAAGTTTGTAAAGAAATAAGACATAGGAGTGCGGATGACAAAGAACGGCTGCCGGAAACGGTGGCCGTTTTTCTTACGTTTAAATGTCCCATACTTCAAATGTGTAGGACGTCTTTAAAGCAGAAAGGCTTCCGATATGGAAGCCTTTCTTATGTTGAGTAATGTAATTACTACTATGGGAAGATACCCAGTTCTTCGTAAGCAACACCTACTTTGTCTATCGCAACGATGAAGGCAGCAGTGCGCATGTCCGTCATATTGTGTTTCAGCATAGCTTCACGGATCTCATGGTAAGAGCCGATCATTGTGTCTTCCAGGCCGGAGTAAACTAAATCTACTTCATCAGGACCGTGTAACAACTGGCGGCGTTCGATCTCAGTAACCGTTTTACCAGTAAGGCCTTCTACAGATTTCAGGATAGCATTGTTCTGGTTCTCGCTGAAACGCTTGTCCATACGTCCGAAACGAACGTGGCTCAGGTTTTTCAACCACTCGAAGTATGATACTGTAACACCACCTGCGTTCAGGTACATATCAGGAACGATGATAGCGCCTTTCTTCAACAGTATTTCATCTGCTTCAGGAGTAAGAGGGCCGTTAGCACCTTCGCCTATTATCTTAGCTTGAATGCGGTCAGCATTAGAAGCGTTGATCACGTTCTCAAGAGCTGCAGGTATCAGGATATCGCAAGGTTGTTCCAATGTTGCGAGGCTGTTCTTGATGTCAGTAGCACCAGGGAAGCCAAGGATAGAACCTGTAGACTTACGGTGCGCAACAACAGCTTCCAGGTCAAGGCCTGCCTCGTTGTAGATACCACCTTCATACTCAGCAAGACCTACGATGATAGAACCTGCCTCGTAGAAGAACTTAGCAGCATGGTAGCCCACGTTACCCAAGCCTTGTACTATTACTTTCTTACCTGCTACACCTGTAGTCAGGCCAATGTTTTTCATGTCTTCAGCAGTGTTGCACAGCTCACGGATACCGTAGAATACACCAAGGCCTGTAGCCTCAGTACGACCACGAACACCACCCTGGCTTACAGGCTTACCTGTAACACAACCCAGTGCATCAATTTCACCCGGGCGAAGAGAAGCGTATGTATCAGCTATCCAGCTCATTTCACGTGCGCCTGTACCATAATCAGGAGCAGGAACGTCGATACCAGGACCGATGAAGTTTTTCTTCACCAGTTCAGAAGCATAACGACGAGTTATTTTTTCCAGTTCGAATGGAGTATAATTTTTAGGATTGATCTTGATACCACCTTTAGCGCCACCGAAAGGAACGTTAACGATAGCACACTTATAAGTCATAAGCGCAGCAAGTGCCATTACCTCATCCTGGTTCACGTCCATGCTGTAACGGATACCACCTTTACAAGGAAGCTTGTGGTGAGAGTGTTGTACACGGTAAGCTTCAACTACTTCAATTTTTTCACCGATGCGAACCGGGAACTTCATTTGTAAAACTGAGTTACAAGCCTTGATCTGTTCGAGGATGCCTTTTTCAAAACGGGTATGAGTCGCTGCTTTATCAAAATTGCGTTCCACACCCTGGAAGAAGCTGTAATGAGCTGTGTTTGACATATTATTTTAGTTATGAGAAAATTGATTGAATTATTGTTCCTTTTCGAGTTTGGTTATTTTTCGGTCCATGCGCACAAGAAGCGCGATAATTCCCGCAAATATAGTAGCTAATACTAAAACGACCACGTAAATTTTGCCGTCTGCGCGAAGGCCATCAGCCATTTCAACATCGTTAGGTTGAGCCATTGCAGCTACTGTGGAAAGTGTCAGCAGCAAGGTTAATATATGGTTTTTACGCATTGGATGAATTCTTTTGATTGCCATTGAAAACAGGGCCGTTAGCATTCTCCCTTTTATATATCAGTAAGCCTGTTCGGATCTTTAATGTTGCTATCCAGAAGCTGAGCAATATCCAGCCTATGATGGCAGGGTAGAAGACCATACGCATATCGCTGTCTAGATCATACTTAGCAAAAGCGGGATTGCCACCATTACCCGGATGCAGGGAATCTACCATTCTCGGGAGTATCCATATCAACGGAATGATGAGTGCGAAAGCGAAGATGTTATACACAGCACTGATCTTAGCGCGTTTCTCTTCGTCCTTCATGCCGTTACGCAGTATAGCGTAAGCAAAGTAGGTGAGCATACATAGCGCAGTACCCAATTCCTTAGGGTCGTTGCTCCAGGGGCTGCCCCATGTGTAAGTAGCCCATTCCATGCCTGTAAGCATACCATAGATACTGAAGGCGATACCAACATTGGTATAGCTGACAGCGTATATATCGTGCTTAAGGTCGGAACTGCGGAGATATTTAATAGAATAAATGGCCCCGGCAGTGAACAATGCCATCATGGCGAACCACATGGGGACGTGGAAGTAAAGGTTACGAATGGTCTCGTTCAGGATAGCCAGACGAGGAACCGGTAACAGCAAGCCGCCGATAATAGCGAAACCCACGAGTAAAACACTAAGCACTTTCCACCAGGAACTGCGCATGTGGCAAATAAATTTTTGCAAATGTAGGTTTTTTTAACTCTTAAAGGGGCAATTATGAGCAGTGGTTCATTTTGTGGATAAATAAAATAAATAGCCCTGATGCGTGCATCAGGGCTATTATATAAAGAATTTCGGTTCTCCGGAGAATTACCATTTTTTACCGGGGTCTTTCGCCGGAGGAGCCATTGCTTCTGACGTTTTATCTATCTTACTACTGAAGAAACGTCCTTCAAATACTTCATCGAGGTTACTCGGCCCGCTACCAGGAGCTGCAACCTGTTGCTTAGAAAGATATCCCCTTGCGTCGGGATAATACAACCAGAATGCAGGATAGTCTGTGCCGTTCTCCTTAACAACGGGAGCCATAGCTACGATGCGGACCACCATTTTATTGTCCTTTTTGAGCATTATCCAATCTTCCTTTATTTGCAGGGAGGTTACCATATTGCCCGTAAGCCCCTGATCCTTTAATGACTTTATGTTACCGGGGGGCAGTTCTTTTTCGAAACGGTCGGTTGTGTAGACTTTATTCGACTCTATCTCTCCATTATACAAGCCATTCAGCAATACATCGCCGATGGAAGGGTGTATAGAGGTAAGTGCGAGCAGATCATTTCCTTTGTCGGAAAGGTCTATAGTGCGCCAAACACGTTTTTTCCAGGCAACATCTTCTTCTTTTATCATCTCCCATTCCTTAGTGTAAGGGTGGTCAGCACGATACGACTCAGGAGTTGTCTCACGAATCACGCCGCTAAACTTCTCGCTTGATTGGGCGAAAACTGCATTAGTGCTCAATAGAGCACAGAGGATCATGGAAACGGGTAGTTCCTTCATATAGGAGATAATTTGAAACTGAAATTATAGATAATTTCTGAATATTTTATAAAATATTGGAATGCTATTCCTGCCAGAGAAAGGGAAATAGGATGACCCCGAGAATAATAATGAGCACGTCGAGCAAAAGCAACACAATTGCCAGCATCCACCAACCTGGCTGATAAACTGGTGCAATGGCCTTAGTGGCCAGGTTGCTCAATATCATCAGCATTGGGGTAACGAGGGGGAAGCCCAGAATAGCCATGAGGGCGGCATTCTGCTGGGCACGGGCAGCTATGGCCGACAAAAAGGTGAATACGGCCGAAAGGCTGATACTGCCTACTGTAGCAATGGCTACAAACAGCCCTGTCTGTACCAGTGGCCAACCGAGGAGTATAGAGAACAGGACGAGGCTCACCAGGCTCATAAGCACCATAAGGATGGTGCTATAGAACATCTTCGCCAGCATAAAGGTGGCAGGTTTTACCAATGTATAGTAATACCGGAAGCGGGCAGGGGACTCTTGTAAAAAACTCTTGGCAACTGAATTGACAGCCACAAACAGCTGTATAAGCCAGAAAAGGGCATTCCATACTTTGGCTTCAGGTTGGCCGTTCATGATATATACCACGAAGACGGTAGAGCCAACGTAGAGCATCACGCCGAAGAGTGTGTGCTTCTGCCTCCACTCTATGAGCAGGTCTTTACGAACGAGGGATATGAAGTTGCCTTGTGCCAATGTGCAAATGTAATGCGGTAATTCGATAAAGCGGTAAGGTGACATCAGTCAGTGGTTACTCTGTATATTTAATTTTACCTTAGCTGACGTTAATGTATGCTTGATCTCTGGAAGGTATTAGCCGGTATTGCCATTTTTATCCTGGGAATGAATTTCCTGGAGACGGCATTGCACGCGCTGTCGGGGAGGAAGTTCAAGCTGTTTTTAAGGAAGCAGACCGCCCGCCCCTTGTCGGCTATAGGTGGTGGGGCAATAGCCACAGGCATACTTCAAAGCAGCTCCCTGGTGAGCCTGATAGTGCTGGCAATGGTGGGTGCGGGCACACTGCCAATGCGCAATGCCCTGGCAGTGATACTAGGCTCTAATGTAGGCACTACATTATCATCCTGGATATTCGCTCTTATCGGGTTTAATTTCAATATTGAAACACTGGCGCTTCCTGCTATTGCAATCGCGGGTATCATGCGGATGGCAGTAAAAGGTAAGGACACTGCCTATAACTTCTTTTCTTTCCTGTTAGGCATCGGGCTGCTCTTCCTCGGTTTGGAGATGACAAAGACGGGTATGGAGGAGGCCATAAAGCTATTTGATATCGCTTCCCTGCAGGAGTATCCCGCTATCATATACCTCATTGCAGGTTTTATCATCGCCTCATTGATACAGTCCAGTTCAGCCACGGTAGTAATAGCGCTCAGTGCGTTGCATACTAACTCTATTACATTGTATGGGGCTGCGGCCATCGTATTGGGTGCAGAGATAGGCACAACTATTAAATTGCTGATAGTCTCGGCGGGCAAAGAGCCTGCGATGAAAAGAGTGGCCTGGGGCAACTTCATCTTTAATATAGCCGGCAGCCTGGTCATTTTCATACTGCTCGGGCAGATACTGGATCTTATTACCGGATACTTTAGTATTTCTGATCACCTTATTGCCCTGGCATTTTTCCAGACATTTGTCAATGTTCTTTCCATCATCATTTTCTATCCTTTTCTCAATCTCATTGCAGGATTCCTGGAGAAGCGATTTATTAGCGACCATAAGGTGACGAAATTCATCAGCAAAATACCGGTTGCTGATGTTGACATGGCCATAACCGCTATGCGAAATGAGTCGCAGTATTTTCTTAAAATGGTAATGCAATACACTGTCGATGTTTTTGATGCAGATGCCCCCGGGATGTTTGAAAAAGATATCCCCGAGCACTATAAGGAGGGGCATCAGGCGGAGAAATACGACCTCATTAAGCAACTTCATGGTGATATATACACCTACTATATATCGGCGCAAGACCTGCAACACACTAAGGGACAGTCTAACGACCTGGACCGTTTAATGTCATCGGTGCGTAACGGGATGTATGCAGCAAAGAGTATGAAGGATGCTGTGCCGGACATAGCGCAATTGAAGAACTCGGGGAACGAGATCAAATACAATTTCTACAAGAGTTCGTTGCAGAAAGCGTTCCCTATGGTTCAGGGCATGGCTGCCTTGTTGCTGACAGATAATTCCGCATCCGTTTTTGAAGACCTTGCTGCGATACAGAAGGAGGTGCAGGAGAGTTATACCATTACTCTACAGCAACTCTATGCTCAGCCGGTTAAGCTCTCGGAGATAGAGATATCCACTATCATCAATTTTAACCGGGAAATGTACACTGCCTACAAGTCTTTAATCTTTAGCCTCAAGGACTTGCTGCTCAATGATGATGAGGCTAAATACTTTGATGTGCTTCCGGGTTTTATCAGGTAGGTTAATACAGTAAGAACTCCACAACGTATTGTAAATGTCTGCTGTAGCAGACAGCTTCGCTTTGTCCGGGAACTTGTCTGAGTTAAGGTTTAAACAAAAAAAGCCGCTATATAGCGGCTTCTCTCTGTGCCCCGGGCCGGACTTGAACCGGCACGAGCATTGCTGCCCACAGGATTTTAAGTCCTGCGTGTCTACCAATTTCACCACCAGGGCAACTTGGGCACTAACGTGCTCAAACAAAAAATTCCAAACCGATGGCTTGGAATTTCTTTTGAGCGGAAGACGAGACTCGAACCCGCGACCCTCACCTTGGCAAGGTGATGCTCTACCAACTGAGCTACTTCCGCATACGTTTTAAGAACTTTGGAGTGCAAAGATATAAGTACTGAAATGAAAAAGCAAAACTCTTTTCAAAGAAATATTTCTTTAAGATGACATAGCGGTGAAATTGAGGTTTTAGGGGACTTTAGCATTGATTTTGCTTGGCAAAGACAGGAATGCCCGTGCCAACTGGCATGGATTTTTAGGCAAGCAAGTATTATAAGGTATTGATGGCTGCTACTGGTATTTTGTATATTTTCGATGCTATTAGAAATTGTAAAACAGGCCAGGGTTAAACAAAGACTATATGACACAAACCGTTAATGATGTAATACTTGCAGAAGACGATAATGACGATGCATACATTTTCAGAGTAGCAGTAGAAGAAACAACTTATCCGATCATTATCAGGCATGCAGAAGATGGCGAAAAGCTATTTATGCTGCTGAAAGAGCAAATTCCTGATATTCTTTTCTTAGACATACAGATGCCTTGCAAAGATGGCATGGCTTGCATAATGGAAATACGCAAGGACAGGAAGTATGATAACATGCCTGTTATTATGTATTCAGCAATGGCATTCGGGAAGTACGTTGACCATTGTTTTGAGAACGGGGCTAACTTTTTCTTACCCAAAACGGGAAGCCTTGATACATTGGTCAGCAAGCTGAAATATATTTTCTCCCTGAACTGGAAAGCCTATATGCACTATCCTACAAAACAGGATTTTGTACTTAGTGCATAGTTGAATCCAGATGACTTTAAGCAGATCTAAATAAAAATAGCTCGTGTGAGCCATTTTTATTTAGATCATTATGTTTTTTTGATACAGGCAAGTATCATAAGCAGGAGTGATAATGTTGATGAAACTACGCGAATAAGATTGAGATTATTCCACCTCGTTTCAAAAGCCGTACGTTGTGCGCTTATTTGCTCAGCCGTTGCTGTATCTATATTGAAAGCATCAATAGCATTGTTGAGTGGTATGTTGCCCAAAGCTGTTACAGCGAATGCTCCTCCGAAGTAAATGATAGTAGCGGCTAGAAGTAGTTTAAATACAGCCGGGTTGCTGTAATGTAAGTAAGTACTTACCGGCAGCAATAGTAAAATACCCATGAAGCAGGCCAGGAACAGCGGGTTCTGTATTTCTCTATTGATAGACTGGAATGCCCTGATGTATTCGGCATCAGCCAGTTTGCCTAAGCCCCCCGTGACTGAATAAGAGAAAGCGAAAAACAATCCGGCCATCAGGCCTGTGATGGTAGTAGTGGCGATGAGGACGATGTCTGTTGTTTTCATATTAAACAAAGCTAATAAACACAAAAATAAAACGGAACTCAATTGAGTTCCGTTATGGGGCATTTCAAAAGGGGAATATTATTTTACAAAGTCCTGTTGCCTGTCCAGGTGCCTTGGGTATTATCGGTAGTGTTTTTCCATGTCCCTGTTATATAGTCGGTACCTTGAAATTCGCCTTTTACTTCTATTCCGTTTTGGTTGAAGTCCACCTTTCCGTTAATTAGTACGCCTTCCATCGGCGCATTGCCACCCTGCGTTACTATGGAATACTCCTCACCACTAATAGCCATATTGAAGATGCCGTTATCATCACCGGTATACGTCCCTTCATAGTTTTTGATCAGCATTGTTGAAGTCTCCTTGTATACTGCAACCGTGACTGTATGACCAGGTATGGTCAATTGAACACTTGGGTTTTGACCATTGGCTTCAACAGAGAAAAGAGCCTGTACGGTTTGTCCGTCAATAGTGCCTGTGAATAAAGCATTAGTAATAGGCTGGCCGGGTGCCCAACCTGAAAGTGACGTAGTAGTAAGGGTAGCATTTTTGCCATCGAAAGCCACTAATGCAGAAACCTCGGTGCCTGTGTTGTACAGATACAAAGCTATAGTGCCCGTAGATCCTACGATCACACCTTTATAGACACCTGCGCTGCTGGTATTATGTTCAGCTTTGGCTTCCGGTGTTGTGATACAAGTTGTACATTTGTAAGGTTCCGGAGTAGGCGGAGTTGTTTCATCATCCTTCTTACAGGCACTCATAATGGTGAAAACTGACAAAAGCAGTAGTAAAGATTTTTTCATAAAATACATTTTTTGTGAATTTCTCCACAAGATGCGGCTAATGGTCAATTTCAAAAATGTGATATTAGTAGTAAGAGGCTGTTCTAAGCCAGCGTGTTTACTGATTCCAATTCTTTTACTCGCATTCTTCGGTACATCTGTAGCACAACAACACAGGCTTCTTTTTCATGCCGTTGGTGTGAACGAAGGCCTTTCTCACAACTCTGTATATTCTTTACTGCAAGACAAAAGTGGCTATGTATGGGCGGGTACTGCCGACGGGCTTAACCGGTATGATGGAAGACAAGTAAAAGTATATCGTCCTGCTGATGCAATGCAAAATGCTGAAGCTGCCTATATACGCAACCGCCTTGTAGAAGACAAGCAAGGTAATATATGGTACGTCTGCTATACGGGTATATATTGCCTGAACAAGAAGCTTGACCGCCTGGAAAGAAAGTTGGAACTAAAAAGCTTAACGGCTTTATATTTTTTGGATAGAAATGGAGTCCTATGGTTGCACGACCTGAACAGGGGTATTGTCAGTTATAATATATTCACAGGAAAAACTGTCCTGTATCCTTATCCATTTTCTTTTGAGTATAGCAGGTATAGAAACCTTAGAGTAACAACAGACGACAGGCAATTCCTTTGGGTAAGTCTTTATGATAATGGTACCTACTATCGTTTTGATGTAAATAGTAAAAAGTATAAAGAGCTTCGCTATAAAGATAAGATCACGTTGATGGCTTGTGAAGGAAGCCGGCTTTGGTTATCAGACGACAAGGCCGTTGATGTATTTGACGCGGCACAAATGCGCTTGTTCAGTAGTGTGAAATGGAAGGGAGGATCGTTATCAAAGGCAAAGTTATTGCGGGATAGTAAGGGTCATGTATTTATATCGGCACATTCGTATGGTTTGTATTGTGTGGATGACAAGGGGAACATTTTAGATAGTCATCAACGAGACAGCTATGTTAGCAATACCATTCCATCGGATAATGTCACAGATATAATAGAGGATAGAAGTGGTAATCTCTGGGTGAGTACTGATGCAGGGGGAATAGCATATGCAGACCTTAAAACACCGCCTTTTGGTAAATTTCCGTTAGATGAAAGAGATCATCCGCAACTGAAAGACTTTATTATATGGAGCATCTATGAGGGGAGAGATGGCAAAATATGGTTTGGAAACATAGGAAACGGGCTGAATATATACGATGCCCAAACAGGCAGCTTGCAACAAATACCCCTTCCGGATGGAAGAAAGGATATTCATGTGCGCACCATTTATGAGAGCACGGACAACAAGGTGTGGGTAGGGTATAGTAATGGCGTAGGATATATGCAGGGTAATATTCTTAAGAAAGTAGAACCGGGTTGGCAAGGTGAGGATAATATCGTGTATGAACTTTTAAATAAAGGTGATGATACTATGTTGGTCGCAACTGCGCTGGGACCGAAAATATTATTTCGTAAGAATGGCAAATGGGAGGAACAGAAACAAATACTGCAGTATAGCCTGAAACGTAAAGTGACGGATATCATACCAGATAAAAATGGCAAGTACTGGATGGTTTTTCCTGCCTGGGGTTTATTATCCGTAAGTTATGATGGAGAGCATTTTCAGGAAGTCGATAGCTTCTTAGGTAATATGGCGCTAAGAAGTGTGCATAGGGATGAACTCGAACCATACATACTATGGGTGGCAAGCGGTACCGGCCTTTGGAAATTTGATTCGCGGTCCGGGAAGGCTATATTGTTCAATACCAAACATGGTCTTCCGAATGCCAATATATATGGTGTGCTGGAAGATGAAGCTCATGATATTTGGGTCAGCACCAATGGCGGCCTTAGTTGTTATAAACGTAAACAAAACAGTTTTAGTAATTACTTCTATAATAACGGGTTACAAAGCAATGAATTTAATTCAGGAGCTTTCCATAAAGGGTATTCAGGAAAATTATACTTTGGTGGAATTAAAGGATTCAATTGGCTTACAGGAAAGAGTGTAAGATTTGATACTGCAAAACCACAGGTAGTTATTACAGACATCATTGCCGGTGATAGCATTCTAATTCCGCATAGTGTTGTAGGGAATACTGTAGAGCTCTCTTACAAAAAGAATTCAATTACTATCAACGTAGCTGTAGCCGATTATACCAATCCCGACGCTAACCATGTTCGGTATAAACTCCTTGACTGGGATAAAAGCTGGAATGATTCCAAAACAGGAGAGATAAGATATGCAAGCCTGTTGCCGGGTGATTACACCTTATATATACATGGTGTCAGCAGTAACCAACAATTGAGTGCACCATATGTTATTAAGGTGCGGGTTAATGCCCCCTTTTGGCAACAAGTGTGGTTTAGGTGGGCTATGGCTCTTTCTGTAATGATAGTAATTGCATTGCTCACATACCTATGGTACAGGAGAAAGGTGAACTCGGCGCTGGAAGCCCTGGAAAGGGAAAAAATGCTTGCCGCCGAACGCAGTCGTATCAGCAGGGACTTGCACGACGACATAGGCGGGGCAATTACTAAAATAACATTGCTTAGCGAGTTGATACCTCTGCAGAATGATGGGCGGGATAAAATGCTGGAAGATGTAAAGGCTATATCCTCTACCGCGCGGGAGGTATCTCAAAGCATGAGCGAGATAGTATGGGCGCTGCATACACAGCATGATACATTGGAAGGACTATTGTCTTACCTCAGGGAACAGGTACGGGAATTCCTGGAGCGGATAAATATCAGGTATGAGTTGCATTTTCCTGCTGAGCCCGGAATGATCCACCTGAGTGGCGAGCAACGGAGAAATATTCTGCTGGTGATAAAAGAGGCGCTGAATAACGTGGTGAAGCATAGTGATGCAAACCTGGTTCGCTTATCGTGTACACATGATGCCAGCGAGATCACCTTCGTTGTGACAGATGATGGCAAAGGCTTTGATATTACAAAGATGGAGGAGCAGGGTAATGGCCTGAGGAACATGCGGAAAAGAATGGAAAGTATGGGAGGCAAGATGGTCATTCTGCAAGGGAAAGGAACGAGTGTGGTATTTAGTATGCCGTTGTAGGCCTACTACTTTTTTCATATGGCATTTAAAGCCGCGGTAGCTTATTTTTATACTATGGATGCACTTTTGCTGGTAGAAGATGATGATAAGATCAGGGAATACCTTACCACTCTTATAAACATGTCCGGGCTATTTAAGCTGGAAGCATCTTTTGCTTCGGCTGAGGCGGCGATGAAGTATGTGGAAAGTGGTAATGGTAAGAATGTTGCATTGTTACTTACAGATATACAACTGCCGGGGAAGAGTGGGATAGAACTCATTGCATGGCTGAAGCCATTGCATCCGCATATACAATGCCTGGTGCTGAGTGCGTTTGATGACGCAGATAAGGTTTTTCGGGCGATAAAGGCCGGAGCTACAGGATATGTACTAAAGGGGATAGAAGCTCCGAAGCTTATTGACGCACTGAAGGATGTATTGAAAGGGGGCTCGCCGATGAGCAGCCAGATAGCACGAAAGGTAGTAATGGCCTTTCAAAAGGATGTGCCTTATTTTGATGCCAAAGAAATGCTTACTGACAGGGAAAATGAGGTGCTGTTGTGGCTTTCCAAAGGATTTTCTTACCAGGAAATAGCGGATAAACTATTTCTTTCTGTTGAAACCATACGCACTCATATCCGCAATATCTACGAAAAACTACAAGTGCGCAATAAGAAGGAGGCTATAAAGAAAGCAGGTTTGTATTAGGTCACCCCCCGATCTCTGCCTGTAAGAATTCCTTTATTAATGTAGACCAATGTGCTTCTGAAAATCCGGCAAACGCGCCTGAAGTAACAACTGCATTTCTCAAATTGTCTATAGCAGAAGATGTATGGTTATTGGGCAGTTCATTTCTGCCATGATAGGATGCGGTAACAGTATTGCCTGTCCGGGATATGATAAATGTAGAAGTGGCGCTATCCTGGAAAAAATGCGCAACATCGCTTTTGCCATGTGCCGGATTAGGAGCAGGCCGCAATCTCATCGCCATCCATTCTGTCTCCGCACTGGCATCGTGATGTTCTTCTATTGCATCTACTTTCACCCAGTCATAACCATCACCAGCCGTTGTACCAGGGCCAGGTATATCTATCCTGTAATAGTCATTTATTTCTGCGAGGTCACGTTCCTTTTCTCCATTAGGATTCACTAACGCCAGTTCCGCGCTCATAAATCCGCAGAGTTTGTGCCATACTTTTGGGTTAAACATTCTTTTGTAAGCCCTCACAAAGCATTTGGCTGCTTCTTCCCGGGAGGTGAAAGACTCGGAATGCTCCAGGTCATTTTGCTTTCCTTTTTCATTCGCGGGTATTATTCCGCTGTTTGCTATCGTTGTATGTGTGATCTGTGGTTGCATTGGATGTTTTTTAAGCCTCAGCCATGGGTGCTGTCAGCATGTTGTTCAGGTCTTCGAGGCGGTGTTCTGCCTGTGCGATATTAATCTTTAAAGTCCAGTCGTCCGGAAACTGTGTTAACAGTTCCTTAGCCTGCATTACAGAGGCTTCCAGTGTTTCGTATTCGCGGTGGATACTTTCAAGCTTGCTCATATTTTATGGTTTTACATAGAGTAGTATCAAAGATGTATAAAACCCATGCCTATAGGTGTTAGTTATTGGTTATTAACACGTCGGCACGATTTTGTTAGGATTTGATGTTATCCAATCTGATTTTAATGCAGAAAATACTTAATGTGTCGAGTGTTAACCATCAATATATTGAACCACGAAATGAAAGTGAGCTGATGCATAAGCAACTTATAGCCGGATTGGATGTGGCCGTATATCTATGCGATAAAGATGGGTTTATCACAATGTTCAATGATGCGGCTGTGCAATTATGGGGTCGTGTGCCCGAAATAGGTAAAGATCTGTGGTGTGGCTCATGGAAAATATATAATACTGATGGTAGTGAAATGCCGTTGAATGCTTGCCCTATGGCGGTTACGTTAAAAACGGGAATACCAATCGCTGGTCAGGATATAATTGTAGAGCGTCCTGATGGTGTAAGAAGAAATATCCTTCCTCACCCTAAGCCTTTATTCAATTCAGAGGGGGAGATCGTTGGTGCTATGAATATGTTGCTGGACATTACAGAACAAATGAAGACTAAAAAGGATCTTAAAGGGACTGAACAGCATATAGAAGGACTGAATAACTCCCTTGAGCAAAAAGTGATAGAGAGTAATAGGATGATAGAAGAGGTGGAGGATTATGCTATCATCTTTATGGACAGGGAAGGGAACATACAAAATTGGAACAAAGGGGCAGAGAAGATAAAAGGTTATAAAGAGGAAGAGATACTAGGGAAGAACTTCCGGATTTTTTATATGCAGGAAGACAGGGATAGGGGGCTTCCCGAACAATTGATAGCAGAGGCAGTGATGACAGGCAGGGCGGTACATGAGGGATGGCGCCTGACAAAATACGGGGAAAAATTCTGGGGCAGCATTGTGATAACAGCATTGCATGACGAACTGAATAATGTAATAGGCTTTACAAAACTGACCCGTAATCTTACTGAAAGAAAGCTGGCAGAAGATAAGCTACAACAAAATGCCAGTGAACTGGAGGCGCAGAATAAAGAACTGGAGCAGTTTACTTACCTGGCCTCTCATGATATGAAAGAACCTTTAAGGAAGATCATTCTTTACAACAATCTATTAAGAGATAGCCTGGGAACAAAACTGGAACCAAGATCCCAAAATTACCTGGAGCGTTCACTACATGCAGCGAACAGAATGCAGCGACTTATTGAAGACCTGCTGACCTATTCAAAGACATCGCTTTACAATGAGGAACATGAGAAAGTAGATTTGAATACAATTGTTGCCGATGTGGTTGATTTCTATAATGAGAAACTAGAGGACGCATCTGCGGATGTAAAAATTGGTTCATTACCTGTTGTCAATGGTATCAGTTTTCAGCTAAGGCAGTTATTTGATAATATCATCAGTAATGCTATTAAATACAGGAAATCAGACGTGGATCTGTTGATCACTATAGATAGTGAACTCGTGTCCGGATCCCATTTGGCGGGCAAAGATATCAATACGGCCAATACGTTTTATAAAATATCAGTAGCAGATAATGGTATGGGCTTTAGCGAAGAATATTCACAGAAGGTGTTTGAGTTATTCCAGCGATTGGTGACCAAAGAACAGTATTCCGGAAATGGTATAGGGCTTTCTATCTGTAAAAAAATAATGCAGAATCATAAAGGTTTTATTGAAGCAATCAGCACAGAAGGTGAGGGCGCTACATTTAATATCTATTTGCCGAAGGCAAAGAACGGCTAGCTGGCTATTTCCAATAATTTGTTTGCCAATTTTTCGAGTTCGTTATAGTCTGTAGGTTTTACAAAATATTCCTTCGCGCCATTACGCAGGCACTGTTCTACATGCCTTTCAGCATTAGAAGTGCTGAGCATTACAATAGGGATGGCCCTGTACTCTTCATTAGCAAATATTTTTACCAGCAGGTCAGCTCCTGTTATCAGGGGCATATTATAGTCAAGTACTATGAGTGATGGTGTTTTGCATTTTACATTATTCAGGTATTCCAATGCCTTGTGGCCATTTGGCAAGGAATAGATCTCGGCAGTCTTGTCAATAGCTAATATCGTTTCCTGCAGGATATCTCTATCGTCTTTATCGTCGTCCACTAGAAGAATGATCTTCGGATCCATGATGTGTTGTATCGCAATACATTCAAATGTATCGCCTTGAGTGTGATAGAATTAAAAATATAGTCCGGCCGTGCAGTAAAGATAGTGGCTTTCTCGAAAAATCCATAGCGGCACACTTTTTTATTGTTGAGTAAAAGATATACGCACTATGAGGACAAAAAAGAAGGTGACATTAAAAGGAATATGGGAAATTTTAAAGGAGTCATTCAGCGGATTTTCCGAGCATAAGATCACAAAAATGGCAGGTTCCCTGTCCTATTATACGGTATTCTCCATGGCCCCTTTGCTGATACTGATCATTTCATTATGCAGTTTATTTCTTGGAAGGGAAGCGGTTGAAGGACAGATATATGCCCAACTAGAAGGGTTTATGGGTAAAGATACTGCTGCCCAACTACAGGATATTATAAAGAAAGCAGCACTCAGCGGGAAAGGCACTATGGCAGCTATAATAGGCGGCGTCACTTTGCTGATAGGGGCCACTACTATCTTTGGAGAGATACAGGACTCTATTAATACTATCTGGGGACTAAAACCTAAGCCAAAGAAGGGGTGGGTAAAGATGCTGCAGAACCGGTTCCTTTCATTTTCTGTAATAGTGAGCCTGGGTTTCCTGCTTTTGGTTTCACTGGCTGTAACATCTGTAGTAGATGCACTTAGTGGCCGCTTGCAGGCAGCATTTCCGGATGTAGCGGTTGTGATATTTTATATATTAAACCAGTTGATCACGTTGGGAATTGTTACCCTCATTTTTGCTGTAATATTCAAGGTATTGCCGGATGCCAAAATAAAATGGAAAGACATTTTGTTGGGAGCGGTGATCACGGCGCTACTTTTTATGGTAGGGAAATTTGGTATCTCTTTCTACATCAGCAAAAGTAACGTTGGTAGCACCTATGGTGCAGCCGGCTCTTTGGTAGTGATACTATTGTGGGCTTATTATTCTTCTATCATATTATATTTCGGGGCAGAATTTACTAAAGCTTATGCCGTGAAATATGGGTCAGAGATACATCCCAATGATTATGCGGTTACCATGAAAGAAGTAGTAGTGGAAACAGGCAGAAAAACAGTCCAGGAAAAAGAGAAAGGATAATATCGCTAATAGACTCATTCATACTTAAAATTATGAAGCATATCTTATCCCTGCTTTAAAGTGTGGATATGTTGCAGTTTGTTATAATTTAGTGTTTTATAGACAAACATCTCGTATTATAGATATGAATGAAAAGAAAGCAGAATTAAGGAAAGAGATGTTGGCTAAAAGGGATAGTTTCCCTTTGGATGAGAAGGTCATTAAAGATGCGGAGCTATGTGCAAGGATAGAGCAATTGATTGAGGAAAAAAATGCAAAGGTCATTCATACTTACTTGCCCTTTGGCAGTGAGATAGATATTCACCCGCTGATCGAATCATTATTACATAAAGGACTTACCATAGTTTGCCCCAAAGCATTGCCTAAGCGGCAGCTCCAAAACCTGGTGCTTCATTCACTTGCAGAACTTGAAGATGGGCGATTTGGCACCAAGCATCCTGCCGGTGGAGTTGTATATACCGGAGAGATCGACTTTTTCATTGTACCGGGTATCGCCTTCAGCAAAGAGCATTATCGCCTCGGCTATGGGGCAGGCTATTACGATACATTCTTCTCCACTCACCCCGGTGGTTATAAGTTGGGTGTATGCTATCCATTCCAAATATGTGATTTTCCTATAGAGGCGCATGACGTACCGCTTGATGCAGTGGTGTGGTAATTACTTTTCAGGCACGGTTTTAATTGACAATTATGTAGGAACAAAACCACATAACAAGATGAGTCAATTGGAAATCTTCACAACCGAATACATGAGACTGGTTACTTCTATAGAAGAATATAAAGAAGCACTGAAAGACCAGCCCAATGACTGGATATTGGCATTACACCTTTCAAGGGCAGAGAATAGAGTAGCCTTTCTCGAAAGTCAATTTTCTGCACATGCTGCCTAACCAGATATAATATTACCAGCCATGCCGGAAGGACCCTCCATCGTTATATTAAAAGAACTCGTTCAGGAGTTTGAAGGTAAGAAGGTCTTGCAAGTATCAGGCAATAGCAAAGAGGATATAGATAGAGTTGTAAATAAGAAAATATTATCCTTTAAAAGTTGGGGGAAGCATTTTCTCATCTGTTTTAAAGGCTTCACTATCAAGATACACTTCCTGCTTTTCGGTTCTTACAGGATCAACGAACAGAAAGACGGCACACCCCGGTTAAGCCTGAAGTTCAAGGCAGGAGAGCTTAATTTTTACGCATGCTCAGTAAAATTTATTGAGGAAGATCTGGATGAAGTATATGAGTGGTCAGCGGACATTATGTCTCCCGACTGGGACGCCAAAGCAGCTGTAAAGAAATTAAAGTCAAAACCGGATATGCTTGCCTGTGATGCCTTGTTGGACCAGGATATATTTTCCGGCTCGGGGAATATCATAAAAAATGAGGTGCTCTACCGGTTACACATCCATCCCCTCAACACCATGGGAACATTACCACCAAAGAAAATAAAGCTATTAACAGACGAGACAAGGAAATATGCATTCGACTTTCTCAAGTGGAAAAAGGCCTACGAGCTCAAGAAGCATTGGAAAGCCCACACCAAGCGAACCTGTGAGCGATGCGAATTACCAATAATCAAAGAACATTTAGGGAAGACTAACAGGAGAACCTTCTATTGTCCGAACTGCCAGGTGCTATATGGTTAGGCCGCCATTTTTAACGGCAAGGTTTTTACACCATGTTCATTGAGAATAGATACTATTTACAAAACCAACTTTAAACACACATATCATATGCCACATTTCCTATTTCAAAGAGAAGAACTCGAATACAAATTCGCAAAAGAAGTGACCGCCGACGTTAATTCACCTGATTTTGACCAAAGGTCACTGGAGCAGGAAGGTATACACTATGACGATCATATGGACACAGCTGTTGTTGTAGCTAATAACCGGCAGGAAGCGGAAGAGTTCATGAAGACCAAGTCAACTTCCTGAGCTTTAGCTCGGAGTACAAAGCAATTGCATGCTTTCCAAGAATTGCAAAAGCCGCTTATTAAGCGGCTTTTCTGTTTTATGTGAAAAAGCCTCCTGGCCGAGGTTTTTTTCATTTGTGTGCATAACCTGTGCGTGCATATCTCCAAGTTTAGTTTATTGAACCCCTATTTTCTGCTATCCACAGTGTCTGATGCATTGATTTACAGGCTTTTCAATAGATTGAACAGATGTAATGCCTGTTAAAATGTGTTAAAAAGAGTTTTCGTATAAAATTGTGAACTTCCTGTTAGTTTATGTGGATAACCCCATCTATAATTTCCCCATTAGCTAAGCAAGGCGTTCTAAATGGATGTGCAGCGAGTATAAAGAGGGTAGAGGAGGAAAAAGGCTCTATTACTTTGACCACTTCATTCAAACGCGTTATAAAAAAGAATGTTGCTGAATACCTCCTGGTAGCAAAGACCCTGAGAAACCTTTAAGTTATTTCAACGTGTCCACTATGCAGTATCCTTTTGGTAACCGCTATACTTTGAGTAACATATACCTGTAAGTCATTATTCCTTCGGAACTTTGTACATATGATACAGAGAAGAATAGATAAAATAGGGACAGGAGATTATCATCGTGGATTCCTCGGAGAAGGACATATGGCAAAAGCAATTATTGATGGACAAGACTTTAGCGATACCGACCCATTCATCATTTTAATGGACGACAAGTTGGACTTACCTGATGGTGCTCCTGTTGGTGGCGCACATCCTCATGCCGGTTTTGAAACAGTGACATTGGTGTTGAAAGGTGACGAAGAACACTTCAAGACTGGTAGTCTTGAACTAATGACAGCAGGAAAAGGTATTGTCCATACAGAAGAGATAACGTCAAAAACGGAGATGCATATCCTGCAGCTATGGCTGGCTTTACCACCTGAAAAGAGGTGGGTAGAGCCTTCCTGGCAACTGATACTTAAAGAAGATGCACCCACATTAATTTCAGGCAAAAGCGAGATAAGATTGTATAGCGGTAGCAGCAACGGTATGACATCACCGCTCCGTAATCATACGCCGTTTACTTTAGTAGATTTCAAAATGGAAGGGGCAGGAACCGTCACTCAAAATATACCCGCCCGCTACAATGGGTTCATTTATGTGTTGGAAGGAAATGTTGAGATTGGAGGTACTAATGTAAGATCGGGCCAGTCAGGATGGCTGGAGCATCTGACCAGTGACGAGGAAACGGAGATTATTTTCCACGCAGGAGCTGAAGGGTCACATTTTGTTTTCTATGCCGCCGCTCCACATGGAGTGGAGATAGTGAGCCATGGGCCGTTTATTGGTGACACAAAGGAAGATATCATGCGACTATATGCTGAATACCGTGCAGGAAAACTACCTCACCTGAACGATCTACCCGAAAGCCTTAAGGTACAACATCACAGAACCGGTGCAATTCCAAGGTAATAGCTAGGTTTTTTTGCCGAAATTTAAGTACTTTCGCACCTCTTCCGGAGAGATGCTCGAGTGGTTGAAGAGGCACGCCTGGAAAGTGTGTATACCTGTCAAAGGGTATCCAGGGTTCGAATCCCTGTCCCTCCGCATTACCATAAATAGCCTGCTAAGACATTGATTCTTAGCAGGCTATTTCTTTTTGAATTATCGTCTGTAGCAATTGCCACTAACCTTCCAGTCATTACATCTCGAAAAAAAATGCAGATATATTTGCGCAACTCAAAAGTTGCACATATATTTGCAACCTGAGAGTTGCGCAATTAATAATCAAAAAATGAAACAAGATATATTTCAGGCCATATCAGACCCAACACGCAGGGCTATTTTAACGTTAATCGCTATCCAGGCATTAACACCAAATGCAATGGCGGAAAAATTTGATATGACCCGACAGGCTGTATCGAAGCATATTAAAGTTTTACACAAATGCGAATTGATTAAACCCGAGCAGAGAGGCAGGGAGATATATTATCACTTTAACGCCAAAAAGATGCAGGAGTTTGACCATTGGTTAGCCCAATTCAGACAAAACTGGGAAACTCAGTTTAACCAACTTGACCAATTATTATCAACAATTAAAAAACAGAAATAATGAACAACGATCTGCTATTTGATTTTAACGTTGACAAGGCAGCGAAAACGGTTTACATAACCAGGGAGTTTAATGCCGGACAGTCTTTAGTATGGGATGCCTTTACCAAAGCAGAACTGCTTGACCAATGGGGGGCACCTGCACCTATGCGCGCCAAAACCAAGTATATGAATTTCGAAGTAGGCGGCCGGCGATTTTACGCGATGATAAGCCCCGATGGGCAGGAACGTTGGGCGGTGCAGGAATATATATCCATTACCCCGAAAACCAATTTTAAGATGTACAACACGTTTTCAGATGAAAATGAAAATCGTCAACTGCCGGGTTCTGAATGGGATTACAATTTCAGCGAACAAAATGGCATAACCAAAGTGAGTATCACCATTTTTAATGAATCGTTTGAACGAATGGAGAATATGATCGAAATGGGCTTCACAGAAGGGTTTAAAATGACAATGAATGAACTTGACACATTATTATCAACGCTGAAAAAATGAAAAAAGAAACATTGAAAAGTATCGGGGCTGTTATTGCAGGTTTTGCAGTATTGGTAATTCTATCAATGATAACAGATAGTGTTTTGCAAAAAACAGGCATTATGAAAACAGAGCCATTTGAAGAAAATCCCGGATGGTTGATTGTAATAATTGTAGCGTACAGAACAATTTTCAACACGTTCGGTTGTTATCTGACAGCACGCCTTGCACCAAACAAGCCAATGAAACACGCCATTATTCTTGGAATGATCGGTGTTGTGTTAACCATTTTGGGACTAATCGCTATGTGGGACATTCCACCACGTTGGTATCCTATTTCACTCATAGTATTAACACTGCCTGCTGCGTGGCTTGGCGGAAGAATGGCAATTATAAAATAAAATTTAGTAACAATAAAAATAGAATTATGGCAAGTATCAATCCACACATTAATTTCAACGGTAATGCAGAAGAAGCATTCAACTTTTACAAGTCAGTATTGGGCGGTGAGTTCTCAAAAATTATTCGATTCAAAGACATTACAAATGAGGAATTCCCAATACCGGATAAAGAGACCCATAAAATAATGCACATTGCATTGCCTATTGGACAAAATTTTTTGTTTGGTAATGATATTCTGGAAATTATGGGGCGAGTAGATGAAAATGAGAATCGAAGCAAAATTGCTATTACCGCTGATAGTAAGGAAGAGGCTTACAAGTTATTTAATGGACTTTCAGTGGGCGGACAAGTTGAAATGCCTATTGACGAAACCCCTGATGGTACTTATTTTGCTATGTTTAGAGATAAATTCGGTATTGAATGGATGGTCAAGTTTGACCCAAATTAAAAGGGACAAATTTAACCGGAGAAAAAAGCGGTACTACATGATGTATAATAAAGAATGACCTACAACTTAGGTCGTTCTTTATTGTAGTTTAACCCCCGAATATTTTCTCCGCATTCTCAGTAGTCACTCTACCCACCTCTTCCTTACTCATACCCATTATATCGCCGATCTTCTCCGCTATCAAGGGAATGTAAGCACTTTCATTACGTTTTCCGCGATAAGGGACAGGAGCAAGATATGGAGCATCAGTTTCCAGGACTACATTATCGAGGCCTACTTCTTTGAGAATTTCAGGTAAGGTGCTTTTCTTGAATGTCACTACGCCACCTATACCCATATACATACCAAGGGCGATAATCTGTTTAGCTTCTTCAAGGGTACCACCAAAGCAGTGGAATATCCCTTTCGGCTTTCCATTCTGTTTTTTCTTCACTATGTCTATACAATCCTGTGTCGCTTCACGGCTGTGGATGACTATGGGCAGATCATATTTTAACGCAAGGTCTATCTGGTATTCGAATGCTTCTATCTGTTGAGGTAGGTGATTAAGGTCCCAATATTTATCGAGGCCAATTTCACCTATGGCGTAAAATTTTTCTTTCGCCAACCATTCTTCCACTATGTCCAGTTCGTCTTTGTAATTGTCTTTTACATAAGTAGGGTGCAGCCCCATCATTGGCAGGCAGTTCTCCGGGAATTTTTTGGAAAGGTGCATCATGCCTTCTATCGTACTGCTATCACAATTGGGCATGTACATCTTGCTGACACCTGCTGCTATCGCTCGTGCTATCATAGCCTCTTCTTCAGCCATTAGCTGTTCATCGTAGAGGTGTGTATGTGTATCTATATACATTCTTATTGGGGCAAGGCTTTTATTTGCCAGTTCATTTTTTTGCAGTGTTCCAATACCAGTGGCAGGGCGTAGCTCATGCGCTCCCATGCTTTATCACTGTCGTGAAATACTACTATCGAGCCGGGCTCTATATTATTCAACACATGTTCCGCACATTTCCCGGCACTGATGTCTGTATCAAAATCACCACTTAGCACATCCCACATATATATCTTCCAGTTGGGGTTCTTGCGATGCAATGTCTTCACCTGTGTAAGCGTGATACGTCCGTATGGCGGGCGCAACGCTTTGCTGTCTATATACTTTGCTGCCTTGAATATATTCTTGATATATGTAGCAGGTGTATTTTTCCAGCCATTCATGTGATCGTGCGTATGATTACCGATGCTATGGCCTTTACTTTTTATTGCTTCAAATATTTTGGGTTGCTCCAATACGTTTTTTCCTATGCAGAAGAATGTTGCTTTTGCATTGTATTGTTCCAGTTGCTCCAGTATAAAGGTGGTCGCCGTAGGGTGGGGGCCATCGTCGAAGGTGAGATAGACAGCAGGTGCATTGTGATCTACGGGCATACTCCAGATGAGTTCTGTAGAGAAGAATTTTTTAACCCACCATGGTGTTTTTACCCAGTATGATGCCATGGTCTATATCTTGGTGAGGCTGTTTTTTTCTACAAAGCCACTGCGGCCATCGGGTAGTGTTATTTCTGTCAGTGCTCCCGTTTCGTTATTGATCTCTACCGTAGTGCCTTCAGGTATGTTGCCTATCGATTTCCCTTGTTTGCTGTTGTTCATCAGCTGGGTGCCATCCGTCATCACCACAGCCTTTAGCTTGAGTGTATGAGTTGTAGAAGCAATAGCCAGTATCAGTGTTACAGCCCATAAAGCAATTAATGCCGGTTGTACCTGGCGTGGTATGAATTTAATTATACCCAACACTTTCAGTGTAGCTATACAAATAACTGTTATGAATAGCAGGAGGCTGAGTACCGACCAGGTAGTTGTAGTTGATTCAGCAGTTATACTCTTCCACCAGCGCACGAAGAAGATATCCTCTACCGTGGCTATAGGTTTCTCTATACGCGAAATGGTGAGGGTGAGATTGTCTTTTGCCAGTTGGTGCGATGGCTCTATTTGCAGGGCACGTTCATAGTTCAGTACGGCAGGGCCTATCTTATTGAGTCTGTAGTAGGTGTTGCCCAGGTTGTAATATACCGCAGCATCTGCCGGCTTCAGCGCAGCTATCTGCTCAAAGTAATACGCAGCACTGTCATACTGCTTTTGATTATAGCAACGATTGCCCTCATTCCACCACTTATCGTAGGGAGAGGCAAATGAACTAATGTGTACTAATAAAATTGCTGTAAATACGAGCAACCACCTGATCATGAATTAAATGTTTCTTCCAACCTGCTAATAATACCTACCGCTTCCTGGTATGTATTGTTCATCTGTTGCGAGCTGCCCATAGGAGCATATAAAGCAGTTTCGCAGTCCGAAATTACACGTTCCATCCTTAGTTGCAAGTCCTGTGGGATATTTCTTGTAGAAAGGGCTTGTTCAGCACTTTCTTTAGAGAGTGAAGACAGAGGGATATTCAGCTTGTCGCTGAGGTATAGCCATATAGCTTTAGATACTTCTTCGTAGAAAGGTACACGGCTGTTCTGTTGTAGCAGTTTTTGTGCTGTCGACAGCCTTTTCAGGGCTATCTTATTGGCCTTACGGCTCTTAAATGCCACTATATCACTGGACAGTTCATCTTCGCGGCGGCGCCAGAAGGCAATGCCTACAAACGCCAGTAATGGCACTGCGTACATAGACCAATATCCCACCGACAGCAGCATTGGCTTGCTACTAAAGCTGAGCGAAGAAAGGGGGCTTGTGCTGATATTGTGAATATCCTTCAAGCCACCATTTTTTGCCAGTCCGGCAGGTGAGTAGTTTTTACCGGCTTTGATGTGCAGGGTGATGGGCTGAGTATTCAGTATCACGTATGCACCTGTCTGCGGATTGTAGTAAGAGAATGGTATGGCTGGTATCGTATATTCTCCCGGTGTGCGGGCAGATATAGGGTAGGTGATGATCTTAGAACCTGTGATTGTAGTGCTACGCCCGGTTACCGTATCAAGCGATATAGGATCAAAGTGCTCGAGCCCGTTTGGCAGGTTCAGCTTAGGGGCCTCTATGAGTTTCAGGTTACCACTGCCCGCGATCGTGATACGCAGATTTGAAAGGTCATCGGTTGTCAACGTAGACTTATCAATTTTTGCACAGATGGTAAAGTTACCCACGGCACCGCCGTAGTTCTCAGGTCTGCCTTGTTCAGGCAGGGCTTCTACATTTATCTTTACCGGGGCGCTTTTTATGTGAACGGGAACATCCTTGTAGGTATATGCGTTGAACATGTCGTTGTTGAAGAACGGGTCGTTCATCATCAGGCTGCCACCGAAAGCCTGTTGTATAGCCGGGTCGTCAAAAAAGTCAGCATAAGGGGTACTTTGCTTTACCGTTTGCATCACACGAGCTGTACCTTCTGCTTCAGCGGCATCCAGTTCCAATGTGCCTGTTTGTTGCGGGAACAGCGCAGATTTCTTCAGCAGAAATACCTGGTATTTTTTACCGTTGTATGTTTCCTCTACGGGCTTAATGTTACGTGGGATATCAAAGTCCTGTGTCCAGAAACCGTTAAGGGAAGGCAGCTTGGAGATACCCACCTGCATGGGGATACGTGCATACAGCTTGTAGCTGGCAGTTACCTGCTCTCCTACGCGTACTTTACTCTTGTCAACAGTTACTTTAATGAAAATGTCTTTATTGATGTCCGCACTTGCCAACTGGGAGTTTTGGCTGGCTTGTTGTTGCTGCATTTGCTGACGCTGTCTTTGGCGTGCTGCCATTACTGCCTGGTTGTACTGCTGCATCTGGCGTTGCATAGCGGCCATCTGCTGGGCCCAATCGTCAGCAGGGTCGTATTGTCTTGCCCTGCGTTGTTGCTGTACAGCCAGTGAACCGGACACCACCTGCACCTGTACGGCATTAGACTGGTAGGTATGTCCTTCCTGGTCTTTGGCAAAGGCGCCGGGAACCGTTAGTACCCCGGTATGTTTGGGTTGAAATATATAAGTAATGGAAATGCTTTCTGATTGTACCCTTTTGTTACCAACTATACTGATGCTGGTTCCTTGCTGTTGGTAGGGGCCGCCTACTACGTCAAAATCGGTAAGTGATGTGGGGCCCATTTGCACTACATTATGTGCATCGCGGATAGTATAGGTAACCTGCAGGCGGTCTTTATCACCTATCCTGTTTGCATGCACCTCTGTAGTGAAGGAAACATCCTGTGCTTCAACCTGCATGCAACCTGTAATCGCCAATAAACATAAAAAAGTATAACGCAGCATAGTTTTAAGTAGTATCAGTATGTCTATATTATTAGTACACAGTCAACCTGACAAAATTAACCCTGATACCACTTTTTAGGCTGATATTGGTTGTTAAACTCATGCTAAAATATCTTCTTATAAGTCACCCTTTTGCGGGCGCATAATGATGTTCTCTACATCGGCAGAAGCTGATAATGAGTAAGCAGCCCAGAGCATAATAGCTACGTCTGAAACCTGCATAATACGGCTTTCTTCTATGCCGCTGCCAGACCATGAACGGCTGTAAGTAGCGCCGGGGGCTATTGCGGTCACTCTTATACTGCTTTCTTTTAGCTCTTCTCTCAGGTTGTCTGAAAAACCTAAAAGGGCATATTTGGTAATGCTGTATGCGCCTCCGTTGGGGTATGATCTCAAACTAGCAACGGAACACATGTTGAAAATATGTCCTTTGCGGGAATGATGTATGGAGGGGAGTAACCGACGGGTAAGGTGATAAGCGCTGAACAGGTTTACCGACATTAATGTTTCCAATACACCTTCGTCCTCGCTTTCCAGGTTGCCGGGCTGAAAGATACCTGCGTTATTCACGAGGATGTCTATTTCAGCAAATTCGTCCAGTACCACATCTGCAAAAGCCATCACGTCTTCTTTTTTGCTGAAGTCGGCAGGGTGGGCTATAATGGTGGCATTGGGGTATTGTTCCTGCCATTCACCTTTTAGAGTTTCAAGTTCTGATTGGTTGCGGGCACATATGGCAACGGAAAACCCTTCAGAGAGTAGTTTCTCGGCTATCGCTTTACCTATTCCATGAGTGGCTCCTGTTATAACTGCGTTGGGCATCTTACCTGGGGTATTTACGGCAAAATACGGTATTTGTATAAAACCCTGTACTCTTTGCGGGAATACAGGGTTTTAAGAAATGAGGTTGAACTCTTTTATTGGAAATTCAGCCAGGCAATGCGGGATTGCTTCTTTCTACCATTTCTTTCTACAACTAATGTTGCATAAGTGTTATTCTCTGCAGAGAAGTTAGATGATTGTACATGGCTGAATACCCTGTTCTTTTCATCATTTGCCTGCCCGAACAGGTATTGCTTTTTGTATGTTCCATCGCTGCCTATCTGGTAGCAAACCAAATTGGATTCAGATCCACCCTTTACTTGTTTCTTCTCAGTCTTTTCATCGCTCAGGAAGTTTTCAGCATAGTCATTGAAGAGAACATACTTTCCTTTGCCTGTTACAATATAGTCGTAAGAGAAAAAATGATTGGTTCTCGCCTGCATCAGGTTGATCGGCTGGAACTTCCATTGCGCTTTCGTTTTTTCGCCTTGTTCCATTGAGGTTACCAATCCGTCAGACAATTGATTTTTCTTAATAGCCGATCCGGAAACTTCCATCCCTTTCTCATCGATATCTAATATGCCTGCATTTTCCAGGAAAGTCTCTTCGGATACTTTTACTGTTCTGAAATTCTGTGTCCTTGTCTTGATGCGGTAAGACATTTCTTCAAACAATACCGTCGTGGAATTGTCTTTATTGATGATCATGTTTTGCGGCATTCCGGCTGTGGCTTGCGGCTGCACCAACTTCGTTTTGGCATAAGCAGCTATTTTGCCTCCTTCCAGCTCTACACTTGATGTGATCTTCAGCGATACAGGATCGATATAGCTCATAAGCTGCAGGTGGGCGATAGTTGCTTTGTTACTAAAGAACTTCTTTTCAGCACTTTGAAAACTAACGGTCATCAATTGCACCATTTTGGTTCCCGGATTGTAGGCCATCATACCCTTAGTTTCCCTGAAATCATTACCAACGTTGTAATAAAGTCGTTTTGTAACGTCAGAGCCCGGGGTTGACCTGCTGATCGTCACACGGTCCTTTCCATTTACGTTGAAATCGGCAAAAGCAACCGCGAACTCCTTCTCTGTACTTTTTAATCTACCTATTATCATTCTTGCATCAGCAGCGCCGCCGGCATTGTACCCGTAGGTGCATAAGTATGTTTCAGTGCCATTTACGCACATAGCAATATAGTTGGTAAACTTAAAGTCGCCCGGAGAGCCGTAGTACGCACTATTTATCTCTTCGTTTTGTCCGTTGAACTGTACAAGTTTCAGACGGTTACCACTTTCTTTTGCGAAGCCGTCAAAGCAAACTACCGAGTATGCATCTGAATAGGCATCTTTCTCAAGATAGAAGCCGCTCGGATCTACATCACCATAGGCCATAGCCCACGCAGAGCCGGAAGCATACTTAGGTAAGGCGATTATCGCCTTTTCTTCAGTTAATGCTCCTGTTGTTGCATTAAATATCAACCTGAACAGGGTAGGAACTTTAGAAACTATTTGCGTTACAAATACGGTAGGATTGCCGTTTAGTTCATAAATGCCATTAACGGTTGTGGCATTTATTTTTCTTGGTTCCCATCCATTGCCTTCTATCTCTTTTGCAGAGATCTCTTTATGCGCCTTGTCGTAAGCAATTACTTTAAACGCTTCTTTGGTCATCTGAAAATAGAAAGTATTGCCGTTCTTCAATTGCAGTACTTTGTTGTATCCGCCTTCCGGTTCTGCAAAGGGCTCGCTAAGGGATACTTGTGGTTGGGCTATAGCTGCAGACATACATGTAAGCAAAGCTATGAGCAAAAAGAGGGTGTTACGCATTTACGTTTTTGTTTAAGGAAATATGAAAATTGAAAATTCTAAGAGTGTTATTTGAAGGTAAGCCAGGCAATACGCTGATGTTTTTCTTTGCCTCTTCTATCCACTACTACGAATGCATTCGTCTTGGTGGATGGCAAATAGTGTGACGATTGCACTATTGCGGCACTATGATCAGTTTCCGTTTGTGGCCTGCCAAATATTACAGAGTAATCCCTGTCCTTTCCTATTGTTTGAACAACTGCGTTGCTAAGCACCAGGTATGCCGCATTTGGCTTTTCGGATACTTTTTTATCAAAGTTTCGGTCATCATCATTGAACAAAACATATCTGTTGTCTTTCGTTCTAATGTATTCAAATGAAGAGAAGTACTCGTCTTGATAGGCGGACATCATCCCTGTATTTGTGAACTTCCACGCTCCTTTTATCCGTGCGGACTTCTCATATCCTTCCAAATGGCAAAAGCATGATTGTTCTTTCGCAATCGCGAATCCGAAAGTCTCTTCACCGTTTATATCGATATCTGTTATCCCGGTCGCACCAACCTGGTTCAGGTTTCCGGTAACAGCTATTTCTTCGTTTACTATTGTGGTGGAATTGTCGGGGTTAATGTACATGTGCTGCGGTAAGCCGACATAGTAGTCAAAGGAGAAATTCTTTTCTGCATACTCCCGGAGCTTTTTGTACTCAAGTTGTTTAGTGGTTATTATGTCCAGGGTTTGAGGATCTATGTAAGTAAGCAGCGTCACATAATAGCTTATTTGCCTCACGTCTTTTTTGGTTTTATCCTTGTTATCCACCTTTTGCATAAAGGTGCTGGTGAGCAACTGTATCTTATTGGTGCCGGGATTATAGGCCATTACACCTTTAGTTTTTTTGAAATCATCAGTAAATTCTATCAGTTGGTGAGAGAATTCAGTTTCAGCCTTCCTTAGCCTAGACATAATTACGCGGGAGTCTTTATTCCCTTTGTCAGTATTATATCCATATGCTGCCAGGTATACGTTGTCATCATAAAGCAATGTTGAAATTGGTTTGACGAACTTAAAGTTGCCGGGAGTTCCATAGAATGCATTGCTTACCTCTTTGTGGTCTCCGGAGTATTGTATTACCCTTATGCGCTCTGTATTTTCACTGCTAACACTATTGTAGCATATCACAGCATAGCTTGCCGAATTCTGGTCTTTTTCTACGAAATAGCTTTTAGGATCCAGTGTGCCAAAGCCTCCGATCCCGCCACCCATTTCCTGTCCAAACATCTGCGCCAATATCTTCTCTTCAACAAGTTCTCCCGTCTCGGG
Source organism: Bacteroidetes bacterium UBA7674 (assembly GCA_002483105.1). GTDB lineage: Bacteria > Bacteroidota > Bacteroidia > Chitinophagales > Chitinophagaceae > MKUN01. Next base: position 686,609 of record DLHG01000013.1, read on the forward strand.
ATTGAATCTTAATCTAAAAAGGGTAGTGCCTCCATCAAAGTCCTGAGCTGTAAATAATACGGCTTCACCGTTCATTTCGTAAAGCCCGTTCATAACAGTACTTGCTTTTTTCTTTGCTTTGAAGTTAGTCCCGTCAATATCTTTTTTTACTACAAGCTTATGTTGTTTATCAAAGATGGTAACATTCATATCTCCTTTTGCGTAATGAAAATAGAGCGTATTGCCGCTTTCCATTTGGAGTAATTTCTCCCATCCCCATTTCATGGGTTCAAATGGTTCGCTAAGAGATACTTCAGGTTGCGCTATAGCGCGGGGAATGAATGAAAGCAGGTTTATAAGTAAAAAGAGGGTATAACGCATGTAGGTTTTTGGACTAAGAATGTGCGAAAATAATAATGCATGAGCATATTACTCAATATTTTTAATTTTCATATTGCGCCAATCCCTCCATTTAATACCTTTGCGCCGTATTCAGATTTTTCAACTTACAATATTTCATCAGTTATGGATTACCGTATAGAAAAAGACACCATGGGCGAAGTGCAGGTGCCCAAGAACGCATATTATGGTGCGCAAACGCAACGCTCAATAGAAAACTTCAAAATTGCTCAGGATATCAATCGTATGCCGAAGGAGATCATTCGTGCATTCGCTTACCTGAAAAAGGCTGCGGCTCAAACTAATGCGGAAATAGGCGGACTTCCACAGGAGAAATGTGACGCGATAGGACAGGTGTGTGATGAGATACTGGAAGGTAAACTGGATGATGCGTTCCCATTGGTGGTATGGCAGACAGGTTCGGGCACACAATCGAACATGAACGTAAACGAAGTAGTGGCTTACCGTGCGCACGTACTGAAAGGCGGCCAGCTAACTGATAAAGAAAAATTCATCCACCCGAATGATGATGTGAACAAATCACAATCGTCTAATGATACATTCCCTACTGCTATGCACATTGCTGCATATAAGATGCTGGTAGATGTTACAATACCGGGTATCAAAAAGCTGCGTGATACACTTGCTGCTAAAAGCAAAGAGTACATGCATGTAGTGAAAATAGGCCGTACTCACTTTATGGATGCTACACCTATTACGGTTGGGCAGGAATTGAGCGGTTATGTCTCTCAATTAGATCACGGACTTAAAGCCATCAACAATACACTGGAACACCTGAGCGAACTGGCGCTTGGTGGAACTGCCGTTGGTACCGGTATCAATACACCTAAGGGTTATGCAGTAAATGTAGCTGAGAAGATAGCAAAGCTTACAGGCTTACCTTTCGTAACTGCTGAAAACAAATTTGAAAGTCTGGCTGCACATGATGCAATAGTAGAATCTCACGGTGCATTAAAGACAGTTGCCGTTAGCTTAATGAAAATAGCAAACGATATCCGTATGCTGAGCTCAGGGCCTCGTTCAGGTATCGGTGAGTTATTCATCCCTGATAACGAACCTGGTTCTTCTATCATGCCGGGCAAAGTAAACCCTACACAGTGTGAGGCGCTAACTATGATAGCTGCTCAGGTAATGGGTAATGATGTAACGATAGGCATAGGTGGCGCAACAGGTCACTTTGAGCTGAATGTGTTCAAGCCGGTAATGATCTACAATTTCCTGCACAGCGCAAGGCTGATAGGAGAGGGTTGTGTTTCCTTCAATGATAAGTGCGCTATTGGTTTAGCGCCTATACAGAAGAACATCGACCAACACCTGCATAATTCCCTGATGCTGGTAACTTCACTCAACACTAAGATAGGGTATTACAAGGCCGCTGAAATAGCACAGACAGCACATAAAGAAGGCAAGACGCTGAAACAAACAGCTATTGACCTGGGTTATGTAACTGCTGAGGAATTTGATGCCTGGGTAGATCCTAAGACAATGGTCGGGGATATCTAGTCCCGTCCGGCAAATACAATATATAAAAAAGCCCCCTCGGTCAACGGAGGGGGCTTTTTCTTAGGTGTGATGATACAATTAGAAAACTGTCTCACATCTGTATCTTAATTATTCTGTTACTACTAGTTTTTGCGTTTCTACGCCGTTGTTGTACTGGCATTGTATGTAGTACATGCCTGCTGCATAGCTCTGCAGGTCAACAGTGTATGTTGCCTGGTTAGCATCTGCGTTTATCATGCTCATCACCTGGCCTACGCTATTGGTAATGATTATTTTTTTCAGGTCTTTTGCTGCGCTGCCGACGTTTATGTTCGCAGTATTTTTTGCCGGGTTAGGGCTTACAGTAAACGCAACTTCATTGTTAGCGATATTGCCAACAGCCGTACCTACAGGATACCTGGTCAGATCAGGATTAGCTACCAGTTGCGGATATGTATTGTCTGTAGTAAGATTAAATCGTGTTACCTGTCCTTTACTAAACATTACCTGGCAAGACTGCGAAGCATAGTCCATATAGTTCATGAACATAACACCCGGCGAGTTAGGTGAACATGCATCTGTCAATGGGAAAGTAGGGCAATATGATTGTGTTGAGAAGTCCTGTGGAGGAGTGTCAGCAATGCCGTCATCTGAACTGCAACCACCCTGGTCGTTACCCCATGTATGCCACAGGCCCAGGTAGTGTCCTACTTCATGTACCAGTACTCTTCCTTTGTCAAGTGAATTAACGAAGTATTGATTAGAGGATTGTCTTACACCAAATGAACCATAGTGTATCACTACCCCCCATTCGTTCAGAGGGAAGGAATTTGTCATAGACGGGTGAAGTGCTATACCTGCTGTAAAGCCACCTTGCGTACCCTGTGGTGCGGTATTTACTACCCATACGTTCAGGTATTTATGTCCGTTCCATCCGTCAGCGCCACCGGCACCGCTGTATTTGGCATCACTGCATACATATCCTGAACCGTAAGATCCTTGATCAGAAGGGTCAAAACCCGCCACATTAGCGGTGTCAATTGTATAACCGGGAGTAGGGCCTCCTTGCGGGTTAGTATGTGCCAGTCCGAAATGGATCTTTGCATTACCATATAGCGGTTTGAATGCTGCGGGTATTGCAGTGCTGTCTGCATTTGCAGCGTTATAGTCGCGGTTAAGTGCTGCTATTTGTGAACTGCAACGATTGATGATGCCTTGCACGCCACCTAACTGGTTAATTTGAACACCAGTCAATACAATATGGAAAACAACCGGAATGGTGTCATTAGCTGCAGTACTCTTGTTCATAGAACCATACTCCTCCAGCATTGCAATGTGCTGCTCATATTGTTGCATCTCGTGCGAGATAGAGGGGTTGTTCTGAATTAATTTATTGCGTAACTCATCAAGTCCACATGGCTTCATCTCTTGTGCTCCTGCTGCAGTAGATAATAGTGCCGCAGCGGCAAACATTGAAAAAAATTGCTTCATTAAGTTTCTTTAAGGTTGTTTTTTTATTAATTATCATGCAATATAACGGAACGTATGTTAGAGAAAAGTTTATTTGGGGCGTAGGGGGAGAATGTAGGGGAGTTTAAAAGAACATATGGCTTTTCCCTGACAAATGAAAGCGTTTCAGTTAATAAAAAAGCTCTGCAATATCTGCAGAGCTTTTTAAATTAGTAGTTTTTGTGAAACTCAGTTCCCCGTTAGGGGGCGGCTTCTACCACACATACTGCTTTTTATTCAGAAGCGTAGCTTCACCTGCTATAGTTTGTGCGCCACCGTCCGCTTCATACACTGCACAATCGTAGATGATACGATTCTTCTCAGGGAATATTTCTTTTACTGTTACCACAGCTTCGTATTCCGTATCCACGAACATAGGCTTCAGCCATTTCATGCTTTGGTTCATATATACATGGCCATCAGCGTACCAAAGTGCACCGAATATCTTGGTGAATACACTGGCACCTAAAAAGCCATGAATGATATTGCGGCCAAACATACTGTCTTTACCAGCCTGCGAATCAATGTGTAGTGGATTAACATCACCACTCACGCGGGCATATGTATCTACGTCGTCTTGTGTGTAACTGAACTTGTGACGGAATTCGTCTCCAACTTTTAGCATAATTTCTTTGATTTATAATACACCCCCAAAATAGTCTTTTTGAGATGAAATGGAAGTGGATAACCGGAATTTTTGAAAAGAGGACCACCGCACAACACACTTAGAATGAGCGATTTGGGTAAAAAAGGGCATTAAATTAGTGTTAAATGCAAAATGGGGATAAAGAAAATGCTAATATTTGATAAATGTTCTCTATCTTTGCGCCGCCAAAAGGTACTAAAAAGGCAGACGGTTTTAGCACAGAATAGCTAAATAACATCAGATCGGACTGCTAATATAGGGAAAAAATCATTTGGCGCAACAAACTCAGAAAAATATTTAAAAAGATAAAATCAATATTATGGCTAACCAAAACACTAACAACATTGTAGATAGCGTAGTTGACGCACAGAAACAAGTAGTTGATAATGTAGTTGAAAATGCAAAGAAACTTGCTAACGGTAACAACCTTGTAAACGAAACAGTTGAAAAAGGTAGCGAGTGGTACAAGAATTGGTTAGACAACCAGACTTCTTTCTTTAAGAATACTACTTCTAAAGCAGAAGCAGCAACTGAAAACGTAAAAGAAAGCACTTCTAAAATGAACGACTTCTATACTAATTGGATGAACAGCCAGGCTGCATGGTCTAAGCAAATGATGGAAATGACCCAGAATATGGCGAAAGGTGCTACTACAGGCGCTAACACTGACCCGATGTCTCAGTGGAACAACATGATGAGCCAATGGCAGAACTGGAGCAATAACATGCAACAAATGAACAACTGGAACAACATGATGAACCAGTTCAAAACTGCTAACCCTTTCATGAATGCTACTTCTAATCCCTTCAATATGGATTCTATGAAGAACAGCATGAATGACTATACTTCTTTGTTCAACCAATTCACTGAAACATTGAACTCTTCTTTCGCTGATATGCAGAAGAACATGCAAAATGGTACTGCACAAGATGCTTACCGTAACATGATCAATGTTTCTGAAGGTTTTACACGTTTCAATCAAATGTGGGCTCCAATGTGGAAGTCTATACAAGAGAAAACATTCAACATGGACATGTACAAGCAGTACATGAACCCTGTAATGTACAAAGACATGATGGACAAGTATTTCGGTTTTATGCCGGAAGGTACTCGTGAGCAAATGCAACAAATGACTACCATGATGCAAGACGGTATGAAGCAATTCGGCCAGTTCGGTACTCAGGGTTATCAGCAAATGCAAAGTATGATGAACAACATGCCTTCTAACCAGAACATGTTCGGTGATGCATTGAATAGCTACAACACATGGTACAACATGCTGAACGATGCTACCTCTCCTATCACTAAGATGATGACTCCTAACAAGCACACTAAAGGCATGTTGGAATTCCAGGACATCGCTAACCGTATGATGATATACAACATCAAGAATGCTGAAATGCAGCACATGGTGTATACTCAAGGCACTAAGGTAATGGACAAGCTGGCTCTGAACATTCTTGGTAAGATCGAGAATGGTGAAGACGTTAACAGCATCATGGCTCTGTATCAGGAGTGGATGAACCTGAGCGATACAACTTTCGTTGCTCTGTTCGAAAGCGATGAGTACAGCGAAAAAATGGCTGAAGTGAGTGCAATGCAAATGCGCCTGAAAAAGGACATGGAAGCACAGGCTGAAAAGATGTTGGTTGGTTTGCCAATAGCTACCCGTAGCGAAATGGACGAACTGTACAAAACTATCTACGACCTGAAAAAGCAAGTTCGTGAACTGGAAAAATTAGCTGTTGGTAACATCAGTTCTAATGCTTCTGCTTCTACTGAAGAAGCCGCTCCTAAAGCTAAGAGCACTAAGAAATAAGGAAATCTAGTCTACTTATATAGAACGCCCCCAACTCTAAGTCGGGGGCGTTTATTTTTAAACTCCCCTCCTTGTGGAGGAGGGGACAGATTCGAGCCATAGGCGAAGAATCAGGGGTGGTGCATTCTCGCGAAGAGCACTCGCGTTAAAGCTGTGCTTTTATCATCCGTTCATTCCCATGCATATCCTTCCTCAATTCGGTCTTATATCCCTTCTCCCTAAACATCTGCTCCGTTTTCTCCGCATGATCCTTATGCAGCTCACAGTAAATAACACCATCGGGCTTCATATTAGTCTTCCCGAATTCCGCTATGTTCCTGTAAAACAATAACGCATCATCATCCGGCACGAACAAAGCCAGTGATGGTTCAAAGTCCCGCACATTGGTGTGCATGTTCTTATATTCCTTCTGCGGTATGTACGGAGGATTAGAAACGATCACATCGTACTGTTCAAAATTGTACCACATCTTCTGGTTCAGGAAATCGGTTTTTATGAAAGAGATATCTGCTTCCAGCTTACGGGCATTCTCTTTCGCTACTTCTATAGCCTCCTCACTTATATCACAGGATAGGGTAGTAGCCCCCGGCAAAGCCAGTTGTAATGAAATAGGAATACACCCGCTGCCTGTGCCTATGTCCAGTATGGAAATGTCTTGTTTGACTTTATGGTCTTTTATTATCCAGTCCACCAACTCTTCAGTCTCGGGGCGAGGTATCAGCACATGCTCATTTACCTTGAACTCTTTTCCCATAAACCAGGCAGTGCCTGTCACATATTGCAATGGCTTGCCTTTTAGCAGGTCAGCCTTGCAAGTATCATATAGCTTTTGTTGAGCCTCGGTCAGCGGTTCATCCTTCCGCATCAGCCTGTCCATCTTCTCCAGCCCCGTAATGCTATACAGCAGCTCATGAGCAACAGCAGTTGCCTCCTGCGCGTCATACAGTGACTGCAGTTCACTCTTTAATTGGTAAAACGCTTCCCCATAACTAAGCATGGCACAAATCTACAGCACTTATCACGAAAACCTGTGACGGTTGTATTCACATAGTATCCCTTCCAAATGCTGCATCGCAGCACCGTGCTTATAGCAAAACAATACAGGGCTCCATCGGAGCCGCGTAAATCTCACATCTTGGTTCATGTACTAAATAATCACTATTTTAGCGCCGTGGCTAATCCTCCTAATCAAAAAAATCCCGGTTCAGATGTCTTTATGAAGCGCGCCCTGGAGCTGGCCTCCCGTAGTGCAGGTAATGCCAGTCCTAACCCCATGGTGGGCGCTGTATTGGTACACAACGGACGGATAATTGGCGAGGGCTTTCATAAAGAACACGGACTGGCGCATGCAGAAGTAAATTGCCTGGACAACGTATCCGAAGCCGACAAGCAGCTCATCCCTGAAAGTACAATGTATGTGAACCTCGAACCTTGTGCTCATCACGGAAAAACACCCCCATGTGCGTTGCGTTTGGTACAGGAGAAGGTAAAAGAGGTCATCATTGCCAATGCAGACCCCTTTGAAGAAGTAGACGGCAAAGGTTTCGAAATACTCAAAAGCCACCACATACATACCGAGCAGGGTATAATGGAGAAAGAGGGTTTGTGGCTGAACCGCCGCTTCTTCTGTTTTCACCAAAGCAAGCGGCCTTATATAGTATTGAAGTGGGCACAGACAGCAGAAGGCTACTTTGCACCGCTCGACAGGAGCCGCTACCAGATAACGAGTATCAACAGCCGCCAGCTTTTACATAAGTGGCGTACAGAGGAGTCTGCGATACTCGTAGGTTATCAAACAGCTCTGAATGATAACCCGGAACTCACAGCAAGAATGTACAGTGGCAGGCAACCTCTGCGTATCGTATTCGACAGAACGCTTCAGTTACCACTCACACATAATGTGTTCAACAATGCTGCACCTACCTGGATCGTCAACGACAGGTTGGATAAAGAGGAGGGCAATGTGCGGTATGTACAGATACTATTCAATAAAAATCCACTCACACAAATTCTCGAAAAGTTATATGAATCCAATAAGCTATCCCTGATAGTAGAAGGTGGCGCTGTGTTGCTGGAGAGTTTTATTCGTGAAGGACTATGGGATGAAGCCCGTGTCTTCACCGGGCAGGCCTCCATGACGGAAGGAGTACACGCACCCTTGCTTACAGGTTTCAAAAAGGCATTCGAGTCGGAACTGGGAGGTGATACACTAAATGTATATGTAAACAAGGCCAGCAAGTATAAGTACATTACGGGAATGGAATTGTAAATTTGCACCCTGATGTTTTATCTCCTCGCGGTCATTGTACTCAATACGTTACTCTATTCTTTCTTCAAGGTATTCCCTAGATTCAAAGTAGATACCCTCCAGGCCATCGTAGCCAACTATTGGGTATGTGTAGCAACAGGTAGCATTTTTCTCGGTTACTTCCCGGTAAGCAGTACAAGTCTGGGCCAACCCTGGACACCCTGGGCCATGCTGATGGGCGCAGGATTTATCTCCATATTTAATCTCGTTGCTTACTGCACCCGCATAGACGGCATCACTACAGCCACTATCGCCAATAAGCTCTCTTTAGTAATACCTGTACTCTTCTCCATCTTCCTTTACAACGAGCAAGCAGGCCCGTTGAAGATACTGGGTATCGTACTCGCATTTCCTGCTGTGTATCTCACCACAAGAGTAAAAGGCGAAGAAGGAAAAGTACCATCGCTTTTCTGGCCTGCGTTGTTATTCTTAGGCAGTGGCTTGCTCGATACCCTGGTAAAGTTCGTAGAACAACGCTATTTAGATACCCCGCAACTTCAGGCAGAGTACACCATCCATGTGTTCTTCACAGCAGCAGTGATAGGTACTCTATTAGTGACAGTGCTCGCAATACTCGGAAAGATAAAATTGCACCCACGTAACATCATTGCAGGAATAGTCTTAGGTATCCCAAACTATTTCTCCATCTACTACCTCATACGTATGCTGAATAGCGACTTTATGGAGAGCTCTGCTGCGATACCCGTAAGTAATATTGGCGTAGTGGTAGCATCCACGCTTATAGCCATCGCGGTATTCAAAGAAAAGGCCAACAGGCAACGAACGATAGGATTGATACTGGCAATAGTAGCCATTCTACTCATTACACTGGCAGATATTTATGGAAGAGGTATTTAAGTACAAGACGATAGCGGAGCCAACAACGGCAGAGTTCAAAGACAGGGGCAGCAAGTTTCTGGCATTCGCCTATCCCATAAGTACTGTAGAAGAAGTTAAGACATATGTACAAGCGCTGAAGAAAGAGCATCCCAAGGCCAATCACCATTGCGTAGCATTCCGTATTGGCATAGATGGCAAGCTATTTCGCGCCAGTGATGATGGAGAACCATCGGGTAGTGCGGGAAGGCCAATGCTGGGGCAAATAGATAGTGTCGGGCTTACCAATACTCTTGTAGTAGTAGTTCGTTACTTCGGCGGTACAATGCTGGGGGTGCCCGGGCTGATCAATGCATACAAAACAGTCACAGCTGATGCGCTCAAAGATGCACCCGTCACTGAAAAATGGGTAGAGCACATATTCGACATCTCATTCGACTATCCCGTAATGAGTGAAGTGCTTTATATCTTAAAACAGGCAGATGCCACCATCTACAAACAAGACCTCCAGCTCTTCTGCGAAGTAAAGGCCGGCATCCCCTCCAAACATAGCGCACAGTATATCACCAAACTTTCGGAAATTCGCGGTGTTACTGTAAAGCAGGTAACAGAATAAGAGTTTTTGTCCCCTCCTGTTTTTAGGAGGGGTGGCCGAAGGCCGGGGTGGTTGACTCGCGAATAGTACACAATAAATTTGTCCAACGCACAAAAACATACCGCACTAATAAAATCCGAAGCTACCCGCCTCGGCTTCAACGCATGTGGTATAGCTCAAGCCGTACAACTGGATGATGATGCCCGTCGCTTGGAGCAATGGCTCAAGAATGGTTTTCAGGGAACCATGCAATACATGGAACGCAATTTCGATCTCCGTATAGATCCCCGCAAACTTGTTCCCGGGGCCAAGTCGGTATTGACACTACTACTCAATTATTATCCATCCGCTGAACAACACACTGATACACCCAAAATAGCAAAATATGCCTGGGGTACAGACTATCATTACGTTATCAGGGAGAAACTTAATCAGCTACTTGATTTCATCAAGCAAAATATCGGCGAAGTAGATGGCCGTGGTTTTGTAGATAGCGCCCCGGTTTTAGAACGCAGTTGGGCCATGCGCAGCGGACTTGGTTGGGTAGGGAAGAACGGCAACCTGCTGAATAAAGAAATGGGCTCGTTCTTTTTCATCGCTACACTCATTACTGATTTAGAGTTAGTCCCTGATGCTGCTTTTAATACCGACTTCTGCGGCACTTGTACCCGTTGTATAGATGCCTGTCCCACACAAGCCATTGTATCACCCACAGAAGTTGACGGTAGCCGTTGTATCTCTCACCTTACTATTGAGCTGAAAGACGAACTGATGCCGGATGAATTTAAAGGCAAGATGGACAACTGGCTTTTCGGCTGTGATGTCTGCCAGGACGTTTGCCCATGGAACCGTTTCTCAAAACCTAACAACGAGAAATACTTCACGCCCATCCCTGAAGTACTCAATCTCTCTTTACAACAATGGGAAGAGATGAGCGAAGAGACTTTTAAGAAGACCTTCAAGAACTCACCCATGCTCCGCTCTAAGTGGAAAGGTATTCAACGGAATGTGAAGGCTATAAAGGCTGGTTAAGTTCCCATTTATAGTGACGGTCGTTTGGTAGGTCGTAGACATAGATACTTCTTGTCACGGTATCGATATATATCCATCCATCAGTTGCAAAATGATCTTCCATGTCATGTCCCAGATGTAGCACGATGTAGAAAGCGGAATCGGTGCCATACATTTTATCATACAGCCAGCTTATAGAGTGTTTAGCTTTTATAGAACTGCGATCGATTCATCGTCTGTTCTCTCCAGGTAAACATCCATCAGGGAATCTATCCAGGGCATGATGCGCGATATCGTGATACTGTCTACATCCATGTCTTCAGTAGGCAAGCGTTTAATAGGAGTATGTGTGGCTTGGGCTGTAGCAGTGTCTTGCATTAGGGTATTGTCTGCAGATCTTGATCCATACTCGCCACATGCCGATAACAGCAACATAAAGTATAACAACCACTTTTTCATATTTCTAAAGATACTCAGGAGTTATTAAGATTTGATGTGTATTTCTATAACCTTTAATTAATATTTCATTGAGTTTCTTACAGTTACCAAACCTATTACTGATCTGTAATGTCTTGTAACATAGTCCATCTGGTTCTGCTATGTTTCGTAATAAAAGTTTTCTCCTTGTAGTATTTCTGTTGCTATCCATATCCGCTTTTGCGCAAAAAGATACTGAGTTCTGGTTTGCTGCGCCCGAGGTTTCGGTGAGCAATGCCAACTTCGATAAACCCATACGCTTTTTCATCACTACATATGCAACAGCGGCAACTGTTACGATCAGCCAACCTGCCGGTGGTGGTATGCCTCCTCAGACGGTCAACATAGCGGCCAATACCTCCCAATCCGTTGATGTTACCAACTGGATCACCAGCATAGAGAATACGCCCGCAAATATGACATTGAACTATGGCATTAAGATAGAGTCCACCACACCCGTTACTATTTACTACGAAGTAGTCAGCCTGCAATGCCTTTGCAATCCGGAGATATTTGTATTAAAGGGCGCTAACGCACTAGGTACTGATTTTTATATCCCATCACAGACCATAGCTGCAAACAACGCTTCGTACTCTCCCCAGCCATATTCCTCATTCGATATCGTTGCGACAGAGAATAACACTACAATTACTATTACCCCTTCCAATCCCATCGTCGGCCACCCGGCAGGCACACCTTTTAATATCATGCTGAACGAAGGCCAAACCTATTCAGCCACTGCAACGGGTCAGACGGGCGCTTTGCATTTACAGGGTTCTAAAGTTGTTGCTGACAAGCCTATTGCCATCACTGTGAAGGATGACCTGCTTACAGGGCCATGGGGTGGCTGCGCAGACCTTGCGGGCGACCAGATCATACCTGTAAATGTTGTAGGTACAGAGTATATCGCCATGCAAGGTTCGTTGTATAATCCGCTCGACTACATTTATGTAATGGCCACTCAGAATGGTACCACTATTTCACAGAACGGAGCTCCTGCAGGAACATTGAATGCCGGACAAACTCAGCAACTTTCCATAGGTGCTGCAAGTACTTATATACAATCTTCCTTACCGGTATATGTGCTGCAATTAAGTGGTATCGGTTGCGAACTCAGTACCTCTGTTCTACCGCAACTGGAATGTACGGGCAGCGACAAAGTCTCATTCGCCCGCTCATCCCCGAACGACCTCTACGTAAACCTCATGGTGAAAAGCGGTGGCCAGGGCAACTTCCTGGTGAATGGTGTAGCGGGTGTAGTTACCGCCGCACAGTTCACCGCTGTACCGGGTACTGCCAATCAGTGGTTTGCCGCACAGGTATCATTGCCCATTGGTCCGTATCCGCAAGGCTCTGTCATTTCAGTTACTAACAGCACCAACTTGTTTCACCTGGGTGTACTCGACGGAAGTGCTCAGAGCGGTGCCCGCTTTGGCTATTTTAGTAACTATGGTATCGTGAACCCGGTAGCAACTACTACCACATCAAGTGTATGTGAGGGAGAAACTATCTATCTCTTTGCCGACCCATTGGTAGGCGCTACTTATAATTGGACAGGTCCTAACGGATTTACCAGTACCAGCCAAAACCCTGTAATACCTAATGTAACAGTAGCTGACTCAGGCCTGTACACGCTGACCGTTGATGTCGACGGCTGCACAAACAGCACAGATATAAATGTGGTTGTTTTTCCTAAACCCGTTATTAGTGTCGTAACTGATAAGGATACTATTTGCGGAAGCAATGTTGCTACACTTACGGCATCTGGAGCCGACACTTATTCATGGTCTCCCTCGACAGGACTGAGCAGTACTACGGGAAGTGTAGTTACAGCTTCGCCTGCAGCTACTACTGTTTATACTGTTATCGGCAGTAATATTCATCAATGTACGGACACAGCATCACTCACTATTGTTTACGGAGGTGTAATACAAGTGAATCATAATATAGAAATGTGCAATGATTCTTCGTTCATGTTCGGTAACCAATTGGTGAATACAACAGGCACTTATTCCCAGTCTTTTGTCGGACTGAGTGGGTGCGATTCCATCGTAACGTTGAATGTTGTAGTAAAAACACCACCACCGCCTGTCACATTTAATGTAAGAGACATTTGCCTGGGAAGCGAAATGGCTGTATATGCTTCGGTATCGGGAGCATATACCTACAATTGGGAATTTGGTGATGCCACGGTTAAAAGTGGGTCCGCTCAGGGGCCCTATTCACTTTCATGGAATGATACCGGCCTTAAGGTAATTTCACTTACCATATCCAACGAATGTGGCTCCGAAACTTACTCAGATAGTATGTGGGTGAACAGCAAGCCTATTGCAAGGATAAATGAGGTTCAGTCTGCAGCTGCTGGCTTGTGTGGCGGCGATAGTATCACGCTTACAGCATATTCTGACATGGGATATGAATATAAATGGTCGGCATCGGGCAAGCTCTTTGGTGCAGACGGGCCAATTTTAGGCTTGATACCTAACGGTGGTTATGTAAAACTGGAAGTGTCAAACGGTTTTGGTTGTACTGCAACGGACAGTATATATCTAATGATAGAACAATGTTGCGTCGTCGCATTGCCCACGGCTTTCTCGCCCAATGGCGATGGTAAAAATGATATTTACAGGGTCATCACCTTAGGGAATAACAAGCTCGTCGATTTTGTTGTCGCCAATCGTTGGGGCGAAGTTGTCTTTGAAACAAAAGACATGACGAAAGGATGGAATGGTTACTATAAAGGCCAACCCGCAGACATGGGTGTATATGGCTACATCCTTCGCTATAAATGTTATGACGGAAGTAGCGGAGAGCAGAAAGGTGATGTGACGCTTATTAGGTAGCTAGAATTTATAAGAGGCACCCACACGCATGATGCCTTTGTATCCATAACCAAGTTCAGCAAAGCCTGAAAGTGTTTTGCCAACCTTGACACCGAACGGTGTTACCTGGAAAGTGAAGTAGTTATCGTTCATAGTGATCTTTTGGTTGGTAGCATCATTTTCAACGCGCTCAACAACGAATGTGCTACCAAGTCCTAATAGTGCGTAGAAATTCACGAACGGTTTCCTGCTATAGGCTAGGCGAAGCTCAGGAGCAACTGTAAATGCCCTGCGTTTGTAAGTTCCTATCCTTATTTCTTTGTTCACACCCGGGGTTGGGTCTCCGGTAGTCAACCCCGCACTGTGCATTTCTATGCCCGAACCAATACCGACAGATATCCACGATACCGGGCTGAAATAGTAATTGACGAATAAGGCTCCCGCATACTGCTTGTCGTTAAAATGAGCGTAAGGTGTGGTCGGGCCAAATAATCGCACTGTCATATCATCATTGAGGTACCCGAACGAATTTTCGCTCATAGATTTATAGGGTATTCTTCCCCAACCATCTTTTACCATATCATGTGTGCCATATCCATAGCTCACGGCTATTTCACTTTTGCCCTTCAATATAAATGTCTGAGCATTCATTTTAAGAGATAACAGGCTTGCAGCAATAAGTAAAAATACCTTTGTCATAGTAGGATGTTGAATTTTGATTATCACCTCAAACATTGAGCCAAAATAATATATCTTGGCATTCTGCGAAGGAAAATGTCGTAGCTATCGTCTGATACTGATATGAAACTGCTTTTAGGTGTTGTGTTTTTAATGTTGACGTGTAGGTTTGCTGCGGGTGCTGAAACATGTGTGCCATTACGTTTCGTTCCCACCTATGGAGGGAAACCTGTCGTATTAGAACAATATTATCAGCTACACGGAGGAGACAGCGTTATGTTCGAGACCTTCAAGTGCTATATTTCCGACATCACTTTTTATAAGGCAGGTAAGCAGGTATTGAAAGAAAAGAACAGCTATCATCTGCTTAATGCGGAAAATGAGGAGACAATGAGCTTATTCATACACATGGATGATAGTATCCACTACGATGAGGTTCAGTTTAATATGGGTATTGATAGTGCTACCAGTACTTCAGGCGCGCTTGGTGGAGACCTTGATCCGGCAAAGGGGATGTTCTGGACATGGCAGAGTGGTTATATCAATTGTAAGATAGAAGGAAGAAGCAATTTGTGCAAAACACGTCACAACGAATTTCAGTTGCACCTTGGTGGCTATGCCGTTCCGGATAACAGTTTACAAGAGGTCAGGTTAACGATACCTGAGGGTGCCGAAGTTGATATAGTGATACCACTGGATAAATTCCTCTCCCGGGTAGATATCGCTAAACAAAATGCCATCATGTCTCCGGGTCAGGATGCAGTAGTTGTAGCACGTAAACTGGCTTCCGTTTTTGAAGTGAAGAAATGAGAAAGACAGTCGTCATATCAATATTGTGTTCGGCCATCGCGCTTTTATCTTTCACTGTAAAGAAGCAGTTGCTATTCACCATTCCTGAGGGCTGGCCTAAACCCGTATACGATTTCAAAAAAAATCCCCTGACCGAACAAAAGATAGAAATAGGCAGAAGACTTTTTTACGATCCCATCCTTTCGCGTGATAGCACCACCTCCTGCAATAGCTGTCATTTGCAATATACAGCTTTCACCCATGTGGATCATCGCTTAAGTCATGGTATTGATAATCGCATTGGGACACGTAATTCTCCGGCACTCGTAAATCTTGCCTGGAGTAAACTCTTCATGTGGGATGGGGCGGTGAACCACCTCGATGTACAGGCGCTTGCTCCCATTGCCAATCACGATGAGATGGATGAGAGCCTGGAGCATGTCATTAAAAAGCTACAGGCCACATCAACTTATCCCGCTTTGTTCTACGAAGCCTTTGGGGATTCCGTCATCACCGGGGAAGTAGTGTTGAAGTCTATATCCCAGTTCATGCTGACACTGGTGAGCGCCAATGCTAAGTACGACAAGGTAAAGAGGGGAGAAGACACTTTCTCCGTAAAAGAAGCAAAAGGTTATGCCTTATTTCAGAAGAATTGTGCTTCCTGCCACGCCGAGCCGCTTTTCACCAATATGCAATTCGAGAACAACGGTCTGCCCTTAGACGACTCACTGAAAGACATAGGCCGTATGAAGATCACCCGCAATGCCGCTGATTCGCTTAAGTTTAAAGTACCCACTTTGCGCAATATTGAATTTTCTCAGCCCTATATGCACGATGGCCGTTTCAAGAACCTGAGCCAGGTACTCAATCATTACATCATGGGCGTCAGCCATAGCTCTACACTTAACCCTCGCCTGCAAAAGGGTGTCTATCTTTCCGGTAATGAAAAGACAGAACTGGTCGCTTTTCTCCTCACCCTTACCGACAAGGAATTTCTCTACAACACGAAATTTTCCTACTCTAAGAAATAATTCTTTTAACTGACGAAGGATTTGAAAAAGGCTGGTCGTCTAATGAGTAAGTCTATACCTTCTAAAATTGAAACTATGCTGAAAAAAACGCTACTTTTTATTGCATCCTTCCTAATGGCAGCGGCTGCACATGCGCAGGATCCTATGCTGACAAACTGGTGGTTCAATACCACTAACAATATGTACAATGGCATCCTTACAGACGTAGAGGCTGTCTATTATACCACGACCAACGTGTATGTAAAAAGCAACAGCGTTCCCAACTACTATCTTGATGGGCAGAGCGTCAATGATGCAGAGGCACAAAATGCTGTCTGGATCATACCCCGGACTCCCGTTCCTGACCCGACACCGGGCAGCATACAAGGCGGCCAATCAGGCTTGATGATAGATGGTTCTGTTTGTTTTCACCCCGGTGATGCGCAATCTTATAACGGCCAGGGTGTTTGGAATAGGCTGGCCTACTATTTTGAAGGGCAGGATATGGACAACTACAATGGTCATAGCACACCTAACGACCATATATATCACCACCACTTCGATAATCTTGCTTTGAATAATACCGGTAGCACCGTGCACTCTCCAATAGTAGGCTTCGCCTGGGATGGTTATCCTATCTATGGTTCTTATGCCTATGCCAATACTGACGGTACAGGTGGCATCACGCGCATGAAGACAAGTTACCAGAAGTACACCTATACTACCCGTACCAATGGCCCGAACGTAAATACACAATATCCGATAGGTTGCTTTATAGAAGACTGGGAATATATCAATGGACTGGGTGACCTTGACGAACATAATGGCCGCTTTGCAGTAACACCGGAATATCCTTCAGGCACTTATGCTTACTACACAACCATTGACGCCAACGGTGATCCCGAATATCCTTATTTCATAGGACCTACATTTTATGGTACATTCTCCAACGCAAACCTTGGCCCCGGTCCGGGTACAAATACAGTTCCCGGTGGTGCTACTGAGTATACCCCTACTTCTGTAAAAGAAGTAGCAGCTTTGGAAACCAGTTTCAAAGTTTATCCTATTCCGGTAGTTGACTACCTGAATATAGAGCCTGCAAAGTCAGGGAACTATAAAGTGACTGTATTTGATGCTAAAGGCGCTGTAATAATTAGCAAAGAGATAAAGAGCGTAGACAAAGTGGACATGAAAGAATTGCCATACGGCGCATACTTCGTACAGGTAGCTGATATAGCCAATGGTTCAGGTTTTGTAAAGAGAATAGTAAAGCAGTAGTAGTTTCATAATAGTGTTTTTTTAAGAGCCGCCCCCATGCATCAGCATGGGGGCTTTTTGTCTCGGACTTTTTGTCGCAATTACCCCCTAACAATGCCGTACTCAACCACCTTGCGGGAATATTTTCCGCTCTACATTTGTACAACCAAAGGGTTACTTATATATTTGCAACCAAAAGGTTACTTATTATGAGAAGAGATGTGTTTCAGGCAATTGCAGACCCTACCCGCAGGGAGATATTAGGGATGTTATCAGAAGAGCCTCTGAATGTGAATTCTGTTGCAGAGCATTTCGATGTAAGCCGGACGGCGATCTACAAGCACATGAAGATATTGATAGAGTGCGGACTGGTAGATGTACAGCAAAAGGGTAGGGAACGCTACTGTGAGGCGAAGCTGGAAAAACTAAGTGAGGTATCGGACTGGGTAGAGCAGTACCGTAAACTATGGACACAAAAGCTCGATGCCCTGGAGCAATATCTGAATAAAATGCAGAAAGCAGACTCAAAAGCAGCTAAGAAGACCGTCAGCGTAAAAAAGAAAGCAAGTATCAAGAAGACAACAAGGAAGTAGATCAATATATTTAAACTTTTAAAACCAACAACTATGTACACAGTTAATCCGTACCTGAATTTCCAGGGCAACACAGAAGAGGCATTTAATCTTTACAGAAAAGTATTCGGTGGCGAATTCACTTCGCTGATGCGTTTTAAAGAAACGGGAGAAGCCGAAAAAATGAGCGCTGAAGAAGGCGAAAAGCTCATGCACATATCCCTGCCTATTGGTAAGAATACAATCCTTATGGGTACCGACGCACTCGAATCATTCGGACAGAAGGTGATAATGGGAAATAATAATTACCTGTGCATCAATACACCCACACGCGAAGAGGCTGACAGGCTGTTCAATGAGCTTTCAGCAGGTGGTAATGTTGAAATGCCAATGACTGATATGTTCTGGGGCGATTACTTCGGTTCGTTCTTCGATAAATTCGGATTGGGCTGGATGATCAGCTATAATCCTCAGCACATTCCTCAATAATTTAAAACACAACACACGGACGGCACACTAACGACCGGATATTTTTAACTTCTAAAGCACACACACAATGAAAAAAGTCAACATTGCTTATTGGATCATTACAATATTGTTCGCAGGCTTCATGGCTTTCTCCGGCATCATGGATGCCATGTTGGTTCCGGATGCAGTCTCCATGATGCATGGCCTGTTAGGATATCCTGAATACATCATTCCATTCATCGGTTGGGCTAAGGTTATCGGTGCTATTATCATTTTAATTCCCGGATTCCCGAAGCTGAAGGAATGGGCTTACGCAGGTTTGTTTATAGACCTTGCCGGCGCTACATATTCAAATATGAGTGTTGCTCCTAAATTCGATCCTGCTGCATTCCTGTTCATGCTCCTGTTCATGGGTTTCCTGTTCGCTTCTTACTTCCTGCACCACAAGAGGTTGAAGGCGAAGGCCGCGATGTAATTACTATCACAACATTATCACTATGAGAAAACTGATATTCCAGGTAATGGTTTCACTCGATGGCTATACAGAAGGGCCTAAGGGTGAACTGGACTGGCATAATGTGGATGAGGAATTTAACGACTATGCCATCACCTTGCTGCATAGCCTAGATACACTGCTCTTCGGGCGAAAAACCTATGAAATGATGGCTGCCTACTGGCCATCATCTCATGCAGTAGCGGACGATCCGATAGTGGCGGAACATATGAATACCCTGAAGAAGATCGTTTGCAGCAATACCATTAAAGAAGTAGGGTGGAACAATTCAGAACTGCTGGGCACTAATGTAGCAGAGCACATTACACAGTTGAAACAACAACCGGGCAAAGACATCGCTGTACTAGGGAGCTGCGGACTCATGCAGACATTATTGCCGCACAAATTGGTGGATGAATACCGCATCATTACCAACCCAACGCTACTAGGCAGAGGCAAGCCATTGTTTGAAGGCTATGAAGAACGGCTGTCTTTGCAGCACTACAAGACCTGGATATTCAATTCAGGGAATGTGTTAAATTATTACAAAATGCCATAAATGTATGGTGGAGCTTATTATCTTAGCTAAAACTCCCACTATATGAAAAAGACCATCTCCCTATTGTTGCTCGCCGCGGCTTTCACCTTTGGTGCCTGCAAGAAGAGTGGCTGCTGGAAATGCACCACTAAGCAAATGAATGAAGGAGGCATCGGGTTTAGCGGTGCTGCTGCTAAATTTACCGAGTGTAATAAAACCGAAGCTGAGATAAGACTACTGGAACAAGAGCGTTCTGGAACCCAGGTACACACCAGCAATGGTGTAACACATACTTCCACCGCAACTACAACCTGTAAATAATTTTTATGAAGAAGTATATCCTGTTTTCGTTTCTCGTAATTGCTTCTATGATTTCCTGCAAAAAGAAGGACTGTCATAAATGCTCTATTGAAGAAAGAGGTGGCGCCGCAACAGTACTTCCCGGAGCTAAGTCGGTAACTGATACAACAATTTGTGGCAAGACGGCGGAAGAAGTGGCGAAATATGAACAGGAAATGACCGGAGATTTTCCTTACGAGGAAAAAGGCCAGACATATACATTGAGCCGGAACGTGAATTGTGATTAAACATATAAATAAGAAACGCTCCCGGCTTAGCCGGGAGCGTTTCTTATTTTATGCAGAGGTATTAATAAAGAGTCGCAAAGCTTGGCTCAATTACTTGCCGAAACTACCTGTCCCAGAATGGTGGTGGCTCTATACCAAGTGCACGCAGATACACATAACCTTGTCCGCGGTGGTGGTTCTCATTGTCAACAAAGTAATGGTATGCTTCAAGAACGGTCTGCTCGAACTGCCCGAATACTACCGTTGTTTCATGGAAGCGTTCTGCTGTTATTTGTGGCCAGTAGGTGTTGAGGTCTTCTGTTACCTTGTCCCATGCCTGTAGTAATTCCGTCTTGGTCTTTGGCACACGCTCACCCGAGATATGTTTCAGTTCGTTCATCGGTACCCATTTGTTGGTAGCCATGCCTACTATGCCATCTTCTGCTATATCCAGCAGCTCGAGAGCCAGGTGGGCGAAGTTGCGCATGCCCCCGATGGAGAAAGAAAATAGTTGGTCTTCAGGGAAGGCTTCTATTACCCTGCGGGTAAGACCCCTATGTCCTTGCCAGTGTTTCAGCAGCGCTTCTGCCGGTATCGTTACTTGTGTCGCTTTCATTGTAGCTTCCATTTTTAGATCGTTTTATGATACAAAGATGAGGGTGGTCACTGACAACCCTATGGCAGCGTAGAAATTGGGGAGGAAAATATTTTTCCCTATCAGCATCTTATCCACAAAATCACGCTATGATCGTCGCTCTTCGTATCTTTACATGTCCGTCGTACCTTTAGAAAAGGAGGGCATCAGCTCTTTAACACCCGCCGATCGCCACATTCGAAAAGCAAAACTCCACAAACATCCATTTTCTTTAAAAAATGGATGTTAAATTAACCCTAAATGGAGTTTTCATAACCTTCGCTGTACTTTTCTGCACTCTCAATGGAAGTTTGTGTAAGCTATATGGTAGTTTGAAACACAAAAATTCTCGCAAACACCTACCAATACTGGCTTCTCATAAAATTATCGCTGAAAAAATGGAGTTTTGAAATAATACTCCTGCTTATCGCTCTAAGCTTAGCATATTTCAGCTTCGCCGCTACTTCTCAAGGGATTTCTCACTTCACTTCGTCCACTTTGTGGGACTGCGTTACGTTCGAAATGACGGGGCTATTTGGCTGTGATGAAACAAAAAAAGACCGGCAAGTCGCCGGCCTTGATCTATGTTTGAGATGGTTAACTATTGTTTCTGCAATTTACCTGAGGCCATTGTCTTGACGCTGTTGTCTTTTACGCTGTAGAAGTACATGCCTGCTGATTGTTCTGCTACTGGTAGCACTACATCCGTATTTCCTGATGGATAGTTGGTAGCTGCGTTTTCCCAAATGAGTTTTCCCAATGCATCTGTTATGGAAATGCTTAACTCACTTGATGCTTTCAGAGAAAGCGATAGTGTAGCGTTGCCTGAGGTCGGGTTTGGCCTTAGGCTTATTGACCCATTCAGGCTTGCACTTGTAATGCTCAGTGGGTCCGTAAAGGAGAACAGTTCCCATCCGGTTGCTGTGGTATTTGCAGAGAAATAAAGTTTGTTATTAAACACACAGAAGTTTCTGGGGTAGCCATGGCCTGCTCCCGGTTCTATGTCGGCTGTCAGAATAGTGCTTGTGCCATCGTGTTCCCAAAGTTCATAACCTGTTACACCATCCTGTGCCGATAGGTAGAGTTTGTTGTTATATACCAAACCGTCATAGGGTTGTATTGCTGAAACAAACGAAGATGTGTTCGTTGTCAGATCATACTTGTAGAGTTGGTATGTGGGCGGATTGCCTACTATAGCGGTAGATGTTCCGCCAAAGTATAGAGCTCCATTGTAAATCGCTATCAGGTATGATTGCACTCCGCTCCCTGCTCCCGTGGTAATGTCGGTGTGACGGGTTGCGGTAGTTCCATCAAAAGAATATAATTCGCTTCCGTAGGTACTTTCGTAAGCAGCAAAGTAAAGCTTGTTATTGTGCCGCATGATGTTGCTGATTAGTGAGGGTCCCTGACCGGGATTGATCTCGGCCGCGAGTGATACCATGCCAGTAGCCGGGTCATAGACGAATAGTTCTATCCCTGTAGCGGTTGTTGTTGCGGCAAAGTAAATTTTGTCATCCAGTTCTGTGAAACCATATGGATCTGAATTACCGGCGGGATTAACATCTACAATAACCGGGGCGTTTACACCGTCGTATATACATAGTTCCCTTCCCTGTGAACTGTTGGCACTAAAATACAATTTAGTGCCGATACTCGTGAACCCACGCGGCAGTGAGCCCATTTGCCCTGGATATATATCTGCGGCCAGTGAAGGCGGATTGATGCCGTCATATACAACAAGTTCAGCACCGAGTGAGATGTCGATCGCTGCTCCAAAATAGTATTTGTTATTTAATACAGCCATGCCCAGACTACCTCCGCCGTCATAAAAACCTTGGTCGTAACCGGGTAATATATCTAACACAAGTGCAGGAGGATTAACCCCATTGTAACTGCGTAGTTCAACTCCATGCGTTGTGTCCCTGGCCGAGAATAGCAGTTTGCCGTTGGCTACTGCCAAGTTTCTTGGTGTTGAGGAAGACGTGCCGGCGAAAATGTCACTGACCAGTTGGGGAGTTTGTGCTTGTGCGCTGAGAGCTAGCGCTATTGCGCAGGTAAGTAAAGGGAGTTTCATAGGTTATTTATTTGATGTATTAAAGTTACATATAAAATTTTATAGTTGCAAGCTGCTACATGCTATTGTTTTTATGCCCATTTTGTGACTAAAACATTTCAAAATCACCCATTTATAGCCTACATTTGCACAAAATTTAGAATTTATGAGTTGGAATCCTGCTGGAATAATGGAAGAAATGGTTTCTACCGGCCAGAAGTTGGCTAAAGGTTTCGAAACCCTGGAAAATATAGGCCCTGTGGAAGTGGCTGTTACCCCTAAAGACTTAGTATGGCAACGCGATCACGTAAAGATATATCACTATCAGCGTGAAACACCTGCTACCTGCAAAATACCGGTACTGGTATCGTTCGCTATGCTGAACCGCCACGATGTGCTGGATCTGCAAGGACGCAGCCTGATGGCTAAGTTATTGAGCGAAGGTCTTGATATCTATATCATGGACTGGGGTTATCCTACCAAGGCTGACCGTTATGAAACAATGGAAGACTACATTGATGGTTATATGAACGATGCAGTTGACTTCGTGCGTAAAACACATGGTGTTGATAAGATCAACAAGATGGGTATCTGCCAGGGTGGTACATACTCTATGATATATGCTTCTTTGTATCCTGAAAAGCTGAATACGCTGACTACTTACGTAGCTCCGTACGACTTTGGCACTAACGCCAACATGCTGTACAAATGGACGAAGTACATAGACGTTGATACTCTGGTTGACAGTGTAGGAACAGTACCTGGCGAAATGATAGACAGCGCTTTCGGTATGCTGAACCCAAGCATGAACGTAACTAAGTACATGGGTGTAATGGACAGCCTCGACGATAAGGACAAGATGCTGAACTTCCTGCGTATGGAAGCATGGAAGACAGATCTTCCTGCAATACCTGGTGAAATGTACCGCAAGTACATTAAAGACCTGTTCCGCGACAACCTGTTGATAAAAGGTGAAATGACATTGGGTGGCCGTAAAATAGACCTGAAGAAAATGACTGTTCCTTTCCTGAACGTATATGCTACTGAAGATAAGATCATCCCTAACGAAAGCACATTGGCTATCATGAAGGTGATCGGTTCTAAGGACGCGAAGGAATATGCATTCCCGGGTGGACACATTGGCGTATTCGTAGGTGGCAAGTCTCAGAAAGAGCTGGCTCCTGCAGTAGCTAAGTGGGTGAGTGAGAGAAGCAAGTAAATCAGTTGACAGTAGCAGTTTGCAGTTGTCAATTGTAGGAAATAATAGATAAAGCCTCCCTGTGGGAGGCTTTATTGTTTTTAGTATGTTTTATGCGGTATCTATCGTTCGTTGAGTTCCTTTTAGCGTTAGCCTGATGGCGTCTTTGGTGGTGGTGTAGAACTGTATCAGCTCTTTCTGTCCAGCTCTTTGAGAACGGGTAGAATCTCGTCCTTCGGTGCTTCCAGTTCTTCGGTAAGACCGTTAATGTTGATGGGAGGTGTGGCGCTCATATAGTGCCTGCTGATCTCTTGTATCTTTTGTAAGATCTGGCGGGAAGTAATCATGTCGCTTTATTTTTGTAAAAAATAGAAGAGGCGCATAAAGCACCTCTTCCTTCATTAATCACACACAACTGAAAACAAATTCTTCCATAGTGATACAGAATTGAACGGATCTGTTCTGAGTCTTTTATGATGAAGCGGCTTACGGGCCACTGTTTTGTGCTAAATATAATCTCCGGCAAATAGCTTCAACAGCTAATAGACTTTCGTCGCCTGGCTACTAAAGATATTTTAGTGCCGGAGATCAATACTTATTTTTTTAAGGTTTGCCTTTGTTGGGCTTGTCTTCACGTCTTAGTTCCTCGCGACCTTTGCTTCCGCTACGGCCGGCTGCTGATCCTTCTTCCTGGTCTTTACGTGTATTGGTATTAACATTTTCTCGTGCACCGGTGGACGCGTCTCTTTCGAGGTTTACATCTTCCTGGCCTTTCGTTCCAGGGGTGCCGGTTGTTTTATTACCAGTCTTTTCTATTTCTTTCCTGTCTCCTCTGCGTTGCAGATCTTCGTCTTTGCTTCCTAATCCACGGTTCACATTTTGTTTACCAGTGTTTTGTTGTCCACGCTCGTTTTTTTCGTTTGAGCGTCCGGTGTTTTGGTCTTTACCAAGATTCCTGTTTTCTGACATAGCAATTGTTTTTTACAAAGTGTTCGTTTTCTTAAATGGTTTTCATAGTCATAGGACGTATAGTCAGTTTTCAAAGTAATGTGGTAGAAACGTTTCTGTACATAAGTATTAAAACAGTGTGCCACGCAGCAAGGTGCCCGGTTGCTAAATGCGCTCATCCATTATAAATGCCTATTTATCAGCATTTATAAAGAGCTGTTAAAACAGTTTGTGCCTGAGAGTGGGGAATACTTGGTAAATTACAGCTCCCTGATTGTGTAGAGATACACCATTGGTACGCCACAATTTGTGGAAACATGTGGGGAATAACAGGTCCAAACGGAACATGACAGATACACGGTACAACAGGCAGTATGCAGAGCTGAGCAATGGTTGCAAGCTCTCTTATATAGATGAAGGGAAGGGGGAGCAGGCGATCATATTCATACACGGGTTGTCTAATTACTCACTGGGTTGGGAGAAAAATATTGATGGGCTGAAGGGACATTTTCGTTGCATAGCCATAGACCTGCCGGGCAATGGTTACTCGGGCAGGGGAGACTACCCTTACAGCATGGCTTTCTTTGCCGAATGTATCCATGAGCTGATAGGGAAATTGCAACTGGATAAGGTTTGCCTGTGCGGCCACTCTATGGGCGGACAGATAGCTTTGATTACCGCCCTTAATTATCCCGAGGAGATTCATAAGCTGGTGCTTTGTGCGCCTGCCGGTTTTGAAGAGTTTAGCGCTACGGAGCGGATGATGTACATGGCGAGCATCCAGATATTCGATGTGTTTTCCAGTGAAGAGAACAGCCTGAGAAAGACCATGCGGAGCAGCTTCTATATGTTCCCTGAGCAGGCGAAAGGAATGGTGGATGAGCTGGCCAAGCTGATGAAGGAGCATGATATAAAAGACTATCGAAAAATGGTAGAGGCCAGCATCTATGCTATGCTGCATGAGCCTGTCTTTGATAAGCTTCGTTTTATCACACAACCTACATTAGTCCTCTTTGGCGAAAAAGATACGCTGATACCTAATAAGATATTGCACCCGGTGAGCACACAGCACATTGCCGAAAAGGGTGTTGCGGAAATGCCGAATGCCACGCTGGAGATGCTCTCTAAGTGCGGGCATTTCCTGCAATGGGAGAAGAGTGGGGATGTGAATTATTATATGGGGAGGTTTCTTTCTCGCGAATAGTTTAACCGCGGAGACGCTAAGGCGCAAAGTTGGGTGCATTACTATTTTTTCTTTTTATTACGAAGATTTTTCTCTATTTCTTTTATTTCGTTAATGTCACTAGCGGAGCGAGTACGGCTGCAAATATTGACGCACATTTTTTTGTGTTTTGTAATTTTTTCTGAATCGACCTTACTATAGTAAGCATAGATAATATAGCTCTCTCCTATGTTAAATTTAAAGCCACATGCTCCGTTAAAACCATGATAGTCAGTGTATATTGAAATAGTATCTGATTTGATTTTTCCTTTGTACAAGGCCGTTACTAAAACTCTATATTCATCTTTAAGTTTGTAAATGTCAATTGTTGTATCGTTGTACTGGCGTACATTGAAGTTTAGAGGGAGGTTAACAGTCTTATTGGTTATTCCGTCTACTACACTATTTGAGAGGACTTTGCCTACGAAAACAACATCCCGAGCATCAATTTCATCTTTAACATTGGCGTTTAATATACAAGTGCAACACAGAGCGTAGTGACCGATGCACGATAACAAAGATGTGAGTAGATACCTCATTAAGTTAAATATACGAAATGTCGGTGTTTTGTGCTAAGCACGAGTCAACCACCTCCCCCTTCGGGTACTCCTCCTTGAGAAAAGGAGGAGAGCTAATGGATTATTTTTTA
Source organism: Bacteroidetes bacterium UBA7674 (assembly GCA_002483105.1). Taxonomy (GTDB): domain Bacteria; phylum Bacteroidota; class Bacteroidia; order Chitinophagales; family Chitinophagaceae; genus MKUN01. The sequence continues at coordinate 713,589 of DLHG01000013.1, forward strand.
ATCAACGGATACTTCATATCCAGTTCTTCTAAGGCTTCCTTTATTGTTTTGGCTACGAGGTAGGCTTTGTACCAATTCTGGTCTGCGGGTATGATGTGCCATGGTGTTTCTTTGCAGTAGCCGAACACTTCTTCGTAGCACTGCTGGTATTGCTCGCGGTGATTAGCTTCCTTTTTATCGCCTGCATTGTACTTCCACATTTTTGCGGGGTTCTGCATGCGTTCTTTTAATCGCTCTGCCTGTTCTTCTTCTGAGACGTGGAGATAGAATTTCAGGATGATAGTATTGTTGTTCATACGCAGCAGCCGCTCGAAGTCGTTGATGGCGCGCATGCGTTTTTTGGCGGTCTTGTCGTCTATCAGCTTGTGCACCCGGGTCACCAGTACGTCTTCGTAGTGCGAACGGTTGAAGACGTGTATCATGCCTTTGGGCGGTGTATGCTGGTGGATCCTCCAGAGAAAGTCGTGGGACAGTTCCTCGGCTGTGGGTTGCTTGAAGGAAGTGATGTTTACTCCTTGCGGGTTTACCCCACGGAGTACATCTTTTATCAGGCCGTCCTTACCGCTGGCATCCATGCCTTGTAAAATAACAAGCAGTGAGTATTCACCACCTGCATATAGTAAGTTTTGTAGCTCTTCTAGTTCCTGTACTATCAGGTCTGTTTCCTTTTTGATCCTGGTTTTAGTCAGTTCTTTGGGGGCGCGGGTGGAGATGTCTTTGAGGAGTATGTGTTCCATAGTTTGCTTGTATTTCATTCTTTTCGCGAGTCAACCACCCCGCCCAGGCTTCGCAAGGGCACCCCTCCTAAAAACAGGAGGGGACAAGAGGCTCGTGAGTGTTACCTCACGGCTGCTAAATCAACGGTCAGCTTGCGGTATGACTTGATAAATATAACGCCGAGGTTTTTGTAGGGAGGAACGTAGTCCAGCCATTTCTCACGAACGGGGCCTTTCATTGTGCCGTCTACCTGGCTCCAGATACTTATCCAGTTTACGTCATTACCTGCCAGCAGCTGGTTGTTGATCGCTTTAATGATCGGTTCATTGATCACCATCATACCCGTTTGTTTGGATGATATGATGTGCGCATCAGGTGCATGGTTCAATACCACTGCGAGGTTGTGGTAACCACCGCAAGAGCCGAGCATTACTATTTTGTTTTCTTTAGCCAGGTTGTCCATCGTTACAGGTAAGTGATAACTGTGCCCGCGGTGTACGATGAAAGTAGGGTGGATGTCCTGTTCGTTCAGGTAAGCGTTCAGCTTTTCCTGTGCTTCTTCGTCGCCGGGTTCAGAGAGCGGATTGTTAGCATAGACAATGATCTTCTTACCTTTTATAGAAGTGATCGTAGTCCAGTATGTGTCCGTAGTTATTTTCCAGTTGCCATCCCTGAAGTTACCCAGGAAGCTCTGGTAAGACATCTTACCATCTTCATCACCATAGAAGTAGAACTGCTCGTATATGATACCGGAGTCATTTACCAATGAGGCATAAGGAACAAGGTTTACAGGCGGGAGGTTCAGTATCTCTGATTGCTTGATCACTTCATCTTGCGAACTCAATGCTTTAGAACCATCAAATATGGCAGCCATCAGTCCGTAGAGTACCATACCCTTCCGGCTACGGGTATTAAAAGCCTGCTCGTAATTCTCTTTTACTTTTGCACGCAGGAAAGTAGCGAGGGTTGAGTCTTTGATACTACCGAAAGCATCGGCAACATCCACTGCATCTTCCAGGTCATCGTTGGTGCCTTTGTCCAGTCCTGCTATAAAGTTGGTCATCAGTTCCGTTTTCTTATCCTGGTCCATAGAGGCAAGGAAAGTGCTGAGGGTATTGTAGCCCGCACACATACGGATGAACGTCCTGAATTTATCGTAACGTACTTTCGTGAGGAAGGTATCGCCCGTCATTGGCTTGATACGATCCATCATGCGATTGAATGTGCCGATGAAGCTACTGGTATATATTTCGTCCTGCCCGAAGATCATCAGGTAGTAGAGCGTTTCAGGCGGCATTTTTTCTATACACTTAAAGCGCTTTACATCAGGTTCTTCATGCAAGTCATTCATTTCACGTACATAGCGGAGGCCGTTGTATGCCAGCTCGTTGGTATAGGTAGCGCGGCCGAGTGTATCATCTTCTATCTTCAGCCTTACCAGGTTTTGATAATACACATCGGGGTTGGCAGTGATACTGTCCGCTTGCCTTAAGGTCATGCGGCCGGTATAGATATCACCCAGGAAGGAAAGTGCTTTCAATGGGCTACGCGATTCGTCTGTTATCTTCACGATGCTTTGCACTATGCCATCATCACAGTTGCGCACTGCAGAACGGATCTTAGTATTGGTAGAAGACGCGTAAGTATAAATCTCATTGGGAACTATCCTTGCCGCCGCTGCTATTATCTGGCAGGCAAATGGCTCGGTAGCAAATTCATTCAGCTTCTTGATCATCATCTTAGGATGCTGACGGCCAACCTCTCCGTATACATAGGCGCGCAACGTGGGAAATTCTTCCAGTATCCTTTCACTGTTCTCCAGCGTATAGATGTTAGCGTGGCTGCGTACATACTCTTCCAGTTTCTTTTCGTGGCTGGCGATTATCAGTTCACGCATATTGGTGACGATCTTGCGGTAGTGTGCAGGGTCTATGGTCACGTCCTGGTTGTAGCGTTGCACCATTCCATAGACGGCTGCGAGGTAACGCATCTTTATATTGTTCTCTACAGAAGGGTCTTTACTTACGTCCAGGTTCTCTATCAGCACCTGCATCCTGTCTACATCGGTGAGCATGCTGCGGGTGAGGGAATTGGTAAGCGTAGTATCTTCAGAGTAGTAAATAGTAGCATCTACAGAACCGTCAGATACGTCGGCCTTGCGTTGCTCCTTATCTATCTTGTTGTGATATACCTGTCTTTGGGTAGGTATCATCGGCTCTATCATCGTCTCCCTGTCGTATAGACTGGCAGAACTCATACTTTTCTCTTCGTCCTTCTTCTTCTTAAAAATGCCAAACTGTGCTGAAACGTTCTCACTTACCAGGGTAACCAATAAAAAAACTATCAAACCAGCTTTAGTTGCCGTTCGTATATTCATATATTTATTTTCCGTTATTCAATGTATAGTGTACAAAAATAAGCCTTTTAGCCGCCATTCATTTCACAGAAGCGTTAAATATGTGTCTTTGAACCGGGATTTATGAGATTAATAGGATTGACCGGGGCTATTATTGAAAGACAAAGGCCGCATAACCTTCGCTGAAGCTACGGCTATCGAAGAAGAGACCGCAAAGGGTTGGTCAGAATCGCTATTATGGTTCCTATTACATGCTACCGGACAGAGTCCTGCTCTCTATTGTTAGATTGAAGTGACGCTGCGCTAAACACTTCAACCAGTGGCGATAGCGTTGAGTGAGCAAAAGCCTAGCAGTAGCGTAATGATGAATTTGCCCATGCAAGATCATTTATTGGTGAAAGCTGATAAGAATACTATTCATCTTCCTGGGTCTTCGGTCAGGTCCGGACACCACTGCGTCATCAATAAAAAGTATACCGCTCTTCACTTTATTCCTAAGGATATTTTTTACTTCTGCTGAGAGCTCGCTTCCCTTAATAGAGAATGGTCCGATAAAGTCGCTGTTTGTATCCTTGGGTAGAATACTTACTTCAAAACTCACGACAGAATACCCTTCTTTGTTTGCATCGAGTTTTGAATTGGCCAGAATCGTTGCAACTGAAGCCGGCGTGGGTTCGGACTTGCCATTTACGATAGTGTGCTTAATATCACCAAGTGTGATGTATGGGTCGCGCAATTCCTGAGCAGCAATATTAAATGAGCAAACGCCCAGCAGGAGCGTGATGATGAATTTTACCATAACTATGACATCAATTGGTTAGTTGTATAACAAAAGAGTGGTGTGTGGTCAGCATGTCATTTCCCGCTTTGTATTTTACCTCATCAAAAAACAGCTTCCCGTTAGGTGCACCTTCCAGGGCGCGAACAATGTTGGGATGGAGTGCTGCTCCGTTCTTTATTTTGTAGGGACCAACCAGGTCACCGCGAACGGGCAGCAGACTTACAGAAGCCTCCGCAACACAATTCGTTTTGCTGATGGTCATCCTCGGGTCTTTTAAAACCGTTGCAGTAGGTATCCTGTTTTCTTTTTTTAGAGGAACACCAGCAAGTGAAAAAGTGATGTCTGTTTGTGCTATGGCGCCTAAGGAAAACAGGCTGAGCAGGAGCGTGAACGCAATTTTTACCATGAGTGTATATTTTGCTTGTTATAGTTAATGTTTCATGGGTGTGTTAAATATACTGAATTATTTAATAATAACACATGTTTAAGATTAGGCTGGAGTAGGCCCCTCTATCTCCCCTGAAGGGGAGGATATGTTACGGCAGGCAAAAAAATACCATGACCCCTAGAAGCCATGGTAATCTATAAAATCGTGGTTCAGATTAATACAACGGGAAGCCCAGCATGAATTCGTTTACTTCGCCCTTTACTGCTTTTACTACAGTAGCATCGTCAGGGTTCATCAGCACTTTATCCAGCCATGTTACTATTTGCTCCATGTGCTGTTCTTTCAGGCCACGGGTAGTGACAGCGGGAACACCCACACGGATGCCCGATGTAACAAATGGTGACTTGTCATCGAAAGGCACCATGTTCTTGTTCAGGGTGATGTCTGCTTCTACCAGCAGGTTCTCTGCTTTTTTACCACTGATGTTCTTGTTGCGAAGATCTATCAGCAACAGGTGGTTATCCGTGCCGCCTGAAACAATGTGGTATCCTTTAAAAGCAAATGCTCTTGCCAATGCCTGCGCGTTAGCGATCACTTGTTTGCCATAAGTGAGGAACTCGTCTGATAGTATCTCGTGGAAGGCAACAGCCTTAGCCGCGATTACGTGCTCCAGCGGACCGCCTTGTGTACCCGGGAAAACCGCGAGATCCAGCAACTGGCTCATCAGGCGGATATCGCCTTTAGGGCCTGTAAGTCCCCATGGGTTTTCGAAGTCAGTCTTCATCAGTATCACACCACCGCGAGGTCCGCGAAGTGTTTTGTGTGTAGTGGAGGTAACGATATGGCAATGCTCGAAAGGGCTATTCAGTAACTGCTTGGCGATAAGGCCGGCAGGGTGGGAGATGTCGGCCAGTACCAGTGCGCCAACGCTATCTGCAATTTGACGAATACGTGCATAGTCCCAGTCACGGCTATAAGCACTCGCACCGCAGATGATCATCTTGGGCTTGTGTGTTTTCGCCTGCGTCTCCATCATATCGTAGTCTACCAGTCCGCTGTCCTGGTGTACGCCATAGTGTACTGCCTTATATAGTTTACCACTGAAGTTCACCGGAGAACCGTGTGTGAGGTGTCCGCCCATGCTCAGGTCGAGGCCGAGGATGGTGTCGCCAGCCTGCAGGCAAGCCAGCATCACTGCGGCATTGGCCTGTGCGCCGCTGTGTGGCTGCACGTTCACATAGTCTACACCAAATATTTCTTTCGCCCTGTCTATGGCGAGTTGTTCACTTTTATCTACTACTTCGCAACCGCCATAGTAGCGACGGCCGGGATACCCTTCGGCATATTTGTTGGTCATTACGCCGCCCATTGCTTCCATTACCTGTGCGCTGGTAAAATTCTCTGAGGCTATCAGTTCCAGTCCGCGGCGCTGACGTTGTAATTCTTCCTGTATTAATCCGAAAATGGCGGTATCTCTTGTCATCTTATATGAGTATTGTGGCTGCGAAGATAATGATTGATAGGGTATAGTGAAAGAATGGGGGATTGTTTGGTATTTAGTGGACCTATTTAGCCTTATCTTCATATAATAACTATTTTGCGATCCATGAGGGTACTACTTATAGCCTTACTCCTGATCTCCTGTAACAGCCAACCCAAAAAGGTGGTTGATAAAGAATCGGTTGTGCCAGTTTCAAACAAAGACGAAAAATTCATTTTCCTTTCAGTAGGTTTTCCTCATCCGAAGTCACTGGCGCAGGATTCTATTGAGCAGAAGTGGGGGATAGAGGAATGCAATCTTGGTTGTTTGGTACATGATGGTTTGCTCGATAGTGTAGATGAGCACAACGCCAAAGTGAAAGCTGCCCTTGCAGTGAAGTATGGTAAGGATTGGGAGGAGCAGTATAACAGGGAGTTGGCTGGTGTGAAGTAGTGTTACTTTTTGTCTCTCGTATCAATTACCACATTAGGTGGACGTGAAGCAACAAGGTAGTCAGCCGGTATTTGTTTTGGTGAGAATTGTTCTTCCGTGATCTTGTCATATTCATGGCTAACGTACCTGAGCTCATCATATTGGTCATTTCCGTCGATCTTCACTACAGTGACCTTTAGTAAAGGGAACATGTCTTTCTTGCTAAAATACCATGTTTGATCGATCGGGCCAATGTTATCGATTTCTGTGGCCTGTCTGGTCTTTACAGTATAGCAAGCTTGCCGGTCTATTACAGTATCCTTTAACACCTCCATTTTTTCAAAAGGATATTTTAGCAGCTTGTCGGGATGTAGAAATGTTTCAAATAGAAGATGTTGAGAGGGGCTTCTTAATCCCATATTACTATACTCCATTTTTTCTTTCCATGCTTTACGTTGGGGGTGCATAACGATGTACCTCATGTCAAGGTCATAGAAGCTATAATGCTGAGGATCGTTGATGCCGTTACTTTGCCATACCATTCCTCCCATCATCGTATCCCGCTCGTTACGAAGCATATGCACTATACTGCTGTGAGTTACAGTATCGTTTGTTTGGGCATACTTCATACGTAGCGTTACCGTATAGCTCAGGCTTTTGTGTGACCTCATCGTTTCTGTCGCTTTCACAAATATATCTTTCACGCTCTCCTGGGCTTTGACATAAGACGAAAGGAATATTAGTAGAGCAATCGTAAGAAGTCTCATAGCACCTATTTTATCTATAACCAATATAAGGAGATATTATTGTTTATCCCTACCTCATCCCCGGCAGCTTCCCCCTGAACCGTATCTCAGGCTGCACGTTCTTAGGTAATGCCCTGTCGCGGGTTTCTATTTTAAAGTTGGTGGGTATTTGTTTCGCAGAGAATTGTTCTGCGCCTGCTTTATCGAAAACATAGGCAGTGAATGCTATTTCTGAATATTGTTCAGCGCCGTTGATGGGAGTGATATTCTTGATCAGTACCGGGAAGTAGTCGGCTTTGTTGATGTAGAGTATCTCCGTTTCCCTGTATTGAGTTTCGCCGTAGTAGGGAGAGAGGCTCAGCTGGTAGCAGCTGCGTCCGTTGATCATAGTATCGCTGTGCAGGGTGAGGTCGGTGGCATTCTTATATTTCCTTTCCATTGCTTCCGGGTGCAGGAATTCTGCCCATACCAATTGATTGTTTTGGATAGACAGCCCCATGCGTCCTTTCATCGGCTTGTCGGCATAGGCCTTGCTGATAGGGGAGAGCACGGTGTATATTTTGCTCTTGTCGTAGAAGCTATAAGTAGTGTAGTTCTTCGCCTCTTCCGACATCCACACCTGTCCGCCCCATATGGTATCGGTTTTGTCGCGCAGCAGATGTATCATGCTCGAGAGGTTGTCGGTTTTTCCGTTCACATCTTTGGTTTTCAACTGAATGGTATAGCTGATGCTCTCATGCCCTTTCACTGTAGCTACCATTTTTGCGAGGATGTCTTTGGGAGCTTCCTGTGCATTTAATTGGAATGATATGGCTAAGAGGCAGATGAATATGAACGGTTTCATAAGGAAGTTTGTAGGGACGAAGATAATGAATAGATATTTGTTTGATAGCGTCTTATACTGTGGCTTTTTCCATTAAATTTATCACATGAACGAAGAACAACTGAAAGGAATAGCAGCACAACTTCGCCAGCCCCATGGCGACAATGCGAAAGAGGTTGGTGAGCGTATGAACCAGGGAAATGCCCAAATGAACCGTGATGTCTTAGCTGCTGTGAATGCGCAGGCAGAAAATAACATACTGGAGATAGGCATGGGAAATGGCTTCTTTGTTAAAGAGATATTGGCTAAGGATAAGACAATACACTATACAGGTGTCGACTTCTCCGAGCTGATGGTAGTGGAGGCCGAGCAGAGGAATGAAGAGTGGATAAAAGAGGGCAGAGCCGTTTTCGTTCATGCCGACCTCGCTTCTTTGCCGCTTGACAATGACCTGTATAACAAGATATTCACTGTGAATACCGTCTATTTCTGGGAAGACCCGGCTAAAAATCTTGCACAACTAAAGCGCGTAATGCGTACCGATGGCAGGTTATACATAGGCCTCCGCCCCAGGCACCAGATGGAGCAGTATCCGTTCACCAAATATGGCTTCAACTTGTTCTCACAAGAGGAGATAACTAAACTGTTAACAAACAACGGATTTGAGGTACTCAATGTTACTTTGAATAAGGAGCCCGACTTCGACTTCAACGGGCAAACGATCGTGTTAGAGAATATGGTAGTAGAAGCGAAGGTGAGATAGTTATATTGTCATGGCGGCCTCTGAGCCGCCATCTTCTTTTTCCGTGATAACGGAAACTTTACTCGAGTAGGTTGCCTCGCGGCAATAGTAGGTTGCGGGTCAGGCCCGCAATGACATTTAACAGGGCTGTTACTTTACTCCTTAATTTCAATTACATCTTCTGTTGCTTCCTTTTTCTTCTTTAAGTTGAATACTTCCACGAAGTGTACATTAAGTCCGGCAAAGAAGCGTTTGGAGTATATTTTGTAGTCATTGCCATCGCCACCCAGTGTGTTTACAAGCCCTATTTCTGTTCCCGCTTTCAGCACGAAGCCTTTATAGCCAATTCCTGCTGATGCCAACACCGCGGTATAAGAACTACTTTCCTTCCAGCCACCGAGGTGCATGATCTGGCTGATACCGAGATCCGCCTGGTATAGCATACCGTTGTCTTTCTTTTTTACATAAGAAATGGTAGGGGAGAGACGCAGGTAAGAGTTGTTGGTAGAGATATTTGATTGGAATGTTTCCTGTGGCGCAAATGGTACTTCCTGGGTGGTCACCAATCGTTGCATATGTAGGGTGTGCTGCTCGAAAGCCGCTTCAACTCTTAGTCCGAATGTAGAAGTCTTTTTTGTCTTCACTACAGCGCCAACTCCGGCAAAAAATCCGTTCTGCCTGATCTTCTCTATCTCTGTGCGCCCGTTCACCGTGGTTACATATCCGTTCTCTTTTATTCCGTCTTTTATGGTAGGCCTGTCAAGTACATACCCGCCTGTTACATATACATCTTGCGAAAGTGCCAGCAGCGGTGTAAGTGTAAAAAGGACAATGAGCAGTTTTTTCATACTGTTAAGTTAAGCAGATTTTTGCAGTGATAGATATGGATTTAAACGAAACTGTTGGGGATTTAGTATATCAATCCTTCTTTTCTTCCTTTAGATTCTTGGTGATGATGACGTAATCGCCCAGGTTGGTGTATTTATTCCAGTCCGGTTTTTCCAGGTCACCTTCGCTATAGAAAGAGGAGATGTTCAGTATTTTCAACGGGTTATCTTTCGTGTACTTATTCAGTTGAGCGATGATCCCCATTTTTTCATCACTATGGAAACGGCCATTGAGGTGTAGTATCTTAGCGTTAGTGTTTTTCAGAAATGCTTTATATATGCTATAGGCCATCGTTGCATCCCACAGGTTCTGCGATTGATAAATATGCATACCCGGCATTACGCCATGCCCGCCCATTATTTCCAGGAATTTCTCATAGTATCTCCCGGTAGCCGTATCAACAGGTGGTGGCAGCCATGAGCGCGAAGCTATGCTGAATTTACTGAGTGCTTCCAGTCCGCCCCTTGTCACTGCATTGGTATATCGCGGCGGTGTATTAGCAGCTATTACCGGCACCTGGTTGGCCTTGGCATATTCTACCATCGGTTTGTAGTCGCTGTAGTTTTTCCATGCACGTCCTTCTTTTATGAGGTTCTTTTCCTGTATCAGCCCTGCAAGGTATTCATCGAGTACCAGTTGCACATCTGCTTCAAACATTTCCATGCTCAGCATCAGGTCTTTGCCGATGGCTTTGTGGCTCTGCCTGAATACTTCTGCCTGCAGCATATGTCCTATAGAGTCATCATGCTCTTCGCCAAAGAACAGAACATCGGCAGCACTGAACGCTTTTACTATATCTTCTACGCCAACCTCTTTCTTATTCTTAGTATCGTATATCTTATAAAGTGACTTGTCCTGCGCCAGTGTAGTGAAAGGTAAAGCCAGCAGACAAATGATAAAAATGCTTCTCATGGCATAAAAGTATAGATAACATAGTAATAGTGCCTTATAAATGAGGAAAACTGTACTAAAATTGCCGTTACAGCGTTCTTTTATTGCCCGGAATGAAAAACATATTGACAGGAATTGCGTTTTGTGCCGTACAGGCCACTGCTTTTGGACAGGATATTAATATTGGTGTTCATGCCAACCCGCTTTTTGCCGCGCCGGTACTGAGCGGTAAGTCTCAACTGGCTGAAGAGCTGAAGCCCTATTGGCTCAGGCTGGGGTATAATGTGGGCGCCAACGTCAATTTGAAATTCAAGAAGATGAGCGTGGAGCTTGCCCCGAGTTATTTGAGTAAATCTGTAAGTGTCATCCAAAGAAGGAAACAAATAGGTTTCGATAGCTATTACAGGATCACAATACCGTCAAAGGCCATAGAACTACCCATTTTAGTCAACCTGCTATTGCACCGCCATGATAAGGATAAAGTATACGATCTCTATTTTGTAGCCGGCGCGGCGTATGAACTGGGGATGATTGATGCCTATAATGGATCTACTACATCGGGCGGTGGCGGAGTGAATCTGTATGTGGTAGGAAGCTATAATGGTGTGCGTAACTATAGCACGATTACACCCATACTAGGCTTTAAGATAAATGCGGTATTGAAAAGCGTAGGCCTGATAGATTATGGATTATCGTTTCATTTTCCCTTGCAATCAACAGGGCCGTATATTACAGAATCAACCTATAATATAGGGCAGGGTACTTCTTTATACACCAACAGCGTCTATGCACATACCTCTTATATTGATATAAAGCTATGTTACTACTTCCTGAATTTTGATAATAACCTGAAGCGACTGAAGTACAGAGTGGACTAGGTGTTTACTTTGCCGTATATTTTATTGAATAAATTCAGCAGCGGACTGGTCATGAATGTAGTGACCAATGCCATTATCACCATCATCGCAAAAACCTGCGGATTGAGAATGCCCAGGTCGTAGCCGATATTAAGAATGATCAGCTCCATTAGTCCGCGTGTATTCATCAACGCACCTACGGTGAGACTATCGTGCATATTCTCTCCTGCTATGCGTGCAGCAAACACACTACCACCGAATTTCCCTAGTATGGCGACGAACGTAATGATGCCACACATGCCCCAGAGTGCAGGCTCATTCAGTAAACCTATCTGTGTGCGGAGGCCGGTAAAGATGAAGAAGATAGGTAGTAGTAATACCAGTGCCACGTCTTCAATTTTATTGATGATCAGCTTGCGGAAATCCCACTCCAGCGGCATAATGACACCAGCCATGAATGCCCCGAACAAAGCATGTATGCCAATCACCTCCGCAGTGTAAGCGCTGAGTAAAAGAACGATGAATATGATGGCGATAGTGGAGCGCTTTACATCTTCGTCAGTAGTCTTTTGTGTCGACATCGTTTTCAGTAACGGACGAATTACGAACAACATAACCAATACATATGCCACAGCAAATACTATAGTATAAAGAGAGTTGCCTATAGAGCCTGCCTTAGCGAGGGCTATCACTACTGCTAGTATGCACCATCCTGCTATGTCATTGATAGCAGCGCTTACTATCGCGATGTTACCTGCACGTGTTTGGGTGAGCTTCTTATCTTTGATGATTCGTGCCAGCACGGGGAAGGCTGTGATGCTCATTGCTATTCCTATGAATAAGCAAAATGCATAGAAGGGTATTCCTGCGGGCAGGTAATCGTCTTTTAAGTAGAATGCAAGGCCCACGCCAAGCCCGTAAGGTACAATGATGCTGATGTTGCTGATAAGTATCGCTGATTTCGCTTTTTTCTTAATGATGTTCAGGTCCAGCTCCATGCCTATTACGAACATGAAAAGTATTAACCCTACCTGGCTAAGCAATTGAAGGTTGCCCAAAGATGCTGCCGGGAAAACAAACGCATTGAACGCAGGGAATATGGCACCAATAACAGATGGACCTAAAATAATACCCGCGATGATCTCACCGATAACAGGTGGTTGACCGAATTTTTTGAAGAACAAACCACAGAGTTGCGCTGCAATGATGATGATGATCAGTTGCAGCAGGAATATGGCTACAGGATGAGAAAGCGCATCAATGATAGCTTCTGTTGACATAAAGGGTAAACTAAATTCAGCACAAGTTAGAAATAATTGCCAATCCTGCATATGGTTATAAATTATGCCTGACCTGATATGTTAATTTTGAGTGAGGTCTCTATTGGTTGCGTACTTTGCACAGGGTTTCAAACATAGAGAAATGAGAGCAGCAGCTAAGCCGGAGAACGATATAGAGCGTTTGTCATCGCTTTATAGTTACAATATATTGGATAGTTTACCGGAAGAGAATGTAGATGCCATTACACGCATAGCATCTGAGATATGTGGCACTAAAATGTCTTTGGTGACATTGATAGATGCCAACAGACAGTGGTTCAAGTCTGCTACAGGCTATGGTGAAGTGGGAGGTGAGACGGAAAGGGATCTTTCTTTTTGTGCCCATGCGATACTCACTCCTAAAGAAATATTTGAAGTTTCAGACTCCAGTAAAGACGAACGGTTTTTCGATAATCCATATGTTACCGGAGATCCGCACGTGGCGTTTTATGCCGGAGTGCCATTGGTGAATAAAGAAGGATACCCATTAGGTACTTTATGCGTATTAGATAACGTTCCCAAACACCTGACAGAGAGCCAGAAGCTGTCGCTCCGCGCATTGGCAAGCCAGGTAGTGTCTTTATTTGAATTAAGAAAAGCTAATGATGAACTTGAAGCGGGGAAAGAAATATTAGAAGAGACCAATAAGGAATTGGAGCGTTTCGCGCATGTAATAGCGCATGACTTGAAATCTCCCGCTAATAATATCATTTCACTCACTGATATGATCATATCAGAATACAGTGAGCGATTGGATGAGGATGCCTATGAAATACTCGCTTATCTCAAAAGCTCGTCCATGAGCATGAAGTCGTTGATAGATGCGGTATTAAAACACTCCCAAACATTATCCGCACTGGCTGATGATAAAGAACGTTTGCAATTCCGTGCTGTTATGGAACAGGTAAAGTCTTTTATTACATTGCCGGAACATTTCAGGCTGGAATATGATAATAAGAGAGATGCTATCATTTATACATCAGGCCAGGCTCTATTACAAATATTACTGAACCTTATCAACAACAGTATAAAGTACAATGATAAACCGGAAGGTATTGTAAAAGTGTCTTTTGAAGAAGAACTCTATTTTTACAAGTTTTCTGTTACTGATAATGGGGTAGGTATTCCTGAAGGATCGTACAAAGATATCTTCGGCATATTCCAGACCCTGGGCAATAAAGAAGACAGCCAGGGTATAGGCCTGAGTACCGTTAAAAAGCTGGTAGATCGGTTGGGCGGTACCATAGAAGTAAGCTCCATGGTAGGCGAGGGTAGTATCTTCACTTTTACCATCAAGAAATAAGGATTTGCTGCTATAAGAGGCTATCTTTGCAGCGCCTTATGCGTCCGTACAAACTCGTTACACTTCTTTTCCTCGTATCACTGCTGGTGATAGATTATGCCTATTTTATGGCCGGTACTTCGCTGTGGTGGATAGCAGGTGTATTAGCAGTTTATGTCAGCCTGCTGGTATTGGGGACTATCTTCATCCGTTGGAATTTTTATATCCGGTCGCTCAATAAAAGCAAGAACCCGAAATTGGTAGCACTCACCTTTGATGATGGACCTGCGGGACAAACTTCGATGATCCTCGACATACTGAAAGCAGAGGGCGTAGAAGCGGCTTTTTTTTCCATAGGTAAAAACGCCGCAGCACATCCTGAACTAGTGAAGCGTTGGGATGCTGAGGGGCATGTAGTGGGTAATCATAGTTACGACCACGGGTTCAACTTCGACTGGAAGCTGTCGAAGAATATGGCTAAGGAACTGGATCAAACAAATGATACCATAAGGTCACTAATAGGTAAAATGCCCAAGCTGTTCCGCCCGCCATATGGGGTTACGAATCCTAACCTGGCAAAGGCTGTGAAACGCACGGGCATGCACTCCATAGGCTGGAGTCTTCGATCTTTCGATACCATAGCTAAAGACCCCAAAGAATTATTGGAACGGATATTGCTTAAGGTACAGGGCGGCGACATCATATTATTGCATGATAGTGTGCCTGTAACAAAGGAAATTTTAACAGGTTTAATAAAAGGCGTGCGGCAAAAGGGCTATACCTTTGCCCGCGTAGATAAAATGCTGGAGATAGATGCTTATGCGTAAAGTTTTGGCCACTTTGGCTATGTGTGTGATAGGGTTGGGTGCATATGCCCAGCCAAAGGGTTTTAGTGCGGTGAAGAACCTCTCAGGCTTTCAGCAATCGCTGTCTAAGTCGAGTGCGGCTGTGCAGACAATTCAAAGTGATTTTAACCAGGTGAAGAACCTCTCCCTACTCGCGGATAAAATAAAGAGCAAGGGCAAATTCTACTTTAAGAAAGAAGATAAGGTACGTATAGAATATACCACTCCGTTCACTTACCTGCTGGTGATGAACGCCGGGCAGATACTGGTGAAGGACGAACAAAAAACCAATAAGGTAAATACGAAGAATAGTAAAACAATGCAGTCGGTGAACAGGATAATGGTGGACTGTATGCGTGGTACTGTGCTGAGCAACCCTGACTTCAAGACAACAGTCTATGAGAACGGGCAATCGTACCTCTTATCAATGGCTCCTGCTACCGAAGGAATGAAGAAAATGTTCAAGCAGATAGATGTGTACATGAACAAGAGCAGCTACGATGTGCACCGCCTGAGTATGGTGGAGCAGGGTGGCGACTATACTGATATGGACTTTACTAACGCAAAGCATAACCTCCCGCTGAATGACGCGCTTTTTAAAGTTAAGTAGTCTCGCTATCGTATTGTTTGCGGTCTCGTGCGCGAGCCCTTATAAGAACCTGCAAAAGGAAAGCATCGGCAACTCCGCCATGCGTTTTCAACCGGAATATAAACGTGAATTGTACCGCTGCGTGGTAGATGGTAAAGTGCTGTTCAAGAAGTTTCACCTGAGCGGCGTACTGTTATTCAAAGAACTGGACAAGGAAACGAGGGTGGTGTTCCAGAATGAGATGGGTATTTCCTTCTTTAATTTCTCCTGGGACAAGGCTGACAACTTTAAAGTGAACAGCATTATGCCCGAACTGGATAGACCGGCGGTGGTTAAGACCCTACAGAAGGATATCAGCCTTTTCCTCATGAAGGGGCTGGATAAAAGCTCAGAACAGCACTATTCTCAGGGTGATGAGCATTATCACCGCTTTACACTGGACAAAGGTTTTGTTTATTATATAGAAAAAACGGCACGATTAATGCGGATAGTTAATACAGGAGAGCGCAAGAAGGTGACTACTATCACTTTAGAGGGCAAGGAAAAGAATATATCTATGCCTGAAAAGGTGTTTTTTGAGCACCATAAAGCCAACTTCTCTATAGAACTGACAAAAATCACGGCCGATGTTAATGAATGATTTCTATACCTATCGCGATGCACACAAGGAAAACGACAGTTTTACCTGTAAAGTGACATTTAATTCCGCCCACGACATCTTTAAAGGCCACTTTCCCGGCCAACCGGTAGTTCCCGGCGTCTGCATGATGGAAATGGTAAAGGAATTTTTCCAGCAGGCACTGGGCAAAAAGGTCTGGCTACGTAATGCAGGTAATGTAAAATTCCTGCAACTGATCACGCCGGACGTTCAGCCCTATATCAATATCAACTGGAAAGAGAGCGAAACGGGCTATAATGTAAGTGCCTCGTTCAAGAACGACGCTTCCGACCTGTTCAAGCTATCCGGGAATTTTGAAATAAGCTAAGTACTACTTGCAATAAATGAAATGAAGGCCGCTCGAGTGAGGGGCCTTTGTTTTTGTCGTAACGCAATAAAGGCTACCCATGCGGATAGCCTTCATTGCTTACTAAAGAATATGTAAATTAAGCGATAGCGTTAATTCTCTTTACGAGACCTGATTTCAGGTTGCTTGCTTTATTTTTATGAATAACGTTGCGTTTAGCCAGCTTATCAATCATAGAGATAACTTTAGTCAGTTCCTCAGTTGCTTCGGCTTTGTCAGTCGTAGCTAATAATTTGCGCATAGCATTACGAGTCGTTTTACCATAGTAACGGTTACGGTCGCGACGCTTTGTACTCTGACGGACGTCTTTTTTGGTTGCTTTATGATTTGCCATTGTTTTACTTAAATCTTTTAAAGGACTGCAAAGGTAAGTACTTTTTTTATTACAAAAAAGTTTTTACGCCTTACATTGATATTTGGTCAAAATATTGTTTAGATATCTTCTCCATACTCTCTTTTTTCTGTACAAACACGTCCAATTTGTCTTTCGGGATGCGGAGGCTATAGTATTCCGTAGGATAATTTTTATATAAGAATAATTCGTAATCGGAATTCCACCTGTTGATCTGCTCTTTGTCCACATCTATCTCTTTAGCCAGCAGCTCGAAATGAAGTGGCTCAGAGATGCGTACAATGACCATATTCTGCAATTCTTCCTTAGTAAAGGTAGGTTTTACCCGTATTACAGGTGTAGAACTTGGCGCGGCTTTCTTATACTCGGCATATTTACCGGCATGAGGGTCGTCGCTGAACTTGAAATCGTCAGGAACTACGCCTATGTTGATGAACTTACCCAGGCTCTCGAATATGGTAGCGGTAGCCACAAATGCCAGAACGTGGCCCTGTGTTTCGCGGGGAAGGTATTTTTTAATATCCCAGAAGTTGCGGCTGCCGGTAATGGCAATAGCACGCTGTACGGGAGTAGGGCCGCTGTTGTAGGCAGCTACTACTAACAGCCAGTCGTTGAGCTGTCCATAGAGCTGGTTAAGGTACTTTACAGCTGCTACAGTTGACTTATGCCAATCAGTACGGTCGTCACGGTTCTTGGTGATGGTCAGACCCATTTCGCGGCCTGTAACCTCCATGAACTGCCATGGGCCAACAGCGCCTACGGGAGAAACTGCATTGTTATTAAGCGCCGACTCGATAACAGCCAGGTATTTCAGTTCCTTAGGGATCTGGTTCTTGGCAAGAATATTATCTATCAGGCCAAAACGTTGGTTGCTACGCTCCCTTACTACAGAAAGTGTATGTGTATGCGCTTCAAGGTACTGCTTGCAGTAACCCATCATGTAATCGTTCTGGTCGCCGAAGTAAGACTTGTGGCCTGCCAGAGGTACAGGTTTGTATTTTCCTGATTTTACAACAGTTTCTTCACGTGCTTCAGCAAGCAAGGGCCTCTTGTCACGGCTGATCTTTACAACAGTATCCGTCTTGATGGTCTTCTGGCCTGCCTTCATTGTAAAACCGAGCGACTCTTGTTGCTTATGTTGCGCAACAGCAGGAACGGAGCAAATGAATATTGACGCCAATAAAAGGCTCTTTAAGTGCATTGTTTTATCGTTTTTTAACGCGTCGAAAAACATGCAACCCTAAGGGAAGCTTTTCTCAGTGCAAGTAAATTAAAATGTAGTAGTGCTTTCGGTGGGAGCAGGGTGTTGCGGAGACTAAGGTTTTACCTTATCGTCCTTCTTCATTCCGGCTTCAATTTCGCTCTTCACGCCATCTTTAGCGTCGTTGAATTCACGGATGCCTTTACCTATACCACGAGCAAGCTCAGGTATCTTCTTACCGCCGAAGAATATCACAACAACCAGAATGACCCAAAGCCACTCACCACCACTAGGCATTGAAAGAAGTAACTGTGGAGTAATGTTCAGTATTGACATTTATAATGAGTTTTAAAAAAATGAACTATTGCAAATATAGGAACTTATGGGGGAATACACCATACCCTAAGCTCTTCTATGTGCTGAATTTAACATATGACATAAGCATGATGATCAGCTCAGCTTGTCCCTGGTCTGGCTGGTCATACCCGTGGTATAAGTGCGCCATTTCTCTATAACCTGTTGCATATCATCGGGTAACTCAGAGTCGAACTGTATATATTCTTTGGTCTTGGGGTGCTTAAAACCAAGCTCCTTTGCATGCAGTGCATGACGCGGAAGAATTTTAAAGCAGTTTTCCACAAATTGCTTGTACTTGGTAAAAACAGTTCCTTTTACGATATGCCCACCACCATAAGTCGCGTCATTGAACAAGGGGTGTCCTATATGCCTCATGTGTACCCTTATCTGGTGTGTGCGTCCTGTCTCCAGGCGTAGCTCTACAAGCGTCACATAGTTGAATCGCTCCAGCACCCTGAAGTGTGTAATAGCTTCCTTACCAAAGTCTCCATCAGGGAAGGCATCCATTATTTTACGGAAGCGCTGGTTACGGCCTATGTGCGCTACTATCGTTCCTTCCTCTTCTTCCAGGTTACCCCAAACTAAAGCAATGTACCTGCGGTGTACCGTATGCTTTTTGAATTGTGCCGCAAGGTCGGTCATAGCTTCAGGCGTCTTGGCTATGAGCAGCAGCCCGGTGGTGTTTTTGTCTATACGGTGTACCAGTCCTACGCGTGGTAATTCGTCAGTATCTATTTCTTCGCGTTTCAGGTAGAATGCTAAACCATTTACCAGTGTACCGCTATAGTTACCACAGCCTGGGTGAACAACCATACCTGCTTCCTTGTTGATGATCAGTAATTCATCATCTTCGTAAACAATGTTCAGCGGCAGTTCTTCCGGTAATACTTCGGTGCTTTCTATTTTGCGGGTTTCGAATACAACGATCTCATCGCCCGGCCTTATTTTGTAATTGGACTTTACAGGTTTGTCGTTAACGAGAATAGAACCATCATCCAGCGCGTTCTGCACTTTATTACGCGTAGCGCCTTCCAGCTTGGTCATTACGAACTTATCTATCCGTACCGATTCCTGGCGCTTGTCAACAGTAAAGCGGAGACGTTCTTCACGCACCTCTTCCTGCTCAGAAGAATCTTCCTCTCCTTCGTCATCCCACAAGTCTTCTATATCGTTTTCTTCCAGCATTATTTAGTTTTCAGTTTTCAATTTACAGTTTACAGTTGCAGTTTTTACTTTCCTCAAGGGAGAACTGCTAATTGCAAACCGGCAACTATTATTAGTGCTTATGCGCTGCCCACTCCTTCATATACTGTGGATCAAGCTGAAATAAATTGGCTTCTTTTTCCTTCACGCCATTGTCTATAAAGTATATAGCCGGTACTGCGGGGCCTGCCATTTTCAGGAAGTTCTCAGGGTCGCGGAATAATATATAAGGTACTTTTTCAGACTTGGTTTCCTGGAAGAACGGGGTGACGTTTTTAGGATTACCTGCCAGTACCATATAGATAGGTATGTCCGGGTTCGTCTGGTGAATGATACCAAACTTCTTAGCTGCTTTGCGGCAATGCGGGCACGTAAGGCTCATGAATGCAACAATATGCTTACCCTTGCGGAGTTCCACTTGCGGCACTTTTTCTTTTTCGTAAAGTGGTGTAAGATCTATTGCTTCGTTTATTGCGGTTGGTGTGGTGCTCGCGTTAATGGGGTCCATGATGAATGGCGTTACTATCGCACCCATAGCTATTACCAATGCTATCCATTCCTGGTGCTTATAGGGCTTCACAGGATATAAGTACATCAGCGCCACAACCACAGCTATCATTATTACGTTCTTAATGATGCCTTGCAGGGGAGTCATGATCACTTGCTCGCCAAAGCAGCCGCAGTCGCCGGTATTGCCATGTATGCCCATCAGTATGAACAAATAAATAGTAAAAATCGACAGGATAGCGATCGTAATAGGGTAGGTAACAGACTTAAGGAAGATATGTGCGAGCAGGAAAATACCTATCATAAATTCCAGCGCCACCATTACACGCGCTATCACGCCCGCCCATAGCTGGCTATTGATGCCCATGTCTATAAATGTCCATGTGAACTGGTCAACGCCCTGGAATGTCCAGTAAAGGGAGTAGTTCTCACGTACACCCAGTCCTATCTTGGTGAGTGCCGAAAATAAAAATACTGCAGCCAGTGTCAGCAGCAGTATTAAACCTATAGTACGTTTGATATAAAAACCTGTAGTATGCTTAATGGGTGCTAAATTTTCCGTCATCTTGTTCGATTCGGCACCAAAAATAGTCTATTTACTTAAAACAGTAGGAGGAGCTTAGTATAAATAGCAGTTTTCGGTTGTCTTGATGCCATTGAGCTCGTAAGTAGCTGAATTAGCTTCACAAAGCGTTTTTGCTTCTTCTTTCTTATCCCTGATGTTATATTCATTGTAAGAAGAGTCGGGGAGACCGGGATATCCTTCGTATTTCACTTCGCAATGGCAAATGTAATCGCGCACGCATGAACTCATACCTACAACCATAAATACAGCTAAAACAGCAATGAGCGAAAAGCGTTGTTTCATGAAATCTCTTGTTTTTGGATGGTTGAAGATAATAGGAAAATTTAAAACCGCAAAACCCGTGCTAAATATGAAGACAGTGACAGGAAATGTATCCGTTGGGAAAAATATAAAGTCTCTTCAGGCCTGTCCGAATGTTTTTGGACGGGCGGAGGTTTGGGGTTAACTTTATCTCATGATCACAAGGCAATCCCTGATAGAGCAACTGGAGCTGATAGCCAGGCAGGTAGTGGAGGGATTTATCATAGGCTTGCATAAAAGCCCGTTTCATGGTTTCTCGGTAGAGTTCGCAGAGCACAGGATATACAATCCCGGCGATGCACTGCGCCACATAGACTGGCGGGTGTACGGGAAGACCGATAAGCTGTTCGTGAAAAAATTTGAGGAGGAGACCAACTTGCGCTGTTGCCTGGTGCTTGATACCTCGTCGTCCATGTACTTTCCGCAGGATGAGAAGGTGCTGAATAAGCTGCAATTTTCGACATTGGCTGCTGCCAGCCTGCTGCAATTGCTGAAAAGACAACTGGATGCGGTGGCATTATCGCTTTTTGATGAAGATGTTTACTACTTATCCCCGGCTCGTAGTTCCCATAGCCACCACAGAATGCTAACGGCAGAGCTGGAGCGGGTATTGCAGAGTAAACCCGGCAATAAGCAAACAAATGCCGCTAAGGCGCTGCACCGTATTGCCGACCAGATGCATAAGCGGTCTCTTATTGTTGTTTTTAGTGATATGATGGATGATTCCGAGAATATTGAGGACTTATTCGCAGCCATGCAGCACCTGAGGTATAACAAACACGAGGTGATATTATTTCATATAACAGAGGGTAAACAAGAGGCTGCTTTTGACTTCGAGAACAGGCCTTACGAATTTGTTGACCTGGAGAGCGGCGACCGCATAAAGCTGCAACCGCAACAGGTTAAGGAACAATATATTAGCCGTATGACTGCCTATCAGCAGATGATAGAAGACAAGTGCCACCAGTACCAGATAGACAGGGTGGCCGTTGACCTCTCAGAACCCGTGGAGCAGGTGTTGTATTCTTTTTTATTGAAGAGAAATAAATTACTCTGATAAAGGAAAAATACCTACCTTTGCACCCCTGTTTAATAGGGTAGCTCTTAATTTTTCGACAGGTAATAATTCAAAGCAGGTTTTTTAGAGGTTTAGGCTATGAAACACAACAGGGAATATGAAATAGCATGGCAGGGCTTAAAGCTCGGGATCCATACGTTTCAATTTAACCTTGACGACAAGTTCATGAAGGAACATGGCGAGTGGGACTATGAAGGGTTGGATGCACAGGTATCTGTCACTTTCGACAAACAACCGAGCTTTTTTATGCTCAGGTTTGATGTAGGTGGCAGCGTTAATATGCCTTGCGACAGGTGTGGTGATGAATTCAGGCTGAAACTCTGGGACGAATTCAAGCTCTTGATAAAACTGACTGGTGAGAATGCTGAGGAGATAGACGAAGATGCCGACGTGGTGTTTATACCAAGAGCAGAAACGGTGATAGATATAAGTACCTGGCTGTATGAGTTTGTGCAACTGAGCATACCCCTGCAGAAAGTACATCCTGACCTGGCAGACGGAAAGAGTGGTTGCAATGAAGAAGCGCTGGAACTGCTGAACAAGCTGACAGAGCACGAAGAAGAAAATAAAGTAAATGATATCTGGAAAGGCCTTGAAGCACTGAAGGATATTGAAGAAGATAAAAGTAAACGTAAAACGAAGTAAAATCTAAATAAAATGCCTAATCCAAAAAGACGTCACTCTCAACAGCGCGGTAGAAAGCGCCGTACGCACTACAAAGCTGAAGCTGCTACATGGAGCATTGACTCTGTAACAGGTGAATCTCACCTGCGTCACCGTGCTCATTGGGTAGAAGGTAAAATGTACTATCGCGGTAAAGTTGTGATAGACAAGACTCCTGCTACTACTGAGGGTGAACCAAATCAATAAACGAAACAGATAAGGCAATGAAGATAGGGCTTGACATCATGGGAGGGGATTATGCCCCTGCCGAAGCCATTAAAGGTGTTCAGCTATTCTTGGAACAAGCTACGGACCCACAGGTCCATCTTGTTCTGATAGGTGATGCGGATGCTGCTGCGCCCTATCTTTCTTTGCTGGATCAACATAAGCACCGCTTTACCTGGGTGCAGACCTCAGAGGTCATTGGTATGGACGAACATCCTACCAAGGCTCTGAAGGATAAGCCGGGCTCCAGCATTGCGCTGGGCTTCGGAATGCTGCAATCACAGAAAGTAGATGCCTTTATCAGTGCCGGTAATACAGGTGCTATGATGGTAGGCGCTATGTACACGGTGAAAACCATTGAGGGCATTATCCGCCCTACCATCGCATCGCCCATTCCCCGCGAGGATGGAAAATTCAATCTCTTACTGGACGTAGGCATCAATGCCGACTGCAAACCGGAGCACCTGGTGCAGTTTGCTGTGCTCGGCTCACTTTATCTCGAATTAGTAGAGGGTAGGGATAATCCTACTGTTGGTCTGCTGAACATTGGTGAAGAAGAAGGTAAGGGTAACCTGCTGGCACAAGCCACTTATCCACTGCTGAAAGAGAACGCTAACATCAACTTCATAGGTAACATAGAGGGCCGTAACGTGCTGGAAGTGAAAGCAGATGTAGTGGTTTGTGAGGGTTTTGTTGGCAATGTAGTGCTTAAGATGGCAGAGTCTATCTATCACATTTTCAGGGAGAAACGTAATGTTCAGGATTCGCTTCTGGATGATTTTAATTCTGAGATCTACGGCGGTACTCCTATCCTTGGTGTGAATGCTCCGGTGATCATCGGTCACGGTATCTCCCATGCTTTAGCATTCAAGAACATGATCGAAGAAGCCCGCAAGATGGTGAGCTCAAACGTCATTGAGAGCATCAAAAAACAATTCTCTACAGCTGCCGCTGTTTAGTTTATTTTACCATATCAATCCTTTATCTTCATCTAATGAAGAGTGCTCTTATTGCCATTATCCTATCTGTTTGTTCTATTTTTTCTTTTGCTAAAACGGACTCTCTAAATGTGGTAAAGGGGGATTTCTACTATATTTCACTTCGTATTGAGCGGGAGAACAGAGCGCCTTCATTCGCTAGGGGTTATGCCACTACAATACCTATCAAGATCAATATTAGAAATCTTGAGAGCTTCTTATGTGAGATGTATAGTCAAATGATTTATACAATAGATATTGAAGAGGGGGTGGATTATAATGCTATTGTTGAAAATCGATCACTTGATAGTAACGATGTCGAACGGATAGAGAGAATTCATAGGGTCGTTGAGGCATGGACACATTTCGGTGAAAGAAAACGTATAACACTTGCCGACTCGTCTGTTGTCTTTATCGAGGTCATTCCTTTTACTGGAGAGCTATTAAAAATGCCTAAGGACAAGAATTTAAGTCAGTACTTATCCGTTAATCCGAAAATTCCTGAATATTGTTACAAGGTTAAATACATCTATTATTTGAAAGAGATTTTCCAAACATATCCTTTCGATATTTGTAGAGGTCTGACTTACACTCAATAAAATAATCCACAATTTTTCGGCTGTATCCCTCTTTTTCAGGACATTTGAAGGATGAAGAAGATACATTGTATCAGTGGCCTGGGAGCAGATGAACGGATATTTAAGAACCTGTCTATTCCCGGTGTTGAACTGGTACACGTACCATGGGCTCCTTTTGATCACCATGATGAGTTGCCCTGCTACGCCCAGAAGATGTCGGCGCGGATAAAAGAAAAGAACCCTATTATAATAGGCTTATCCTTCGGTGGAATGTTATCGATGGAGATTGCCAGGCTAAGACAAGTGGAGAAGATATTTGCCATCTCTACCGCGAAGACAAAAGGCGAACTGGTGCAAGGTACTGGCGGTTTCCTGAAGTTCCTGATAATGCACGATGTCATACCCGCAAGTATGTTTACCATGCCGAATTTTGTGATCGCCAACCGCTTCGGTGCAAACACAAAACAAGAAAAGAAACTACTGGCTGATATACTGGAAGCTACAGACCCGCATTTTGTGAAGTGGGCCATGAAGGCTTTACTCCTTTGGCAGAACGAAGCTGTTCCTAAACAGGCCATTCACATTCATGGTACAGCAGACAAGATAATCCTGCCCGTCAACATAAAGCCCGACCATTGGATAGAGGGCGGCACACACATGATGGTGTACAATCGTGCCGAAGAGATAAGTAAAATAATAGCAGAGAACTTATGATACTATACATTCAATATATCGATACCCCGGTAGGAAAGATGAAGGTTGGTGCTACCGATAAGGGGATATGCCTGTTCGATTTTGAATACCGCAGGATGATAGAGGCAATCACGAAACGCATATTCAAAGGGTTGGGTTCAGAAGAATTTGAAGAGGCACATCATCCGCACATGGATACGCTGAAGTTACAGGTAGATGAGTACTTTAAAGGTACCCGCAAGGAGTTCGACTTGCCGTTACATCTCATTGGTACAGACTTTCAGAAAAAAGTCTGGAATGGCCTTATAAATATCCCTTACGGTGAGACTCGCTCTTACGAGCAACAGTCCGCTTTCCTGGGCGATCCTAAAGCCATCCGTGCAGTAGCAGGCGCAAATGGTGAGAACGGTATTGCCATTATCATTCCATGCCACCGGGTGATAGGAAAAAATGGTAGCCTCACAGGCTATGGCGGCGGGCTACCTAAAAAGAAGTGGCTGCTGGACCATGAATTCAAAAATTCAGGCAAGTCAACACAGATGAATATATTCTAGTTTTCTGTTTTAGTTTTTAGCGTTGCTTTCCCTGATCATATCCGCCAGGTCTTCGGCACTGAACTGCAGGCCAACGGTAAATCTTACCGGGTCGTAATTCCAGGCTATGGCAGATACCGGTAAAGAGGTCACCATCTGGAGCTGCACTTTTTATGAACTTATAACCACCACGCACAGTAAGTCCCGGCTCAACGAATGTATAGGAGCCCTTGTCTATCCTACGGTTGCCATACATGTCAACTAATTGCTGCTCCACCAGGTAAGTATTCCCACGGCCGTTGTCGTCAAGATTGGAAAAATTTACAAATGCCCAGCGAAGGTTGAATGCTGCATCCACCCAGGGAGAGCGCATACCAATGCCCGGCTGAATGAAATACCTGTTCACATCCATGTCCACATCACTACGTAGTTTGCCCGTACCTATCCCGGTATAGAGTTCTGCTACCATCTTTACTTTTCTTTCTCCTACGGGTATGTAGCCGCCTATTCCTCCTTCGAGGATGTGCGCGCGTGCGGGTGTAGCTGTGGAGGAAACCGGAGAATAATTATATGTACTGTAATTACCAATGATGCCTAGGTGCTTGATAGGGGAGAAGGATGCCTGTAGGTCTGCGAATGTGGTTCGGTCACCATCATCGCCGTCACCACCTATGCTGCCGGCTGCCACCAGGTGGCCTTGCATACCATCGGTGAACATTGGTGTGTTGATTGCGTTTGGTTTGTAATAATACCTGCTACAGGACGATAGAAACAGCAGAGCTACGACGAAGTACAAATTGATTCCTTTCATACAAAACTGATTTCGTGAACAATAATGATGAGTATAAACTGTTAAATGACAAAAGTCGTACCATCGTCTTTGTTCAAAACCGTGTTTATTAAGTAATTTTGTACTGACTACAGGCTGGGCTATCGCTCGTATGGCAACATACGTGAGGAAAGTCCGGACAACAAAGGACAGCGTACCGGCTAACGGCCGGGTCCTATAGCAATATAGGAACAGAGAGTGCCACAGAAAATAACCGTCTCGGCTTAGCCGGGATAAGGGTGAAAACGTAGGGTAAGAGCCTACGCTCTATGATGGTAACATTGTAAAGGGGTAAACCTTACGCGTTGAAATGCCAAATAGGTGTACGATTGAAGGTAGTTCGCCTGATGTGCATGGGTTGGCAGCTAGAGGTGTTGCGCAAGCAGCATCCCAGATAAATGATAGCCACTCCGCAAGGGGTACAGGATCCGGCTTATAGGTTTGTAGTTGTTTTGGTTAAATGATGCGAGTGCCGGTATCGTCCCGGCACTCTTTTTTATCCCTTCGCTCTACGCTCTGTTTCCCGCTCTCCCTTTTGCTTTGGCATGTTTTTATTATCAAGTCTAGTTATTATTCTCTTCTCATAAAATACACAATATGAAAGAACAAGTCACCCACAAGGAGAAACTGTCATTGTACTTTGATGTGGCTGAAAATGTGTGGGGTACCAAGGATATTTTCGTTAATATGTACTTTATCCGCAATCCCGAAGATGAGACTTGGGTATTGGTAGACACAGGTTTGAAATCCTCTTACGCTAAGATCAAAAAAGTTGCAGCAGAATTGTTTGGCGCGGGCAGCAAGCCATCATGCATCATACTCACGCATGGCCACTTCGACCATACAGGTTCATTAAAGAAACTGGCGGAAGAATGGAACGCGCCTGTCTATTGCCACTACCTGGAATTGCCATATTTATCCGGACGCTCTGCATACCCGCCGCCGGATCCATCCGTTGGCGGTGGACTGATGTCTAACATCTCCTGGATGTATCCTAAAAAGGCGATAAACGTAGAAGACCATCTGCATATATTACCCCCTAATGAAACTGTTCCTAACCTGCCGGGTTGGAAATATATTTACACACCGGGTCATGCTCCCGGCCATGTTAGTTTGTATAGGGAAAGAGATAAAGTGCTGATAGCAGGTGATGCTTTTGTAACTACCAGGCAGGAATCGGTAATGTCTATCATGCGTCAGACTAAGACCATATCCGGACCGCCGAAATATTTTACTTACGACTGGGAAGCAGCACGCAATTCGGTGCGCCGCCTGGCAGACCTGAATCCGAATATAGTAGCTACAGGGCATGGTAAACCAATGAGTGGTGATGATATGAAAATCGCGCTAACCAACCTGGCGGTACACTTTGATGAACAAGCACTGCCAAAGAAAGGCCGCTACCTCAAAGAGCCTGCGGTAACAGACGCTTACGGTGTGCGCTATGTACCGCCCAAGGAAAAGAGATCCAATACCTGGTTGATATTATTAGGTATCGGAATTACTGTAGCAGCAGCTACGTATATAATAGTACAACAACAGAAAAAGAAACGCTCACGCTGGGCTTAATGATAGTTGTTTGAATATTTAGTAATTGGTGGAGGCTTCGTAAGGAGCCTCTTTTTTATGGTTGCGTTGGAATCATTGCTTGCCTCTGTGTAATTCGAATGAAAAAGTGTATTTTAGAACACGGAAAGCTTAATATTAATACATTTGATAACCAGTATGAAGCGCTTGATTTTTCTCCTGTTAGTATGCTTGTCGTTTGTTTCCTGCCGCAGGAACTATTACTGCGAATGCGTGAATGTACATGGCGTTAAAGAAACCCAGAGATTCACGAGTGACAGGAAGGACAGGGCTAAG
This sequence comes from Bacteroidetes bacterium UBA7674, assembly GCA_002483105.1. Lineage (GTDB taxonomy): Bacteria > Bacteroidota > Bacteroidia > Chitinophagales > Chitinophagaceae > MKUN01. Next base: position 741,695 of record DLHG01000013.1, read on the forward strand.
AAGATGTGTGAACAAACTGAGTCAAACTGGTTGACGTTTTGTGAGCTGAAGTAAACTCGCTTTAGATACTCTGTTTCTTACTGCCAATTGCCAACTGAAAACTGCCAACTGAATCAGGCCCTCACATCCAGCACATCCCTCAATGCATTACCCAAAATATTAAAGGCATACACCAGCAGCATTATTGCGATACCCGGTATCAACGCCAGGAACGGGCGGTTGGTGAGCAGGAAGTTGTAGTGCTCCTTTATCATTAGCCCCCAGGAAGGTTGTGGTGGTTGTACGCCAATACCCAGGAAGCTAAGTCCTGCCTCTATCAGTATTGCCGCCGCGAAGTTGCTCGCTGCTATTACCATTAAGGGACCTGCGATATTAGGTAGTATATGCCTGAAGATAATACGCGCATCATTAATGCCCAGTGCTTTTGCCGCTGTCACATATTCCATCTCACGAAGTACTAATACTTGTCCCCGGATAAGACGCGCGGCACTCACCCACATGGTCAGCCCGATGGCAATAAATATCTCCCAAAAGCCCTTGCCAATAGTGAGCGTTATCGCAAACACCAGCAACAGGGTAGGGATAGCCCAGAGGATATTGATGATCCACATGACAGTGTTATCTATCAACCCGCCATAATAACCCGCTAATGAACCAAGTATAATACCAATGGTCAGCGACAACAACACAGCTACCAATCCCACAGAAATACTCACACGTGAACCCACCAATAAGCGCGACAAAATATCCCTCCCATAACGGTCAGTACCGAGATAAAACGTGCGTTGTTTCAACTGGTGTTTTTCTATGTATGCTTGTTGCTCTTGTTGTGATAAGTTTTTTTGTTCTGCGGGTAACAGTTCTGCTAAAGTATAAGTGATCGTATCCTGTATTCCATCATCTATATAATGATGAACGGTCAGCTTATCTCTATTGAAAGAATAGTGGTTGATAGGTGAAGCCAGATAATCAGAGGGTTCTCCGGTGAACCATTCACCGATATTTCCTTTTTCCTGCACAGTACTTTTCGGGATGAAAAGTAATTGCTTACTAAATCCGGGCTTCTTTGCACCCAGCTCTATGATCATCCTGTTGGCATAGGGTGTATTATCCGGAGCAAGTATATAGGCGAATATTGACAGTAGAGTAGTAACACCAATAATACACAACGCCACTACCGCCGCAGGCTTGCGCAGTAATTTTCTAAATAGCGATATGTTATCCGATGATTTGATAATGACTTATAAACCTACCAACTTATTAACCAGTCAACCTACTTCAACCCATACTCACTCACTAAGTAAACTAACGCTGATAAAGCAACCGCACCCAGTTTCAATTCCCTGTGGTTCACCGCTTCAAATACGTCGGCATTAGTATGATGATAGTCGAAATACCGCTGAGAGTCAGGCCTCAACCCTGAGGTTGGTATACCATCTTTACTCATTGGGCTGATGTCCGCGCCACCTTCTTCTCCTTCAAAATCATACACACCATAAGGCAGGAATATATCCCTGAAGCGCTGTATCTGTTTCTTCTTGCTCGCTTCCATATTCAGGCCGATACCACGAGGTGAGAATCCACCCGCATCTGTTTCTATAGCCAATATATGTTTTTCCTTCTTAGCCTTGGCTGAATCTGCATAAGTGATACCGCCTTTCAACCCGTTCTCTTCGTTCATGAACAAAACGGCCCTTACGGTACGCTTCGGTTTGATACCACTGGCTTTTAATGCCCTTATTACTTCTATACTTTGCACGCAGCCCGCACCATCGTCATGTGCCCCTTCGCCTACGTCCCATGAATCGAGATGGCCACCCACTACTATTATTTCTTCCGGGTGTTCGGATCCTTTTATTTCACCTATCACGTTATAAGAAAGCACATCCTCCAGCATCTTGCATTCAGAGGTCAGCATGGCTTTGGTTTGTCCTGCTACATATTTTTTCTCCAGTAGGTCTGCGCTCTTGTTGCCAATTGCCACTGCCGGTATTTTCTTTACAGAATCTGCATAGCGCATAGAGCCCGTATGCGGGTAGTCATCTTCGCCTGTAGATAGCGAACGGATGATAACCCCTGCAGCTCCTTTGGCAGAAGCCGAATTGGGTGCGCTCCACCTGTATTTGCCCGCATCGCCATAACCTTCAAAGGTCTCTAACAGGTCCTGGCGAAATCGGTAGTTGAAATAGACGATCTTATCCTTTACCTGGTCTTTACTCAGCTTGTTGAATTCCTCTATACTGTTCACCATTACTATCTCAGCTTCTAATAGATTGCCATCAGTGCCAACTGTATTGCCGATAGACAACACAGGTACACCAATACCCGGCTCGTTACCAAATTTCAGCGCAAGTCTTTCCTTTCCCCTTACCCAGTGTGGCACTCTTACCGGTTGCAGCCATACCCTGTCTGCACCGGCTTCTTTCATCGCTGTCTCTCCCCATGTTACCGCCTTTGCAGCCTGTGGCGATCCGCTCAGGCGATGGCCCACGGTCTTGCAAAGAACACGTAGATTTTCATAACAGGTGCCACGGAGCATTATTTCATCGGATAGCTTCCTGACCACAACAGAATCCTGCCCCTGCGAACCAAAAGACAAACACAAGCAAAATATTGCTGATACGATTTTCTTCATCCGATAAAAATAACAAAGAGGTTGGTATAAATAAACTTAATTGGGGTGATATGCACAACGATCTTATATTTACAACTGTATTATAAAACATTCTAAATGAGAACCGTTCTTACGCTCCTGACCTTATCTGCCGCTATCGCAGTTTTCGTTAATTGCTCCCCTAAAACAACAGGCGCAATAACTAACTCCACACAGACTGAAACGATTGAATCATATTCGGATGAGCAAAAAGTGGCTGGCAAAGCAATTTGGCTTGCCAATTGTGAAAAATGCCATAAGCTCTACGCAACAACATCCTACAGCCTTAACCAGTGGAAGAACATATTGCCAAAGATGACCAAAAGGGCCAAGCTGGACGAGGCTCAGGCTTTGGCGGTTCGTGCATATATCTATACTAATACCGGGGGGTAATGTTGTTTTGTATGAAGTGACTATTATTAATGCTGATAGCAGTATTGAGGTGAAATGGCTGTTAAGTTTGATATTTGCATATTATTCTGAACGGTTTAGACGAAATTTGTATAGATGAAAATAGGTATTGTTTGTTACCCTACGTTTGGTGGTAGTGGCGTTTTAGCAACGGAATTGGGCATGGCACTTTCTGAGAAAGGGCACGAGGTACATTTTATTACTTACCAACAGCCTGTCCGGTTACATTTCCACCCCAATATCTATTATCACGAGGTAGCAGTGCCTACCTATCCTTTGTTCGATTATCCTCCTTACGAGACCGCGCTCGCCAGTACCATGGTGAATGTGATACTGAATAACAACCTTGACCTTCTACATGTACACTATGCCATTCCGCACGCATCAGCAGCGTACTTTGCCCGCCAGATATTGAAGAAGCAGGGCAGGGACATACCTTTTATAACTACGCTGCATGGTACGGACATCACCCTTGTGGGTCGCGACCAAACCTATGCACCTGTGGTAACCTTCTCTATTAATGAGTCGGATGCCATCACTGCTGTTTCTCAAAACCTGAAGGAGGAGACTTTCCGCTTTTTCCCGATAGAAAAGGACATACAGGTGATCACCAACTTCGTGGATATGAAGCGTTTCAGCTATTCCGACAAGAATCACTTCAAAAAGATGTTGGCTCCGAATGACGAGCGCATCATGGTGCACGTGTCTAACTTCCGCAAGGTAAAGAGGGTAGAGGACGTGATAAAGGTTTTTGAAAAAGTACATGCTAAGATACCTTCCAAACTATTGATGATTGGCGATGGACCTGAGCGCCCCGGTGCTGAAGAGCTATGCCGTTCTTTGGAGATATGCAATGATATCCGTTTCCTCGGTAAGCAAGACCAGATGGATGAGATACTCAGCATTACTGACCTGTTCATACTTCCTTCTCAATATGAGAGCTTCGGCCTTTCTGCCCTGGAGGCAATGGCTTGTGGTGTGCCTGTAATATCTACCAATGCCGGTGGCCTCCCTGAGATCAATGTGCATGGCCAGACGGGCTATCTCAGCGAAGTAGGTGATGTAGAAGATATGGCAAAGAACGCCCTGCATATACTTACCGATGATGGCCGCCTTACGGAATTCAAGAAAAATGCCCTGGCTCAAGCCCAGACATTCGACAAGAACCATATTGTACCCTTGTACGAAGAACTCTACAAGAAGGTAGTTGCTAATTATAAGGCAAAGCAGGTGATCGCTTAATTATAAACCGGTTGCCAATACAAAGAAGTGCTTTCTTAGGGTGAATTTCCCCGATTTTTAGCTGACTCTATTGAATATGAGCGGTTTAATCGCTAAACTTACCATGTTTTTAATACCAGAAGCATGGCACAAAGCATTTTCCGCAGAAAGACCGTTGAACAGATAGAAAGAGATGCCGCCTCAGGTCTGACTGATGCGCATGGGGCTCCTAACATGAGCCGTGTCCTCGGTGTCCGCGATCTTACCTTTATGGGTATTGCCGCTATCGTAGGTGCGGGTATCTTCTCTACTATCGGTAAGGCGAGTTTCAATGGCGGACCGGGTATTGTGCTGTTGTTCATCTTTGTATCTATTGCCTGCACATTCTCAGCAATATGTTATGCGGAGTTTGCCAGTATGGTGCCTGTCTCCGGTAGCGCTTATACATATTCATATGTGGCCTTTGGCGAGGTGATAGCCTGGATAATTGGCTGGGATCTGCTAATGGAGTACGCCATAGGTAACATAGCCGTTGCCATATCGTGGAGTGATTACTTTACTTCTTTGCTTGACGGGATGGGCGCACATATCCCAGACTATCTCACGATGGACTACTGGACAGCCAAAGATATGGCCAGTGATGCCGCCAAAGCTGCCTGGAACAATGCACCTATGCTGGGCAGCCTCCGTATCATTTGCGACCTGCCTGCATTTCTCATTACTGTTATCATTACCTGGATCATCTACGTAGGTATTAAAGAATCCAAACGCAGTACCAATATCATGGTGATACTGAAGATGGCCATTATCGCCATAGTGATCATATGTGGTGCCTTCTATGTAAAAACGGAGAACTGGACACCCTTCTTACCAAACGGTATGGGCGGTGTACTCAGCGGAACAGCCGCTGTATTCTTCTCTTACATTGGTTTTGATGCTATCTCTACTACTGCTGAAGAGTGTAAGAATCCGCAACGCGATCTGCCTAAGGCAATGTTCAACTCGCTTATTATCTGCACTGTTCTATACATAGTCATTGCACTGGTGCTGACAGGTATGGTAAGCTATACGCAACTGGACGTGGGTGATCCGTTGGCATATGTGTTTCATGCTATCGGTATGGACTGGCTGGCAGGGGTAATAGCCGTGAGTGCGGTCATAGCCACGGCGAGTGTACTGCTTGTTTTCCAACTTGGCCAGCCCCGTATCTGGATGAGCATGAGCCGTGATGGCTTGCTGCCTCCTATATTCGCACGTATCCATAAGAAGTATAAAACCCCTTCTTTCTCTACCGTGCTTACAGGCTTTGTAGTGGGTATTCCGGCACTATTCCTAAATCTGAGCGTGGTAGTTGATCTGACCAGTGTGGGGACTTTATTTGCCTTTGTATTGGTTTGTGGTGGTATTATCCGCCTGCAGCAGCAGCGTAAAAAGTTGGGTAACCTGCCACCTGAAGCGTTGAAAAAAGATATAAACGGCGCAGACATCATCCCGCAAAGCAAATTCAAAACGCCTTACATCAATTCAAGGTTTATCGTTCCTTTGCTATTCATACTAACAGTGGTATTGTTTGTGATCTACGGAGATGATAGCTTCTTCAAAATGTCCGATGACGCAGGAAATGTTACCTGGGATGTGATCAGCGGCAAAGTGCCGTATATTATGTTCGGATTGTTGTTCGCTATCACCGCAATTCTATCATTCATGCATAGTTACTCGCTGATACCTGTACTGGGTTTCCTGTCGTGTAGTTATTTGCTTTGCGAGTCAGGTACCACCAACTGGGAACGGTTCCTTGTTTGGCTATTGATAGGATTGGCTATTTACTTCCTCTATGGTAAGAAGAAGAGCAAACTGGCACAACAGGGATTATAATAATATTTCTAAAAATAAAAAAATGCTCTCTCGGTTCAACTAAGAGAGCATTTTTATGTTGTAAATATTGTGATGGCCAAAGGAATCTGGTTGATCCTATGAATCCTTCAAATCCGGGTTGAAACTTAATTCCACCACCACAGTAGTACCCCTTCCCGGGAAGGAGTCAAAGTCAACTGTTCCATTCAGGTATTCTACCCGTGAAATAATATTCTTCAAGCCTATGCCGCCGTATTCTGATATCTTCCTGGTATCAAAGCCCTTGCCATTGTCTTCTATCATCATGGTTAGGCTGTCCGCGTCTTTTATCAGCTGAATACTGATATTGCTGGCTCCTGCGTGCTTAATGATATTGCTGACAGTTTCCTGCATTACGCGATAAAGTACAGTCTCGGTAGTGCTCTCCAGCCTGTCGTTGAGTCCTATTATCTGCAGGTCCACTTTCAGTGCCCCTGTCGCGGCTATCTTATCAATAAATTCCCGTACTGCCTTTGCCAGACCGAAACGTATCAGGGCGTTCGGCATCATGTTGTGCGATACACTTCTTACTTCTTTTACCGCATCATCCACCATGTCCATGATAGCAGCGTATTGCTCTTTGTTTTCTTCGCCCTGCTGTATCTTATCAGCAAAGGCATTCATATTCAACTTTACTGCCGATATCTGCTGGCCAACACCATCATGCAATTCACGTGCTATTCTTATTCTCTCTTTTTCTTCTGCTTCTATTATTGCCTTGGTGCGTAGCTCTCTTTGTTTTATCAGCTCGGCGTCCAGTTCCTGCTGCTTCTTCAGCTTATACCTGTTGTAGAATAAGTACCCAAGAATGGCCAACACAATAAACGAACCGATCAGTATGCCCATCTGCACGCGCTTCTTATTCAGTTCCAGTGTTTTCTTGCTTATTTCCAGGTCTTTCTTCTCCGTGTCATATTTGGTCTGCATATCAGCCATCTGCTGCGCTACATCTTTATTGAAGGCAGAGTCTTTACGTTTGGCAAATTCAGCATTGTACTCGTAGGCCTTTTTGTAGTCGCCCTGCGCTGCTGCTATTTGTGAGAGTGCCTCATATGCCGGGAGTATGATGCCCGGGAAGTTGTTTTTCTTAGAGAGCTCCAGTCCTTTCAGTATCATTTTTTCGGCCTGCGGGTAGTTCTTCATGTGGCTATATACCAGTCCCACGTTTATGTAGTGGGTAGCAATGCCCGCATAATCTTCCGACTGCTCTTTGTAGCTGAGTGCGGTATCATAATATTTCAGTGCCTGTGTATAGTCTCTGAGGTCGGTGTAGACATTAGCGATGTTGTTATAGGCAGAGCCCAGTTGGAAAGGGTCGGGGTTTTTCTTCTTGATATCCAGCGACTTCATGTAGTAGTGCAGCGAAGAATCAAATTTGTTGGTGTTATAATATACGTTGCCAATGTTGTTGTATGCATAGGCCATCCTGTCTTCCATTCCTGCTTTCCGGTAAGTGCCCAGTGCACCCCTGTAATATTTCAGCGCCTCTTCGTTCTTATTCAGGCCCTTTTCGTTTATCACACCCAGCCATATGTAGGAATCGGCAATGCCTTTTACATCATTGGCTTCTTCCCGGTATTTCAGCGATTGCAGTATCAGCTTTAGTGCTTCGGTGAATTTTCCCTGGTCGTATTGCAGTATCCCCATCGCTATCGAAAAACTGCCCATGCGCGATTTGTCTTTCAACTTCACCGCTATCGCCATTCCTTTATCCAGGTGTACCTGCGACTCGTCGTATGTGCCTTGTATGTCCAGGAACGAACCATAGTCCCTGTAAATATTCATCAAGCCATTCTTAAAGTTTAGCTTTTCGCCCAGTGCAATAGCCTGTTTGGCAAAACCTTCCGCTTTCTCAGGGGCGCTATTCTTCGTCAACCCGAACGCCTTTATGTAGAGGTTTACTTTATTGGTGTCCGCTTTCGCCTTGCCTATTTCCGTTTGTATGCTATCTATTTGTGCAAAGGCACTTGTGGAGAACAGCACTATTGCCGGAACTAACAACCATCTTTTCATGGGACTAATATAAGCCAATATACTATACATAAAAAGGGGAGCCCTAAAGCTCCCCTTTCTCATCCTTTGACACTGCTATCGGTCTTCACTTTCTTCAAGGCTATCGTTATTGTCGCTGCCGAGGCTGTAGTAGTTATTTTCTTCATCTTCGGCTCCTATTTCTTCATTGGCATCATCCAGCTCGCTTCCGGGCACGTCCAGTCCGTCGGTTGTATTGTTTTCATTAAGCGGTTCCCCGTCTTCATCAATACTATCCAGGATATTCTTCACGCCGTTGAACTCACTGCCACCATCTATGGAGTCAAGCAGGTTCAGGTCTTCTTCCGTTACATCTGCTTCTGTACCCATTACTATGTCCTCATTCTCCCGCTCGTTAGTAGGAGCTGTTTTTTCTGCATCTATGCTAACGATGCCATTATTATTGTCAGGTGCAGCGATGTCTTCCCGCGCAGGGTAGTGCGGGTAACCCGGGAAATCTTTGTCTTGACCTTCTTTATTATTATCTGGCGTGCTCATGTGTATGTATTTTACATAAAACTATAAAAAAGCTGTGCCGCCAATGATGACCAATGTCATTATTAACTATCCATTCGCACTATTTTAAGATAAAAGGACTTTATCACAATGCTTCCAGCTTTCCGTTGGGGATATTTTCCCATTCTATTTCCCTGCCGAGCGTGCCTCTTATTCGTTGAAATAGTCCCTCTGTTTCAGTGATGGGAAAAAACCTCTTATCTCTGAACTGTTGATATTCGGTGGCTTCCAGTATCGGGTTGAGGTGCTTGTAAGCGCGGAGTGTATCTACCACAAAAGGTACCCTGTGCACAGTTGTTTCAAAACGTCTTCTTAAAAATCGTCTCAATAGCAACGATTGAAAAGGGTCGGTGGCCAATGCTAGTTTTTTAAACCCTAATTTTTTTGCCAGTTTGTAAGAGTAATATACATTTTCGGTACTGTGTCGGGCAAGTGTATCGTAGAAAATACGTTCAGCAGGTATCCCCAGTTTCTGCGCGTAGACACCCATGATCTTCGATTCGTGGTATGGGGAATATACGGCCGCGCCGGAAAAAATAACATTCTTAGTGATGCCGTTGTTGTACAAACATAAGGCCCAGAGTACTCGTGCTTTCATTACAGAATCCCATGCACCATTGTTAAACGGGATGCCTGGTACGATAATGGCATCAAAAGGCGCATGATTTTCTTTCGCCTCTGCAAGCATTCTTCTCGGTGCTTTCCTCGGGGTGATGCAGGACGATAGCTGGATGGTGAATAACGCGAGGGCTATTGACAGGAATATGATAGACTTGAACTGTTTCAAATTTTCTGATTTTACAAACAATAAACAGTCTGTACGCTGATATTGTTTAAAAATCATACCAGTATTATTTATACTGTTTCACGATCCCCTTCATTTCATTGAGTTTCAGCAGGGCCTCAACAGGCGTAAGGGTATTGATGTCTGTATCATCCAGCAACTGTTGCAGTTTGCGCAGGTCATCTGTTACCCCGTCAAATATATTGAGTTGGAAATTAGGTAAGGATTGTATCTTCTTTACTTTTTCCACCGTGCTTCCCGCATTGCCGTGTTTTTCCTCCAGAGTCGCCAGTATCTCTTCTGCGCGGTTCAGCAGGGCAGGGGGCATACCTGCCATTCTTGCTACCTGGATACCAAAGCTATGCCTGCTGCCTCCGGGTTCCAGCTTGCGCAGGAAGATGACTTTGTTACCTGTCTCTTTATGGGTGATATGATAATTGCGTACCCGTGCTAATTGCCCTTCCAGTTCATTCAGCTCATGGTAGTGCGTAGCAAATAGGGTTTTAGGCTTTGCTGTATGATTATGCAGATGCTCTACGATAGACCATGCCAGTGAGATACCATCATAAGTACTTGTACCGCGTCCTATCTCATCGAGCAGCACAAGGCTTCTTTCGCTCAGGTTGTTGATGATGCTGGCTGTCTCGTTCATCTCCACCATAAAGGTACTCTCACCACCACTGAGGTTGTCGGATGCTCCTACGCGGGTGAATATCTTATCCGTCAACCCGATATGTGCCGATGCCGCAGGAACAAAACTACCCATATGCGCCATCAGGGTGATGATCGCCGTCTGGCGAAGTAATGCGGATTTACCACTCATGTTCGGGCCGGTAAGGATGATCATCTGCTGTTCTTCTTTGTTTAGCAGTGTATCGTTGGCTATATAGCTTTCGCCGTGTGCCAACCGTTGTTCTATTACCGGGTGGCGACCATCTTTAATTTCCAGCGTGGCATCTTCCGACAGTAATGGCCGATGATAATTGTATTGTTTCGCATTATGCGAAAAGCATAGCAGACAATCTATCTGCGCTATGATCTGAGCGTTCACTTGTATAGAAGCGATGTAAGGCTCAATGGCTGCCAGCAGTTGCTGGTACATATCCATTTCCAGCGCCAGTATCTTCTCTTCCGCGCCTAATATCTTCTCTTCGTACTCTTTCAGTTCCGGTGTTACGTAGCGCTCGGCGTTGGCGAGCGTTTGCTTGCGTATCCAGTCTGTAGGTACTTTGTCTTTATGCGTATGTGTTACTTCCAGGTAATACCCGAATACATTGTTGTAGGCTATCTTCAGTGAAGAGATACCTGTGCGTTGCGATTCGGTTTGCTGTATCTGAAGTAAATAATCTTTCCCGTTCCTGGATATCGCTCTCAGCTTATCCAGTTCTTCATGTACTCCTTCACGTATCATGCCGCCTTTGTGCGCTTGTGCCGGTGCGTCGTCTATAAGCACACTCTTAATGCGCTCCTGTATTTCAGAGTGGGGTAGCAGTGAATGCACTATCTCACAAAGGGGGGTGAAATCAGAGGTCTCACAATGCTCGCGCATCTGCTGCATATAGTGCAGACTCTTGGCCAGCTGCATGATCTCTCTCGGGTTCGCTTTCTTCAAAGGGATCTTACCCACCAATCGTTCCACATCACCCACTTGCTTAATGAAAGCAGACAGTTGGTGATTCAGTTCCTGGTCTTTAATAAAATGACTGACGAGATCTAATCTCCTGTTGATCCTGTGCAGATCGAAGAGCGGGAATATCAGCCAGCGTTTTAGCAGGCGCGCACCCATCGGTGTCTGGGTATTGTCCAGTGCCATCAGCAGGCTCTGTCCTTTTTCATCGCTGCTGTGTACCAGTTCCAGGTTGCGGATAGTGAACCTGTCCATCCATAGGAACTCATCTGCTATCACGCGTTGTATCGCGTTGATATGTTGCAGGTTGGAGTGCTCTGTGTCTTTCAGGTAATGTAGTATCGCGCCAGATGCGATAGTAGCCACTTTCAGGTCTTCGATACCAAAACCTTTCAGCGACTTAGTCTGGAACTGCGCTATCAGTTGGTCATACGCGTATTGCTCCTGGAACACCCATTCATCCAAATGAAAGGTGTACACACGATTATCAAAATTCTCTTTGAATTTTTTCTGTTGTGATTTGGACAGCAGTATCTCCGAAGGCTGAAAGCTCTGGAGGAGCTTGTCCATGTATTCTATATTTCCCTGTGCTGCATAGAACTCACCCGTTGTTACATCAAGGAACGCCACACCGCTTTGCTCATCACCTAAATATAATGCAGCAAGGAAGTTGTTCGTCTTGTTTTCCAGTAATTTGTCACTCGTAGCTACCCCGGGTGTCACCAATTCCGTTACGCCACGCTTCACTATGCCTTTCACCATCTTGGGGTCTTCCAACTGATCGCAAATAGCTACACGGTGTCCTGCTTTTACCAACTTGTGCAGATAAGTTTCTAAAGCATGATAGGGAAAACCTGCCAGCTCAATTGCAGAAGCAGAACCATTGGAACGCTTCGTCAGAGTAATGCCCAATATCCTCGAAGACATGATCGCATCTTCACCGAAGGTCTCGTAAAAATCACCTACACGAAACAGCAGTATGGCATCAGGGTATTTCGATTTGATCTCCCTGTGCTGCTTCATCAGCGGGGTTTCCGTCGCAGTCTTTTCTTTAGCCGTTTTTTGCACCTTACAAACCTACTGAAAACGCCGCAGACACTCAGCGACTTATACACCTATGTGGATTACTTGTTAACCTTTAACAGTGTAGTAAAAGTCCCTGGAGAAGCTCACGTTAAAGCCCCATTTCCATTTAATAGACAGCCAGGTGGCAGCAGGTTGGATGGGGTAGCTGTAAGAGCCGTCTGTAACGGTCAATGGCAGGCTGAAACCCTCTACAACATTGATAAACCGATAATATAACTTGTTGTCTTTTATGTAATACTCCAGTTCGGGCACTTTCGTGGTGCGGAGGTATTGTTCAAAAAAGGGCTTGTAGTTCAGGCTCGGTTTCTTGTGATATTTGATATCAGTTTGTACTATAAAATCTTCAATTTGTGCCGATGTGGCAAATGAATGATAGAATTTTTGGTTCATCTCCCTGAGCATCTTCCGGAAAGCCACATCATCATTCATCGCTACGCGTATCATATGGACAACAGTAGCGCCCTTGTCATACATATCGCCCGAGCCATGTCCTTGTACACCATAGGGGCCAACGACAGGTATATTATTCAATATATTCTTGCGTTGCCCGCGCACATACTCATAAGCTTTTTCCTTACCTGATATCCATTCGGCGAAGAGTGTTTCGGTATAGGTCGTAAAGCCCTCGTGTATCCAGTTGTCGGCAATGTCGGAAGCAGTGATGTTATTCCCATACCATTCATGACCGCTTTCGTGTATGATGATGAAATCAAATTTTAACCCCACGCCTGTACCACTCCTATCCTTGCCTCGGTAGCCCATTTTATACTCGTTCCCATAAGCTATGCCGCTCTGGTGTTCCATGCCCAGGAAGGGTGCTTCTACCAGCTTGTAACCATCTTCATAAAAAGGGTAGGGTCCCATCCAGTATTCAAAGCAGTGGAGCATTTTCTTTATTTCAGGAAAACATTGGTGCGCTTTATCCGTATTATGTTTTAAAGCATAGAAATCAACTTTCAGCATTCCCTTTTCACCGTGCAGCGTATCGATGATATGTTCATAGTTGCCAATGTAGAAACCTACATCATAGGTATTAATAGGATTCTTTACTTGCCATTTCCAGGTACTTCTGTAACCTTTTTCAATTGATGGTGTCCCGTTAGGCAGGCCATTACTGATGGCACTCATGCCCAGCGGAATATTCAGGCTAATGTCCATACCCTTATCGGGCTCATCACTTTGTATGTCTTTGCAAGGCCACCATACACTGGCTCCTAATCCCTGGCAGGCTACAGAATACCATGCATTGCCCATGCTATCTTTGCCCCAGATAAAACCGCCGTCCCATGGCGGGTTCTTCGCTTGCTGCGGTGAGCCGTGAAAGGAGATATGTATATCACTGCTGTCACCTTTTTTCAGCTTGCGGAAATCATTCGTTATCCACCACACGTTTCCTTCTTTCACAAATGGGATTTCTCTTCCTTGCCACAAAACCTTGTCTATCACCATCGGTTCCTGCAGATCTATCTGCAGGCTGTCATTTGCATTGCCTGTCACTACAAACTTTACCCAGTTACTACCTTCAATGCTTTTCTGTGCTGTGTCGAAGTTTACAGACAGGCGATAATAGTGCACATCCCACCAATTTCTTCCACTCCCATTTCCACCACGCAGGCTGTCGGCACGGGTATAAGCAAAAGTGGTATTTGCCGGAAGCAAATACCACATTAAAAAAACGATATAGAATATTCTATTTAACATCCTTTATGTCCACATCAAAGATCAATATTGAGTTGGCTGCTATCGGACCGGTACCTTGTGAACCATAAGCAAGCGGAGAAGGAATATAGAATGTAGCCTTGCTTCCTTTTTTCAGGAGCAGCAATCCTTCATCCCATCCTTTTATCACTCTGCCTTTACCTACTTCAACCGGAAGTGGTTCAGAACGCTTGGCATCTGGTCCCATGTTGGCATCAAATACATTACCGTTCAGCAATTTTCCGATGTACATTACCTGTGCAGTCTGGCCGGGCTTTATGACTTCGCCTTCACCCGATGCATCTATTTTGTAATACAGGCCTGAAGCTGTTTTCTGGGCTTTGATGTTATTTTTCTTCAGGTATTCCTGGATCATTTTATCATCAATGCCACCTTGTGCTGCTGCTTTCGCTTTTGTTTCAGCATCCATTTCAGCCTGGGTCTTGATATCTACTACCTGCACATACATGTCCAGCATCTTGTAAGATACTTCCGGCATTTGCATACCAGCTTTTCTCAGCGAATCAATAGGAATGCGTATCACGACACTATCACCGGCGGTAAGCATTTTCAATATCTCTACCGGGTCACCTTGAAACTGCGCATCTTGCACAGGGTAGGGAACCGGTTCGTTATTGTTCATCGCTCTTGAGTCGAACTGAAGTGTATCGTTGCCTTTTCTTACCAGGTGCATCAGCACAAAGTCACCCTTATTAGCCTTCTTTGTACCGGGAACGTCTTTCACCAATTTGTAATCAAGACCGCTGGCCAGGTGTGTAAATCCTGCCGGTGTTCCTGACTTCTGTGCATTTGCAGAGCCACATACGATCAAAGCGCCTGCTACCAATAATAATTTCCTCATTGTTTTCCTGATGTTTTCCTATTAGGGGTTCTGATTATTTTACATTCACTACTTCTACGTCGAAGATCAACACAGAATTAGCAGGAAGCATTTCTCCCATTGCCTGAGAGCCGTAAGCCAGTGGCGAAGGAATAAAGAAGCGTGCTTTGCTGCCTTTTTTCAGCAGTTGCAAACCTTCGTCCCATCCGCGGATCACTTGTCCTTGTCCTACAGCTACAGGAAGCAATTCTGTTCTTTTTGCTTCAGCACCCATGTTAGCATCAAATACCTTACCATCCAATGTCGTGCCAATATATTTCATCTCAGCAGTCTGGCCGGCTTTGATTGTTTCGCCTGTACCTTCAGTCTGGATAGTGTAGTACAATCCGGAAGCTGTTTTTGTAGGTGTGATACCATTCTTCGCGAAATACTCTTGCAGCAATTTATCATCAGCTGCTGTCTGCACAGAATTCTTTGCATCCATTTCTTTCTGCATGTCTTCTTTGCTCTTTACAGAAACAAGTACTACTTCATATTTGAATTTCTTTTTGCCTTGTACCCATGCCGGTATCTCAGCACCTGGTTGCATTCTTTTTTGTTGAGCGATCATGCTATCTACAGATACCAGGAACACCGCGCTATCACCGGGAGTCAGTAAAGCCATACCTGTCCATAAGTCACCTTTTGTTTGAGACTTCATGAATTCTCCTTGTACGGGTTCGCCTTTCCTTTCTTTCTTGGTGTCAGTCAGCAGACTGTCATCAATACTCCACCTGATGTGAAACTCAATGATGTCACCTTCTTTAGGTTTTTTATCGCCAGGTGCATCCTTTGCTATCATGTACTCCAGACCGTCAATAGTTTTGAATTTTGGCTCATTCTTACATGATGTAAGGCCTAAGATTGCTGTTGCGAATACGAGCGCTACGTTAGTTTTTTTCATTTTTGATTTTATATTATTATTTATCGGGGGTGAATATCGGACAAAATTTCCTTAAAATATGCTACAGTTTCGCTAAAAGATCGTTTAGAGCGTCCGCCGGATGCATTAAAGTGGCCTCCGCCCTCAAAATAGGTACGGGCGAAACTGCTCACGTCAAAGTCTCCCTTGCTCCGGAAAGACATCTTTACCTCATCTCCACGCTCGGTTATCAGTGTCGCAAAGCGAATATTGGCAATGCTCAGGGCATAGTTCACCAGGCCCTCAGTATCGCCGCTTTGTACATTGAAGAGTTTCAACTCTTTCTTAGACAGGGTGATAAGCCCCGCATTGTATTTCGGGAATATCTCCATGCGCTCCAGCAACACATAGCCCAAAAACTTCATCCTTGTAGCCGACCATGAATCATATATATGTTCATGAATGATGCTGTGTTCCAGGCCCTTTCTTTTCAGGTCGGCCACCATTTCATGCACCGCAGCAGTAGTAATAGAGAACCGGAAAGAACCGGTGTCAGTCAAAACGCCGGTATAGATACACTGTGCTATTTCATTGTCTATTAATGAGTTATCTCCACATTCATTAATAAAATCATACACCATCTCGGCAGTACTGCTTTTCTCCGGAATGCTCGTGCCATAGTCCCATACTGGTGATGGCATCAGGTGGTGGTCTATCAGTATTTTGGGTTGGGTAGCTTCTGTAAGAGCCTCGGTAAGGTGCTTGGTCCGGCTATAGTCATTAAAGTCAACACAAAAAATAAGGTCGGCATTGCTCAGGGCAGTAAGCGCCAGTTTAGGTTCAGCCTCATAATTAATAAGATGCTGCACGCCCGGCATCCACATCAGGAAGTCAGGTAGCTCGCAAGGAGAAACGGGCGTTACCTCGTGGCCTTTCTTTATAAGATAGTGGTACAGGCCCAACATACTGCCAATGGCGTCGCCATCCGGCTTGTGGTGGGTGGTAATAAATATCTTCTTTGGTGTCTCTAATAAAGGAAAGGCATCTTGTATAGCGCGCATGTATAATTGGTTTCGCTGAGATCACTAAGGACCTGCAACGGGGCTGCAAAAGTAAGAAAAAATTGTTTCCCCTTTAGGTGGTTAGAAGGCTTTTCCCTTATCTTTGCGCCGACAAATTAAAATTAAATCAAGTATTTATGTCTAATCGTACTTTTACCATGATCAAGCCGGACGCTGTAAAAGCCGGTAATATTGGTAACATCCTACAAATGATCAATGCGGGCGGTTTCCGCATCGTTGCTATGAAATACACTTACCTTACTCTTGAGCAGGCAGGTAAATTCTACGAAGTACACAAAGAGCGCCCTTTCTACGGTGAACTGACTGAGTTCATGAGCAGCGGACCAATAGTAGCAGCTATCCTGGAAAAGGATAATGCAGTTGCTGACTTCCGTACCCTTATCGGTGCAACCAACCCTGCACAGGCTGAAGAAGGTACTATCCGTAAGAAATATGCCACCTCTATAGGTGAGAACGCAGTTCACGGTTCTGATAGCGATGAGAACGCTAAAATAGAAGGAGATTTCTTCTTCAATGGTTTAGAGCGTTTCTAAGCTTTAGCTGAATAATATTTAAAAGACCCTCCGTTTACGGAGGGCTTTTTTGTTTACATAGCACGTCCCCTCTGGAGAGGGGTTAGGGGTGTGTCTGCTCGCGTAAATCAAACTCCCCCTCCTGTCATCCTGAGTTTGTCGAAGGAAGGAGGGGATAATGGCAAAAGAGCCGAAGGCGGCTTTTGACATTCGGGGTAGTGCACGCTCTTGCCAATTAGAAAATACGCTTATTGTGGATATCATTCCACCACCACATCAAAAACATTCAATAACTTTACATCTACCTGAAACCCTTATCCAACAAGCATTTTAGCGGATGGAGTTCTTAGGTACAGAAACAAAAATGAAGTGTCATGAATCAAGATTGAGGTAACATGAAGCAAACCGGAAATAACATGAAACAAAAGTGAAGTAAAAGTGCAGCAAAAAGCAGCAAAACTGAAACAAAAACAGATGACCCCTTGCCAGTCCTGCATTTCAGCGCACAGTTTCTGCCAAACCGGAAATAAAATATTTCCCCGACTCCCCGCCCTATTTTCAGGGAGGGGTGCCCGAAGGGCGGGGTGGGTTGTCTCGTGCAATGTTACTTGTGTCGTTCTGATAAGTGTGGGTAATCCTCTCACTTGAGTGAAACTTGATAGTCGCCCACAACCAAGCACGTGCTTAAATACTTATCTGCGATGTCTGGGGGAAGTAGTTTCTCACATTCTTTCATTTACTTTGTAAAAAATACCAATCAGTATCTTTTATGAAAAAGGCGGAGGCAACAAGGCTGGCTATACTACAAAAGGCTTTTGAACTGATCTATGTAAAAGGTTATCAAACCACGAGCATAGATGACATCCTCGCCTCCACACAGGTGACCAAGGGGGCTTTCTACTACCATTTCAGGAATAAGGATGAAATGGGTGTAGCCATCATCAATGAACTGATGAACCCCGTACTCATGAGCAGCTTCATTGAGCCTTTGAAGAAGGTGGAGGATCCCCTCGAAGCCATTTACAACCTGATGCACAACCTTTTGATGGAAAATGAATTCCTGAAAGTAGAGTACGGCTGTCCTGCCGCCAATTTTACTCAGGAAATGACTCCATGGAATGCAGACTTCAGCAAGATTCTCAATGAACTTACCCAACAATGGATCAAAGTAATGTCCGCTGCCATTACAAAAGGAAAGGAAAAGGGTTATGTGCGTAAAGATGTGAATGCAAAACAGGTAACCATGTTCGTCATGTCGGGCTATTGGGGCGTACGGAACTTCGGAAAATTAGAGAACAGCAAAAAGCCTTACTTAGCTTATCTGAAAGAGTTAAAAGCATACCTGGACTCGCTCAAATAATTTTTTCAATAAAAACATACTAACTAGTATGTTTTTCAATTAGCTTTGCGTCAGCAATTAAAAAGGCGATGTTCGAAACGCTCACATTTTATCACTCATTATTCCGCTGGCTGGTATTGGCAAGCTTGCTGTATGCCATTTACAGGGCATGCAAAGGCTATTATTCAAAGGGAACATTTGCCAAAACGGATAACGCAGTTCGCCACTGGACTGCAACCATAGCCCACATCCAACTGGTGATCGGGATGGTGCTGTATCTTAAAAGCCCAAGCGTAAAATACTTCTGGGGAAACTTTAAAGAAGCAGTAAAGAACATTGATGTCGCATTTTTCGCTCTGATCCATATTTTATTAATGCTGGTGGCCATTGTATTGATAACCATAGGTTCTTCATTGGCTAAGCGCAAGCCCACAGATATGGAGAAATTCAGTACAATGCTTATTTGGTTTTCCATTGCCTTAGCTATAATCTTTATTGCCATCCCCTGGCCGTTTTCACCATTAGCCAACAGGCCTTATTTCAGATAACATGATACAACTATTCAAAACAAAAGTAGGGCGGTTACGTATTCTCGGATTTCTTGAGGGTGTATCCTTATTGTTTTTAGTATTCGTGGCAGTGCCCATGAAATACTTATATGATAACCCTAACTTATCAAAAAAACCTCGGTCCCATTCACGGGGTTATCTTCCTGCTCTTCCTGTTCAATACGCTAAGTGTAGGTGTTGAACAGAACTGGAAATTCAAAACCACGACCTGGAAGATATTGGCAGCCTGTTTTATTCCTTTCGGCACATTTTACATTGATTATAAATTCCTGAGGCACCTTAAAGAAAAATGATGAAAGCAGTTATTATAACATTAGTGTCACTATTGGTCATATATATAGCATACCGCACTTACCGGTTCGCCATGCTGGACAAAGGGCTTGATAAGGAGATTGCTAAGGGTGCAATAATACTGGATGTGCGGACTGAAAGGGAATATGAAACAGGTCACATTGATGGCTCCGTAAATATTTCACTAGGAACAATAAGGGAACGGTACAAAGAGCTGGACCCGGACAAGACATACATTACCACCTGCTCTCATGGTCTTCGAAGCGTGAAAGTGGAGAGCTTGTTGAAAGAAAGAGGTTTTAAGCATGTTTACAATGGTGGTGCATGGACCGACCTGCAGGAAATAGTAATGCAACAAAGGAATAAGCAATGATACTCGTTTTCAAGACCAATGTATCAGGCAGTTCGGACGCACAAATGCTTCAGCCTTTACTGGACAAACATCTTGAGCATGCATCATGGAGTTTTGATCTTGAAGACTGCGATAAGATACTACGCATAGATAGCCATGAAGGAATAGGGGACACGGTTGTTCAATTATTGCGAAGCCGCGGTTACAAATGCGAAGAATTAACTGATTGACATTATCATACTTCTCATTTCTTAACCCAAGTCAATGGAACCGGGAAACACGTCGTCTACTTTTGCACTATGAAAGCAATGATATATGAGCGATATGGCGCTCCTGAAGTATTACAACTCAAAGAAGTAAATAAACCAACACCCAAAGACAAAGAAATACTGATCAGAGTAAAGTCCACCGCGGTAAATACAGGTGATATCCGCCTACGCAAAGCTGATCCCTGGGCGGTACGGTTGTTCTTCGGGTTGACAAAGCCAAGGAAAAATATACTCGGGGGAGCATTCTCAGGTGAGGTAGAAGCGGTGGGCAAGAGCGTTACAAAATTCAAAACAGGTGATGCAGTATTCGGGTCTGCGGGAATGCGCTTCGGTGCATATGCCGAGTATCTGTGCCTGGATGAAGATGCTACACTGGCCATCAAGCCTGCTAATATCAGTCATACAGAAGCAGGAACTATACCTTTTGGTGGTACTACAGCATTGTATTTCATCAGGAAAGCAAAAATCAAGAAGGGGCAGAAAGTGCTCATCTATGGGGCATCGGGCGCTGTAGGTTCAGCGGCAGTACAACTGGCAAAGTATTTTGGCGCTCATGTTACGGCAGTGTGCGGCCCTTCTAATACAGAGATGGTAAAGTCATTGGGCGCAGATATCGTGATTGATTATACAAAAGAGGATTTTACAAAGAATGGCGAGATATATGATGTGATCTACGAAACGGTGAACAAGATCTCTTTTTCAGAGTCAATACATTCCCTAAGTAAGAAGGGGACGTTGCTTTTAGGCGCAGGTGGCCTGCCTCATATGTTGCTGGGTACATGGGTTTCGATGGTAGGTAGCTGCAAGGTCATTACGGGTGTTATCAAAGAAAAAGCTGAGGATATTTCTTTCATGAAGCAATTGATAGAAGATGGTAAATACAAAGCTGTGGTGGACAGAAGCTATTCTTTAACGCAAATCGTAGCTGCACACCGGTATGTAGAGCAAGGGCACAAAAAAGGAAATGTAGCTATTACTGTGAATGAGAACTAGCGGTTATTTAGCAGCCAGTCTTTTTCTTATCCTGCTCAGCGATTCAGGCTTTACGCCTATATAGCTGGCAAGCTGATACTGAGGCAATCTCTGGAATAGGGCAGGGCGTGTATTCAGGAGTTTCAAGTAGCGTTGCTCAGGCGAATCGGTGAAGTAGGAGCCCATTATTTCTTGTTGCTCCGCAAATACTTTTTCCATTACTTTCCGGGATATGGTTTCGAGCTTTGGGAACCTACGATAAAGATCTTCTTCTTTTTCCTTATTACCCACTACCAACTCACAGTCTTCGCTACAGGCAAGGAAATGATTGGAAGGTAAATTTTCACCAAAGCTTTTGATAGAAACGACCCATTGGTTCTCTGTGAAAAAGTTGATGATCTTCTCTTCTCCGTCTACGAGATAGTATTGCCTTACACAACCGGATAAAACAAAATATGCTTCTACAGAGATCTGGCCTTCTCTCAGCAGGATATCGCCTTTCTTAAATAGCTTGATGTGCATTGTTGCCGCAATAGCGGCAGACTCCTCTTGGGTAAGAGGTATAATGTCGGAGAAATAATTTAAAAGCCTTTGTCCCATTTTGTGGTAAGCTAGTATGCCTGCACACAAATGTAGTTTTAAATAGTGTGATAGCTATGGTCTTTAGCTATTCACCACATTCTTCAGCTTATCGTTCTTATTCCTCAGATCGAGTCCGCCTTCGAGGATAGATTTGAGATTGGCAAGGTAGAATGTCCAGCCTACCTGGCATTCCATGTTGTAGTTCACTTTGCCATAGTCATCAGTAGGTATATCTTCCTGTGTGATGCTTACCAGTACTTCATCACCCATCGGTTCCATGTGTACGCTGACGAATGCGCCACCGGCAAAGGAGAATTTAACCGTGTCTACACCGTTGGTCTCTATTACTTTTCCTTTTTCTACAGCAGTGTCTGGGTGGCCATACCACAACCATTCATAGGTGTCACCTGAATATACATGCCCCGTCCTTTCACGGATCTCGCCATTGGATATACGAAACTCAGCATGCCTGAGAAACCATGTTTCCAGGTTCACAGGCGTTGTCCAGGCCCTATATACAGCGAGTAGGGGAGCCTTGATATTTATTCTGCGCGTGAATTTACTCCAGTCGTGTTTTGACATAGTTGCGTGTAGTAGTTGATTAAAAGTAGTGCTTAATTAAAAGAAAAACGCGCAAAGTGTTTTTCCTTGCGCGTTTTTAACGATTTAATAAAGGTCACAATCCCAGGTTTGCCCCAGTATGCTTGTCTCTTTAGTATTACATTGGTTTTCAGCTTCAGAGCGCTTCATTCTGTCTGTTTCAAAACTTGAAACTTCGTCACCATTGAATGTACATCTGCAAGTCCAACGTTTCTCACAAGAAGTGAATGTGAAAGAACCGATCAGTGCGAGCGAAACAATAATTGCCTTTTTCATAGAGAGTAAATTTTTTATGATTAATATTTTTTAGTTAGGTTTTAAAAAGCGTGCCAAGTCATTATAAGTCTACATCACAATCCCATTGTACTGAACCGCCCAAAGTGGAGCCATCGCCATCGCACTTATCTTCAGCCTCTGCACGTGTCACGTTATCGTAGGTCTTGGTGTACACTACATTATCGTTCAGTTTACACACGCATTTATAATCTTTGCTACAAGAAGTGAATGTGGCGGCACTAAACAGAACTGCTGCCGCTATTATTATCTTTTTCATAATTGATTTTATTAGTTATCGTTAGTTTTTAACACTGTTGATCATTACTTGATATCACAATCCCATGTTTGCCCCAATACTGTGGTCTTCCGTGTAGCACAATCGCTATCTACTTTGTCTCTCTTGCCTTCTGCTTCACCTTCATACACCACATTACCGTTATAAGTACAAGTACAAGTGTAATTTTTGTTGCAAGAGGTTGTTCCTGCCATTGCTATAAGTGCTATCGCCACAAATGCTAACTTTTTCATAGTTTCCTTTTTAGAATGATTAAATATTTATCTACGTGAACAGTGTGTAAAAACCGTTCCACCCCAGCGTTATTAGTAGAGCTTACAATCCCATATTTGCCCCTGTATGGGGCTTTTTTTCATGTCACACTCATTTTGGGCATCAGATTTTGAGGAGTTGTATATTTCTTCATTTGATATAGCCGTGCCTTCCATAGTACAAGTGCACAGGTAATCCCTGTTGCAGGAGCTTGATGTAATTAAGGCCAGTAGTGCTATTATGGTAATTTTTCTCATGTTTTGGCTTTTTGTCGCCAAT
The DNA here is from genome assembly GCA_002483105.1 of Bacteroidetes bacterium UBA7674. Classification (GTDB taxonomy): domain Bacteria; phylum Bacteroidota; class Bacteroidia; order Chitinophagales; family Chitinophagaceae; genus MKUN01. The sequence continues at coordinate 765,027 of DLHG01000013.1, forward strand.
TTCATAGTTTTAAAAACTGTTCCATGATTGAGGAAAACTTATATATGGATTAAAAATGTTTAAGTTTTTTCCCGTTTCTTGCCTTTTTGGAATATTTTTTGATAATTAGGTGCCACTTTTCTATATTTGCAATCCCTTAGCGGGGAAAAACTGTGCGCACACTAATATTATTGACAGATTTTCGTTAATACAGATCTATACCTGTACTAAAAGTCACCACTTTTAGGACGGGCTTTCTTTGTTTGTAAAAAAGGAGTTTTAAACATACTATGGCTATACCACAAAAAAGAACCACAACAGGCCGCGTTAACTTCGGAAAAATCCATGATGTTGCTGATACCCCTGACTTGTTAGGCATCCAGCTTCAATCGTTCCAGGACTTTTTTCAACTGGAGACCACTCCGGATAAACGTGATAACGAGGGCCTTTTCCGTGTGTTCAAGGAGAATTTCCCAATTACAGATACGAGGAACATTTTCGTTCTTGAGTTCTTGGATTATTTCATTGACCCGCCACGCTACACCATTGACGAATGTATGGAGCGCGGCCTTACTTATTCAGTACCGCTGAAAGCGAAACTTCGCCTGAGCTGTAATGATGAGGAGCACGTTGACTTCGAAACTATTGTTCAGGATGTGTTCCTGGGTAATATACCGTACATGACTCCGCGCGGTACTTTCGTGATCAATGGCGCTGAGCGTGTAGTTGTATCTCAGCTGCACCGTTCTCCGGGCGTATTCTTCGGACAGAGCGTTCACCCCAACGGTACTAAGATATATAGTGCCCGCGTGATACCTTTCAAAGGTGCATGGATGGAGTTTGCTACCGATATCAACAATGTAATGTATGCCTACATCGATCGTAAAAAGAAGTTCCCTGTAACTACGCTTTTACGTTCTATAGGTTTTGAAACAGATAAAGACATTCTGCAACTCTTCGGTATGGCCGATGAGGTGAAGACTGATAAGAAGACTTTAGCTGCTAATATTAATCGTCGCCTCGCTGCACGTGTACTGCGCAGCTGGACTGAAGATTTCGTGGATGAGGACACCGGTGAAGTAGTAACTATTGAGCGTAATGAAGTGATCCTTGACCGCGATAGCGTATTGGATGAAGCTAACGCTGAAATGATAGAAGGTATGGACATCCCGACCATCTTCCTGCAGAAGGAAGAAGTGAGCGGTGATTTCTCTATCATCTATAATACATTGAACAAGGATACTTCTAACTCTGAGCTGGAAGCGGTACAACACATCTACCGTCAGCTTCGTGGTTCAGACGCTCCGGATGATGAAACAGCTCGCGGTATCATTGAGAAACTGTTCTTCAGCGACAAGCGTTATGATTTAGGTGAAGTAGGCCGTTACAAGATCAATCGTAAACTGGGATTAGATATCAACATCGATACGAAAGTATTGAGCAAGGAAGATATCATCTCTATCATTAAATACCTGGTACGCCTTACGAACGGTAAAGCGGAGATCGATGATATCGATCACCTGAGCAACCGTCGTGTTCGTACTGTGGGTGAGCAATTGTTCGCTCAGTTCGGTGTGGGTCTTGCGCGTATGGCGCGTACCATCCGTGAGCGTATGAACGTTCGTGATAATGAGGTGTTCACGCCGATCGATCTGATCAACGCGCGTACACTTTCTTCTGTTATTAATTCATTCTTCGGTACATCGCAACTGTCACAGTTCCTTGACCAAACCAATCCGTTGTCAGAGATCACGCACAAGCGTCGTATCTCAGCGCTCGGTCCCGGTGGTCTGAGCCGTGAGCGTGCGGGCTTCGAGGTGCGTGACGTTCACTACAGCCACTATGGCCGTCTGTGTACTATCGAAACACCGGAAGGACCAAACATCGGTTTGATCTCTACACTTTGCGTTCACGCGCAGATAAATGAAATGGGCTTTATAGAAACACCTTACCGTAAAGTAAAAGACGGTAAGGTAGATATGAAGCACCAGCATTTCTTAAGTGCAGAAGAAGAAGATCTGGCTAAGATCGCACAGGCAAACGTTCCTTTGGATGACAAAGGACACTTTGCTGAAGATAAGATCGCCTCTCGTCAGACAGGTGACTTTCCGATCCTTGAACCAAGTGAAGTGGAATACATGGACGTTGCACCAAACCAGATCGTTGGCTTGAGTGCGTCCCTCATTCCGTTCCTGGAACATGATGATGCCAACCGTGCATTGATGGGATCGAACATGCAACGCCAGGCAGTACCGCTTATCCGTCCTGAATCACCAATCGTTGGTACAGGCCTGGAAGGTAAAGCTGCCCGTGATGCGCGTATCCAATTACATGCAGAAGGTACAGGTGTAGTAGAATATGTAGATGCTAATGAGATACATGTTCGCTACGATCGTAATGATAAAGACAGGTTAGTTTCTTTTGAAGATGACCTGAAAATATATACACTTACAAAGTATAAGAAAACCAACCAGAGCACGAGCATTACGCTTCGTCCTTCTGTACGCAAAGGCCAGAAAGTAAAAGAAGGTGACTTCCTTACTGAAGGTTATGCTACAAGGGATGGTGAACTGGCACTTGGCCGTAACCTGAAAGTGGCATTCATGCCTTGGAAAGGTTACAACTTTGAGGATGCCATCGTTATCAATGAAAAAGTAGTGCGCGATGACTGGTTTACATCAATACACATTGATGAATATGAACTGGAAGTACGTGATACTAAACTTGGTGAAGAAGAACTTACTGCGGATATCCCTAACGTATCAGAAGAGGCTACAAAAGACCTTGATGAGAACGGTATCATTCGTGTAGGTGCGCATATAGGTGAAGGTGACATACTGATAGGTAAAATAACTCCTAAAGGTGAAACAGATCCTACACCGGAAGAAAAATTGCTGCGTGCGATCTTCGGTGATAAAGCAGGTGATGCGAAAGATGCTTCTCTGAAAGCTCCGAGCGGAACTGAAGGTGTTGTTATTGACAAGCAATTGTTCCAGCGCGCCAAGAAAGACAAGAATTCAAAAGTTCGTGAGAAAGCAGCTATTGAGAAGATCGAAAAAGTTCATGAAAAGAACCTGGATGATCTGAAAGACCTGCTCCTGGAGAAACTGCAAATACTGTTGAAAGACAAAACATCTGCAGGTATCTCTAACAACTTTGGTGAGCCGGTATTGAGCAAGGGCGGTAAGTTCAACACTAAGACGTTGAGCTCTGTTGACTATCAGAATGTAAATCCCCTGGGATGGACAGGCGATAAGGATATCGATAACTCGATCAACCTGTTGTTACACAACTATAATATTAAGTACAACGAAGAATTAGGACGCTACAAACGTGAGAAATTCAACCTTTCAATAGGTGACGAATTACCTGCAGGTGTTCTGAAACTTGCGAAAGTATACCTGGCTAGTAAGCGTAAGCTGAAAGTGGGTGATAAGATGGCGGGCCGTCACGGTAACAAGGGTATCGTTGCTAAGATCGTTCGTGCTGAAGACATGCCGTTCCTGGAAGATGGTACGCCTGTTGACATCGTTCTTAATCCACTAGGGGTACCATCGCGTATGAACCTCGGACAGATCTATGAAACTGTACTTGGCTGGGCAGGTGAGAAACTGGGTGTGAAATTCGCTACTCCTATCTTCGACGGTGCAACTGTTGATGAAATAGGCGGGCTGATAGACCAGGCAGGTTTACCTGAGTTCGGACATACTTACCTGTATGATGGTGAAACAGGGGAGCGCTTCCACCAGAAGGCTACCGTGGGTATCATCTACATCATTAAGCTACACCACATGGTTGACGATAAGATGCACGCGCGTTCTATCGGGCCATACAGCTTGATCACTCAGCAACCGCTTGGTGGTAAGGCTCAGTTCGGTGGTCAGCGTTTTGGTGAGATGGAGGTTTGGGCACTTGAAGCATATGGTGCTGCCAACATCCTGCAGGAATTACTTACCCTGAAGTCGGATGACATCATGGGCCGTGCGAAAACTTACGAATCAATAGTGAAAGGTGACAACGTGCCTAAACCAGGTATACCGGAATCATTCAACGTATTGGTGAACGAGCTTCGTGGCTTAGGTTTAGAGTTAAAGTTTGAATAGTAGAAGAAGTTTAGATCCTCTGCTTATTACTTAAAACTAAAGACGTTAAAAACATTATGGCAATAAAGAAAGACAACCGACCAAAGGCCGGATTTAATAAAATCACCATCAGCTTAGCATCTCCGGATATTATCCTTGACCGTTCATACGGTGAAGTGCTGAAGCCTGAAACGATCAACTACCGTACATACAAACCTGAACGTGATGGTTTGTTCTGCGAAAAGATATTCGGCCCTGTAAAGGATTACGAATGTTATTGCGGTAAGTACAAGCGTATCCGTTATAAGGGTATCGTGTGCGATCGTTGTGGTGTAGAAGTAACTGAAAAGAAAGTACGTCGTGAACGCCTGGGCCACATTAAGCTCGTAGTTCCTATCGTGCACATATGGTATTTCAAGAGTCTTCCAAACAAGATAGGTTACCTGCTTGGCGTAAGCTCTAAGAAACTGGAAAGCATCGTATACTACGAACGCTATGTAGTAGTAAACGCTGGTGAAGCGGACGAACTGATCCGTCAGAAACTGAATCTGAAAGATTCAGAAAGTACTCACCAGGCATTGCTTACAGAAGATGAATACCTGGAAATACTGGATGCTCTTTCTAAAGACAACCAATACCTTCCTGATGATGCTCCGGATAAGTTCATAGCTAAGATGGGTGCTGAAGCAGTTCACGCACTTCTGTCTCGTATTGATCTTGATACACTGTCTTACGATCTTCGTAACGCAGCTGCTAACGAAACTTCTCAACAACGTAAACAAGAGGCCCTTAAGCGCTTGAGCGTAGTAGAAGCTTTCCGTGATGCAAATACACGTGTAGAGAACCGCCTTGAGTGGACTGTGATGCAATACATCCCGGTTATACCACCGGAATTGCGTCCGTTAGTTCCATTGGATGGTGGCCGTTTCGCATCTTCGGATCTGAACGATCTTTACCGTCGTGTAATTATCCGTAACAACCGTCTGAAAAGACTGATAGAAATTAAGGCTCCTGAAGTAATCTTACGTAATGAAAAACGTATGTTACAAGAAGCTGTTGATTCACTGTTTGATAACAGCCGTAAGTCTAACGCCGTGAAAGCGGAAGGTGGCCGTGCGCTGAAATCATTATCAGATGTACTGAAAGGTAAACAAGGTCGTTTCCGTCAGAACCTTCTTGGTAAACGTGTGGATTATTCCGGTCGTTCGGTTATCGTGGTAGGTCCTGAATTGAAACTGCATGAGTGTGGTCTTCCTAAGGACATGGCTGCGGAACTGTTCAAACCATTTATCATCCGTAAGCTTATTGAGCGTGGTATTGTAAAAACAGTAAAGAGCGCTAAGAAATTAGTAGAGCGTAAGGAATCAGTAGTTTGGGATATCCTGGAGAATGTACTGAAAGGACACCCGATCTTATTGAATCGTGCCCCTACGCTACACAGGCTTTCTATACAAGCGTTCCAACCTAAACTTATCGAAGGTAAAGCGATACAGCTTCACCCGCTGGTATGTTCTGCGTTCAACGCCGATTTCGATGGTGATCAGATGGCCGTTCACGTTCCGCTGAGTCACGCTGCGATATTGGAAGCTCAATTGCTGATGCTTGCATCTCATAACATTCTTAACCCGCAGAATGGTACGCCGATCACCCTTCCTTCTCAGGACATGGTACTTGGTCTGTATTACATCTCTAAGAGTAAGAAGACGATGGGTGACGAGATCATCAAGGGTGAAGGCATGGCTTTCTACAGCCCTGAAGAAGTGATCATCGCTCACAATGAAGGTCGTGCTGATCTGCACGCATCTATCAGGGTGAAAGTGGATGTTCGCCTGAAAGACGGTAGCCTGCAAAGGCAACTGCTGGAAACAACAGTAGGCCGTGTGATCTTCAACCAATTTGTTCCTAAAGAAAATGGTTTCGTAAACGCGCTTCTTACCAAGAAGTCTCTGCGTGAGATCATTGGTGATATATTGAAGAACACAAATATTCCTAAGACAGTTGCTTTCCTTGATGATATAAAAACTCTTGGATTCCGTACTGCCTTCCGTGGTGGATTGTCGTTCAACATTAAGGATCTTACCGTTCCTGAAGTAAAAGAAGCATTAGTAGCAGCAGCACAAGTTGAAGTAGACGAAGTGTGGGAAAACTACAACATGGGTCTTATTACGAACAATGAGCGTTATAACCAGATCATTGATATCTGGTCTCGTGTTGATACTCGTGTTACAGAAACACTGATCCGTGAGATGGCAGCTGATAAGCAAGGCTTTAACTCCGTGTACATGATGCTTGATTCAGGTGCGCGTGGTAGTAAGCAGCAGGTGAAGCAGCTGGCTGGTCTGAGAGGTCTGATGGCAAAACCTCGTCGTTCAGGTTCATCAGGCTCTGAGATCATTGAAAACCCGATCCTTTCAAACTTCAAGGTAGGTTTGAGTGTATTGGAGTACTTCATCTCAACGCACGGTGCGCGTAAAGGTCTTGCGGATACAGCCCTTAAAACGGCGGATGCGGGTTACCTGACACGTCGTCTTGTTGACGTTGCCCAGGATGTGGTTATCAATGAAGAAGATTGTGGTACACTTCGTGGTATCGCTACTTCAGCACTGAAAGACAATGAAGAAGTAGTAGAGCCATTATACGATCGTATCTTAGGACGTACATCACTTCATGATGTATTCGATCCTCTGACAGGTGAATTGATAATAGAAGCAGGTAAGGAAATAACTGAAGAAGTAGCTAAGCACATAGATGACAGCGCTATTGAAACAGTGGAGATCCGTTCTGTACTTACTTGTGAAGCCCGTCGTGGTGTATGTACCAAATGCTATGGTAAGAACCTGGCAACCGGCTACATGGCACAGAAGGGTGACGCGGTTGGTATCATTGCTGCACAGTCTATCGGTGAGCCGGGTACACAGCTTACACTACGTACGTTCCACGTGGGTGGTGTTGCGGGTTCTTCTGCTATTGAGTCTCAGTTATTGGCTAAGTTTGAAGGTACTGTTCAATTCGATGGTCTGCGTACTACTAAATTTAAAAACCAGGAAGGCGAAGAGCAAACTATGGTTATCGGCCGTACCGGTGAGGTGCGTATCGTGGACGTAGCTAACGATCGTCTCCTGATAACTAATAACATTCCTTACGGTTCTATTCTTAAGATCGCTAATGGTAAAAAAGTTGCTAAGGGCGATGTGATCTGCACATGGGATCCGTTCAACGCCGTTATCGTTTCTGAGATAGTTGGTAGTGTTCGTTTCGACAGCATTATAGAAGGTGTTACTTTCCGTGAAGAAGCTGACGAACAAACAGGTCACCGTGAGAAGGTAGTTATTGAAACTAAAGACAAGACCAAGATACCGGCTATTATAGTAAGTAATGGTAAGGAAGAGAAGATCTACAACTTACCGGTTGGTTCACACATAATTGTTTCTGCTGACGAATCAGTTCACAACGGACAGGTACTTGTTAAGATACCGCGTGTGATGGGTCGTAGCCGTGATATCACGGGTGGTCTTCCGCGTGTAACTGAATTGTTTGAAGCACGTAACCCAAGTAACCCGGCAGTAGTTGCGGAAATAGATGGTGTTGTTAGCTTCGGTAACATTAAGCGTGGTAACCGTGAGATCATCGTTGAGTCCCGTGAAGGATTGGTGAAGAAGTACCTGGTGCCTCTTACCCGTCACATCATGGTACAAGACAGTGACTTCGTGAAAGCAGGTACATCGCTTTCTGAAGGTGCTACCACTCCTAGCGATATCCTCTCTATTAAAGGTCCTTTCGCTGTACAGGAATACTTAGTGAATGAAATTCAGGAAGTATATCGTTTACAGGGTGTGAAGATCAATGATAAACACATTGAGGTTATCGTTCGCCAGATGATGCGTAAAGTATCTATCATGGATCCGGGTGATACTAAGTTCCTGGAAGATGATACGGTTGATAAATTCGACTTCCTGGTAGAAAATGACTGGATATTCGATAAGAAAGTAGTAACAGAAGGTGGTGACAGTGAGAACCTGAAACCGGGCCAGATCGTTACACTTCGTGAGATACGTGAAGAGAACAGCATACTGCGCCGTTCTGATAAAAAGCTGATAGAATACCGTGATGCTAACCCTGCTACATCGTCTCCGGTGCTGCAAGGTATCACTAAGGCATCGCTGGGTACTCAGAGCTGGATATCTGCAGCGTCATTCCAGGAAACTACTAAGGTACTTTCCCAGGCATCTATCAATGGTAAGGCTGACTTCCTGATGGGTCTTAAGGAGAACGTTATCACAGGTAACCTGATACCAGCCGGTACCGGTCGCCGTGACTTCGACGATATCGTTGTAGGTTCTAAGGAAGAATTTGAATTGCTCATGGCTAACCGTGACGTACTTCAGTTCGACGAAGAAGAATAGTAATATGTAACATTTAGATACAAAAGCCGCTCATTTTGAGCGGCTTTTGCTTTTTCAGGGCATTTTTTGCCAATAAATTTGAGAATATTGGCCCCTGTATTTGAAAAATGGGAAACTAAGTATTATTTTAGTCGCACAATAACAACTCATGAAGCTAAGAACATTCGCACTTGCCCTTGTGGCCCTTTGTTTAACGGTAGTAGCTAACGCTCACCCGATAGGAAAGTACATTCGTCACAGGAACATTGCTACTTCTGACCATATCTATTCTTACAACGGACATGGACACGATAAGTATTCAAGGACATACAATCCGCACAGCACTACTAAGAATTTCTATTATTGCAGTGGTTTAGGCCATCATGCTACTTGTAAGCATGGTTCTTGCCATTTCTTTGATAATGGCCATCACCAAAGCCGTCACGCACGTCGTTATAACAGGATCTGTCATGACCATAAAGCATGCAAGCCACATAGCGGTGCTAGCTGCGGTCATCATAGTTGTGATAATGTTTGCCAGCACACAGATCATTGCACACGCAATACAGGCAGACACCATCGTTATGGCGTTCACCCACAAGACCAACATTCTCATGGTGAGTGTGGTGATTCTTGCGGTGGTCATGAAGAAGAAGCTGAAGCGGTACAAGTGGAAGTAGAAGAAGGTGACAGCAAGAATGCAAGAATTAAAATCAAAGTAACAGAAGACTAGTCTTCTCTCAATAACATTTATATGAGCCTCTCGTTGTAACGAGAGGCTCTTGTTTTTGGAGTAAACTCGACAGTGGCACAGTTTTTAAAATATTCCATTAAAAAACTAGCACCATGAAACAGGTAACGCTCTACATTGCTTCGATATTAATGATAACCATGACTTTGCCGTCGTGTGTTGCGAAGCGTAAGTACTTAGAAGCACGCAATAGTGCCTCACAGCAAATGAAAATAAATGAAAGCCTGCAAAGAAGGCTTGATGGCCAGACAGATACTATCGGCCAACTGCGCAAGAACGTGAACAGCCTGGGTGAGGCATACCAATCCTCAAACAGTGAGCTGAACATGAGTAAGGAACAGATAGAAGAGCAACAGAAGAGATTGGCTCATCTGCAGGCGCTTATCTCTCAGCAAAAGAATTCAATAGAGGTTTTAAGGAAGAAGATCGTTGATGCACTAGTGGGCTTCAATACCAATGAGCTGTCTATTTATGTAAAGGACGGTAAGGTATATGTAAGTATGCAGGAAAGCCTTTTGTTCCCGTCTGGCAGTGCAGTAGTCAACCAAAGAGGTAAAGATGCCCTGGCGAAGGTAGCTGGTGTGTTAAATACCAATCCTGACATCAATGTAAATGTAGAAGGCCATACAGATAACGTGGCTATCAAAACCAAACAATACCAGGATAACTGGGATCTTAGCGTAGCCCGCGCTACTTCTATCACTCGTGTATTGATCGGCGATTATGCAGTGCCTCCAACCCGTGTTATAGCCAGTGGCCGTGGTGAATTCTACCCGATAGCTGCTAATACTACTGATGCCGGTAAGGCACAAAACAGGCGTACAGAGATCATACTGGAACCTAAGCTTACAGAACTGATAGACATCCTGTATTCGACAAAATAAGAATTAAGAAATAGATTGATTGAGAAATATAGCAAGAGGGCAGTATCCACTGTCCTCTTTTTTATTATCTGTGAAAATCAATACGGTAACTTATAGTGGGTACAAAGCCTGTCTGGTTGAAACGTTTTACTTTGTTGTCTCGTGCATCGAAAATCGTATAATATACATTATACCTGTTCGTTACATTTTGCAGGTCTATTTCGATGCTGTGTGTTGCTTTTTTTCGGTTGAACTTTAAGTAAGTGCTGGCATCTATCCTGAAGTAGTAGGGGAGTTGTTGGGTAAAATATTGCCCCTGCACATATTGTGCACGACCTGCCACAATTGATGCCGCTGTATCTATAGGTGATTCTCTTTGTCCGCCGCTGTACAGCACTTTGGCATTGAGGCCTATAATTGTCTTGCCTTTCTTATTGATGTTGAATTCCTTACCACCCACAATATTCAATTGATAGCCGCGATCAAAATGGCCCCTATACGTTTCACCGCTGTAGGTAGTATAAGTAGAACGGAACAATGAACCTGTAAGCAGTATGTAATAATCATCCGCCAGTGGTTTTTCTAAAGTAATGTCAACCCCATAATTATGTCCTGTTCCTTTGCTCACGAGCGGCTTACTATCTATCAGGCTAAAAAGTGTTTCGGCATTCAGTATAGAGAAGCCACTGCTGCTATCGCTTTCCACAGGTATCTTATAGAGGTATTGATAGTATAGCTCAATTTTCATCCTGCTTTTAAATGGCAACACCTGGTCGTATGCCAGCACTGTATGCAAGGCTCTCGGCAGGTCCAGGTTTTTGTTAGGGTAGTAAGTGTTTTGCCCGAGCGTGGCATTTTGGAACAGGTAGGTAGAGATATGTTCCGGCTTGCTGTGTAAGCCTGCGGAAAGCGCAAACCTGCTTTTGCTCAATTGGTAGGTAGCAGCAGCGCGCGGCTCTATGCTGTATTTGCCGTTAAGCGCGTAGTAAGAGCCATGCAAGCCACTTACGAAGGTCAGGTGTTCATTATTTTTATACTTCCATTGTATGTATGCCTGGTATAGCTGTGTACTGCCATTACCGTTCAGTACATTCTTCCATTGCTTATCACCAAAGTCTATATAAGTCTCGTTGAGCGAATAATATAATTGTTGCGCTACTATTCCTGTGCGTATGGTGTGGTGGCTGTTCAACTTATCGTTGTAAAAAGCAGATAACCTTAGTGCAGTATTCCTATACGCAGAATGTTGAACGGAATCGGGTGAGTAACCATCCGGTACATTGAGTGTGTCCACATCTTTGCTTGCGTCGTCGTAGGAGTAGGAGAGTATGGTTTTTACATAGGCGTCAGAGCTTGTGAAGTATTGATGAGAGAATCCCGCAGTACCCATCAGGCTCTTTTGTTTTAGCTTAAGGTTAGGTTGGTCGTCGCTCCATTTAGAACTGTCCCTTGACGGGTCAGAATAAGCTGTATTATACCCACCCAGTCCGAATGCAGAGAATATTCCTGCTTTCCTGGTGGGGATGTTCACTTTAAAGGTCACATCCTGGTAGTTAGGTACGAGACCTTGCAGGCGCAGATAGTCTTCTATCAGCTTAAGGGTAGAGTAGCGGTAGTCTATTAAATAGGAAGCGTTAGATCCTTTTTTAAAAGGGCCTTCCGTGGCTATTTCTGCTCCGAGTGTACCGAGTTGAAAGGTATGCTCTGCCCGGTCGGTATTGCCATTCCTGAAGGATAGATCAAAGACTCCCGAAAGGGCATTGCCTATTTCTGCCGGGAACGCCCCGGTGTAAAAATCAGTAGCGCCGAGTGTATTGGCGTTGAGCATGCTGATAGCGCCGCCTGAGTTGCCCAGTTCGCTAAAGTGGTTAGGGTTGGGTATTTCAATCCCTTCCAGCCGCCACAGTATTCCTTTGGGAGAGTTGCCCCTCACAACTATCTGGTTTTCGAGGTCGCCGTTGTTGGATACACCTGCAAAGTTCATAGCCATACGTGCAGGATCGGCTACAGATGCGGCATATCGCTTGGCTTCTTCCACAGAGAAGCTGCGGGAACTTACAGTGGCAAAATCATTTTGTGCGCGTGTGCGGTCTTTGGTATAGGTGACCTGTACTTCATTTAGTTGGGTAGCTTCTTCATCCAGTTCCATATTCAGTTGAAACTGTTTACCCGAGGTAAGCATCACTTCGTTGGCAAACCTTGTTTCGTAACCTATATAGCTGAAACGAAATGATTGTCTGCCCACCGGTACATTGGCTATGCTGTATCTGCCTTCATCATTGGTAAAAGCATTCAGTTGGTCGTTGGTTGTATTAATGATCAATACCCCTGTAAGCGGCTTTTTTGATTCACCATCTGTTACTATGCCGTAGACGGTTTGTACAGGTGTTTGTGCTGTCATCTTTAATGAGAGCAACAAAACTACAAACAGTGATATGATGTATGATGACCGCATTAATAATTAGCAGGTAGGGCAATATGTGTACCAAAATATTAAAGCCTGTATATATGGTAATATACAGGCTTTATTAGTGATTTTTTAGTAGTTAGTTGTATCGGTTGTTGAGAGCATCTTTGCCATAGCCACCGAAAAACTTAGATACACCAAATTGGAATGCGTGTCCGAAATTAAGCGTAACATCATGCCCCGGGTTAGGCGACGCTTCTGATTTGGTATATTTATAGTTGAGGCCTCCGAAAGCGAAGTTGAGGGCAAAGCCGTTATTTAGATAAATACCTACAGAAGGATAGAAGCCGGCAGACAATTCCATCACATCTAAATTCGGGATCTTAGTGCCATTTATTGAGCCTGCGATCTGCTTGCCATAACCAAGGTCGAGTTGTCCGAAAAGGAAGAACATTTCACCTAATGGTTGTGTGTAACGAACGAAAGGGCCTACCGCCCAATTGCTATTGTTCCTTTTAAATTTTATCACACCAGTGTCCTGGTAGCTGTTCATACTGTACAACCCCTGCACACCTACAGCCAGTCGGTCAGTAATATGATATCCTACGCCGGGAGCAGCGCGTGCGTTTGTATTCTTTTGGCCCCATTCATTTTTAGCCATGCGGCCCGAAATACTTCCGTATAAAAGTATCTGGCTTTTAGATTGAGCAAATAGCTGTGTACTAACAACGAGCGTAAAAATAAATAATAGTGTTTTCTTCATTGGTGGATTTTTTAGAGGATAGTTATAATTGCTAAGTAACGAAAAATGACCTGTTTTAGTATGGATTTTTTTGAATAGCAGTGCAGAAATACCGATGATTAACATGATTTATAAATAATAGTTTTTATGTTTGTGTGTACAAATCATAGAGATGAGGAAATTATTTACCATATTAATTTTGGCTGCTTCATTGTTTTCTGTTGAAGCAATAGCGCAAGCCGATGATAAAGAATATGCAGACTTCAAAAAGAAAATAGAAATGACCATCCGCCGCCTTGATATGCGTATCGACAAAGTAGATGCAGATCAGGGTAAGACGCAGAACCAGGAAGTGAAGAATTCCTCTAACGAATTTAAAAAGAAGATGGAAGACAACAGGAATGCACTGCGGGCCGACCTGAAAAGGTTACCCGATGTAAAGAAAGAGGATTGGAAAGCTTTTGTAGAAGAAGTGACGAAACACATAGATGCCGGCAAAGAAAGCGCCCGGCCCATAGTATTGTAAGAATATACAAAGCATATAATTAGAAAAGCCATCCCCACCAATTGGTGGGGATGGCTTTTCTAATTATAATAAGTTACCTGATCTCTTATCTTAATTCGCAGGTGGTAGTTCTGGAGAATTGGCCACTTATTTCTGCCGCTTTACACTTGTCTGCGGCTTTCTTTTCATTCTTTGCGATGGCATCTACCAGGAACTCCTGGTTGGCTGTGTCTCTGCAATAGCAATCATATCTTTTGTCAACACATGATGTAAGTAATGCTGAGCCGGCAGCAAAAATGAATATATTAAGCAATATCTTTTTCATATAGAATTCGTTCGTTCAGCAATTATAACAAAAAATCCTTGTAACTGCAATTTCAAACCAGTGGATAATGCCTTTATCCCTTATCTACCGATAGCTTCCCGGGGCCTACGAACATCAGTCCTCCGAACATGAATGCATATATCAGGGCGAGTTCCATGTCACCGAGTGCATCGCCCTTTTTTATGTGGACGCTTGCGGCAACTATCATAGTTATGGTCAACAGGATACATGCTGGCCTGAACCACAATCCTAATATAATGAATAGGGCACAGATAGTCTCAGAAAAAGCAGCCATAAAGCCCCAGAATGTAGGGTAGGCATGTATACCAAAGTTGCCTATCGCACCACCCAGTTTCTCCCACTTTTCAGGGCCGCCCATTAGCTTATTATACCCATGGGTGATCATCATGGCGCCAAGTGCTATTCTCATTATTAAAATACCCGTGCTGCTATAATGTCCCAGTTTGCCGAAAATTGCCATTTGTTGCTGTTTTGTAACGGCTAAAATACTAATTACATTCAATTATGCAGCTATCCATTCTTTGGCTTTCTCCAGTTCGGCAATGGTAAAGGACTTTGTTTCGCCGGGTATCAATTGTCCTAATGTATCCGTAAATAGGGTCACACCTTTCTCGTCGCTGATGATAGCGGTCTTGTGCCATTTACCCAGGTGTTTCAGTCCCACCTTCACATCATCCCATATAGCCTTTATATTGAAGTTGCCGATGCTTGTGTTGAGGAATAAGAGGAACCGCACTTTGCCGCTTTCTTCGGCTACTGCATCTACTTTGGGTATCACTATAGTTTCATAGTCGTGCCCGGTTATTTTTCCGGTGAGTTCGAAGGCCGCAACATCCTTAGGAACATCTGTCATTATTGTTACCATAAAAAATAAGGAGTGTATTTAGTACACTCCTTATTTACATTATAAAAAACATTCCACTAGTTGGTTTTCACCCACTGGCTGCTGATCGTTCCATTTTCCGTTTGTACCAACAAGGCATATACACCTGCAGGTAACTGATGAACATCAAAGCTAATATCGTTATTGCCATTAGAAAGTTGCTTATCCAGCGTTTGTACTTTCTTGCCTGTAATGTCTACGATGCTAAAGGTGGCTTTTTGTGCCTTGCTGTGACTGATTGTTACGGTTATCCTGTCTTTTGCAGGGTTGGGGTATATGTTGATAGTTGGGTTGGCTGTAAGCTCCGCAACACTCAGGGTATTATCAAGGAACATGCCCGTGCTCAACGTACCTATACTGAGGTTAACATAACCGCCGGAAGGAGTCATCTTTGGCTTCATAGCACGTACCTGGTAATAATAAGTACCCGTTGCCAATCCATGATCTTCAAAGTTGTGGTTGGTGAGCAGGGGAGATACCAATTGATAGTTGCCATACAAAGCATCTGCCCTATATACATAGTAGCCTGAGATACTGGTATCGGGTGATTGCGCCCAGTTCAGGAATATGGAGGAGTCGGTAAGTTGTCCGCCTGATAAGCCGCTTGGAGGTTTTATATAATCCATACGCAAGCTCAGGTCGCCCATCAGCGCGATGTGTATATAGCGTGTACCGGTATTGGTAGGAATGTATAAGGTGTTGTTGTTTTGAGTGACTTTAGCGCTATAGCCTATATTTTCTCCTAAAGACATATGGTGCAGGTGCCAGTTAGGTCTGCCTGCCCAGCAGTTAGTGAGTGCAGGTACATCTGAACAAAGCGGCGCACGAAGGAAATTGTTTTGTGAATCCCAATCACCAAAGTAGCTGCCAAAGAGCATGGTAAAAATGCCGTTCACCGGGTTGTTGACAAAGCTGTTTGTAGTACCCACACCTGATGCACTGGTATAACTGCCACCACCTGAACCGTATGCCCAGATGAAAGAAGAATCGGCAATTGATTGTACAAATTCTATCGGGTATATACTTTCTCTGCCTACAAAGCCCGGGAAGTTTCTCCATCCGTTGGCAGAGAAGGCCTCTGCGCTATTGCCAAAATTTTCATCTATCAGAGCGCGTTTCGCTATTGTAATGGAATCCATTTTGAAGCGGTGAGCCCTGTTCAGATAAGTGATCATCATTTCTTCTTCTGTCTTATTGAACAAAGGCATATCGTAGAAATCTATGCGGCTTACTTCCAGCTCTGTAGAAGAAGGCAGGAAGTTTTGATCCCATTTGCCATCGCCTATCATGTTCCAGTTCTCAGGCCTTGTGGCGCCGTTGTCATTTACTACGTTGTCTGTCCACGTACCGTCCATATCGGCATAGAAAACATCTGCTGCCCATGCACCTGCGTGGTCAGGATGTCCGTCAGGATATATATATCCGCTGTAAGGCACTGCTATGTGGCCTACAATAAATAAAGCGTTAACACGGGGATTAGCAGCATAGTCGGCTTGTATCATTGCTTTGATCGCGACATCAGGTAGTGTGCGGGAGACATCATGGCGGATTATTTCCCATCCGTCGCCGGCAAGGTCTCTTATCATCTGGTCCAGCTCTGCAGCGCATAGTGTAGAGAAGTAATCGTCTATCATCACTACCATAGCACCCCTGTTGTGTATTGCGGGGGCTTTAATGCCTGCGTGTATGTAACCGTAAGCTGTCTGTACACCCAGGGCCACCATCTTGTATTCATAGGAGGAGTCCACTATCACTGCATTATCTACATACATGGTATCTGTAGCACCAAGGAATGCCATCGCCGGTCCCCAGCTCGCACTGTTTTTAGGCTTCTTGAATATCTGGTAGCTGGTAGCATAAGCAATCGAGTCCCAACTCAGGACTATCTGCGCGGGATTCTCTTGTACAGCAGCTGTTAGCTGAATAGAATAGTCTTTCGGCGCCTGCGCAAATGATGCTTTTCCAGCAAATAATAGTGCTATTAAAATTAAGTAGCGTTTCATCATGGAACTTGGATAAAAAGTTATTTGTAACTTACTAAATTATAGCCTAATATCATAGGTTTTGATGATATTAATGAATTTTTAAAGGGTTTCTAATGTTAAGGGGAATAAACGCTATGGGAAATATGAAAGTGAAAGTCTTTACGGGAAATGCGGTTGATATGGAAAAGGAGATCGCCACATTTTTGGCGGGGAATAAGGTGAAGATCCACAGTTTTGCACAATCGCAAAGCACCATCGCTAATAGTATGGAGGTAAACGTAACGGCAACTGTACTCTATACCGAGTACGACTCTCATGAGGAGAAGATAGGCTTTAACCGATAAGTATTCGTCAGTCTTCTATTTTATAGATACTAAGCAGCGCTTCTACCAGGGCCTGCCACTGTGCGTCATGCCCATCCAGCCATGTGGCGGCAATAGTGTTTTCGTTACGGCTGTAGTAATGGGCCGTTATATGTCGTCCACGGCGTTCTACTACAATAGTGCCGCTGGCTTTATTGTGTGCGTCGCTCTCATCTTCATCATGATACTCTGAGGGCTGTTTTGCATCCCGCATTCGTATGGCCATTGTTTCATAATCTTCATCCGGAAAATCGTTGTATTCTATCCCGTCTATATGAACCCATTCCGTGGCTCGGCCCGGTTCATTTATTTTTATGTAGTCGTTATAGTGAGCGTTTCTCCGCATTTCATTTCCGTGGCTGTCGGTCAGCTGTAGCTCAGC
The DNA here is from genome assembly GCA_002483105.1 of Bacteroidetes bacterium UBA7674. Lineage (GTDB taxonomy): Bacteria > Bacteroidota > Bacteroidia > Chitinophagales > Chitinophagaceae > MKUN01. The sequence continues at coordinate 782,696 of DLHG01000013.1, forward strand.
AAAATCAGGGCAGAGTTCTTTCCATTTATTCACTTTCAGCAGTCGGTCTTTGGCTATCACAAATAGCTCATCTGCATCCTCTACGCTATCGGATACGATATCGGATTTCAGGTCTTTGCTTATGCCTGTTGTACTGTCTGGTACTAGTCTGTGTAGTGGTTCCATCGTGGCTTTAAACTAGTGTCTTATAAAGCTACAATAAAACAATGTTGATTAATAACCAATTTTATTGGCATGAATTCTTTGTAAATTTGAGCATGCATATTCATCATGTCATACCTATTGAAGTTAACCATTTATTCCCGGTACTAGACACAAAACTCATAGAGCTATTGCGTTCATTGCCGGATGAAGGGTGGCACAGGCCAACTATTGCCGGGGAATGGAATGTAAAGGATATAGCTGCCCATTTACTGGATGGCAACCTCCGGCATCTTTCTCTTGCAAGAGACAAGTATTATGGAGATATTCCCGAAGATATAGGTGGGTATAATGACCTGGTTGCCTATCTCAATCGCTTGAACGCCGATTGGGTGAAGACATATAAACGCATCAGCCCTAGAGTATTGACCGATCTTTTGGAAACAACAGGCAAGGAATATACAGACTACATTACTACCCTTGACCCATGGGCGGAAGCCATATTTCCTGTTGCATGGGCAGGAGAAGAGATATCTACCAACTGGTTCCATATAGCGCGTGAGTATACCGAGAAATGGATACATCAGCAGCAAATAAGAGATGCCTTGGGTAAGGAACCGCTTTTTGAGAAAGAACTGTATCATCCTTTCATTGCCACCATGATGTGTGGTTTGCCAAACCAGTATAAAAACACAGCAGCCGATACAGGTACCAGCGTGATGGTAACGATCCAAGAGCTGGATGAAGAATGGCATATCAATAAGACCGATGAGGGATGGGTGCTACGCAGAGAAACCCGCCTGGAACCTGACAGCAAAATAACACTGGACATGGATACTGCATGGCGCTTATTTTCAAAAGGAATAACACCGGATGAAGCACTGGAGAAAGTAAAAATAGAGGGAGATGAGGCACTTGGGAAAGTTGCCTTAGGGATGGTTTCGGTAATGGCTTAAAAGAGCTATTTTTAAACCCTGTCAGCACCAATAGAAATATTACGAAAACAGATACAGCTTTTTCATCCGCTTGATGAAGAAGCATTGGCTGCGCTTTCCCTACCCTGGGAAGAGGTGACCTATAAGCGTAAGCAACTACTCACAAGGGCAGGTGATACAGAGCGCTATCTCTACATGGTGCAAGAAGGTGTACAAAGGGCCTTTTACCAAGACGAGGACAAAGAAGCAACTTTGGTATTTTCTTATGCGCCGTCTTTCTCGGGTGTGATTGATAGTTTTTTGTTGCAACAACCGTCTGAATATTTTCTCGAAACCATTACACAAAGTAAACTGCTGCGTATCCATTACAACGACTTTCATAGCCTGATGTTGCAACACCGCTCTATAGAGACCTGGATAAGAGTGGCGGTAACACAAGTGTTGGCGGGTACCTTACAACGACAGATAGAACTGATGGCTTATAGTGCGGAAGAGAAATTTACCACACTACTGCATCGCTCTCCGCAGATATTAAATCTGATACCACATAAGTATCTTGCATCTTATATTGGTGTTGACCCGGCTACGTTCAGTAAGTTGCTGAGTAAGGTGCGGCTCTGAAAATCTTGGCGTAGGTCAAGATTTTACGTCGGCGGTCATTTTACCTTTGTAGAAAAATAATAGCAATGCCCGTTTTTAATAGTTCCGCTCTTCTTTCTGATTTGAAAAAGGATGTCGCGCGACAGCTCCTGAAGGTAGAAGCACTCCAATCGATCATAGAGAACCTCAACAAGCAACCTGCTCCCGATAAATGGAGTGTGGCGCAGGTAATAGAACATCTGAATAGCTACAACAGATATTATTTGCCTGAGATAGAGAAGTCTTTAAACAAGAAGGTGTCTCATAACCCCGTTTTCAAATCAGGGATATTTGGTAATTATTTTACTAATATGATGGCTCCTAAAGGTCAGACGATAGGTAATAAAATGGCTTCGCCTAAAGATCACGTTCCGAAATCTGACCTTGAAAGCCCAAAAGTGCTGTCCGAGTTCATAAAAGGCCAAAACCGTCTTCTTAACTTGCTGCTACAGGCTGAAAAAGCTGATATTGGCAAGCTGAGAGTGCCCATCAGTATCAGCCGGTTCATCAAATTGAAGCTGGGGGATACCTTCCGATTCCTGATTGCCCACCAGCAAAGACATTTCGTTCAAATTGATAATACATTGGCTGCATTAGGAGTATCCGCCTTAAAACAACCCCGGTCCGCAGATATTTAACTATTAGCCGCTATTTCGTACCTTTCCGACCCTAAAGGACAGCTATAAATGGCACAATTAATAAGGAAAGAAGACGCTTTAGAATACCACTCGAAAGGAAGGCCGGGGAAAATAGAAGTAATACCGACCAAAGAAACCAAGACCCAGCGCGACCTGGCATTGGCATATTCTCCCGGCGTAGCAGAGCCCTGCCTGGAAATAGCAGCAAATCCCGATGACGTATATAAGTACACAGCCAAAGGTAACCTTGTGGCAGTTATCAGCAATGGTACGGCAGTACTCGGGCTTGGTGATATAGGTCCGGAGGCCTCCAAGCCGGTAATGGAAGGTAAAGGTTTGCTGTTCAAGATATTTGCAGATATAGATGTGTTTGATATAGAGTTGAATGTAAAAGGTATTGAAGAGTTTGTAGCTGTTGTAAAAGCTTTGGAGCCAACGTTTGGTGGTATCAACCTGGAAGACATAAAAGCCCCGGAGTGTTTTGAAATAGAAAAGCGCCTGAAGCAGGAAATGAACATTCCGCTGATGCACGATGACCAGCATGGTACAGCCATCATATCCGGTGCTGCCTTACTGAACGCATTGGAATTGGTGGGTAAGGATATAAACAAAGTAAAAATAGTAGTGAGTGGCGCGGGTGCGTCTGCCATCTCCTGCTGTAAAATATATGTTGCACTCGGCGCCGACGTGAAGAACATCTATATGTTCGATAGCAAGGGACTCATTACTAAGTCGCGAACCGACCTGGATGAATACAAACAATTATTCGCGCAGGAAAGCAAGGGAATGGATCTTACAGAAGCAATGATAGGATCGGATGTATTCATCGGTCTTTCTAAAGGTAATGTGGTTTCAGGCGATATGCTGAAAGGCATGGGTGCGAAGCCAATTGTATTTGCTTTGGCTAATCCTGACCCCGAAATAAGATATGAAGAAGCATTGGCTGCCCGCCCGGATGTGATCATGGCAACGGGCCGCAGTGATTATCCTAACCAGGTGAATAATGTGTTGGGCTTCCCTTTCATCTTCCGCGGTGCGCTTGATGTAAGGGCTACTGCCATCAATGAAGAAATGAAGCTGGCAGCAGTAAAGGCGTTGGCGGCATTGGCCAAAGAACCTGTGCCCGATATAGTGAATGTTGCGTACAACGAAACAAGCCTTTCCTTCGGACCAACTTATATAATTCCTAAGCCGGTCGACCCGCGCTTGCTGGTAACGGTTTCTCCTGCTGTAGCGAAAGCTGCTATTGCAAGCGGGGTAGCACGCAACCCGATCACTGACTGGGAAGCCTATGAAGGTGAACTGTATCGCCGCCTCGGTTCTGATGATAACATACTTCGCTTTGTGATGAACAAGGCGCGCCAGCATCCTAAGCGTGTGGTATTTGCGGAAGCAGAAAATATTAAAATTCTGAAAGCCGCACAGATAGCTAAAGATGAAGGAATAGCGATACCTATACTATTGGGTAACGAAGAGCGTATCAGGCAACTGATCAGTGATAATAATATTCCGCTGGACGATGTGATGATCCTTGACCCCAAGCATCCGAGTACGGAAGCTAAACGATGTGAGTATGGCGATAAATTCTTCCAGAAAAGAAAACGCCGTGGTTACAATATGTATGAAGCCAAGAAGGTAATGCGTGAGCGCCCCTATTTTGGTTGCATGATGGTAGAGACGGGAGAGGCAGATGCGCTGATATCCGGGCTTACCCGTAAGTATCCTGATACACTTCGCCCGGCACTGGAAATCATCGGACTGCAGGAAGGCGCCAACAGGGTAGCCGGTATGTATATGATGCTGACAAAGAAGGGCCCGCTTTTCTTTGCAGATACCACAGCCAACTTCGACCCTACGGAAGAGGAACTGGTAGATATAACCATGCTCACAGCTAATACTGTAGAGCACTTTAATATTAAGCCACGCATAGCGATGCTGTCATATTCCAACTTTGGTAGCAGCAATTCACCTGAGGCCATCAAGGTGCGCAATGCAGTAGAGAAGATAAAGCAACGCTATCCAAACCTGGTGATAGATGGTGAAATGCAGGCAGGTGTAGCATTCAATAAAGAACTGCTGCGTGAGAACTATCCGTTCTCTGAACTGGTAGAAGAAGCGCCTAATACGCTCATATTCCCTAACCTTGCTGCGGGTAATATCGCTTATCACCTTTTACAAGAAGTTGGTGGGGCGGAAGCTATAGGCCCTATACACATGGGCTTTAGTAAACCGGTGCACGTATTGCAACTGGGTAGCTCGGTAAGGCAGATCGTGAACATGGTGGCCATAGCTGTAATAGGTGCACAAAACGGCAGCTCAACTGGAGCCTAATGAAAGTAGCCATTATTGGTGCGGGTGCTGCGGGTTGCTTCGCTGCTGCTAATATCAGCGGTGATGATATTTCCGTAACGGTATTCGAGAAACATGGCAAGGCTTTGCAAAAAGTGAAGGTCTCCGGTGGTGGCCGTTGTAATGTAACGCATGCATGTTTTGACGTACCCGAACTGGTGACGCGTTATCCGCGTGGTAAGCAACTACTTCGTAAATCACTTTATCATTTTACGCCTCAGGATACCATCAACTGGTTTGAAGAGCGGGGAGTGAAGATAAAGGAAGAGGCTGATGGCAGGATGTTTCCTGATACCAATGATTCTCAAACCATCATCGACTGCATCTGGCAACAGATGATGCGTAATAAAGTTGATGTAGTCTATCATAAGTCGGTAGAGCGGATTGAAAGAATAGGAGAGACATTCCGTATTCATTTCGCTGATAAGTCTACCTATGAAGCCGATAAGATACTCATAGCTACAGGTGGTTTCCCTAAGCCGGAGCAATATAAATGGTTGCAGGAGTTAGGTCATACTATATTGCCACCCGTCCCATCGCTTTTTACCTTCAATATGCCCAAACATCCTATCACGGAACTGATGGGAGTAGTAGCCGAGAATGCACGAGTGAAAATACAAGGTACTAAAATCACGGAGAGTGGACCCTTGCTTATTACCCACTGGGGGATGAGTGGTCCGGCCATTCTACGTACTTCTGCATGGGCTGCCCGTGAACTGGCGGAGCGTAATTATCATTTCAATATACAGATCAACTGGCTCTTTGATGTAACGGATGCTGATTTGAAAGATCAACTGCAGCAACTTCGTGTAGATCAAGGCAAGCAATTGGTGCAAAACAAAAATCCATTTGGTCTTCCACGCCGTCTTTGGGAGTATATTTTATTGCAATGCGATGTAAAAACTGAAGTGCGTTGGGGAGAGTTACCTGCAGCCGCACAAAACAAACTAATAGAGCACCTGCTTCGTGATACATATGAAGTAAAGGGCAAGACGACCTTCAAAGAAGAATTCGTTACCTGTGGTGGTATCGCTCTTTCCGAGATAGACCCGCAAACGATGCAATCGCGCAAGGTGCCCGGACTTTATTTCGCGGGTGAAATAATGGATGTAGATGGTATTACGGGAGGGTTCAATTTCCAGAATGCGTGGAGTAGTGCGTTTATTGCAGCTAAAAGCATAGAATCATAAGTACATCTGTCATCCTGAGCGATAGCGAAGGATCTATCCTGCTTGACAGATGTTTATTCGCTTCGCTCATGAGAAAAGTTCGCTTCGCTCAGCATGACAATTAATTTATCCGCCTAATTTCTTTATTGCTTTCATAATATCTACTCCTCTTCCCAAAACGGGAGAAAACAAGTCCCCTTTCTTTTCCAGTCGTTTGAAGATGGTGTCTATGTTATAGCTTTTCGGGTCTATACCGGGCTTCACTTCCTTCCATTCGAGCGGGGTGGAGACAGGCGCTCCGCTTTTAGGTCTTAAGCTGTAGACGGATGACAGTGTTTGTCCTGGCCTGTTTTGCAGGTAGTCTATGTAGATATTGTCCTTCCCGCGTTTCTTTAACGAGCGTTCCAGGCTGGTGAAGTCGGGGAGTTGTTCTTGTGTCAGTATGGCTATCATATGCGCGAATTCACGGGCATGCTCGTAATCATACTTTGCAGCGAGCGGCACATAAACATGCAAGCCTGTGGCCCCGGAGGTTTTGCAGTAGCTTTTACAACCTGCTTTCTCTAATATGTCTCTTATTACATGGGCTGTTTCCACTACCTGGTCGAAGGTGTTCTTCTCCGATGGGTCAATATCCATTACTATGTAGTCGGGATTGTCAGGTTTGTCCACTTTTGAGTTCCATGGGTTTATTTCAATACAACCGAGATTGGCCATATAGAGGAGGGTAGGCTTGTTGTTACAAACGATATAGTTGATGTCTTTATCCGCGCTTTCGGAATACACCTCGTAAGTTTCCACCCATTCCGGCGCTTTATCTCCCGCGTCTTTGTGGAAGAAGCCTTCGTCCTTTATGCCATTGGGTGTCCGTCTCAGCGACTCAGGTCTGTCCTTTAGGTACTTGCTGATGTACTTGTATATTTTATCATAGTATTCTATCACATCGCCTTTGGTATAGCCTTCATCAGGAAAATATACTTTGTCCAGGTTGGTGAGGCTCACTTTCTTTCCGCCTATACTTCTTTCTGTGTCCATGTCGGTAGTTTTTTCGTTGCTCTTTTTATGAACGTTTTGTTTGCTCTTTACATTTTGCTTGTTGGTCACTTCCCCGGATGTCTTGTCTACCCTCAGTCCCATAAACACGGGATGCCGCCTGATACCATCACCGGTTATCTCAGAATACTTCAAATTACAAACTAATTCCGGCCTTAACCATGTTACAGCGCCATTCAACGGAACATCCACATCAAAAGGTGATTCGTCCGTTTCATAGTCGTCAAACAATTCCGACATTTCTTTCAATGTTTTGTGGTCAAATCCCGTTCCTGTATGGCCTATATAGGTCAGTTTGCCCTTCACGTAAATGCCCAGCACCAATGCCCCGAAATACTTTCGTCCTCCGCGTGGCGCAGTATATCCCGCTATTATTGCTTCTTCGGTTTGTACCTGCTTTATTTTCAACCATTCATCCGTTCTTGCCCCTGCATGGTATTTACCTTTGGCCCGCTTGGCTATCATACCTTCCAGGCCGTGCTGTTTTACTACTTTGAAGAAGTCGTTGCCTTTTTCTTCAATATGCTCGCAATAGCGGATGATACCATTCTTTGGTAACAGCTTCTGTAGTATCTTCTTTCGTTCAAGCAGCGTTTTGCTTTCAATCGATTCTCCGTTCACTGACAGACAATCAAAAACGTAGTAGATGATCTCATTATCTCCATTCGGGTCGTAATGCTGTAATAGCTGGAAGCTGGGATTGCCCTTCTCATCCAGCACCACAATTTCTCCGTCCAGTATTACTTCCTTCTTCAGTTTGGTGAGTGCCAGGTGGACTGCGGGGTATTTTTCTTCAAAGGAAAGCCCGTTGCGGGAGTACAGGCGTACTTCGCCATTGTTCACTTCCGATACAGCCCTGTAGCCATCCCATTTTATCTCGAATACCCAGTCGGCATCATCGAATGGCTTATCGTATAGCTTCGCCATCATCGGGGTGATGAATTGGCTGTACTTTTTATTGATCGTTTTATCGGGAGAATATCGCCTACTTGTCAGCGCTTTTTTTTTACCGCTGTAGCAGCGGTTTTCTTAGTGGCAACTTTTTTAGCAGCTGTTTTTTTGACAGAAGCCTTCTTAATAGCCTTTTTAACAGTTACCTTTTTCAGTGGAGACTTTTTAGCTTCGCGTGCCGCCTTTTTTTCAGCCGATTTTTTCACTGATGATTTCTTCGCATAATCCTCGGCGTCATATTCATCCATTGCGTATTCGTCCCTGTGCTTTATGAGCAGCCATGTGTTCTCACCACGGCCATGCATCTTTACAAGCGCAAATTCTCCCTTTAGCTTGCGGCCCTTCATCCTGAATTTAAGGCTGCCCTTTTTCAGGTTGGCCAGGAATTCTTTTTCGGTAATGACCTCACTCTTTTCGTTTATGGGTTCGTAAGTACCATGATCCCACACGTCTACGAAGCCCGCACCATAATTGCCTTCCGGTATCACACCCTCGAAAGTGCCGTAAGAAACAGGGTGGTCTTCTACCATCATCGCCAGTCTTTTGTCGGCAGGGTTCAGAGACGGGCCTTTAGGTACTGCCCAACTCTTGAGCACTCCTTCTGCCTCCAGCCTGAAATCATAGTGCAGGTGAGACGCATCATGCCGTTGTATCACAAATGTTTTCTGCTTTTTTGCTTTCGCCACCTTGCCTTCAGGCTCAGGAGTCTCGTTAAATCGGCGCTTGGTCTTATATTTTGCGAGTGTCATTAAGATGCTTTTTTGCGGGGTGTAGGTGCTATCTTTCTCGTTGTAGCCTTCTTAGCGGCTGTCTTCTTAGGCGCTGCTTTTTTTGCAGCAGCCTTCGTACTCTTTCCACCGCCCAGGCTCTCTTTCAATTGCTCCATGATATCCTTCGATTTGCTCTTGGCAATTTTGATCTTCGGCTCAGGCAGGTTCTTTCCTTTTGACCGGAGCTTTATCAGTTTCAGCAGTTCTGCGTCATAAGTGTCTTTATATTTGGCTATATCGAACTTCTTAGGAGTGAGTTGCGATATCAGTGCCTTGGCCATTTTCAATTCAGCGGGTTTTACTGCGGTGCTTGCACCGGGTATATTAAGGTCTTTATAATCTCTTATTTCTTCTGCAAAGCGCAAGCGTAGCAGCAACAGCATATTGCCTTGCGCCTTCAGCAGGCATAGGTTCTCTTTTGTCCGCATCACGAAAGAACCTATGGCAACCATACCGCTGGTCTTCAAGGCTTCGCGCAGAAGGGCGTAGGCCCGCTCGCCACCTTTGGCAGGCTCCAGGTAGTAGGGCATCTCGTAAAAGGTGGTATCTATATCCGACTCGTCTGCAAACTCCTGAATTTCAATGGTTTTGCTTTTCTCCGGTGCTGCCGCAGCAAAATCATCTTCAGTAAGTATCACGTACTTGTCATTGATCATGTAGCCTTTTACTATATCACCCCAGGCTACTTCTTCACCTGTTTCTTCATTGATACGCTGGTAGCGTATCTTGCCATTATCATGCTTATCCAGCATGTCCAGGTCGAGTGAACTGCTCTGTATAGCGCTGAATACTCTTACCGGTATGTTTACCAGGCCAAATCCGATGGCTCCTGACCAAATAGCGCGCATAGTATTACGTTTTCTCAAAACATAAAAAATAGTGCCATGCTGTGTTTACCTAAAAGTTTATACTTTAAAATTATCTACACTTTATTATATGCAATATAGATAGGATTGTATATATTGTAAGGAATCATACACTATTCTTAAAACACGCAATTATGAAATTTAAACTATTACTCTTTTTAGCCTCATTATCTTTTGGCATTACAGCAAAAGCCCAATACTGTGCACCGGACCTTATTTTCGGTTGCATCCTGGGCGACCAGGTCGATGATTTTACAGTTACCGGTATTAACAGTACCTCGATCAGTGATTTGAATACCGGTTGTGCGGCTAACAATTGGGAAGTAGATATGGCCAATACCGTAACATTTGCGCCCGGTGGAAGTTACGCTGCTACGGTAGTAAGCGGAACTACTGATGATAATGTAGAAGTATGGATCGACTTTAACGACGATTTTACTTTTAGCAGCGGTGAGTCAGTAGGTGGGCTTAATGGAGTAGGGATATCAACATTGAATTTTAACATCTCTATCCCTATGGGTGCAACGGTAGGTACGCACACAATGAGAATTTTCATAACAGGCGATGGTACTTATCCGGGTATAGATCCATGCCCTGAATTAGTAGGTGGATACGGTACAGGTGAGGTTCATGACTATACTGCTGTTATTTCATCAGGTACGGTCTGCAATCCGCCAACAGGCGTTGCCGCAACAGCCATCACGCATGATGGCGCTACTATCAACTGGGCTGCTGTAACAGGCGCGATAGGTTATGAATATGTAGTTGACCAGGTTGCAGGAAATCCTTCTGTTGCAGGTACAGGTATTTCTCTTACTTCTCATGCTGCATCAGGCCTGATGTCAGGAACGCTATATTATTTCCATGTGCGCACTAATTGCGGCGGTGGCAATTTCTCTACATGGGTAACCATTCCTTTCACTACACTGGCATGCCCTGCGCCAACCGGTGTTACAGAAACCGCTGTTACGGCTACCTCTGCTACTATCAGTTGGACTGCTGTCACAGGTGCGCAAGGCTACCATTATGCAGTTACTACATCTATGACTCCACCAACAACCGGCGGTAACTACACAACCAATGCTTCGGTACCTGTTACCGGCCTGACTGCATTAACTACGTATCATACATGGGTACGTACGGTATGCGGTGCAGGTGATACATCTGCCTGGAATACGATGCATATGTGGACAACACTGCCTGTGAGCGTGGTGAATGTAGGCAATACGGATTTCCTGCTGGAGGCATATCCTAATCCGGCTAAGAGCACCTTAACAATTGCTGCGATAGGGAAAGGTAGTGCTATCGCAACAATCCAATTAACGGACATTACAGGTAAAGTGGTCAACAGCTATGTACTGACTGCTGAACAGATGAATATTGATGTGAGTAGCCTTTCTGCGGGAGTATATTTCATTCGGTATGCAGATACAGATCACAGGCAAACCATAAAGATCATTAAAGAATAAACTGGTTTTAATTGCAACAATAGAAAAAGCCTTCTGCAGATGCGGAAGGCTTTGTTCTTTTAGGAATATTTCAGATGTGTTAGATGTATTTATGATGTCTTATCTTCAGAATCACCATTTTTGATGTTGGAGTATTGCTCTTGTCAGCCGTGCTGTTGATGGGGACAAGAACATTGGTTTCGGGGAAGTAGGTAGCTGTGCATTGCTCCGGAATGCTGAATGGTATCACGATGAAGTTCTTGGCAACACGCTCCACGCCATCGTGGTAGTTGAACAGGTCGACTACATCGTTGGCTTTAAAGCCGCCTTTCTTCATGTCTTTCTCGTTCATGAAAATAACCCGGCGCTCGTTGTAGATGCCACGGTACCTATCATCCAGTCCGTATATCGTCGTATTGAACTGGTCGTGGCTACGAATGGTCATCATCATATATTCATCATCAGCAAGGTCTTGACGGATGATGTCGGCGGTATTGAAATGCGCTTTTTGAGAAGACAATACATTGAACTTGCCATCCCTTGCATTATTCGGCAAGTAAAATCCTCCGGGTACTCTCACGCGTTTATTGTAATTGTCGAAGCCTGCAATCGTGAGTTCTATATCGTTGCGGATATTATCATAATGTTCTTCGTAGAGGTCCCAGTTCACTTTCGACTTGTCGCCCAATACTGCCTTTGCCATGCGGGTAACAATAATTGGCTCGCTCAAGAGGTCTTCTGAAATAGGCTTCAGTCCGCCTTTCGACATCTGCACCACACCCATGGAATTTTCGCAGGAGATGAATTGTACTTCTCCGTTCACAACGTCCTTATCACTTCTGCCCAGGCAAGGGAGTATCAATGCTTCTTCTCCGTGAATGAGGTGGCTGCGGTTGAGCTTCGTTGACACGTGTACTGTGAGCTTTGTGCTACGTAGAGCTTCAGCCGTGTATTCTGTATCCGGTGTTGCAGAAAGGAAATTGCCACCCATAGCGATGAACACTTTCGCCTTGCCCTGCTTCATGGCATGGATGCAATCCACCACATCATAACCATGCGCGCGGGGAGGTTCAAAGCCATAGACGAATTGCAGCTTATCCAGGAACATCTTCGATGGCTTCTCGTAAATGCCCATGGTGCGGTCGCCCTGCACATTGCTGTGCCCACGCACGGGGCAAGTGCCTGCGCCGGGTTTGCCTATACTGCCTTTAAGCAGTATCAGGTTTACCACTTCTTTAATGGTGTCAACGGCATTTTTATGTTGGGTAAGCCCCATAGCCCAGCAGGCAATGATCTTGTTCTTCTTTTTAAGTACTTCAGCGGTCTCGCGTATCTGCTCCATGCTGATACCGCAGGCCTCCGCCAGTTCTTCTACAGTATATTTTTTCAGGTTGGCGATGTACTCGTTATAACCTTCTGTGTTTTTTGCAATAAAATCCAGGTCAAAGATGCTTCCCGGTTTTTTCTCTTCCTCTTCCAACAGCAGCAAAGTGATGGCTTTTAGTAAGGCCATATCGCCATTCAGTTTTACCTGCAGGAAAATGTCTGTTAGTTTAGCTTTGATGCCGAGCGCGCCTTTTACCGTTTGCGGGTTGCTGAAGCTGATGAGCCCTGTTTCCGGTAGTGGATTGACGGAAATAATAGTGCAGCCATTCTCATGTGCCTTCTGTAAAGCAGAAAGCATACGCGGGTGATTGGTGCCGGGGTTCTGCCCCAGGATAATGATCACTTCGGCTTCGTAAAAATCTTCTAATGTCACCGATCCTTTACCTATGCCCAATGATTCTCCCAAAGCTACACCGCTCGACTCGTGGCACATATTAGAGCAGTCGGGGAGGTTGTTGGTGCCATATTCCCGCACGAAGAGTTGGTACAAGAATGCAGCCTCGTTACTCGTCCTGCCCGAAGTATAAAACACTGCTTCATCAGGTGAAGCAAGTCCATTGAGATTCTTTGCTATTAGTTTGAACGCATTATCCCAACTGATAGGTTGGTAATGCGTAGCGCCTTTTGGTAGATATACAGGTTCTGCTACACGGCCTTTCTTTCCTATCTCATAGTCGTTCAGGTCAGCCAGGTCTTTTACGGAATTTTCCGCGAAGAATTTCGCTGTCAGCTTTTTGGTCGTGGCTTCTTCAGCTATTGCCTTTGCGCCGTTCTCGCAATACTCGGCAATCTTAGAACGCGCACCATCCGGGTCGGGCCATGCACAACCGGGGCAGTCGAAACCATCTTTCTGGTTAAGTGTCAGTAAGGCCTTCATCCCCCGTGCCACGTCCATTTCGCCAAACACGTGTTTCGCGCTGGAGACCACCGCCAACATCCCTGCTGCAACCGTCTTAGGCTTGGTCACTTTTAGGTCGAGGAACGTTTCCGGATTCTCGGCGTTGGGTAAATTATGATCGTGATCGCTCATCGTTAACAAACTTGTGAGGGATTATCAAAATTGTCGCTCTGGTCTTCCAGCACTTCACCATCCAGGCACTTGAAGTCTTTTTCTATCAGTATGAACAGGCTATTACCTTCTCCCAGTGGCATATCCGTACGATACCCAACAGTTTCCGTAGCTACCCATTCCTTCTTCATTGCTTCAGGCATGTACACCGTGATGATGCTACCATTGATGTTAGCCTCAAGGTCGCTGATACCAGCTTTGCTTTCCAGTCTGTATGTAAGTCGGCCATTCGGGAATTCGGTATGTTCTTCAAGGAAACCATCTTTCCCGAAGTTGTCCAGTTCTGTCTTCACAATCCTGATGCGTACCGAATTTCCTTTTATGCGAATTTTCATATCACTAAATTACTGTTTAATGAATAAAGTTGCATAATGTAATAAGGAAAGAAGAATGCAGTGAGCCGAAAAGATAGAGCTTGGTTTTCTCCCTGCTAATCCACAAACACCGTCTTTTGACTGTGTTTTTTTATTGCCAGATATGTATCTTTGATTATATTTTTGCCACAAAATCAGCATTTTATAACCATATATTAAGAACGCAGATGGATACTAAGAAAACTATTGAGCCTAATATAGATTTAGCTGATGCTGAAAAATGGTGTTCTAATTGGCGCAAAACATATAAGCAGCTATTTCCTGCAGTAACTAGCAGTGAGGTGCTTCGCGGCTTTTATATACCCATAGAGGATATAAACAGCCTGGCAGATGTCCATAATGCGGTTGCCGTACGTGCGTATCTGGCAATGGAGAATGAAGATGACCCATCTACTTTGAAAATTGTCCTGGTACCGGTAATAGTAGGAGCTGACGGTTTTGAAAAAGATAAAATAATGGATGATATTCCGGTTGCACCTACTAAGTATTATTTATATGATTTCACCAGGCCGTGTCCTATACAATGTGACTTAAGCAGTCCTTTGTATGGTCCTTCAATCCGGGATAATGCACAGAATATAGAAGAAGGCTAGTTTGCCGGTATCATATTCATATTTATATATGGCAATAATAGTTCCTGTAGCTATCACGTTGCCACTCACAGTTGCGATACTGAGATATAAATACCTGTCACCTGCCCTCAGGTTTTTTATTATCTACCTTGTCTTAAATGGGGCAGGTAACTTATGTGCCTCCATACTGGCCTATAGGCGAATAAACAATCTTCCTGTGCTTCATGTTTATACTGTACTTGAGTTTGTATTGATATCATTTTTTTATAAAAAAATACTGAGAACTCACATACCCGCTAAAGTGATAAATGCTATTGTTTATACATTTATTGCTTTTTGCATTATAAATACTTCCTTTTTTCAGCCTATTTATTCATACAACAGTTATTCCAGGGCATTTTCGTGCATTATCATAATGGGGTATGCACTTTATTGTTTTAAACATGCACTTGATGCTGCCGACGGGGACGACGGGGAAAGGCAGATACCATTATGGATAAACGCTGCATTGCTGCTTTATTTTGGAGGTTCATTGTTCCTGTTTATTTCAGCTAATTTGATCCTTTCAGATTCCTTTATGAACACAATATTCTGGACAATACATGCTACTCTCGTTCTTATAATGTATTTTCTGTTTACAATGGGTTTTCTCAATGCAGGAAGAAACAGATAACATATATTTAGTCGTCTTGCTTGGTATGACCGGCACACTTTTATTATGTGTGGCGATCATTTTATTTTATCTGAGGTATCAAAAAAAAATGTATTTGCAACGAACGCAGATGCAACAGGCAGAGTTAAACTACCAGGTGAAATTGCTGCACAGTACAATTCAGTCACAGGAAGAAGAAAGAAAAAGAATTGGAAGAGATATGCATGACGAAGTGGGTGGTGCATTAGCTAATCTTCGGCTTGCAATCAGTAATATTGGCAAAACGGATGCTGTACCTTCATTGCAATCAACAGTAACGTATTGCCAAAGCCTTACTGATTCGTTGATAAATTCAGTTAGGTATATCTCGCATAATTTGTCGCCGTCGGGGCTTGAGATCTTTGGTTTATATGAAATTCTTTATGAACTCTGTGAGCGTACGCACCACTCATCAGGCCTGGAGGTTGCGTTAAATAATAATGCGGGTGATCTCTCCGGACTAAGTGCAAATATATCAATAGCTCTATACCGTGTATTACAGGAACTCCTTACCAACACAATAAAACACGCAAAAGCTGACAAAGTAGTCATTCTGATAAATTGCCATGAAAATGCTTTGACAGTTGAGTATACTGATAATGGAATAGGGATAGACACAGACAGGATTAAGAGTAAGGGGATAGGAATGGGTATGTACAATATTGAGAGTAGATTGAACATGATAGACGCAAACTATCTTATTGAAAAAGGAGTAAATGCAGGATTTAAAATTTACATTACCATACCCTTAAAGCAGTAAGAAAATCACGTGGGAAAGATAAAAATTGCTATAGTTGATGATCAGCAGCTTTTCCGGAAAGCTATCGCTGAAATTATTGCGGGAATTGATGAATTTAAACTAATTCTCGATGTAGAAAATGGCAGGCTATTGCTCGATGAATTAGCAACGCTTCCTGAGTTGCCGGATGTGGTACTCGTAGACCTTGATATGCCGGTTATGAATGGTGTTGAATTAAATATAGCATTACATATTCAATACCCGTCCATAAAGGTTATCGTTCTAACCGTATTTAATCAGGAAAGGTTTATTACGAAAATGATTACCGATGGCGCCAATGGATACCTCGCAAAAAACTGTGATATTGAAGAATTAATTCTTGCTATTAATGCGGTTCATAAAACAGGATTCTATTTTAATGAAGATTGCATTGCTGCGCTTAGAAAAGCTTCATTGTACGGAACTAGGAAGCTAAAGAATATTAATAATCTCCGGTTTGATCTTACAGATCGTGAAAGAGAAATTCTGCTCCTGATCTGTAAAGAATACACTAATTCGGAAATAGCAGCTTTATTACACATAAGTATTCGGACTGCAGAAGGACATCGGAATAATCTTCTTTTAAAGATTGGATGTAAAAATACTGCAGGCCTGGTAATATTTGCTATAAAAAATGGCCTTTACGAACCTTGGCTTAGCTGATTGTATTCCCGAACCATACAAGTAGAACTACCTGTTTTTTTAAACAAGTAGTTCTGCGCTATTCCTGCCTGGTAATCAATCCTTTCTTTGTCCTGTCATCAGAAGAAGCTTCTATTTGAGACAGGCCCAAGCCGAAAAGCCTTTAAATGAGTAGGCATTAATTAATTAATAAAAATTATCATGGGTAAAATTATTAGTACAGTAGCAGGCGGCATTGATGATGCTGTAAATGGTATAGTAAGTACGGTCACAAATGTAGGCGCCACAGCCGCACAACTTGCCACATTGGCATCAAATTTTGCAGTACCGGCGCCTCTTAAAGAAAACCTTGCTCTCAGGCAAGGGTATGCTGTTGGAATGCATAAAGCTGCCAGCAAGTCAATGATACTGGGCGACGATCCGCAGGATATTGGGCCATTGATCAAAAGCACTTTGAAAGCTGCACTGGCAAAGTCACAAAGTGTATTTACAGCTACTTATGTTGGAGATACCGGTGTAAGATCAGATAATGGTCTCGTTCAAAACTATTGCGGTACCGGTGGCGGAGCAGAGCCTGGCCAGCCGGCAGTAGATGCTGCCATAGCTCAACTGAAGGCCCAACTCGCACAAAACTTTAATAACTGGCAATTCCCGACAGACGACACAATGATGAGTAGCATGGCACAGACAATGGTGCTGGAAGTATTCAATAAAGCCGGTGCCGGTGATAGTTCAGTTGGTACGTACTCTATAAGCACAAACCAATCAATAGACTGGACATTGACCTATGGCTTGTTTAGCGTTAGTGTCTCTCCTTCTACCCAGGCGTTAGTATATGCATTCTCAGCTGCGTTCAACAGCGGTTTTTAACCACGAGAACACCTATGTGCAATAATAAGGCGGTATTTACCGCCTTATTATTAACGCTCCCTTTTATTAATCATAATTATTTAAAAACAACATTATGCCAGACCGTATAATTATTATGGGTAATGAAGCGGAATTAGTTCCATTAGCCAGCGCAAACATGCAAAAATATTCTCCCCAGGCAGACGTCATCATGTACAACGATAACAATATCGGCCAAAAAACAGCTTCTGCTAATCTTTTCCTTGTTGGACACGCAAGTGCAAAAGGGATAGGGGATTATGACTTCAGTAGCCTTAAAACAAATTTTGGTGACCATCTAAAAGGAGCAACCACAGCTGTTTACCTCGCAGGTTGCAGTACAGCAGACCAGGCTGCACAGATATTCAAGGATGGTTTCCAGGCAGCAACTTTAGCTGCTAATGTTAAAGCGTATACAGGAAAGACTGTTTATGGTACTCCCGGAATACTTACGCTGACGATCATTGCCAACGCGATAAAGATCCTGGCTACAATTCCGACCCCATCATCTGGCTACAAATCCACGGATATCTTTGTAGCAGCCTAAGACGATCATTCAGTAATGTATCATTGATCAGGTATTGTTTGACAGATGCTGGTAAACAAAAGCCCACTCTATGCGGGCTTTTGTTGTTTTTTTATGAATGTCTATATTAAGGGATTTATTTTCACCTTATGAAATTAAAACCCTATTCCCACCTGAATAAATATTAAATCGCTCACCCCTCAAAAAACCAATAAGCGTCATCCCATTCTCTTCTGCCATCTGTGCAGCAAGGCTTGATGGCGCACCAACAGCTGCTACTATCTTTATCCCTGCCATAATGGCTTTCTGGATCAGCTCGAAGCTTGCACGGCCGCTCAGTAGTAGAATGTGTTTGTCGAGCGGAAGCATATCAGTTTCAAGTGCCGCGCCTATAAGCTTGTCGAGTGCATTGTGTCGTCCCACATCTTCGCGTAACAATAGTAATTTGCCTTCCATATCAAACAGTGCCGATGCATGCAGTCCGCCTGTGCTTTCAAATACGGCTTGTTGTTTTCTCAATATATCCGGCAGCGTATAAACCAAAGCCGATGATACCTGTAAGTTATCATCACTCTGCGGTATATTACAGGTTGTACGAACCGCCTCTATCGACGATTTGCCGCATACACCACAACTTGAAGTAGTATAGAAATTACGTTCCAGTTTACTGATGTCGGGTTGTACGGTAGGAGAGAGCATTACACGCACCACATTTTCGTTCATACCATTGCAATGTTTTATGCCTGTTATCTCGCTCCCTTTATGGATGATACCTTCGGTATAGAGAAAACCAGATGCCAGCTCGAAGTCATTTCCCGGTGTGCGCATGGTCACAGAGATGCTCTTCTGCATCCTCCCGTTTTCCGGACCGTATTCCAGTCGTATTTCCAGCGGCTCTTCAGCGGCCAGCATATCTTCAGCCTCGCTCATGGCAAGAGCATTGACTTTGGTTATAGCAATTTGTGTTACCGATGGACGGGACATATCCCAAATTTACCTAAAAACCCGCAGATCTGATCTGCGCCAAAGCCTGCTCATATGCCGCTTTATTATCTATACTGCGAAGGGTGTCAGCGGTCTGGGGATATACCTCTTCGGCATCCGCTTCTTTGAGTAAGTGCTGTAAGGAGTGCTTGCCTTGCTCGTAGTTGCTCAGCAGCTTCTCCCTTAGTCCTGACTCATAAATGGCCAGGAGGGGCTCGTAAAGGCCTGAGGAAGGATTGTAATAGCTGGTAGCTAACGAGCCGGGCTTTCTGCAATGGATGAGGTGTTGCACATCGCCGGCCTTCAGGAAAGGGTAATCGCATCCTATTACCAGGAAGGATGCTTCAGGGTACAGGTCTGATGCAGTGAGTAAAGCGCCCATAGGTCCTATCCGCTCGTACCTGATGGCATCGGGCAGGGGAGAATAGTAATACGGGATATGTGGCAACTGCCCGCTGTTGCAGGAGAGAAACACTTTCGTACACATTGGTTGCAGCATATGGTAGAGGTAATTTCGTTGCGGTTGGCCGTAATACTCTAATGCACTCTTGTCCGTACCCATCCGGCTGCTTTCTCCGCCACACGCTACCAATCCATATAATACGCTCATAAGAAGAATGCTTTAGATAACACCATATCACTGTTCAGTCCGTAATGCGCAAAGCTTTGCTCCAGCATATAGTCTCTTATCACGAGTAGCAATTTAGCATTGCCTGTTTCCTGTTTGTATATCTCTACCAGCTCCTTCACCGCAGGTTCGAAACCTGTATTGCGGTTCATCTCCAGTTTGCCCACTTCGTCCAGTACCAGCCAATCGGGTCTTTGCTTCGCCGCATTCAGCAGTATATCCCTGCCTAGCTGAAATACAGCTTCATCAAAGTTCCATTTGCAGATGTCTATGGTGCCTGCTCCCTGTTTCTCTGCTACCTGGAAATCATAATAGGTCTGCGAAGCTATATCATAGAGTTTGCGGCTGCCATCCACATCAGGCATTAGTACGCCTGCAATGCTGGTTTGTTGTTTGCTCCAGTTCATGAGTAAAGTACTCTTTCCTGAATGTACAGGCTCGCTAAGGATGTAGATGTTACTCATTGGTGCGAACAGTTTGCAGGCTCAACACTAAAAGTATAAACACAAATTCACGATAACGTTTCAATCCCCGGTACTTAGCAGAAGCGATGGTATAGGCCGGCCGGAGATAGCTGCGCAATTCCGGCAACTGGTCTATCAGGCTTTGCATTTCTGCGCGGTTCTTCTCCTGCTGGCGATTGATAAATTGTTGCAACAGCCATTTGGTAACAGGCACTATAATGTAATATATCAGCAATAGCACGGCCACGGTACGCGCTATGATATACAAGGCTTTGGAAGTATCACTCCCGCTGGCCAGGAATATACTGGTGATGAAACCGAGTATCGCGAAAGTAATAATGAGCCTTGTGTTGCGCTTTTGTTTTTTAGAGACCGTGATATCAGTTCCCGGATTTTGTAATTGTGCGGCCTCCAGTTTTATGGCTTCACCTCTTTGCTCCAATTGCTTCGGCAGCCTGTTGATCCATATACCGAGTATCATTCCCCAAAGGGTATAACCACCACAGTAAGCAACGATCACCCACAGGCTAAAAGAAATGTCGGTAGATAAATGCAGCTCTTTCACAATTTTGCCGAAGAACATATCCAGTGCTTCCCATATGGCCATGCCAAATACAAGCGTTTTCATCAACACCATTTGCAATGCCGACTCCAGCATAGCCAACATTCCGAACAAAAGCGGTGTCAGTTTAAATCTCGGCATCAACCAGAACATCAACGCACCGATCAGCCCCTGGAAGCTAACGGCAATATAGGCTGGTAGAGGTGATTGTGGGCTAACGGCTGCTTTTACTAGCAGCACCATAAGAGTAGCTTTCAGTATCTGTTTGGCGCTATTAGTACTATAGTAGGCTATCAGTCCGATAATAAGGACGGCAAAGCCTCCAACGAAGATACCCGTGAATGGCAACTTCAATGCGTGCATCCAGCCACCGAGACCGGATTCACCCAATGCCCAGAGGGCTGTGAGGCGATTAATGGTAGATAAATTGTTTTGTTTTGCTGCCATTACTGTAAATGTACTGATGCGGGGATATATTTTCTATAAAACCTTCGTTTCAAATTTTATTTTTGTGCCATGACACCTGAACGCGAAGCGCGGATAAAAACTGTCCTCAACCACAGGCAACCCGACCTGACCATAATACTGGAGAATGTGCACGACCCGCACAATATATCCGCTGTAATGCGCACCTGCGACTCGGTAGGTATACAGGAAATCTATGTGCTGAACACACAGATAGGCCTTCACGAGACGTTTGGGAAGAAAAGTTCTTCCGGTGTGGTCAAGTGGCTGACCGTCCATCAATTCACAGATATTGAGGAATGTATGACTGCCATAAAAAAGAGATATGGTAAGGTCTATGCTACACATTTGGGCGTAGAATCTCATTCTCTCTACGAGTTGAACCTGGCAGAGTCTGTCGCGCTGGTATTTGGTAATGAAAAAGACGGTGTCTCTGACGAATGCCTCAAGTATTGTGATGGTAATTTCATTATTCCACAGGTCGGAATGGTGCAGTCCCTGAATATCTCTGTGGCTTGCGCTGTTACTTTATATGAAGCATTCAGGCAACGCACAGCAGCGGGACTGTATAATGGTGTTTCCCGTATGCCTGCGCAGGAACATGATGGCTTATTAGAGCATTGGATGCAAATCGGTTCTACGGAGTGGGTAAGGGCAGAGGAGTTGAAGAAGCATAAGAAGAAAAAGAAGTCTGAACCCGGATTAGAGGGGGCAACGGATTAACCAGGCTTCTCACCGCCGTTGTTGCTCACCTGACCAACAACTGACTCGCAATTACCAATTAAGAGCCACCTCACTATGCTGCAGAGCAGCAACGTATTTATAGAAATATCTGAATGAATGTTACGGCTCCATCGGAGCCGCTTGTAATCACAGCCAGGTTGTTCGTAGTGCTGGCGGCCCCCTTCAGGGCTGGGGGCGTGCGGCGGCCATCTCAATGTGGACATCTTTCCCTCTGAATAACACCCACATTTCGTAAATTTGTAATGGCTTTTTTCATTAACCTTTAAACCTGCATATCACATGGCCAACATCAAAAAAGACGAGAAAGAACTCGCTCACGAACTCTATTTTACTACCAGCTTCAGACAGGCAAGGATCGCTCAGGAGGTAGGCGTTTCCGAACGCACGATTTCTGTATGGGTAAACGAAGGGAACTGGAAGACACTCAAAAAAATGCGCTTTCATGCACCCCAGGTAGAAACCCAGCACCTCTACGAAGAACTGCGCACCATTTCTGTAAACATCAGCAAACGTGCTCCTGAATTACGCTTTCCTACAAAAGAAGAATTGGATGCCCGTGCCAAACTCATATCTCTCATAAACTCACTCGAGAATATTAGCGGTCAGTGGCGCAACATCTCGGGCGACTACGATATCCGGCCCGTTGCCGAAGAGCAAAGGCACACCGCCTGAAATTCAAAACTCAATTCTTGAAGCAAAAACTGAGTTTTCATGAGCTTAAAATGAGTTTTGCCTGAAAAAATTGAGCTTTTCATGAAGTAAATATGAGCTTTTATGAAGCAAATATGAGGTTTGAATTTCCACAACCCTTGTCCCGCCTGCATTTCACTCTAAAACCACCAAATCTCTTGAGATTTGAGCCCTGAAAACAAATAATACATTACCCCTTTAGGGGGCTAGGGGGCAAACAAAAAGCGGCCTCGGTTTTACCGAAGCCGCTTTTTATAAAAAATGTAAAATTCTTAGTTGCCTAAATATGATTTTAAAAGGTTGCAACGTGTAGCCGTGCGGAGCTTAGTTATAGCTTTGTCCTTGATCTGGCGTACGCGCTCGCGTGTTAAAGAAAATTTTTCACCGATGTCTTCCAGGCTCATTGGATGTTCTACCCCGATACCAAAATACAGTTTGATTACATCGCGTTGGCGATCTGTAAGTGTGCTGAGAGAACGTTCAATTTCGCAACGAAGTGAGTCGTAGTGCTCCAGTCCTGAATCTGCTGACTCAGAATTGGGATTTTCCAGTACGTCCAGCAAGGTATTGTCTTCGCTATCTACGAAAGGAGCATCCACAGATACGTGGCGGGCAGCAACACCAAGGGTAGTTTCTACCTCTTCGGTACCGATATCCAGCAGTTCTGCAAGTTCCTCTGTAGAGGGTTCGCGCTCAAATTCCTGTTCCAACTGAGAGTAAGCTTTGCTGATCTTGTTAGATAAGCCCACTTTGTTCAGCGGAAGACGAACGATACGTGATTGCTCTGCCAATGCCTGGAGGATAGATTGACGGATCCACCATACGGCGTAAGAAATGAATTTAAAACCTCTTGTTTCGTCAAAGCGTTGTGCTGCTTTGATGAGGCCGAGATTGCCCTCGTTAATAAGGTCACTTAAAGAAAGACCCTGATTCTGGTATTGCTTTGCTACTGATACTACGAAACGTAAGTTGGCTTTTGTTAGCTTTTCAAGAGCTTTCTGGTCTCCTTGTTTAATCTTAATGGCAAGCTGTACTTCTTCCTCAGGGGTAATCAAATCTACTTTGCCGATTTCCTGTAGGTACTTTTCAAGAGATTGGCTTTCACGGTTGGTAATGGACTTCGTGATTTTAAGCTGACGCATAGACATAGGCTAAATCATTTGGAGATTAGTAATAGACTGTTGTTGTAAACTAGTAGAAACGGTAAAAATGACATTGATATAGCAAATCTAAGGGTCTAAGCAATTCAACCCAAAATTATTTTAGGTTTTTTTTAACAGCCACAGCACAATATTTCAGCCGTTTTAGGCATCAAATATCGAGCCAATCCGGAATTAAAATTTTGATTATTGCTTCCTTTTTTTATTATTGCAGTCTGAGAACAATTTAAAACGCGAAGCCAACCTCGATGAGTAAGAAGAAGACAATGTACACGCTTGAGTTCCCGATACGAAGCTCCCCGGCCATATTATACGAGTTCCTGTCAACGCCGGTAGGCCTCCAGGAATGGTTTGCTGATAAAGTTGATCAAAGAGATAACCTTTTCTATTTTAGTTGGAATGGTGCACCTGATGAGGCTGAATTGCTGGAAGCAGTAGAAAATGAATACGTTTTGTACCGTTGGGACCATTATGGTGATGATGAGTATTTCGAGTTCCGTATAGAACAAAGCCCCATTACCAACGAAACAATACTTAGAATAACGGATTTTGCAGACAAAAGCGAGATAAAGGACCAGGAACGCTTGTGGCATTCCCAGGTAGCCGACCTGAAGCATCGCATAGGCGCATGATCATTTTTTATCAATACTTTATTAAAGGCTTGCTCTCATGCAAGCCTTTATTTTTGTAGGTTTGCAGCATAAATTCCCCGCTTGATAAAGAAACTGGATAAGCTTATCATAAGTAGCTTCGTAGGCCCTTTCGTGGTCACTTTCTTTGTTACCCTCTTTGTATTGGTAATGCAGTTTTTCTGGCTCTATATGGATGAGCTGATAGGGAAGGGCCTGGGCGTATGGATGATCCTCCAGATGCTGTTTTACATTTCCACTACTCTTGTTCCGCTGGCTTTACCCCTGGGGGTATTGCTTGCCTCTATCATGACCTTTGGTGCAATGGGCGAAAATTTCGAATTAGTAGCTATAAAGTCATCAGGAGTATCATTGCTTCGCTTCATGAGGCCGCTGTTTGTTTTTATGATATTGGTGAGTGTAGGTGCGTTCTTTTTTAGTAATAATGTGATACCTGTTGCTAATCTTAAGGCTCTGTCTCTGCTGTACGACCTGCGTAATTCAAAACCTACATTCAATATCAGGGCAGGCCAGTTCAATAACGATATTAAAGGCTTTTCCATCAGGGTTGGTAGTAAAGATAAAGACGGAAAGACCATCAGGGATATTATCATTTATGATCAGTCTTCCGGTTATGGTAACGACAACATTATCCTCGCCGAAAAGGGGCAGATGATACCTACGGCTGATAAACAAGCGTTGATATTCAGGCTGAAGAACGGCTGCAGGTACGAAGAACAGCAAGGCAAGCAAGGGGGTAACTCCAAGCCGCAAACACGTTTATATTTTGAAACATGGGATAAGGTTTTTGATCTTTCTTCTTTCAAGGTTAACCGTACCAACCAGGATCTCTTTAAGAATGCTTACCAGATGATGAACGTAGCACAGCTATCGGATGGTATAGACAGTATGAAGCGAAAGCAAAAGACGATAGGTAAAACGGTAACATCTTACCTGAGTCCATACCAGTTGTTATTGAAAACGGAGTCTGAGAATAAGCAGTTCATCGCTAAGGTTAAAGCTCCGAGGGAAGATATCAGGAAATATGATTCTGCTTTCAGCGAGATGATACCTGATTCACAAAAGGCGGCCATCGTTGCACTGGCCGTTGCCAATGTGCGTAGTATAAAAGGGCTGCTGGATATGTCGTCTGTTGATAGTCGGGCACAGTCGGAAAACTTCGTCCGCTATAATATCGAACGACATAGAAAGTTCACGTTATCGTTTGCCTGCATTCTATTGTTCCTGATAGGTGCGCCATTGGGCGCTATTATCCGTAAAGGAGGATTAGGGATGCCGCTGGTAATAGCCGTTGCCTTCTTTGTGGTATTCCATATTACATCTGTTACCGGGGAAAAACTGGTAACAGCGCGTTCGCTACCGGCATGGGCAGGTATGTGGTTGGCTACTGGTATGTTGCTGCCCATAGCACTGATACTCATCAGGCAGGCGAGAAATGACTCGCAGGTGTTTAATAAAGAGCTGTACATAAGACTGTGGAGAGGATTGTCCGGAATATTTAAAAAGCGATAAGGTTTGACAAGACAAAGCCAATACTCTTCGTTCAATTCATACTTTCTGCTTCCGTTCTTTATATGGATGGTTGCCGGTGGTATCGCTTTGCTTGTGGGTAATAAAGAATCATTGTTTTTTCTCATAAATGGCAATCATACACTAAGCCTTGACGTTATTATGCCTTATGTAACCGGCATAGGCGAGGGGATAGCTATTTCGCTCATCCTGATAATGCCACTCTATTTCAAAAATTTCAGAAATTGGTGGTATGTTACCGCTGCAGCTTCCACTACTATACTTGCGTCGCTGTTGACACAAGTGCTTAAAAGCCTTTTCGCAGCACCACGCCCGCTGAGCTATTTTACTGACGAATCTTTAGTACACATCTTGCCTGAATGGAAGCAGCATCACTCCCGTAGTTTCCCATCAGGGCATACGTGCGGAGCTTTTGCCATGTTCTTTATACTGTCGTGCTTGCTGCCTGAGCGGTATCGGAAATATGCGATCATTTTTTTCTTCTTAGCTTTAGCCGTAGGATACTCGCGTATCTACCTTGCCGCCCACTTTTTTGCAGATGTATATGCAGGTAGTATAGTAGGTGTAGGTTTCTCGGCAATTGTTCTGCTGGTTCTGCGCCATTATCAACCTGTCTTTTTTAAGAAGACTTAGTATAGTAGGAATATGCCCGGTTATGTAAAGTATTTTATCATAGTAGTATTGGCGGCGTTGTTATTCGTCCCGTTCCTGGGCAACGTGCACCTGTTCGATTGGGACGAGATCAACTTTGCCGAGTGTGCCCGGGAAATGATCGCGACAGGCGATTACCTTCGTCCGCAAATAGATTTCCAACCATTCTGGGAGAAGCCTCCCTTGTTCATTTGGATGCAGGTAGCCTCCATGAAGCTTTTCGGCATTAATGAATATGCTGCGCGTTTCCCTAATGCCATCATCGGTATCCTCACCCTTGTAAGTATATTTTATATAGGTAAGCGTATCGTGAATGAGAAGATGGCTACCTGGTGGACGGCGCTGTACGCTGCTTGCCTGTTGCCTCACCTGTATTTCAAATCGGGCATCATAGACCCGAGTTTCAACTTCTTTATTTTCCTGGCGTTCTTCCAGGTCTATCTTCTCCGATTTGCCGAACGCAGGATACTACATGCACTGCTGGCGGGATTGTTCCTTGGGCTCGCAGTGCTTACTAAGGGGCCCGTGGCTATACTGGTAGCACTTCTGTGCTTCATTGTGTATATTATAGCTAATAAGGGCCTATGGGGTTATAAGATACCGCACCTGTTACTGATAGCTGTTACAGCTGCCGTTACTTTCTTTTCATGGATAGGCCTGGCGATATTAGTTTATGGTTGGGAGTATGGCACATGGTTCTTAGACAAATTCATTACGTATCAGATAAGGCTATTTTCTACTGAAGATGCAGGCCATGGCGGGCCGTTCTATTACCACTTTATTGTGCTGCTGCTGGGTTGCTTTCCCGCTTCGGTATTCCTGTTCCAGTATAACAGGAAGCGGGTGACGGACAATGAGCACTCGCGAGACTATACCAGGTGGATGTGGATTCTCTTTAGTGTAGTACTGATCTTGTTTTCCATTGTAAAGACCAAGATCGTCCATTACTCTTCTTTGTGCTATTTCCCGCTTTCCTATCTGGCTGCCCTTAAAATATACAGGCTAAGTGAAGATATGGAGCGCCTGAAAAAGGTGGTGCGCATCTCAATAGCTGTTATAGGCTCTGTAATGGCGCTTGCTTTCATCATGTTGCCAATTGCAGGGGCGAATATCAAGGAGATAGCGAAGCTCGTAAAAGACCCCGTAGCTGTCGCAGACATGCAAGCTGCCGTTTCCTGGCATTGGATAGAAAGCATATGGGGTATTTTGTACCTGGGAGTGATCATATTCACCGTGTGGATGCTCAAGCGCAACTTCAGGACGGCAATGGTCACATTTTTTATTGCCCAGATAGTAATAGTACAGGTGCTGATACTACATTTCACACCTAAAATAGAAGCCTATTCGCAGCGCCCGGCCATTGAGTTTTTTAAACAGTTCAAAGGGAAAGATGTACTTGTTTACCCACTTGGCTATTATAGCTATGCGCACCTGTTTTACTCTCAGAAGCTTCCGGGTGCTAACATTGACACGTTGGATAAATACGAACTGCTGGATACGACGATAGCAAAGCCTGTCTATTTCATTTGCCGCCTGAATAAGTTGGAGGAATATTCGGCTTATTCCCAACTGGAAGTCATTGGCAGAAAGAACAGCTTTGTATTCCTGAAGAAGAAGCAATAAAAGGCTGAACTACGGTTACATTATTTAAATGATTGACCGGTTCGAAAGCAATCGCTTGCTACAGATACAAGTGAATGTTTGAATCAGTGTAGTAGGGATTCAGTAAGATATTTGGACAGGTATGTAATGAAAAAATCCCCTCGGTTCAACCGAGGGGATTTGATTTTTATGATATTGGTGTTATTATCTCAGTAGGATCACTTCACCTTTTTGTTCCAGTTTTTTACCATTGCATTGGTATTGCAGTATCCAGTAGTAAGTATCCAGGTTCTGGTCAGCGCCGTTGAAAGTACCATCCCATCCTTCAGATTCGTTGATAGTTTCAAACACTTTTTGTCCCCATCTATTCACAACCATAAACATTTTCAATGAATGTGTACCTACAGTGATAGGGCGGAAGATATCGTTCTTGCCATCACCGTTAGGAGTAAATACGTTTGGTATAGAAACTACGCAACATTCTTCAGCATCAAACATTTTAGACTCAGTTGCAGAGCAACCGTATGGAGATGTAACAGTAAGTGTTATTGCTTGTGCTGCCATCACATAGCCATTCACTACAGGAGCATAGTTGTTGCTGTAGTTGAAGAAGCGATCAGGACCCCACTCGTAAGAGTATAGTGCGTTGTTATCAACAGCGGCCAGTCTTACGCTATCACCGATACAGATCTGTGTACCACCGGTAACAGCTGTGAAGTGTGCATCAGGAACATTGTGAACACGAACTGTATCGAACGATGTTGTTTCGCAAGCTGTATTTGATACATCTACTTGTACTGTGTGCAGACCAGGATTGCTCCATTGTATCAGGTATGGTCCTTCATTAATATTATTCAGCACATTTACACCACCATCAAACGCCCAGTTCATAGTAGCGATATAAGAGTTGTAATTACCTAAGCCAACTTTCACGCTATCACCAACACAAACATCTGAAGGCATGCTGATAGTAACTTCCGGTATTGTTACAACTTTCACATTGTAAGTAGTACTTGTATTACAGCCCAGGTTATTGACATTGAGTGTAATCGGGAATGTGCCCACAGAATCGAAGCGGATAACAATCGGCCCTGGTATGTCTGTTGTACCGCTGATAAGTTCAGCGCTATCAGCAGGCAGTGTCCAGGTGTATATTTCAGAAGGGCCGGCATTACCTGTGTACCAGAACGAAAGTGTATCGTTTTCGCAAACCAATGGCCTTGAAACATCAAAAGTTGAAGTAGGCAGGAAGTCTATTGTAACAACAATAGCAGCACGAGGACTTTCACAACCATCTATTGTTTGAGAAACATACCATGTTCTTGTCATTGGTGCGTTAGTAGCAGGAGTAGGAACGTTGATAAGTGGTGAGCCACCTGTAGCATCGTTGTACCATCTCAAGTCCTGGCCAATAGCTGTTAATGGAGTTTCAGTATCAAATTGACATTGCTTTACATCAGCTACAACTGGCGGTGGAGGTATAGCAGCTACGTGAATAGCGATCATTGTTTTGTTACTTACGCAACCATTAACTGTTTGATCAACGTAATAAACAAAATCAGCGGCAACAGTGGTAACAGGTGTTGGTGCCCCGGGTAAGAGATTGTTTTGTGCATCATACCATTGCAGGTTAGTACCTGAAGCAGTAAGCGCAACAGAAGGATCACCTTCGCAGTAATGAACCGGGCCTGTATAAATAGGTGCTGCAGGTTTTGGTTTGATATTTACAGACAGTGAAGCTTTTGCACTTTCACAGCCATTAACAGTTTGTGTTACATAGAAAGTTTGTGGTCCTGCTACAGTAGTATTCGGCGTTGGTGCTACAGCACTGCCTGTGCCCGTAAATGTAGTGTACCACAAAAGTGCTGTACCGGTAGCTGTAAGCGGAACTGCCGGCTCAAGTTGGCAGAACTCCACAGGAGATGTAGTAGGAGGTAAAGGCTGTGGTATCATATCTACAAAAAGAACTGTAGGCTGAGAAACGCAGTTATTCACCGTTACAGTAACAGAATAGTTACCTTCCGCACCCATTATTGCATTCGCGATAGACGGATTAGGTTGGTTCGATACAAAGGCATTTGGCCCTGTCCAGTTAAACGTACCGCCTGTGACAGGAGTTGTTTGGAAGTTAATAGTACTGTTTTCACAAACAGGACTGTTACTCGTTGCTACAGGAGCTGCAGGTATAGGCGGGTCTGTTAGAACCATATTGCCACCATTAATTGCAGGGCAAGGCGCAGCAGTTACAGTAATATTGGTATAAGCCCCTTGTGTAAGGTTCGGTACAGTTACCACACCTGTACCATTAGCTACTACCACAACACTCACCGGATTGCCATTAAATAAATAGTCAACCGTTACTGCCTGACCGGGAGAAAGACCTTCAAACACTATTGTACCGTTGGCTCCTCCGCAAGTAGTAGGATCTGTTTTATAAGAATTCGTAATTACCGGAGCAGGATTTACTACTACTGATACTGTATCAATAGCTGTACCACAAGGTGTTACTGATGTAACGATGTAGTCGCCTGAATGCGAGGCATTAGCAGGGTTGATGGTTGGGTTTTGTTGGTTAGAAGTAAAGCCGTTAGGGCCTGTCCAGCTGTAAGGTGCATTTGTGTTTGTTGCAGTAAGGTTAAGCGGATTGCCTGCACAAACCGGAGTGTTAGCTCCGGCAGTTATGGAACCGGCACCCTGGCCACCTATGATAGTGCCGCCCGGTGCAACAAAAGAGATATCGAAAGTAGTACCGCTACCACCAATAGGCTCAAGTATAGTAAAGCTGGTAATAGGTCCGTAAAATATCATTACGCCACCGCATACCCAGAATGCAGTATTGTTCACGAACTGGCCGTTTACAATATTACAGTTACCTACACTACAGTTATTGACAAAAGGATTGGGGTCAAGGTTACAGTTAGTGATCGGGAAGGGTTGGCCATTAATGATGAACTCTATTGATTCACCGGTATTAATAGCATCTACTGTGATCCATACTGCAGCTACCGCAGGGGCGAAAGTAAAGGTATAAGACGCGTTTGTCTGCTGTATCCAAAACTGGCCACCACAGCCGCCGCCAGTGGTGCCGTTGCTGTTGGTTACTGTTACGCCTACGCCACTAATGGTTTGTGTGCCGCTTGTGTGTGTAATGGGATTCCATTGTGCCTGAGTAGTTGTAGTAAATAAACCAATCAAACAAGTAAGTAATGGTAATATTCTTTTCATAATCTAAAAAAGATTAATTGTCATGAAAAATGATGCTTAAAGATAATGAATAAGATTTTAACATTTCATATAAAATGATTATTTAAAATACTTATCCATGTTAATAGACTGTTTTTTTATGACAAAAGTTGGTTTTGATGCCAAATATCGCCAGATTTTATTTTTACTCAAGTATTTGATTGTATATAAAAAAATATGGACAGTGATTGCTCACTGCCCATATCAGGTATATTGATCTCTATGTCTTATCTTCTGCCACCACCTCTTTCTCCGCCTGATTGACGGGAATTAGCGGGCGCGGAAGACTGTCTTTGCGGTTGCGGCCTCGGTGCAGCTTGTTGTCGCTGAGGTTGTTGCATCTGTGGACGCTCAATTCTCTGGGGTTGCTGACGTTCCATACGCTGAGGTTGTTGCATCTGCGGACGCTCAACTCTCTGTGGTTGCTGGCGTTCCATACGTTGAGGTTGTTGCATCTGCGGACGCTCGAATCTCTGTGGTTGCTGACGTTCCATCCGTTGAGGTTCCTGTCTTTGTGGTTGGGGGCGTTCCATCCGTTGAGGTTCTTGTCTCTGCGGCTGAGGACGTTCCATCCGTTGCGGTTCTTGTCTCTGCGGTTGCATTGGCTGCCTGCTCGGCTGGAGTTGTCTTTGTGGCTGCTCCATACGTTGGGGTTGTTGCCTTTGCGGCTGCTGACGTTCTATACGTTGTGGCTGCATTTGTTGCCTGTTTTGCTGTGTCGGCCTTACCTGGTTTGTCCTGTCATCCCTGTTGTCGAACCTTTGCTCACGTGCAGGTTGCTGACGTCCGCCATCATTATTTCGAACATCACTTCTGCCCCCTGTGGTTACGGGTTTTACCTCGCCACGCGCTACCATTGTCTTAAACTCTGACCTTGTATTACGAACACCACCTTGCGGTTTACCTATCTCACGGGGAGCACGAACTACTTCTCTCGGCTGTCCTTCGTTGGCATTACCTCTTACCGAGGGGCGATAGATATTAACGGTGTTGTTACTCACCACTGTGCGTCCTCTTTCACCACGGCCTATACGGTGTGTATTCACTCTCTGGTTCGTTACTCTTTCCACCTCGTGGGCACGCGGGCCATATACGTAGGTATTGTTGTAGGTATTATTAATGATTGTAGTCTGGTTGATATAAGTGGAGTTATATCTCGGGCCTCTCCAATGGTTATGGAAATTAGGCTGATACAGATACTGAGGACCTACGAATACCCACCAGTCATTAGGATAGTTGTAGTTGCCAAAAGACATACTGATACTTACGCCGGGTGCCATTGGTGCCCAACCACAGTTACCACCGCCCCAGCGCCAGCTCACCCAGGCGGGACCCCATGTATTACCAGGTATCCATACCCAGCCATAGAATGGATTGTATGTCCAACGGCCATAGTGGAACGGAGCCCAACCCCAGGGGTAGTTAGACACCCATGTATTACCATAGTCTGTCATCGCCCATTGGCCATTGGTGTAGTAAGGACGGAAGTCATTACCCGCGTCCGGTACCCATACGTTACCATACTGTGGGTCGTTCACCCACTGTCCGTAAGGGGAAAGTTCATCGTAGAATGTCTGGTAAGATACGTAATCGTCCTGCGCCTGTGCTTTTGTAGCAGGAAGTGTCAGTAACATCACTGCTACCATCACCCCCGACATCCATTTTATTAAGCTTTTCATCGTCTTAAATTTTATTGTTAGATCATTTATGTGTCATACGCCTTGTCTCTTTACTTTTCACTCCCGTAGCAGGTACCTGATTTGCAAAAGGAATGTTAAGTGCAATAAGTTTATCGGCTTAACGGTATAATTCCAATAATGATGCCAACTTTTTAAAACCCTTTACTGTTAAGGGTTTGACGAGCCAGGCTTGCTATAAGTGATGCGATAGACGGCATTGGCCCTGTCATCAGAGACCAAAAGAGAACCGTCTTTTAATTGTAAAATATCAACCGGCCTTCCCCATGCTTTTCCGTCTTTCAACCAGCCTTCTGCAAAGGTGGAATATGTGGATTTATTTCCCTCTGTTTTTACCATTGTAATACGGTAACCGAGGGGCTGACTTCTGTTCCACGAACCATGCTCCGCTATAAAGACAGTGTTCTTATAAGTGGCAGGAAACATATTGCCTGTATAGAACTTCATGCCCAGTGCTGCAACGTGCGGGCCGAGTATAGCAACAGGAGCTGTATAGTCTGCACAATTCTTTCCTTTACCATATTCAGGATCAAGTGTATTGCCCTGGTGGCAGAATGGATAACCAAAGTGCATACCCGCTTGCGGCGCTTTGTTCAGTTCATCTCCGGGAATTTCATCGCCCATCATATCCCTTCCGTTCTCGGTAAACCACAATTCATTGGTCTGCGGATGCCATGCGAAACCAACTGTATTGCGAATGCCATGTGCAAATACCTCAAAGCCTGTACCATCGGGGTTCATCCGGCAGATACTGGCGTAGCGTGGGTCTTTCTCGGCATCATTGCAATTGTTGCAGGGGGCACCTATGGGTATATACAGCTTACCATCAGGGCCAAAGGCGATGTACTTCCAGCCGTGGTGTTTGTCTGTTGGCAGCTTATCATACACCAGCACAGGAGCGGGTGGGGTGGCCAGGTTGTTTTCTATATTGTCTATGCGCCATATCTTGCTTACTTCGGCTATGTATAGCGAACCCTTGTAAAAGGCTACACCGTTAGGTGTATTGAGCTTAGAGGCTATCGTATATTTTTTATCGGAAACGCCATCGTTATTTTCATCTACCAGTGCGTATACGTTCTCACCGTCGCGATTGCCGACAAATATCGTCCCTTTATCACCCATTGCCATAGAGCGGGCATTGTCTACGTCTTTTGCAAAATAGCTGATGCTAAAACCTTCCGGTAGCCTGAGGTCTGGTAACTCCTGCTTCTTCTGTTTTTCAGCGGGATTGTATTTGCAGGACGAGGCTGTGTTGAGACAAAGCACCGCGAATGCTATGGGTAGTAAAATCAGCTTTTTCATAAGTCTTGTATTGGCTTTCAGTAGTCAGCAGTAAGATAGTGCCATTGTAAATTATTTTATATGGGTTGAGGAGAAATGTTGTAAATTGATGATGTAATAGCCTTCTATGAAAATTACATCACTATTTCTTGCTCTCTTACTCTCCAATACAGTCTTTGCTCACCATGCCCCCCTCCTCTTCATCGAAAACAAAGGCCAGGTAACTGACCAGCATTACCAATCACGCACAGATATTGACTTCATGCTGCGCAGCGGGGCATTAAGTGTTTTTATAGGCAATGGGCAGATACATTACCAGTTTAAAAAAGTGGAAGGTGATGTGGCATCATCCCCCGACAGGCATGAACTGGTAGAACACAAGGTACAGATGCACCGGGTAGATGTGGAATTGGTAGGAGCCAATATAAATGCCCGTTTCGAATCTCAACAGCCAAACGATTATTACGAGCAATATTACTCGCAGTTGTTTGACGATAAAGGGGCTTTAGCGCACAGCTATCAAAAAATATTTTATCGAGATATTTATCCAAACATTGATTGGGTATTGTATATAAAGGATGAAAAACTGGAGTATGAGTTTATAGTAAAAGAGGGTGGCGATGTACAGGATATTAGGCTGAAATATTCAGGTACTCAGGAACTGAGGGTAAAGGAAGATGGAAGCCTGTTATGCAGCAGTTCTTTAGGAGAAATTACAGAGCAAAAGCCCTATTGTTATACCGAAGAAAAAGTAATTGCTTCTGCATATAAGTTGCAGGATAATATCCTGACATTTAATGTAGATGAATACAGTGGCCAGCTTATTATTGACCCTACTGTAGAGTGGACGTATGGTTGCTGTGGGAATAATGCTGATATAATAGGCAATGTTACCACGGATGCGCAAGGTGATGTGTATATTAGTGGGAGTACTGAAGGTGGCAATATTGTGACTACAGGCGCTTACCAGAGTACATACGCCGGAATGGGCGATGGATTTATTGCCAAGCTGAATAGCTCCGGCATCAAGCTTTGGGGTACTTATTTCGGAGGCGCCGGTAACGATTATCCTTTGGATATTCGATATGATAATGTTGGAGCCATTTATATTTATGGAACAACGACCAGCACTACGGGTATAGCTTCAACAGGGGCACACCAAACAACTTATTCAGGGCCAAGCTCAAATGATAAAGGGGTTTTTCTCGCGAAGTTCAATTTGTCAGGGTCCAGGTTATGGAGCACTTACTATGGAAATGGTTATATGGATTGGGGAAGTATTGCATGCGATCAATCAGGCAATGTATATATGGTCGGAGGAACCCGTGATCCAAATTCAATAGCAACACCTGGCGCTCACCAAACGATCTTAGCAGGGGTTGTGTGGCTTGACGGATTTTTAGTAAAATTTAACGGTAGTGGTGTTAGGCAATGGGGGACGTATTATGGAGGAGGAGATGGAGAAAGGTTAAGGGGAGTATTTATTGACAATAGTAACAACATTTATGTTTGTGGGACGGCGAGTAGCCATAACAACATAGCAACTCCGGGAGCATTCCAGACTGGTTTTACTACCCCCGATGCAGGTATGATCGTAAAATTTGATGATAATGGTATAAGACAATGGGGAACCTATTATTGTAGATCTAGGGTTAATAGTATAGCTTGTGATAACTCTGGCAATGTGTTTATTGCGGGCACTACAGCTGATGTGAATAATATAGCTACCCCCGGCGCGCACCAGGCCAGCTATGCCGGCGGGTCAAGTTATGGAGATGCATTCATAGCTAGGTTTGACGGTAACGGCAACAGGCAATGGGGTACTTATTTAGGTGGCAACCAAGACGAATCTTTAGAAAACATACGGATATCTCCTGATGGATTTCTTTATATAATGGGTAACACAAAAAGCTCATCAGGAGTAGCTACTGCCAATGCCTATCAACCTACATACCAGGGTGGAACGCATGATGGCTTTTTCTCCAAGTTTACGTCTAATGGTGTCTGCCTGTGGAGTAGTTACTACGGAACAAATAATACGGATGCCTGTTATGACATTGCATTTGACGGGAATAACATATTTTATATGTCAGGTTTAGATCCGATTCTACCATATAGTGATGGTTTCTTAGTGAAATTCCAGGATAATTCATCGGGTATAGAAGATGTATCTGACAAGGTAAAGAAACTGGTTATCTACCCTAATCCCACTAGTGGGACATTTTCCCTTGATTTTCAAAACGAGCAGCTAAATGGAAGTATTGAGTTGAGTATTGTAGATGTATTAGGACAAGTTGTTTACAAAGATGAATATAAAGCACAAAGTAAAATCAACGTAAATGTGCCTAATATTCTAGCTCCCGGTTTTTATTTTATAAGGGCTACGAGTGGCTTAGTGAATTACAGTGCTAGTCTTATTTATAAATAAGAGCAGTGTTTTATATTGCTATCTGGTTGTTAATCACCACGCCAACTTTTCTTTTTATCATTAATTTCTCTTTCTTTGTTATCGTATTGGTGCGCAACTTATGGGCATCATTTAACCAAAGCGTAAAAAGTCCTCTCGTAGGGCTTTTTCTTTTTTGCCTTATCTTCATGGCCTATGCAGCCACTTCTTCTTTTGCATGGCGCCATTGGCGCTGCCGACCAATTAGCTCCCTTAGCTACCGAACTTAGTAAAACCTACAAGGTTCATGCCCTTGACTTTTCAGGACATGGTAATAAGGCTTTTCCCGAAGGCGACTTCTCCATTTCTTTATTTGCTGAGGATGTCCTGGCGTTTATGAAGGAAGAGGGGCTGGAGAAAGTGTCCATATTCGGGTATAGTATGGGCGGCTATGTAGCCATGTACCTGGCAAAGCACCACCCGGATAAAATTGATAAAATAGTAACGCTGGCCACCAAGTTTCACTGGACAGATGAGATAGCCGCGAAGGAGTCGGGTATGCTGGATGCAGAGAAGATCGCTGTAAAGGTCCCCGCTTTTGCAGAAGCATTGGGCAAACGTCATTCAGGAAAAGACTGGAAAGAGGTGTTGGCTAAAACTGTTACTATTTTGAAAGGTTTAGGAGCCAACAATACACTGAAGCTTGATGACTACAAGGACATACAAGCGCAAAGTCTCATATTACTGGGCGATAGGGATAAAATGGTCGGTCTTGATGAGACACTGGACGTATATAAAAACTTGCCCAATGCAGCTATGGGAATGCTCCCCGATACCCAACACCCGATAGAACAGGTGGATACAACAGTATTAGCGTTTTTTATACGAAACTTTATAAAATAACTGCATATGGCTGGCTATTCAAGTACGCCTCTGGCGAAAAAGCTCGGCATAAAGGAAAAGCATAATGTAATGTTGGTAGGAGAGCCGGAGTATTACTTCAATCTCTTTACTGACCTGCCGGAAATTGAGGTCACAGACGACAAGAAAATATTGAAAAATGTTATCCATTTCTTTACCAAAGCGGAGAAGGAACTCAAGGCGCTGTTACCCCAGCTGAAGAAGCAGTTGACACAAGATGGAATGATATGGGTATCGTGGCCTAAAAAATCGGCGAAAATTCCTACTGATGTTACAGAAGACGTGATCAGGGACTTTGCACTTAGTCAGGGCCTGGTAGATATAAAGGTTTGTGCTATAGATGACACCTGGTCGGGCCTGAAATTAGTTATCCCGGTAAAGGACCGTAAATAAAAATCGGGTAGAGGCTCGTTTGCACATACTTAAAGGGTATGATACTGCGTTTTTCTATTACCTTTGGCAGCATAAGACTATATAATATTCATGAAGAAAAATATTGCTCTATTGGCCGGTGGTTACTCAGGCGAATATGTCATTTCCATACAGACTGCAGAAACTATCGCTAAAAATCTGGACGCGGAACTGTATAATGTATATAAGATAATTGTGACGCGTGAAGGTTGGTGGTATGAAAGTGAGAAAGGAGAGAAAGTATCGGTTGATAAAAACGATTTTACACTTACTGTCAACGGCAAAAAGGTAGTCTTTGATGTAGTGTTTATTGCCATACATGGTACTCCGGGTGAAGACGGCCGCATACAGGGTTACCTCGATATGTTGCAGATACCTTATACCAGTTGCAACGCTATCGTTTCTGCGCTCACATTTAACAAGAGTTATTGTAACAGGGTAGTGAAAGATCTGAATATAGTTGGTATTGCCAATTCGGTACGACTGATAAAAAATGAAAATTACTCGGTAGGGAATATACTGGAGCAATTAAGGTTGCCAATGTTCGTAAAGCCCAATGAAAGCGGTTCCAGTCTTGGTGTGAGTAAAGTAAAATCGGTAGAGGAATTGTTGCCTGCTATCGAGAAAGCTTTTGGCGAGGATAATGAAGTGCTGATAGAAGAATTCATTGAAGGTCGTGAACTGACAATAGGTGTGTACAAGATAAACGGGCAACTGTATAGTTTACCCGCAACCGAGATACTGAGCAAGAACGAATTTTTTGACTACGAGGCGAAATACACTCCGGGTGTAACTAAAGAAGTAACACCTGCAGAGATAGATGAGAAGACACGTCAGCAACTGGAGTCTAAAGCAGAGAGCCTGTACAGGCACCTGAACTGTCGTGGTGTAGTGCGTATGGATTTTATCATGGAAAAGAAGACCAATAAACTGTTCTTCCTGGAAGTGAACACCATGCCGGGCCAAAGTGAGAACAGCATAGTGCCGCAGCAGGTGCGCGCATCGGGGAAGACTCTGAAAGATTTTTACGGGGCGATCATTGAAGATTGCCTGCAAAACAATGTTGTACCGGCTTAGGAATTTGTATATTGTTTTTATTGTATGATGGAAGCGTTATTAAAAAAGAGTTTTAGAGTAAACCTGCTGGTAGTAATACTGCTGTCTATATTTCTGTACATTTTGTTTTTCGTTTCACTGGGCTTTATCACCCGTCACGGGAATGAAGTAGTAATACCTAATGTAATGAAGAAGGACATTAAGGTTGCAGAAAAGTCGCTGGAAAGCATGGGTTTTGAAGTGCTGGTGGATTCGGCATACGACCCCAAACAAAAGCCGATGACTGTATTATCGCAAATACCGGAAGTAGGTTCTACTGTAAAAAGCGGTCGTACCGTATTTATTACCATCAATAGAAGACAACCACCTATGACACCTATGCCCAACCTCGTTGGGTTGTCGTATCGTAGTGCAGCAATGATATTAAAAAACAACAAACTGAATATAGGGGACACTATTTACAAGCCTGATATTGCCAAGGGCGCGATTTTGGAACAGTTGTATAAAGGAAAAGCCGTGAGGCCGGGAGAACTGGTGCCGCAAGGCAGTAAGATCAGCCTTGTGATAGGCGATGGACTAAGCAATACGGAACTGGATATGCCGGATGTAATAGGCATTCCATATCTGGAAGCTGAAGCTATATTGAGCGGAACAGGCTTGCAATTTTATCCGGTGTGGGAAGGTGATATTACTGACTCATCAACAGCGGTTGTGTTTAAACAAAATCCCAGGCCGATGAATGAATTGGGCCAGCCTAACAGGATAAAAGAAGGGGACATGGTGGAGATATATATAAAACAGACGGCGAGCAACGAAGAACTGGAAGAGAACCGCAAGCCGCTAACGACTATTGACCCTAATACACCAGCCGCACCCTCAACCCCAACTAAGTGATGAGTATGAAAGGAACTGTGATATATATAATACTACTATTGAGCCTTCTGGTTAACAGATCAAAGGCACAAGAGATGGTAGCGCCTATAGACCATAATCCATTGCATCATGCACCTGTAAAAAAAACAGGCTTATATAAAAGCACGGCCTTATCATTGCCATTATTTGAAGATTTTACCGGCTACAGTCCATATCCTGACGGGACAATATGGGCGGATTACCAGGTATACATAAACAACACGATGGGCATAAGCCCGATAAGCAGGGGCGTTGCCACATTTGATGCACTGAACCAATATGGCCTGCCTTATGATACTATCAACAAGTTCACATTAAGATACGCAGACAGCCTTACATTAATGCCGCTGGATATTTCCACATTGTTGCCGTCTGATAGTGTATATCTGAGTTTCTTTTACCAACCGGAGGGTAGAGGTTTTACACCTGAAACTGCTGATTCATTATTGTTGTTCTTTAAAAAGAGCAATGGCACATGGGTAAAAATGTGGTCGAGAGATGGCACGTCAGTCACACCCTTTACACAGGTAATGATCGGCGTGACAGACCCTGATTATTTCTATGCAGGCTTCCAGTTCCGTTTTGTAAACAAAGCATCAATTAATACCAGCGACGACCATTGGAGTATTGATTATATAAGAATGAATTCGGGCAGGAACTACCTGGATACAGCGGTAAATGACGTGGCATTCACTTCAGACCCCGGCTTTATGCTCAATGACTATACTTACATGCCGTACAGGCAGTTTCTGGCTAATGCTAACGGGGAACGAAGTGCACAGATATTTGATTCTATAAGGAACGGGTACAATTTTGCACAGAACGTAAGCTATGGTTTTTCAGCGCGTGAATCGGAGTCGGGTACTTTCCTGTTCAGCAACGGCCTGACCAATACCAGTATCGGTTCGTTTGAAACACAGGGAGTATCGCAGAGCACTTATACCAATACAGTACCTATCGGCAGCAACGTGCAGGACAAAGTAGTATTTGAGAATAAATTTTTTATACAGTCCGTGTCGCCAACCGACAATAAAAATAATGATACTGTAATTAAGGAACAGATATTTGATAACTACCTCGCTTATGATGATGGTACTGCGGAGAAGGCCTACTATTTAAAATTGTCTCCCAGTCTTCCGGGCAAGTTGGCGATAGATCATCATCTTAATGAGCCTGACGTGTTGCAGGGGGTATCTATTTATTTTGGCAGGCAGGTTACTATGGGAAGCAACAAATATTTCTCTGTTGCGGTTTATCAAAAGCTGCAAGGGGTTGATGGTTCACCCAGTGATGTTCTTATTGCACAAGAGGATATTAAGTTCCCGAGCTACTTAGAGGTAAATAATTTCTACAACTACAAGTTTGGCCCCGTAAATCTCCCCGCAGGCCAATTCTATATCGCGGTGATACAACCGGCACTTAGTGGCAGCGACAGTTTGTATTACGGGTTGGACGTGAACAGGCAGCAAGGTAATCATGCTTATTATAATGTAGAGGGTACCTGGATAGAGTCAACTGTAAGTGGCGCTATCATGATACGCCCGCTTGTTGGGCAAACTGTTTGGGATACACGAATAGATCACGAAAGCAAGGCGAATAATAATACACTCAATATCTATCCTAATCCGGCGAATGATCATATTATTTGTCATTATAAAGGAGATCGCGAGGCAACTTATACAATCGTAAATATACAAGGTAGTATCTTGCTGCAAGGAAAGCTACCTGCCGATAGAAAGGTAGATGTGTCGGCACTACTGCCGGGAATGTATATGCTGCGTGTTGCCTCAGAGGGTGAGATAAGCGCACCACAAAAATTTGTAAAACAATAAAGAATAGATAATGCAGGAAATAACTGTAGATGAACTGAAGGCGCGCATAGACGCAGGTGAAAAACTGAACGTAATAGATGTGCGTGAGCCTGCTGAATACCAGGAGTATAACCTGGGCGGTATGCTGATACCATTGGGACGAGTGATGGGTATGCAGATAGATGAACTGGACGACATGAAGGATGAAGAGATCATTGTTCATTGCAAAGCAGGTAAGCGTAGTATGCAGGCTTGTATGTTCATGGAGCAAATGGGCTTCACCAATTTGAAGAGTCTTGCAGGTGGTGCAGATGCATGGAAAGAAAAGTACGCTGATACTAAAGTGAATTAAAGACGAATAAGAGAGGAGGCAGGTATGCACGAGATAGAACCTTTTTATAACTGGAGACATCTATATATGGCTGAAGAAGATGAGGATTCCCCGTTCTTCGGCAAAGAGTATAGTGAGTTTGAATTTTCCAATACCGTTTACAATTATTATATCCATCCGCAGTGGGACGAGTTTGGTTCCCGCACACTTTACCTGAAGATCATTTTTGCCGACTATGATTTCAACTACGCTATTATCGAAATGATAGGGGAGTGGAATGATGCTGTAGAGAATGACATCATGCAGCTAAAGCGTTCTATTATAGATGAGATGATACCCAAGGGCATCAACAAATTCATCCTCATAACAGAGAACGTTCTGAACTTCCACAGCAGCGACCAGGACTATTATGAGGAGTGGTATGAGGATATAAAAGATGATGGTGGCTGGATAGTGGGATTAAATATGCCCGAGCAAACCCGTTACGATTTCGAGCGATCTCATATAGATAATTATGTAAAATTGATGGAGAACGTTAACTGGAGAACATTTCAGCCCCAACATGTGTTTCAGTTA
The DNA here is from genome assembly GCA_002483105.1 of Bacteroidetes bacterium UBA7674. Lineage (GTDB taxonomy): Bacteria > Bacteroidota > Bacteroidia > Chitinophagales > Chitinophagaceae > MKUN01. Next base: position 825,336 of record DLHG01000013.1, read on the forward strand.
GTAGATAATGCAATGTTGCGATTGGGAGATGGGTGATATTTATATAGTATTGTAAGTATAATGTCTTTCAATATTGGTTTTTACTTCCTTTTCTGCCCTCATCACATTATCTTTGCAAAGATTTTACAAATAAATTACATAATTCCCCGGATTCGGTATGAACTGGAAACAAGCATTTAGCACATCCATCGGTAAAAAGCTTCAAATGAGCTTAACCGGATTATTCCTCATTCTCTTTTTAGTTGTACACTGCTACATCAACGCCCAGATATTCTGGAATGATGGTGGTAAAAAATTTGAAGAAGCGGCCCACTTTATGGGTACTAACTTCATTATCCGTACTGTGGAGATAGGATTAACATTCTTTCTTTTGTTACACATCTTCCAGGGGTTGAACCTTTGGCTGAGGAACCGTTCTAAGCGTTCTGTTCGTTACGCCGTTTCTGCCGGCAGCGAGACAAGTGCGTGGTACCGCCGTTCTATGGGTATCCTTGGTTCACTACTTTTAATATTCCTGGTAATACACACCAGTAAATTCTGGATACCTAACCGTGCGTCGCAAATAGCAGGTAATGGTGAATTACCATTGTACGAGATGATGAAGCATGAGTTTCAATATCTCTGGGTGGTAGTGATCTATGTACTTGGTTGTATCACATTAGCATGGCACTTAGTACATGGCTTCTGGAGTTCGTTCCAGACGTTAGGTTTAACAACCCACAGGTACAAGGGTATCATCAATGCAATTGGTGTTGCTTTTGCTATCATAGTACCTGCGATATTCGCATTGATGCCGATTGCCTTCCACTTAGGTTGGATATCTTAATTATTACTTTTTATCAACTGAACATATGCCACTCAATTCGAAAATACCCGCCGGAGAGCTCAATAAAAAGTGGGAAGATTACAAGTCAAGCTGTAAGCTGGTAAACCCGGCTAACAAGCGTTCACTTGAAATACTTGTAATAGGTACCGGTCTTGCCGGTGCGTCTGCTGCCGCGGCTTTAGGTGAACTGGGTTACAAAGTAAAAACATTCTGCTTCCAGGATAGTCCGCGCCGGGCGCACTCTATCGCTGCTCAGGGTGGTATCAATGCTGCAAAGAACTACCAGAATGATGGTGACAGTGTTCACCGCCTGTTCTACGATACAATTAAAGGTGGTGACTACCGTGCCCGTGAAGGAAACGTTCACCGCCTGGCTGAAGTAAGTGCGAATATCATTGACCAATGTGTAGCGCAAGGTGTTCCTTTCGCCCGCGAATATGGTGGATTGCTCAGCAACCGTTCTTTCGGTGGTACGCAAGTACAACGTACATTCTATGCTGCGGGCCAGACTGGTCAGCAGTTATTGATAGGCGCATACCAGGCATTGGAGCGCCAGATAGCATTAGGTAATGTTACTCAGTATTCCCGTCATGAGATGTTGGAGCTGGTAACTATTGATGGCAAGGCACGTGGTATCATTGCCCGTGATCTTGTTAGTGGTAAGCTGGAGCGTTTCTTTGGTCATGCTGTACTATTATGTACGGGTGGTTATGGTAACGTATTCTATCTTTCTACCAACGCAATGGGCTGTAATGTAACGGCTGCATGGAAGGCACACAAGAAAGGTGCATTCTTCGGCAACCCTTGCTATACACAAATTCACCCTACATGTATCCCTGTTAGTGGCGATCACCAGTCTAAGCTCACGCTGATGTCTGAGTCGCTGCGTAATGACGGACGTATATGGGTGCCAAAAGCACAGAACGATACCCGCAAGCCGGGAGATATACCTGAAGAAGAACGCGATTACTACCTGGAGCGCAGATACCCTGCCTTCGGTAACCTCGTTCCTCGTGACGTGGCTAGCCGTGCGGCTAAAGAGCGTTGCGATGCGGGTTATGGCGTAGGCGCTTCTAAAATGGCGGTATATCTGGACTACGCTGCTGCGATAGAAAGATATGGTAAGATAGAAGTGGGTAAGCAGGGTATCGCTAACGCTTCTAAAGAAACTATTACGCAACTGGGTAAAGATGTAGTAAAGGAAAAATACGGTAACCTCTTCGACATGTATGCGAAGATCACGGGTGAAAATCCTTACGAAGTACCAATGCGTATCTATCCTGCCGTACACTATACAATGGGCGGTATCTGGGTGGATTATGAATTGATGACAACGGTTCCCGGTTTGTATGCATTAGGAGAGGCTAACTTCTCTGACCACGGTGCTAACCGCCTGGGTGCATCTGCACTGATGCAAGGATTGGCTGATGGTTACTTCGTGATACCTTATACTTTGGGTAATTACTTAGCGGATGATATCCGTACCAAGTCAATACCTACTGATCACCCTGCATTCGCAGAAGCTGAGAAGTCTGTGAGTGACCGCATCAACAAACTGATGAACATCAAGGGTAAGGAAAGCGTGGAAAGCTTCCACAAGCGTCTTGGTAAGATCATGTGGGACAAGTGCGGTATGGCCCGTAATGCAGAAGGACTGAAACAGGCTATAACAGAGATACAGGCATTGCGCAAAGAATTCTGGAGCAATGTATTTATACCGGGTGATGTGGATGAGTTCAACCCTGAACTGGATAAGGCAGGCCGCGTGGCCGACTTCCTGGAGCTGGGTGAACTGATGTGCCACGATGCACTGAACCGTAACGAAAGCTGTGGTGGCCACTTCCGCGAGGAATACCAGACAGAAGAAGGTGAAGCGCTGCGCCAGGATGATGGTTATATGTATGTAGCGGCCTGGGAGTACAAAGGTGAGAGCCAGTTTGAATTGCACAAGGAAGAATTGATCTACGATGTAGTTCATCCTTCAGCACGTTCTTACAAATAGTAGTTAACAAAAAGAAATTATTCCGCATGGAACATTATAACATGAACCTTACTTTAAAGGTTTGGAAACAGAAGAATAATAAAGACAAAGGCCGCTTTGAAACATACAAAGTGAAGGACATCTCTTCGGAAATGTCTTTCCTCGAAATGTTTGACGTACTGAACGAGCAATTGATAGCAGAAGGTAAAGAACCTGTTGCTTTCGATCACGATTGCCGTGAAGGTATCTGCGGTATGTGTAGTATGCATATTGATGGACGTGCCCACGGGCCATGGCATGAGACTACTACTTGCCAGCTCCATATGCGCCAGTATAAAGATGGCGATACCATCGTAGTAGAGCCATGGAGAGCTAACGCTTTTCCTGTTATCAAGGATCTGGTTACTGACCGTACTTCTTTTGACCGGATCATACAAGCCGGTGGTTACATATCTGTAAACACAGGTAATGCCGTGGATGCAAACTCTCTGCCTATCGAAAAGCAAAAAGCGGATGAAGCGTTCGCTGCTGCTGCATGTATCGGTTGTGGGGCCTGCGCGGCTGCTTGTCCTAATGCTTCTGCTATGCTGTTCGTATCGGCTAAGGTGTCTCACCTGGCATTATTGCCTCAAGGTGATCCGGAACGTAAGATGCGTGCTATGAATATGGTCAACCAGATGGATAAAGAAGGCTTTGGTAGCTGTACCAATATCGGTGCCTGCGAAGCTGAATGTCCTAAGGGCATTTCACTGGAAAACATCGCCCGCCTGAACAGGGAATACCTGGGTGCTGTATTCTCCGGTTCTTCTAACGAGTAATATTTGAGTTAATATATTTACAAGGCTGTCTGAATTAAGGCAGCCTTTTCTTATTTTTCCGCTATGATCAGACAAGTCTTTTCTTTTTTCTGCCTTTTGCTGACATTGGGCTTTTCTGCGAAGGCAGTTGATACTACAGCTGTAACTGCGTCGGTAGCAGTGCCTTCCGATACCAGCCGGCTACGCGTTAGCCTTGTTACCTGCGGTGTAGGTGATGAACTATATGCTTCATTCGGGCATACGGCTATCCGTGTTATTGACAGCAATAGAGGTATGGACTACGCTTTCAACTATGGCACGTTCAGCTTTGATGAGGATTTTTACCCCAAATTCATCCGCGGCAAACTTCTATATTATGTAAATACCGAAGGGTATAATTCATTTATAGGTTCATACGTATATGAGCGGCGCTCTGTGGAAGAGCAGGTTTTGCTTCTTTCAGGGGAGCAAAAGCGAAAATTATACGACTTCCTGCTCGAGAATGCCCTTCCTGAGAACAAGTTCTACAAATACGACTTCCTTTTCGACAACTGTGCTACCCGTATCAGGGACGTGTTCCCCCGGTCATTAGATACCGCGTTTACATTCGCACAGGTTTTGCCTAAAAATGAAAGCATCACTTTCAGGGACATGATAGACCATTACCTGAGGAATAAGCACTGGGAGCGTTTCGGTATAGATCTTGCATTGGGCAGTCCTGTAGATGCGGTGATGAGCAATGCAGATGTAATGTTCTTGCCCGATTACCTGAGAGATGGCCTGGAAGGAGCCACTCTTAATGGACAAAAAGTATCCGGCCCCGCAGTATTATTATTGGATGGATCCAAACAAACAGAAGGTACGCTAAACGGGCCATTAGTGCTGACTGCAGTAATTGCACTTCTAACCATACTCGGACTTACTGTTCCTAAGCTTAATAAATTAGGTAAAGTAATGTCGTCTATCTTATTGTTTGTCACCGGTTTACTAGGTTGGTTTTTTCTTTTCATGTGGCTGGGTACCGACCATCAGTCCTGCCAGAATAACTTCAATGTGCTATGGGCATTACCCACCAATTTGTTCCTTGTATTCAGGAAACCGAAGGGTGCGGGTAAGTATGCTGTGATAGCGATGGCGCTTATTGGCGTATCGTTGCTGTTGCATATCCTTAAAATACAGGAACTTCCCCTGTTGGAACTAGGGCCCTTACTGCTTTCTCTCGTCTTTATATATGGCACGATTTATAAGCGGAGTAAGGCTGTAGCTAACAACCGGTAATGATCACAATTCAAACATCACAAGACACCAGGCTCGCTTACCGTAAGGAAGGGCAGGGTCCGGCAATAGTATTAATTCACGGTTTTCCGGAAAACGGGGGATTGTGGCAACAAGTATGGCCAATATTGGCTGCTAAATTCACCGTTATTGTACCCGATCTGCCGGGAACAGGCGAAAGCGAATTGCTCCCGGAATCCACAATGGAAAGCATGGCAGAGTGCATTGTTGCGATATTGAAGAATGAGAACATCGGTAAAGCAGTAATTGCAGGACACTCCATGGGAGGCTATGTCGCGCTTGCCTTTGCTGAGCGTTTCGGCGACATGGTTGAGGGTCTTTCATTGGTGCATTCCATAGCCTCGGCAGATAACGAGGAGAAGAAGGAAACCAGGAGAAAGTCTATTGCGTTAATAAGAAAAGGGGGCAAAGAACCGTTTATAAAGCAGATGATCCCGAACTTATTCTCGCCTTCGTTCAAAGAAGCTTATGGATCGGTGATAGAGGAACAGGTAAAAAGAGGCATGGAACTTGAGGCAGATAGTATGATAGCCTTCTACGAAGCGATGATAGCCCGCCCGGACAGGACAGATGTACTTAAGAGTGCAACATTTCCTGTTCAGTTTGTGTTAGGAGAAGATGATGCATTAATACCTTCTAATGTGGGATTGGAGCAAAGTAGGCTTTCAAGTTGTAACTTTGTTTCATTGTATAGTAATACCGGGCATATGAGTATGATGGAAGATCCCGAAAGATTATCGAAGGATCTGATAGACTTTGCTGATTATTGCTACAGTATTTAATATTATTGATTTGCGAAATTATTGTATATATATTCTTGGCATAATACTGACGCTTCTGTCCGCTACAGGTGCGAGGGCTTCGCATATTGTAGGTGGAGAAGTGACATACAGGCATTTAGGAGGCACCACTTACGAAATAACGGTTGATATCTACCAGGATTGCAAGGACGGTCAGCAGGCAGCTATACAAATGGATGATCCTGCTTATATAGGCATCTTTTATAACAATGCACAGAAAACTCCTTTAGGTAGTGACTCCATCAATTATTTTTCCTGGATAGATGTGCCCGCGAATTTTAGTAATTCCTGTATTAATAATGCGCCTGTGGTATGCTTGAAAAGACAACGATTTGTAAAAACGTATAATCTTCCGCCAAGCGCTTCAGGCTATCTCATAGTTTATCAGCGTTGCTGCCGCAATGGTTCTATCGTTAACGTCCAGAATCCCGGCAATACCGGAGCTACCTATTCTTGTATCATACCGCCGACTAATCAACCGCCTAACAATAGCGCAATATTTAAAAATTATCCTCCGCAGATCATATGTGCTAATGTGCCTTTGGTGTATGATCACTCTGCTATTGATGCTGACGGAGATTCCCTGAGTTATGAGTTTTGCCAGGCATACAGAGGTGGTGGCCCTAATGATGCCAAACCCTGGCCTGACGCAGTATTTCTGCCGGTAGCCTATTCCCCGCCTTTTACAGCGACGAACCCGATGGGGGGCTCACCTAAAATACAGATAGACCCCGTAAGCGGTCTTATCACCGGAATGCCTACAACGCAGAACCGTTTCGTAGTATCCGTTTGTTGCCACGAGTGGCGGAACGGGGTTATCATCAATACAGTGACCAGGGAGTTCCAGTTTGTAGTGACCAATTGTTCTAAGGCAGTAATTGCCAATACTCCTGTGTTCTCAGATCTGCCTAATACATACATCGTAAACTGCATTGATAAAACAGTAACATTTAAGAATTCCAGTGTCGGTGGATTTGACTGGTTTTGGGATTTTGGGGTAGATGGAGCAACATCTAATCAGTTTGAACCAACATTTACTTATCCTGATACGGGAACATACCTTATCAAGCTGGTAGTGAATAAAGGAAGCACTTGTCCTGATAGCATCAATCGTATTGTAAAGATCTATCCCAATTTTGCAGGTGAGTACAATATCACCGGATTGTATTGTCCAAATACGCCTATCCAGTTCTCCGATATTTCTACTAGCACTTATGGTGATGTCACCTATTGGGCGTGGGATTTTGGAGATAACCAATTTTCGAGTGAGCAGAACCCTTCACATTCCTATGCCTCGGGAGGGACGTATAATGTGGTGCTTACATCAGGCAATACCAAAGGTTGCAGGGATACGACCACTAAGATTATTGATATAGAAAATTTCAAGCCTTTTGCCGGTAATGATACAGTTATAGTAAAAGGGGAGTATATCAATTTTGATGCAAAGGGCGGTGTGCAATATCTCTGGACACCATCTGATAATCTGGATAACCCTAATAGTGGCTCTCCAACAGGTCGTTATCCCGACGAAGGATATTTCAGGTATAATGTACATATTACCAGCGCCACTCCATGTGAGGGTGATGATTCTATCGTTGTAAGAGTGGTGGGGAAAGCCTCCTACTTTACACCTAATGCGTTTACACCTAATGGTGACGGAATGAATGATGTCTTCAGGCCAAGGGCAGTGGGATATCGCTCTGTAGAGTATTTCCGTGTTTTCAATCGTTTTGGCCAGATGGTATATGAGTCCAAGAATTTTGCTGATGGTTGGGACGGAACTTACAAAGGCAATAAGGCCGATTTAGGCACTTATATGTTTATGCTGAAGATGGTTGACCGCTTTGGCGCTACACAGGTTGCCAAGGGTGATGTGATACTTATGAGATAATGTTTTTTACAATAACAGGGAAAGGATACGGTAACGTATCCTTTTTTTATTGGCATACTATACGATTGACACTATCTTTAAAGTCTAATTAAGCAATTCAATTAATGGCGAAGACGATTTTAATTACAGGTGCTACTTCCGGTTTTGGTTTGGCGATAGCTCATAAGTTTGCCGAAAGGGGAAATACAATTTGCATTACGGGCAGAAGACTGGAAAGATTGGAGGCATTAAAAACAGAACTGGAAAAGACGGAAGGTGTTCGTGCTATTATTTCGTGTTTCGATATTCGTAACAGGCAGGAAGTGGAACAAGCAGTTGCTGAAATAAAAAAGCAAATTGACAGGATAGATATACTGGTGAATAATGCCGGCCTGGCATCCGGATTGTCAACTATCCAGGATGGAGATGTTGATGACTGGGAAGCAATGATAGACACTAATGTAAAAGGGCTGTTGTACATCACCAGGCAAGTAGCACCGATGATGATAGAACAGCGTAGCGGGCATATTTTCAATATAGGGTCAACAGCCGGTAAACAGGTGTACAAGAATGGCAATGTTTATTGCGCTACAAAATTTGCAGTAGAAGCGCTTAATCAAGCTATGCGTATAGACTTGCTTCCGTATAGCATAAAAGTTACCGCTATTAATCCGGGTATGGCAGAAACTGAGTTTTCCTTAGTTCGTTTTAAAGGTGATGAAGAGCGCGCTAAGAACGTATATACCGGCTTCCAGGCACTCAAAGCTGAAGACATAGCAGATATAGTGTATTACTGCGCCGGCTTACCCGCACATGTATGTATCAACGACCTTACAGTCACTTGCACCAGCCAGGCAAACTCCAGCAACACTATCAAAGACGCAGACAAACCATAATTTTTAAAAGATTTAAAAGCCCCTTTAGGGGTTTGGGGCATGTATTCAGGAACAACACAAATAAGAGTACGCTACGGAGAGACCGACCAGATGGGGTATCTCTACTATGGATTCTATGCACTGTACTATGAAGTAGGCCGTGCAGAGTTGATCAGGGAGCTGGGATATACCTATCGTGAGTTGGAAGAAATGGGCATTATGATGCCTGTAGTGGAGCTGAATGCACAATATTTTCGTCCTGCATTATATGATAATCTCATTACTGTAAAGACGATACTGAAAGAATTGCCTGAAGGCCCGAAGATAAAATTCCATTCTGAATTATATAATGAACAAGGGGAGTTACTGAACAAAGGAGTAACTACGCTTGTTTTTTATGATCCGAAGGAAAAGAAGAAAGTTGAAATGCCTGACGAATTAAAACACAGGCTGGAAAAATATTTTACCAAAAAGACAGATGAGTAATATAAAAGCTTCGATAATAACCATAGGCGATGAACTGCTGATAGGGCAAGTGATAGATACAAACTCCGCATGGATCGCGCAACGCCTGAATGATATAGGCATTTCTGTTCTGCGAAGGGTAGCTGTAGGTGATACCGCAGCTGGCATTAAGCAAGCCCTGGATGAAGAACTGAATAATGCTTCTATAGTACTACTCACCGGTGGGCTGGGACCTACTGCTGATGATATTACCAAGCCATTCCTTTGCAATTATTTTGGCGGCAAGCTGGTGGTGAATGAAGAGGTACTGGCGCATGTGAAAAGCATTTTCGTAAAACGCAATCGCCCCTTCCTTGACATGAATATGAAACAAGCAGAGGTGCCGGATAATTGCACAGTACTATTCAATAAGATAGGTACCGCGCCGGGCATGTGGTTTGAAAAAGATGAGCGCGTTATTATCTCGATGCCGGGTGTGCCATTTGAGATGATGAGTATAGTGGAGGACGAAGTAATAAAACGACTCCAACAGCGTTTTATAAGTGATCCTATTGAGCATCGTTCTATTATTACCGCAGGCGAAGGGGAGAGCTTTATTGCAGATAAGATAAAGGACATTGAAGCCTCACTGCCGGAAAGCATCAGGTTAGCATATTTGCCTTCTACAGGTATTGTACGTCTGAGGTTGACTGCCACCGGCAATGACAGGGAACAGCTCTCTAAGCTATTGGAAAAATTCCAGGGTGAGATAGCACATCGCTTAGCTGACATAGTAGTGTCGCTGGATGATATACCGATGGAGCAAATATTAGGGAAGGCATTAATGGAAAAGAGTGCCACCGTCGGGTTTGCAGAAAGTTGTACGGGTGGATATATAGGGCATTTAATTACACAGGTAGTCGGCTCGGGTAATTATTTCAAAGGGAGCCTTGTCACATATGCTAATGATGTAAAAGAAAACGTGTTAGGAGTAAGTAAAAAAACTTTATCTGAACAAACAGCTGTAAGCGAAGATGTTGCGATACAAATGGCAAAGGCTGCACAGAAATTGCTGGGTTGTGATTATAGCCTTTCAGTTACAGGGATTTTAAGTGCCGGAGGGGAGGAGAATGAAACGAATCCTGTTGGCACAGTTTGGATGGCTGTGGCGCATAAAGAGATAGTGAAAACAAAGAAGTTTTTATTCCATTACGATCGTCCGAGAAACAAAGATGTGGCTGTGCAAATGGCAATGCTGATGTTGTGGCGGTTTTTGAATAACAAAATGTAGGTAATATGATATTCTTTATAGGTATGCCGGGTTCAGGTAAATCATTTTGGGCTAGCACTTTGGCTACCGCATGTGAGCTGCCTTTTATAGACCTGGACGCTTACCTTGAAGAGAAAGTACAGATGACCATTGCGGAATACTTTGATGCCCATGGCGAAGAGGCATTCAGGGAGAAGGAACGTGAAATATTGGAAGAGGTTATAACCACTAAGGAAAAGAACTATGTGGTTGCCTGTGGTGGCGGAACACCCGCATTCTTCGATAACCTGCAGAAAATGAAGAATGCAGGGTGCACCGTGTATTTACATGCAGATATGAGTATGATCGTTCAGCGGCTCGCTCACAGCCCCACAAGGAGGCCTTTATTGGAGGGAAAGGATATAAATTCCGCTCTTACAGAATTATATGATCAGCGTAATCCGTTTTTTTCTCAGGCAGACTATATCTTTGATGTAGAAAATATTTCTGTCGCTAATTTTGAGAAAATCATTCCTACATGCTTAGATCGGCTTTAGTATCAGGAGCTTTACTGGCTGCTGTTGCTGTTATACTCGGTGCGTTTGGCGCGCATGCACTCAAAGCAGTGCTTGGCCCTGACCAACTGGTTACGTTCGAGACCGGCGTTCGTTACCAGTTCTATCATTCTTTTGCATTACTTTTTGCAGGGATCATCTATGGTTCATTTCCTGAAAAACAGGTGAAGCTCGCAGCATCATTTTTTACAACAGGCATTATCCTTTTCAGTGGCTCACTATACCTAATTACCGTGCTAAAGATGAACGGTGTTGTAGGCTTAACAGGCGTGGGCATACTCACGCCAATTGGTGGTGTATTTTTTATCCTCGGATGGCTGATGCTGTTACTGGGCATACTTAAAAAGAAGTAAGATGAAAGCGATCGCACTGATACCCGCACGACTGGAGGCGTCACGCTTTCCGCAGAAGCTCTTAGCCGACCTGAGAGGAAAGACTGTGCTGCGCAGAACTTATGAAGCGACGGTTGCCACAGGTCTGTTTGATGAAGTGATCGTTGTAGCAGATGATGATAAATTGATACAGGAAATAGAACAATATGGTGGCAAGGCTATAAAAAGCAGGAAGGAGTATGAGAGCGGTACCGATCGTATTGCAGAAGTAGCCGCTCATTTAGAAGCCGATGTGTTCCTGAATGTTCAGGGTGATGAACCATTTACACAAAAACAACCCTTAGCTGATCTGCTGGATGCCTTCAGGCATGATGAAGAAGGAAAGGTGCAGGTCGCTTCACTATGCAGGGAATTAGGCGATCCGGAGTTGATCGCTGACCCGAATGTAGTTAAAGTTACCTTCGATAAACATCACAATTCCATTTGCTTTTCAAGGAGTGTCATTCCATATCCCCGTAACCAGGACATTCGAATAAAGCATTATCAGCACATAGGCGTATATGCATTCCGCAAGGCTGCCTTAATGAACTTCACCAATTGGCCGATGACACCCTTGGAAGAAGCCGAAAAAATTGAATGTCTCCGTTTCCTCGAGCATGGCATCTCTTTACGTATGGTAGAGACCATCGCTACCGGGGTAGGGATAGATGTGCCGGGAGACATTGCCCGGGCCGAGGCTTATATGGACCTGAATGGGCTGAAATAGAAAGATATATTAACATTCCTCTAAGTGTCGCGACATTCGACGCTTTTATATTTATTACCTTTGCGGAAGAGGGTTTTTCTATATTTCCATAATTTAGGTGATACATGAACGAATTGGTCATTGCATCAAACAACCAGGGTAAGATCAGGGAGATAAGAGCAATGGTCTCTGATGTCTCTTTGCTGTCACTTATGGATATTGGCTTCATGGATGACATCCTGGAGCCATTCAATACATTTGAAGAAAACGCAGCCGCTAAGGCAAGAGCTATTTATAGTTTTTCCCATAAGAATGTATTTGCCGATGACAGTGGCCTTTGCGTACACGCATTGCACAATGCACCTGGTGTTGACAGTGCACATTATTCAGGTGAAAGGGATGATGAGGCAAACTTACAAAAGGTATTAAGAAAACTCGAAGACAAACTTGACCGTTCCGCACACTATAAAGCAATTATCTGTTTGGTGTGGGATGGCATGAGCCATTACTTCGAAGGTATCTGTGAGGGGCGAATAACAAAAGAGAAAAGGGGAGACAAGGGGTTTGGTTATGATCCGATTTTTATCCCCGACGGATATGAACAAACTTTTGCTGAACTACCTCTTGACATAAAAAATGAAATAAGCCATCGTGGCAAGGCTATCCGCAAAATGGTAGCCTTCTTAAAAACACAGTTGGTCAAATAAATGAAGTTTTCCATAGGTGATAAGGTCGTATTGAAGCAGACAGGTGAGGAAGGGCACGTGACAGCCTATATAGGTAAGGACATGATGGAGGTAGAGGTGAACGGTACTACTTTCCCTGTCTACACAGAAGATATAGACCACCCATACCTCAAATGGTTTACCGAGAAGAAGACTGTCGTCAAGAAGAACAACATTCCCGAACAACTTCCCGTTGAAAAAGAAAAGCTCAGGCCTAAGCGTTTAGCCAAAGGCGTATATCTCTCTTTCATGCCCATGTATAAACACGATGAGATGGAAGATATAGTAGATATGCTGAAAGTACATTTGCTGAATGAGTTGCCGGTTCCTGTTAAATTCACTTATGATGTAAAGATCAATCATAAGACGCTCTTTAGCCATGAGGGAACTTTGCATGCTTTCGGTAATATATACCTGCACAGCATCCCCTGGGCGAATATGGATGAGCAACCACGTTTTCATTGGTCGCTAACTGATACTGTTAATAAGGAAATGGCTGTATCTGAAGACGTGTTACGCATCCGTCCCGAAAAACTATTCAAGCACATCAACGACCTGATGCTGAAGAACGAACCAACCTTTACTTATCTACTGATAGATGATTTTTCTGTGTTTGTACCACAGGCTCCCCGGGAAAAATTCGTCCCTAAGGTGCAGGCACAATATGTAAACCAGCCCGGCAGGATGAATATTGAAGGCCCGGCTTACGAACTGGATCTGCACATCGAAAATCTGACTAATAATATCAAAGGCATGGATAATGCAGATATGTTGCATCTGCAAATGAAAACTTTTGAGCGATACCTCCACCTCGCAATTATGCATCGCCAGGAACGTATGATAGTGATACATGGATTAGGCAAAGGTGTGCTTCGCTTTTCCATACATGCACTCCTCGCTAAGACGAAAGAAGTGGATCGCTATGTAAATGAGTATAACGCCAAGTACGGCTTCGGCGCTACAGAGATATTTTTCAAACGTTAACCGTACCGGTTGATCACACTTTCCAAACTCTTAGGATCAACCACGCCTGATTGCCTCCATTTTATCTCACCTTTCCTGAATAATATTAAAGTAGGAACACCCTGTATCTGGAAATGCTCGGCGGCGGGGCGGTTCTTATCTATGTCTATTTTCAGTATCGTTACTTTATCACCCAGCTTTTGCTTTACGTCATGCAGAATAGGTGCCATCACTTTGCATGGACCGCACCATTCTGCAAAAAAGTCAACAAGCACTGCCTTGTCCGATTGTATCAATTCCTGGAATGTAGTAGCCATTCGTTTTTACAGAAATAACCATAAATATTATACCAGTGGCTATTGTACGCTGAACTTAACCACAGCTGGCGTTTCACCTTTGTAGGCATAGCATATATAGATACCTGCAGGTAGTTGTTCTTGTATCGTCTTCTTACCCATCATTCGATACGAACGTATCTTCTGTCCCGATACACTGTATATCTCTATCTTATCAACTGCATCTAACACTGTGATGTTTACATACCCTGGTACAGAGGTATAAACGTTGATGAGTGAAGCATTATTCGTTACCCCGTTCACTGAAGCAGGCCATATATCAATAGTCTTTTTGCTTGTTTCAGAGAAGCATGTATTAGACGACGTTAATGTCACTACATACTGGCCATTTGCCGCGTATGTATGTGGTGGTGGTGTAGCAGCAGTGCTTGTTGCAAGGTCACCAAAGTTCCAGTTGTAAGCGGTAGCCTTTTCAGAATTATTTTGCAGAGTAATGGTCTGGCCACTAAGAGGCGCATCAAAATCTGAGAATACATAGTTGCCAAATTGCTGCCAGTTGTCAAGACTGTCTAATACTACATGTGTAGCTACATTTTGTAGTTTCACTGCATCAGCTTGAGGTACGGTGGAGTAGAAGTTGCTCAGGTTTGGTGCTTTATGGAAGATAGAAGCATACAATACGCAAGCCTCCAGGTAGGAACCGGCCACTACAGGATGTGAGTTATCTCCACTGTACAATTCTATTGTGGGGAAGCTGTCTCTTACTACTTTCCATGCAGCGCCAACGGGTGCTACTGTGGCATTGTTGTCCTGTGTCATTTCCAGGTAGCTTTCTCTCAGGCGGGCCTGCATACCTGCATAAGTGCATATAGGTGGGTAATTACCGCAATTGGTAGGGTCACCATTTTTATAACCCCACGTCATCATGAACATTGTTTGGGTACAGCTGTTATTGTCATGTATCATGCTGTCAATGATCTGGGCATACGGATACACTTGTGTCTCCACCTGTCCCGGCGAGAAGGCCGGGCGTTGGCTTTGTTCGTGTACAATCACCACATCCCACTGCTGGGAATAGATCTTCTGTATAGTTGTAGCGTTGGTGCTGTGCAGCTGAAGTGTATGTCCACCGGGAGTTGACTGGTCATATATTAATGTGTCTCCCATAGAGGTAGCAATATTCTGCAATAACAACGGAACATCGTTGGTATAGATATAGCTGTTACCAATAAATAACACTTTGCGTGTTGTAGCATTTGACACACTTGCTGATAGAATTGACAGGACGGATAGTAACGTAAATATTCTTTTCATACACCAAATATATGTAGCTTTTTCAAAATAACTTCCGGTTAATGTTGTTACAGACATATCAAAGATTAATTTTGCAGCAATGGTAGATGACTTAATGATAAAGGCAAAGTTTGAAGAGCTGCTTGATCGTGATGACAGGGCGGCACTACACGACTTTCTTGATGAATTGAATATTAGCACTGTAGCCGAACTGATAGGAGAGATGCCAGAATCACAGGAGCGTATTATATCTACATTGTCCGTACACCGTGCTGCCAGTACGTTTAAGATACTGGACTTCAGTACACAGAAAGATCTGATACACGACCTGCCTCCATACAAGACGGCCGAGCTACTGAACGAATTACCTGCGGATGACCGTACCTCGCTGCTGGAGGAACTTCCCAGCGAAGTAGTGAAGGAACTCATACGCCTCCTGCATCCTGAAGAGCGTAGAATTACACTGGAATTATTAGGTTACAAAGAGGGTAGTGTGGGCAGGCTGATGACGCCGGACTACATAGCAGTGTTCCTCGACTGGACGGTCCAGGAAGTACTAGACCACATCAGGACATTCGGCAAAGACTCTGAAACCATTGATGTAGTATATGTGATAGATGACAACGGTAAACTGATAGACGATATCAGGATACGCGAGTTCCTCCTCACCGATCTGAATGTAAAAGTGTCAGACCTGATAGACGGGCGCTTTATAGCGCTGAATGTAAATGACGATCAGAATATAGCCAACGATGTGTTCAAAATGAATAATCGCGTGGCCTTACCTGTTGTTGATGATAAAAATATTCTGTTAGGCATCATTACCATCGATGATATCCTCTGGGTAGCCAGTGAGGAGTTCAGTGAAGACATGCAACGCATAGGTGGTACTGAAGCGCTCAACGAACCCTATCTTGATGTGCCGTTATTCAAGCTATTCAAAAAGCGGGTGGGTTGGCTGATCGTCCTCTTCTTTGGAGAGATGCTTACGGCCACTGCTATGGGGTATTTCGAATATGAAATATCACAGGCTGTTGTCTTGGCGTTGTTCGTACCGTTAATTATTTCCAGTGGTGGTAACAGTGGCTCACAGGCGGCTACACTTATCATTCAGGCACTCGCCGTAGGGGATATTACTATCAAGGACTGGTGGCGGGTAATGCGCAGGGAGATCAAGTCAGGACTCATGCTTGGTACGGTATTGGGTGTTGTCGGCTTCCTCAGGGTAGGACTGTGGGGGGCATATACCGGTGGATATGGTGAACACGCAATACTATTGGGCATAGCTGTAGGTATCACTTTACTTTGCGTTGTGCTTTGGGGTACATTGAGTGGGTCTATGTTGCCTTTGCTATTGAAAAAATTAGGCGCTGACCCCGCAGTATCTTCAGCCCCGTTCATCGCAACACTGGTGGATGTAACAGGGCTCATCATTTATTTCTCAGTAGCTTTCTCATTATTAAGCGGACATATGTTATAACACTATGGAGAATAATTTAACCTGGCAGGATTTTGAAAAGGTAGAGATAAGAACAGGAACTATTATCTCAGCTGAAGTATTCAAAGAAGCTAAGAAACCTGCCTATAAACTAAGTATTGACTTTGGAGAGTTGGGTATCAAAAAGTCTTCCGCACAAATCACGAAACGTTATACGCCTGAAGAATTGATCGGGAAAAGGGTAGTGGCGGTCGTGAATTTTCCTGTCAAACAAATAGCTACACTCATGAGCGAATGTCTTGTGTTAGGCGCAATGGATGGCGACGAAATAACACTGCTCACCCCCGACAAGGAAGTAATAAATGGCTTACGTATCGGCTAGGGGTGCGCGATAAAATAATACTCGCTATTACGCTTATAGATATCTTCAAATTGTTGCAGACTGAGGTTGGGCTTGTCGTTCAGCCAGTCTTTTAATCTTGATATTTTCAGGCCACATTCTGTTAGCAGACCATGGACCTGCACCGGAGTTGAATTGTAAAAATCAGATGCGCCAAGCCCGTGCTCAAATATCACGATCGGCTTATTCTCTGTCAGTACTTTTTTAGCGCCCTGCATTACCAATAGTTCGCCACCTTCCACATCTATTTTTATCAAAGTGATCTTTGTGCCTGAAGGTATAGTATCATCCAGCAAATCAGTTTTTACTGTTATCTGTGTATCCTGTTCATTCTCCCGGTCATATTTACGTTTTATAAGTCCGCTATACGAAGGATTGGAAACGACGTAATTAAATGTGGAAGTACCTTTATTATTGCTGAGGGCAATATCAAATATTTTGCATTTCGGATTGCTCTTATACTTTTCTACAAGTCCCTTGTACAATACCGGTATAGGTTCAAATGCGAAATGTGTTCCTTGTGGCGCAAATCTCAATATCTGATCCAGGACCTCTCCTTTGTGCGCGCCGACATCAATACAATTACTGTCGGCTTTGCATACCTTTTTAATGATATTTAAAGTCTGCTTGTCGTATTGCTGGTTTTTGGTAAAGGCTATAGGTATTTTTTTAATAAGCTGCTTTATAGTCTTCTTCATTCCGCTTGGCGCTAAGGATACAAATTACGAGCCCCGAAAGTAAAAATAAAAGCGATAAAAATCGCTATTATTTCAGTCGGGGCTATCGATGAATATGAAATATATTATATTTATGAGTCCTTATTTCTGAGGCTTTACCTCATTTTCGGGGTTCCCGTTGTTAGATACATTGCCCGCATCAGTACCGGTATCTGATTCATTCGGATGTGGATTTGCCTCCTTTGAAGGGTCAGTTCCACCATATGTGGCAGGTGCTGTTCCATGTACATTAGTAGAATCTATGGGCGTACTTTCAGCCCTTTGATCACCCTGGTCCATGCAAGATGTCATGATTAATGGGAGTGTCAGTGCTATAAAGCAGTTTATCAGCTTGCTCATAATAGTAGTTTTACTGTAGAGTATAAAAATACTGTGCCGTGATAATTATTTTATAAGTGCCTGTACATCAGGATCTCCTTCAAGGTTGCTCATTTGCCTCATAATATGGGGAGTGCGTCGGTTCACCCACCTGCTCGTAGGAACTACACTAAAGCGTTTGGGATTGGGCAGGCACGCGATGATCATCGCCGCTTCCCTGCGACTCAGGTTTTTGGCTGATTTATTAAAGTATTTCTGTGCTGCGGCTTCTATTCCAAATATACCCGGCCCCATTTCTATCACGTTCAGGTATACTTCCATTATTCTTTTCTTGCCCCAGGTCCATTCTATTAGTTTGGTAAAGCCTGCCTCCGGTGCTTTACGGATATACCGGCCCCAACCGCTGCCTTGCCACAGAAATACATTCTTCGCTGTTTGTTGTGTTATCGTGCTGGCAGCAGAGCCTCTGGGGCGCTTCTTTTTCCTCTTGCCGGAGGTAGTACCATTCAGACTTTTGTCTATTGCTTTCCAGTCAAAACCTTCATGATCGGGGAACAGCTGGTCTTCACTCGCTATAGCAGCCAGCTTTACATTCCGGGATATCTTATCCCAACTCACATAGTCACGCTTCAGTCCATGCCCTTCTACCACTGCGGAAAGCTGGGTAATAGTGATAGGTGGCCAGATGAAGCGGCATAGCACTGTGTACAATATAGAAGCAACAAAGGCATAAAGTATCACTTTACCTATCCTTCGCCAGATGCTCTTCTTTTTCTTGATCATTATGTTGAAGATATAACTTGTAGCGTGAAAATAATAGTGCTACATAGTTTTTAGCTGCGCGAATGCCGCAGCCAGTTTCTGTTCTACGTTCTCGCCGCCGCCTGTATCAAAACGAACGGAGAAGAAATCGGTCTTTTCTCTTTTGCCGCTTTTCAGGTCATGCACCTGTATGGAGTTTCCGGTTATCCATAATTGTCCCGCATAGCAGTAAACAGAATTGATACGATTAACAGGTATGCTCACTTGTTTGCGAATCGGTCGTCCCTTTGCCTGGGGGTGGTCATAGGTAACAAACAATTTTTCTCCTCTGAAGGAATATTGATAGTTCCTTTCTCTTGTAGGGAACTTACGTCTATTCGGAGTAACAGTATGTTGGGCTAATGCTGCTGTAATGAATTGTTGTGTTTTTGTCGCACTGTCAACTATAGGGTCGGGGATTGCAGAAACAACAGTATCTATAGTTGGAGGTGTGATCGCTACAACGGTATCAATCACCGTATCAGCAATTGGAACGCTAATTACGGCTTTAGGAACAGGTGCTTTCTGCTGCGCAATATTTGTGACTAAAGTATTCCCGGTGTATATAGTCTTGTCGGTATTATAAAGAAAGAAAACAGAAATGGCAGCAACAATAAGAATGGCAAAAACCGCCAACCAGGGATAGTGACCTTTATAAGCAGTTTTTATTTCGGGCAGGATGCCAAGTGGTTCCCTTTCTCTTTTATCCTTTAGTACGGAGTTATCATATACTTTTCGCTTGCCTTTGTTGGATAGCACCCGGTATGCTTCACAAATATCCATATACCGTTCATGGTTATGAGGGTTGCTCACAGTTCTGTCAGGGTGATATTTCAGGCACAGCGTACGAAAGGCCTCTTTTATCTCACGATTACCCGCATTGTGGGCAACACCAAGAATAAAATAATAGTCTTTCATGGAAACGCAATTTGCGCTCAAAAATATAAAACTTTACTGTGCTTCGGGGCAATAGTAATCCCCAAATGGGTATTAATTGAGCGGAATGGAGATATAAAAGGTAGTGCCTATGTTTGGTTTACTGTCAAACCATATTTTACCCTTGTGGGCCTCCACTATTTGCTTGGAGATAGACAGGCCGAGTCCAAATGGTTTTTCACCTTCAGTACCCGGGCGTTTGGCCTCTGTAAACATGTCGAATATTTTGTCCTTGTACTCTTCCGGTATGCCTATTCCTTCGTCTGTAATGGTAATAACAGCTTCTTTACTATCTGCAGTGGCACCAATGCTTATTAGTCCGCCTTCCGGGGTAAATTTGATGGCATTGGTAATAATATTGCTTATTACCCTTATGATCTTTTCCTTGTTCGCATAAATATCGATGGAAGCGTCTTGCTGACTGCTTAATGTCAACTGTTGGTTCTTTTGTGCTGCTCTGAAGCGCAGTAGGTTGATACAGCTTTTTAGTATGGCGGTCAGGTCGGTATATTCTTTCTCCAGCTCTGTTACCTGTTTGCTGGCCGATATTTCTATCAGGTCGTTACTGATGTTCAACGCATGAGTGCAGGCTTCTTTTATCAGCAGTATATACTCTTTTTGTTCTTCGGGAAAACTGTCAATATCTATTTCCATTAATTCCGCAAGCGATGATACCGCCAGTATCGGGTTCCTGATATCATGAGATACAGCCTGGAGTATACGGTCTTTCTCTTTATTGCTTTTGGCAAGTGCGCCCAGCGTTTCTTCGTTTTTGATGTTCTGGTCCTTTACGTGTTTATTCAGCTTAGAAAGAATCATCACGTTCTGCCTCGATTTTCGCCAGTTCCGTACTATCAGTATCCCAATGGCAATGCTCATCAACGCACCTACTATCAGCAATATCAGATATTCCTGTTTTCTTTTGTTGCTTTCTGCCAGGGCGACTATTTCTTGCTCCTTTTTCAGGTTTTCGAAACGGGCATTGATGTCTGTTTCCAGGAGGTTCTTCTTCTTTATATCGCTGCTATCTTTCAGGTTGATATAAGTGGTGAGGTGAGCCAATGCTTTTTTATCATCGCCGCTCAATTCATAGTATTCAGACATTGTCTTTTCAAAGCCTAATGCTACAAACTCACTCTTTAATGTATCAGATATCTTTTTTATTTCATCAAGGACAATTTTCGCTTCACCGGTATTGCTTTCATCAAGGTAATAATTGGCCAGTTTCAGTCTGCTTATCTGTGCATCATATTTGTCGTGAGCGGGCAGGCTATTTATGGCAATGCTTTTTCTGAGCAATTCTTTTGCTTCTGCTGTTTTGCCTGTAGTATGATATGCGGTCGCTAAATTACCGTACACTACTGCTATGGCCTGGTTCATCAGGCTCCTTTTAATGGCGGGGAACTGCGCGTAATTTTCATTTATATAGGCCAGTGCTTTCTGGTAATAATGGATAGCAGTGTCATTCTCGCCCAGATGGTAGTAGCATAATCCAATGTTGTCTATCACTTCCTGTTTCCGGAAGAACCACATAAAATTTTTCTCACAACTTTGTAAGTTGGTCATTGAAGTCTTAAAGTACTCACTCGCTTTCAGGTAACGCTCCTGTTTGTAGAGCACCATGCCCAAGCGGTAATCGAAGTCGCCGATAACACATATGTTTTGAGAGGAGGCTGCATACTCTTTGGCCTGGAAGTAACTGGTAAAGGCATCTTCATATTTCCCCAGGGCGAGCAGTGCGTCCCCCTTGGAACTATAACCCTGTGACACATGTGGCAGGTATTCTTCAGACTTGTTGTCTTTAAATACATCTATCATAGAGTCAGCATACACAAGGGCTTTTTCGTTATTATGATAATTTCTTCTGTACGAATTGTAATGAAATTCGTAATAACGAAAACGCTCTACCAGGTCGGTAGGAGCTAAGGCACTAAACGAAGAGTCGAGGTATTTGATACTGGCATCTACATCACCAATATCATCATGGATCATTAAAGCCTCTTCATAATTTTTTTGAAAATCAGAGACTTCTCCGCTTGCGGATTCTTCCTTACACGAGTAGATCGTGATACAGAAGAGGGATAACAGTAAGATAAAATATGACCGGGTGTTGTGTCTGCGCAAGTTGTTGTGTATTGTTACAAATATAGCGTCTGCGGTCAAACATTGTATATTATGAATTTCAGATTTTTTTTATATTTTGTTCTTAATTCGTTTCTTCTCTTTGTATTCTATCACCTTCACTTCATTAAGTATGATATCCCAATAACCCCAGGCCCACGAATGCGATGTTTTACGCATTTCAAGTCCGGCTATGTCAGACAGGTACCAGCACATCTCGTAAGCAAAATCTTTATTCACAGTACTCACCGGTGCAGCTGTTACTGTTTTCATACAGTCATTCACTACTTTTTTTAAAGTGGCTTTGTGTGGTTTCTTTTCCTGCTTCAGTAATCGGATAAGTTCCTTTGCGCTTTTGTTCAGTATTTTGGTAATGGTGTCCCGCTCCTCTTCCGTAGTCTGTACAACTGAGGGGAGTATCTTGTAAAAGGATCTGTATTTATCCACTTCTTCAAAACGCTCCAGTTTGGCAAGCGTA
This sequence comes from Bacteroidetes bacterium UBA7674, assembly GCA_002483105.1. Classification (GTDB taxonomy): domain Bacteria; phylum Bacteroidota; class Bacteroidia; order Chitinophagales; family Chitinophagaceae; genus MKUN01. The sequence continues at coordinate 847,632 of DLHG01000013.1, forward strand.
CTTTCCTTATCCAGTGGTTCTACCTTATATGATATGTAATCAAATCTCCCCATTTAGGAAATGTCCTTACTTATTTCATCTATGTTTTTTCTTGTTCGCTCTTCGGTTTCCCTGGTCCTGTTTGGTTCTTCCAGGGCGTTGGGATCACCTTTATAGCCTAATGCAATAAAACAAACTACTTCTTCATCTTCACGCAATTGTAAGACTTCTCTTGTCATATCCATATTAAAGCCGCCCATAGGGTGTGCGTAAATATCCATACTGATTGCCTGGATAATAAGATTTTCATTGGCCAGTCCCGTATCATGCATATAGTGCCTGTTAGGCTTTCCGTTCCTTACAAATGTTTTTTCTGCTACACTCACCATCAGCACAGCTGCTTTATCGGCCCATGATTGGTTGGAAGGTACAAGGCAATTCCAGATAGTATCAAAACCTGCAGTTCCCCTGAATGCATATATATACCTCCATGGCTGTTCGTTCATAGAGCTTGGCGCCCAACTGGCGGCTTCCAGTATCGCCTGCATATTTTCTTTGCTGATCTCTTTGTCAGAAAAGGCGCGGATACTTCTGCGCTTGGTTATAAGCTCGTGCATATATAGTAGGTCTTTGTTTTTTGAAATTACAAAAAATCCCGAGCACCAGAGAAGAATAGCTATCACTTATCTTTTTTATTGATTATCACAGGTTAACGAGTGGTATTAGTATATAGATGTTAATGTATCAACGAATTGTTAAAAGCGGCACATTGTTTGCGCTTTATCAGGACTAGAGGATTCTTCAATAAAATTACTTGTTATGAAAAAGCAACTATTATTTGCTGCAGTATTGGTATGTGCTACTATGTATATGTCAGCATGCAAGAAAGACAAAACAGATCCGGTCAATCCACCGTCATCAACAATGAATAATGCAAAGGATTTCGTGGATAAGTACGGAATGGATAAGCAAACATTTACATTTAATACTGCCGAACTACCAAAAACATTTACGCTGAACGAGGGTACTAAGATCACCATACAGCCCAACTCACTCAAGAAAAACGGTGTGCTCGTGACTGGTGAACTTACATTGGAAGCATTTGAAATAAAAAAGAGAAGTGATGCTGTATTCACGGGGACTAATACCAATCACATTTCCGGCCGGCCATTGGTAACTGATGGTTTTTTCTTCATAGACATTAAGTTAAATGGGGTGAGCATTGATAATGAAGTTGCAATTCCTTACAGTGTTTCCATGCCCACTACTCGTGAGAATGAATTTACGAGCATATGGTCTGGTGATGTGAACACGAATGGTACAGGACAGCTTGGTTGGGAAGTACCACAAACCGGTGCTGTTGATTCAGTAAAAGGCCTTGATAGTCTCTTCAATTTCTCTATGAGAGAGCTTGGCTGGGTTAACTGCGATGTATTTTACAATAATGGAGCGCCACTAACTACACTTACGGTAGATGTACCCAACAATCCCGGCGCCTTCGCTACACTTATGGGTGGTTCAGGTGAAACTTTTGTATTGTTTTGTCCCCAGGGACAGAATGTGGTAGCTCAGCTCTATTCGCCTTCAGGCAATACAGGTGTTAAAAGCTATGATAATTCTATGCCTGTCGGAGCACAGGGCAGGCTTTTGGCCTTCTCTGTAAAAGATGGCCGGTTCTACCTGGCTACTCAAGACATTACTATTACTCCCAACATGACCTTGACGCTTACGCTTGCTGAGACTACCGAAGCAGCGATAGCAACGCAGATAGATGCTTTAGATACTTATTAAGCACCTCTGAATATTGATATTTGATTAGCCCTGACCATGTGGTTGGGGCTATTTCTTATAGCTTTAGGCTAAACTTCCGTATTTTTTCAATTAATATACCTGAAAACCAAAGGTTTTTGCATTTTTACACGTCTTTATATTGTGGTTTATCGGTAAGGTCATATTTGTTGTTATTTCTATTTATCGTAACTTAGTGATAGCAACGAAACATTTTTATTTAGCCGGGGCGTATGCCGAAAAGCCTGTTAAGAGAGTAGGTATGTTTCAAGCGCAAATTTCTATGAAAAGGTTTCTTACTTATGGAATGATCGCGGGCGTTTTATCTTTTGCATCCTGCAAGGAAAGTGAAACCATCTATATATATCCGCCTTCACCAATGAATAATGCAGAGGATTTTGTCAACAGATTCGGTCCGCCGAAGCAGCAAATTTCCATGAATACCAGTGAGCTTCCTAAAACCATTACTTTGCTCAACGGTACTAAGATCACTGTTCCGCAAACATCTATTCAGAAGAACGGCAACTATGTGTCAGGTAAAATTACCTTAGAGGCATACGAAATGCTGAAGCGAAGTGATATTATTTTGGGAGGCATTAATACCAACCACTATGATGGCTCACCTGTCAATTCTAAAGGTATTGTGTCCGTTAACATTGTAGCCGGTGGCCATGTCGTTGATCAGACATTAACGAATTTGATGAATATCTCGATTCCTTCCGCACAGGGAGGCTTTATGAGAATAAGCAGAGGTAACCCTAATGCTAATGCCACAGGATTTATGGCCTGGGGCCCCGAGATGGTTGATTCTATTAATTCTGACGGCAGCGCGTATTCGTTCAATACTTTAAAAATGGGCTGGATCAATTGTGGTGTATTTTATTTGCACGACATAGCTACGGGAAGTCTTACCGTTTCGCTCACTAATAATCCCGGTGAGATTGCAACTTCCGGCGGTGTGTCAGGTAATACTTTTGTTTACTTCTGTCCTAAGGGTGCTAACGTCGCCATGCAATGCAGTGTTCCTTCAGAGTCTGGTGTTGTGATTGTAAATGACAACAAAATGCCTGTTGGCATCCAGGGGAAATTGATAGCTTTTTCTATCAAGGACAGGAAATTTTACTATGGTGAAAGAGCTTTCACCACTTCGCAGATCAACCAGATAAATGTTGAGTTATCAGAGATTCCTTCAGATGACCTGATATTAAAGATAAGGGAACTGGATTCTTATTAAGCTATTCTAAACCCTACTACGAGTAATAGTAAACCACACAAGAAGGGGTGATTATTCACCCTTTATTATTTAGGGACTTGCTTCTTAGCCGGATTTTTTTTTATGGCTGCATTCTCCTCGGTTTGCTTCATCGCTTCCTTTATGTATTCTTTTATGATTTTGTCTGTTGGGAGATCGCTTAGATGACTTATTTTTCCGAAAGTGGCCATAGCTGTTTTGCCAACTATAGTAAGAGCCTTATGTGGATCAGCCATTACATCTCCTTTATAGAATCCAAAAACACAGTGCTGCTTAAAAGACGTCATATAGCACATCATCTTTCCTGAATATTCAAAACACGGCATACCCCATTTTATCGTTTCTTCTGCTTTAGGACAGGCAGCATGAACCAGTTTTCTCAAATGGCTCAATATCGGTTGGGCGAACTCTGCTGATGCAGTTATATATAGATCTATGCGTTCATCAATTTTTGGCATAACGTGTCTGTTGGTAACAAAAGTAAATATTGTTGACTTAATAATTTTCTCTTCTCCACTTATCGCTGTATTTTGTACAAATGAAATACTTGCTCCTTTTTCTGATGCTTTGTTGTTCCGTAAATGGTAACGCACAGAAGTATGTATTGCTCATTCATGGTGGTGCGGGTTCGCTCACGCCCGGAATGGTCTCTCCTGAACGGGAAAAGGCTTATCGTAAGGGTTTACAGAATGCACTTGATGCCGGTGGCAAAGTACTGAAAGCCGGTGGCACAGCTACCGATGCGGTGGTGGCAGCTATTAAGGTGTTAGAAGATGATTCTTTATTCAATGCAGGAAAGGGTGCGGTTTTTACCAGTGAAGTTAAGAATGAGCTGGATGCCTCCATCATGGAAGGGCATACACTGAAGGCTGGTGCTGTGGCCAGTGTAACCACTATTAAGAACCCCATCACAGCGGCCAGGGCAGTAATGGATAAGAGTCCCCACGTAATGATGGTAAGGGCTGGTGCCGAACAGTTTGCCAAAGAAAAGGGCTGCACTATAGTTGACCCCTCATACTTCAGGACTGAAGAGCAATACAATTCAATAATGAATATTAAGGCTGACGAGAAAAAGGACAAAGAATTACAAAACAAAAAAGCATACCTCAGGCAACCGGAGAACAGGGACTTTAAATATGGTACTGTAGGTGCTGTGGCGTTAGATAAATACGGCAACCTTGCCGCGGGTACCAGCACAGGCGGTATGACCAATAAGTCGTTTGGCAGGGTAGGTGACAGCCCCATTATTGGTGCGGGTACTTATGCCAATAACAAGACTTGTGCTATCAGTTGCACGGGCTGGGGTGAGTATTTCATTCGCCTGGTTATGGCCAAGAGTATCAGTGATAGAATGGAACTGGCACACATGTCGCTCGATAAAGCTGCGGAAGAAATGATGATGCACCGCCTCCCTGAACTGGGTGGTGATGGCGGAATGATAGGTCTGGATAAAGACGGCAATATTGTTGACTACTTCAACACTCCCGGCATGATGCGCGCTTACATCAAATCAAATGGTGAGACAGCTGTAAAGATGTTCAAGGGAGAATAATTTAGCGTTACAGACTGCTAAGGAAAGTCATCGTATCCACTCCATCCGCATAATCACTAATGCCCGGCCGTTGCGCATCGCCGAACCCTACATGTCCTTTACCAACGACGCACTGCACATCATCATTGCCTTGCAGTTTCTCCTCTACAGCAACAATATCTGTGTAGTATTGATAATGCAGCACTGCCACAGCCGAGAACGGCATTTCATTCTCCACCATCAGCAACAATTCATTGGTCATATAAGGAACCCTGTTCAATAGGTACAATGCCAGGTGGTAATCATAATTGTTCTTGTATTTATTATGATTGATGTACTCATTATACTTATTAAATGCAGCCAATAACTTCTCGAAGTTGTAATCCTTAGGCACATACACCTGCGTTACATTCCTGCATCCCAGCCCGAAGTGCAGGAAGATGTCATCTCCCAATAATGAAAGTTCTTCATCGGTTTCATTACCCGTAAGTATAGCTACAGATGTCCTGTTCTTACGGATGATGTGTGGGAACTGACCAAAGTATTGTTCGAAATACCGGGCGGTATTATTACTACCCGTGGTAATGTAGGCATCACAACCTTTCAGCATGTCGCTTATCTGCACATGCTTAGCTACCTCAGGTTCCCATTCAGTAAGTTTAGCTATTAGGTGCTTCATCAGAACTTCGTCTTTGGAAGAGAGTTTCAACACCACATCATGCCCCGACAGGAAGCCACACATAAAATCATGAAATCCCACCAGCGGTATGTTCCCTGCACAGACAATGCCTACTTTTTTTGGTTCCGTAGCATAGGTATAGTTGCTCACCCATTGCTCCATTATGGGCTTTTGAAGGAATTGTTCTGCTATGTTTTTTACAGCCAGGTCTATATGATCAGGGGTAAACCACATATTGGATATCTTAGCAACTGCCAGTGTTTCCTGCCATTGCTCGTCATTTGAAAGCATGTATTGGCCTAGCTTCTCAAGTAATTCTATCCTGGTATGTAAAGAAAGCATATTTTGTACCTGAATTATGTCTGCGAAATTGTAACTTTGTCAGCATATAAACTAAAAAAAGAAAGAAGAGTATATGGCTATTAAGATAACAGATGAATGTATTAACTGTGGTGCTTGTGAGCCTGAATGCCCGAATAATGCTATTTATGAGGGTGGAGTAGAGTGGAATATCGCAGATGGTACTGCCGTTAAGGGCGACTTTGTCCTGATGGACGGTTCGCATTTAGATGCCTCAGCTCGGCAGGCACCCATAGCTGACGATGTATATTATATATCACCCAATAAGTGCACTGAGTGCCAGGGTTTCCACGAAGAGCCACAATGCGCGGCAGTTTGCCCCGTTGATTGCTGTGTTCCTGATGAAATGTACCAGGAAACAGTGGATGAGCTTCTCGCGAAAAAAGAAAAACTTCACATGTAATTTCAATCCTCCCGGTTCAGCCGGGAGGATTTCTTTTTCCCTCCATTTCAAGACGGGGCTATTTTTTTTGTAGGTTTGCCCCATGAGACCTGGTATAAAACCGCAGCGTTCACTCCCTTTATTGATCGGCCGTAAACCTGTACAGGAAGCCTTAGAGCAAGGTGCAGCCATCGAAAAAATATTCCTCCTCCGTACCGCTACCGGCCCGGAAATAAATGCTATAAAGCAACTGGCCCAGAAAAGGGATATCCCCATGAGCCAGGTTCCCATAGAGAAGCTCAACAATCTCACCAAGGCCATGCACCAGGGTGTGGTAGCATGGACAAGTCTGCTTGACTATGTCGACCTCCAGTCCGCTATAGACCAGGTAGTGGATAAAGGCGAAACACCTCTGTTCGTTTTATTGGACGGCGTTACCGATGTCCGCAATGTAGGCGCTATCGCACGTTCTGTGTTGTGCTGCGGAGCGCACGGCATCATTCTCCCAACTTCCGATTCTGCATCTCTTACCGAAGATGCAATAAAGACATCAGCAGGCGCCTTAAAGAAGATACTACTTTGCCGCATACCATCTGTTCCTCAAGCCATTGATATAATGAGGCTGAACGGCATACAGGTATTAGGTACCCAGATGAAGGGCAGTATTCCGGTATATGAGGCCAACCTCACTATCCCGACGTGCGTAGTGATGGGGGCAGAAGATACGGGTATCAGCAAAGATGTCATCAAGCGCGCCGAGCAACTCATTCGCATACCCATGGTCGCCCAATTCGACTCCCTCAACGTCTCCGTCGCGGCGGGGATGATCATGTACGAGGCATTACGCCAAAGATTGTTACAATAACTTAGTTATTGTTAATCAAAAGCTTTTTTGGCTTTTGAATTTTGAATTTCTACTTTTGCAACGCAATGGTTTCTTTACTCACGTAAAGAATGAAAAGGGAACCGGGTGTAAATCCCGGACATTACCCGATGCTGTAAGCTTCATTTAAAACCTTTTGTTCTTCTTGCCACTGTTTCAATCTGAAATGGGAAGGCGACAAAAGGCGAAGTAAGTCAGAAGACCTGCCTTTGCACATATTGCTTATTGCTGCTTTCGGGAATAAAAGCTCAGGTAAGAAAAGGTATCAGCCTCGTGCTGCCCTCTACTTTTCTGTATTATTACCATTGCTGCATTTTTAAAATTGTTTTCAAAAACCAATTTAATATATGCGCAAATTTACACTCGCTTTCACTGCTCTTATCATGAGCACTTTCGCTGTTAAGGCTCAGGTAGTAGCTACCTTCGATACCTTCAGTCTGCTGGTCACAACACCGGATACTTTTTATCTTAATTATTCAGAGCCACTCCAAGATGTAGGCTTCAGCGATGGACAGGGATATTTCCCTTGTGCATACGATACGGCATTTACAGGCTATTGGGTTTATGGTTTTGCTTATTCTAATATGACGGATAGTGTGACTGATGGCTTCGCCAACGAGTATTCAGCCAAGACGGCTATTGGTTATGATAGTTCCCCAGGGTATTGCGTGAGCTACCAGGGGTATGGCATCAGGAATTATATAAAGATCACCGATACTGCGGCAGCAGGTGATACGGTAATGGGTTTTTACATCACCAATAGCACTTATGCCTATAACGCAATGAACGAGGGATACTTTTCAGCCAAGAAATTTGGCGGGATTAGTGGTAACGATCCTGACTGGTTCAAGCTAACGGTATACGGCTACCTGGACGGCCAACTGAAAACTGATACCGTAGATTACTACCTGGCCGATTTTCGTTTTGCAAACAACGCGGACGATTATATAGTAAAGACATGGGAATGGCTGGATCTTACACCACTTGGTAACGTGGACAGTCTTGAGTTCTTATTGAGTTCTACAGATACTGCCGGTGGTTTCGGAATGAATAATCCTACTTATTTTTGCATGGATGACTTTACTACTAAAACTACAACGCCCGTTGGTTTAAACAGTGTTGCAAAAGCAAACGCAGCTAAGCTATATCCTAATCCTGCTACCGAAACTTTATACGTAGAGGTGAACAATCCTGCAGTAAAGCAATTGAAGGTAATGGACATAACAGGCAAATTATTGCTATCAAAATCTGTTAGCGCTAATAAAGAATCGATAAATATCTCATCTTTGCCATCAGGTACTTATTACCTGCAATTAGTAAGCGATACACAAGCCGTGGGTTCACGTTTTGTAAAACAATAGCATGAAGATTTTCATCACAATAATTCTATCTCTATACTCACTCACAGCGGCGCATGCTCAGTATGCGCCGCAGGTGGGTGTCTCCGGTTCTACTGCTATACATGCCGGTAGTCCTTCCTTTCATGGGTGGGCAACAGGTTGTGTGGTGCACAGGGGATATATAGACATCGCAGATCCTAATGCCGGATTGGTCACTTCAGGCACAGACGCCAATGGTATCGGTAGCGTTGACAATAGTATAATTAGCCTCGGCGACAGTGGAGTAGCGTTGCTGACTTTTGCTACACCCATCTACAATGGCCCCGGTGCCGACTTCGCCGTTTTTGAAAATGGCTTTCTCAACCCTAACGATCCTGAAGATGCGTTTTTAGAATTAGCTTTTGTTGAGGTCAGCTCTAATGGTGTTGACTTTTTCAGGTTCCCGGCACATTCACTTACGTCCACATCACCACAGATCCCCGGTGCCGGTGTGTACATGGATGCAACACTGATAAATAACCTCGCAGGTAAGTATATCAGCAATAATGGTACTCCTTTCGACCTGGAAGATCTCGTCGGTACGCCTAACCTCGATGTCAATTTCATCACACATATTCGTTTGGTAGATGTGGTAGGTGCTGTCAATGGGGCATATGGCTCTGTTGACACTGCCGGTAATCTCATCAATGACCCTTATCCTACCAATTTCCCTATCGGCGGCTTCGACCTTGATGCTGTGGGTGCGATACACCAGTTCGGTTTGTCTGCTTCCTCTTTTGCTTCAGGTGATCCGATAGCGATATACCCTAATCCTGTATCTGATCAGTTATTTATCAAAGGAAGCGGTAATTATTCGTTGACACTTACAGATGTAACGGGCAGGGTATTGTATATTCAGAAAGTAATGGCGAATACTTCTATAGAATTTAACAGCTACGCATCAGGAATCTACTACTTGCAATTACAGAACGAAAACGGTGAAAAATGGCTGGAGAAAATTGTAAAGCAATAAAGTATTTATTTTTCCTCTCCATATTCCTGGCTGCCTGTGTAAAGGACAAGCCTACAGGGCCTGATACAAATCCATATGTTGACCCCACTGCAAAAAATGTATATATCGTTTGCGAGGGTAGTTTTGGTAATGGCAATTCAGCCCTCAGTCTATATCGCCCCGAAACAGATAGCGTGTACGAAGATGTGTATCATTCAGCCAACAGCCAATCTTTGGGCGATGTATTTCAAAGTATGTCAGAGATTGATGATAGATTATTTCTTTGCGTTAATAACTCCGACAAGATCATTGTGGTCAATAAGGATAATTGGTCTTTAATTGGCACTATCCCTGTATCTAAGCCGCGCTACATACAAGTGATAAGCTCTGCAAAGGCTTATGTAAGCAGTTTGTATACTAACAAGGTTACGATCATCAATCCACAAACCCTCCAGGTTACAGGCACAGTAACTATGCCGGGCAATAACCCGGAAGGCATGCTCCTGCATAATGGACAGGTATATGTAGCCCTTTGGGATACCGCTGTCAACAAGCTCTATGCTATCAACGCCAATACCGACCATGTATCTATGATACAAACGCTACAGGGTGCAGCGCCAAAGGAAATAGTGCTGGACAAAGACGGTAAACTCTGGGTATTAGGCGGCAACATTCAGAAAAATAAAGCAGCCAGCCTTACAAGAATAGACTTAGACAATAACCAACCGCTTGCAGGTTTTGCATTCCCCACAGGTGCAGACCCGCTAAGACTCGTTACCAATCCGGCTAAAGACAAATTGTATTTTATTGAGGTCAATTATTCCGGCGGTTCAAGTCACAACGGCATTTACCAAATGAACATCACTGATACTCAGCTTCCTACAACTGCATTGATACAGGCACAATCGCTTCAATATTTCTGGGCATTGGGCATAGCGCCGGGCACAGGTGATATATACGTCGGCGACCCTAAAGGCTTCACGCAGAAAGGCTCAGTTTCCATTTATCTACCTGATGGTAGCTTACGCAAAACATTCAGTTGTGGTGTAGGTCCAGGTCAATTCTATTTTAATTAGTGCGCGCAGTATTATCATATAGTATCTGTAAGCGCTTACTGCTTTTACTGTTTGTATCCCTGTGCACTATGACTCCTTTATTTGCACAAACCGACAAAGTTTTACCCGAAGTAAAAGTAAAGGGCAAGAAAAAAGAAAAACACACCAACGAAGACAAGGTCAATATCTTTGTTCCCGGGCAAAAACTGATGCATATAGACAGTGTCGTATTACAACAATACAAGTTCCAGACATTAGCCAACCTCCTCAGTCAGCAAACACCTGCTTTCGTAAAGTCATACGGATTCAACGGGTTAGCTACGCTTAATTTTCGTGGCTCATCTTCTGCTCAGTCGCTGGTATTGTGGAATGGCATTCCTTTACAAAATGCCGCTTTGGGTATCGCTGATATTTCCACCTTGCCCGTCGCCCTCATTGATAAGATCAGTATTCTATACGGCGGTTCCTCGGCACTATGGGGTAGTGGCAATGTAGGTGGTGCACTCCTTTTAGAAAATGATCTTCCTGTTTTCGACTCCAATGGCAGAAAAGATATATCCGTTTCGCTCGGCGCAGGCAGTTTCAGCCAGTATTCAGGAGGTGCAAGGCTGGCTTTCAGTGGCAGGAGATGGTTCGCTTCCGCTAACGGTTTCCTGCAATCCGCTCAAAACAACTACACTTACACCGATAACTCCAATACCGAACAGAAGATGCCCAACTCCCGTTTGAGGAGTACCGGGCTGATGCTCAATGCAGCTTATCTACTCGGTGAGAAGAATGTATTAAGTATTTCCGGTTGGTATCAGCACTATAACAGGGAAATTCCCCCGGCACTCTTTGAGGGCTATTCGGTAAAGAACAGCCGGGACCAGTCCAGTCGACTCATGCTCCACTGGAGAAAGGAAAAGGGCACGAATACCTTTTACGCCAAAACCTCTATCATCGAAGACAACCTCGATTTCAACGACTCAGCCATTTCCCTCCATTCCCGTAACCTTAGTTATCAGTCTTATAACGAGCTGGGCTGGAAGAAGCGGTTATTTGGTTCGCACAACCTTTTGGTCTTCATCCCGCTCAACTATTCCTGGATGAAAACGACCGGCAATTCCCAGCTAAGGACCGGCCTGAGTGCCGCCTATGCCATGGAGTTTTTCCGAAGCAAACTGAATGTCTCCCTACAGGCCAGCGGACAAGTCATAGACCAATATGCCATCTTTCTACCCGGAATAAACACTTCATATAGCCTCTTTAATTGGTTGACAATCAGAGCAAATATTCAACGTTCATTCAGGGCTCCAACCTTAAATGAACTCTACTATACCCCTGGCGGAAATCCCAATCTGAAGCCCGAACAAGGGTGGAGCCAGGATGCAGGTTACTCCTTAAAGACCGACCCGGACACCAAGCTTTCCCTCACTCACGATGTCTCCGTTTTCAACCGGGATATCAAAGATTGGATCATCTGGTTTGGCGGCGCCATCTGGACGCCTCATAATATAGCCCTCGTAAAGAGCAGGGGTGTTGAGACCGAAAACATGCTCCGCTGCAAGTTAGGAAACGCTGCCATTCACCTCGGACTGAACACCGCCTACGTTATAGCTACTACCCAACAAAGCTACGCACCCAACGATAGCAGCATCGGCAAGCAGATTCCTTATGCCCCTCGTTACAATGGCCAAATGAACATCGGTGTCACTTATAAACGCCTGTATGTCAACTACAACCATACTTACACAGGCTACCGTTTCTATACAATAGATGAATCTGCATGGATAGAGCCCTACAATACAGCCAATGTCCAGCTTACTTATATGCTGCCTCTGCCAAAGGCTAAATCTCTTCAATTGTCCTTCCAGGCTAATAATATATTCAATTCCACCTACATGGTCGTATCCCAGCGACCAATGCCGGGTATCAACTTTATGGCAGGCGCTAAATTAAATGTGATAAATTAATATTTGATTTATTCAGGATGTTATAGTGTTGCGGGAACATAGTTGCTGGTGGTTTGCCCATAAAATGTTAATTTGCAGTAATTATTATAAGGCGTTACCCAACCCTTATACATGTCCCACAGTCTTATATAGTAGCTGATATTTAACACCCATTACTTGTCTATAGCGTTGACGTATACTGTACAAGGTCAGGCAAGCGAGCTTGAAGAACTAATCCATGGTTGCATACGCAATGAGCGGGCGGCTCAGGAGAAGTTATATAAGCTCTTTTACTCACGCATGATGTCTGTTGTGCGTAGGTATATAGATAGTGAAATGCAGGCGGAAGAAGTGCTCAACAATGGTTTTTTACGCGCTTTTCAAAAAGTTCAGCAGTACACTTTTCAAGGTTCTTTTGAAGGTTGGTTACGCAAGATCGTTTTTCATGCAGTCTCAGACTATGTAAAGCAGAACGCGCGTTATAATGAAAAAGTGGTACTGGTGGAGAAGGATGAATATGTGCACAAAGACCACGCAGACAGGTTGTATTACAACCAGCTACTGGAAATAGTGCATACACTGCCGGTCGCAACCAGGACGGTCTTCAACATGTATGTGATGGAAGGCTATTCGCACAAGGAAATAGGGAAAATGGTAGGTATCAGCGAAGGAACTTCAAAATGGCATCTCTCGGAAGGGCGGCGCATGCTGAAGGAGAAAATTGAAAAGTTACAATTACACATTAAAAAATAAAATTTTATCCCACATGGATAAAAACTTAATTCACATAGACGACCTCGTAAGGCAGCGCTTGAACGGCGAAGAGGAAGAGCGGGCGGGAGCCTGGCTGAGGATGAAGGACCTGCTGGATAAAGATATGCCTAACAAGGCCGCCGGCTTTGCATGGCGCAAGACGCTGGTATCAGCGGCTGTTGTGGTAGCGCTTGCTACTGCCGGCCTCACTGCTTACGAAATGTCTTCATCTTTCCGTGGCAGTGCTATCGGCAGCAATGCTGAGAAGGCAGCTAATCCATCTTTTGCGACCAATAAAGCAACTGAAAAAACGAATAATACAACTGCTAATAATACTAAATCAGAATTGCCGATTGTTGAAAATCAATCGAATGTGAATCCTAATTCAGGTACAACTACGGTTGCTGCTACAACTAACGATCACTCAAAATCAACAAATAAAACTCATTCAGCTAATAAGACTACTAACGCTAATACAAGTAATAATGTAACTCCTGCACCTTCAGCTAGTGTAGGAAAAGATGTTATCGCTAAGAACAATAATGTAAATCAGCCCCAACAGACAACATCACCAGGGACCACAACCCTTAACACTACTACTCCTGATGGAAACCGTAAGGAGAATAACGGTGGCTCTTTAGCTTCTGTTAACCAACCTTCACAAGGCAACCAACGTTCAACTCCTGAAACAGCAGGGACTAGGATGAAGGAAGTTCCTTTTGAGACGTACAATAACAAGACATCTGTTGACCCGCTTACGGGTAAGGAAACTTACACCAGGGAGTTGATCGATCAGGGTACAACTATGGTCCCTGTCCTTTCTACACCTGAAGTTGCAGCACTTGACCCTAACAAGGAATTGAGCGCGCCTCCTAAGCAGTTCATCCCTATGGGGCCGCCACCTGACGAGTTTCCTTCTATGTTGGCTAATAATGCCAATAGCAAGCATGAAAGTAAGAATGCTGGAAAGACGAATAAGGGTGGTAAAGGATGGAACTTCAACGCTTTCAAGGAATTCCTGGATCGTGCTGACTACCAGTTAGGCCAAACGAAAATAAATACCGGTATTGTTGGTGGATTGAACAGCACCTTCGGTAATTACGGTATGCGTGGCTTTAATGTCGGGCTGTACACCAACTTCGTCTTCAATCCATTCTGGAGTGTGAAGGTGGAAGGTAAATATGTACAACGCTTTAACAACAACGCAAATACCTACGATAACGACTACACTAAGTACACACCGGGTACTAATGGTATGTTTACACAAGAAGAGAAAAGACACTTCTTTAAATATTCTACTGCATCCAGCCTGGAAATGCCTATCATGCTGACGTATTCTAACAACAGCGACAAGGCTAACCATTGGAAGCTATTTGGTGGTGCTAATCTTTCTTACTTCTTTAATATTAAAGCGGAAGAAACAGAACGTACTACGGTTACAGGTAGCGTAGCTACTGCTCCGGCAACTACTTCACCAATGACTTTATCAGACTTTAATTCCCGTTTTGGTTTGGGATATGTAGTGGGTGGTGGTTACCAGTTCAACAAGCAATTAGGTCTGGATATGCGTGTCACGCAGACAGTTTGGGACAACGCGAAAGGCAAGGGTGCTCAGCAGATATCTAAAGATCTGTATAAAACACCAAGCTTACAGCTTACGCTTAGCTACCGTTTCGGAGCGAACAAGAAAGAGAATTAATCATTCTCCTTATTCATAGCAGCTAATTTCATTTCAAGCGTTACTTCTTCACCGAAGTAACGCTTTATCATTCCATGTACCAGGTAGATAACAGGAGTGAGTACGAGTGCCATAAAGGCTTTGTAGGAATAGTTCACCAGTGCTACTGCCAATACCATTTGCCATGACCAGTGTTGTGGCCCGAGATAGAACGCTATGAACAGCACGATAAAGCTATCGACCAATTGGGATACAAGGGTAGAACCCGTTGCCCTCAGCCATATTTTTTTTTCGCCGGTGGCTTTCTTTATTTTATGAAATACCCATACGTCCAGAAGCTGTGCCACCAGGAATGCTACCAGGCTCCCAAAGATGATCCACATACCCTGCCCGAAGATTCCTGTAAATGCCGCCTGCATATCAGGCACGCCATTAGCCTGTTGGCTACCTGTCCAGAAAGCGGTATTAGGCGGTACATGTATCGCCATATAAAACATCACGAACGCATATGATATCAGCCCTATGGCTATGTAGGAAATACGACGAACAGCTTTGGGGCCGTAGTATTCATTCACTATATCGGTCATCACAAACTCTATTGGCCAAAGCAATACACCACAGGTCAATGTATAAGTAAGGCCCTCCTGTCCGAATAAGGAGAAGGGTTTAGCTTCCATCCCTAAAAGCGCCTCTAAAGAAAATAGCTTACCCCCAATACACTCTGCTATCAGCGCATTGGCAACAAAAAAACAAGACAGGAATATGAACAGCCTGGTAGGCTTATCCGCAAGTATCTTCTTTATCATAAGATAAAGATAGTTTGCAGTTATCAGTTTTCAATTGGCAGTTGGCAATTTCCAATTAACAGTTTTGAACTACATAAATAACTGCAAACAGGCAACTGTTAATCGCCAACTGCAAACTATGGTGTTCCCGATTGGCCGGCAGCCTTAGGTACAGGAGCCAGGATCACCCGCCCGTTAGGGTCAGCAGGGTACATCTTCATATAGCGGGGATAATTCAGCTCCGGTCTCATATCCAGGCTGATGTCTTTGAGGATCTGTATACGTGGCTGTTTGTTCAGTTCTTTGTTGCTCAGGAAAAGCGGCATAGACGGGCTGGCCACCCATGAGTCCTTGTCACGGGTTACATAGCCACGGTGCGGGTCGTAGAAAGTCTCGTAGTCGGGAAAGTAAACATGATATTCCGAGTGATAGCCCTTGGGTGCCCATAGAGGGTCTTTAAAGGTATCCATCGGCTTCTTATCCTCAGGGGCAACGTGCTTCTTTGTTACCTCTTTTTTTGCAGTTTTTTTATGTGTCTTTTTATGTGTTTGGGCTGTGCTATTGTAGGAAATAGCCAGTGCCAGGAGCAGGGTAGTGAGTATTCGCGTTTTCATATGCCGCAGTTTACATTAACGGCATATAAATTATGCCATTACAAATCCATATTGATTAATTTCATTTGAAATAGTTTCTCCAATAAATTCTTATCTTTTCATTA
This sequence comes from Bacteroidetes bacterium UBA7674, assembly GCA_002483105.1. Classification (GTDB taxonomy): domain Bacteria; phylum Bacteroidota; class Bacteroidia; order Chitinophagales; family Chitinophagaceae; genus MKUN01. The sequence continues at coordinate 863,740 of DLHG01000013.1, forward strand.
AGGGTAAACTCTTTTCACTTTTGACTTTTGTCTTTTGACTTAACAGGTTACCTTTGTAACTACCTGAAACATATAGAATTTTTAATATGCTGCAAGCCACCACTACCAAAGACGCACGCTTATCTTTTGAGGAATTCAAAAATGAAGTGCTGGAAGACTACCATATGGCAGTCGCCAGTCGTGAAGCCAGCCTGATGGGGCGCCGTGAGGTACTTACGGGTAAAGCCAAATTCGGGATCTTCGGTGATGGTAAAGAACTGGCGCAGATAGCAGCAGCCAAATGCTTCAAACCGGGTGATGTCCGTTCAGGATATTACCGCGATCAGACACTCATGTTCACTACGGGCATGAGCGATATAGAAAAATTCTTCAGCCAGCTTTATGCAAACCCGGACTTAGATGCAGAACCATCTACTGCTGGTAGGATGATGAACGGCCACTATGGTACACGTTTCCTGGATGATAATGGCGATTGGAAAGACCTGACTACAGAGCCGCAGTCATCGAGTGATATTTCTCCTACTGCCGGACAAATGGTTCGTGCTTTAGGTTTAGCATTTGCATCTAAGATGTACCGCAACGTTCCCGAGCTGCAACAAGGTTTCGAGAAATTCTCTAAGAAGGGTAATGAAGTTGTTTTCTGTACCATTGGTGATGCTTCTACGTCTGAAGGTTTATTTTGGGAATCAGTGAATGCGGCAGGTGTGCTGCAAGTGCCATTGGCCATATTCGTTTGGGATGATGGCTATGGTATCTCTGTACCGCGTAAATACCAGACAACAAAAAATTCCATCTCCGATGCGCTTTCCGGTATGCAGTGGAACGAAGCAAAAGGTGGTATCAATATTTATTCAGTAAAAGGATGGGACTATGCAGGAATGATACAAACATTCCAGCAAGGTATCAACCGCATCCGCGAAACACATATACCTGCTATCTTCCACGTTCAGGAAGTAACGCAGCCGCAAGGACACTCTACATCGGGTTCTCACGAGCGCTATAAGAGTAAAGAACGCCTGGAGTGGGAAAAGGAATTTGATTGCATCGTGAAGATGGAAGAGTTCCTGCTGAATAATGAAATAGCTACACAGGAAGACCTTGATAAAATAAATGAAATAGCTAAGGAAGAAGCCCGCAGTGCAAAGCAACGTGCGTGGGAGGCTTTCATTACACCTATACGCAACCAGGTGCAGCAGGCTGTGACCATGTGCAACCAGGTAGTGTATGAAGGCGGCGATAACGCAACTAAAATATCAGAACTCGTTACTGCACTCAGCAACATCAAAGAACCGATACGTAAAGATGTGATGCAGACTGTTCGTCGTGTACTGAGCTTTGTGAGCGGCAACAGCGATGCTGTCCGTGGACTGCGTAGTTTCTACGACTATCTGATGCAGGACAACCGCGACAAGTTCTCTTCGCACCTGCATTCAGAGTCACGTCACTCTGCTATGAAGGTGAAAGAAGTAGCGGCTACATTCGGCAGCGAGTCTATCAATGGTTACGAAGTACTGAACAAATTCTTCGACCATACTTTCGCTACCAATCCCGCCGTGTTCGCCTTTGGTGAAGACCTCGGAAAAATCGGTGATGTGAACCAGGGCTTTGCCGGACTACAGGAAAAGCATGGCGACCTGCGCATCTTCGATACAGGTATCCGTGAAGCGAGCATCATAGGGCAGGGTATAGGCATGGCACTCCGTGGCCTTCGCCCGATAGCCGAGATACAATACTTAGATTACTTACTATACGCACTGCAACCACTCAGCGATGATGTGGCGACATTGCAATACCGTACCAAAGGCGGACAGAAATGCCCGCTCATCGTGCGTACCCGCGGACACAGGCTGGAAGGCATCTGGCACTCAGGTTCACCTATGGGTATGATCATCAATGCCATTCGTGGTATGTACCTATGTGTGCCGCGCAACATGACGCAGGCGGCCGGTATGTACAATACACTCCTGCAAAGCGACGAACCGGGCATAGTAGTAGAGTGCCTCAATGGTTACCGCCTGAAGGAAACATTACCAACCAACCTTGATACTTACACCGTACCATTCGGTATACCGGAAGTAATAAGGGAAGGGGAGGACATCACCATCGTTTCTTACGGCTCTACACTGCGCGTGATAGAAGAAGCGATTGTGAACTACTTACAACCACAAGGCATATCCTGCGAAGTGATAGACGTGCGTACACTACTGCCTTTCGATGTGAACGGTATGATAGTGGAGTCGCTGAAAAAGAGCGGCCGCATCGTCTTCATAGACGAGGACGTACCGGGAGGCGCAAGTGCATACATGTTCCAGCAAGTGATAGAAAAGCAAAACGCATACCGCTGGCTGGACGCTGCACCACGCACCATCACCGCACAGGCTCACCGCCCCGCATACGCCACCGACGGCGACTACTTCTCCAAACCAAACGCGGAGGATATAGCAGCGGTGATAGAGGAGATGATAGCTGAGTAATACTTAGTACGCTCAATATAATTGTAAAAGCCCCTTGGTCAGGGGCTTTTTTATGTAAAGCGATCCGTAATACGCTGTTTATAAATAGATGTTATTTCATTCGATATCTTTTCGTTTTCTTCCTCTGGTAGTCTTAATTGATTCGTTAATTCATTTAAGAAATGAAAATGAATATCTATGAAGTTTGAAAAATCATTTTTGTCAAATTCAAAGAAACGTTCTTTCAAATCGACAGATGAGTGAATTATTTCAATTTTTACTAAACAGTTTGTTATGAATATTATTTGGGATGATATATTTCTATTTAAAAAGAAGAACCAATAAGGAAAGCATTTATCTAAGAAAAGCATAAAATCCCTTACTTCAGGTATTTCTGCAAGCTCTCTAGCATCGTCATCGTAACCATCAAAGGATAATACTAGACGACCATTTGCATCGATGCCTGCTTCCTTTATTTGATGTAAAACATCCACAACTGGCTCAACGTTGAACATAACAACTTCTTCTTTGTGTATAGTTATGTGGACTTGATTAAATTCAGAGAGTATAGCTTGAATGTCCAATATTACAGCAATTTAAAATGGTTTGTAATTTCATCATATTTTAGTACCGTATATTCTTCACAAAAGAATTTCATAACACTTGGAAATGCAGTTACAAAGTAGTTTCCAGCGTTTTTTTCGATTTTAATGTTTTTGATTCCTCTAGCTTCAAAAAAATCTTCAACGGCATCTAGATTGTTTGAAACCCAAGATATTTTCCTTAAAAATTTATCATGATATCTTTTTTGCTTGTAATGATCACTAATTGATCTTCCCATTGCACGTGCATCATAGGTAGGCGAGGAGCTTTTGGCTTCGACAACAATTATGGAATTGTCTTTCTCTCTATAACAAATCATATCTATTTCGCCACATGGCAAACTAATGTTTTTATGTTTTTTTATATTAGGTATACAAATGAATCCAATGCTTTCGAAAATTTTCATTAACTCAGTCTCGAAAATTTTTTTATGATAATAATCTTCTAAATCACTGAGCTTTCGTAAACTGACTTTGCTTTTTGACTTTAAATCTGTTCTTTGACCTAATGCTGTCCTGAAATAAAAATTTGCTTCCCATTCAACCATCATTGCTGGAGATATTATTATATGAAATGAGTCGCTAAGTGTTGACACAAAGGTTGAAGACACGGAATCATAAACACTGTCATGATTGCGTTCAAGTTTAAAGTGTACTCCACAATAATTTAGCATTCTTTTAGGTTGACTTTTATTTAGGAAGTCACGAGGTGCGTAGTCAACATCTTCTGAGTTTAACAATAATAAACTTAGTATATTTTTTACTTTTTCAGTTTCATATCCAGTGTAGTAGGAGCATAGTGAAACAAAATGCTGATAAGAATCAATTAGTATACTAGCCCCATTAGGCTTACAGATCTTTTCGTGAATTATATTTTGGGTGTCCTTGATTTCATTTATTGAGCACTTGTAGACTGTACTTAGAAAGTCATCTATCTTATTCTTAAATTCCTCATTTCCATAAGGGTCAAATCCGGGGTAGGTGTTATAGTTATTTTTATCAGAAATATATTGACGTATTGATGTAACATTTCTGTTGTCTTCATTATTTAATTCGGGGAGATTGTAGAATATATACGGTGAAAACTGAATGTTAATACTTCCGAAATATTGCGGTAAATAGTGTAAGTAATTAGAGATTTCTGAAACTTGCGTTAATGATACAATAATTCCAAATAAGGCATCTATATGATTATCAGAAGGGCTAGAACTCGAATATTGACGGTCAATATTTTTACATTTTTCCAGACAAATTTCTATTATATACCTCCATCCATACCTGCCTGCTGCTGCCATTTCTGTTGGCCCTTCCAACTTCATTTTTATTTTACTCTCATCATCTAGCCAGTGTAAAAGAGACCAAGCTTCTAATTCAATATATGCAATCTTTATCCAAGAACCAGGGTGATATAATTTGAGAATGGAGTTTGCTTCTAGAATTAGTTCACTATACGCTTTACTATAAAATATCTTTGCATCAGTAATGTTGTTAATGACGTTAAATTTGTCTTTAGGCCATGCTCTAAAAATTGCCTTAGATAAATATGAGTTATCAATGTTGTAATGTGGACCTTGGGGTTCTGAATGCATGATTCGTGTTATTCCGCAAGTTAAATTTTAGATTTCAAAATAACATCAGTCAAAAGACTGCTTGTGGTAATAATCGTGGGTCAAGTTATTTCAAAAGTGCATTTTGAAGCTGATTTTTTTGCCAGATCCGCTGTGGGCAAGGGGTTTGTGCGTTCAAACTTCCATATAGCGTACACAAAGGTTAATCCAGCTTCCATTTTGGGTGCACAAAAGTTAACTGAGCTTCCATAAAGGTTAATCTAACTTCCACAAAAGTTAATTTTCGATAGTTGCATGGAGTTTTGAAATTGGAGGCGTGCTAGTCGCGAGCCGACCCACCCCGGCCTGCGGCCACCCCTCCCTGAAAAAGGGCGGGGAGTTGCGGGAGTTTTATAGTGTTCAAAGAGCAGTTGTAAAGATACGAAAGAGGCGTTGGAGATGTAGGGAATGTGGATATGATTTGCGTCTAATAGTTCGCGAGTGTACACCACCGCCGATGACAAAAGCCGCCTTTGGCTCTTTTGAAATCGACCCCTCCGCAAGCCCGCCCGGCTAAAGCTATTCGGACGGGGAGGGGGGCTTTTAAGTGTGTAGGCACAAGTTCGCTAATGCACAAAGGCCGGACTGCAAACTTGCGCCAGCTTCGAGCGATGTCGGATAAAATACACACCGCTGTCGCAAACTCTAACTTAGAGTTAGGTATAATGTCAGTCTACCACAGCTTTGGCTATTCCCCCACAATTTTTTATTTTTACTATCGTTACTAATAAAACACCTTGCATGAAGCACCTTATCAAATCTCTCCTTACGGCGACGTCCCTCTTTTTCAGTTTTACATCAGGCGCCCAGTATGCACATTCGGTATGGATGGAAAGCGCCCCTTTGGGTACGGAGGCCAACTGCCTTATCAGCGATATCAATGGTAATGGTTTCATTTTGGCTGGTTATGTAGCCTATGATTCGGCGGCTATTTACCATGTTGATAACATGGGTGTTGAGGATTGGCGCAAGACTTTTTATAACGGCGGCTACGACTTTACTATTTATAATATTATTCATACCCAGGACGGGAATTATGCTGCGATAGGTAGTAAGAACTTCGATGGTATTTACACTACAGATTGCAGCGCATGGCTGGTGAAGCTCGATGATACGGGTGGGGTAATATGGGAGAAAACACTTGGTGGTTCTACCTCAGACATATTATATGATCTGAAACAGACTGCTGATGGCGGCTACATTGCTATTGGCAAAACAAATTCCCCGAATATTCCCGGATACCACAACAACTACGATATGTGGATCGTGAAATTCGACAGTAACGGCAATACAGAATGGCAAAAGGCATTTGGCGGCGCTTCAGATGATGAAGGTGCATCTATCATCCAGACAGCAGGTGGCGACTATGTTGCGTTAGCGAGCACAGGGTCTGATGATGGAGATGTGTCTATAAAGCATGGTGGGGTCGGCTACATGGATATATGGATGGTGAAATTTGACAACACCGGAAACATCACCTGGGAAAAAACATATGGTGGTACGCTTGATGAGTGGGCCGGCAATCTGATAATGAGTGATACCTGTTTCATGGTATTGGGCAGTACAGGTTCTAATAATGACGATATCTCTTTTAATCATGGATGGAGCGATGTATGGGTAATGCGCCTGGATACTATGGGTACTATACTCTGGGAAAAAACCTACGGCGGTAATAGTGATGATGGGGTAGGAAGAGGCGAAATAAAGGAAACTACACCGGGACACTTTACGATCGTCACATGGGCCTCCAACCCTATGCTGGGCACTAATGGTGACCTGCATTGCCAGGGTAGTGCCGGATGGTTGTTCAATATCGACAGCACAGGCACTTTCAACTGGGGCTGGCAATATGGCGGCGCTCCGTTGGGTATAGAATATAATTCAGGAAGCTATATTGTTGGTGGGACTTATTATCCATGGCCCGGTATCCAGTCACAGTACTGGGTGGCCAGAGTGCAGGAAATAAATATTCTCAGCTGCGACCCGACACTTGATGTAGAGAACACCATAGCAAAAAATCAGCAACGTATATCTGTTTACCCAACCATCACCAATGGAAAAGTAAATGTCGACATACCGGCAGAATACAATCATTCTGCTATTGTTATCACTGACCTGATGGGTCGTTCTGTAGAAGCACAAGAACTTTCAAAGGGAGCTAAACGTGAAGTTTTGATAGATGGTGTTACTAGCGGAGTGTATTTTCTTACAGTGACAAGTGATCATGGTTCTGAAACATTTAAAATAGTCTATCAGCCATAGCAAAGCTCCCAACTCTCCTCCTTTTTTTAAGGAGGAGAGTTGGGGGGGTATAGTGTTCAAAGAGCAGTTGCGTGTTTTGTGCTAGGTACACTACATTTTCAACTCCCCAAGCTCATCAAACACCCGAATCACTTTCATAAACCGTCCCATATAGTATTCCTCTAGCGGTGTTGTGGTAACACCATATTGTTTACCCGAGGTGGAGTGTATAAATGCTGTGCTATCAGGGGAAGAGTATGTGATGATACCCATGTGCCCGACTATGTGTTTGCTTGAGTCGGTGCCGGTGAATAGGATGATGTCGCCGCGACGGGCTTGCAGAAGGGGAACTTCTTTACCCTTATCAGTAAAGTCAACAGATGACCTTGGAACTACTAAGTTGAAGTGATTGAATACGTAAGTAATAAAGCCGGAGCAGTCGAAGCCCACTTTGGGGTCGGAGGTGGCGTATTTGTAAGGGATACCGATGAGTGTTTCGGCGAACGATATCAGCTTTTCGGGCATTGTATCATTCGGGGTGTAGTATACAGCTGTGCTGTCAGTCAATTCCGATGCAGGTACTCTTATTGGTTTATTACAGGCCAGGATGGCCACGCATGCGATCAACAGGTATTGGTATCCACTCCTCATACTTTATGGATACAATAGTTGTGCCCCCGCTTAGTTTCCCTGCCAGGCAGCCTCATGAACCACGCTCGGGTTAGGAGGATAGGTAATGGCATATATCCAGTTGATGCTATTGGTGGTTGCATCATATGTGCCCACACCTTGCACGGTCTTGCCGGGGTTGTCAGGGCTTTGCAAGGCAATATTAATAGTGCCCCCGTTCACCGTTGCATTGATGGGGTTGGAGAATTGGCCATTGATATTCATGATCTTCACCTCGGTGAGTGCTGTACCTGCAGTTATTAAAGAGGAATAGTTCACATTGATCGTTGTTCCTGTCACGTGGTCGGTTGCCAGCCAGCCGCCGAGAAATTTTGTCCTGGCTTCATTTTCGCAAAGTGTGCCGTCATATCCTGCAGGGCAGTTGCAGGTGCTGTTCGCGCAAGTACCACCATTCAGGCAGGTATTCAGGTCACAAAAGTCAGGAGGTATCTGGCAGAAAGCACCTTTGTATCCGCCGGTACAAGCGCAGGTGCCTCCGTTGCAGGCACCACCGTTCTTGCAGGATATGTCTTTACACTTATCGGTGTTGCAGGAGGTATAAGTAACAAGAGAAAAGGTGCTCAGTACCAGCAGGGCAGCAACAAGTATGTACGACAGATTTTTCATAGAATCAGCATTAGGTATCATTAAGTTACGGAACTATTCGGATACGCTACATTTAAGACGAGAAAATGAGCAAGTATTACTGGTGATTTGTATTAATAGTTGGCGCGAGTTTGCAGTATGCCTTTTGGGTGGTTGGGAACTTGTACCGTATCATGTATGGTATTGAACGTATGAGAAGATGGGCACAAGTTCGCTAACGCACAGATGCCTGGCTGCAAACTTGCACCAACGTTATATTGAGTATCTAGTACACCGCATCAGTCTTCAGATACTGCATTACATATTCCTGTATGCCTTGTTCCAATGTATAGAATTTTCGGTCATAGCCTGTGGCCAGGAATTTCTGCATATCTGCCTGTGTATAGTATTGATACTTGTCGCGTATATCTTCGGGTGTATCTATGAAGGTGACTTTCTCATCTGCGCGCATTGCGTCAAATACAGCAGAAACAAGGTCATTAAAAGTGCGCGCCTTACCTGTACCGATATTGTATAGTCCTGAGGCAGGTGCTGCCATCAATAGCCATACACACATGCGTACCACGTCTTTTACATAAATGAAGTCGCGCTTCTGGCCGCCGTCTTCAAAGTCGGGGTTGTGAGAACGGAAGAGTGTTACTTCTCCTTTTTCTTTTACCTGGTTGTATGCATGCATGATGACAGATGCCATCCTGCCTTTGTGGTATTCGTTCGGGCCATACACATTGAAGAACTTCACACCATACCAATTAGGTGGTGTTTCAGTTTGCTCCAGTGCCCATATGTCGAAGTTGTTCTTTGATACTCCGTAAGGATTCAAAGGTGTAAGATGGGCCACATCGTGCGTGTCTTTGTACCCATGTTCACCACCGCCATAGGTAGCGGCCGAGGACGCGTAGAGTAGTGGAATGTCGTTTTGGGTACATAGCTCCCATACCTTCTTGCTGTAGTCGAGGTTCCATTTCTTGTGGACCTCATAATCCATTTCGGTGGTATCGGTACGCGCGCCTAAGTGGAATACAGCTTGTATAGAGTCGGGGTGCGACTTATACCAATCGAAGAACTGCTCGCGGTCCACTTTCTCTTTAAAGATTTTTCCTTGAAGGTTGCGGTGCTTGCGTTCGTCCGAAAAATCATCAACCAGGATAAGATTTTCAAATCCCACCTGGTTGAGGTATCCGGTCATGTAGCTGCCGATAAAACCGGCAGCCCCGGTAATGACAATATTATCGTGTATATGCAATGCTGCTTATTACTAAATTAGTGACTTTCGCTGCCACTTTCCTTAGCATCTGCGCCTTTCTGGTCGTCAGTAGATGTAGGTTCGTGAACCGCATCTGCATGACCGCCTTTCATTTCGCCTTCATGAGCTTCGTGTGTTGCTTCACCATGGCCTGCAGGTGCCGCTCCGTGTGCCGGAGCTTCAGTATGCGTTCCTTCGTGACCTCCATGTCCTTCTTCCGGTTCGTTCATAGCAGTTACAAAGTTGAGTGCTGCTATAAATAAGCCCGCCAGTATCAGCATAAACCAGAAAGACGCGCTAAAAGCGGTTTTCGATTTTTTGATGTCTATTTGTGGTCCTTCCTGGTGCTCTTCGTGATGTGCTTCGTGCGACATGTCGTTTTTATTTTAAATGTATTGTGTTTGCAAAAATAGATATTTGCCCCGATTTCCCTAAGGGGCTGATAAATATAATAAAGACTACTTTTTAGGGGTTGGTGGTTGCATTACCGTCCCGCATTTCTTACAGGTACGTTTTGCCTCGTCGGAGTAAAAACGCTCCATCAGAGGTGGCAACTGGCTCACGATATCGGTCAATTCAAAATATTCTTCATATAGTTTTTCGTGACAGTTCTCGCAATACCAGATAAAGCCGTCTTTTTCATTGTTCTCGCGGACCTTTTCTATTACCAGCCCGACCGTATTCTCACCACGCTGGGGAGAGTGGGGTGTATTGCCAGGTAACAGGAACATCTCTCCCTCTTTGATGGGTATGTCCACTATCTTCCCGTCTTCGTGTATACGTACGACTACATCGCCTTCCAATTGGTAGAATAGTTCTTCACTTTCGTTGTAGTGAAAGTCTTTGCGGCTGTTTGGGCCACCTACAACCATTACAATGAAGTCGCCCGCTTGTTTGCACAACTGCTGGTTGCCCACAGGTGGCTTCAGTAGGTGACGATTATCTTCTATCCACTTATTCAGATTAAAAGGACGTGCAACTGCCATGACTGTAAGTTTTTTTAATATTCTATATAATTCCTAACCGCAAAGAGCGCTAAGTTCCGCAAAGAACCGCAAAGCTATTGTGGTCGATATTCGTTATTTAAACACTTTCATCTTCACCGTTTCTATTCTCGTATCACTTACCAGCAGTACATCAAATTCATATCTGTCAATAATGATACGCTCTTTGATCTTAGGGATCGTTTCATGATTCGATATGATATAGCCGGATAGTGTTTCTGATTCATCTGTAGGTAGATTGAAACTGTACTTTTCATTGAGGTAATCAATTTCCAGCCTGCCCGAAAAAATGAACTCATTCTCAGATATCTGCTTCTCTACATATTCTTCTACATCATACTCATCATTGATGTCACCGAATATTTCTTCCAGCACATCTTCCATCGTTACGATACCTGCTGTACCACCAAACTCGTCTATCACCCAGGCAATACTTTTACGCTCACTGGTAAACTGGTTCATCAGGTCAACAGCGCTCATGGCCTCGGGAACGGGAGAAATGGTATGTATCACTTCTTTAATAGACTGGGGTTTCCTGTACAGGTCTATATGGTGCAGGTAGCCAACGATGTTATCTATGTTGCCATCATATACCACCACTTTAGAGAGCTTGGTATTGATGAATTTCTGGCGGGCATCGGTAATATTGGTGTTAACGTCTATAGCCTCTACCTCGTTACGCGGAACCATGCACTTACGGATCTTTACGTTCACCAGGTCAAGCGCATTTTCAAAAAGCTCGGTATTTACGTCTGTGTTATCGCTTTCGTGTCCGTGCAGGCTTTGTTTCACAAAGACCTCCAGGTCCACACGATTGAAAACAGGTTGGTTCTCCTTGATGCGGACGTTGAACAAGTATTTGAGTATGAACTCAGATATGGAAACGAAGACCTTAGCCAAAGGATAAAGCAGGACATACATGAGCTGCATAGGCAGTGCGAACAACACCAATACCTTTTCGGCCTTCGTCCGGAAAATAGCTTTGGGGAGAAACTCAGCAAAAATGAGAATGATCAGCGTTGCGAAAAGCGTATCCACTACCAGCCTGATAAATATGGCTACATTGGTACTCAGGCTAAAAGAAGACAAGAGGGCGTCCAACGGAGCCTTGGTTATTTCCGTCATCAGGAAACCATAGATAACCAATACCACATTGATACCAATAAGGCTGGTACCGATGAACTCGGAAGGTTTTTCCATGAAGCGGGCCAGTATGCGCCCTGCCATTGTACCTTGCTTCTTCCGTAGCTCAATATTGAGCTTATTCACCGAAATAAAGGCTATTTCAGTGCCGGCAAAAAAAGCAATCAATAAAATACAGGCTATTACATACCAAATTTTATCGTCCATACCCTCCAAAGATAATAAAAGCTATTCCAATTTTCTATTGTGAGCCGGGCGGCCACAATTGGTGATTTTCAGGGACTACTGGTTAATGAAGTTTTCCACTACTTCCATTAGTTCTTTAGTGGCGTCTTCGAGGTTGTCGTTCACTACAATGCGGTCGAACTGATCGGAGAAGGTGAGCTCGAATTTGGCTTTATCTATACGTTCTTCCAGTGTCTGCGGTGTTTCGGTGCCACGCTTTTGCAGCCTTTCCCTAAGCTCTTCTATGGACGGGGCTTGTATGAATATGGAAAGCGTAGTGCGCGGATGCCTTTTCTGGATGGCAAGGGCTCCGTTTACATCAATGTCAACCAGTGGGTAGCGTTCCGAGTTCCAGATACGGTTGATCTCTGATTTCAGCGTTCCGTAATATTTACCGGTATAGACCATTTCCCATTCTATAAAGGCATCGTCCTCTATCATCTGCTGGAATTCGTTATCGGTATAGAAGTAGTAATCTTTAGCATGTTCCTCTCCGGGGCGCGGCTTGCGGGTGCATGCCGATATGGAGAACGCCAGTTTGGGCATAGCCTGAAGCAGGCGCTTTACCAGCGTCGTTTTCCCCGAACCTGATGGGGCAGTGATGATGATGATCTTTTCAGCCGTCATATACAGGCTGCGAAGTAAATGAATTAATGGGGAAAAAGGAAATGGAGGCCCCTCCCGGCCTCCCCTAAAGAGGAGGTGACAGAATAAAAAAGGTGCGTATCGCTACGCACCCTAATATTGTCATCTATAAAACCTTAGCAATATTGTTCGAAAGCCTGAACGAGGTTGGCAGCGATCATCTGTGCCGGGCGGCCTTCTATCATATGGCGCTCTATCATATGTACCACTTTGCCGTCTTTCAACAGTGCGATAGCCGGAGATGATGGGGGGTAAGGCATCAGGTAAGTACGGGCTTGTTTTACCGCATCTACGTCGAAACCTGCGAAGCTAGTGTACAGATGGTCGGGCTTCTTGGCAGCATGATGAACAGCAGCCAGTACACCCGGGCGGGCAGTACCTGCCGAGCAACCGCATACAGAATTGATGAACAACAGGCTTGTTCCTGACTGTTTCATCGCGTTATCAACTGCTTCAGAGTTCAGTAATTCTTCGAATCCACCGTCGGTCATTTCTGCCTTCATCGGGGATACTATTTCAGCTGGATACATTTATTATTTATTTAAGCTGCAAATTTACGGTAAGTCAGCAAATTTGCCCTGATATATTGATAAACAAAATCAATCTGCACTGATCAAAAAGGGGGATATGGTACAAATTCGTACATTAAGCCCTGAAATTTATGAATATGAAGCGTTTTCTATTACCTCTGCTGTTAGTTGCCGGGCTATATTCCTGCCAGAATAACGGGACAGATAAATCCGATGCACAGTCCGGAAAGGTCGAATTAGCCCCATTGCTTGATCAATATTGGGAAGAGCGTATGCAGTTATTCCCATTTGAGGCCACCGGCTATGGCGATAATCGTTATAACGACCGCTTTACCATCACCATCGCACAGAGCTTCAGGGATAGTTTAGGACAGTTTTACCAGAAGTACCTCAATGAGCTGAATAATATAGACAGCGCTTCATTGACAGAGGAAGAGCAAGTAAGCTATGGCCTGTTGAAGTATGAAATGCAGATGGGACTGGAAGGCCTGAAGTATCCAACCCACTATATGCCCATTAACCAGTTCTGGGCATTTACACTGGAATTCCCGCAATTAGGTTCAGGTACAGGCAATCAGCCATTTAAGACGGTAAAGGACTATGATAACTTCCTGGCGCGTATGGCGGTGTTCCCTGCATGGACGGACACTGCTATCAGCAATATGCGTTTGGGACTTTCCACCGGATGGATACTACCTAAAGCACTTGTTGTAAAAATGCTGCCGCAACTAAAAGCAATGATAGTAGGAGACAAGACCAAAAGTATTTTCTATGGCCCGGTGGGAATGATACCCGATAGCTTTGGTGATAATAAACAAAGATTGACAGCAGCATATGCAGATGCTATACAAAAACATATCATCCCGAGCTACACTAAACTCTATGAGTTCTTTGAAAAAGAGTACCTGCCTAAAGCAAGGTCTACACATGGTATCAGCTCTGTACCGATGGGTGATCAATATTACAACTATTGTATCAAGACATGGACTACTACTGACCTGAGTGCGGATAGTATTTATACAATTGGTGTAAATGAAGTTGCGAGGCTGGAAGCAGAAATGAATAAAGTGAAAGACCAGGTAGGTTTTAAAGGAACACTACAGGAGTTCTTTGAATTCCTGAATAAGGACAGACAATTTTATCCTTTCACTACGGCGCAGCAAGTGCTGGATAGCTTCTGGGCGATAAAGAAAGTAGAAGACCCGCAATTGAAAAAATTGTTCAACAACGTTCCTAAAACTGAATTTACCATCAGGCAGACTGAAGCATTCCGTGCGGCATCAGCCAGTGCAGAATACAATCCTCCTAGTGAGGATGGCAGCAGGCCGGGTATCTTCTATACACCTATCATTGATCCTAAGAAATATAATGCTGTAGGGATGAATACATTGTTCCTTCACGAAGCGATACCGGGGCATCACTACCAGATAGCACTACAACAGGAGAATAAAGATATTCCTAAGTTCCGCCGCTTCCTTTGGTATGGCGCGTATGGTGAAGGATGGGCATTGTACTCTGAAACACTGGGACAACAACTAGGCCTGTATGAGAATCCATATCAATACTTTGGCCACCTGAGCGATGCTATGCACAGGGCCATCAGGCTGGTAGTGGATGTGAGCATACACCATAAAGGCATGACCAGAGAAGAAGCGATAGCATACATGCGTGCCCATGAGCGTGCTACAGAGGAAGAGGCCACTGCAGAGATAGAGCGCTATATGGGCATACCGGGACAGGCATTGTCTTACAAGATAGGCCAGCTCACCATTTCGGCGGAACGTAAGAAGTATGAGGCACAGATGGGTAGCAAATTCGATATCGCATCGTTTCATGATGAGGTTTTAAAATATGGTTGTTTACCTTTACAGGTACTGCAAAGCAAACTTGCACACTGGGCAAAGCAATAACCATGGGAGAATTACACATAGCAACACACAACCACATAGACCACCTGACGGCAAGAAGGCCGGGAGAGACAAAGCTGGGCGAACAGGTGCAAATAGTACACGCCGACACCTGGAAGGAAGAGCTGAAGAACAGCAAAGCGAAATTCGTATTGTTGGGTATTCCCGAAGATATAGGCGTGCGTGCCAACTATGGAGTAGGAGGCGCGCATACACTTTGGGAGCATGCGTTGAAAGCTATACTGAATGTGCAGCATACGAATGGACTGAAAGGTGATGACTTGCTAATACTCGGTGATTTTAATTTCCGTGACCTGATGCACCAGGCGGAACATGCAGATGCCTCTGTGCTGAGAGAGTTGGTGGCGCATATAGATGGAAAGGTTGCTCCTATAGTAAAAGAAATAATAGCAGCAGGAAAGATACCGATAGTGATAGGTGGTGGACATAATAATGCTTATCCGTTACTCCATGGTGCTTCGGAGGCGAAAGGTGGTACGGTGAATTGCATCAACCTTGATGCCCATAGCGACTACCGGATGATGGAAGGTCGACATAGTGGCAATGGTTTCCGGTACGCAAAGAAGAAAGGATTTCTGGGTAAGTACGCTATAGTAGGATTGCATGAGAATTACAATTCGCAGGCTGTGATTGATGATCTGAATGCGGATGCTGATATAATGTTCAGTACCTACGAGGATATTTTCCTGAATGACAGGTTAGATTTTGATGCAGCAATAAACAGTGCCATCAGTCATACCAATGGAAATGCAACTGGTATAGAAATAGATCTTGATAGTATTGAGCACGTTCTTTCGAGTGCGGCAACACCTAGTGGCATAAAGACTGTTCAGGCAAGACGATATATAACCATGTGTGCTAAGAAAGCCAATGCTGCTTACCTGCATATAACAGAAGGTGCGGTGAAATTGAAAAGTGGTAAGGAGGATATTTATACAGCAAAGCTGGTTTCGTACCTGGTGACGGATTTTATGAGGAATTGTAAGTAGTGTGCTTTTCGCGACCCGACATCACGAGGAGGAATTTAGCGCTCTTCGCGAGAAGGGCGGCCGCAAGGGATCGCCCCTACATTTCTCAAAACGTATGCTGACGCTACTAAAAATAATAAAGGCCTCTCGTGAGAGAGGCCTTTTCTTTAAGCCTTATTCCAGTCTGTGTAATAAATCCTGCCTAAACTCTTTAGTGCATTGCCTCTGAGAGGTCAACTTTTTTGTTGCTATTCCCTTTTATCATTAGTATGAATGGTACGCATACCAGGAATATGATACCCAGATATAAGAACGCATCCATGTAAGAAAGTATCGAAGCTTGCTTATAAGTCATATAGTTCAGCGATTGATAGGAAGCTTGTAATGCCTGGTCGGCTGACTTGCCCTGGGCCATAAAGTTCATTTGCATACCGTGCACCCTGTCCTGCACCATGGTGCTGTGTATGTCGAGTTTGGTATCAAGGATACTCTTATGAACAACTGTCTGGTGACCAAGGAATGTAGTGATCAAAGCCACACCAAATGAGCCACCCAGTTGGCGCATCATACCTGTGAAGGCTGCACCTTGTCCTATCTGTTGCCCCTTCAGTGTAGAGAGCGAGAGGGTAGAAATAGGGATGAACAACATACCCATACCTACGCCACGGGCTATCAGCATCCAGAAGAAGTTGTCAGCCCCGGTATCCGGTGTCAATACCTGGTAACCCCATAGGCTGTACACAAAGAATATGACCATACCACCTGCCACAAGGAATTGCGGGCGTACACCTTTTTGCAGGAGCATACCTATAATAGGCATCAGCACCGCCGTGGTAAGGGCCGCCGGTATCATGAGTGCGCCCGACTGCTGTGCTGTCCAGCCAAGTGTGGCTTGGGTGTACAATGGTATAATGAATGTAGACCCATACAAACCAAAACCGAGTACGAAGGACAGTATAGTCCCTACCCGCAGGTTACCATTCTTGAGCACCCGTAACTCTACTATCGGGTTCTTATAAGTCAACTCTCTCCAGATGAAGAAGAAGAAACCAAAGACTGCTGTGACTGTAAGCGTAATGATCGTTGAGCTTTCAAACCAATCATCGTCATGGCCTTTTTCCAAGATGTATTGCAGAGAACCAACAGATATGGCCAACAGCGCAATTCCCCACCAATCAACTTCACCCCTGCCTTTCTTTTCGGCATATTTAGGGCTACGTACAAATTGCAGAGTAAGCAATGTGGCTATGATACCGATAGGCAAGTTGATGTAGAAAATGAACGGCCATGAATAGTGGTCAACAATGTAACCACCTAATGGCGGGCCCAGCGTAGGGCCGATAATAACACCTAAACCATAGATGGCCTGCGCCATACCACGTTTCTTAGCGGGGTAACTCTCGGTAATGATCGTTTGCGATGTAACCAGTAGTGCACCACCACCAAGGCCTTGTATGAACCTGAAGAGTACCAGTTCCCAAATTCCCGTTGCTTGTCCGCAGAGGAAAGAGGATACGGTGAATATTATAATAGAGACGGCAAAGTAATTCCGCCTGCCGAACTGTTGTGATAACCAGCTCGTCATAGGCACGATGATCACGTTACCGATGGCATAAGCTGTGATTACCCAACCCACCTCGCTCAGCGTCGCGCCGAGATTGCCCCTCATGTCGTTCAGGGCAACGTTTACGATGGTTGAGTCAACGATCTCCAGGAGGGCGCACATGATCGCAGTAAGCGTAATGAGCACCCGCCTGTAACCGTATTCAACTAATGAATCTTCCATTAAATCCCTTTATTATTCTAAAAATCGCAATTAGTTTAAATGCACATCTACAAAAACGTTCATACCCGGTCGAAGCTGTTTTACAATAGCGTCGTTAGGGTTAGCAAATTCTATTTTGACAGGGAGACGTTGTACCACCTTGATGAAGTTTCCTGAAGCATTATCCGGAGGTAGTAAAGAGAACTTAGCGCCCGTAGCCGGAGAGAAGGAAGTGATCTTCGCTTCCAGTTCTTTGCCTTCAAATGCATCTACGTGTACTATTACTTTCTGGCCTTCCTTCATTTTATCCAACTGTGTTTCTTTAAAGTTGGCTACTACCCATACTGATTTATTCAGTACGATACTGAACAGAGACTGTCCGGCCTGTATATATTGCCCCGGCTGAATACTCACTTTAGATATCTTGCCATCTTCCGGTGCGGTGATCACTGTGTAAGAGAGATTCAGCTTTGCATTCTCTACATCAGCTTCACGTTGTTTGATCGTTGCATCAGCTACGCCTACCTGAGTTGCGGTAGCAGTGCTTTGAGAAGCTACGGCACTTGTCTGGCGGGTAGCAGCATTTTTTTGTTCCTGCAAAACCTGTAACTGGCGGTCGGCAGTTTGCTTTGCCGCTTGTGCCTGTTCGAATTGTTGCTGGGTGATCGAGTGGTCTTTGATCAGGTTAGCGTAACGGTCGTAGTCCTGGGTTGCGCGCCATTGGTTTACTTTTGCGGCCTCTATCTGCGCATTAATGGTACCAATATTGGCCTGAGAGCTGGCAATATTTGCCTGTGCAGCACCTGTAGTAGCCTGTGCTACCGTTAGGCTGCTTTGTGCAGTAGCTAATGCTGCTTCCGCTTGTTCCACCTTTATCACCAGGTCACGGTTATCCAGTATCATGAGGGTATCACCTTTTTTTACCATTTGGTTGTCCTGAACCCTTATCTCGGATATGTAACCTGATATGCGTGGTATTACCGGGCTGATGCTGGCTTCCACTTGTGCATCATCGGTTTCTTCATGGCTTAATCCGTGTAAGTAGCTTTTAAGGCCGAATCCGCCACCGCCAACTACTAATAGTATCAATACGATGATAAATGCCTTGCTTCTTTTCTTTGGTTGTTCCGGCGCAGCAGGATTAACTGTGTGGTTTTGATTTGCTGGTTTCTTTTCTATTGCCTGGTCTTCCATATAATTTATTCTAAAAAAATGTTGTGGTTAAATGTTTAGTTCTTGTTCTGATCGTATAATACTCCTGATACCTGTAACAGCCTGCTGTATGATACAGAAGCGTCTGCTTTCGCATTGGCGTAGTTGAGCTTTGATTGCAACTGCGCTAAGTCAGCATCTAAAAGATCTGTCGTGGTAGAGAGATTGTTATCGTATTTGTTCTTTGTTATTTTATAATTCTCAGCGGCTTGTTCGATGGCTTTCTGATATACGCTAATTTTCTTGATGTTCAGCGTATAGTTTTGATATGCCTGGTTGACTTGTAGCCTTATGGCATCTGTCAGTATTCCTTCGTTGGCTTGTATTTGTATTACTCTTGACTTTGCCTGTTGGACTTTGGCTCCTGTTTTCCAGAGTGCGCCTAAGTTGTATTGCAAACCGATGCCTGCATTGATTGCATTGGTTACTGTCACGAAATTGGGAACATTCAGTGCTACATAGCCACCTGTGAGTGCAATGCCGGGATAGTATTCACCTTTAGTTGCTTTCACGGCTGTCTTCGCTGCTTTCTCGCGTAAAGTGAGCGCTTCTATGTCTTTCCTGTTTTGGAGGGCTGTCGCTTCCCATTCCTCTACAGGCTTTAGAGAGGGAGGTTGTGTGAAGCCCGTAGCGTCTGTTTGAAGGATAGTGTTCTTATCGAGGCCCAGCATGAGGTTCATGTTGATGTTGGCCATGGCAAGATTGCTTTCTGCATCCATCAAGGCTAATTCTATATTGGATGTTTGCAGGTCTGCCTTTAACAAGTCGTTTCGTGCAAGGAGCCCATTCTTCTCGAGATTGGAAAGTTCACGGCTGCGCTCTTGTGCCGACTTTAAGTTCTCTTTCACCAGTTCTACAGCTGCCTGTGCCTTGTATAAGTTGCTGTAAGCATTGAGTGTATTCTGAACGATCTCTTCTTTGTCAGCTTCAGCATCGAGCCTGGCCGCTTCTTTCAGATATTTCGCCGACTCGATACCGTAGTTAATACGGAAACCGGAGAATATAGGCAGTGATAAGTTGGCCATGCCATACATAGCCTGATCTACCTTAACTGAAGAAGTGCCGGTGCCTGCTCCTGTTTGTTCGCCGCCAGTTTTCAGGTCGACGGTAGGGCTGTTCACCCTTAAGTAGCTACCGGATGTTTTAAGATCAGGCAGGCGACGGTCTTGTGCCTCTCTGAGTGCGCCTTGTGCTTCGTCTATTTTCGCCTGGCTGATCCTTAACTGTCCGCTATTCTTAATGCTGAGGTCAATGGCCTCGGCTAAGGAAAGTGTTCTTGTATTCTGTGCGAATAGGGTAGTAGAGCCAGCTAGTCCTATTGCCAGTGTAATGATTGCCTTATATAATCTATTACTCTTCATTTTGCAGTATTGCTTTGAAAATTGCCTTTAAGTGTGTGCTTAGTTTTTTCTTGATCTGTTTCTGGAATTCTTCTTCTGATAAGTCTTGTAGATTGTTCAGAACTTTATAGTGATGTTGTGTAGTAAGTAATTGATTGATAGTGCCCATCATCGTTGTCATCATCAGGGCTGTATCAACATTCTTTTTGAAGTCCCCTTTTTTCTGGCCGCTTTGTATCAGGCGCTTGATGAGTTCCTGATTGCCTTTTTTTGTTTCAAGGATCAGATCTTTGATAGGACTGTCTTCATTGGTCATCTGCTGCTGCGCCATGATGCGATGGAAGCAGGTCTGGTTGAAGATCTTCTCAACGTAGTTATCTATGAGCTTGTATATCTTTTCAAAGGAGCCTACGCTTTTGTCCTCTATGAGGCTTTCCAGGTTGGTACGCCAATATTCTGTTCTCCTTTCAAATATGGCCTGTAGGAGCTTTTCCTTTGAGCCGAAATAGTAAGATATCATCGCCACGTTTACATCAGCGGCATGTGCTATATCACGGATGGAAGTGCCGTCGTAGCCATTGTCGGCTATCAGCTTTTCGGCTGTTTCCATGATGGCCAGTTGCTTTTCCGTTAGTTCTGTTTTACTCATTGCGGAGGCAAAGTTAAACGGTTGTTTAAAATTAAACAAACGTTTAATTGAGATTGTTTAAATATTTCTATAGATAATGTTTATGAGGTATTTAGTGCGAGTCAACATCCCCCTAACCCCGTTATTCGCTGTCGCTCATGAGAACGCTGCGCTAAGTTCAAAGGGGGAATAAATAAGAACGGGCTAATGCATGTGCATCAGCCCGTCATATAATAGATTGAATATTAACTACTTATTCGCAAGTGAGCGACTCCGTTATTGTAGCGAATGCGGCGTCGTTGGACTGAGACTTTTCGCCGGATAAAATTAGCAGGACAGTATTGCCACAAGCTTTGAAGGCGATGATTGACCCCTCCTGCGGGCCAATTTCATCGACTACGGTAAATGATGCCTGGCTTGTTTCGAAGGCGGCCTGCCCGATGGTGCCGATAGAAACGCCTGAGTCCCATTTTACCTTTGCGCCTGCTGCCGTCAAAGATTTTTCGTATTCGGCCATAGTACTTTCTATGTATTCACGGAGGTCTGTTTCTATAGCGACAATGGAAAAGGCAGCGACTTCTGTGCCTAGTCCGCCTTTTTGCTCGCAACTAAAATATACACTCCCTTCAGCCCTTTCCAGTTCATCTATTTCCCAACCAGCCGGGACTGTAAAGCTGACGCCCATTTGTTCGAATTTGCTTTGGGCAAACACGGCAGTTGAGCTTAACAGACTTATCGCTAACAGGAGATATCTAAACATTTATCAAATTTAGAATAAAAGGTCAATAGTAGTTGTTACCGTAGTGTAAGAATTAGCTGATCTTGCTCCAGTTGTTCTGTGCGCTGTGATTGAGCAGGACGTTCTTGAGGGGTTGATTGACAGGATGTGTGAGGGCAGGGTCTTCGGCAATGAGCTTTTGGGCGGCGATGCGGGTTTGCTCCAGTATGGCTACGTCCATTACTATGTCGGCGAGTTTGAATTTGATCACGCCGCTTTGTTTTGTACCGTATAAGTCGCCGGGGCCGCGCATGGCGAGATCTTGCTCGGCAATGATGAAACCGTTAGAAGTAGACACCATTATCTCCATCCGTTTGCGGCTTTCCTGGGAGACCTTAGCGCCTGTGAGTAGGATACAGTAAGACTGATCGGCACCACGACCCACACGGCCACGTAGCTGGTGCAATTGGGATAAGCCGAAACGCTCTGCGCTCTCTACCAGCATGACGGAAGCATTTGGGACATTTACCCCAACTTCTATTACTGTAGTGGCCACGAGTATATGTGCTTCGCCTTTTACGAAGCGGTCCATGTTGCGTTGCTTTAGTCCCGCTTCCTGACGACCGTGAACCATGGCTATGTTGTACTTATCGTCGGGAAAGAAAGCCTTTACCTGTTCGAATCCTGCAGTGAGACTTTCGTAATCCAGCTTTTCAGATTCTTCTATCAATGGATATACCACATAGGCCTGTCGGCCTTTATCTATCTCGCTGCGGATGAAGTGCATGACACGTGCGCGGTGCATCTCGTTGCGATGAATCGTCTTTATTTCCTGGCGGCCAGGGGGTAGCTCGTCTATCACAGAAACATCGAGGTCGCCATAGAGGGTCATTGCTAATGTACGCGGAATAGGGGTTGCTGTCATTACCAGCACGTGCGGTGCACGCTCGTTCTTCTCCCAGAGTTTGGAACGCTGGCCTACACCAAAGCGGTGCTGCTCGTCTATCACGGCAAGGCCGAGGTTTTTGAACTGTACGCTTTCTTCGATGAGTGCGTGTGTGCCGACCACTATCGGTAAAGTGCCATCGGCCAATCCTGCCATTATTTCTTTTCGCTCCTTTCCCTTTATCCTGCCTGTGAGTATGCGCACGGGGATACCCATCGCCTCCATTAATCCGGAGATGCTTTGATAGTGTTGTTGTGCCAGTATTTCGGTTGGTGCCATCATGCAAGCCTGGAAGCCATTGTCCAGCGCCAGTAGGATAGACATGATGGCGACAATGGTCTTTCCGCTACCTACATCTCCCTGCACGAGACGGTTCATTTGTTTGCCGGTGGCAGTGTCGTGGCGTATTTCTTTGAGCACACGTTTTTGTGCGCCCGTAAGTTGGAAGGGTAGGTGGTCCTTATAGAAAGTATTGAAATGATCGCCTACGGTATCAAAGCGATAGCCGGGCTGGATAGTATGTTGGAGTCGCACCCGTGCAATCAATATCTGCGAGGCGAACAGCTCTTCCCATTTCAGGCGGTGACGTGCCATGTGCATGTGCTCGACAGTGTCGGGGAAGTGTATCCACTTGATAGCGTGGTAGCGGCTGCATAGTTTGTACTCGCTGATGATGTTTGGAGGGAGTACCTCGGGTATATCACCGGGGTTTACTTTTTCGAGTAGTGCCTGTGTTATTTTAGCAAAGGAGCGATTGGTGATGCCTTTGGCTTTCAGCTTTTCCGTAGTCGGGTACATGGGTTGCATGCCCGATACGGCGGAAGCTGCGCTCCATAATTCTATTTCGGGATGAGGGATGTTGACGTAGCCGTTGAATTCTGCTGCACGACCGAATACGACATAGCGTTCGTTCTCTTTCAGGTTCTTCTTCATCCATTTCGCACCCTGGAACCAGACCAATTCTATTTTGGCTGTATCATCGTATAGGGTAGCGACGAGCCTGCTCTTGTGGCCGACACCTTCTTCATATATGTTGATGAGTGTGCCCGCTATTTGTACGTAATCGGTAGAAGCGGGATTGATGTCTTTGATCTTCGTGAGTTCTGTACGGTCGAAATAGCGGTAGGGGTAATGATACAGCAAATCTCCGAATGAGCCGATATCCAGTTCTTTGCGCAGCATTTCTCCCCGCTGAGGGCCGACGCCTTTCAGATATTCTATAGGATTATCTAATATGGAAGCTGTACTGCTAATAGACCGTGTTTTAGCAAAAATAGAAAAGCCGCGATATTATCGCGGCTCTATGTGGATTACTTTTCTTTATCAACAGCCAGCACCGTTCGCAGATTTTGGGCGCGAGCAGCTTTCATTACCGTTACAATATTGTCGGCAGTTGCGTTCTTGTCGGCATTAATAACAACAGTTGGCTCTGCATCATTGGCCTTATTTACCATCCTCGCGATAGCAGGGCCGAGTGAATCGACTGAAGTAGCCTTGGTGCCTACATAGAATTGCTGGTTGGCATCTACGGAGACCACAACTGTTTGCTTAGCCTTGGTATCGCTCTGTGCTTTCGGGATAGAGAGCTTCACTACATTGGGATTGGCCAGTGTAGAGATGATAAGGAAGAACAACAGGAGGATGAACAAGATATCGTTCAGCGCGCCTGTATGTGGTTCCGGGTTATCCCTTAAATGTTTTCTTAAATTCATCCGGGATAAGTTTTAGCGAGCGGGTTCCTGTAAAATATCTAAGAACTCAACGGAAGCAGCTTCCATTTTGTGAACATTCTTGTTGACCTGTGCGTTCAGGTAGTTGTGCGCTACATAAGCCAGTAGCCCGATGATCAGACCAACGGCAGATGTCACCATCTTGGTATAGATACCACCTGCAATCGCTTCGAGCGAAAAGCCCTGGTGCTGTACATTGAAGAACAGTATGATCATACCCGCAATCGTACCAAGGAAACCGAACATAGGTGCGATACCGGCGAGTGTAGAAAGTATAGAAATATTCTTTTCCATTTTGTACACTTCCAGCTTACCCACGCTTTCCATAGATTTCTCGATGTGATCTATTGGTTTGCCTATGCGGTTGAGGCCACGCTCTACCATCTTAGCAACCGGATTATCCATGCCGCGCGTTAATGATTTAGCGCCTTGCAGGTTGCCGCTTGTTACCTGTTCCCTGATGCGGGACATGAACATAGCATCCAGGTTAGACGCTTTGCGAATGACCATGAGCCTTTCTATGAATACATATACTAATAATATAGAGCAAAGAAGCAGGGGTATCATCAGTACGCCGCCCTCCATCAGGAGACCGAGTAGGGATATCTTTTCCGGTTCAGCAGCAGGTACAGCCGCGGCTGCCTGTGCGGCAGTATCTATCTGGAGTAATAAGGAGAGTAAAGCCATGAATTAGAAACACTTTGAGCAAATATAAGAAAGCAAAACGTAAGGTGAAATAAAAAGAAACCGCATTTGATACTGATGGAAATCGAGATCAGAGAACTATATAACGCAAAAATTACAGATGAATTGTATTGGTTGGGAAAGGCACTATTTGGCTGCGGAATAAATGTTACCGGACGGAGTCCTGGGTTCTATTGGTTTGATTTAAGTCTGAAGACTTAAACCAGTGTGCGAAAAGGCGCAGTCTTAGTTCTCTGCTATGGAACTCATTCAAGCTTTCGGAAAAGATCCAAATAAAAATGCCGGGCGCAATAGCACCCGGCATGTAATATAAATTATAATTAAGCTATAGAAACCAGCTCAATTTCGAATACCAGGTCTTCACCAGCCAGGGGGTGGTTAGCATCCAGTACTACTTTGTCTTCTTTTACTTCTGCAATGATAACCGGGAATACATTACCCATGTTGTCGCTCATGTGCAGTTCCATTCCAACTTCAGCTTTCATATCTGCCGGGAACTCGCTCATCGGGTATTCCATCAGCATTTCATCACTGCGTTGTCCGTAAGCGTTCTCAACAGGAATATTCACTGTTTTCTTATCGCCTATGTTCATTTCCAGCATGGCATCATCAAAACCTTTGATAACTTGTCCGCTGCCTACTGTAAACTCTAATGGGTCACGGCCTTCAGAACTATCAAATGTAGTGCCGTTGGTGAGTTTTCCGTGATAGTGTACGCGAACTGTATCGCCTGATTTTACCTGTGCCATTAATAATTTTTTTAATAGTTCTTAATTGCCCGCAAGTTAAGCGAATAATATAGAAATAGCCCAATTAAATTTATGATAAATTTGCTCCTATTATGAGTCGTTGGTTTTTAAATAGTTTATGTGTCCTTTTGATGCTGATCGGTGCTGGTATTAGCTTAAATGCCCAACCCGTCAAGAAAATGAAGCCTGAAAAGGGTGACGGAATCCTGTGCGGCGCTGAGCGAATGAGCGAGTATTTACCTCTGCTCAAAGGTAAGCGCGTAGCCCTGCTTATTAACCAGGCATCTGTGGCCGGGGACGAGCTATTGCTCGATGCCTTGCTGAAGGAGAAAGTGAGGGTGGTGAAGGTATTTGTGCCTGAGCATGGCTTCAGGGGAAATGCGGACGCCGGGGCGCATGTGGCGAGTACCAAAGACAAGAAAACAGGCCTGCCGATAATCTCCCTGTATGGCAGCAATAAGAAGCCGAAGAAAGAGCAACTAAAAGACGTTGATGTACTTATATACGATCTGCAGGATGTAGGGGTGCGTTTCTATACTTATATATCTACCCTGGAGTACGTGATGGAATCCTGCGCGGAGAGCAACAAGCAACTAATAGTACTGGACAGGCCAAATCCTAACGGGCACTATGTGGACGGGCCGGTACTCGAAAAGGAATACCGCTCATTTGTAGGTATGCAGCCCATACCTGTGGTATATGGTATGACAGCAGGGGAGTATGCCCAGATGCTGAAGGGAGAAAAATGGATAGCTAATGCTGATAAAGTGAAACTGAAGGTGATCACTTGTGAGAACTATGATCATACAAAGAAGTACCAGGTCAGTATTCCACCATCGCCGAACCTGAAGACTATGGCAGCTATCTACCTGTATCCGTCGCTGTGCCTGTTTGAAGGGACAGTAGTGAGCGTGGGCAGGGGAACAGATAAGCCATTCCAGCAATGGGGACATCCGGCGTTTGAAGGGAAGGCAAAGTACAGCTTCACCCCAGTGAGTACAGTTGGTGCATCTAAGCCCATGTATGAGGGCAAAGAATGCTTTGGAGAACTGATAGCTGAAGCAGACAAGGAAGCGCTGCGCAAGAACGAAGATATCTTCAATATTAAATGGCTGATAGAAGCCTATCAATGGTACCCTGACAAGGAGCATTTCTTTAACAGTAACAATTTCTTTGATAAGCTGGCGGGCACGGGAAAGCTGCAACAACAGATAAAGAGCGGTATGAAGCACGATGATATACGCGATACCTGGATCAAGGATAATGAAGCCTTTATGAAGATCCGTAAAAAGTACCTTTTGTACGCCGATTTTAACTAAAAGCACCAGCAGATAAGCTATTTTCGCAATTCATTTCGCATTCCCCCAAATGCTTCAAAATATCTTCGTTAATATTTATGATTTTTTTCAGCGTCGCAAAGCGCTGTTCATAGCAGTGTTCCTGCTCAGTTTTGGGTTACTGGCGTTTCTTGCCACGAGGATAAAATTGCAACAAGACATCAGTACCATGCTTCCCGATAGCAAAGCTATCAAGGCGATGAATGATGTAGTGAATAATACCCAGGCGGGTGAGCAGGTGATATTCCTGATGTCGCTGAAAGATACAGCCGCAAGTGATCCTGATAGTGTCATTATAGCAGCGAATAGTTTCCGGGAGCAACTGGTGAAGCGTTGTGATCCATACATAGATACCATCAACCTGCAGACGGGTGGGGGATACGAAGAAGCGCTGGCAGATATATTCAGTAAACACTTACCCTTATTCTTATCAGAGAGTGATTACAAGCGGATAGATACTCTGATACAGCCCGAGCGCATCAAGCAAACGCTGGAGCATAACCGTAGTATATTACTGTCGCCTGCGGGTATGGTGTATAAGCAGATAGTGGCGCAAGACCCTGTGGGTATATCAGGTTTTGTGTGGAGCAAATTAAAGGCACTGCAATTTGATCCCGGCTATGAACCTTATGATGGTTACTTGTTCTCTAATAACCAGAAACGACTGACATTCTTTTTGAAGCCTGAATATCCTGCGAGTGAAACAGGAAAGAACAGTGAATTCTTTGCGCAACTGGATGAATTGGTTGAGGATTTTGAACTGCAAAATCCCGGTGTGCATGTAACGTACTTCGGTGGGCCTGCTGTAGCAGCAGGCAATGCCACACAGATGCGGACGGATACAATTGTGACGCTGAGTGTAACGATAGTATTGTTGCTGGCACTTACGTATTATTTCTTCCGTAGAAAGCGAACACCGCTGTTGCTATTAGTGCCTGTGTTGTATGGCGCAGCGATGGGGCTGGCGATAGTGTACCTAGTGCAGGGTAGTATTTCTATAATGGCATTGGGTGCCGGAGCGATAATTCTAGGTATAGCCATAGATTTTTCCATACACTTCCTGTCGCACTTGAGGCATGTGAAAGATACCAGGCAGACGATACGTGAACTGGTGCAGCCGCTGACCATTGGTAGCTTTACTACCGTTGCGGCATTTTTATCATTAAGGTTTGTACATACACCAATTGTTCAGGACCTGGGTTTGTTTGCTGCGGGTAGCCTGATAGGTGCTGCATTGTGTACACTGATATTCCTGCCGCATTTACCGTTGGGTGTTGATTCCATAAAAGAGAATAAAAACACCATATTTGATAAAGTTGCCAAATGGCGTCCGGAGCGAAATAAATGGCTGGTGCTGTTTATCCTCTTGCTGACACCCGTGATGCTGTACTTCAGTTTTAATGTGCAGTTTGACAGCGAGCTGATGCACCTGAATTATCTTTCCCCTAAACTGGAGAAGGCGCAGCAGGAAGTGAGCGATGCCAATTCATTTGCGTTGAGTTCGGTATTTGTGGTGGCTAATGGTACTGATGAAGAAACGGCATTGCAAAAACTGGAATCCATCAGTCCGGAGATAGAACGCTTACAACAGAAGGGTTGGGTAAGGAACACACTTACGCCCGCGCTGCTATTACCATCAATAAAAGAACAGAATGAGCGGATAGCCCGCTGGCAAGCGTACTGGACCGAAGAGAAGACAACAGCACTTTTGCAAAATGTACAGACACTAGCAACAGCAGCGGGATATAATGCAGCGGCATTTTCTTCCTTTGAAGAACTGTTGAGAAACAAACCTCAAGCACTGGATGCTGATGCAACCAAAGTATTACAATCATTATTCCCGAATGGTTTCTCTAAAGACCGAACGAAAGCGATAGCTACGCTTAAAGTTCCGCAGGAGCACAGGACGGAAGTATTTGAGCAACTGCAAAAGCAAAAAGATATTACGGTTACCGACAGGCAGCAAGGAGCAATGCAGTTGGTGAATATTCTCAATAATGATTTTAACCAGATTGCTGTTGTGAGTTCGCTCATCGTATTCTTTGCGTTGCTGATAGGCTATGGTAGGATTGAGCTGGCTGTGATGTCGTTCCTGCCGATGGTGATATCGTGGGTATGGATACTGGGGTTGATGTCACTGATGGGATTGAAATTCAACATCGTCAATATCATTATCTCCTCGCTCATATTCGGACTGGGGGATGACTACGCGATATTTACCATGGATGGGCTCGTAGAAAAGTATCGCACCGGGAAGAACAAGCTGGAATCTGTTCGTGCCGCAGTATATGTATCTGTGGTGACAGTGATAATTGGATTAGGCGTGTTGCTACTGGCAAAGCATCCGGCACTGCGCTCGATAGCGTTTACTTCTGTGACGGGGTTGATATGTGTGTTGTTCATTTCGCAGACCTTGCAGCCCTTCCTGTTCAACTGGTTCATTCAGAGCCGTGCGGATAAGGGATACCAACCATTTACGCTCCGCAGCTTCTGCATCTCCGTTTTTTCATTTACCTACTTCTTTACCGGATCTATGGTGCTGACAGTACTGGGTGTGTTCTTCACAAAGTTGTGGCCGTTCAATAAAGAGAAAGGGAAGTATTACTTCCATGCATGGGTGAGCAGGTATACCTGGAGCATGATGTATATAATGGGTAACCTGACCAAACGTATATATAATGCACACGGTGAGGATTTTAAAAAGCCAGCAGTGTATATAGCGAATCATAGTTCTTTCCTTGATATACTCGTAACAACGATGCTTCATCCAAGGCTGGTGTTGCTGACCAATAAATGGGTGTGGCGTTCGCCAGTGTTTGGTGCGGTCGTGCGTATGGCTGAATATTATCCCGTGGCTGATGGTGCGGAGGATAGTATAGAGCCGCTTCGTGATCTGACTAACAGAGGTTATTCTGTTGTTGTTTTTCCGGAAGGGACGCGTTCTTATGATGATACTATCAAGCGTTTTCATAAAGGTGCTTTCTACCTGGCGGAAGAACTAAAACTGGATATAGTGCCGCTGGTATTACATGGCGTTAACTACACGATGCAGAAAGGAGACTGGCTGCTGAAAGATGGCACCACGTCGATGTATCTATATCCCAGGATAAAACCGGACGACACTTCATTCGGAGCGAATTATACTGAAAGAGCGAAGAATATCGGCAGGTGGTTCCGAGGGGAATTTGAGCAGATAAAAGCAAAGAACGAGACACCGAAATACTTCAGGGAGCAATTACTCAGGTCTTATACCTACAAAGGCCCGAGCCTGGAGTGGTATTGCAGGATAAAGACCAAACTGGAAGGGTATTATGAGCAGTTCCACGAAATGCTGCCTGCCAAAGGGCGGTTTTATGATCTTGGCTGCGGTTATGGCTTTATGACCTATATGCTGCACTGGGCATCTAAGGACAGGCATTTTACCGGGGTGGATTATGATGAGGAAAAGATAGAAACAGCCCAAAACAACTTCCTGAGGGACGAAAACATCAATTTTGAGGCGGCAGACGTGACCCAATATGAGTTGGAAGCCTGCGATGGTATCATCATCAGCGATGTGCTGCACTACCTGTTGCCCGAGCAGCAACGGGAATTATTAGAAAAATGCCTTCAGTCGCTAAAAAGTGACGGCTTGCTGATCATAAGGGATGGTGTTTCAGAGCTGAAAGAGCGGCATAAAGGGACAGAAAGAACCGAAGTTTGGTCAACTAAGTTATTGAAATTCAATAAAGTACAGAATGACCTGCATTTTATCAGCAGGGTATTTATTGAAGAGTTTGCCCATAAAAATGGCCTGGAACTGCAGGTGATCGACAAAACAAAATTTACCTCAAATCTTATCTTTATGATGAAGAAAAAAGTATATTTGTAAGAAATCAGCCAACTCTTTTACCAAAAACAACGTCTTAATAAATATAAAAAGGAAAAAAATGAAAAAAATCATCATTGCTGCTTTAATACTCTTAGGTGCTTCTACTGCATCCTATGCTCAATTAAGCCAACAAGCTATTGAACAACAGGCTCAGGTAATCACTAATAATGTGCATCAGGCTGTAAATCTTACCCCAACTCAGATGACTGAGATACAGGCTGTAAATGTGCAATATGTTACTCAAATGGACCATATTCAGCAAGCAGGAACAAATGCAAGCCCTCAGCGTACAATATTGGTAAAACAGCATAAAAATAATAAGTACCAGACTATCCTGACTCCTGCACAATATGTGCTTTATGAAGCTATGCCTCAATAGTCAGGTATAAAAAACTTCCTTGATAATTAATTAATTAATTAATACAAGATGCTCCTGCCTTATAGCAGGAGCATCTTTTTTTATGGGATTTGAAAGTGTCCTGTGTGGTGTTAGACATGAAATATTGTTGGTCGGGCGACCAACAATGGCAGTTTTTTATATAGACTGTTGGCGGGCGGTGTTCCTGAAGATGCTGAGGCACCACAGTACAAAGCCGAATAGCCAAAGCGCTGCGAGATCAGGAAACACTTCACGATAACTCTTGTCCCTGAGTATTACCTGGTGTACAGCATCGAGCGCCCAATGGAGGGGTGATAAAAGCGATACTTTCTGCATGGCAGGTGAGAGCAATTCTACAGGTACCCATATACCGCCCATTGCCGATAATATGACAATAGAAATAGCCCCGAAGGATAATGCCTGGTTGGTTGTTTTGAAAACTGTGCCGACAAAATATCCGTAGGAGGTAGCGGCAAAACCAATAGCAAGTGCCACAGGAAGCAATACCAAAGGATCTTTACCCAGATAGATAGATTGTAATCCTATCAGTGGCATAGCCCAGTAACCTATTGCGAACATAACGATGAACTGTGCGGTGCAGACAAGTGTGTAAAAAGAGATCTTACCCACAGATACCAATTTTTGCGCACCCGGTATCAGCATGATACGCAAAGCACTTCCTTCTTCCCGTTCGCGGATGATGTGACCTGCAATGGGGATGATGATGAAGAACATACCGAATATAGCCCATGCAGGTACGTTGTGCTGTACCGAATTGATATGGCTCATATTGGCATCACGGGGATTGAGTTCCGCTTCGCGGATGCCTATTCCCCGGAAGAGTTTGCTCATGTCTTCGTTTGGTTCTTCTGCAGCTTCTTCGCCTGAAAGTTTACTGAGCTTTGTGATTCGCTCCACGAGTGTCTTGCTGCTGGCATAGGTGATGAACTTGTCCAGCGCAAACTTGATAGACGTACGGAAGGTGGGTTTGGATACAGGGTCGAAGTAAAGGGCTATATCAATGCCTTTTCTCGGGTCTCTTGTAGGTAGCTTACCACCTAGTCCCAATTTTTCGGATAGGTTGTTCGCAACGGCATTTGCTGAATTCACTATTTCGGCGGTAGCGCCTTTGGGTATTACAATACCTACTTTATAGGTGCCGTTATGCAATAAAGACTTTAAATGATATTCTGTTAGCGGTTGATTATCAATACTATCAATTAATATAAAATTCTTACTGTTTCTAAGCCCGTCCTTGATCTCTTTAGACAAAGCGCCATTGTCGTTGTCGGCCAGCAATAGTTCGAACTTTAGCTGCTGGTAGTCTTTGAACGGGGCATCCTGTACCATAGCCATTACTATGATGAGAATAGCCGGCATGATCAATAATAGCATTAGCCCCCCGGGATCGCGGCGGAGCAGTATCCATTCTTTTATTACGGTCGCTATTATTTTTCTCATAAACCCAAATCCACCGCGGCGGACTATTTGTATTTAATCTCTTACAGAGTGACCGGTGTAGTGGAGGAAAACGTCTTCCAACCTTCTGCACTCGGGTGTTTCTTCAATTAATGTTTTAGGCGAACCACTCACGATGAATTTGCCCTCATCTATTATCACTACTTCATCACATAGTTGTTCAGCTTCTTCCAAGAGGTGAGAGGTGTATAATATGGTTTTGTCCTGCTGCCTGTACTCTTGTAAAAAGTCGAGTATCATAGCCCTTGACTGTACATCTACTCCGGCAGTCGGTTCATCCAGTATCACTACTTCCGGCTGATGTAGCAAGGACGCGATGATGTTTGCCCTTCGCTTCATACCGCCGCTATATCTGCCCACGCGTTTGTCGGCGTGTTTTTCCAGACCTAAACGCTCCAGTAAATAACCTGAGCGCTCTTTTATTTTATTGTCCTTAATGCCGTAGAGCCTGCCAATATAATAGAAGTTCTCCCAGGCAGTGAGATTAGAGAATAAAGCTATCTGCTGAGGAACAACACCAAGTATCTTTTTAATAAAGAAGGTGCTCCTTATACAATCCTTGCCGTGTATAGCAGCAGTGCCGGTGTCGGGCAATACTAGTCCGCACAGCACATTGATGCTCGTTGTCTTGCCGGCACCATTAGGACCAAGCAGTCCCACTATCTGGTTTTTCTTTACAGACAATGAGAGTCCGTCTAGGGCAGGTACCAATGCTCCTTTGTATGTTTTACGCAGATCGTTTATTTCTATTGCAACAGGCATAGACTATTGCTTAAAGCCCAGGTCTTCCACGAGTACCTCGGGTAGCTTAGGTAATTGATTTCTTGGCAATAAAAACGACGTAAGCTCCGCCAGTTCTTTGAATATATAATGACTGTCGGCCGCTGCACGAAGATACTCAGCACCACTGCTTCCGCCCGTACCTACACGCTTGCCTATAGTGCGCTGCACCATATGTATATGCCTGTGCCTCCATAGGGATAGCAATTCATCTATCTCCAATAAAGTGTTCAGTAACTCGTAAGGGAGATGCAGCAGCGGGTAGTCGCGGTATAGCATGATGAACAAGGCATTCTTGTTAGCATCGGCGCTGAAGCGGCGTTCTTTAGGATATTCATCGCCCTCTGTAAACAACATGTCAAAAAGCTTCAGATTAGCTTGTTCCGTTTCCGAAAGGCTCTCTGTGTAGGCTTTTCGATAAGCACTCCAGAATTCACTGTCTTCTGTTGCTGCATCCCAATAAGACTTGTTCTTAATGAAAGGCATACGCTCCAGCCATTTGTTGATGAGCACTATCAGTGACTCTTCTTCCTCAGCTTTTTTCACCATATCAATATCAGCCTGGTTCAGCTGGGAGAGATAATAGCCTTTGCCATGCCTGTTGTCATACGTTAAACCTAAGGCAGCCTCAATGACCTTGAACTGGATGCTCTGGAAGCCCGATGCGGGGCGAAGCAGATCACGGAAATCGAGGAAGTCGAGCGGGGTCATTGTTTCCATCACGCTCATTTGGCTCACTGTAATATTGAGTATACTACAGATACGCTTTAGCCGGTGAACGCTGTTATATATATCCGGTTCATTCTTGTGTATGTTGTCCTGCTTGAATATGGCACGAACGATATTGAGTTCATGTATGATCTGCTTGAACCAAAGCTCGTATGCCTGGTGTATGATGATGAACAGCATTTCATCATCTGCCTTTATGCCTTCTTTGCCGCTTTCAGGCTCTTGTGCGTTTAATATTTTATCGAGTTGTAAATACTCGCTATAATAAACGGGCGGACGTTCCTTCTTATTCATGGGCGAAAATTAGTAAATGTAATTGGCAAGGGGAAATAAACGTAGCTACATGAGCTTACAGAATGCGGAAAAGTCTCATAAATACAGGAAAATCAATATTCTTTACTTCATCGGGTTGCCAATGAGCCTTTAATCGTTCTTCCAGTAAAATGACAGGGTCGGCATTTTCCTTCCTTTTGTAATGTCCGACACTTGACCATGTATTAATATATCCTAAGAACTGCCTGAAATTCCATTGTTTCTTCATCGGGAACACCGGGGGTTCTATTTCCTCGAAAGGGATGTCTACGTTTTGGTAGCCCTCATCTACATATTTGCGTTCGGCATCCCAGTAAGATCCTACGGTATTGAAATAAAAATCATTTATGATGTCGTCCATTACACCCTTATCAATACTCAATAGATTATAGGTCCATATAGCAAGGATTGCGCCCGGCTTGGATACCCTGCGAACCTCCGTGTAAAATGCATCGAAATCGAACCAGTGGAAAGCCTGCGCTACGGTGATGAGGTTGATGGTATTGTCAGCAAGGGAAGAATGCTCAGCACGTTCCTCTTTGTAAGTGATATTGGGCTTATGTATCGCATTTGCCAGTTGCTTAGCACTGATGTCGGTAGCATAAACACTATTGAAATGATCGGCCAGAACGGTGGCAACCTGTCCATTTCCTGTGCCTACATCCCAGGCAGCGTCTTTGCCGGTAACGTGGGTCAATAAAAAATCATATAACTCGGCAGGAGATTCCGGTCGGAAGGTGGCATAATCTGCTGAGCCGGTAGAAAAATTATCCTTAACTTCTTTCATCTTACTTTTGCAAAAGTATCGAATCAGCATGTTATGAGTAGTAAATTCTTGCCTGTAGTAAGTAAAGCGGCATTTGAGGGGAAAAAAGCGGGTAGCGCGGAGGAGCTGTTCGAGTTCCTGGTAGAGCCTTTGCACGAAGAACTGTATAAGCGGCAAGACTTCACATTTATTGATGAGCTCTCCGCCGGGCAGCAGTTGCTGATATCTTACGACTATGTGCGGATGCAAGTACTACAGGGCGGCTTTATACAAATGATACAGAACGGATATGTAGGCATATTACCCGCTATG
Source organism: Bacteroidetes bacterium UBA7674 (assembly GCA_002483105.1). Classification (GTDB taxonomy): domain Bacteria; phylum Bacteroidota; class Bacteroidia; order Chitinophagales; family Chitinophagaceae; genus MKUN01. The sequence goes on from DLHG01000013.1 coordinate 899,362, forward strand.
CCCGAATGGCTGAAAATGGTGAAAGACCGATATATGGCCAAAACGATAGACGATGTACTAAAAGTATATGTATTGAACAGGGAAATGCTGGACAAGCAAACATCGGTAGAGGAATTTGCCAAGCTGTATGATGAACTGAAAGAATTTGAAACACTGGATGAGCAGTTTATGGCGCAAAATGATGATACCATTAAACTGATAACCGACTATGCGCTGGCGCATGCAGAGGATTTCGTAAAGATTGTTTAAGCTTTTATTAATGCTACTTTTGCCACCAATGAAGAAAATAATATTTGCCCTGATAGTTGTGATAGCCGCCGGTTGTACTCATACCAAAGAGGAAAACTACACCATGATACACAAGGTAGTAGGGGAGCTGACCATGATAAAGGATAGCATTGATCTTGTAAGCAATACACTTACTACCAACCTGCTCGGCAGTGAAACACATGTAGTGAGTGATAAAAAGGGAACACGCTACGATGAAGAGTATATTATGTTTGTTACTAAAAGCGACTCCGCACATGGTAAGTTGATGAAGCGATATAATGTGCTGTATGAACACTACAATACCTATAAAGAAATGTTCGGCCTGATATACCGGGAATTGCCAAAGGATTCCGCCAGCAAGAATGAGGCGATAAAGCGGGACTTTGAGGAAGCGATAAAATAATTCTACGAACACAAACACCTACCTATATATGCAGACTCTAAAACTTCTATTACTTATTGTTGTTGTAAGCTTCCTGGGATGTAAAAAGGACAATGGCAGCAAACTCCCTGTTATAAAGGGTATCCAGAAAAGGAATTTTCAGGCACACCCTGCCGGAGTAGAGGGAGCCCCTAATATCAAAACCAAAAGTGACGGGACCGGCCTTGACTTCATGGAAATGGTGGCATATCCTAACCCGGCAAACTCACAATTAAGGTTGTCAATATATTCCAACGCAGGTCAAGCCAGGATATGGATGGTGAGGGGCAGGTATAAAGAAGGAAAGTTCGGACCGAATGATATATTAGGTATTGGGCTCTACATTCCAATAGATATGACGGTGGATCTGGGCGGCCAGGTAAATAGTATTGACATTGACCTGAAGGATGTGCGTAATGGATACTACCGGCTTTATGTTGAGTTTGGTTCTTATACACTGTGGGATAATGTAAAGGTGGATAAACCTTAATATTTGTCCTACCTCTCCTTATAGGCCTATAATAACTTTAACTACTACGGCTATATCCGAATGTGGAGAATACCTTAGCTTTACAACATCAAATCAACTTAAATCTCAATTATGATATTAAAGCAATTACTTTTCGGTTCGCTGGTGTTTGTAGGGATGGGATTAACTTCTTGTGCAGGTTCGGATAAAGAAGGAGCCTCTTCTGAAAAATCGGATACACTGACTAATGCAAGCACACCTGTTTCGACAACAATGACAACACAGGTAAGTGATACCCCTGCGATACAGGTTTCAGGACAAGCTCCCGTGGCACAAGCAACTGCGCCGGGAATGAATCCAGCACACGGACAACCGGGTCATGACTGCTCCATAGCAGTAGGCGCTCCGCTGAATTCAGCCAAAAAAGCCGCACCGGGTGGTGCTCAGCCAATACAAGTGCAACAGGCGCCTCAGGCAACGGCTGCACCGCAGCCTGCAGCAGGTGGTTCAGGTAAAGTGAATCCTGCACATGGCCAACCGGGGCATGACTGCAAAGTAGCCGTAGGCGCACCGCTTCCATAGAACTAATTTAAATGACGATATAATGGGACACAGCAATGTGTCCCTTTTTTGTTGCATGCAATTCCATTTTATTTGACCACTTATCCACATTTTCGTCAGTTTATTTGACATCGCTTTTACCTTAGTGCAGTAAATGCACTATCGCAAAAACAACATAGAAGTCAATAGCCGCTCCATCGTAATGTACGTGGATATGAACAGCTTCTTTGCCAGTTGTGAGCAACAGGAAGAGCCGAAGTATCGTGGCAGGCCGATGGGTGTTGTACCCTTTATCAGTCCCAATGCCTGTGTGATAGCTCCAAGTGTAGAGGCTAAAGCTGTAGGTATAAAGACCGGAATGCGTATGCCTGAGATCAGGGAGATATATCCTCAGTTCATTCCTGTGAGCGCAAGGCCGCATATCTACAGGCAATACCATGTACGGATCATGAATATTCTCGGCAGGTATTGCGATGACATCATTCCCCGTAGCATAGATGAAGCAGTGATGAATATGACCTCGTATAGGCTGGTGTATAAAGACATGGCTGAGGTAGGTTATAAGATACAGAAAGACATGCGGGCAGAGTTGGGCGAATATGTGACCTGCTCTGTGGGTATTGCACCCAATGGCTTTCTTGCCAAGCTGGCTACCGAAATAGCGAAGAAAAATGAATTGGTTGAAATAACTCCGGACAACATAGATGCTTACCTGAAGAATATGCAGTTGCAAGACCTGCCCGGTATTGCCAGCCGCAATGAACGCAGGTTGCGGATGATAGGCATCAATACTCCTTACGAAATGCGCCATAGCTCGGCGGAACTGTTGCGCAAGGCTTTCGGTGGTGTGGTGGGTAACTACTGGCATACCCGCCTGAACTTCGGCGAAGTGGATCTATACACCAGCGACTTCAGAACCATGAGCAGTATGCGTACCATAGGCCGTGAGCAACGAGAGTCCAGAGAAAAACTGGAAGCATTGCTTGTCTCCCTGTGCATGAAGATGGAGATGCGTATGGTGAAGCAAGGCGTGTTTTGCAAAGAGGCTACTTTCTATATTAAATATTTCGACGAGGTGGGTTTTGAAACGCACTTAAAGTTCGCCCAACCGATACAAGATGGCATGGAACTGCGTAAGTACATACTGGAGCGCATGGAAGATCACATGAAGCGGATGGATATCAAAAATATGTTCACCAACAGGTCGCAGAGCATGGGTGTGGCCATCATGAACTTCGTGAAAGACAATGTAATGCAGTACAGTCTTTTCGACAACAATATGCGTAAAGACCTTGCCCGCAAGACAGTGTATAATATAAAGGACAGGTTTGGTCACAAGTTGGTACGCAGGGGCAGTGAGACCATAGCGCCTGATGAGATGCGTGATGCTATAGGTTTCGGCTCGGTGAAAGATCTATATGACGGCGGCAGTGATGGAGAGGGCGGAGGCTATTATAATGCGTATATGCTACAAGACCAGGAGAATAATTCAAAAGTCAAAATTCAAAAATAAGGGAGGGTGATGTGATCATTCAAGAGGCTAACGAACGTTTTGATAAGGGCAGGGGAGCACAGTACAATCCTAAGAACAAATTCCTTAAAGGGGAGTATGTGCAGGAGCATATAGAGTCTATTGATGATTGGGAACAGGAGCTGCGCAAGACGGAATACATATATGATGACAGCCGTACGATCGTAAACAAAGTAGATAGCCCGGATGTAGGTATGGCATTCAGCGCCAATCCTTACCAGGGATGCGAGCATGGTTGCATTTATTGTTATGCGCGTAACTCTCACGAGTATTGGGGCTATAGCGCGGGGATGGATTTCGAGAGCCGTATAGTGGTGAAGCAAAACGCGCCGCAGCTGCTGAAGAAATTCTTTGAGAATAAGAATTGGGTGCCAACAACTATTTCCCTTTCAGGCAATACAGATTGCTATCAACCTATAGAGCGTAAAATGCGCATCACCCGTAAGCTGCTGGAGATATGCCTGGAGTACAGAAACCCGGTGGGTATCATCAGCAAAAATGCGTTGATACTACGTGACCTGGATATTCTCACGGAACTGGCGAAACATAATCTTGTACAGGTATTCAGCTCCATTACCTCGATGGACGAAGACCTGCGGAAAGTACTGGAACCAAGAACTGCTTCGTACCGCTCACGGTTGAAAGTTGTAGAGACATTATCCAAAAACGGCGTACCGACAGGCATTATGAATGCCCCCATCATTCCCGGCCTGAACGATAGCCACATGCACGATGTACTGAAAGCTTCTTCCGAGGCAGGAGCAAAATGGGCAGGCTACACAGTAGTAAGATTGAACGGCGCCGTAGGGCCGATCTTCAAAGACTGGCTGTACAAGGCATTCCCCGACAGGGCAGAAAAAGTATGGAACATGATATGCAGTTGCCACGGAGGCAATGTAAACGATAGCCGCTGGGGCAACAGGATGATAGGTGATGGTAAGATCGCAGAGCTGATACGCACGCAGTTCAAATTGTACTGCAATAAGTACGGGCTGAATAAAACAAAACTTGAATTGAATACGAATGACTTCAGGAGAATAAAGAAAGGACAGTTGCCACTGTTCTGAAGAATGAAGAGTAGAAAAAAGAAGAGGCCGCCCCGTTTATCGGGGCGACCTCTTTTATAGTAGGTTGAACTTTTTTATTTCACCATATACATTACTTCCTTCACCAGCTTTACTGTGCGTGGTACATCGGGTAAGTGTAGTGCTACCAGGTTAGGTGCATAGTGCATATTAGTGTCGGCAGAAGTAATACGGCGGATAGGCGCATCGAGGTAATCGAAGGCTTCTTTTTGCACACGGTAAGATATCTCAGAAGAGATACTACCGAAAGGCCATTGTTCTTCTACAATTACTAACCTGTTAGTTTTCTTTACTGATTCTACTATTGTCTGCCAATCGAGCGGGCGGATAGTACGTAAGTCAATTACTTCGGCACTAACACCTTCTTTTTCCAGTTCCTCAGCAGCACTCATAGCTACCTTCATCATCTTGTTGTAAGACACGATAGTAACATCAGTACCCGAACGCTTTACATCAGCCTTACCAATTGGTATCAGGTATTCTTCTTCAGGCACATCGCCTACGTCGCCGTAAGCAACCTCACTTTCCATGAACACAACAGGATCTGCATCGCGTATAGCTGATTTCAGCAAACCTTTTGCATCGTATGGATTGATAGTAGAGATAACCTTTAAGCCCGGTACATTAGCATACCAGTTCTCGAACGCCTGTGAGTGCTGCGCACCCAGCTGACCTGCTGAACCGTTAGGTCCACGGAAAACAATAGGGCAATTGAAATGGCCACCGCTCATTGAAAGCGACTTAGCCGCATGGTTCACTATCTGGTCAATTGCCAGCTCGGCAAAGTTCCACGTCATGAATTCGATGATCGGCAATGTATTGTTCATAGCAGCGCCTACGCCAATGGCAGCGAAACCCAGCTCAGATATCGGAGTGTCAATAACCCTTCTCGGGCCAAATTCATCCAGCATACCCTGGCTCACCTTGTAAGCACCATTATATAGAGCTACTTCTTCACCCATCAGGAATACGCGGTCGTCCCGGCGCATTTCTTCTTCCATTGCTTCTCTTAATGCCTGGCGTAATGGTATAGAACGCATATATAGTATTATTTATGTTGTTTTCGCTTCTAAAAGCGAGTAAAGATAATGATTAAGGGCTATTTTTCTCAGGTAAGCGGATTACTTCTTCTCTTTTTCAGGATGAAAGATGACAGAGCCTGAGAATTCCTGTTCATTGAACCTCAATTTCATCGCTGTATCATTTGCATAGTCTATGTCCATTACTACACGTTCCATGCTGTCACCCACCTGTGCATCCAGTACCAGTGCCAGTCTCCACTTGGCTGGTTGGGGAGTACCATCGAAATTCAATTCAGCTGTGCCATCATTCTTCAGCGTTATAACTGTATTGGCTGTGGCAGCATATTGTTCTTCTTTGAACTTGTTCAGTCGCGCCCGTTGGTCGGCTTTAAAGGCTTCCATGTTATCAGTGCCGTATATTTCCTTGTTCTGCTCAGGAGTGGTGGAATTGCCAACAGTATCCAGGAACATTTCTTGTCCCCTGATCATCATTTCCAGTTCAGGATTATCCTGGGAGAAACCTCTCCATTTGCCGATAACTGCCTCACTAACACTTTTCTTTTTCTCTGTGCAGGAAGATATGAGTGCACCGGCAAGTAAAATCAATATGATCTTTTTCATCGTTGTTGTATTATGGTAATATCAATTGGAAATATTGTTTCCATTCTTTGGAAGTTAAGGTTGCCTCCAGTGTTGGGAAGTTAGCCTGGTCAGTTACATGCGGATATACCTGCTTGAGGAAAGCATAGCGCTCCGGGTCTTTTGTCAGGCTGCGTGTAAGGGCGCGAACCTGTATAGTGGTATAGCACTTTTCAGTTTGGTCGAGTAAATACTTCAGGCGGTTGCCATCACTTTTGGCGCGTGCTTTTTTTAAAACATCTTCATACTCGCTGCGGTTGATCGGGCTGGGGCAATCACTATTGGTAATTGGCGTCGTAGTTATTTCTCCGGGTGTAGTGTTGTCACCGAATGTACGCTCGTTGTTCAGCTCTATGTTGTCAATGAACTTAGGGTTACCATTATCGACAGGCTCTGTTACCTTAGGTTCTTTGGGTGTGGGTTTTGGTTTAGTTGTAGTATTGTTCTTTGGCTTGCTGGTACTACTATTGTTTTTTGTAGTTGTACTACCGGCAACCATAGGTGATGGTGCTACTGGTACAGGAACAGGTTCTTTTACCTTTGGTGCTACATCATCATCTGCACTATTGCCGGGCGACAGATAGAACGCCTGTTGCAGATCGTAGAGGGCATATACTCCATCTTTCAGCGTCAGCATAAAACCGCGATACCCACCGGCCGGAACCAGTATCGTAAACTTCTGGGCAGGATGCAGGTTCTGCTGAAACAGGATCTCAATATTTACTTCACCCGGAGCGAGCTTGGGTATAATGCAATAGTTCTTTCCATAGCGTGGCTGCATTTCACCTTCCAGCTTTACATAGAAAGGGGTTTGCTTGTCGCCCTGTATATATATATACGAAAGGTTATCAGCACTTGCGCTTGTAAAGCAAGTGAGCAACATCAGCAGAGTGATAAGAGTTCCTTTCAGTTGTACAGGCATATTATTCTAATTCTATTAACACAGCGCCTTTCTCTACAGCTGTTTGTTCTATTGCTTTTATTGATTTGACTGTTGCCGGACCGGTTGCCTTTATTACATTTTCCATTTTCATGGCTTCCAGTATCAGCAGGGCATCACCTTTGTTTATTTGCTGGCCGGGCTCTACCAGTACTTTCAGTATCATACCGGGCATAGGTGCTTTTACAGGCTCTGCTTTCTTCATGGCTGCCATATCAAGGCCCATGCTGGCAAGCAGTTGGTCAATAGGCTCCTGCACCTTAATGGTATGGTTCTGACCGTTGATGTTCAGTGTCAGTTCCTTTGCCTTCCTGTCTATCTTGTTTACGATGGCAGTATAGCTCTTTCCATTGTATAAAATACTGATAAGACCGTTGGGTAACGGGTGCACATCAAAGGTTACTATATTATCATTGAGCAGCCATTCATTGTCTTTCTTTTCAATAGAATAAGCGTCTTTATTATTAACTGTTACCTGGAGCATTTAATGATTTAGGTATTAGGCGACAAAAATAGTTAAATAAGGCTGCTTTTCCCTATAGATATAGTGGCTTAATAAAATATGTATAATCTATTTATTCACGTCTTAAAAGGGATAGGCATTATTGGCTTTAAATGTATTTTTGACGATATATGGATCATTTAAAAAGGCCGGTTACAATTGTTCTTCTTTTTGCTGTGATGGTTTCGGCTTGTTCTCCTGCCCGCAGGGCTGCCAGGGAGTCCAAAGCTCAGGAGAAAAACCTCCCTGAAATAACGGTTTCTGTAAATGATGCCATCAATCAGTATCGCTCGTCCACGCCCATCTTGTGGGATATTATTCATACCCGTGTGGCCTTATCGTTCAACTGGGCAGAGAAAACGGCCGATGGGCAGGTTTGGATAGATATACAACCCTTTGCTAAACCCAGGAAGACCCTGACCCTGGATGCGAAGAGTATGCAGATAGAAAGAGTGGAGCAAATAGTGGGTGAGCAACGAAAAGCCATACCACATAAGTACAATGATGATAAAGTAACCCTGACACTCGACAGGGAATATAAGCCGAATGAAAAACTGAAGATATACATTAAGTATAAAGCCTTGCCTTATTCTAAAGTAACGGGTGGCAGTGCAGCAATAACGGATGACAGGGGGCTGTACTTTATCAATACAAACGGCGAGATACAAGACAAGCCGCACCAGATATGGACACAGGGCGAAACAGAAGCCAATAGCCACTGGATGCCGACCATAGATAAGCCCAATGAAAGAATGACCGTGCAGATAGAACTCACTGTTCCTGAAAAGATGCAGACGTTGAGTAATGGTGTCAAGTTAAGTTCTGAGCCTGCTGCGGGTGAGTACATGAAGACTGACATCTGGAAGATGGACAAACCGATACAAGTGTATGCCGCCATGTTTGCCATAGGCAAGTTTGCGATAGTAAAAGATAAGTGGCGCGATAAAGAAGTGAATTACTATGTGGAGCGGGAGTATGAACCTTACGCTAAAAAAATGTTCAACAATACACCTGAGATGATGGAGTATTTTTCCACCATTACAGGAGTGGATTATCCCTGGCAGAAGTACGACCAGGTAGTAGTGAGAGATTACGTGTCAGGGGCTATGGAGAATACTACCGCCAGCCTCTACGGTGAATTCATGAATCAGAACTTCAGGGAGATCGCGGACAATAATTTTGAGGACATTGTTGCCCACGAGCTTTTTCACCAGTGGTTTGGCGACTATGTAACGATGGAATCATGGTCGAACCTGACCGTGAGCGAATCATTTGCAAATTACGGTGAACAACTATGGCGTAAACATAAGTATGGTAAAGAGTCGGCTGACAGGCTTGCCTATAATGATCTCAATAAATACCTGAATAGTAAAACCTATAGTCCACTGGTACGATTCAACTACAACGACAAGGAAGATATGTTCGACCGTATCTCTTATGAAAAGGGTGGGGCGATACTCAATTACCTGCACGGATTGATAGGCGATGACGCTTTCTTCAAAGCAATGAACATATACCTGACGAAGAATGCCCTGTCTTCTACAGAGGCTACTCACTGGCGGTTGGCTGTGGAAGAAGCGACAGGGGAGGACTGGAACTGGTTTTTCAATCAATTCTACCTGCGGGGAAGTCATCCTCACCTGGAAATAAGCTATACCTATGATGATGTTAAACAGGAATTGGTAGTGAGTGTATCCCAGCCTAATGATAAAGGCGCGTCTTACCAGTTGCCGTTAAAGTCTGCAGTGATATACGGGAATGAGCAGAGTGTTGTGGACTGGAACATCGTTAAAAATGTTGAGGTGTATCAATATCCTTACAAAAACGGTGTAAAGCCTGTCATCATTCCGGATATGGAACATTGGTTGCCCGGAACGATAACGGAAAACAAGACATCAGAACATTGGCTGGTACAATTTCAAAACACTAAGAACTATATCAGCAAAAGGAAAGCAATAAATGAGGCTGTAAAAAATATAGGTGATGATGTTGCCAAACAACTCATTGACAAAGCCCTCAGTGATGCATCACCTTTAATAAAGGAATATACTCTCTCCGCGATAACAAAGCTGACGGGTGATGTATATGGCAACAGGTGGAGATCAACAGTGGAATATCTGTCAGTCGAAGATGCGGACAGGCATGTACGCGCTAATGCGTTCACAATGTTGGGTAAATGGAAAGTACAGTCGTCTAAAAATGCGATGCTTGCCGCCCTTAGTGATAGTTCGTATGCAGTGGCAGGTGCTGCACTGGAAGCCTTGTATAAAATTGCCCCTGACAGTGCTTATGCCCGAGCGAGAGTTATTTTAGAACAAGACCCTAAAACAGACTTACAGACAGCAGCGGAAAGCATTATAGCACAAAAAGGCGTGCCTACCGATATAGCGTACTTTGAAGGTAAGGCACCACATGTGTATGGCAGCAGGAAGCTGGCATTGTCCTCTATATTGTCGGCGTACCTGTCAGTGGTGAAAGATGAAACGGTGTTTGAGCGTGGTGTTTCCCTCATGGCCGATATGGCGAAGAATGAGAGCATAAAGTCTTACCGTAAGTATGTGACGTTCACATTAATTTATCTGGGCAATCAATTCAAGAAGGGTGGACTGGAGAATGAGGTGCGCCTGAACAAGATAAAGAAGTATGCAGAGCAACTAACCGCATCAGAACCTGATGAGGAGAATAAAGTGGAATATAGGAAGCTGATAAATGAAGTGCTGAATAGTAAATCGAAGTAACTATTTCGCGCGCGCTAAAAGTATTTCGTGCAATGCAAGGACCTGTGGAATGATCGCTGTTGTGCCATCGTTCGTAATGATGTGATCGCACAACTTCATTTTTTCGTCTTCATCCATTTGTTTGGATATCCTGTCGAGCACTTTCTCTCTCGTAGTATTGTCCCTTTCCATGATCCTTTGTATACGAACCTCAACAGGGGCAAACACACCTATCATTACATCCATGTCTTTATTACTTCCTGACTCGAAGAATATAGCTGCCTCCTTAATGGCGTAAGGAGCACTTTGTGATTCCAACCACTTCCTGCCATATGCGATGGTAGCCGGATGGATAATGTTGTTTAGTTTTTCGAGTAGGTCTTTGTCAGCAAAAACGAGCGATGCTACTTTTTGCCTGTCCAGCTTATTACCGATATAAATATCTGCACCGAACAATTCCTTTATTTGCGAAACTACTTGCGGCTCTGTTTCTGTAACAGAACGTGCCGCGAGGTCTGCATAAAAAACAGGTATGCCAAGTGTTTCGAACACCTGGCATACAGTAGATTTTCCTGAACCAATGCCGCCTGTAATTCCTACTTTAAGCATCAGTAAAAGGTATTAAGCTTTTGATGTTTCAGCTACTTCAACAGTAGAAGCGCCGCTTTTCTTACGGAAAGCGTTGGTCATTTCCATAGATATTGCAGAACGCTCAATTGTCATAAATGTATTGCGGCTGATCTCTATTTGTAACGTTCCGTTCTCGTTAGTACGTTGAATACGGCCGTGAATACCTGCAGTAGTTACTATTTCTTCACCTACTGAGATGCTCTCACTGAATTTCTTTTGTTCTTTAGCACGTTTAGCCTGCGGGCGTATCATGAAGAAATACATTACGGCGATCATACCCACCATAAACAGGAGAGAGAACATACCGCCACCGGCTGGGGCTGCTTGTAATAAAACTGATAATTGCATGGATCCTATTTTTATAAAAATTGATTAAAAACTATTTTTTTGCTTCGGTAACTTCTGCTGTAATAAAGAGCATCTGGTCGCCACGGGCAGCATTTGATTTCACTGTTACACTTTTTTCCTGGTGGCCCGGTTTGCCATGAGAGTCGAAACGCACTTTCATCACAGCCGTCTTTCCCGGCTGTATTGGTTCATTAGGGTAAGTTGGCACAGTACATCCACAAGAGCCTGCGGCAGATGAGATCACCAGGGGAGCTTTACCGTTATTGGTAAATTCAAAATCATACCATACGACCTCACCTTCTTTAATGCTTCCGAAATCGTGCATTGTATCTTTAAAGTCAATGGTCGCCATTTCTCCCATTGCAGTGGCATCAGGAGCTGTAGCAGAACGTGGGTTATTTACCAGTTCGGTAGAAAGGAGGGTAGTGTCCTTTTTTTCTTCTGTGGATGTACTGTCGCTGTTTCCGTTACAAGCTGCTAAGCCGGCAAGTAAGATAGCTGTAGTATATAACTTCAATTGTGTCATAGTTTGCAAAAGTATGATTTAGAAAAGTTATTATTTACGATTACGTTCTTCTTTATTGATCTTATTTTCCTTTTCGAGGTCTTTAAGGATATTGTCCAGTACACCATTTACGAACTGGCCGCTTTGAGGAGTGCTGTACATTTTAGCTATTTCAATGTATTCATTGATGGTCACCTTAGTAGGGATAGTGGGGAAGTACAACATTTCGCATACGCCCATCCTTAATACTAACAGGTCTATTAATGCTACACGTTCTGCATCCCAGTTTTTTAGCTTGGGTTGCACCAAGCTCATGCAGAACTCTTCTTTGTCCATTACTGTATGGAGCAGGTCGTGTGCATATTGCCTTTTTTCTGTAGATATAAGATTCAGGAAATTGATCTTGGAGCTGCTTTTGAAGAAGTTCTCCATCAGCATCAGTGTCATTTCCTTATCATCTTCCCAACCTTGCAATTCATCGCCGAAATGGCTTTGCAGGTCTTCGTTTTCGAGTATAATTTTATTCCAGATAAACTGGATGATCGCTTTTTCTTTTTTGGCATCCCTGCTATCATCGCTGATGTAGGTCTTGTATTCTTCAGTTTCTGCCAGTTGCTGATAGAGCTTCTTTATCCACTCCTTATCCATGAAGTGCTCTATCTTGGGTTCCTTGATCTTTTCTTCAAAGGTCTTGTTGGAAAGTATCTCCCAAAGGAATTCATTGCCGGCTATCTTGGTATTTACATTAAGATCGGCCTCGGTGGTAAGGTATTTTGAAGCCCTTTTGTGTGCGTCGTTTTCTGCATATTTCGCTATCTGCAGTGTGTAATTGATAGAGATAATGAAAAGGTCAAGAGCACGATTGAGTTTTTCTGTAAGGAGATCAGAACCTGTTCTCTTATTCATTTCCTGTTCACCGGGTTCTAATGTGCTGAGTGTATAAAGTGTTTGCATCACTTTTACCCGGATATTTCTACGACTGATCATATTTCCTTAAAGAACTGTTTAGCGGCGCAAAGATAGCCAAATTCTGAGCATAATTGCCTAAAAAAACAGGATAATTCCCCGTTAAAATTACAGATCATCACTGCCAAAGGTGTCCCCGGCACTCATATCCCCCGTCTCGTACCCTTTCCTGAACCAGCGCATTCGCTGCTCGGAAGTGCCATGTGTAAAAGCATCGGGTACTACGCGGCCCCCGCTTTCCTTTTGCAGGCGGTCGTCTCCAACCGAGCTGGCGGCATTCATAGCTTCTTCTATATCGCCTTCCTCCAGTATATGGTACATCCGGTTGGCATGGTGTGCCCATACGCCCGCAAAGAAATCGGCCTGGAGTTCCAGCTTTACTGATGCAGCATTGGCTTCTTTCTTGCTTACTCGCTGCATATATTCCTGTGCCTTACCAGAGATGCCTAGCAGGTTCTGCACATGATGGCCTACCTCGTGGGCTATTACATATGCCATCGGGAAGTCGCCACCTACATGGAAGCGTTCCTCCATTTCTGTAAAGAAGGAAAGGTCCATATAGAGCGTATTATCCATGGGACAGTAAAATGGTCCTGTGCTGGCTCCGGCACCGCCACAACCTGATTGTACCTGGAAATTGAATATTGTCAATTCCGGTTTCACATAATTCTCGCCATGCGCCTTGAAAAGGCTATCCCAAACTATTTCTGTATATAACAGAACCTGCGAACTTCTGTCAACCAATACGTCTTCCACTTTCTTTTGTTCCTCGGTCTTTTCTCCGCCTGACATGGAAGCAGAGTTAAGCACCTGCGAAGGGTCTCCACCTAATAAATAGATGATAACTCCTATTACTAATGCGCCGATACCACCACCTATTACTTTTCCGCCACCTCCGCTACCACGGGTATCATTTACATTGCTACTTCTTCCTCCGTCCCAACGCATATTGCTTTCGTTTTATTTGTATAAAAATAATGTTATTTCCTTACCAGTTCCCATAAAACCACACCAACACTTACCGAGATATTCAGTGAGTGTTTCGAACCCCATTGCGGGATCTCGATGCACCCATCGCATAGCTTGATGGCATCCTCATTTACCCCGCTTACCTCATTGCCGAAAACAAGCGCTACCGGCTCCTTGTTCCAGTTGAAGTAGTTCAGCATAATACTGTTATGTACCTGTTCCACCGCCAGTATCTTATACCCCTTGCCTTTGGCTGCTTGTATAGCCTCAACTGTGGTAGGAAAATGCGTCCAGCTGACCGTTTCGGTAGCTCCGAGGGCTGTTTTATGGATGTCCCTGTGAGGTGGGGTAGGTGTGTACCCGCATAAATAGATAGCCGAAGCCGAAAAAGCGTCTGCCGTCCTGAAGGCCGAGCCTACATTGTGCATGCTCCTTACATCGTCTAATATGATGATAAGTGGGTGCTTGCCGGCCTCTTTAGCCGCTTCCGGACTAAGGCGTTCCAGCTCATCCATTGATTTTTTCTGACTCATATACTATCTGCAAAAGAACAAATAATCGTGTTAATGCGCTTGAAAATAACGCGTGATGCCTTATCTTTGCGTAAATTTTTGATATATATGACAGCTTCATGGAATAGCCAGAACAGCAATCAATGGCAAACCCAGGAACAGGAAGATGTTGCAGTATTGGAGGATAAGGCACACCACCTGATTGTATGGAATGATGATGTAAATACATTTGACTGGGTGATAGAGTCATTAATGGCGGTGTGTGAACATAGCCCTGAACAGGCAGAACAATGCTCCCTGATCATTCATCATAAAGGAAAATGCGGTGTGAAGAAGGGTTCTTTCGATATGCTGCGCCCGCAGTGTGAAGCCTTGATAGACAGGGGTATCAACGCCACAATAGATTACTAAAAGTCCATTTTCACAGGTATGCTTATATTAGCCGATGGCTAAGACGTTCATCGGCAGAATATTTGATATACAAGACACCACTGATGTAGAAAGAACGGTTACCAGCATTACCAAGGGTTCTGCCCTTAAGGGCTTTAATGTCTGGATCCTTATTTGCTCCTCAATATTGGCCTCCATAGGCCTTGATGTCAATTCCACAGCGGTCATTATAGGGGCGATGCTTATCTCCCCGTTAATGAACCCCATTCTCGGTATCGGGCTGTCGCTCGGCATAAACGACAGGGACTTGTTCATAAAGGCTTTGCGGAACCTGACAATGGCCACATTGTTCAGCCTGCTGGCCAGTACATTGTACTTTCTGCTAACACCGCTCGGTTCCATTACCAGTGAACTGGCAGCGCGGACCAAACCCACTTTGCTGGATGTATTGGTTGCGCTGTTTGGCGGCATTGCCGGTATCATTTCTTCGTCGCGCACCGAAAGTAATAATGCCATTCCCGGTGTGGCGATCGCTACTGCGCTTATGCCGCCGCTTTGTACAGCAGGCTTCGGTATCGCCAGCGGCAACTGGATGTATTTTTTGGGAGCTTTCTACCTGTTTTTTATCAACGCTGTCTTTATCAGCCTCTCCACCTACCTGATAGTAAAGTACCTCAAGTTCCCGCTAAAGGAATATGTAAACTCCCGCACCAGGAAAAGATATGCCCGCCTGTCGGCAGTATTGGTTGCCCTTGTATTGCTTCCCAGTGTGTACTTTCTGTATAATGTGTATAGTGAGCTCCGGACGAAAAGAAAGATAGAGCAACTGGTGATACAACCGATATCTGATGACGGTAACGAGATATTGAAATGGGAGTACGTGAAGAAGGACAGTGTTACAGATGTCAGCATTTACTATTCCGGAAAGGCGATCAATGAAGAAAAACGTAAAGAGATGGAAATGGTATGTGAGGCCAATGGTGTTGACAATTGTAAACTCCAGGTGATGAGAGTGAACATGACCAAAGAAGAGATCACCGGGCTGAGTGAGGCCACCTCCCGCAGGATGCTGGAGGATATGGAACTGAAAATGGCACAACAACGCCTCTCCAGTGAAGACTCCGCCCATATGTGGGAGACAGAAATGCTGCAAGTCTCCAGGGAAGCGGCCGTTGCATTTGATTTTATAGATTCTATGTGGATGGGAAAGACATTTATGGTCAAGGATTCCACCAGGCTGGACACCCTTGTCAATGTCTGGTATAAGTCCCGCAGGCCAATGGATAAAAAACAGGAGCAGCAAGTATCCGGTTTTATTAAACTACGGTTAAAGACCGACACCGTTATAATGCGGGATCTGTGATCACTGACAATAATAACAAGAGAAAGGCGCACCATATTGATGCGCCTGTCTTCTTTTTTCGCCTGGCCGTTAAAGTTTGCTCACTGTTCCATTCATCTCGTAGCGTAAAAGTTTACCTTCCTTGAACGAAAGGTTCAAAGTATTGTTCTGGTAAGCGTATCGCAACAATTGCCCGCCAGGTTCTATACTCATATCTGTCGGCGTGCCCAGTTTCTCAACTACCTGCTTCACATCAGAGCCTATGTTCAGCACCTTATTATTTTCTTTGTTCCATTGGGCATCTTTGACCTTGGATGTGAATGTGCATCTCATCAGCCGGTCATTACTCCAGTCCATAGAGACATGGTAGCCATCCTGCTCATAATTCCAGCGTGCCCTTTCCTTGTCAATGAATTGCTTCGGAGCTTTACCAAACACTTTTTCCACTTCAGATTTCGTAGTGGTGTTGGGCTGCAATTGCAGCAATTGTTTGCTATTGATGCCCTGGGCAAAAGCTCCCGATGATATTGCCCCCAGCAAGCAGATGAGAAGTGATCTTTTCATGAAATGACGTTTTCTAAATAACGTTTTAATGCCTTATGTATTGTGTGTGAGGCAAATTCCCCCTTTTAGACAGGCGTTTTGTTTCCTGCTATGCTATTAAGGCCTTACTTTTGACGGACTTAACGATATATGTATATGCGATATGTATGGCTGATCGCCGGTTTACTGCTTTCTATTAGTGTTTCCGCCCAGAATTCGGGTAAAAACATAGCCCTGGAAGACGTTTTTAAGAAAGGTGTATTCAGGGTAAAGAGTGTGCCGGGCTTTAACGCTATGGCGGATGGTAAACGTTATACCCAACTGAATAGCGAAGGTAGTAAGCAAAAGATAGAGACCTACGACCTTGCCTCAGGAAAAAAGGGGGAGACGCTTTTTGATAATAGTGTGAACAAAGCAGGTAATACATCGATAGATATAGATGATTACTCCTTTAGTAAAGACGAGCAAAAGCTGCTGTTGTTATCCGAGAGTCAGAATATATACCGCCGCTCTGTATTGCATACCGTATATGTCTATGACATTAAGAGCAAAACGGTACAAAAGGTGAGCGATGATAAAGTCCTTCATGCAGAGCTTTCGCCTGATGGAACTAAGATCGCTTATGTAAGGGATAACAACCTTTATTATAAAGACCTGAACACTAACCAGGAAGTTGCTGTCACAACTGATGGTAAAAAGAACAGCATCATTAATGGTAACTGCGACTGGGTATATGAAGAAGAGTTTGAATTTACACAGGCATACCAATGGTCAAGGGACGGGAGCTATTTAGCTTATTACCGTTTTGATGAATCGGCAGTAAAGGAATACACCATGGTGAAGTTCGATAACCTATACCCGACACAATATGTATATAAGTATCCTAAAGCAGGCGAAGCTAATTCCATTATACAGATAAAGGTGTACAACCTTAATTCAAAACAAACGGTAAATACGGATATTGGCGACGAAACAGACATTTACATACCCCGCATCAAATGGACACAGGCGAATGATAAGTTATGCATCTATCGCATGAATCGCCTGCAAAATAAGCTGGAGCTTTTATTAGCAGATGCCAAAACGGGAACCACAGAGAACATATATACCGAAGAGAACAAATACTATGTACAGGTTGACGATGGTAACCTCCAGTTTTTGCCTGACGGGACATCCTTCATATTTAACTCTGAAAAAAGTGGTTACAATCATTTGTACAGGTGGGATTGGAAGAGCAAAAAAATGACTACGCTCACTGAAGGGAAATTTGACGTAGAAGGTATAACAGGAATAGATAATAATGCCAAGTTGCTTTATTACACAGCAGCTGAAGCCAGTGCAATGGACCGCCAGCTGTATGTAGTAGGTTGGGATGGAAAGAACAGGAAACAACTGACCACCGAAAGCGGTATGCACACTATCGTTCCATGTGAAGGATACCAGTATTTCCTGGATAAATATTCATCTTTGAATACACCACCTATTGCACGCTTGCTGGATGCAAACGGTAAGGTTGTTCGTACACTGGAAGACAACAGTGCGCTGAAAGAAAAAATGAAAGAGTACGACCTGGGCAAACTCTCAATGACAAAAGTAAAAGGCGCTAATGGAGTTGACCTGAACGCCTATATGATAACCCCACCAAACTTTGATGAGAAGAAGAAGTATCCGGTACTGATGTTCCAGTATAGCGGACCGGGTTCTCAACAAGTGTTGGATAAATTCCCGTTGCAATATTACTTCTGGCACCAGATGCTGGCACAGAAAGGCTACATAATAGTATGTGCTGATGGTACAGGTACAGGAATGCGTGGACAGGAATTTAAAAAGAAAACCTACCTGGAACTGGGCAAGCTGGAAAGTGATGACCAGATAGCAGTAGCCAAATACCTGGGTACGCTTCCATATGTTGACAAAAGCCGTATAGGTATCTGGGGATGGAGTTATGGCGGCTTTATGAGTGCCATTTGTATCATGAAGGGAGCTGATGTCTTTAAATCGGCGGTGGCTGTAGCACCGGTAACCAACTGGCGCTTCTACGATAATATCTATACCGAACGCTATATGCGCACCCCGCAGGAAAACCCTAAGGGTTATGATGATAACGCCCCTGAAAAGATGGCTCCGAACCTGAAAGGCAAGTTCCTGCTGATACACGGTACCGGCGATGATAATGTGCATTTTCAAAACTCCATAATGCTGTCAGAAGCACTGATACAGAACAATAAGGAGTTTGACAGCGAGTATTATCCTAACAAGGCGCACGGCATATCCGGAGGTAATACCACTTATCATTTGTTCAACAGGGTGACAAACTTTATCTTGGCTAATCTTTAGTCCATACGGATGACCCGATTAGAAAGGATAATTGTTAGCCTGCCACCATTCCGCGCCATAAGAAATTGGGCGAAGAAGACTGTATTGCCCGGTTTCGAGGGCTTATCGCTATATGAGGTCCATAGATTCTTTTTTCAGCAAATAGCAAAGGTAAAACTGAATGAAAGGGCAGCGGCATCCACTTATAACTTCATGATGGCCATTCCGCCAAGCTTGTTGTTCCTGTTCTCTCTGGTGCCGTATCTGCCGTTGCGTGATGTGGAAGAAACGATCATTAATACATTGAGGATCGTTCCGCTTAGTACAGAGGTGGCCAGTAGTGCAGAGAGTTTCATCCGCAACTTCATTCATACTGAGCGCAGGGATATACTGTCTTTTGGTATCTTAATGGTACTGTTTTTCTCCTCCAATGGCATGATGGGGCTGATGCGTAGTTTTGACAAGAGCCTTCATGCAAAACCCCGGACAGTATTGCAACGCAGATGGACTGCGATCAAGCTCACGATCCTGTTAATATTGGTGGGTATTTTTGCTATTGCTACATTCATCATACAGTCGCAGTTCATCAACAAGTATATACTGATGGTTTTCAATAACCTGTTCGTAATAAAAGCGCTGAGTCTTCTGTTGATACTGGTCATTTTGTTCTGTGTTATATCTATTATATACAGGTATGGGCCGTCGCTGACGAATAAATTCAAATTCGTTTCTCCGGGTTCTGTATTCGCTACGGCGCTTATAGGAATAGCGACTACTGTGTTTTTCTTCCTCGTAGATAATTTCCTGAACTATAATAAGGTTTATGGTTCTATCGGTACCTTGATAGCGTTTATGATATGGCTGTATATGATAGTGATGATATTGTTGATAGGTTATGAATTGAATGTCAGCATACTGATAGGAACAAAACAAAGAGATGAAGCGCCAAACGCCGCGAATAAGAAAACAGCTTAACTTTATATAAAATAACAATGATGAAAAGAACGATAATACTTGGGCTGGCTGTTACGGCGATGATGTTCACTTCTGCTACGGTAAATGCACAGAAAAGTAAGATAGAAAGTATAGCCATCGGCGCAGACTTGCCGGGTGCTACGGACAAGATGCGTTCTGTTGACGGTAAGGAAGTAACACTGAAAGGTGCAACTACAAAGAATGGCCTGATAGTAATGTTCTCTTGCAACACCTGCCCTTATGTTGTGAAGAGCCAGGAGCGTACCAAAGAAGTAATGAAGTTTGCTAAGGAGAAAGGCGTAGGGATGGTAGTGATCAACTCTAACGATGCCTATCGTGAAAAGGATGACTCTTACGACGCGATGAAGAAATATGCCAAAGAACAAGGCTATACAGCACCTTATGTAGTAGATGAAAAATCAAAGATTGCGGATGCATTTGGTGCTACCCGTACTCCTGAAGTTTTCCTGTTCGATAAAGCCGGCAAACTGGTTTACAAGGGCGCTATGGAAGATAATCCGGCTACTCCTTCTGAATCTAAAGAAATGTACCTACAAGATGCTGTAATAAAGATGATGGCTGGCCAACCGGCTACGCCAAGTACCACCAAGTCTATTGGTTGCAGCATCAAGCGTTCTATATAGTTATTTATAGTCATTCCATTAAGTTTATAATTACTGAATGCCCCTTCACCGGGGCATTTTAGTTTTCTGTATTTTTACGCCACTTATGAGTACCGCTGACAATTCTATATTGGGATTAAAATTACCAACCGACCCTCGCTGGGTAGATCTTGCATCTGTTTCATTGGAAGAGATATTGACCGATCATGCTTTTTGCGAAATGAAAGCTGCTTCGCAGGGTATCTCACTTATTTCAAGGTATCCTGATAAAGCAGAATTGGTAGCGGCATTGGCTCCTATGATCACAGAAGAGTGGGGGCATTTCCGGATGGTGTTGGCCGAAATGAAAAAGCGTGGCTATTCGCTGGGCTGGCAAAGGAAGAACCACTATGTAAACCTGCTGGCGGAAAATGAACCCAAAGGGACAGGCGAAGATAAACTACTACACAGGTTGATGATATTTGCTATGATAGAAGCGAGAAGCTGTGAGCGTTTCCGTTTGCTATCGGAAAAACTGGAAGAAGAGTCATTGCGCAAGTTCTACCATAAGTTCATGGTATCCGAAGTCGGGCATTACCGGATGTTTATAGACCTGGCCGAACTATACTATCCTAAAGACAAGGTAAGAGAGGTCTGGAAGATATGGCTTGGCATTGAAGAAAAGGTACTGCAGCAATTAGCCCCAACAGGAGACAGGATGCACTAAGCCCTTTCTTCAATTTCCATAAAATTCACTTCCAATATCTTGATCGCCTTGATCCCTGGCTTTTTGATGAGTTCCTTTTGCTGGAATTCATAGGCCATATTGAACGCAGCGCGTTTGTTGGCAGCCTTTACCTGGAGTGGCACCATGATAGGTTTTCCTTGTGTATTGCAGTAGTAAGCGTAAAATGATCTCATAATGTGCGATTTATGAAACAAAGTAACATCTGCAATGTTTTCTATTTGTTAAGAGATATAAACATAATTATACTTTAACATCTCTTTATAAAATATTACATTTATTGTCTCAACGCCCCTGAATGAAATTTAATCGCCGAAACTTCCTCCGCTCAGCAGCTCTACTGGCCGCGTCATCATTAACCGAAATGGAGGCTTTTGCCGCGAACCAGGAAATAGATACGTCGGGTGATATAATAGCTGAGGATGATGAAAAGTACTGGAGCAATGTGCGACAGCTGTTCCCGCTTACCAAAGACTACATTTATCTTAATAATGGCACTATGGGGCCTTCTCCATATCCCGTAATAGATGCAGTACATAAAGGCATGCTGCACGAAGACCAGGAAGGTAAATACGGCGGCTGGGAAGAAACCACAAAGAAGGTAGCTAAATTTGTTGGTGCAAATGATGATGAGATAGCATTGACCCACAACGTGACCGATGGTATCAATATTTGCTGCTGGGGATTACCGTTGAAGAAGGGTGATGAAGTGATACTCACCACGCACGAGCACGTGGGTAATGCTTTCCCGTGGCTGAACAGGCAAAAGCTGGATGGTATAGTGATCAAAACATTCACACCTGCTTATACTGCCGATGAAACGCTGAACAGGATCAATGCACTCATCACAAAGAACACCCGTGTAATAGCCGCGCCACATATACCATGTACCCAAGGACAGATATTACCGGTAAGGGAGATGTGCAAGCTGGCAAAGGACAAAGGCATCTTTAGTTTTGTTGATGGTGCTCACGGCCCGGGAATGCTGATGCTTGATCTGCACGACATGGGTTGTGATATGTATGCCAGTTGCACACACAAATGGGTGCTTGGCCCTAAAGGCACCGGCTTTCTTTATGTCCGTAAAGACTTCCAGGATACCTTGCAAACGTATTTTGTAGGCGGTGGCAGTGATGATGCGAAATGGAATATGGCCACAACACCTGTTACGATGGGCAGCTATGCACCATCAGCACACCGCTATTATGGTGGAACCCAGGCATCAGGATTATACAGAGGGGTAGTAGCTGCTATAGATTTTATCGAGACCATTGGTATGCAGAATATCCACAACAGGATAAAGAGCCTCGGTAAATATACCCAGGACAGGATGCTGGAACTTGATGGAAAGGTGGAATTGCTTACACCTACTGAAGAACGCTCCCGCTGCGCGGTAAATGGTTTCAGAATAAAGGGGGTAGAATACACTAAGTTCAACGAGACCTGCGGGCTTAATAAAATACGTATCCGTTCTGTAGCTGAAAACGGTTTGAATTCACTCAGGGTATCAACGCATATATACAATAACAAGCAAGAAATAGACGCGCTGATAGACTTGATAAAGAAAGCATAATAATGCTTTCCTTTATCCGCATAGCATCATATAAGCTCCGGCAGGGTCCTGTATCAGGCAGTATAAGCCTTCACCCATTTTGCGCTTTTCGCCTATTATTTGGCCGCCCTCTGCCACGCATTGTTTCATGCTTTCGTCCAGGTCAGCCACGGTCACATACATGATCCATTGAGGTGGAATGTTGGCATTACTACCACGTGCATGGCATACACCTGAAACGGTCTCGCCATTTTCCGCTTTCATGCAGTAGTCGTCATAGCCACCCATGCTCACCGCTTCAATATCCCAGCCAACTACTTTTTTGTAAAATTCACTTACGGCTGTGGCATCAGGCACAGTCAGGTCATGCCACATTATTTGTCCGATCTTAGGTTTGTCCATAATGACTATTTTTTTACAGGTTTACGCGGCAGCTTTTCATCCAGCATGGCTGTATGGTATACCATTGATGCAATGATAACAGATGCCTGCATAAGGTCTGCGGGTACCGCACGTTCGTAAGAATCCATATTGGTGTGGTGGGTACGCGTACCATATTCCAGCGGGTCTTGTATGAACTGGAATCCGGGGATGCCCAATTCATCAAAAGACAAGTGGTCAGTTCCCCCGGTATTTCTGATGGTTAATGTCTTTGCACCCATATCTGCAAACGGGGCCAGCCATGCTTCAAAATAAGGACGCACACCCTCGTTTCCCTGCATATGAACGCCTCTTATTCTGCCCGCACCATTGTCCAGGTTATAATAAGCCGATACCAGTGCTTGTTCAGGTTTATACTCTTTTGTCGTCTTGTCGCCAAAATGGTTTTTCGCATATCCCCTTGAGCCCAGCAAGCCTTGTTCTTCACCACTCCATAATACTACACGTATCGTTCTGCGTGGTTTCAGGTCCAGCGTCTTCAGTATGCGCATTGCTTCCATCATCACCGCGCTGCCTGCTCCGTTATCTGTCGCCCCTGTAGAGCCATGCCATGAGTCGAGATGTGCACCCAGCATCACCAACTCAGCTTTCAGCTCTTTATCAGTGCCTGGTATTTCGGCAACTACGTTATATTCTATAGAGTCAGTCAGGTTGAAGCTGTTCTTTATCTCCATTTCCACACGCACGGTTTTCCCTGCGTCCAGCAATCGTAACATGCGGTCAATATGCTCTGCGCCCATTTCCAATTCAGGCAGAACAGTAGTCCCATCAAGTTTATAGGAAGCACCGTTGGACGTAAATAGCGTACCCATTGTTCCTCTTCTACCACTCAGCACAGCAGCAGCTCCTTCGCCTGTTAGTAAAGAGTCTATTTTCTTCCTAAGCGCACGACGGTCATTGTTTTTCTTTTTAGGATCATTTTTCATTACAGGAGCGGCATCATCATTCATGTGCGGGTCGCTATCCATATTGGCAAGTTCTTCATCAGTTAGTCTGCGGGCATCGGCAGTAAAACCTGCTTTGTTACCCGTTGGCATACTATTAAGTAATATCACGACCTTACCATTCAGTTTACCTGTGTATAGCGCCAGGTCTTCTTCGTCTTCTATTTTTACAACAACTACCTCTCCGTTTATCAAACCATTTGTGCCGGGAGTCCATGCCTTAGGCACCGCTATCAGCTGCTGATAGTAGGGGGCAGTCATGGCCACATAACACTTTTGGGTTTCCCAGCCTTTACCGAATGTTCCCCAGGGTTCTATCGCTACATTGCTCAGACCCCATTCCAGCATCTTGTTTTTTGCCCAGGCCTCCGCTTTCTTCATGCCTGCCGACCCTGTAAGACGGGGACCGTTCAGATCGGTCATCTCAAAAAGTATTTCCATCACTTTCGAGTTGTTCAGGCCTTCCTGTTTTATACGGCCTATCACATCCAGGTCGGCTTCTATGTCCTTTGTTTTAAAAGAGAGGCTGCTAATGATAGCGGATGCTATAAAGAGTAGTTGTAATTTCTTCATTATCTCATTTGTATTTATAATTGCTCTTCCGTCGTCTCCAGGTATTTCTCCTTTTTAAAGAAGATCAACCCTATCATCATCAGTATGCTGGTGACGACCACAACGAAAAATAGTACACCTATATCAAAACCCTGCAGGCTTTTTTCCGCAGGGATGCTATAGAATAACAAGATAGTGACTAATCCGCGCGGTAGTAGCAGTATTTCAGGGAAAAGATTGGCTTTTAATATCAGCCTTAAATAGAAGAATCTTGCTACCAGCAATATCAACACGATAATGCTGCCTACCTGCCATACTATAGGGTTGAGTAAGAGGCTCAGCTTAATACTGTACCCAAAAAGGATAAAGAAAAAAGTACGGATGAGGAATGAGGTCTCTGCAGTAATGGATTTCATCTGTTCTACTATACCATCCATATCTACATTGGCTATCACTTTTTGAAGCCTGCCTACAAAAGCCACTTCACTGTTATTCAATATCAGCCCGAATACCAGTACGATCATCAGGGAGGGCAGGTGTATCAACTCACCCGCGGCATATACAAAGGTGAGTACCGCAAACAGCAGGAAGAATTTCAGATTGACCTTGATCTTGGTGAGGATATAAATGAGCATCAACGACGCCAGCAAAGACGTAATAATAGCCAACCCAACATTTCCTACAAACCTGGCTGCGGAAGTAATGCTCATTACATTCTTCATCACCATATAATTGAATACCAGGATCCCGATTATATCAGAGAATGAAGACTCGTATATGATGAACTCTTTCTTAGCCTCAGGTAGATGGCTGGTGCTCGGAATCACGATAGCACTACTGATAATACTTAGAGGGACGGCATAGAGAAAAGCGTACTCAAATGAAACGTTCAGCCACTGCTGGATCAGTATCCCTATCCCAAAGGCGGAGATAAGGAAAATGAACAGGGCGGATAAGAACGAGTCGTTGATCAGTTTTAGTTTCTTTCGGGTGACTTTCAGGTCAAGGGCAGCCTCCAATACGATCATGATGATACCCACCGCACCCAATATCTTCACCAGCGCCTGAACGTCTTGCTCCACATATCCGTAATACCGGGACAAGTACTTGATCCCCAGGCCCGTGGCTATTAATAACAATACCGATGGTACATTGGTCTTCCGGCTGATGATATTGTACACATAGCTGATTATCACAATGCTACTTAATAATATGATAATTGTATATGTGTGTAATCCCATTATGTTCAGATTTCCGGACAAGATACCCAATATTTTTTTCAGCAGGCCGGGCTCAATATTAAGGTTCGTAGTCTCTTAAATGACAAGTGCGTAAATATGTGCATTTTACAAATAAATATTACGATACTTATTCCCTGTATAATATCTTTGTGCCGCGACGCAGAATATAATCCGCGACACAAATTTTGTGTACTATCTTTATATCGTCTGCTGACAACACTATGTTATTTGATATTCTACTTACTTTATTTTTAGTTTTTCTAAACGGTTTTTTTGTTGCGGCTGAATTTGCCATTGTAAAGGTTCGTTCCTCGCAGATTGATATCCGCACCAATGTCAATAAGACCGTATCGGCTGCGGCAAAAAATGTTGTCAATCACCTGGACTCCTACCTGGCTGCTACTCAGCTGGGGATCACACTTGCCAGTCTCGGACTTGGTTGGGTTGGTGAGGGCGTAACAACCAAACTGCTGATTAATGCCTTTCACGGAATGGGGCTGCAGATGTCAGAAGAAACAGCACATAGCTGGGCTGTCCCATTTGCATTCGCTACCATTACTGTATTGCATATTGTGTTTGGCGAACTTGCACCTAAGTCTATTGCTATTCGCTTCCCCGCACCCGTCACTTTTGGGATAGCGCTACCGCTGAGGATATTCTATTTTATTTTCCGTCCGTTCATTTGGGCGTTAAACGGCTTTGCCAATTTGCTCTTAAGAATAATAGGCATTAAAGGCATACACGGTAACGAGATACACTCTGAGGAAGAGCTGAAAATGATCATTACAGAAAGTGAGGAGGGTGGCGCCATAGAGCAGACCGAACGGGAAATGATACAGAACGTCTTCGACTTTGATGACAGGCGTGTATGGGACATCCTTAACCAACGGAAGAATATATCAGCTATATCTTCAGACATGAGCGTTCCTGATATGATCGCTTATGCAATACAGGAAGGCTATTCACGTTATCCTGTATATGAAGGGGATATAGACAACATCAAGGGTATCGTTTACGCCAAAGACCTGATGCGGTTAATGGCAGGCGGCAACACCGACCAGACAATAACACCATTGGTGAGGACCGCTTACTTCATACCCGAGAGCAAGAAGATCAAAGACGTACTTCGTGACCTGCAGCGTCGTCACTTACAAATGGCCATTGTGACCAATGAGGTAGGAGAGGTAGCCGGCATCGTAACAATGGAAGACATATTGGAAGAACTGGTCGGCGAAATACAGGATGAGTACGACAATGAGAAGCCTTATGTAGAAAAGACCAGTGAGCATACTTTTTGGGTAAACGCGCACTATAAGGTCTCCGACATCAACAAATACATTCCGTACCGCTTTGAAGAAAGCGAGCACTATGATACGCTTTCAGGCCTCATCACTTACAAGTTCCAGGAAGAGCTCAAAGAGGGTAGTGTGATACACTTATTACAGTACGATATCACTATCCTGAAGATGTACAGGAACTCTCCTGAAACTGTCGAGCTAAGGATAGTAGAGGAAGAAGAAGACGAATCTTAGGGGTTTATTCTGATTTTTAGTGTATTTTCACTTTCACCATGCGTCGTCCGCTCATCATTATTTTACTCACCTTGCTGTGTCTTTCATGTTTGAAAGACAATAAAATTAATAAGGCAGAACGTTCCCTGGTCTGGCCATTGAAGATCGGCAATTATTGGAAATATAACGGCGTCGTAGGTTCTGTTGGCGGTGGCAGCAGAGATACTACTGCACTGATACTTGAAATAGATAGTGTCACCTATTTTGAAGGTCATGAATACTACGCTGCAAAGGGCTTTTACGACCAATGGTACAGAAGCGCAAAAGGAGAAACCTGGCAGGCCAATGCTGCAGGTGACGACATAGGCTTGATTGCCAAGAATGTGAACGACCAGCGCCTCGTGATCTACAGCAGGGCAGGCACTTACAACTACTTTACAAATGGTGCCACTTTCAATGGTACACTTACGCGTATCGCCAGTTCACAAGTCGTAGCCATCAACAATTACAATTGCACCAGTACTGAAGAGATATATGTCAGTGAAGGGGGAGATACCGTTCAGAAAAAGATTGTCTATTATTCTACAGACAAAGGCCCTATATCCTACAAATACTTTGGTAATGCCGAAGCGCCCGGAAGTAGCAATATCTACCAGGTATTGCAATACACTATCGACAGCTTATATGTTCAGGACTAATTCCTAGTAATTCAATAACCACTCAATTTTCGCGGCTACCTTATCTGCATTAGGCAGCATTTCAGCTTCCAGTATCATGTTCATCGGCACAGCCGGTAGATCCAACGCGCCTATAGTTTGTACAGGAGCATCAAGGTACGTAAAACAGTTTTGAGCGATCCTTCCGGCCAAAGCTTCGCAGAATGAATTGCGCAGTTGCTCTTCAGTCAGTACGATTACTTTACCGTGTTTCCTAACTGTATTGTATATCAACTCTTCATCCAGCGGATAAATAGTGCGGATATCAATCACTTCCACAGCACCCGGGAATTGTTTCGCCGCGTTCTTCGCCCAATAAACACCCATACCATAGGTAATGATACAAAGTGACGCGCCGTCTTCCATGGCTTCGTCACTTGCTGCAAGCGCAACAGCACCTTTGCCCAACGGTAATACATAGTCACGATCCGGCTCTACCATCATCGCTTCCTGTGTGCCGGGAACTTTGCTCCAATACAATCCCTTGTGCTCCAGCATAATAACCGGGTTAGGGTCTAGGAAGGCTGCTTTCATCAGGCCTTTAATATCTGCGGCGTTACTTGGGTAAACGATCTTAATTCCTTTTACCGTAGCGAGCGTACTTTCTATACTACCACTATGGTACGGACCACCACCACCATAAGCACCTATCGGTACACGTAGTACCATCGACACAGGAAACTTACCGCAACTCAGGTAGCAGGATTTACTTATTTCTGTTACTAATTGGTTCAGGCCGGGATAGATATAATCAGCAAACTGAACTTCCACTATTGGTTTCAAACCCACAGCACTCATACCGGCCGTTGAGCCAATGATGTATGCTTCCTGTATGGCCATGTTGAATACACGGTTGTCGCCAAACTTGTCGGCGAGGGTTGCTGCTTCACGGAACACACCGCCCAGGCGTTTACCCACATCCTGTCCGTAGAACAAAGCTTCAGGATAGTCCTGCAATATTTCTTCCACTGCGTGCAGTGCGGCATCTACCATCACTACTTTTTCCTTACCCTGCGGAAAACGTTGTCCTTTTTCTTCAGTTGCCTTTGTAGGCATAAACACGAAATCGGAAACGGTTGCCGGATCTGGTTCAGCAGCGGCAACTGCAAAAGCAAACTCAGACTCTATATACTTTCTTTCTTCTTCTTCTATTTTGTCGAGCATGGTCTCGCTCACGCCCTTCATCTGTAAGAGTGCTTTGCACAGCTTTGGTGCCGGGTCGTCCTGGCCATGCTTTTCCAGGTCTTCAGCCGTTCGGTACCACTCTTTACGTACACCGGATGTATGGTGGCCCAGCAGCGGGACTTTGGCATGTACCAAAATGGGTTTGCGCTCACGGCGTACCCAATCAATGGTATAATCCATCGTTTTGTAAGAATCAACAAAGTCGCTGCCGTTCAGGCGAACACGCTCCAGTCCTTTGAAACCCGCAGCAAATTCGTATGCATCCATCGTCCTTGCCTCATCGCTGCTCACCGAGATCCCCCAATCATTATCCTGAACCAGGTAAATGATCGGCAACTGGTGCAATACCGCAAACTGGAACGCCTCGCTCACTTCACCTTCGGTCACACTGCCATCTCCCAGTGAGCAGATGACTACTGGTGGGGTGGGGTGATCTTTCAGGTTTTCCTTCTCTATATATTGTATGCCCTGCGCAACGCCGGTAGTAGGTATTACCTGCATACCTGTGGCACTGCTCTGGTGAATGATCTGCGGAAAATTATCCCTGCGGATATTGGGGTGGTTGTAATAGGCTCTGCCTCCGGTGAACGGGTCATCGCCTTTGGCCAGTAACTGTAGCATCAGCTCATAAGGACGGTAACCCATACCCAGCATCATGCTCTCGTCGCGGTAGTAGGGGCTTACCCAGTCGCATGGCTTTAGCAGGAAACCTGTAGCCAGCTGAATAGCCTCGTGGCCACGGGAGGTACTGTGTACATATTTACAAATTGGCCTGTTAGCCTCATAGATATCCGCCATGGCTTTGGCAGTCATCATTAGCCTGTAGGCCTTTAGCATTAAGTCTTTAGAGAGCATAGCTAGAATTTTCCCCCGGAATAGCCCGCAAATGTAAGGTCTTAAAGCGGAAAATGCACAGACATTTATTGGTTTGTAATGGGATACGCTTTAAGCAATAAGGGTAGGTGTGGATGTAGAGAATTTTAAATTACAGAATTAACGCAACTATCGCCCATCTTTCCCCCACAGGGCTTTTTTCCCCACATATATTTCCTTTAGAAACAATTACCGTTATTTTTGTTTTGCTAAACAGCTATTATGCCATCATTTGATTTTAAAAAGAACCTTCTGCCGCACATCCTTATCGTTGCGGGGCTTTTCATCCTTTCTATCTTGTTCTGTTATCCGGCTACCGAGGGGAAGATACTCTTCCAGGGGGATAACGCTGCCTGGCAAGCGATGTCGCATGAGGCAATGACCTATGCTGAAGAGCATCCTGATGAGCCCGTATACTGGAGCAATAGTATGTTTGGTGGTATGCCTACCTACACCTATTACTCATCGGAGAGCGACAACCTCATGTGGAAGATACAGAATGGTATCGCCGACCTGATGCCAAAACCATCGTATATGTTCTTCATTGCGATGCTCTGTTTTTATATATTGATGAACGTATTGGGCGTTAATCGCTGGCTGGGGCTGATAGGGGCCGTTGCATATGCTTTTGCCAGTTATAATCCGCAGATCATAGCCGCAGGTCACGAAACCAAGATGTTTTCCGTTGCATATATGCCCGGCATTATAGCGGGGCTGTTCCTTTTATACCGCGGAAGGTATTTAGCAGGTGCTGCATTAACAGGTATCACCCTGGCGCTGTTCCTGACCAATGCCCACTACCAGATGGCCTTCTACCTCATGATCGCGATATTCTTTATGGCCATTACATTATTCGTTATCGCACTGCGTGAAGGCAATTTGAAACAGTTCTTTGTAGCTTCAGGGATAGCCTTAGCTGTAGCCGTCGTAGCAATAGCAACCAATGCACAGACCCTGCTCAGTACCATGGATTATGCGAAGCAGACAATGAGGGGCGGACAGAGTGAACTCACCACGGGACGTGATAAAACCAAAAAAAGCGGTGGCCTGGACAAAAACTACGCATTTGAATGGAGTGTGGGTAAAATGGAGACTTTTTGCATTTTGATACCGGAGCTCTATAGTGGTGCTTCTGAACCAATAGGGCCGGAGTCAAAAACATACGAAAAAGCAATTGAAGTAGGCTTCCCCGACCAAGCGGCACAACAAGTATCAAGTGGCTTTTCAAGGTATTGGGGCGACCAGCGTTTCATTTCAGGGCCCATCTATTTCGGAGCCGTTATCTGCTTCCTGTTCCTGTTGAGCCTGTTCGTTATTAAAAGTCCGCATAAATGGTGGATGGCCGGTGTTTCGCTTCTGGCAATAATGATGGCATGGGGTAAGAACCTGCCCGGCTTCAATTATTTCTTGTTCGATACATTGCCCGCACTGAATAAATTCCGTACGCCCAGTATCATTATGACCATACCGCAATTACTGTTTCCTATAATGGCCGTATGGGCGCTGAATGACATTATTAGGGAAAAGATCGATAGCAAAGAACTCTGGAAGAGCGTAAAGATATCAGGCGGTATTACTGTAGCGCTTTGCCTGTTGTTAAGCCTTGGCGGAAGTATTTTCTTTGATTATAAAGCTCAATATGTGATGACTGCTGATGGCAAGACGAGGGATGATATGTTTAAAGAACAACTCATGTCTGCCGTAAAAGATCAGGGTAAGGTAAATGAAATATATAGTGCTGTAAGAGAAGACAGGGCGTCTTTCGCGCAAAAAAGCGGTTTAAAAAGTGCGGCATTCATATTGGTAGCTGTCGGCTTACTTTGGGCATACTCCAGGAAAAAACTGAAGGCCTCACAGCTAATAATTGGTATAGGAATACTGGTGGCTGCAGACCTTATTCCCCAGGCAACTAAATACCTGAACGAGGAGAACTACATAGAAGAAGATATGTACGAAGCGCAGTTTGCACCAAGTCAGGCAGACCAGGAAATACTGAAAGACCCCGATCCGTATTACCGTGTGTTTGATCTCTCCCGGGATCCGTACAACGATGCTATGCCGGCATATCACCACAAGCTCATAGGTGGCTATAGCCCGGCAAAAATGGAGATATACCAGGACTTAATAGACAACCAGATGAACCGTAATCCTAAGTTGAACGGCC
Organism: Bacteroidetes bacterium UBA7674; assembly: GCA_002483105.1. Lineage (GTDB taxonomy): Bacteria > Bacteroidota > Bacteroidia > Chitinophagales > Chitinophagaceae > MKUN01. Next base: position 931,541 of record DLHG01000013.1, read on the forward strand.
AGGTACTGAACATGCTGAATACAAAATACATTATCTTCTCACCCGGAGAAGGACAGCCTCCGGTATCTCAGCGTAATCCGGGTGCGCTGGGCAATGCATGGTTCGTGAATGATATAAAGTGGGTAAAGACAGCTGATGAAGAAATGGCCGGACTGAATGCACCGAACATCGGGGATACAGCTGTGCCTGCAGGCTCTTTTAATGCAGCTACAACAGCTATTGTCAGGGATAATTTCAAAAAGGATATAGGTGAATTTACTCCTGGTAAAGACAGCGCTGCTTACGTAAAGCTGGCGAAGTATGGCCTCAATAATATCTCTTACAAGTCGAAGAATAGCCGGGAAGGATTTGCAGTGTTCTCTGATATATACTATCCTAAAGAGTGGAAAGCATTTATAGATGGTAAAGAAACACCTATTGTGCGTACCAACTATGTGCTGCGCGGAGTCAAGATACCTGCGGGTGAGCATACTATTGATTTCAAGTTTGAATCTGAAAGTATCAAGAAGGGTGGCATAGTGGCCATGATCAGCAGCCTCCTGTTGTTCGGTTTAGCGATAGCTGCCATTGTTGCTGTTTTCAGAAAGAAGGATGATACTGTTTTGAAAAGCTAACGAGGTTTATAAAATGTGATCATTGTCCCAAATAAAAGCATACAAGTCTTTCTTTGTTAATGCCATTAATATATTTGCGATCAAGCTATTCCCAACAATAGCGGTCTTCATCATATTATTGCTTTACTCTAAAAGACTTGATCCCGCAGATTACGGACATTATCAGAACTTCTGGACACGATTAATTTTATTAGGCACAGTTGCTTGCGCGGGTATCCCGGTGTTCATTATCACTTATGCGCCTGAGGTAACGAACTACATAAAAAAACAATTAAAGAAAAGCCACTACCTGTTATACGCACTTTGGGTAGTGGCTTTTCTTTGCACCTTTTCGTGGATAGAAAAAGAGGTACCTGCTAATTTTTTGTGGTGTGGGGCAGTGTTTCTTCTATATGTAGTGAATGCTATACAGGAAGCGATACTGATATCCCGTAAGGTGTTTGTAAAGATCACGGTTCTGAACTTTTTCTATTCTTTATACTTTCTAGGTTTTCACTGGTTCTTGCTCAAATATAATTTCAGTCTCGACTGGATACTGGCACACCTGATTATTGGATTGGCAGTAAAGGTCATCATCAGCGGACTCTTAACGATACGAAGCAAAACCGATGTTACAGAAGAAGTCCCCCCAATGGAAGGTATCCGCAACATGTGGCTGCACCTTGGCGCATACGACCTGATACAGATCGCCTTCCGTTATTTGGATAAATTCCTCGTCGGACTTTTCTTATCTGCGGTGCAATCAGGTATATACTTTAATGGTTCGCAGGAAGTGCCGTTCCTTCCGCTCCTGGTTGGTGCTGTAGGTAATGCAGCATTGATACAATTAGCGGGAGATAAAGGCAAAGATGTAGAAAAGCACCTGGCATTGAATGTTTCGTCAAAACTATTGTCTTGTTTTATCCTGCCGCTGTTCTTTTTCCTGTTCACTTTCCGGCATGAGTTGGTGACTTATTTCCTGTCCGACAAATACCAGGCGTCTATCCCCATATTAGCGGTCAGTCTATGCCTGCTACCATTACGCACTTATAACTATACCGCCATTCTGCAGCACCTGAATAAAGGGGCTATCATTAATAAAGGTGCATTGCTTGATCTGGTAATTGCTTGCGGATTGATGTATCCTTTTTACCTGTGGCTGGGATTGCCCGGTGTAGCATTGAGCTTTGTGGTGAGTACTTATTTGCAGGTAGGGTACTACCTGTTCCAGACATCGAAGTTATTAAAGCTGAACATACCGGAAATACTTCCGATCAAAAATTGGCTGGTGAAGTTCGTCGTTCTTGGGGTTTTATTTACCGGAACTTATCTGTTGATAGGAGATAGTCTAAGCGACCTTTCAACTATTATTGCCGGCACAGTTGTGCTACTCCTTTCTATCGGAGCAATGCTGTTTGCAGAAGTCAAACTTAAGCCTGCTTCTCGATCACTATAAGTAACCGGTAAGCTTTCTTGTTCAGCCCGATGAACAGGTTGTCCACCATACTCCAAAGCGAGTAGGGTAGAAAGCTCAGCATCTTTTGCAGCCTTGCTCTTACCAGTAATTTATGATTGAAAATCCGCGTCTTGAACTTAGTCACATTATCAGGGAAGAACCGTGTTACAGACTGCTCGGTAAATGAATGTAGGTGTGCATTATGCGGGGTGAGGTGATTACAATGGATACACAGAGAAGTACGGATAAGCTCATTGTGCGGCGTAGTGATGATCAGCTTGCCTCCGGGGCGGAGTACATTATATAGTTGCTGAAGGAACTGCTTCGGGTCAACAATATGTTCTATGATCTCTGAAGCAATGATACAATCAACACTATTGGCTTTTATAGGCAGCTCCAAAACATCTCCAACCAATCCGAAGTGATTGGCAGAAGGGAAATTCTTCACAGCTTTTACCGGGTTAATGTCAGAGATGTCCATGGAGATGACATTGCGCTGCTTTCCTGTCATGGACTTTGCCAGCCAACCGCCACCACAACCTACATCCAGTATCCAATTGGTATTCGCAGGTATCTCGCTCAGTATATTCTCGTGAAGGCGTTTTACTTCTTCTCTTGATATAGGGTCGGGTTCTTCTTCAAAGTAGTCATAGGCCACAGCATCCGCCTGGTAGTGGTCTTTGTAGTCGAAACCGTCTTTCTCATTTTTAGATAGCAGGATAGGTACACTTTCTATCAAGCGAAAGGTATCGCCGTCCGTGCTCACCAGCTCGTTGGTATCCGCTTTGTATTGCAACGGCGTTTTGGCAACCGGGTGAACAAGTATGTCAAGGAAATCTTTCGCTATCATAGGGACAAAGATAAATGAGCAATCAGAATATCAGGCAGCAATGATAATAAGAATATAGGTATAGGTGATAATAATTAATATAATGAAGAAGAACTTGTAATTTGCCCTCAGATATAAGATGATGGCATTAAGAGCAGACAGGAAACACAAACATGTTGACAACACGGGCTTCGGCTCTAATAGCGCCATAGAGGGCGGCAGGCTGACCAATAAGGATGGTAGCCCCAATATGCGCAAGACAGGTGTACCCATACTGGAGCGTATCAGCGTATACCATTCTCTGTTGCGGATGTCTATGTGGAAGTTCGGGTTGATGATAGTATTATTCTATACGGCAGTCAACCTGTTATTTGCGTCCATCTACCTGGCTGTCGGTGTAGACCAGCTATCAGGAGGCGAGCCGACCAATTCTTTGTTTGACCAGTTCATGCGGGCCTTCTTCTTCAGTTCACAAACACTGACCACAGTGGGCTACGGGCACGTAGCGCCAACAGGCCTGCTGACTAACTTTGTGGCTTCTACTGAATCTTTCTTAGGCATATTGGCTTTTGCGGTTGTTACCGGTCTTATCTATGGGCGGTTTACTCGTCCGCGGGCGTATATAACCTTTAGCCACAATATGATCATTGCGCCCTATAAAGAAGGACGCGCATTGATGATCAGGCTGGCGACTTATAAAAATAATCACCTGACGGATGCAGAAGCGATTGTAACCGCTGCGATACACGTAGAAGAAAACGGGAAAATGGTAACCAAATTCTATCCGTTGACCTTGGAGATAAACAAGATCAATTCGCTTGCTTTGAGCTGGACACTGGTGCATTATCTGAATGAAGACAGTCCAATGTATGGCTATTCGGAAAAGGACCTGCGGGACAGCAAATTGGAATTGATCGTTAATATAAAGGCATTCGATGACCATTTTTCCAATACAGTGCAGCAACGTACTTCTTACACGGTGAATGAGCTGATATACGGTGCGAAATTCACCCCTATGTTTGAGCGCTCTGAAAGCGGAGGTACCACTATCCTGAAAATAGATAAAGTGAATACCTATGAGCGTGTAAAGCTGGCTGAAGAGCTTACTGGAAGTCTCGCCGCAAATGCTTAATTTTGCCATATGCTGGCCACAACTAATATGTCCCCGATTACTCAGAAATATTTAGAGAGAGAAGAACAATACGGAGCGCACAACTATCATCCTTTACCTGTGGTATTGAACCGTGGTGAAGGTGTATTTGTATATGATGTAGATGGCAAACGCTACTACGATTTCCTTTCCGGTTACTCTGCAGTGAATCAGGGCCATTGCCATCCTAAGATCATTGCAGCTCTGGTAGAACAGGCATCCAAACTAACTCTTACTTCCCGTGCATTCCACAGCGATCTGCTGGGTGAATATGCAGAGTACATCACTAAGTACTTTGGCTACGATAAAGTACTGCCAATGAACACCGGCGTGGAAGCAGTGGAAACTGCGTTGAAGCTGGCGCGTAAATGGGGCTATGAAGTAAAAGGTGTGGAAGCAAACAAAGCGAAGATCATCGTTTGTGCAGATAACTTCCACGGGCGTACACTGAATGTTGTTTCATTTAGTACCGACCCTTCTTCTAAAACGAATTTCGGTCCGTTCATGCCGGGCTATGAAGTGGTAGCATATAATAACCTTGCTGCATTGGAAGCTGCGCTACAGGATAAGAATGTAGTAGGTTTCCTTGTTGAGCCGATACAAGGCGAGGCAGGCGTAGTAGTTCCTGATGAAGGATACTTAAGCAAAGCTGCCGCTATGTGCCGCGAAGCCAATGTACTCTTCATTGCAGATGAAATACAATCAGGACTGGCACGTACCGGTAAAATGCTGGCCTGCGATCATGAGAATGTACATGCTGATATTTTGATACTGGGTAAAGCATTATCGGGTGGGGTATTACCTATTTCAGCGGTGCTGTGCAACGATGAGATCATGCTCACGATCAAGCCGGGCGAACATGGTTCTACTTATGGTGGTAACCCGTTGGCTTGTAAGGTTGCCATGACTGCACTGCAAGTATTGAAGGATGAAAAGATGGCAGAGAACGCTGAAATACGCGGACAAGAATTGCGTTCTAAACTGGAAGCATTAAAGAGTCCGTTCATCTCACTTGTTCGCGGTAAAGGGCTGCTGAATGCAATAGTGATCGATCACCCCAATAAAGATGCCGCCTGGGATTTGTGCCTGGAACTGAAAAACAATGGCCTCTTAGCCAAACCAACGCACGGAGATAAAATACGTTTCGCACCGCCACTACTCATTACTGCTGAACAGATAGATGAGTGTGTTGGTATTATCGCAAAGAGTCTGGAGTGTTTACGATAGTAATTTAATTCATAAGATAAAGAGGCGTTACATATTATTTATGTAACGCCTCTTTATCTTGTATAACCTTGGTAAGAACCTCGTATCTATTTCTTCTCCGCTATCCATTTATCCATATTCTCTTTCTCATTCACAGAAACCGACAGCTCTATTTTCCACTGGTTGTTCTTATCCAGTTTCATGATGTAAAAGTAATCGCAGTTGTAAACAGGTTGCTTCAGTACATCATAATACTGCCATCTCAGTTTCACCTGTGCAACCCGGTCCGAGATTGGCCTTTTGCTCCATATTTCAGGGCGAGCATGGGCTATGCCGAATTGTTTATAAAACCCGGTTCCCTGGTTGAATAAGCCCTCTAATTTGCTTGCTTCGGTGAAAAGATTGGTAGAATCGTCCGATATCATCGTGCAGGGTATCGAATAATGCAGCGACATATGCTTGGTGTCAAAACTCTCTAAAGCCGTTGCATATCGCTCAAAAAACTCGTTTATCTGTAGAAAAGCGCCATTATTCATCTCAATTCCTCCTTTTATTGCTGCGAAACTAGGCATTCTCCACACGCTAAAATGGGGCTATAAAACATTTTTAACACCGTAATTCGTAATTCCTGCTTCTATTTTTTATTTTTGCGTTCAAATAAGGCTCATTTGAAGACCCTGCTGGATAAAAATCAACTCAATATTACGCTACAGCGGCTGGCACATCAACTGGTTGAAAATCACCTCAATTTCAATAATACGGCTATTATAGGCATCCAACCCAGGGGTATTTTACTCTCTGACAGGATAGCTGAACTGGTAAAAGGCATAACAGGAAAGAATAGCATAGACTATGGCCAATTGGACATCACCTTCTACCGCGACGACGTGCACCAGGGCGGTATACACCTGCCACAGGATACGAATATCAACTTTAGCATAGAAGGGAAGGATATAATACTGGTAGATGATGTGCTGCACACAGGCCGAACAATACGTGCTGCGATGGATGCGCTCTTAGCAGAAGGCCGGCCAAACAGTATAGAGCTGATGGTGCTGATAGACCGCCGCTTCAGCCGCCAACTGCCGATACAACCCGACTATGTAGGAAGAACGATAGATACCATCATCACACAGAAGGTAAAAGTAAACTGGCAGGAAAAAGACGGCTTAGACGAAGTAGTGCTTATTGACTAGCGAATAACGAACAAAGAAGTAACAAAAGAAAAGATCGAGTATCCAGAATCGAGTATCAAGTAAAGCAATAAGAGAATGTCATTATCTGTAAAACATCTGTTGGGCATCAAGGAACTGCAAACGCAGGATATTGAGCTTATTTTCCGCACGGCAGACACATTTAAACAGGTTTTGCAAAGGCAGATCAAGAAAGTGCCTGCACTGAGAGATACTACTGTTGCCAATATATTCTTCGAAAATTCTACCCGCACCCGCATATCATTTGAGCTCGCCGAAAAAAGGCTGAGTGCAGACACAATCAACTTCGCAGCATCTGGTTCTTCTGTATCAAAAGGTGAAACCCTTATAGATACAGTAAACAACATCCTGGCCATGAAAGTGGATATGGTCGTGATGCGCCACTCTGCAAGCGGAGCCCCATGGTTCTTAGCGAATCATATAGACGCCAGCATCATCAACGCGGGCGATGGTACTAACGAACACCCCACACAAGCTTTACTCGATGCCTTCTCTATCAGGGAAAGGCTGGGAGACATAAAAGGAAAACGCATCACCATCATAGGTGACATCATGCACTCGCGTGTGGCGCTGAGCAATATCTTCTGCCTGAAGAAACTCGGCGCGGAGGTAATGGTTGCTGGTCCGCCAACACTCATACCGAAGCACATACAAGACCTCGGCGTAAAAGTAGAGTACGATGTAAAGAAAGCCCTGGAATGGGCTGAAGTAGCCAACGTACTCCGCATACAACTGGAGCGTCAGCATAAGCCGCTGTTCTCTACACTCAGGGAATATGCACTCTACTATGGCATCAATAAATCAATGCTCGATAGCCTGAACAAAGAAATGGTCATCATGCACCCCGGCCCGATAAACAGGGGCGTGGAAATAAACTCCGATGTAGCCGACAGCAAAAACTCCATCATCCTCGACCAGGTAGAGAATGGTGTAGCGATAAGGATGGCGGTGATATATCTGTTATCTGGGAAAGGTGATTTAGGGGAGTAGATTTATGAACAAAGTACTACCACTGCGCCTCTTTCTATATTTAGTTTTTTCCGTTTACATCTTAGGAGCGTTATTTCGTATACAACATTGGCCTAATGGTCGATTGCTGTTGCAGATAAGCATCATACTGGAGCTGATATTTTCCATTCTTGTATTTGTTGAAATACTAAAGTCCCGAAAAGCGTCTGCCACTACAAAAATGTTTTGGATCGTAGGCTGTTTCATTGCATTGGCCACAGCTCTTTTATTGCCATTTGGCGCAATCTTATATTTTATACTTGGTCTCATATATTTAAAGAAGGGGAGTCCTCAATTTCTTTATGTTTCACGTTAGAATGACAATACCCATTTTGATTCAATATGAGTTGGCAAAAGCCCGTTAAGTCATATATAATCCTATCTTTGCACCGTATTTAACAATTTTATTGTTTACCAATATTTCGCAATATGTCTACCTGGTTTCGCCGCGTAAGGAAGAACATTTTAACTAGTACTCACGAGAAGAAAGAAGCTCCTGATGGCGTTTGGCATAAATGCCCGGAGTGTAAGACCACCAATACCAAAAAGGACCTGGAAGAACATTTCTATGTGTGCCCCAAATGCAACTATCATAACCGCATCAATTCTGTAGAGTATTTCGACATCTTATTTGATGAGCAGGAGTACGAAACACTCTTCGACAATATAGTTCCTAAGGACAAGCTCGGCTTCGTTGACGTAAAAGCCTACGATGCCAGGTTAGTAGATGCACAAAAAGCTACCGGGCTGAAAGATGCCATGACCGTTGGTGTAGGAAATATAGATGGTAAAGGTTTGGTGATCGCCTGTATGAATTTCAATTTCATCGGTGGTTCTATGGGTTCTGTAGTAGGAGAGAAGATAGCTCGTGGTATAGACTATGCTATCGAGCACAAGCTTCCTTTCATGATCATCTCTAAGTCGGGTGGTGCGCGTATGATGGAAAGTGCATTCTCGCTGATGCAAATGGCAAAGAGTTCTGCTAAGCTGACTCAACTCGCAAAAGCAGGATTACCATATATCTCGTTCATGACCGACCCGACAACGGGTGGTGTTACTGCTTCATACGCAATGCTGGGTGATATCAATATCGCTGAGCCTAAAGCGCTGATAGGTTTTGCGGGACCACGCGTTATTAAAGAAACAATTAAAAAAGATCTACCGGCAGGTTTCCAGCGTTCTGAGTTTTTATTGGAGCATGGATTCCTTGATTTCATAGTAGAACGCCAAAACCTGAAACATAAATTGTCACAGGTTATTAGTTGGTTCACGAATAATCCGATAACTACCGCATCAGCTAACTAAGCTGATACATCATGGCCGAAAAAATTTACATAAAGAATCGCCCTGCAACTTATGAGTATGCGATAGAGGATAAAATGACAGCGGGTATCATGCTTACCGGTTCTGAAATTAAATCTATACGCAACAGCAAGGTGAGCTTCAACGATAGCTATTGCCTTTTTGATAAAGGGGAGCTTTGGATGAAGAACCTCCACATTGCCGATTATGTAAACGCCGGCTATGCAGGGCACGACAATGTTCGCGATCGCAAACTATTGCTCAACAGGAAGGAACTGAACAAGTGGGCAACGAAAGTAAGAGAAAAAGGCCTGACGATAGTTCCGCTCGCCATCTTCATTAACGATAATGGATACGCTAAGGTCGAAATAGGCTTAGGCAAAGGAAAGAAACTACACGACAAACGTGAAACTATAAAGAATAGGGACATTGATAAAGAAATAAAAAGGCACCTCAGCAGGTAGCCTTTTTAGTTTTTATTCAGTTCCTTATTTTATTTATAGCCGTGGTAATCTAAGCTCTCCTCCTTTTTTCAAGGAGGAGTACCCGAAGGGTGAGGTGGTCTAATCCTGGTTCAAAACCTTATTCTACTTCTTCTGTAAAGTTAATGCCGTGATGGCTGAGCTCTGTAAGTATCGGCCTGTAGATAGAGGGCATATTAGGTATCACCACTCCTTTTATCAGGCTGACCTTTTTCGTTAAGATAAGCTTCGCCAGTATTGCCATAGGTAGTCCAACAGTTTTTGCCATAGCAGAGTGTTCAGCATCCTCACCTTTGAGCACCATACTACTGATGAGCTTATTCTTTTTGCCTTTGTGCAGGTATTCTACCTCATGCTGCATCACCACCATGTCTTTATCACGCGGAGCCATTTGCCACCTGTCTAATAGTAAGGTCAAAAGTATATCGCCTGATGATGCACTGCCTGTGCCCAATGATACCTCATCAAACACGCCCAGCCATTTCAACATGCTCATCACTTTATCATCCTTATCTATGCCTAACTTTTTAGCAACATGTTCTTCAAGCGAACCGGCAGTATAACCCGTTTTCGCTTTCATCCAAGAGGCATAGGTCTGTCCGTCTTTCTTGAAAGAATCATTCTCTACAGTTATACCCAATGCTACTACGGCACACCATCCTTTGGTAAATGAAGGATGACGTAGGGTAGCCCTCATGAAATTTTTTATATCAGGTACTTCGTAGATGTCAAGATAACTTAGTGAATCTCTGTTAGGGTAGTACGACAAACTGCCCAGGCCATTCACTTTTATTTTCTTAGAACTGTCAAACATATCAGCGTATGCCACTTCTACGTTCTTTCCGTTTTGTAAATACTTGGCGCCGCTCGCGCCCGCTGTTACAATGTTCTTTGGGTTCCAGCTGAATTTGTAATGCCATGGATTGTTGTCCGACTCCGGAGCTATCAATCCGCCACAATAAGATTTAAAAGAAGTAATGACTGCAGCAACACGCTGTATGCCATGAATGATCTGGCTGGCTGTCATGTGATCAATACCGGGATCTAAGCCCATCTCGCACATAAACATAAGTCCGGCTTCTTTTACAGCTGCGTCCATTTCCCGCATTTCGGGGGAGATGTATGACGAGGTGATCAGGTTCTTTTTATGTTTCAGGCAATCTTTAGCAAGGTGTATATGTAGGTGGGGAGGCATTAACGACACTACAAGATCAGCACGCGTTACCAATGGTTCACGTTGCTCAGCATTGGTAATATCAATAACTGCTGCTTCAGCATAAGGGCTGCCCTGGGTTTTTTCGGTTATTGCGTCGGAGCTTCCATCAGCAACAATAACTTTCCACTTGTGTCTTGGTGCGTTTGATAAAAGATATTGTATTAGATAGATAGAGGATTTACCGGCGCCTGCAACCAGTATAGTCTGCATCATCTATTTTTAAATTATAGTGCCTTAGTTAATAATGATCAAAAGTAATAGTATTGTCGCTATTTTTGTAGTGCAAACTTATTTAATTTAATTGAATATCCCTTAATTATCATTCATTTATGTCTGCAATTTGGAAACAATATGGCATTTCCCCGGAAAAATTAAATACTCAACTGCTCAATACATTGGGCGAAACACTTGGTATAAAATTTATACATATAGGAGATAATTATCTAATTGCTTCAATGCCAGTTAATAGTACTACCCATCAACCTTATGGCCTTTTGCATGGAGGCGCATCAGCCGCACTGGCAGAAACTGTTGGCAGCGTGGCCTCCTGGCTATCTATAGACCCGGAAAAACAGTTATGCGTTGGGATAGAGATAAATTGTAATCATGTAAGGGGTAAAAAAGAGGGTATCGTTACCGCAAGGGTTGAGCCATTACACATAGGCGCTACCACTCATGTATGGGATATAAAAATAACTGACGAACGTGAAAAACTGGTCTGTGTGAGCAGATTGACATGTGCCATTTTGAAGAAGTAAAATCATGCACTTTTACAAGCCTTTTTCATCAAATATTTCCTTTCTTTTTAGTGTTATCAACACCTTATCAACGATGCGATTTTAAAGGGTTTTTAACCCCTAAAAACGCTTGTTTTTCCGTATATTTGCGAGTCTTTTTCTAATCCCAATTTAATGGATCAAAATAACCAGGATTTAACTCCTCAGGAGGATAGTAACGAAAGTGATAAGATCGTTCAGGTAAACATTGAAGAGCAGATGAAAACCGCTTATATCGACTACTCTATGTCGGTAATAGTGGGTCGTGCCCTTCCTGATGTTCGCGACGGTTTGAAACCCGTACACAGGCGTGTACTCTTTGCCATGCACGAGCTCGGCAATACTTTCAATAAGCCATATAAGAAATGCGCCCGTATAGTGGGTGAGGTACTGGGTAAGTATCACCCGCACGGTGATACATCTGTGTATGATGCTATGGTGCGTATGGCGCAACCTTGGAGCATGCGCTACATGATGGTGGACGGCCAGGGTAACTATGGCTCGCAAGATGGTGACGGACCGGCAGCAATGCGTTATACAGAGGCACGTTTACAACGCCTTGGTGAAGCCATGCTGGAAGACATCGAAAAAGAAACAGTTGACTTCACACTCAACTTCGATGATTCCCTTGAAGAACCGACTGTACTGCCTACACGAATCCCTACTTTGTTAGTGAATGGTTCATCCGGTATCGCCGTAGGTATGGCGACCAATATGATGCCGCACAATCTTACTGAAGTTATTGATGGTTGTGTTGCGTACATCGAGAACAAAGAGATAACGATAGACGAACTGATGAAGTTCGTTAAGGCTCCTGATTTTCCCACAGGCGGTATCATCTATGGTATAGATGGTATTAAAGCCGGTATGCATACCGGCCGTGGCAGGGTAGTGCTTCGCGGTAAAGTTACCGTTGAGACTATGAAGAACGGTAAGGAAATGATCATCATTACCGAAGTGCCTTACCAGGTAAGCCGTGATGCGCTTGCAGAAAAGATCGGTTACTTAGTTAATAACAAGATCATAGATGGCATCACACACGTTGCCAACGAATCAAATAAAGAAGGTACACGCCTTGTAGTGGAACTTCGCCGTGACGCTGTAGCACAGGTTGTGATCAACCAGCTATACAAGTACAGTGAACTGCAAACGTCTTATGGTATCAATAACGTTGCATTGGTTGGTGGCCGTCCGCGCACACTGAACCTCAAGGACATGATCTCTGAGTTCGTGATCTTCCGTCACCAGATAGTTGTGAAGCGTACAGAGTATGAACTGCGTGAAGCTGAAAAACGTGCACACATCTTAGAAGGTTATCTCATAGCACTGGATCATCTTGACGAAGTCATCGCGTTGATACGCAATTCTGCTAATCCGGACGTTGCTAAAACAGGTTTGATAGAGAAATTCGGCATGTCTGAGATACAGGCAAAAGCTGTATTGGAACTCCGCTTACAGCGTCTTACAGGCATGGAGCGTGAAAAAATACGTGAAGAGCATGCTGAGCTGATGAAGCTGATTGGCCATCTTAAATTAATTCTTTCTGATGAAGACATGCGTTATGGTATCATCAAAGAAGAATTACTGGAAGTACAAAAGAAATTCGGCGACGAACGTAAGAGTGAGATACAATACCTCGCTAACGAAATGCGCATAGAAGACCTGATAGAAGAAGAAGATGTGGTGATCACAGTTTCTCACTTAGGTTATGTTAAGCGTACTTCAGTGGCTGAGTATCGTTCACAAAAACGTGGTGGTCGTGGCGCAATGGCTGGCCGTACCCGTAACGAAGATTTCATAGAACACCTGTTCATTGCCTCTACGCACCATACGCTTCTGTTCTTCACTGAAAAAGGACGTTGCTACTGGCTGAAGGTGTATGAGATACCGGAAGCTGATAAAAATGCCAAGGGTCGTGCAATACAAAACCTGATACAAATTCCACAGGACGATAAGATACGTACCATTATAGATGTACCTCGCCTGGAAGATAAAGACCACATACAACAACATAGTGTAGTGCTTTGTACCAAGCAGGGTATCATCAAGAAAACCAAGCTGGAAGATTTCAGTCGCCCTCGTTCTAATGGTATTAATGCGATCACCATCCAGGATGGTGACCAGCTTCTTGATGTCTCTCTGACAGATGGTAACAGCTACATAATGATGGCGGTGAAGTCGGGTAGGGCGATATGCTTTGAAGAAAGCAAGGTGCGTGAAACCGGCCGTGGCGCAATCGGTGTATTTGGCATAGAGTTGGAAGATGATAAAGATGAAGTGATCGGTATGGTTTGTGTCATGAAGAAAGACATGAAGCAAAAACAAATACTCGTAGTTTCTGAAAGAGGCTTGGGTAAGCGTACTCCGTTCATAGAGCAGTTAGGTGCTGATGAGAATACAGAAGATATGTCTAACCTGCTTACTCTTACTGACGAAGAAGGTAAAGAAGCTAAATACCAGCTGGCATATCGTATCACCAACAGGGGTGGTAAGGGTGTGAGAACGATCAACATCACAGAAAAAACAGGAGCACTCGTAGGTCTGTTATCTGTAGAGCGTGAAGATGATCTGATCATTACTTGTAAGTCAGGTATCACTATTCGTATGAAGGTGGAAGCCATTCGTGAGGCCGGACGTGCCACACAGGGTGTGAAACTGATAAATATAGATGGTGGTGATGAAATTGCAGCTATCGCCCGCATACAGGAACAGGATGAAGATGAAATAGTAGACGAAACGGAAGAAGGTGCAGAGAATGGTAGCGTTACCCCGGAAGAAAATAATGAAGCAACTGGGGAAGCTGCTGCGGAATAACGTCTATTAGTTAATAAATTTTTTAGGATAACATAATTTCAGAAGAATGAGAAAGTTGTTTTTAATAGCAGTAGCGTTTATGTCGGCAGGTAGTGTCGTTGCGCAAAATGCAGCTATACAGAGTGCGAGAAACTACGCAAAGGAGAAGGATTTTGAAAATGCCAAAAAGTTCATAGACCAGGCGCTTGAAGATCCCAGTACAAAGGACAAGGCGAAGACCTGGAATGCTAAAGGTGATATATACCTGATGATGATGGAAGATCCTAATTATCAAAAGCAAACGCCTCCTCCTTTTGTGGAAGCTGTAAAGGCCTATATGAAAGTGGTAGAGATAGACCCTGATTATGAGCGGGAAGAAATGGACCTGAAGTTGCTGAATATAGCTGAGAACTTTTATAATGGCGGACTGGAAGCATATAAGGCTACGTCTTACGCTATGAGTTACCAGTTGTTTTCCGGGGTAACGAAGATTCATGAACTGGAGAAAGGAAAGCGTTTCAAGTCAAATAAAGCGTTTGATACCATTTCCGCTCGTGCACAGGAGATGATGGCTTACAGTGCTTTGTATGATAAGAAGTATGATGATGCATTGAAAGAGTTCGTGATGTTAAAAGAGAACCCGATCGTCAGGAATCCGTCGATCTATATTTCGCTCTCTGATATTTATTCAAATCAGAATAAAAGGGATGAACAGTTGAAGATATTGAACGAGGGCAGAGCTGCTTATCCTGCAGATGCCAACCTTCGCAACGAAGAGATCAACTTCTACATCGTTACAGAACGTACCACGGAGTTAACCAATAAACTCGAAGAGGCAATAAAGCAAGAGCCAAACAATGGTGAACTGCAGCACACGCTGGCCAACATCTACAACACGCTGGCTAATCCTAAGGAAGGAGCCAAGCCTGCTAATGCTAAAGAACTAATTGCTAAGGCTGAAGCAGGTTATAAAAAAGCATTGTCTGTATCTCCCGATAATGCAGAGTACAATTTCAACTTCAGCGTACTGTATTATATGCAGGCATACGAAATAGTACAGCAAATGAATAAGCTGACTGAGTCTGCTGAGGACATGAAGAAGTACAATGCATGGGGTAAGGAAAAGGACGAGCTATTTAAAACCGCACTTCCTTATGCCGAAAAAGCATATGCTATCCTGAGCCCTAAAGAAAGCCAGCTAAAAGGAAAAGAAAAGGAAATATACGCCAGCACACTAACTGAGCTTTTCGAACTGTATGCCAAACTCAATATGACTGATAAGGCAAAGGAATTCCAAAAGAAGAAAGACGAATTTAAATAGTCTGTTTTCTTTTAATGATATTGAAGCCACCCCGACAATAGTCGCGGTGGCTTTTTTTATGCCGGTCGAAATCGCTTTTTCAGTCCAAGGCACATTATATTTGTTCTAAATCATTTGCATCTATGCTGGCATACAATCCCAAAGATTGGTTCAAGATCATCTTTCTAATGCGGAAGTCCGATACGGCCAGCCGCCTGATGCCACTTTTGATATTCGTAGCGGTTTACTCCTCTGTTATTGCTTTTGTAGAGATAAGGTTCCTCAACCTTTCCGAGCACAACTGGCTAAAGAATATTCCACTCATGCACAGCTTGCTGGGCTTTGCTATCTCTATGCTGCTGGTATTCCGTACCAATACCGCTTACGACCGCTGGTGGGAAGGAAGAAAACAATGGGGCGCCCTGGTGAACAATAGCCGCAACCTGGCTATGAAAATGAACGTAATGCTGGATAGGGGAGATACGGCCAACCGCGATTTCTTTAACAAAACAATTCCCTTATACGCACAGGTATTGAAAGCACACTTACAATCGGATGTAACAAGGTTGATGCTCGACGATGCCGAACACCCTGAACTGGGAAACCTGGCTTTGGAAAAACACATCCCCAACCAGATAGCAGGCCTGCTGCTGGAGCGCGCAAACAATTTATACAAACAGGGACTTATCACAGGCGACCAATACATCATCATCAATGCCGAGCTTCAGTCGTTTACCGATATCTGCGGTGCCTGCGAACGCATCAAGAATACACCCATACCATACTCTTACAGCTCGTTCATAAAGAAGTTCATATTTATCTATGTATTGACCCTCCCGATCGGCTACGTATTCTCAATGGGCTACCTGGTAATACCGGTAGTGACATTTGTGTTCTATGTACTGGCCAGCCTCGAGCTAGTGGCAGAAGAGATCGAAGACCCCTTCGGTAACGACGACAATGACCTCCCCATGCAAAAGATCGCCGAAAACATCAAAAAGCACATCGCTGAAATATTAGGGTAATGGCTGGACGTAGCACGTCCCCTCTGGAGAGGGGTTAGGGGTGTGTCGACTCGCAATAATCATTAACTGTCATTGCGGGCTCGACCCGCAACCCTCTATTTCCGCCTTCAGCGGAAACTTACCCATGCCCATCACTCCCGTCATTGCGAGGCACGAAGCAATCTAATCCAAACAATCATCAGAATACCAAAGGAAAGCCCGCCCAATAATGCTGTCACCCTGAGTTTGTCGAAGGGTTGTTGAGAAGTAGTGACACCCCTCCATAATGATCCAGCGCACCTATCCCTCAAATGTCATTGCGGGCTCCGACCCGCAACCCTCTATTTCCGCCTTCAGCGGAAACCTACTCGTACCCATCACTCCAGTCATTGCGAGGCACGAAGCAATCTAATCCAAACGACCGTCAGAATAACAAAGGAAGCCTACCCAATAAAGCTGTCACCCTGAGCTTGTCGAAGGGTTGTTGAGAAGTAGTGATACCCCTCCATAGCGATTCAACCTACCAAAGTAACTGTTACAATAACAATCTTATTGTTAAGCAATTACTCCAACACCGGCAACACGATCCGGCTAGGGTGCTCCGCATCCATGTACACCCGCACCTCACAAGGCACAAAATCCTCCTTCTCCGCCTTATAGATATTCATAAACTGCTGAGGATTCCTGTCCACCAGCGGGAACCAGCTACTTTGTATCTGCACCATCAGCCTATGACCTTTCTTAAAAGTATGGGCCACATCAGGCAGGGCATACTTCACTTCAGTGATCTCACCGGGCGTGAATGGCTCGGGATACTCCAGGCTGTTCCGGTATTTACCCCTCATTACCTCGGCACGGACCAGCATTTGGTATCCGCTCATCGGGTAGTTCTTACCATTACCTTTTCCATATATGAGAGTATCATAAGAAAACCCAGTAGGGAACACATCTATTATTTTTACTATAAAATCCGCATCGGTCGTCGAGAGCGAAACAAACAGGTCAGCTATTACCGGACCAGCCAATGTCAGATCTTCAGTGAGCACCTCCGTATTGTAAGTTAGCACATCCGTTCTGCGGCTCGCAAACCGCTGATCATCGGTCATATATTCACGTGTCCTGCCCATATGTATGTTTTCAACGTAGGGCACAGGATGGGCAGGATCTGAGATGTAATAATCGTAACTATTACTTCTGTTAGGCTCTCTAAAACTCAATAAATCAGACTGTTGTAAGAACATAAAAGTGTTCTCTTTTTCAGCAGGCGGCCACTGATCAAACTGCCTCCATTTGTTCTCACCGGTAAAAAAGACGGTCGCCTCAGCTATCTCATCTAGGCTGCCTTTACCCTTCAAGTAATAGTTGAAGTAGGGGTTCTCAACGTGTTTCCTATACCATTCAGATGTCTTCGATCCCCAGCGCGGATTACCCATATATTCACCCGGCTCCTTGCTCCATTGGCCATGGCTCCACGGTCCCATCACCAGTTTATTGTCGTTTTCTGCCTTTTTCTCTATCGATTTGTACAAATTCCACGCGCCGAAGCAGTCTTCTGCGTCAAAAAGGCCTCCAACTACCAGGCTGGCGGTGTTTTTTGGTATAAATTGGGTGAAATTCCTCGTATTTCGGTCTTGCCAGAACGCATCATTATTGGGGTGGGCATACAGATCTTTCCAGAATGCGATACTGTCACCCATCAGTTTTTTCAGTTCCGGGAGGGTACCATGCTCTAGGTAAAAGTCATAAACATCCTGTCCTTTAAAGTCAAATCCACGTGGTCTTTTCTTGGTCGGATAAGGCCTTGGCTTGCCAAAACCGGAGTAAAAACCGAACGCATCCATCATCATAAACGAACCGTTATGATGGAAGTCATCGCCTGAAAACCAATCAGTTACAGGCGCTTGCGGACTAACTACTTTAAGTGCTGGATGACCTGATAGGGCGGCCATCGTAGTATAAAATCCCGGGTAGGAAATACCCGTTACGCCAACCTTGCCATTGTTCCCGGCCACGTTCTTCAGCAGCCAATCTATGGTATCATAGGTGTCGCTGGCCTCATCTGTATCGTCACCTTCCTTATCAGGATTAAAGGGGCGGACTTCCTCAAAAGTGCCTTCACTCATCCAGGCGCCACGGACGTCCTGTTGCACTAATATGTAATTTTCCCTCAGGTAATCATTATAGTGGCGGTCCCACAGATTAGAATAACCCTTACCATATGGCCCGACAGAATACGGGGTCCGTATCATCAGGATCGGGTGTTGCTCAGATCTGTTCCTCGGACTATAGATCGTCGTGAACAGGCGGACGCTGTCACGCATAGGAATGTAGGTTTCCTTCTTGGTATAATTCCGTGCAAACCAGGTAGAATCAGCTTTGCGGTCTCTGGCCGAAACCAATAGGGGAAGCGCACAAAGCAGGAGTAGAAGCAGTCTTTTCATGTATAAACCCTTGTAGGCACTAATATAATCAATCATTCAGGGAATCAAATAATCTACTTAACATAATGTAAATTATGGAACAAAATTGATTCTATTTGATT
This sequence comes from Bacteroidetes bacterium UBA7674, assembly GCA_002483105.1. GTDB lineage: Bacteria > Bacteroidota > Bacteroidia > Chitinophagales > Chitinophagaceae > MKUN01. The sequence goes on from DLHG01000013.1 coordinate 950,412, forward strand.
TTTGGGCGATTAGATGCCGAGAGCTACGCCAGGGAGTACTTTTCTTAATGCAGGTCTCATTTACCCTAATAAAAAGATATTCACAATTGATGGTGCAAAAATTTTAAGGATCCTTTTTAACGCGCCGTAAGAAAATCTTTATAGATTTGTATCAGAACAACCAAGAACAACCATCAAATTTTAAACATATTTACAGGCAAATAAAAATGCCTGATATTGAAGAACATCAGGCATTAAGTGACCCTGCTGGGAGTCGAACCCAGATCAAAAGCTTGGCTGGCTATTATACTGTCCATTATACGACAGGGCCTACTAGAAAGCTACCTGTTAGCGCAGGTGGCTTCTTTTTTATATTCTACTTCAAAGAGCAATACGAAAATACCTGAATTATCACTTTTTTGCATGAGAAGTAATCAACCTACTGTGGATAATCGCCAATATCCAATGCTAGCTTATCCTATATGATTATATACAAATTAAACAATTTGTTTATTCCATTAACGCTTCTCAGATTCCTTTCTAGGCCTGCAATTTGATAGATGTATCTGAAGTAATAGTTGAAGTGGTTTGCTCCCAAAAATTTAATTACACGAGCTAGAAATACACCTCTGTTCAAAACGTGTGAATAAGAATCAGCACTTTTGTAGGAGTCAATTTGCGCATACTTCTTAACTGTTCCAAAGTAGTAGCTCAAAGATCTTAGTTCTATTCTAACCTCACAATTCATTATAGGCACACTTTTGAATACTGTAAACCTTGGCGCTAAATTGTACTTATATGGATGACTTGCCGATACTAACCCTCTTAGCTACTAAAGAAATCAAGCCTGTTTATCCGTCGAAAGACTGTTGTTTCATAAAGTTCATTTGTTTTCCTTTATTATAAAATCTATTTTATGCAAATCAATTGGGATGCAGTAAGCGGTATCAGTTCTGTAATTACACTATTCTATCTATACTTTCAATTTCACTATTTGCCAAAGAAAGCTAGAAAAGAAGCATTGTTTCATCTCCAAGTATTATTTGGTTTGTCTAAAGCAAAGGTTCAGTCTCTTTTGGACGCTATGACATTTTATTATGTAAACAATAAGTGTGAAAATGATGAATTTTTACCTGGCGTTACATTTAAATCCCAGGCACTTGAATTGCATCACTTAATTATTAACGATCTAAATGATGAAAAATTAGAAGGCATGATAAAGGTCGCAACTTCAGATGTGTTAATAGCAACTGCCGCAGATGGCATTAATAAACAAGTATATGAGATCACAAAACTAGAAGGGTATTTTAATGCAGCTTATCGCTTCAAAGATATCTAAATGATAAAAGCTTCGCAACCCTCACCCAACACAATTCCAAAAATTCAATAAATTATAAAAATTCCAGTTCAGACACCCCTACCCAATAACATATCCACATTATCTCTCTACACCCACACATCTTCGTACCTTTACAACACAGGTGCACACCACCAATAAGCTCCTTTAAAAGCTCATACAACAAAACTGAAGTGTCCTGAAGCTAAACTGAAATGAGATGAAGCAAAAGTGAAACAACATGAAACAAAAGTGAAATAAAAGTGAAGCAAAAAGCAGCAAAACTGAAACAAAAATCGTTGCCCCCTTGCCGGGCCTGCATTTCAGCCACACACTCCCACCCAAACATGAAGTAAAACTGCTTAACTACCCTACTACGCTACTCCACCATCGGTAGAAAACAAGACATCCCAAAAACAGGGGACATAAAAGAGACATAAAAGTCCCATAAAACGGACATATGGGTACACAAAAGGGACATGTGCGGACACATAGGGTACACAAACGGGACATAAAGATCCCACAAAAGTGACATATAAATTCAAAACCCCTTACCAGTCGCGGCTTTCACAAAATAATTGCCACTAAAAAGTGACATAAAAACTATCCAAACTCCCAACTCTCCTCCTTTTTTCAAGGAGGAGTACCCACAGGGGGAGGTGGTCTTTCAGGGAGGGGTGGTCCCCCTTCAGGGACCGGGGTGGGTTTACTCGCGCCTATCCCCACTCGTTCAGCGAAACCGTAACTTGAATACTATATTACCCCAATTCCCAATAAAATAGCAAAGACAAATAGCATAACACCCACCATTACCTGTAGTGCTTTGACAGTAATTTTCTTCAGCAGTTTATTCCCTAAGTATGCGCCTGTAAATGCCGAGAGCGTCGCTAAAGCGATCAGTCTATAGTCTATTTTATTACCCGACTGTAGTATCTTATCAGAGTACACAGTTAAGCGTGATATATCAACCAGCACGGCTATCACAACGCCCGTAGCAATAAATGCTTCTTTTGTCAGATCAGCCCTTATCAGGAAAGCACTACGCAAAGCGCCCTGGTTACCGGAGATTCCGCCAAAGAAGCCGCTCAGCAGGCCACCAACAGGCAAATATTTTTGCGGGAAACTCATTCTTGCAAGTTTTGGGATAATGTCAAAAAGGGCAAATACTGCGAGCAATACGGCGATAGTTAATTTAACAGGGGTTATCACAAACGTCTTTCCTAAAGCATTGTACTCGGTCAGCGGTTGCATATCAGTTAGCAAGGTCAGTGCATACGCTCCTAAGAATGAAGCCAGAATTGCAGGAATACCGAAACGCAATACCACCGCTCTGTCCGCGTGCTTACCTACTAATGTTAGTTTAAAGAGGTTATTGAGAAAATGTACAATGGCAGTTAATACAATAGCAATGTCAATGGGAAAGAATATAGCAAATACCGGTACCAGTAAAGTCCCCAGCCCAAACCCCGAAAAGAACGTCAGTGCTGATCCCAATAAAGCAACCATGCAAATGATCATGTAATCCATAGGCCTAAGATACTGGTTATCTTATTTTTTGCTAACTACAGCTAGTAAATACCAAACTACCTCTCCGACTCCCCTCCCTATTTTCAAGCTACGCTTATACCCGCGAATCGCCTACATGAGACGATGACGGAAGCTGCAATGGTTGAGAAACGCCACTGCGCCTTTTTCTGCCAGGAGGAACTTGAATAGAGAACGATAGTTGAGAAGTCTTGGTGACGGCAAAAGATGATCTCCGGCGTGGTCAGAAAACCAGCGCACTGCTGAATAATGAACTGCGCAACTCAACATAACACGCCGCGTTGGCCTCCCGAGCACCGGCGGAGCCGCATGTGCGGAGGGTGCCCTTTTCTTTTGTTACTTTTCTTTTGGGCAAGCAAAAGAAAAGTAAGGGTATCACGGGCAGATAACACAATTACATCTGTGGGTACACGGTAGCTTTTTCAAGGAGGAGTACCCGCACGGAGGGTGGGTCTACTCGCAAAGAGCTCGCCCGGTTCAGACAAGCTCCATATCCACTATCGTCTTCAGCGCCGTATTCCACTCATAATCCGCCTCTTCCTTCTCCCCATAGTCCAGCACCACAGAGGAAACCAGCAAATTCAAAGCTCCCGTCACCAATGGCATATCATCCAGCACAAACCGCATCGAGCCCACCTCCGTTATCAGCCGGGATAATATCGCCACAACTTCCTGCTGCGTCTTTCCGGGGCCTATTTCTTTCAGTATAGCTAGTAGCTGCTGTTTTCGTTCTGTCTTTGTCATAATGCGCCAAACTTAAGTCTATTCTTGCGTCTATAGTGAGGCTCACGTTATATTTCCTGTATTTCTAATAAAATATAGCACACTCTTAAAAAAGATTAAGTATATTTAATTAATTAAATAATCAATCATGAGTGATATGCAAACAGGTACAGTAAAAATGTTCAACAGTGAGAAGGGATTTGGCTTCATTAAGCCCGATGACGGTGGCGAGGATATTTTCGTACATCAGACAGGCCTTATAGACAATATTAGCCGCGACGATAAGGTTGAATTCAGCCAGGAAAGAGGAAAAAAAGGAATGAACGCCGTACAGGTTCGCAAGATCTGATCAGTTCATTACCATCAATATATTAGTAAGAGCCTCCATTGTGGGGCTCTTATTATTTTTAGAAATCAAGCACCCCTCCCCGTCCGAATGGCTTCAGCCGGGCGGGCTTGTGGAGGAGGGGTCGATGGCAAAAGAGCCGAAGGCGGCTTTTGACATCGGGGGTGGTGCCCACTCGCGCTAATCAAGTAACGCGTCCCCTCTTGAGAGGGGTTAGGGGTGTGTCGACTCACACCAATAAAAAGACTCCCCTCCCTATTTTCAGGGAGGGGTGCCCTTCCGAAGGTTGGGCGGGGTGGGTTTACTCGCGCCAATAAAGCCCCCTCCTGTTTTTAGGAGGGGATTGGGGGAGGTCACATTAAAATCCCATTAGAAACCTCAACTTTAACACGCCCGATCCCGTCCCAAACGGTATTTTTGCCACCGTGCCGATGAAGATACTTTTAGTGGAAGATGAAGCAAATGTTGCTTCATTCATCAATCGCGGGCTTACCGAAGCCGGCTACAACGTCACGGTCGCACTAGACGGCACTTCCGGTCACCAGATGGCTATGGAGTACGACTTTGGCCTGATCATCCTCGATATCATGCTGCCGGGAATGAACGGCATAGAGGTCTGCAAATCCTTACGCAGCAAAGGGATCGACACGGCTATCATCATGCTCACAGCCCTCGGCTCTACCGAGAATATAATTACCGGCCTCGACAGCGGTGCCGACGACTACCTGGTCAAGCCCTTCAAGTTCGCCGAGCTGCTGGCCCGCGTCCGTATATGGTTACGTCGCCAGGGCGTTGCAGCAGCGCAGGCCAAGGACAGCAACCTCACATTGGGCGACCTTGTATTGGATACCCAGGAAAAAAGGGCTACCCGTGCCGGAAAGTCTATTACACTTACCGCTACCGAATACCGTTTGTTAGAATATCTGCTGCTCAATCGCAAGCGTGTGGTTTCCCGGGTAGAGATATTGGAAAATGTCTGGGACATAGATTTTAATATGAGCACCAATGTGGTGGACGTATATGTAAATTATCTCCGTAAGAAGATTGACAAGGGTTTTGAAAGTAAGTTGATCCATACTGTTGTCGGTATGGGATATATGATGAAAGAGGCCTTCGAAAATGAAAGTACAGACTAGAATTGCTTTAGCTTTTACTTTGCTTACTGCTTGTATCATACTGGTATTAAGCGTTTTAGTGTACTATTTTACCCAGCAGCTTTCTTCCCGCGATTTTTACAAAAGGGTATATCTCCGCAGTATGGTGGCCGCTAAGGCCCAGCTGGATATGGAGTATCATGATAACGAAATCTACAATGAGTTCCGCCGTCAGCACATAGAGATACTCTCAGAACAGAAGGAATATTTTATCAAGCTCACTCCTACCCGCTCCTATCAGCCAATAGACAGCCTCGGGCTACCCTCTTCTTTTTATTCAGAGATATTGACCAACAAAGAAGCTTCACATAGAAGGAAAGATTATTTTTTCTACGGCATATTGTATGAGAGTAAGTTTGGTCCGTATATAGTTATAGCATCCGCAAGAAACGAGTATATCTCCGAGCAGCTCAATAACTTAAGAAAGATCCTTATCTCTGTATTTGCGGTATCAACCATCATTACCTTTTTCGCGGGCCTGGTATTCTCCAAGCGCATTTTCCAGTCTGTAAGGCGTATTACTGATAAGGTAAAGGATATCAGCGCGCACAACCTTCACCTTCGCCTGGATACCGGCAATGGTAAAGACGAGATAGCCGAACTCTCCTCCACTTTCAACAATATGCTGGACAGGCTCGAGACCTCTTTCGAAACCCAGAACAATTTTGTGAGCAATGCCTCTCATGAGCTCAGCACTCCTCTCACAGTCATCATCGGTGAGGCTGAACTGGCCCTTGGCCGCCAGCGTACAGTAGAAGAAACGCAGGACTCAGTAAAAGTCATTTTATCAGAGGCCGAACGTCTGCAGCATATCATCAGGAGTTTGCTCAACCTGGCTCAAACAGGTTTCAATGGCATAAAGCAAGCCTGGGATATCATCAGGATCGACGAGCTGATATGGAGTGTGAAAAATGAGCTGGATAATATCAACCCCGAGAATAAAGTATACATAGATTATAGCCTGCTTCCGGAAGATGACGAGCGGCTGAAGGTAAAGGGCAATGAGCAACTGTTGAAATTGGCATTGAGCAACATTGTACTCAATGGATGTAAATATTCCAACAATGCACCGGTTATCGTTGGTCTCGCTGCCACCAATGAAAAGCTGATCATTATTATTAAAGATTCCGGCGTGGGTATTCCTGCCAATGAGATGGCATATATATATGATCCATTCTTCCGCGCGTCCAATACTGTTTCATTCAATGGTTATGGCATAGGTCTGCCGCTGGCGCGTAATATCATCCGTATGCACAAGGGTGACCTTTTAGTTGAATCCAAACAAGACATAGGTACCGAAGTGAAAATATCACTGCCCATTAGTATCTGATTAGAATATTCATTGTAATTCTAATTAATATCTTCTGACCTTTTAATTTAAATCTCATTCACCTCTTAAGAGAGATTAATGTCGGTACATCAATTTTGTCCTAACAAAACAAATTGATGATTTATGAAAAAGATATTAGTTCCCACAGACTTTAGCATAGGCTCTCTTAATGTAATTCACAGCATAGCTGCACGCTTCAATGAGCCGGTGCAAGTAATACTATTTCATGCTGTATATGTGTCTAATAATATCAGCGACCTGTTATTCATGACAAGAAATATCAAGCAAACTTATATTACCAATGATTACAGGGAAGCATGTGAGATATTAAAAAACAAGTATTTCTCACGCATTCACCTGAAGACAGATTTCTTCTTCGGCAGTTCATCTATGGCTTTCAACAACTTCGTAGAGGCTAATAATGCAGATTACATTGCTATAAACGCACAGCATACATACAAAGAAACATATAAGAATAGTATCGACGCAATTCCATTGATCCGCAGGGCAAAATGCGAAGTATTGTCTTTAAATGTCGAGGCTGTATCGCCTGCCCGTAAGATATCAGAACAAGAGACCTTGTCTGAGTTGCTCCTTTCTACATACTAGTATCGAATGAAATTTAATTGTTGGACGTAATTAAAAGAAGATTTTATGTTGTTAAAAGAAGGTGTTCCATTTAAATATGTATTCGGGAAGATAAAGTATGAGATCATTGTCATCACTTTATACACAGCTATCGTAACGCTGATTCATGAGCGGTATATAGACTTCTCCATCCCCATATCTGTACCTATGATACTTGGTACTGTCATCTCACTACTGTTGGGCTTTAGGTCCAACCAGGCATACGAACGCTGGTGGGAAGCGCGTATTATCTGGGGGGCTATCGTGAACGTTTCACGGACTTTCAGCCGCCAGATACTTACCTACATGACCAGGCAGATAGACTCTGAAGAGATTCGTCACTTCCAGGAGAAGATCGTGAAAAGGCAAATGGCATGGAACTACGAGTTGGGGCAATCGCTCAGGGGCCATAACAAAGTAGAAGATGCCGACAGGTTGATGACCAAAAGGGATATGGATTATGTGGCGCACTACAATAATATCCCCGCAGCAATTCTTGAGTTGCATTCCAAAGATGTGATGTGGGCGATGAATCAGGGCTGGATCAATGAGTTCCAACAAGTATCAATTGACGAGACCATTGGCCGCTTGTGTGACTCAATGGGTAAGTGCGAACGTATTAAGAATACTGTATTCCCATCTACTTACAGCTCATACATACACCTGGCCATGAATTTCTTCATCATGTTGTTACCGTTCAGCCTGATTAGTTTCTTTGGCTATGTTACAATACCACTGGTGATAGCTATTGCGGCTTCATTCTTATTAATAGAAAAAATGGCCATTCATCTGCAGGATCCGTTTGAGAACAAACCAACCGATACGCCGATGACAACTATTGCCAGGAATATAGAAAGGGACCTGAAGCAAATGCTGAAGGATACCCACATAGCAGACCGCATAGAGCAGGAAAATGAAGTACAGAACAAAGAGCAGTTTTACATACTTTGACGCAAAGGCGAAATAGGTGCAAAGAAAAAAGAGAGGCTGTCTAGCCTCTCTTTTCAATTATTATCTTCTAGTGTATCTGTAGCTTATTCAAATTCTTATACAGCCCGTCTTCCATATTTATCAGCTCACTATGGGTACCGGCTTCTTTAATATAACCATTCTCCAGCACTACGATTTTATCCGCATTCCTGATGGTGGAAAGCCTGTGTGCTATTACGAATGAAGTCCTGTTCTTCATTAAGTTATACAGCGCCTCCTGAACTAATTGTTCAGACTCGGAATCCAGAGAACTGGTCGCCTCATCCAGTATCAATATGGCCGGATCTTTCAGTATCGCCCTGGCTATAGCTATGCGTTGTCTTTGCCCTCCGGAGAGTTTCACCCCACGCTCTCCCACTACAGTTTCATACCCTTCCGGGAATCCTGAAATGAAGCTATGGGCATTGGCTTTCAGGGCTGCAGCCTCAACTTCTTCTTTAGATGCATTCGGCTTACCATAGGCAATGTTCTCATATATGGTACCACCAAAGAGCAATACGTCCTGGGGCACCAGGGCCATTTGCTTCCTCAACTGGGTTAGCGGTATATCCTTGATATCCTTACCGTCAAACAACATTCGCCCGGAATCCGGTATATAGTATCTCAATAATAAGGATATCAAAGTACTCTTACCCGTTCCGCTCGGTCCGACCACGGCAATTTGCTGGCCCGGCTCCACATCCAGTGAAATATCCTTTAATACTTTAGTATCTTTTCTGCTCGGATAGCTGAAGGCGATATGTTCCAGTTTCACCCGTCCGCTCAGTTTGTATTCTTCCTGTATCGGCTCGTCCGCTAAATTGATCTCTTCGGTCGTTTCTTTTAAAAGTTCTCTTACCCTTTGGGTGGCGCCCATCGTTTTTTGCAGCTGGCTGAACATATCTGCGAAACCTCCCATTGTTCCGCCCACAAAAACTGTGTACACCACAAAGGCCGTCAGATCACCAAAGGTCAACTCCCCTGCCTGCATCAATCCGGTGCTATACCACACCAATAATACGATCGTCCCGAACAGGCTAAAGAGCATTGAAGCAATAAACACCCCCCTGAATCTACCCGTCTGAATTGCAGTCTTAACTAATTGATTTATAGAGTTGTTATATCGCCTTATCTCATACCATTCATTAGTAAATGATTTGACGTTATTGATACCTTGTAAAGACTCCTGCAGGATGGTTCCTGTGTCGGCCAACTGATCTTGTGCAGTCCTGGAATACTTCTTTATCTGCTTACTGAATAAGATAGCGATCAACACGATAACCGGCACTACAGAAAGCATTAGTAAGCCCAATTTGTGTGACAAAACGAATATAAGCGAAAGCCCAATTATCAACGTAAGTATGCCCCTGAGTATCTCTGCCAGTACCGTACTGATAGTATCCTGTATCTGGCTGATGTCTGATACAATTCTACTGCTCAACTCCCCTACCCGCCTTTTAGCAAAGAAATCCATGTTCATAGTGATCATCTTGCTATATATCTCCTTCCGCATATCCGCCACGGCATTTTCACCTACCGCGGTAAACAGGTACACTCTCATATAAGAAATAACCATCTGTAGTACCAGCAGGCCTATCATCACCATGGCTATATTGCCTGAGCTTAGCCCAAAGCCATTCGTCAGCCCCGGGCTTTTAGTGCTTCCCGGTGCTACCGTATCTATCAGTTCTTGTAAAAGCTTTGGGAAAGCCATGGTTGTCATGGCAGAAAGAGATATGAATAGTAACCCACCAATGAATTTTGCCTTATACGGACGGATGTATTTGAATATCTCTAAGCCTTCTTTAATGTTGGCTTTAGTAAACTTGAGCTTGGGTGGCTGGTCTTTTTCGTTGCCTTCACTACCATTCCTTGGGCGAGCCATATATTGTCCTTTTTATATGTGCGCAAAGGTAGCATACTTCCATCCCTTACCCTCAATATTTCGGTAGGCATCTTTTCCACGTCGGTGAATACAGCCAAATATTACAATTCCCTGATACTCTGCCGGATCATAACAAAACCATTGCAACCAAATTCCCCGATATAGGTTTATCTTTAGACCCTCAATACTTGCTACAACTTGTCTACCATTTTATATTACATAGCGCTTCCTTTTATTTATCTCCTATCACTGCTGCCTTTTCCTGTTTTATACCTTTTTTCCGATTTCATTTATGTTATTATATTTCATGTTATAGGCTACAGGAAAGAAATAGTTTATACCAACCTGAAGAATGCTTTTCCGGAAAAGACAGACGATGAAATAAAACGCATCCGAAAAACGTTTTATAAATACCTGACCGACTTTTTCCTTGAAACGTTCAAAACACTGACTGTCAGTAAACAAATGATGCTGAAACATTGTTACTTTGACGATGAGGCGCTCAGGCTTTTCAAGAAACTGGCCTCAGAGGATCGTAGTATTATAATAGTGATGGGACACCAGGGAAATTGGGAATGGGCTGGTAATACAGTTAGTTTATTATTAGACCACCAGCTGTATGTGATCTACCACCCGCTGAAGGATCAGAACTTTAATAACCTGATACGGAAGATGCGCATGACCTTTGGTACCAAGCTCATAGCTATGCGTGATACCTACAAGGATATGCTGAATGCAAAGGCTGAGCTGAATGCCACTGCTTTTATTGCGGACCAAACCCCATCTAACCTTCAAGGTGCTTACTGGACTACTTTCCTTAACCAGGATACTCCTGTGTTCAAAGGAACGGAAGTAATAGCCAAAAAGATCGGTTACCCGGTGGTGTATGCCAATGTGAAGAGGATAAAAAGAGGTTATTATGTAATGTCTGCTGAAATGCTCGTGGAAGACCCTAAGCAAACTACGGACGGACAGATATCTGAAATGCACACCCGCAGATTAGAACAAGATATAATAGCACAACCTGAAACCTGGCTTTGGTCGCACAGGAGATGGAAACATAAAAGACCGGCAGATCTATAAATTGATAGAAACAACAGAACATATTACACCTATTACAGGTCGTGAGGGCAAAGAACTCATTCTTGCTACCAAGCCTTTTGCCAAAGAAGACCGGCAGAAGAGCTGGCGTTATGTGCTTTCAACATTGCTCATATTGCTCGTATGCTGGTCGGGTACTTTCTTCGCGCCATATCTTGCTGTGAAACTTTTATTTAGTGTACTTACGGCATTGCTGATGGTGCGCATGTTTGTTATCTACCACGATTTTTTGCACCATACTATTTTGCATCGCTCTCCTATGGCTACTGCTATTATGTACACTTATGGTACGTTGGTATTAGTACCGCCAAGTATCTGGAAGCGCTCTCACGATTATCATCATGCGCACAACTCTAAGTTGTTCAGCGCAAGCATTGGTTCTTATCCCATAGCTACAAAGAAGAAGTTTCTCTCATTAAGCAAAAAAGAACAGAACGAATACCTGGCTATCAGGCACCCGCTTACTATCATGTTGGGCTACTTCAGCATGTTCATGGTAGGTATGTGTTTCAAATCTTTTGTTACCTCTCCCGGCAAGCACTATGATTCATTAATAGCACTTATCATACATTTCGCCATTACCACACTCATGATCATTTTCCTGGGTTGGCAGGTATGGTTGATCTCCATGCTAATACCATTTCTTATTTCGTCTGCTATCGGTGCGTACCTCTTTTATGCACAACATAATTTCCCCGGAGTAACTTTTGCTGATAATGCGGACTGGAAATATGAAGGTGCAGCGCTGGAGTCTTCCAGCTATATGAAGATGGATCCGTTCATGCAATGGTGTACTGCAAACATCGGTTTCCACCATGTACATCACCTGAACGCAAGAATTCCTTTTTACCGCCTTAAAGAAACGATGGATGCTATCCCCGAATTGCAATCCCCGAGAACTACCCGCTTTACTCCTGCTGCTATCGCCGCATGCTTCAGATTAAAAGTTTGGGATCAGGATAAGAAGAAGATGGTGGGCCTATCCGAGATATAGTTCAATCTGATATTACTTACGACCATATTTCCTTTTTAGCTCGGTGAGCAGAACTTCAGTACCTATATCTGCTTGGTCAGTTTGTGCATTGGTGAATACGATAAAAGCTTTTCTGATGTCTCTGTATACATAAACCTTTGAGAGATAAGTACCGGGATTCCCCACATTAAAAGAGAATATTCCGTAGACTTTATCATACGCTGGTAGCCATCCTACTGAAAAGCGGGTTGGGCCATAATGCAGAAAGTCAAATTCCTTCTGTGTCAACAGTTTTGATTTGCCTTTCAGCCCTTGTAATTGTAACTGTATGAATTTTACATAGCCCGGTAAGCTGCAATTAATATTCCCTGCGGGGAGCAACCAATCAAGTTTAAAGTCATCGCTGGTTGCCTCAGGTACTAATGATGCATCATGTCCCCAGGTTTGCAATTTATCAGTTGCATTAGGTCTGCCAAATCCGAACTCTATACCTAATGTCTTTCCTAATTCCTGCACAAGTTGCTTATATGTCTTACCGGATACTTTCTCTAACATCAGGCCTGCTGCAACGTAAGACAGGTTTGAAAAATTTATTGAATCATTTGTTTGTACAGGTTCATGTTTGAAAAACCATTGAGCAAATTGATAGCGCTGCCTTTCCTCATTCCCTGAGAATTGACCTTTTACGGGCTCAGCATAAGTGTAAGTATATTTAAATAATTTAGACCTGAACGTGAGCAACTGCAAAAGAGTTAGTTGATGATACTCCTTCTTGCTGGCAGCTTTCATTTCAGGATACAGGTCGAAGAACTTTGTGTTCCATGAGATCTTTTTCTGCTTTACGAGAAGTGCAGCAATAAAACCTGTTATTGCTTTGGTGTTGGAACCTAACCGAAATCTGTCGTTGTTTGTGGCTGCCAGTTTACTATTTATCTTTTTTACTCCAAGTACCCGTAATTCATATATGGAATCCGCAGAAACAACGGCATAAGCTAACTCCGGTATTTTATAGGCTTTTCTGATACTATCAGCGTACCTGTATGTATTTTGTGCGTTGCAATAGCCATGTAAAAATAGTATGATGAGGGTTGCTACAACTTTAAATCTGGTCAATGAACTATTTTTTATAAAGATACTTTAAAGTACATAACATATCCACATTTCCCTTACCTCCACATCAGCCATCAGTAACTTTGAGGATGGCTCATTCATACGCAGATCTCCCATTGCATTATGGCAAGGTTCCTCCCTGGCTATATGAGCGTATGGGTTTGTTAGGCGGAGCAATAGTAGAAGCGATTATTATAGAATACGGCCGTGCCGCGGTACTGCAAAAGTTGAGCGATCCTGCATGGTTTCAATCCCTCGGCTGTGTACTTGGTATGGACTGGCATTCCTCGGGGATCACCACTTCTGTAATGGGCGCATTGAAAGGTGCTATTAATAAACGCTCTGCCGAACTGGGCATTTACATATGCGGAGGGAAGGGCAAACATTCAAAAGAAACGCCGAATGAATTAATGCGCATAGCCGAACGTACCGGCCTCGATGGAAATCTCCTCGTCCGCAACAGTAAGCTCACTGCCAAGGTAGACAATAATGCCATACAGGATGGTTTCCAGATATATCTGCATTCATTCATACTTTCTAAAGAAGGTGACTGGGCGGTAGTACAGCAAGGCATGAACGATGCCAGTGGTTATGCCAGAAGGTATCATTGGCACTCTCCTTCTATTACTTCTTTTGTAGAAGAACCGCATAGTTTCATCTATGGCCCTAACCAGGGACAGATCATGAACATCACACACAAAGAGGCTGCGGATACAAGAGATACTATGCTCCTGCTCACTAAAGAAAAGCCGCAGGAATTAATAGAACAGGTAAAAAGTATCATCCTCCCCGGACATCATGATGTGAAGGAAAAAGACGTGGACCTCAAGCGGTTAGGGTCGGTACTTGCAGTCGCTTATGAGAAAGAAGGATTGGACATAGAGTCGTTATTATTACTCGAAGGTCTTGGGCCACGAACATTGCAATCACTTGTATTGGTCAGTGAAGTGATACATGGCACTGCCTCCCGTTTTGAAGATCCTGCCCGTTTCTCATTTGCACATGGAGGTAAGGACGGGCATCCTTTCCCTGTGCCGACCATGGTATATGATGAAACGATTCAAACACTAAAGCACGCAGTTGAAAAAGCTAAGTTGGGTAACAGCGACAAGAACGAAGCGATCAAAAATCTTAGCAAAGCCGCCAGGAAACTTGAAGAGAATTTTCAGCCCAACAACAACTTCAATCAACTCATAGAGCGCGAACGAAACGACTCGTGGAAGTATGGTGGCAAGACTGTGTTTGGTGATGCTAAGCAGCTGAAGGTAAAACCTCATGAAACACAAATAAAGCTATTCTAACACTACTCCGTCATTGCGAGGAACGAAGCAATCTAATCAGGACGACCGTAAGAATAATGTGAGAGCAGGTATTATATCTTCACTACTTAACAATAACAAAACTATTGTAACTATGTTTTAACGACATCATACTGATAAGTGTTTGGACTAGATTGCTTCGTTCCTCGCAATGACGCGAGTGAAATAAAAAAGCCCTACCGTTTTTAACGATAGGGCTTTCAATATTATATAGTCAATTAAGCCATTACAGTACCATATGCTTCAGCACGTTGTTGCTTTACACGGTCGCTGGTCATGTACTCATCAAAACTCATTTCCTTATCAATGATACCATTCGGAGTGATCTCTATTACCCTATCCGCTACCGTTTGAGCCAACTCGTGATCTCGCGTGGTAAACAGGATAGTTCCTTTGAAATCCTTCATGCCATTATTCAGGGCAGTGATAGATTCAAGATCCAGGTGGTTGGTAGGTTCGTCCAGCATCAGCAGGTTACCTTTCTGCATCATCATGCGGCTCATCATACAACGCATCTTTTCACCACCGCTCAATACCTTGGCACTCTTCAGCGTTTCTTCACCCGAAAATAACATACGGCCTAAGAAACCACGGATGAAAGTCTCATCCTTCTCTTCTGAATACTCACGCAGCCAGTCGATAAGGTTCATATCCTTGTTGTCAAAATATTTACTGTTATCATTCGGCAGGTAGGTAGGTGTAATAGTTACACCCCATTTAAAGCTGCCTTCAAAATCTGTATCTTCTCCTGCGAGTATCTGGTAGAAAGCTGTCGTAGCCAGTGAATTTTGAGAAAGCACCGCGATCTTCTGTCCACGTTTCAGGTCGAATGAAATGTCTTTAAAGTACACTTCACCGTTTATGGTTTTGCTCAGTCCTTTTACTTCCAGTATCTGGTCACCCGCTTCACGCACCTGGTTGTTGAAGATAATGGCAGGGTACTTCCTTGTAGAAGCCACCATATCGTTCAAGTCAATTTTATCCAAAGCTTTCTTACGACTCGTTGCTTGTTTAGATTTAGATGCATTAGCAGAGAAACGTGCGATGAACTCTTTCAGCTCACGTATCTTTTCTTCAGCTTTTTTGTTCTGGTCAGAACGTTGCTTTAATAACAACTGACTAGACTCGTACCAGAATGAGTAGTTACCGGTAAATATGGTGATCTTGCTAAAGTCTATATCCGCAACGTGTGTACAAACGGTATCCAAAAAGTGCCTATCGTGCGAAACCACCAGTACGATTTTCTCATAGTCGGCCAGGAAGTCTTCCAGCCAGGCTATGGTTTCCATATCAAGGTCATTGGTAGGTTCATCCAACAGCAGGATATCCGGATTACCGAATAATGCCTGTGCCAGGAGCACACGTACTTTTTGGTTACCGTCCAGTTCTTTCAGTAATTTATGGTGCAGGTCTTCTTTAATGCCGAGGTTACTCAGCATAGTTGCTGCATCACTTTCGGCATTCCAGCCGTCCATCTCGGCAAAGATGCCTTCCAGTTCGCCGGCTTTCAGTCCGTCTTCTTCTGTAAAGTCCTCTTTTGCATAGAGAGCATCCTTCTGTGACATTATATCAAACAGCACACTATTGCCACGCATTACTGTTTCCAGCACTGACATTTCATCAAACTGGTAGTGGTTCTGGCTCAGCACACTCATTCGCTGGCCTTTGGAAATCTCTACCTTACCGGTTGTAGGATCTATCTCACCGGAAAGTATCTTCATGAAAGTGGACTTCCCTGCCCCGTTAGCACCTATTACACCATAGCAATTCCCCTCGGTAAACCTTAGGTTTACATCCTCAAACAATATACGCTTTCCGTAGCGCAGCGATAAATTAGAAACTGATAACATTCTGTATTCTCCTTATTAAACCCCAAAGCCCTTTGTTTTGGGAGTGCAAAGGTACGAAAAATATAGGCTTTTTAAGGTATTTATACCGTCAGGATATTGTTAAATGTGATAATGGATAATAGGCTTATCTACCAGTCTTGTTGCTGAACACATTATCTCGCGAAATTCCGGCGACAGCCTTTCTCCGCTTTTTAGCAGGCATTTCCTGATATCCTCGAAACTTAATCTTCCTCTCCGTCTATCTGTAGAATGAGTATCACATCAAAGAAGGTTGGTTTATAGAATTCCAATGCTTTACCTGGTGCCTGCAACCGGTGTACTCATGCAGAAAATGCCACTTGTTTACATCGTCAAATGGAGAAACGGCCACGCACTCTATAGTTCCTTTTGTGATACCGTCTATGATGTACGGTTGCTTATCCAGGTAGAGCATATGCCCTGCAGATCGCTTCCGCTATTCACTTGTAAAGAATGTTATGATAGGGTTGTCTTACATTACTATTGCTGGTTGCGTTTCAAAATAACTACAGGATATCTAAGACAAGATATCCTGTAGTCACAAAAGCATTATTAATAAATAACCGGGCAAACACTAATCTAAATATGCACGGCCACGAACATAGTTTGAGCTAGTGTTTGCAATTGGTTGATATGTAAAGGTCTGATTATGTATACAATTTCTGTTACACGATTATACTCAAGGGTTACATAATTCGCAGATTTTGCTCAAATAAGTAGAACATAGATTCTTACGGCTTTTGCATAAATTGTGCCCGATGACAGAAAAACAGGCAAACAATCCATTACATGGCGTTACGTTAAAAGTGATGCTGGAGCACCTGGTAGCAAAATATGGTTGGGAAGAAATGGGTATGCGGATAAATATTCGTTGTTTCAACTACGAACCAAGTATTGGCTCCAGTTTAAAATTTCTTCGCGCCACACCCTGGGCCAGAGCTGAGGTAGAGGCAATGTACCTGTTATCGGTAAGTGAGTGAATCAATACTAGATTGACCGGATCGTGCATATAAATAATGGCTACCTCTAAGATGAGATAGCCATTCGCAATAATGTTCGTTTCGTGAATTATTTAAGTTGCCACACAGCTGCCAGCTCCCGCCCGTCTAGTTTGCCTTCCTGTATCCATTGCTGCTCCTTTGCCTGGAAAGGTTCGGGTAGATTAGTTCTCAATTCACCAAAGAAAGCATAAGAGCGGATTTTCTTCAACTCATAAGCCGGTAAATGTTCTTTCAGGAATTGTAATGATATCCCTTTACCATGATTATTGGGTAACCCTTCTACATGTATATCGGTCACACTCCATATTTCCGCATCTGTAAGCGGTGTTTTTATCACACCCGAGGCCAGCAGAGCCTCGTTTACTTCGTTTATATAACTTTCAGTTTTACCGGCAATCTTATTTAGTTGTCCTTGAACCTTATCAGCAATTGCTTTCAATGGATTGCGCTTTAGCTTATCATTGCGGCGGTAGGTGCGCAATTCCACGGCACGGTCCTGGCTCTCAGTGCTGAATATATAATCCCCATTAGGGTCCTGCAGGTGAACGTAAAAACCATTTGCCCTTTGCAGATTCGTTATTTTATCTAAGAAATCCGACAGGTTAGGAATATGATGCAAAACAGAACAAGTAAGTATAATGTCAGCCTTTACATCGTTCAGGCTGTATATATCACCTTCTATTAGTTCATAGGGTATATTCCATGTGGCTGCTTTCAGAGCACATTGTTCCAGCATCCCTTTTGAGGTATCAAGAAGGTAGACTTTAGAGATATATTTGCCTAACGGGCTTTTCAAGAGCTTATCGGTGCTCATGCCAGTTCCGCAGCCTATATCCAGCAAGGTAAGTTCCTTGCCGGTACCTTGCGGTAGCAATCGCTCCACGTCGTGGCCAAGAAGGTCATATTGCTCTTGCAGGCTGGTATCCATTCCTTTATGGAGCACATCATACTCACGGGCTTCAATATCGTGGAATATAGTATTTACAGAATGGTGGAAGCTTTCTTTAGAAACCGTAACCCCTTTTTTCTTCATTAAGGGCAGCAAATTATCCAGGTCGTTGCTCATTTGTCAAATATAGGTCGCAAATACGAGCGGGGCAAGTACGACACAGCTTTCTGTTAACAAAAACAAAAAATCCATCCCGGCATTTGGCATTTACGAAAAGATTCGTAGGTTTGTTTACGAAATGATTCGTAGATGGATTTGTAACTTTTCTGCGAGATAAACGACTAACAAATATGAGCCAACCAAAACCAACAGAAAGCGAACTGGAGATACTGAATATACTTTGGGAGAGAGGGGCATGTACGGTAAGGGAAATTCATGAGGTATTAGAAAAGACCAAGGAAGCCGGCTATACCACCACCTTGAAACTCATGCAGATAATGAATGAGAAGAATCTGGTGAATCGTGATGCCAGCAGCAAAACACATATATACCAGGCCAACATATCACAGGAAGACACACAAGGGCAAATGGTAAAAAAAATGATAGATACCGTGTTCAATGGATCTGCTATGGATTTAGTAATGCAGGCACTCGGTAATCACAAGGCGAGCAAAGATGAACTGGAGCTGATAAAGCAATACCTGGAACAAGCGGAAAAGAAAAAGAAGTAGATTCTGAACCCGCATTAGAATGATTAATAGGATTGACCGGACTATATAACAACCAACCGGATACCAAGTATCTAGTATCGAGAACCGAGCATAAATGAAACTATTATGAATACACAAGCTACAATAGTGATCCAAAGCCTGGGATGGGCTTTACTACATTCGATGTGGCAGGCTTTATTGATATACTGTTGCCTCCGTGTAGTGCTGAAGGTCTCAGGGAATGTAACAGCGAGGCTGAAGTATCATTTGTCAGTCATCGCACTGGCGGGCAGCTTTGCCTGGTTTGTTAATACTTGTATAGCTCAATACCTGCGTTTGCAGGGTGTGACCATCCATATTACCCAAAGTGGTGCAGATCCGGCAGCCACCAAATCATATGCGCTCACTACCCTACCCACCGGTACAGATAATACAACCATGCTCTATAATATAGTAGCCGGTATAGAACCCTATTTCCCGGTACTGGTAGGTTTATATATTATAGGTATCGCCTTCCTGCTTTTACGTTTCGTTGTGAATCTATTGCAGGTGAGAAGTATCAAACGCACGGGACTTGCCAATCCCGATATGCACTGGACAAGCTGGATAGCCCAATGGCAAGATAAACTGGACATTTCACGAAAGGTGCAGCTATTTATCTCTGAAAAGATAAACGTGCCAATGACAATGGGCGTATTCAAGCCCGTGATACTATTACCACTTGCGGCTATTAATAATCTTACACAAGATCAACTCGAGGCTATACTGCTGCATGAGTTGGCACATATAAAGAGACACGACTACCTGCTGAACATTATTCAGACGATAGTAGAAACGATACTGTTCTTCAATCCTTTCATTTGGCTGATCTCGCGCATCATCCGCAAGGAAAGAGAGCATTGCTGCGATGATGTGGTATTGAGTTACATGAATACCCCCCTACCCTACGCCAAGGCTCTTGCTGAACTGGAAGTAAACAGGGCTCATACACTGGCACTGGCAGCTACAGGAAATAAACATCAATTACTTCACAGAATAAAAAGAATCATGGAAATGAAAAAAAAACCTGTTAACTACACACAGTTTGGCGTAGCCGCTATCCTTATCACTGCCCTTATTTTGTCCATAGCATGGTTCAGCCCCGCAATGGCACAAACAAAGAAAAACGTTACAAAAGAGAAAAAAGGGAATAAAACCATTACTACCACTAATAGTACTAATAAGAAGAACGGTACAAAAACTGTCACTAAGACGATCATTATAGATGATACCAAAGATAATAATGGTGTTCATCCTGATGACATAGGCAATGAGGAAGACATAAAGAAGCGGGTGCAGGAAGCTATGGCTGGTATAGACTTTAAAGAGATGGGCATTGACATAGAAAAGGCTGTGAACGATGTTGATTGGAGTTCGATAGGCAAAGACGTACACGTAGCTATGAGCAAAGTTGATTGGGACAAAATAGGGAATGAAGTAACTGTTGCCATGAACGGGGTCAACTGGGATGAAATAAAAGCCGAAGTGGATAAAGGGTTAAAAGAAGCCGATATACAGGTTGCTGATATAAAATGGGATGAGATAGAGAAGGAATTGAAAGAGGCACGCGCAGAGAGGGGAAAGGCGCAAAAGTCGAGGGCACATGCGATAGTGATGAAAACAGGCAACTCAACCTTGACGGCAGATAACATATCTGTGAACGGACGCGACTTCGATGAAATGTTTAATGAAATGGAAGAAGATGGCCTGCTAGACAGATCAAAACCGTATACTATAATAAAAGATAACAACGATCTTCTGATCAACGGAAAAAGGCAGCCTGCTTCTGTTCTTAAAAAATATGATGACTACCTGGATGGGAAACATATTACGATCAGCGGCACGAAAAACAGTACCAGCATTAATATTAATGATTAAACCCTATTGCAAATAATAGTTTAAATATCCATATCCATTTATCGGGGCCTCCTGCTTTCCAGCGGGAGGCCTTTTTGTTTTCGGAAACCGGGATTAGGAAGGATTCATAAGATTAGCCACGGTATGTATTATTGTCCGGTTAATCCTTTTAATCCCATAGATCCCGGTTCAGTGTATTCCTAATGGCTTGTTAACCAGTTCCTAAGCAGGGGTTAAGCAAGCCGTTTTATTTTGTCAGGGGCGTTTGCCGGTACATCTTTGCATCATCAAACAAACAAATCTTAAAACAAACAAAAAAAGAAATACAATGAAAAAAGTAATTATTTTAATCGCCATTGCTATAGTAAGCTTCTCAATAGCTTCTAATGCACAGAATGCTTCTGCAAATGCTACTCAAAACGTAAGCTTGGTATTATCTAATGCTATCGCTATCACTTTCACAGGATCAGGTACTTCTACAGGTGGTGCAGTTACCCTGCCTTTCTCTACCGTTTCTGATTATGCGAATGGTGTTACTTCTACAGCGCAACAACTGCAAGTACAATCTAACTTACCTTTCGGTGTAACAGTAAAGAGCAATGCTGCTAACTTTACTTACACAGGCACTTATACTACAGGTACTACCATGCCCGTATCAGGTGTATTGAAACTGTTGGTTTCTGCTAACACTACAGGTGGTACAGTTGCTACTCCGTTCTCTACTTCAGCTTTTGCTTCTATAACTTCTACTGACCAGAACTTGATCAATAACGGTACTTACGGTTCTAACCAACTGTTCTCTGTACAGTATCAGGCTACTCCCGGCTTTACATACCCTGCGGGTACTTATACTACTCAAGTAGTATATACTGCTACGCAGCAATAATCGCTCTCTCTTATCCTCTATATGTGAAGGGCCCTTTCCAGGGCCTTTTTTTTGTTATACGGGATTTTGCTATTTTACACGTACTATGGAACTCGACAAGAATGAATGGAAGGCGGTAAACAAAGCGATCTCTGAATGGGAGGAGCATGGTGACCTGTCTAAGGAGGAAGGCAGCCGTTTACGCAAGACTGTCGATCTGAAACGTACAGATAACCAACAGATAGCCCAATACTTCTTTCTTACAGCGCTTTCCTGCATATTGCTGGCATTTGGTGCCATCTTTATAGATGATAAGGTCCTGGAGCGGTTCAAAGACTATTTTTCATTGAGCAATATTGTTATTGCCATTCTTGCGATCGGTATTTCAGTGCTGTGGTTCTGGTATGTGCGAAAGAAACAGGCAAGGCTCAGCAAGACGGCTTACGAGATATACATGGTTGTAGGGGCATTGAGCTCACTGATCGCACTCACTTACATTTGTAAAGAGACAGGATTCGGGGGTAAATATACCGGGTTTCTTTTTGCAGCCTCAGTGTTGTTATTTTCACTTAGCCTCGGGTTCAAAGCACGGTTCTTATGGATAGCGGGCATACTGGCACTTATGGGCTTTTATGGTGCTGTTACCGACCTGTATAGTATCAAGGATAGATTCCTGGGAATGAACTACCCTATCCGCTTTACGATATTCGGACTCATTGTAATAGGCTTATCCTTTCTCCAACAGAAAAAAGGAATACTGGCAGATACCGCACGCATTACATTCGTTGCGGGGATGGTTATTTTCTTTACCGGTCTCTGGGGCGTATCGGTGTTTGGTAATTATAGCGATATGGCTGCATGGTCGGCTGTGCGCCAGGTGCAGGTAATAGCTTACGGTATAGTCTTCGCTATAGCAGCAGGATTATCCTTTTACCTGGGCATTAAGTATAAAGACGACGTAGCCCGCGATTTCGGGATACTCTTCTTACTGATCAACCTCTATTCACGCTACTTTGAATTTTTCTGGGACAACATGAACAAGGGTGTTTTCTTCCTGGTACTGGCTGTTTCCTTCTATGGTGTAGGAAGGTGGCTTGAGAAAAGGAAGAAAGGTATCAAATTGAAGCACTGATTTGGAAGTATTTTAATCCGTGTATCTTTGCGCCCTACATGGCAAGGTATTTCATTGAAGTGGCATATGATGGCACAGCGTTTCATGGCTCGCAACTGCAGGGAGAAACCCCAACAGTGCAACTAGCCATCAACCGTGCGCTATCTACCTTGCTCAGGACAGAGATCATATCCTATGGTGCCAGCCGCACCGATGAAGGAGTACACGCTCTTTGCGCTTATTATCATTTCGACCTGGAGGAGCCTTTGCATCCTCATTTTCAATATAAGCTCAACGCTATCCTTCCGCAGACCATTTCTGTCAACAAAGTATATCTCGCAACCAACCCCGAAGCCAATGCGCGCTTTGATGCACTGACAAGAAGGTATAGATATAGGATCTATCATAAAAAGAACCCATTCCTGTTGAATAAGGCGCTCTATCACCCATATAGTATAGACAGGACCATATTGAATGAAACCGCTGCTATCATAAAAGAGTACACTGACTTTGAGAGTTTCTGCAAACGAAATTCACAAACTTTTACTTTCAATTGCACCATCCTGCAATCGTATTGGGAAGAGAAAGATGATGAATTGCATTATGTAGTGGAGGCCAACCGTTTTCTGAGGGGGATGGTGAGAGCGCTTGTTGGAACGCAGTTACAGATAGCGGGAGGCAAACACACGATAGATGAATTCAGGGACATTATAGAGGCGAAGGATTGTACTAAAGCATATTTTAATGTTGCCGGCAATGGCCTGTACTTGGAACATATCGCTTATCCTGAGGGAAGCCTTACGCTTATTGAGGACAAAAAATAAGGACTGCATATAGCAGTCCTCTTTATTCAATAACATTGTTAAGAACTAATTCATCTTATAGTTCTTGATCACTTCTTTCCTGTTAGCGCTGTTGTTTACTTCAGTCACCAGCATTGTGCTTTGTATCTCATCGTTCTTGTAGAACGTCGCTTCCATCAACATGCCTGTCATCTTGGTATTCTTCCTGAAGTAAGCCGCATATGGCCCACGCATATTAGCCTGGGTAATGTCAACAGGTATTTTATTGGTCATCCACATTTCTGAACGTTGGCCCTTTTCTTCATCTGTACATATATACTCATCGCATGAGTAGCCAAGGATAGTTTTTGTCTTCCCTGTTTTTTTACAGTCGTGCTTCCCATCCTTTACCTCGCCTTGCTCTATCTTTTTTTCACGTTCCGCTATCGCCTTGCCGCTCATAAAGGCATTCAGGTTCATCGCCATCCCTGTCATTTTCTTGGTATCAAGCATCACCATATAGTTCTGCTTGATCTCATATATCATGAACATCTCATTGTTCTTCTTTTTATCTACAGAACTGGTCCCGAAATAATTCTTCGACGGGTTTAAAAAATACTGCACTTCGGTAGCGTCTTTCTTTTGTCCTTTCCGGTAGTCTGTTACCTCCATTGTCATAGAGGTCGGGAATACGTACTCAGCTTCCAATGGCACATTCAGAACCTTGCCGTTCATCCACTCATTGAGTTTATCCTCACCAGGCTTGCCGTGCTCTTTCTCATACTTGTCCTCTATGGCTCTTTCCACATATCCTCTTTGCGCGACGGCAGGCAAAGCGGTCAATAATAATAACGGAATGAATAGTGCTTTTTTCATAAGAACAGATTTTGATGGCTGATATCAGGTATAAAAATAATAAATAATCCGCCCCGTTGTATCCGCATAATGATGCGACCTATCTTTACATTGAATTTAACAGCATATTGAATAAGGAAATGCTTATTTTCAGGTTATCAAAAGGATAAGAGCAGCACTATAAGTCTATGAATGGCAAACAGATAAAATGGCGGATCAGGTATTATCTCCAGTATTTCCCCTTTACATTGAATACGTTATTGTGTGCAATCGCTATCTATGTCTCCTATAAACTGCTCTATAGACCCATAGACCCTAAGAAAGATGCACCGTCAGCCCTCGTTCCTTTTATTTTACTAATGGCCAAAATGGCGCTATGGTTCGTCCTTGGCCTGATACTTCTTTCTTTACTAAGTACACTGGCAACCTGGCTACACTACTTATACATACGCAGTAAGAAAGGATATAAGATGCAGATTGACTTTACCATGGAAACCGTAAATGGTAAAAAGAACAAGCTCTTCCTTAATGCCATGATAGAGGGAATTCGCAGACCGGTACTCGGTTTTGTAAAGGGCCGCTTATTCTACGACAACTACGATATGACCGACAGGTTCAGCCTGCTTTCCAACAAGCTCAAAGAGAAAAGCTGGTGGCGTGCTGCTATTTCAGGCAAGAGCCGGCTGATGCTTCCTGATATTAAAGAATATCAACTGAAGGGTGGTTTCGTCTATTTCCAGGATATGCTGCATATATTCTCACTGGCGGTATCGCAACCTATAACGGGGCATTTTTATCAACCGCCTGTACTGGCAGAAGATGACGACAGAGAGGTTTACCCTAAGAAAACAGAGCAAATGGATGTGCGCATAGAGCAGATGCGCCGTGTGGAAGGGGAACACCTGAATTATAAAGACTTTGAAGCAGGCGATGATGTACGCCGTATAGTATGGAAGGTATATGCCAAGAACCGCGAACTGGTGGTGCGCATACCCGAGATGTTTGAACCCTATGCTTCGCATTTGTATTTCTATGCTACTTTCCATGCTGCCGTTAAAAAGCAATGGCTGAGCGAAGGTTACTTCAAAGAAATGCTGAACTACTATAAGAATTATGTGTGGACCGTTTACGATACCCTATCAAAGAAAGAATGGGAGATGCGCTATATCCCTGATCAAAACCTGACCGTACCCGAAAGCATCAGCGAGGCAGAGAAGAGTGCACGTATCATCAGTAACAGCAACTGGCATGACGACAGATCAATGGTCGGTTATTTCAAGCCTAACCAGGGTGCAGTGTTGTGTATATCGTCTTTAGTTGATCCTGAAGAATTAAGGACCATCCTTTCGCAGTGCGATAACTCTACGGTGGTGTATTTTATAAAAGTATCGCAGGTATTCAGGCATTTCGTAGCCTGGAACTGGATAAAGCGTTTGATATTCCTTCCACCGGAAGACAGGCTCTCAAAGTTGCGTGGCAGATGGACATTCTCACCAATAAGATTCCAGATACAGAAAAAAGAAAAGGAAATTGAAATGATATTACAGAGCAGCAATGTTATTGTTGCGGTGCTGTAACGTTCTTCTTATTCCACCGGATGGCGTAGCTCAGGTACATATTGAAATCAAAGACTGCTGTCTTCTCACCCTTGCCAAAGCCGGCAATACTATAAGGTGCCAGTTCTTTAAAGGACTTTGGATTGAGCATAAATTTCGCGCGTACATTGTAGCCGGCAAATAGTCCTTTAAACAGTTCGACCCTCATGCCACCTGTTATTTCCGCCCAGTGAGCTGTCATGTTTGTGGCCGGTATAGTACCATATACATTACCGAAATACTGGTTGTCTATGGAGTACTGCGCTTCGCTTCTTTGGATAAAACCAACCGCATAGCGCAGGCCGATAAATACCATATCCCAGTCGCTGGTAGCAAGGCGCTGCAGCATAGACTTATTGACACCTACGCGCACGAAACTATTAGACGTTGTATACTTCAGTATTGGTGCAGTATAATCTACTTGTCCTGTACCAAATCCACCCTCCACTGCTAAGTATACATCGTTCGGCAAGGAATATTCAATAATGCCTTCGTATGTTTTTTTACCGGATGAAAAAGAATTAAGCACAGGCTGAAAAAAATCCACCCCAATCGACAACTGGTTTTGCGTAGCAACAATTTTCTTGTTGGCAGTACTATCCTCATCATCCTGTCCAAAGGATGTGAGCGACGTGAGCAAACATGCTAACAGGCTAATAGTATATCTTAACATGTTGCGTATTGGCATTATTATCTACACTTGGATTAACGATGAGGATAGAATCAAGACTATTATATGTTGTTTTCACCCCGTCTAGCGTATAGTAATACACGTAGCCGCAGGCGTTGGAAACAAAATTCATTTTGCGGGTATGGTAGAATGTGAGCGTGTCGTAGAACTCTACAGGAGTGCCATCTGGAATAGTGTCATCCTGGCGTGTCGCATTGGGCACTAAAACCCAGCGGGTACTGTCCACAAATGGAGAAAGTAACGCCGAGAATTTATTCCTTGAATTAATAGTGAATTGCAAAGGTGTGTCTAAACAATAAAATGCCGGATCTACAAGAGATGTATCTCCTTCAGCAGTGTCGACTATTCTATAAGTGCCAATTGCTACAGAAACGATCTTTGGGTCGTAACAGGGTGTACGCTGTTGGGTACAAGCGGAAGCCAGTGCTACAATAATAAACACCAATAATAACAGATGATTCCCTCTTTTAGTCATTCAGGCTAACCAGTATTTTGTCTATTTCACTTATCACCGCGTCTATCTCTTTGGTAACGGCCATTTTATCATTTACGCTCAGCACACTCTGCCCCAGCCCTACTGATGCTATCCTGCCTTCCAGCGAACCAACCTTACCATTCAATGTTTCAATAGACTTTAGCTGCTCAGTAATAGTTTTCTTCAGGCGGTCATTTTCCGACTGGAGCTCACCATACTTTTTGAGTAACAGGTCAAGTTTTTCACTGAGTTTTTGTAGCTCCTGCATTATTCGCGGATTTGAGCCTGTAGTTTAGTTTTATAAGCACCCATCAGCTGTTGCATCAGTTGCTCTATTTCTGTATCTGTTAAGGTACGGTCTTGCAGCTGAAAAGTATAGCTCAGGGCATAAGATTTTTTACCTGTACCCAGTTTTTCACTCTCAAACACATCAAACAAGTCGAACGACAACAGAGAATCTATTTTCAGCTGCCCTGTAACCTTCTCCACATCGGCATAACTCACTTGCTTATCCAGCACTATGGCTATGTCACGCTGCACGGCGGGGAACTTAGGCACCTCGCTGTACTTTATCTTTCCGGCTGCAGCCGCTTTCTGCCATTGTTCGCCATGAATGATCGCATGGAAAACATCCTGCTTAATATCAAAGTCCTTTAGCTTTTTACTGCCAATTTGCGTGACTGTGCATATTGGCTGGTTCTTCCATTTCCAGTTGACAGTCACTTCTCCATTCAGCTCTTCATAAGACATTGCAGTTCCGGATATACCACTTTGTTTCAACAGATTTTGTATCACACCTTTCAGATAGAATACATCTGTCTTCACCGCTTTGTGGTTCCATTGGCCTGGCTGCACATTACCTGTTGCCCATATAGCCAGTTGTTGTTGCTCTATATATTTATCGCCTGCTTGCGTGTAGGTCTTGCCAAATTCAAACAACAACAGATCCGTGCTCTTACGATTGCAATTGTATTGCACTACTTCCAGTCCGCTCTCCAGCATTTCAGGGCGCAGTATATCCAGTTCGCTGCTCAGGCTGTTGAGCATACGCACCAGGTCGGTACGCTCAGGATAGTATTTACTGTTCACAATTGAATTGGTCACTATCTCCTGGTAACCCATGCCGCAAAGCAGCTCTGAAAGTTTCTGACGGGCCGCGCGGTCATTCGCCATTGGCTTCATCAAAGAAATATTCAGGCGCGATGGTATCTCTATGTTGTCAAGTCCATCTATGCGCAGAATTTCTTCTACTATATCTGCCGGTTGCAGTACATCTGCTTTATTCGATGGTACTTTTAACACAAGGCCATTGATGTCTTCACTTTCTATTTCAAAATCAAGCGCCAGTAATATTTCTTGTATAGCTGACGGCTCATATTTCTTTCCGCTTAGTTTATGTATGTAGTCGTAGCTAACATCTATACGAACGGCTTCAAATTGTTTAGGATATACGTCCACCACATCAGATGCTATTGCGCCACCCGATACTTCACATATCAATGCAGCCGCACGAACGAGTGCTGTGTACACATTGTTCATGTCCACACCTTTTTCAAAATGTGTAGCAGCATCTGTACGCAAACCATGATGCATAGATGTACGGCGAACAAACATCGGTGTAAAGTATGCACTCTCTAAGAAAATGTTTGTTGTGCCTTCTGTAACACCACTATGCAATCCACCGAACACACCGCCGATAGCCACAGCACCTTCGCCGTCACATATCATCAGGTCGTTGTCATTCAGCTTGTATTCCTTTTCATCCAGTGCTTTGAATGTGCTTCCTTCCGGTTGGAAACGAACATTGATTTCCTTTCCTTTCAACTGGTCTGCATCGAACGCATGTAGTGGTTGGCCGTATTCGTGTAAAACGAAATTGGTGATGTCAACTACGTTATTGATAGAGCGAACACCAATTGTATTCAATCGTTGTTGCAACCATTCAGGTGATGCGCCGATCTTTACATCCGCTATGCTGATACCCATGTAACGAGGGCAAGCATCTGCTGCATCTATGTTTACTTTTATATCAAACTTATTATTGCCAATCGCAGGCAAGGATGATTGCGGCAACACTACAGAATATTTATTACCACGATGATGTGTAAGGTATGCACACACATCGCGTGCTACACCTATGTGGCTCATCGCATCACTGCGATTTGGCGTTAAACCAATATGAATAGCATGATCTGCATCAGCTATGTTGAAGTACGTTTTTGCAAGTGTACCAATTGGCGCATCAGCAGGTAATATCATGATGCCCGCATGTCCTTTGCCCAGGCCTATTTCATCCTCGGCACATATCATACCCTCACTTTCTTCACCGCGTATCTTAGCTTTCTTTATCAGGAACGATTCACCTTCTGTGGGATGAACTGTTGTACCAACAGTCGCTACCACTACCCTTTGCCCTGCGGCAACA
Source organism: Bacteroidetes bacterium UBA7674 (assembly GCA_002483105.1). Classification (GTDB taxonomy): domain Bacteria; phylum Bacteroidota; class Bacteroidia; order Chitinophagales; family Chitinophagaceae; genus MKUN01. The sequence goes on from DLHG01000013.1 coordinate 979,972, forward strand.
TTCGGCGCACCGCATACGATCTTCAGGGGGTCTCCGCTGCCGATATTTACTGTCGTCAGATTTAATTTATCTGCATTTGGATGCTTTTCACAGGTCAAAACCTCCCCTATCACCAGCCCTTCCAGGCTGCCCTTTACAGCCTCTACAGGCACAGTTCCCTCCACTTCCAGGCCTATGGAAGTAAGGATATTGCTCAACTCATCTATACTTAAGGATTCCGGCAGGTATGTCAACAGCCACTGGTACGAAATTGTCATCTATTTCTTCAAAATTTCGGTAAAGATAACCCATCATTATAGCAAATCGCATCCTTTAAAAAAAATCGTACGTCAAACCATTTATCCCCATTTTTTGGGGGATTGAGTGTGAATTGATGTTTTTAACGGAACTTTGCTGTGGATAAAGTTGGAGAAAAATAGAATAAATGTCAGTAAGGATTGTATAACCTGTGCGTAGGCGGCTTAAAATTATACCCACCGCTTTTGTTTGTCCTTAATTTTTCTGCGCCTACATTCGCCTACGCAGTTCGCGATTAACCTTCCGGTAACATTAAGTTAATAATTCAGAAACCCATCTGGTTGTTCTCAAAAATGGTCGGAATACGTCAAAAGACGGTATCAAAAAGGTGTCTCTGAACTGCCGCAAACCAACTAATTTGACTGTACTTAATTTGTTTTAATACCCCATGGCCGTTAACGTTAAAAAAGATTTTGGCAATACAAGAAGCCGCAAACCAGACCTGAATACAATGGTTTACGGCAAAATACCCCCACAAGCCCCCGAACTGGAAGAAGCAGTATTAGGAGCTATCATGCTGGAAAAGGATAAATTAGCTGAGGTACTGGAGATCATCCAGAGTGCCGATTGTTTCTATGTGGACGCTAACCAGAAAATATACGCAGGTATCCGCCGCTTGTTCGACAAGGGTATGCCTGTGGATCTGCTGACCGTGACCGAGGAAATGCGCAAAAGCGACGAACTCGAGATCATAGGTGGCGCATATTACCTTACCAAGCTGACGATGAGCGTTGTTTCCAGCGCACACGTGGAAGCCCACGCCCGTATTGTGATGGAGAAATTCATTCAGCGGGAGTTGATACGTATCTCCGGACAGGTGATAGGCGATGCTTATGAAGACAGTACCGATGTATTCGACCTGCTGGATAAGGCGGAATCTAACCTGTACGAGATCACCGATAAGCACCTCAGGAAGAACTTCAAGAGCCTGAAAGAGGTATTGGTACGTACTGTCAACGAGATCGAAGAAGCCAAAAACAAGAAGGATGATATGACGGGTGTTCCGTCCCTGTTTATCCCGCTGGATAAGCTGACTTCAGGTTGGCAGAAAACTGATCTGATCATCCTGGCGGCACGTCCGGCTGTGGGTAAAACAGCATTTTGTCTTAACCTGGCCATGAATGCGGCAATGAATCCTACCAAACCTTTCCCGGTAGCGTTCTTCTCACTGGAAATGGGTGCGGGACAGCTCGTAAAGAGGATGCTCGCAGCTGTAACAGAGGTAAGCATGGACGCCATTACGAAGGGCCGTATGCAGGAACACGAATGGATACAGATGACGCAGCGCATGACCAAGCTGGCATCTGCCCCTATCTTCCTGGATGACCAGGCTGCATTGAACATTTTCGAACTTCGTGCGAAGGCAAGAAGATTGAAGCAAAAGCATGATATTCAATTAATTATAATAGATTACCTGCAGTTGATGCAGGCCAGTATAGACAAGGGCGGTAACCGTGAACAGGAGATATCGAAGATCTCCCGCGACCTGAAAGCCCTGGCTAAGGAACTGGAAGTGCCGATCATCGCACTTTCTCAGTTGAATCGTGGTGTGGAATCAAGAAAAGAGTCTAAAGTACCCCAGTTGAGCGATCTCCGTGAATCGGGAGCCATCGAGCAAGATGCTGATATGGTTATGTTCCTCTACCGTCCTGAGTATTATGGTATCAACAACGACGAAATGGGCCAGGCTATTGAGGGTGAAACCCACATACACATAGCCAAGCACCGTAATGGTAGCACAGATACGGTAAAGGTGCGCTTCATTAAGGAATACCAGAAATTCGTTGACTTGCCCGACGAGAACTTCGGTGGTAACTTTGGTTCAGGTTTTACACCTTTCAACGACAACCCATCAGCTGGCATCCGCAAAGACCCGAGTGAATTCGGTGGTTCTAAGATGTTTGTTCAGGGTGGCTACCAAACTATGCAGTCCAAAGCCAACGATTACAATTTCGACGATAATGACGAGCAACCTCCGTTCAAGAAACCGGGCACTACGCCGGGTAATGATGAGGATATACCGTTCTAAAACATTCATATATTATTCTACACAAACTACAGCCGCTCCATCATAGGGCGGCTGTTTTTGTTGATATTTGTCACTAAGGGTAATGACCGTGGGCACCGGCTTTCGAAAAATGTCAACCGAACTTTATCCCGATAAACACATAGAGAATATGTCCATCCTTTTCAAATACTTTCTTGCCTGGTTCCCGATGCTGGTCATTGCCATTATGAATGGCACCTTGCGCGACCTGGGCTATAAGAGATATATGAGCGACACCGCAGCCCACCAGGTGTCGACGTTCACCTTAATCGCTTTCTTTGCCATATATGTTTGGTATATAATCGGGAAAATACCACCTGTTTCCAATCAACAGGCATCATTGGTCGGGCTGCTTTGGTTGGTACTCACATTATGTTTTGAGTTTGGCTTCGGGAGATTGAGAGGTAGGTCGTGGGAAACACTGCTTTCAGATTACAATCTTGCCAAGGGGCGGCTCTGGGTGCTGATACCCGCATTCACCGCACTGGCGCCCTACATCTTCTACAAGCTGCGCAGGTAGCCGTAGTTAAGGATATGCGAATATCGCCCCTTCCCCACCATTGATACTCAATACTTTTTCGTAATTTTGCCACCTAAATTTTCACTCATAGATGTCACGCATTTACTTTGACAACGCAGCTACCACGTCCTTAGATTCTGAAGTTCTGGATGCCATGATGCCTTTCCTTACGGAAAAGTTCGGCAACCCGTCTTCGGTTTATTCATACGGCAGGGAAACTAAGATGGCAATAGAGAATGCGCGCAAGCAGGTGGCTAAAATTTTGAATTGCACACCCTCGGAGATATTCTTTACGTCCGGGGGAACAGAGAGCACTAATACGGCTGTAAATGCCGCTATACGCGATCTGGGTTGCAAACACATCATCACTTCCCCTTTGGAGCACCATGCTACCCTCCACACCGTAGAGCACATGGCACATTATGGTCATGCTACCCTTAGCCTCGTTAACCTGACGGACAAGGGCCACATTGATATGGCGCACCTGGAAGAATTACTGGCTGCCAACAAAGAAAGAACGCTCGTTACCCTGATGCACGCCAATAATGAGATCGGCAACATCATGGACATACAAGCAGTAGGTGAACTGTGTAGAAAGTATGATGCCATCTTCCATAGCGATACAGTACAAACGGTAGGTCACTACCCTTTCGACCTTAAAAATACTTATGTGCACTTCATCAACGGAGCCGGACATAAATTCCACGGGCCAAAAGGTGTAGGTATACTTTACGTAAATGAGAACATCAGCATAAAGCCATTCCTTACCGGCGGTGCACAAGAGCGCAACATGCGTGCTGGTACGGAAAATTTATATGGTATAGTTGGCTTTGCAAAGGCTTTGGAAATAGCTACGGCACGTTATGAACAAGACAGTACATACATCGGTGAGCTAAAGCAATACATGGCAGAAAAGCTGAACGAGAATTTCAGTGGACTAACCTTCAACGGTGATACCAATGGCAAAAGCCTATACACTGTGCTCAACGTTTCATTCCCGATGACGGAGAAGACAGATATGCTGTTGTTCAATCTTGACATAGCAGGCATCTGTGTAAGTGGTGGTAGCGCCTGTACCAGCGGGGCCAGTAGTGTAAGCCACGTTATTAAGGCGATACACAACGGGCAGTCCGCACAAATGGTCCCGATACGCTTCTCTTTCTGCAGGCACAATACTAAAGAAGAGATAGACGCCGTTATAGAGAAGTTGAAAACATTGTTATAGCTCGTGTCACTGCGAGGAACGAAGCAGCCTCACGAAATACCAATAGCTATTAAGCCTTAATCGCTTTTTCCTGCTCATTTTCCCATCGTTTTAAAAGGGATATAGGTGCACCTGTCAACAGAAATTCAATACTGTCGGTGCATCTGTCGGTCCTTATCTTTTTATCTACGATATGCCGAAAGAGGATGCTCGCATACGGTGTTACAACAATGAGAGTAATCCATATTATTACAACTGTCAAATCTGATCTCAAAAAAAGATATTAATATTACCTGATGAAAACATTAGGTCTTATAGGCGGTATCAGCTGGGTATCCACAGTTGACTATTACAAATACATCAACGAAGGCATCAACGCAAAGCTTGGCGACTTAAACTTCGCCCAATGCCTACTATATTCTTTCAGCTATCAGGAAATAGTCAGTAATGGTATGAGCGGAAACCTTGAAGCCACCTATACACGACTCGAAGATGTTGCTAAAATGCTGGAAGCTGATGGTGTTGTCGCGCTCGTTCTTTGTGCGAATACCATGCACATGTTCGCAGACAGGTTACAACAGGCGATCAATATACCTATCATACATATCGGCACAGCTACTGCATCAGTAATTAAGGCACAAGGCTTAAAGAAAGTAGCATTGCTCGGTACCAAGTTCACCATGGAGCACGACTTCATTAAAGACAAGCTGAAAGAACAAGGGCTGGAAGTATTGATACCCGAAGAAGTTGACCGGATATACATTCACAAAACCCTGACCGATGAACTGGGCAAGGGCATCATCAAACCCGAAACAAAAGCAAGATACCTACAGATAATTGATAGTCTTATTGCTCAAGGTGCCGAAGGTGTGATACTGGGTTGCACTGAGATACCGTTGCTCCTCACACAAGATGATATTTCCGTTCCGGCATTTGATACTACCAAGATACATTCTGATGCTGCGGTGGAGTTTATGTTGAATTTGTAGCTATGAACTTACAACTAATCCGGATCCATGAAAAAAATTATTGAGATTGCATTAATTGTCACAGCATCATTCATATCATGCAAGTCTACGGCACAAATAAAACTTCCTAAAGGTTTTGTTTGTTTTAAAGATGATGATGATTGGACAGTTGGCTGTCATCAGCTATTTCGCAAAGGTGAAATAAAATTCATTTCTTATGGTTGCGACCGAGGTGAATATGGTGACAATACCAGTCAGGCAGAAATGATCAATATTGGTTTAGAATTCTGTTTCGGAAATGATTTCTACAAAAAAACCAAGGATGGTTTATATGTTGGGACTGGGAAGTATAAGGAACGAGGCTCATTGATATATTACTACAAAGTCTTTATACCCGAAAAACTTCATCGCATTACAGTGTTGTCTAAAACAAATACTAAAGAGTTTTCAGACATGTCGATTTTTATTCTGGAACATATAAGAAAGCATAGAAACGATAAGCAGTTCCATCTTGTCACATCAAATGGACAGACGTGCTATTTTTATCATGATTAGTCGTTTATACAACAAGCAGCAAAAACGCCCACTCTATCGAGCGGGCGTTTTTATTATTTACAGTATCAGCTAAAATTAGTCAGCCTTTACTTTACCTTTTGATTTTGCTACTACTTCTTCCTCTACGTTACGTGGAGCAGGAGCGTAGTGACTGAACTCCATTACTGAAGTGGCACGGCCTGAAGACAATGAACGCAGCTGAGTTACATAACCGAACATTTCGCTCAGCGGAACTTTCGCCTTGATCACCTGCAGGTTGTTACGGCTATCCATACCTTCCAGCATCGCGCGACGACGGTTAAGATCACCTGTTACATCACCCATGTACTGATCAGGAGTAGTAACTTCTACTTTCATGATCGGCTCCAGCAATACAGGTTTAGTTTTCTTACCAGCTTCACGGAAACCCGACTTAGCGCAAAGCTCGAAAGACATCGCATCTGAATCGACCTGGTGGAACGAACCATCAAAGATACGTACCCTCATGCTCTCAACAGGGAAACCTGCAAGCGCACCTGTACTCATTGATACTTCAAATCCTTTCTGGATAGAACCAATGAATTCACGAGGGATAGATCCACCGAAGATATCATTGATGAATTGGAAAGTACCTTTACCTTCTGCCAGGAATTCAGGATCAGCCGGGCCGATCTCGAATTGGATATCAGCGAACTTACCACGACCACCCGTTTGTTTTTTGAAGATCTCACGATGTTCAACTTTCATACCGAATGCTTCTTTGTAAGCAACCTGAGGAGCACCCTGGTTGATCTCTACCTTGAACTCGCGACGCATACGGTCAACGATGATCTCAAGGTGAAGTTCACCCATACCTGAAAGGATAGTTTGTCCTGTATCTTCGTCAGTCTTTACACGCAGTGTAGGATCTTCCTCTACCAGTTTAGCGATAGCCATACCCATTTTGTCTACGTCAGCCTGAGTCTTAGGTTCAACAGCGATAGAGATAACCGGTTCCGGTATGAACATGTTCTCCAGAACGATCGGGTGTTTCTCATCACAAAGTGTATCACCTGTTTTGATATCTTTAAAACCAACAGCAGCACCAATGTCACCTGCTTCGATGAAATCAATTGGATTTTGCTTGTTAGCGTGCATCTGCATGATACGGCTGATACGCTCATTCTTACCTGTACGCATGTTCAATACATAGCTACCTGCATCCAGGTGGCCTGAATAAGCCCGGAAGAACGCCAGACGGCCTACGAAAGGATCGGTCATGATCTTGAACGCAAGTGCCGCGAATGGTTCTTTAGCTTCCGGCTTACGGGTAATTTCTTCACCGCTGTCAGGATCAGTACCTGTGATAGCTTCTACATCCAGTGGAGAAGGCAGGTAACGGATAACTGCATCAAGAGCAGTTTGCACACCTTTATTTTTGTAAGCAGAACCGCAAAGCATCGGGATAATGCTCAGGTCGATCGTTGCTTTACGTACAGCTTCATGTATTTCCTCTTCAGAGATGCTATTAGGATCTTCGAAGAATTTTTCCATCAGTTGGTCGTCGTATTCAGCTACTGCTTCTACGAGCTGTGCACGCCAGTGATTAGCTTCTTCAAGCATATCGGCAGGTACTTCACCTTCTGTATGGGTCATACCTTGTGTAGCATCATCCCAGATCACAGATTTCATGCGGATCAGATCCACAACACCTTTGAAATGGTCTTCAGCACCTATTGGTAACTGCAGAGGTACAGATTTAGCACCCAGCATTTCACGCACCTGTGTAACCACCATCAGGAAGTCAGCACCTACACGATCCATCTTGTTTACGAAACCGATACGTGGTACACGGTAACGGTTAGCCTGGCGCCAAACAGTCTCAGATTGAGGCTCAACACCATCAACCGCAGAGAAAAGGGCAACAAGACCATCCAATACACGCATAGAACGCTCTACCTCAATGGTGAAATCCACGTGGCCGGGAGTATCAATGATGTTGAACTTATATTTTTTAGAATCCGGTGTTGGCTTGCCTTGCACCATCGGGAAATTCCAGAAGCACGTAGTGGCAGCTGAAGTGATCGTGATACCACGCTCTTGCTCTTGCGCCATCCAGTCCATAGTTGCGGCACCTTCGTGCACTTCACCTATTTTGTGGTTTACACCTGTGTAATAAAGAATACGTTCTGTAGTAGTGGTTTTACCGGCGTCAATGTGCGCTGCAATACCAAAGTTGCGCTGTAAGCGTAAGTCTGCCATTGTTGTTTTTATTAAAAAATTAAGATTTAATCCAAAATTTGGAGGTGCAAAGGTAGCGAATTAATACGAAAATGTGAAAATATGAAAAGGTGATATTCATTTATTTTCCCCACATTTTAAACTTAATGACAAACCTGTGTATTTCCCCCGAAACAAGGCGCTTTCAGTCGTCTTGTTAAACTATATTTATTCATGAGGTTTTAACAAATTTATAATAATAAGAGGCGATAAATTTGTGCATAGAGATCGTATAAAATCAAGAGACAAAAACTATGAAGAACAGAACAATTCCGGTCATTCTTACAGCCGCTGTCACATCTATCGTCACTTTATTCGCAGCAGCTAAATTACAGGGAGACGACTCAATTCTCTTCAAAAGCACTGACAGAGAGGCCGTTCCGGTAAATTATGTAGGCTATAATGAGGGCTTGGGAACCCTGAATTCCGCAGCTCCCGTAGACTTTCAGCCTGCAGCTGAGGCCTCAGTTCAGGCTGTAGTGCATATCAAAACCATAACGAAGAAGCAGGTAACCCGCGAAACCAGCTGGTTCGGCGATTATTACGCTGTTACACCTGAGCAAAAAGGCTCCGGCTCAGGGGTCGTTATTTCCAACGATGGGTATATCGTTACCAACAATCACGTGATCAATGGTGCCGACGAGGTGACAGTTACCTTCAACGACCGTTATACAGCTACTGCCAAAGTAGTAGGAACAGACCCTACCACCGACCTCGCAGTGCTTAAAGTAGAGGAAACCAAGCTACCATTTATGGAGTTCGGCAACTCTGATGACGTAAAGCTCGGCCAGTGGATACTGGCAGTAGGCTACCCTTTCACCCTCGAGGCCACTGTTACAGCAGGTATCGTGAGTGCTAAAGGCCGTTCTATTGGTGTGAATACTAACAAAGCCGGTGCAGTAGAGTCTTATATACAGACGGATGCCGCAGTAAATCCGGGCAATAGCGGCGGTGCCTTAGTGAACACAAAGGGCCAGCTGATAGGTATCAACTCTGCAATTGCCTCCCCTACGGGATCATATGCTGGTTATTCTTATTCTATTCCTGCCAACCTGGTAAGGAAGGTTGTAAATGATCTTATCCAAACAGGGTCTGTACAAAGGGCATATATCGGGATCGAATTCTTCAACAGGAAAAGCATGACCCCTGAGCAGCTCCAGGAGCTGGGCATAGACCGTAATGAAGGTGTATATGTAGCAGGTATCCAGGCGGGAAGTGGTGCTGCCATGGCAGGCTTGCAGAAAGGAGACTTTATTACACAGGTTAATAATATGAATGTTCGTACCGAACCTGAGTTATTGGAGAAAATAGCCACATTTAAGCCGGGTGACAACATCAGCATCACTTATAAGAGAGGTAATGAAGAGCTAAAAACAACCGTTTTGTTGAAAAAGATGGGTAACATAGCTAATAGTTTGCTTGGTGCTACTTTCCAGCCATTAACCAATGAGCAGAAACGCTCCTGGGGTGTGAATAGCGGCATTTTAATGGCTAAAAAAGGGGATGGGGCAATGAGTAGCATTGCTAATTTGAATGATAGATTCCTCGTTACCTCTATAAATGGCATTCCGGTGAATACGACAGATGATATTCGCGAGATAATGAGCAAATATGAGAGTGTTCGTCTGGAAGGTTTTTATCCTGACAAAAGAAATGCGGGAATGTTCTATTATGGCCTCAGTAAAAAGGATATGGAATAACATTATTTCATAAAATGAGTTTAAAAACCCTTTCTTATCAGGAAGGGTTTTTAATATCTCCTGTTGCATATATGAGAAACTTCCACATTAAGCTATTAAGCAGGAATTGATTATTATTGTGCTGCTTATTCATCCCTATATTTTATTGTGAACCATTTAGATATTCTTTCTGTTATTAGTAAAGTAATGGATAATGGTTATTTTTGCACCCCAAATTGAACAAAAAGATAGTGAAGCCTGTTTATATTACCCGTCTTTCCAAATTCTTGCCAAATGAACCGGTTGGAAATGATGATATGGAAAAAGTGCTGGGAATGGTGAATAATAAGGCATCGCGCGCTCGTAGCGTGGTGTTGCGGAGTAATGGTATCAAGACTCGGTATTATGCATTCAGGGACGGCAAAAAAACCCACTCCAATGCTGAAATGACTGCTAACGCTGTCAAGGCATTATTCGACGATAAATTACCGATAGAAAAACTGGAACTACTCGCCACAGGCACTACCTCCCCGGAGCAAATGCTGCCATCGCATGCTGTAATGGTACATGGCGAACTGGGCACTCAAAAAAGAGTAGAACTCATATCTGCCACAGGTGCTTGTTGCAGCAGCATACAGGCAATGAAGTATGCCTACATGTCTATTGCCAGTGGTCTCACAAAAGTGGCAGCAGCAACAGGCTCTGAAAGAATGTCAGTTTGGATGCATGCTTCCCGTTTTCAACCTGAAGCTGATAACCTCACCGAACTCCACGAGAACCCGATCATAGCTTTTGAAAAAGATTTCCTCCGTTGGATGCTCAGTGATGGTGCCGCAGCCGCTTTACTGCAAGACGAACCAAACACTGACGGCCTTTCTTTACGGATAGAATGGATAGAGATCACTTCCTTTGCCAATGAACTGGAAACCTGCATGTATGCAGGTGCCATCATGAATGACAATAAGTCTCTGACTGGTTGGAATGATGTAGAAACTGCTGCATGGAAAAACAATAGTGTCTTTTCTCTGAAGCAGGATACTCGCCTGCTTGGTGATAATATAGTTCCGCTGGGTGGTGTGTTCCTGAAAGAGGTAATGGAGAAGCATGGTTTGAAGTCGGAAGAAGTGGATTACTATCTTCCTCACATGTCCAGCGAGTTCTTCAAAGACCAGATACACGAATATCACAGTAAGTTGGGCATGAACATACCCATGGAAAAATGGTTTTACAACCTGACCAAAGTAGGTAATGTGGGTAGTGCCTCTCCTTTGCTGATGTTGGAAGAATTACTCCACAGCGGTAAATTGAAAAAAGGTGAAAGGATACTCGTAATGGTTCCGGAAAGCGCCCGTTTCTCTTATGCATATCTCTACCTGACAGTAGTATAAAAGCTTCTATTATGACGAAGCCTCGTGTACTTGTACTTTATTATAGCCAGACAGGACAACTCCGTAATATTATAGACAATATCCTGCTGGACATAAAGGACAAGTTGGAGATAACCTATGCGCCTATTGAACCGGTAACACCCTTCCCGTTTCCCTGGAACCCGGATGTGTTCTTCGATGCTATGCCCGAAACGGTGATGCATACACCACCGCCGGTAAAATCCCTACCCGATGAAATTGTAAATGCCGAGTACGACCTCGTCATCTTCGGGCATCAACCCTGGTTCCTGAATCCGTCAATGCCCATCACTGCATTCTTGCAAAGCCCGTCCGCGAAGGTGCTGGTGAACAAAAAAGTAATCACAGTAATTGGCGCGCGCAATATGTGGCTGCATGCACAGGAAAAAATAAAACAATACTTACTCAAACTCAACGCAACACTTGTTGGCAACATAGCATTAGTAGACACCAAGCCCAATATTATCTCTACACTTACGGTCATCCGCTGGGCGATGAAGGGGCAGAAAGAAGCATCAGGAATCTTGCCCGATGCAGGTGTTCAAAAAGCCGACATCGAAAAAGCACAGCGGTATGGCATGCCTATATACAGGCACCTGGAAGATAATAAATTGGAAAGCCTTCAACAGGAATTGGTCCTGTTAGGTGCAATACAACTAAAGCCCGGACTTGTATTACTTGAGAATACAGGTATTAGTAACTTCCGCAAATGGTCTAAATACATCGCAGCAAAAGGCGGCCCCGGTGCTCCGGAAAGACAAGGACGTGTAAAGCAATTCAAGAACCTGCTGATCGTAGCTATCTTCATTCTGTCTCCAATCACATCTCTTATTGCAAAGATCAGAGAACAGGTAAAAATGAAGAAACTCAAGGATGATGTTGCTTATTTCAAGCAGTTAAAGTTTGAAGAAGGGAGATTGTAATATGCTCTGCTAGGAGCAAAAGCTCTGTAGAAAAACGGGGAAAAGAAAATGCACCCCGTTGGGGTGCAACAAAATTCTTGACAGCTACAATTCTCTACCCATAAAACGCCACCAACTCCTTCCCTTCACTATTCCTCATACCACGATACATACCCGCAGAGTTGAAGCAGAAGTCATGATTCCCTTTCGCATCTACAGCTATCAATCCACCTTCACCACCTAGCTTCACCAGCTTGTCTTTAATAACTGTATTACACGCCTCTTGCAACGATAATCCCTTGTACTCCATCAGGCAGGAAACATCGTGTGCCACAACGGCCCTGAGAAAATACTCTCCATGTCCTGTACACGAAATGGCACAGGTAGCGTTATTGGCATAAGTACCCGCACCCACTACAGGGCTATCCCCTATCCTGCCAAACCTTTTATTGGTCATACCACCAGTGGAAGTTCCTCCTGCTATGTTTCCATGAACATCACAGGCCACCGCACCCACCGTACCAAACTTATGATCAGGATTCGGAGCTACGCCTTTCAGGTTATCTTCTTTATGATCGAGCTGGTAGAAATCACTGTCGCGAATCTCGAGCCATTGCTCATAACGCATTTTATTGAACAGGTATTCATCTGTCGCCATTTCTATACCCTGCTTCAAGGCAAACTCCGCCGCACCACTGCCACTCAGGAACACGTGCCCCGAATGCAACATCACTTCTCTCGCCAGCGTTATCGGGTTCTTTATATTCCTTACACCAGCTATCGCACCGGCAGCCAATGTACTACCGTCCATTATCGCGGCATCCATTTCATTGATACCCTTCTTGGTGAACACCGAACCCTTGCCCGCGTTAAATATCGGGTTGTCTTCCAGCACAGTGATCGCAGCAACAACTGCATCTACTGAGCTACCACCGCCTTTCAATATCGCTGTGCCTTTATCCAACGCTGCAGTAAGCCCCGCTGTATATTCTTCCTCCTGTTGTTTGCTCATCATAGACGGAGTAATATTCCCCGCTCCACCATGTATGACTAATGTAAATGACATTCTAACAATTATTTATTGCAGGTACGCTGCTGTGATTTCGTTATTATTTGCTTCTACAAGAATATGCTCTTGTATCGTTGTAGCTATAGTGTGCCCCACTATATCCGGAGACACTGGGAACTCTTTATGTTTCCTGTCCACAAGAACGGCTATCATTATCTTCTTCAGTTCAAAGTTCAATAGTGGACGCAAAGCATACAACAAGGTCTTGCCTGAATTAGCCACATCGTCTACCAATATCACAGAGCGGCCATTAAGATCTGCGTCCAGTGTTATCTCTTCCGAAAGCGGATTGCGTTTGTTCATCTTTATATGAGCCACCTCTACTTTCATGGGCGATATCTGCCTCAGTCTTCCGGCAAGGTTTTCCGCAACGGCCAGTCCGCCACCGTGTACACCTACCAGTATTACCGACTGCTCATTGCTGTTATGCTCCCATATCTGGTAAGCCATACGTTGCAGTTTGCGGTCAATGCGTTCTTTGTCTAAGATAAGTTGTCTGTCCATTGTTTAATGTGATCTTATAGCTACTACCGGGTCAAGCCTTGATGCTGCCCTCGCAGGTATAAAACCTGAAAGTACACCTACCAAAGCCGATATGCCAATACCAATACCAAAATTTTTCACAGAGAGCGTTACAGCAAAGTCCAGGCCGTAAGTCAGCACCAAACTCAATGCTAATACTATTACTATGCCTATCAACCCGCCCATCAGGCACAAGGTAATCGCTTCTACTAAAAATTCCATAAGTATGCTGCTGCTGCGGGCCCCAACAGCCTTCTTCAGGCCTATTACTTTTGTTCGTTCCCTTACGGTTACAAACATGATATTGGCGATACCAAAAGACCCTACGATCAGTGAGAACCCGCCAATTATAGCCCCTATTACATTTATCATAGCAAACATCATATCCAGCCGCTCCGATATCTGGCTGAGCTGGTTGATGGCGAAATCATTGGGTTGCCCAGGCCTTACCTTTCGTTCTCTTCTCAGCGCACCTTCCACTTCATACTGCACGTCCACAATATTCTTTCCTGCTGCTGCTTTTATCATCAGTGTAGGATCATAGTTCAGCGAACCTACATCTATCAACCCTGAAGCCGCTGCATTGTAAGCAAAAATGACACCATTGTCAAAATTGAAGCCCGCCATATTCTGTCCCGATTTCTTCATTACTCCTACGACAGTGAACTTCCTGCCTAAAAATGACACCGGTGTACCCACAGCATTTATGTTACCCGCATACAGATTCTTATATACCTCATCACCCAGTACTACCACATTCCTTCCGCCCTCCAGTTCGGGATACGACAGGTACCTGCCTTGTGCTATTTCTATGTTCTGTATTTTATCAAAATCATTGGTCACAGCATAGCCGGTCACATCTTCTACTTCCTGCTCTCTGTGTTTTACACTCATCCGCTTGTTCAGGGCAAGGGTGGCAAATGCCACATCAGGTACGTTCCGTTCTATGCTCTTTAGTTCCTTCAGGCTCATGCTCGGTCTGCGCCAGAACTCCCACCACTTATATTCACCACCTTCGTCCATCCACGGCCAGCGGCCAACATACAGCACGTCATTGCCTAATGTAGAAACTTCAGTTTCTATATTTTTTTTCATACTATCAAGTACCGTAAGTACAGCTATAATACAGAAGATGCCAATGGTAATACCCAGCAGGGAGAGGAAAGTACGCAGCTTATTAGCCCTTAGCTCATTAAAAGCCTGGATGACACTGGTTATTATGAGCTGGAACGAGCTGTGCATAGAACAAAGCAAATTTAATGCTTTGTTGCTATGCGGTGTATATCATTTTTCAGGTATTCTGCTTTCTATGAGAAAGGTCACTTAAGCAGCTTTATCTCAGGTGTATACACAGTAATGGTATCTCCATCCGCCTGGGCAAGCCTAATGGTGAATATGTGTCTGCCGGTATCCAACGGTGCTGCATCTAAGTGAAAACTGCACGCTACACTTACACTCTCAGGGCCGTTATAGGTTTCCACTTTATGAAAACCATCAGAAGTGAACAATTCATTCAGAGTACTACCGGCAGGATGCGAAGCATCATAATCTTTATTACTGTAGATATTATATGCTACAATAGAATCACGACCAAGGAATACCGGGCATGGGGCGTACGAAAGTGCATTGGCTGTAGGGAAAAGGGATATATTGTTTTGTTTCCGTTCCGGCTTATAACAAATGGAGCTATTCCCAAAGAATTTCAGATCGATCCGAAGGCCGGTTGCATTTGCATAATAATTCGGCCCATCAAGTTCATCGCCATACAACTCGTCATATAATTGCAGGGATGAGGAATCTACAAAAAGACAGGTAGGTGGGATGCAACGTTGTTCATACGTTTCAGGCTGGCACGACGAGAATACAGATAATAAGGTATTGACACAGAACAGAGTCAATACAACAAGGAATCCTTTTTTGTACATAAGGTGGTTTTATAGTTCTTATGATTTCTTTAACAATATCTATGCCAAATAACAATCATCTCTATTTAACCCTAAATTTGTAACGTAAACAAAACATCATTTGAGCCTCGCCATAAAGTTCCTGCTCAAAAACAGGGCGCTGAGATATACCCACTTCCGCAATTACCTGCTCATGCGCCTCACGCTGATACTATCCCTGCATATGCAGATAACGCTGGTGAGCTATATGGTGTATAAACTAACGAAGGATGCATTCTCCGTAGGCATGATGGGGTTGGCAGAGGTAATACCCGCCATCGGCTTCTCGTTAGTTTCAGGACACTTCGTAGATACCAGGGAGAAGAAAGGACTCTTGGTGAAATGTGTTGTAGGCTATATGCTCCTGTCAGCCTTTTATTTCCTACTATCATTACCCTCCTTTCAATCATATACGGGAGTTGACTTCACGGTTTGGCTTATATATGCAGGTGTTTTCTTTGGTGGGTTTCTGAGGGCTTTTGTCAGCCCATCTGCATTTGCGTTTATGGGACAGCTTGTTCCAAGAAAGCAGTACCAGAATGCCACTACCTGGAGCAGTACTTCATGGCAGGCTGGTGCAGTAATTGGTCCCTTGGTCGGTGGGTTTGTATTGGCGGCCAGCGATTTCACTTTCAGTATGGCAGCTATACTCTGTATTCAGATTATACCACTATTTGCCATATTGCGCATACCAAGGCATCCACACAATGCTCCTGCCAGGAAAGAACCTATTATGAAAAGCCTCGGCGAAGGGCTCAACTTTGTTTTTCGCACACAGGTAATACTCTCAACACTGGCGTTGGATATGTTCGCGGTATTATTTGGGGGAGCAGTGGCTTTACTTCCCGTCTTTGCCGATGAGATATTAAAGACCGGCGAAATAGGCTATGGATGGATGCGTGCTGCACCGGGAATAGGCACTGTTATTACTCTTGCAATACTCTCATTCGCTCCGCTAAAGAAAAACGCAGGTAAAAAACTTTTTGCCTGTATAGCAGGCTTCGGCGTCACCACTATCATTTTCGGCTTATGCGCTGAGATCGGCGGTACTCATTCCCTTTTCTCTATAGCCAACTTCCATATCTCCGGCGGCTTCTTATTAGCGTTCAGTATGCTGATGATAGGTGGCGCACTCGATGGCGTAAGTGTGGTTATCAGGGGAACTATTTTGCAACTGTACACACCTGATAATATGCGGGGACGTGTGGCGGCAGTCAATACAATGTTCATCAGCTCCTCCAACGAATTGGGCGCTTTAGAAAGTGGCTTTACTGCCAAGCTGATGGGTACCGTTCCCGCAGTTATATTTGGCGGTTGTATGACGATGGTCGTGGTAGGTGTTACCTATGTTGCAGCCCCCATGCTACGGGCTTTAAAACTCAACCCTTCGGACTCGGAGAGTAAAACATAAAATACACTGCGCCCATTATGAACAGGAATGCTACTATATAGTTCCACTTCAATGGCTCGTTCAGGTAGAAGATAGCAAATACACCAAACACCACCAGCGATACTACTTCCTGTATTGTCTTCAATTGAAAGGGAGAAAAACCCTCTTTTTGTCCGAAGACATTATTGGCCGGCACCATAAAGCAGTATTCAAAAAAGGCAATACCCCAACTGATAAGTATCAGCCTGATAATCGGTGTATCTGCGCTATTTTTCTTTAAGTGACCATACCAGGCATAGGTCATAAATATATTGGAGGCCACAAGGCAGAGTATTGTACGCATAGCAAAGGCAAATGTAAAAGAAAAAGCGTTGAGGTTTACACCCCAACGCTTACGGATAATTCATCTTGGCTATAACTATTCTTGTCCTGCCGTTTCAGCCTTTCCCTCGTTCCTTATCACTACTACCCCGTCAAATACATCTATCAATACAGGTTTGCTTTTATCTATTTCCCCGCCTATTATCTTTTTGCTGAGCAGGTTAATCACATCTTTCTGTATCACTCTTTTCAGTGGCCTTGCACCATACTGCGGATCAAAACCTCGTTGCACCATATAGTCCATTGCATAGTCGGTGAATTGGAGGTCTATTCCTTGTTGCAATAGCTGGTCTCTTAATTGCTCCAGTTGTATACGGATGATACCTTTTATCTCTTTCCTCAGCAGTGGGCGGAACATGATCACATCGTCTACCCTGTTCAGGAATTCCGGGCGCATAGCCTGTTTCAGCACATCCATCACCTGTTCCTTGGTTGCTTCTACTACTTCGTCTATGTCTTTCCCTTCCAGCTCAGCAAAGTTCTCCTGTATTATATGGCTACCCATATTGCTGGTCATGATGATGATGGTATTTTTAAAGTTCACCACCCTGCCCTTGTTATCGGTCAGTCGGCCATCATCCAGCACTTGCAACAGTACATTAAACGTATCGGGATGCGCTTTTTCAATTTCATCCAGTAATATCACCGAGTAAGGTTTACGCCTTACAGCTTCTGTCAATTGACCACCCTCATCATATCCCACATATCCCGGAGGCGCGCCTACCAGCCTGCTTACTGCATGCTTTTCCTGGTACTCACTCATATCTATACGGGTCATCATGCTGTCGTCATCGAAGAGTACTTCCGCCAATGCTTTAGCCAGTTCTGTCTTACCTACACCCGTTGTTCCCAGGAAGATGAATGAACCTATCGGTTTCCTCGGGTCGTGCAATCCTGCTCGTCCTCTGCGTATCGCGTCTGCTACCGCTACTATAGCTTCGTCTTGCCCTACCACACGTTTGTGCAGTTCATCTTCAAGGTTCAGCAGTTTATCCCGTTCACTTTGCAGCATACGTTGTACAGGTATCCCTGTTGCTTTGGCTACGTTCTCAGCTATATCTTCCGCATCTACTTCTTCCTTCAGCAGGCGTTTGTGCTGGCCATCCATTTCATCCAGTTGCTTGCCCAGTTCCACTATCGTCGCCTCTTCATCCTTCATCTTGCCGTAGCGTATTTCTGCTACGCGTCCATAGTCACCTTCACGTTCTGCTTGTTCTGCTTCCAGTTTCAGGTGTTCTATACTCGTCTTGCTCTTGTTGATCTTGTCAACTATCTCCTTTTCTTCCAGCCACTTTGCTTTCAGGGTATCCCTCTGTACAGACAGTAGTGATATTTCCTGACCCAGTTCTTTCAGCTTGCTATCATCGTTCTCACGCTTTATGGCTTCTCTTTCTATTTCCAGTTGACGGATCCTGCGTTCCAGTTCATCCAGTTCTTCCGGCATAGAGTTCATCTCCAGCTTCAGCTTGGCGGCACTCTCGTCTATCAGGTCAATGGCTTTATCGGGTAAGAACCTGTCGGTTATATACCTGTGCGACAATTCCACTGCGGCGATAATAGCCTCATCTTTTATCTGCACCTGGTGATGGCTTTCATACCTGTCCTTCAGTCCGCGCAGAATGGAAATTGCATCTTCAGGTGTTGGCTCATCTACCAGCACTCTTTGGAAACGGCGTTCAAGGGCTTTATCTTTTTCAAAGTATTTCTGGTATTCATTCAGTGTGGTCGCACCTATCGCCCTTAGCTCGCCACGGGCCAATGCAGGTTTCAGTATATTAGCTGCATCCATCGCACCTTCCATGGCACCTGCACCTATCAGCGTATGTATCTCGTCTATGAACAGGATGATCTCTCCATCGCTATCCGCCACTTCCTTCACCACGGCCTTAAGTCGTTCTTCAAACTCACCACGATACTTCGCACCGGCCATCAACGCGCCCATATCCAACGCATAGATGATCTTCGATTTCAGGTTGTCCGGCACGTCACCATTAATGATACGGTGCGCCAGTCCTTCTATAATGGCTGTCTTACCTACACCCGGCTCACCCACCAGTATGGGGTTGTTCTTCGAGCGGCGGGATAGGATATGCAACGTCCTGCGTATTTCCTCATCACGGCCTATCACCGGGTCCAGCTTGCCATTTCGGGCAAGTTCGTTCAGGTTCTTACCATAGCGCTCCAGCGAGTTATACTGCTGGTCGGTTGTCTGGGATTTAACGGTACTGCCTTTTCTTAGTTCTTTGATCGCTGCGGTCAATCCTTTCTCAGTCAACCCTGCGTCTTTCAATATCTTCCCTGCTTCGTCATTCACTTGCAGTAACGCTATCAGCAAATGCTCAGGTGTCACAAATTCATCCCCGAATGTTTTCAGGATATTGGCGGTACGTAGTATGGCGCTATTCAGCTCACGGCTCACATTCTGTGCCGGTTCGCCATTAGGCATTTTAGGTAGCTTTTGTATCAGCTCCTTTACTTTCCCTTCCACGAAGGGTATGTTCACATTGTTCTTCTTTAATAGATAGGATATCGGCCCATCGGCATCATCCAGCAACGCCTGTAGCAGGTGTGCCGTTTCAATAACGGGGTTTTGGTTATTAAAGGCCACTTGTTGTGCCTGTTGCACTATCTCCTGGGCCTTTATCGTAAAGCTGTTCAAATTCATATTCTTGGTTTCTTCTACTTCATTGCATAAAAAATGTTCCAAAATGTGCGATTCGCACTTATTGTCAGATACTCGCAAAACATTAAGACAAAGCGTCATGTTTTATCAAATTTACCTGAATAATTAGCAGTCACATCATCTCACCACTCAGGCTATTCCTATATTTTTGCTAACTTGCTATCATATTTCGGTCACACACATGCTTAAAGGTATCCTCACTTCTATCTTTATGGTATTAGGCACATATTGTTATGCTGCCTCCGGGGATACTACACGTCTTTACTTCGACCTGGATGTTGACTCCCTATCTAATACTTCAAAACAAAAACTGAACGTTTTCCTACGCAACAGTACCATAGATGCCAATAAAAGCATCATGATCATCGGCTATTCCGATTACCTGGGTACCGAGGATTATAATATCGTTCTTTCAAAGGAAAGGGCCCGCAATGTTGCCTACTTTCTGCTGGAAAATGATGTGCCGGAACAAAACATTACACTCTGCATGGGCAGGGGTAAAATAGAGCGCAAGAATATATCCGGTGGTGGTGGTTATGCAAGTGACAGGCGCGTTGACCTGGTAATGGTTGACAAGCCAAGAAAACCTGCAGTTAAAAAATCTACCCCGACCATTCCTCCGAAAGATCCCATGGACGTAAATGTGGTAATGAAACCTGGCCAACGAAAAGAGCCTATTGATGAGGAATTCAGAAACATCCCCCTCTATCGCAATCCCCCGGATACCAAACCTAAGAAGCCGGGAACAAGCTATAAATTGAATGACTCGGGCAACTTATATGTTGTAATGCGCCCGGGTGGAGAGAAACAGGAACTACCCCCTGAAATGACAACAGCGCTTAATGCTACGCCACAAAATACCAACACTATAAATCCTTATACTTCTAAGAACGAGATCGACATCAGTGCCGTTAAAACAGGCGAAACTTTTGTGCTGAAGAATATATATTTCTTTCCGCAGTCACATACGGTAAAAGACGAGTCTATTCCTGAAATGGAAAAACTGGCTAACGTACTTAAGCGTAATCCTAAAGTTAAAATACAGGTAGAAGGCCACATTTGTTGTGTCCTTGATTTTCCCGATGCTTTTGATGTAGACGCACAAGACAATCATTTGTCTGTTAACAGGTCTAAGTATATATACGACTATCTCTTGAGTAAGGGCATTTCCAAAGACCGCTTGAATTTTGTTGGCTTTGGCCGTTCACGACCTATAGTTGAATTTGAGAAATCTGAAGAAGAAGCGGATAAAAACCGCCGTGTGGAAATAAGGATTCTTGAGAAGTAATTCCCTTTAGTATTGCGTTGCTGTATACACCACTTGGGTGGTGTAAGTCCCTGCCGGGTAACTTAGTCCGGGTATGGCCTGGTATTGTATAGAGAACGTTTTATTATTCCCGGTAGTGGCCGCATTTATCAGGTTCTGATTATTGGACGTAAGTGTACTATAGGCCGAAAATGGGCTGGCAATAGATCCGCCCGTAGCGTTAGCGGTCACTCGCAGTTTTAGCTTAGTATTTACCGGCATTACAGGGACCGGAGTATAAGAGCCGGTATAGGTAAAGTTTGCGGCGTTCGTCTTTACTGTAATATTAAAAGGCTTGGTTGATGCAGCGGTCAGTTGTTGCACTGTAGATTCCTTGCCTGTTGTAAAGTCGTTAATAGTAGTGAATCCCAATGAAACGGCACTACCTGTACTGGTACCGGTTGAGTTGAACGTTAATACGATAACATTGACCAGGTTTACATCCACTACTTGAGTTTCAGTAGTGCTCGATTGGGCCTTTGCATAGTTGCACAACACACATAGAAGGGACAATATCGTAAGTACTCTCTTGATCATTTATGCTTTATGTATTATGTCTGTCATTGTTGTGTTCCTGTAAAAACTACTTGTGTTGAATATGTCCCCAATGCGAAACCCAATCCGGGAATACCCTGGTATTGGACGCTAAATGTTTTGTTTGTACCACTCGTCCCTCCGTTAATAAAGTTTTGAGCGGAGGAGCTCAGTGATGTATAATTAGCAAAGGCCCCGGCTATAGCACCACCTGTGCCATTAGCTGCAACTTTGCATCTTAAATTTCCTAGTATCGGCATCAGGTTCCCAAGCAACGAACTGCCTGTATATGTAAAAAACGCCGAATTCGTTTTCGCAGTAATATTGAAGTTCTTTGTCGATGACACCGTAAGCTGTTGGGCACTGGTTGCTACTCCACTTAGCAGATCTGTCAATAGATTCATTGCCAGGTTCAGTGTAGTGCCTGAAGTACCATTTGTCGATACAAATTTCATCGATATCACATTCACCAGGTTCACATCTACCTGTTGTGTTACTATAGTAGATGTTTGCCCAAAGCTAGTGTATTGCACAAGCAATACAACTACTACAGATAGTAAAAACTTTTTCATTGGAAGAAACCCTATGTGTTGCACAAAGATTGCTTGGGGAATCTTATTTATAAAGCTTTTAACACCCGTTAACACTGGCGTTTTCACTAATTAACGTCTTCTTAAGAACTCCTCTTATAAAATGTTAAAATTATTAACTCAGTTAGTTTTTAGTAGCTGTATAAACCACATTGATGAAGTAGTTTCCAACCGGTAATACTTGCTTAGGTTGACACTTATATTTTACTGCAAACCTTTGATTTCCTCCGTTTTGGCCATTTACCAGCAAATCTCTGTCTGCTGACCCGATCATAGCATAATCAGCAGTGCTGTACGGTGCTGCAACCTGTCCGCCTGTATTGTTTGAAGTAACCATTACACCCAGCGCATCTCTCAGCATCTCAGCGTTAGCCTTTTCAGTACCTACATAAGAGAAGGTGCTCATATCATACTTCAGGGAAACTTTAAACTCGGTATTAGCACGAACCCTCAACTCCTGGTCAGCAACGGTAACACCATTAGCGAAATCACGTGAATTGTTGAAAGGCATGAATACTGTGTTACCCTGTGCAGAATTAACATCAGCGAAAACGATCTCAATAACATCACTCAGCGAGAACTGTGTGGCTTGCGCAGCAGAAGCGCCAGCTTCTTGCTGTGCTTTTGCTGTCACTGCCAGGCAGCTCAGGATGAATATTGTGATCAATTGTTTCATTTCGTTTGTTAGTTGTTCGTGTTTCTGTATGCAAATATGCGATGCTAACAGGCCTTGACGAAATAATCAGCCCCGTTTAACCCCCACTTTGCAACTGGATAACAACCGCATAACAAATGAATGCTTGTCAATGTCAAAGAACTAACAATAGCTACTCCTAAAATTAATACAATTAACTGAAAATCAATAGTTTGAGTGAAAAATCAAAAAGTACGCTTTTCTTTCTCATATAGTTAATTTCAGTACCTGAAATAGCTCGAAATCGCGTCATTTTCAGACTATTACAGCCTGTTTGGTTACCCCACACTACTTGCGTCATGGCGGGCCCCGACCCGCCACCTTCTATTTCAGCCTTAGCGGAAACAGACTTGCGCATGGCCAGACTGCAATTTTGAATTTTGGCTTTTGAATTGACCTATATCCCGTTAGACGAAGTCAGTATGATCGGCTTACCATCTGTAATAACCAGCGTATGTTCATGCTGGGCCACAAAACTGCCGTCTTTGGCTATATAGGTCCAGCCATCGCCCTTTTCAGTGGCCATTGAGGTATTAGTAGATATGAAAGTCTCAAGGGCAATAACAGAGTTCTTGCGAAATTTACCCCTGTTATACCGATCGTAATAGCAGGGAATCTCATGCGGGGCCTCATGAAGGCTGCGCCCTACTCCATGTCCTACAAGGTTTTTGATCACTTTCAGGCCCCGTTTACGAGCTTCAGTTTCTATTAACCTGCCTATGTCGGCTATGCGAACGCCGTCTTTTATGTTGTTCAGGGCTTTATGCAGTATATCTTTAGAGGCATTTACCAGTTGATTCAGGTTCTGGCTATCTTCTCCCAGCACAAATGAACCACCATTATCCGCCCAAAATCCATCCAGTTCTGCAGATACATCAATATTTACCAAGTCACCTTCTTTCAGAATAGTAGTTTCAGAAGGTATCCCATGTGCTATTTCATTGTTCACAGAGATACAAGTCCAGCCAGGAAAACCATAGGTCAGCTTCGGTGCCGACTTAGCCCCATACTCCTCCAGGATCGTCCGACCATATTCATCCAGTTCTTTAGTACTCATTCCCGGCTTTGCATATTCCGTCATCTTACGAAGCGTAGTTCCTACAGCTTCGCTTATCTTCCTCATTCCTTCCAGTTCCGCCTCTGATGTTATAGACATAGTTCTTGATTGAAATGTAAAATTACTAATAATGAAGAAGAGTATACGCCTGACGTCGCAACTCTCACTCGCGTCATTGCGAGGAACGAAGCAATCTCGTCAAAACAGAGAAGTCTAATCCGTAATTTTTTGAATTAGAATCACCACACCAGCGCACTCGCCCCCAATATCGCCGCATCTGCATCCGCAAAAGCAGAATACACCAGCGCTACCTTGTTCTTATATACGTTCAGCAGGTTAGCTTCCATATGCTGCCGCACATGTTTCATCAGTATCTCCCCCGACTTCGCTAGCCCCCCAAAGAATATAATAGCCTGCGGAGAAGTAATAGCCACAGCATCCGCCAAAGTCTGGCCCAATATCATTCCTGTATAAGCAAATAATTCCAGTGCAAACGCATCGCCATCTACAGCGGCATCATGCACCATCTTAGAGGTGATCTTTCCTTTGTGCGTACGCAGCACTGTTTCATCAGTACGTTCCTCCAACCACAGCTCCGCACTACGCACGATACCCGTAGCAGATGCATAGGTCTCCATGCAACCCTTCCTGCCACAACCACAATCACGCCCATCACGTACAGAAATAGTATGTCCCAGTTCCCCCGCAAATCCATCATGCCCGTATATCAATTGTCCATTAGCCACAAAACCACTACCCACACCCGTTCCCAGCGTTATGAGTATAAAATCCTTCATGCCCTTTGCCGCACCATACATCATTTCACCCAGTGCGGCAGCATTAGCATCATTGGTGATCACCACCTTTTGGTGCAGCGCATCTGTCAGCAATTTTGCCAATGGTATCACACCATCCCACGGCAGGTTTGCCGCATTAGGTATTTCTCCCGTGTAGAAATTAGCATTAGGCGCACCTACACCTATACCTACGATATTATCTGCCCCGGCTTTTTCTATTATAGGATCAAGGGCCACTTTAATAGCAGCGATAAAGTCATGCACCGTAGCATGCCCCTTGGTGGGAATATTACCCTTTTCTAGGATCTGCCCCCGCCTGTCTACTATCCCGAAGGAAGTACTCGTTCCGCCAATATCTATCCCTAAAGCCAATGGCTGTGCCATAATATCTACCTGTTTTCAACAAAATAAGACTATCTCCTGTATCAGGAAAAACTTTTTCCGCTATTTGTGTACATTAGTGCTATACACAAACACTTATGGCGAATCCCAATACCAAACAATCATACTTCACCTCCCTCTTCCTGGTAGGGTGCTTGTACTTCATATTCGGTTTTGTAACATGGCTGAATGGTTCATTGATCCCGTTCTTACAAACGGCCTGCGAGCTCACCGACTTCCAGGCATACCTCGTTACATTTGCCTTTTACATTTCCTACTTTGTGATGGCGCTCCCGTCATCATACATACTGAATAAAACAGGTTTCAAGAAAGGCATGAGCCTTGGCCTGGCTATAATGGCTGTCGGAAGCATCATATTTATACCTGCTGCAAACGAACGAAACTATACCTACTTTCTCACAGGTCTGTTCATGCAAGGTGTTGGGCTTGCAGTATTACAAACTGCTGTAAATCCATACGTGACCATCCTCGGTCCCGAAGCAACTGCGGCAAAGCGTATCAGTATTATGGGTATAGCCAACAAAGCAGCCGGCATCTCCAGCCCATTGATATTGGCCTCTTTACTATTAAAAGGCATTGACCCGCTGAATGCACAACTAAAGACCATCACCGATGCCGCCCAAAGAACACAAATACTAAACGAGCTGGCACAGCGCATCGTTAACCCATACATCATCATGACGATAGTGTTGCTGGTGTTAGCATTACTCATCCTCGCTTCGCCGCTTCCTAACCTGAAAGACGAAGAAGCTAACCCTGAAGAACTGAGGAATACAGACAAAAGCTCCATCACTGCACACCCTTATTTGTTCCTGGGCGCTATTGCTATCTTCTTATATGTAGGTGTGGAAGTAATAGCCGGTGACACTATTATCAATTACGGTAAGTACTTCGACATGCCGATGGACAATGCCAAGTTCTTCAGCTCCATTACACTTACCTGTATGGTTGGTGGTTACTTCCTCGGTATTGCTTTGATGCCCAAATACATTACCCAGGAAAACGCGCTGAAAGTTTGCGCTATACTTGGTTTAGTATTGACTGCAGGCGTCTTACTCACTTCAGGACTTACTTCTGTGATACTGGTAGCGTGCCTCGGTCTCGCCCACTCACTCATGTGGCCCGCAATCTTCCCTATGTCCTTAAAAGGTTTAGGAAGACACACCAAGCAAGGCGCAGCATTCCTGATAATGGGTATCGCCGGCGGAGCTATCCTCCCCCTCATCTACGGACAGTTAGCCGATACCACCAACAGGCAAATGGCCTACATGATAATGATACCCTGCTACCTCTACATCCTCTACTTCGCCATAAAAGGCCACTTAGTAGGATATAAGGGGCAGAAGTAAAACTCACTTAGTCGTGTCTTTGCGAGGAACGAAGCAATCCCACGTAATGTTGTTCATTTCGCGAACGGCACTCATTACGTGTGATTGCTTCGTCGTTCCTCCTCGCAATGACGCACAAAAAAAGTCCCGCACTCGGCGGGACTCCATATAATATCTGTTCACTGTTATCTATTCTCTGTTCACTACAAAACTACCCCGGTATTCTCGCCATGTACTTGCTCATCTCAGCAAGCTGCTCTACCACCTGTTGATTCTTAGGCTTGCAAGCCTTCGCTTTGTTGAAGTAGATCTTAGCACTCTTAAAATCCCTGCGTTGCATATAGATGGCAGAAAGTTGTAAGTATGCTGTTGCTTCATTGTCTTTGTCAGGCAGGCCTATCTTCACCGCTTTACGCAGGCTTTCCATGGCTTCCTTCATATTACCTTTCTTATAGGCAATAGAACCAAGTTGCAGGTAGGCTGTTCCTTCATATTCCTTCTCAGGCATTCCCGATGCAAGTCCTTTCCTCAGGTCAGCTTCTGCCTGGTCAAGGTCATCTCCCATTGTAGAGAAGTTGGCCTTCAGCATGTAGTAGGAAGAACGTATTGGTTTATACAGCAGGTTAGGATACTTTACTTTATCCAGCAGCTTTTGAGCACCTTCCATATCACCATCCTCTATATAACCCTGTATCAGTGTCATAGGGCCTACCATAAAGTAAGCTACTATCATTATCACAGCTACCAGGAACGGTATCCATGCTATCCACCAGGTAACAGCAAATCCTGCCCAGAAACCCAGCGCTATCAGGAATATGGCAACAGGGATACGGTAATTGACTAAAAAACGACGAAAATTCATGCTTTTTT
Organism: Bacteroidetes bacterium UBA7674; assembly: GCA_002483105.1. GTDB lineage: Bacteria > Bacteroidota > Bacteroidia > Chitinophagales > Chitinophagaceae > MKUN01. The sequence goes on from DLHG01000013.1 coordinate 1,007,354, forward strand.
GTATTGGGTGGCAAAGATAACAGTTTCCTTTGTCAGTGGCTAATTATCTGTGTACGATAGTCTCTCAGTGTAGATTCGCAACAGGCATATGATAATTTCGAATATCATCGTTTACTTGTTCCTGTTTCTTCACTTACATATTCCAGGATATCACCCGGTTGGCAATCTAAGGCTTTACAAATAGCCTCCAATGTGCTAAATCGTATCGCCTTTGCCTTTCCTGTCTTTAGGATAGAAAGATTGGATAATGTGAGGTCAACCCGCTCCGAAAGTTCATTCAGGGACATTTTTCGTTTTGCCATCATCACATCCAGGTTTACAATGATTGGCATAGCTATACGGTTAAGTCGTTCTCGTTTTGGATCTCTACCCCTTTTCTAAAAATAGCCGCGATAACATATACTACCGCCGCCATCAATATAAACGCCTGGCTGTCTTCCCAGAAACCGTCCAGGTGATACACCTCATACCCATGGTGTTGCAGATTTTGCGTTGTCTGCCGGGCTATATAGCTTAGTATCCCAATAGAAAAAGTGATGTAGCTGATCTGGGTTATTTGTCCTGAAACAAAACTGTTGAAGGGTTTGGATAAATGCAACTTGCTTAATAGAATGACGACGACATAAAACAACCATGCTTTCAGGATCGAGATGGCCAGAATAAAACCATAGATACCGAAAAAGACAAATTCATTACGCTCATACATTTCACTTAAGTCCAGCTTCTGATAGAGGTTTTGTACAAATTCGGGTTTGCAGATACTAAATACAAAATTCACCACCAGGCCACCGGCTTCTATACTCAGGCCAACGAAGATGATCCACGAAAAGATATATAGTCCCTTAAATACTAAGCTGTCCCTTTTCGACATAATCAAAAGATTTAGAATATGCCGTAAATTAATAAATATTTATTGATAAACAATAAATTTTCTGTTAGTCTGGATATTTAAATTCATTGCGCTTTATACGCTCTATCTGACGCCTATGCCTTAGTATATGCACTATGGCATGTTCAATTAATTGCTCTATGTCATAGGACTGACCCCAGCTAACGTGCACCTTTCGGGAGTTATCATATTCTTCAAGTTCCTCGTCTTTTATATCCCGGAAGACATCTTCATTAAAGGCAAACATTTTATCCAGGTCTTCCCTGTATGCACCTATTGTATCGCGAAGAATTACTTCATGCCTCGGTAAATTAGCTCCTCTATGATTGGCAATTTGCACGGCATAATTATATCCTGCTCTTACCACATGGCCTAGTATTGCTTGTACCGATCGGCAATTTAGGTCTTTGGTATGGGGGTCTATAGTAGTTACCAATTGAGCAGCAGAAATATCCCCGATCACCTGGTGAAGATCGGAGAGTGCGCGCTCATATTCATCAAGCAATGCGCCAACCGCACCCGTTCTTATATTCTTGTTCATTCAGCTAAATTACAATACAAGCACAAAAAAGCCACGCCGGTTACCCGGAATGGCTTCTTTTGTTTAACTATCTGTCTATCTATGAAAAAACTACTTATGAAATATGGTGAGTAATGGCTGTCAGGGAAAGCCATACGATCAATTTTGTTTACCAGCCGCTTACCAGGCCTATCAGGCGCAGTATAGCCGCAACATATATCGGGAGTGTAAGTACTGTTAACACTGCTACCAGTAACATACCTAACCTGAATCTGTTCTTTACCATAGTGATATTGCTTGTCATGTTATTTTTTGTTTTGTTGTTGTTGAAACAAAGATGTTGCATACAAGCTCCTAAAGGAAATTTTCAGACCCGATTAACGGCAGCTTTAGATTTGGTTAACGAGTCATTAAGAACCATGCTGCTTTGGATTTTGATGATTAGCCTTGATATTAGGAGGATACCGACAAAAGAAAACGACCGGATATCCGGTCGTTTTAAAATCTTGGCAATCATCAAAATGTAAAGGATCGTTGTTACACCTTCAGCATCCAGTCATGCGTATCAGCCACTAGTCCGTAGCGGATATCACTCAGCCCTTTCTTCAATTCATTCATGATCTTCCATTCTGTCATCGGCGGAAGTTCCATCAGCATATCGTGGTAAGTAAGTTTTGCTATAGGTGCGATAGATGCCGCAGTGCCCGTACCGAACGCTTCTTTCAGTTGTCCGGCTTTATATGCTTCAGCTATTTCATCAATGCTTATCTGGCGCTCTTCTACAGTTACACCTTTTTCGCGTAGTAATGCAATCACACTGTCGCGTGTCACACCTTCCAGTATAGTGTCACCTTTCAGGTCTGGGGTAATGGCTTTATCACCTATCACCACAAAGAAGTTCATGGTTCCTATCTCTTGCACATACTTATGTTCAAAACCATCTGTCCACAGTATCTGGTCGTAGCCCATCTTCCTGATCTGCATGGTAGGATACATACTCATACCATAGTTACCCGCTGCTTTAGTAAATCCGATACCACCCGGGAAGGCACGCACATATTGATCCTGTACGAATATCGAAACGGGATTAGCATAGTATGGCCCTGCAGGGCTGGTAATGATAATGAACAGGAATTTCTCCGCAGGCTTCACACCCACAAACTCATCCACCGCTATCATGAACGGGCGGATGTACAAAGAGCTATCAGGAGCCGTAGGTATCCAGTCACGGTCTATGTCTATCAGTTGACGGAGGCCATCTATGAACAGTTCTTCCGGCACATCAGGCATCGCCATACGATGAGCCGAACGGTTCATACGCTTCATATTGTCGTATGGGCGGAAGATCATCGGGTTGCCTTCAGGGTCTTTATATGCCTTTACTCCTTCAAATATGGCCTGGCCATAGTGCATAAAGGTAGTAGCAGGGCTAAGGCTCAGATTCTCAAATGGTTTTATTTCCGCTGACTTCCAGGCGCCATCTTCATATTCAGCTACCAGCATATGGTCAGAATACAACTTCCCGAACTGTATATTACTCTGGTCTAACTCTGCTATTCTGCTTTTGGCAACTTTGGTCACCTTTATATCTAATGTGGAAACACTCATAAATAAAAAGAAATCTGTTAACGGATAGAAAAGATATATTTTCGCAAAGAAACGAAAAATTCCCATAACGGGTCTTCAAGGGCATTGACAAGCAGGCTATGGCAGATAATTTGAATATCATTAAATCTAAAATTGTTAGCAATAACTGGGATGTTTTCTGGGAACAGAACACACAAATAGAAGAGCTTGAGAAAAAGACAGTTGTGCTAAGCCTTACGTTTCAACCCGGCAGTGCAGAGGAAGCACAACTCCTGAAAATGCTACAGGCTTGCGCACTCACAGCCGCTGATTACCACATCATACATTTAGCACCTGAACAACAAATAGCCTGGCACCAGGTAAGGGATAAAGCAAAACCGGAGTTTGTGATCATTTTGGGTATTATGCCGCAACAGTTAGGTATCAGTGCCATGTTCCGGTTAAATGAGCCCAACAGGTTCAACGACTGCGTGTTCATCCCTACTCTTTCTTTACCTGAATTAGAACAACAACCCGAGGCCAAAAAGCAACTCTGGCTCAGCGGACTGAAACCCGTTTTTGTTGACAAGCAATTTGAAAAGCAGAGATAACCTTGCCCTCCCCTCAGCAAATATTAAAGCGATATTGGGGCTACGATGCTTTTCGTCCACTACAGGAAGATATCATTAATAGTGTACTGGAAGGAAAAGACACTTTGGCCTTACTCCCAACAGGTGGCGGTAAGTCGCTGTGCTACCAGGTACCGGCATTGGTAATGAATGGGCTATGCCTCGTCATCTCCCCGCTCATTGCCTTAATGAAGGACCAGGTTGCACGGCTTAAGGAACAAGATGTTCCCGCTGCCTGTATCTATGCAGGTATGCACTATATGGAAGTGAAGCGTGTACTGAGCAGTGCGGTACATGGTGGGTACAAACTATTATACATTTCACCGGAGCGTCTTCAAACTGATATGTTCCGCGACTACCTCCCTGAACTGGAGGTCAAACTGGTAGCAATAGATGAAGCACACTGCATCTCTCAATGGGGCCACGATTTCCGTCCGGACTATATGCGTATAGCAGAAGTAAGAGAGGAATTCCCAAAAGTTCCATTACTGGCCTTAACGGCATCGGCTACTGAAGAAGTTAAAAAAGACATCATCACCCAACTTCAATTCAAACAGCCCAATATTTTCGCACAAAGCTTTGAGCGGAAGAACATCTTTTACGAAGTAGTCTACAGCGAGAACAAAGCCGCCGATACCCTCCATGAAATAAACCCCGACAATACCACACTCATATACTGCCGCAGCCGCAGGCAAACCGAACAAGCCGCAAAGCAACTGAGCAAGGAAGGCATCAACGCCATATCCTACCACGCAGGAATGCCAAAGGACAGACGCGAAGAAGCCCAACAGGCATGGATGAACAACGAATACCGCATCATGAGTGCCACTACAGCATTCGGCATGGGTATAGACAAACCCGACGTACGCCTCGTCATTCACTACGATGCACCCGAACACCCTGAAGCATATTATCAGGAGGCAGGACGCGCAGGAAGAGATGGTAAACCATCAAAAGCAGTATTGCTCTACAACAGCTCCGACATCCGCAGGCTGGAAACAAGCATAGACATGCAGTATCCGCCCGAAGCATATTTAAGACAGGTCTACCAGGCAGTGGTAGAATACCTTCAAATACCAATAGGCAATCAACCTGACAGCTATTTCTCCTTTGAGCTAGTGGACTTCTGCCGCAAATTCAAACTGGAAACACTACCCGCTTCTTACGCGCTGAAGTTATTGGCACAGGAAGGCTTATGGACGATATCGGAAGCCGTATTCAAGCCGGCGACCATTCATTTTACAACCGACAGGCACGCCTTGGATAATATCGCTGACAATTACCCGAACCTCGGCATAGTAGCCACTACCCTCCTGCGCCAGTACAATACGATATTCAACTTCTCCACAGTTGTCAGGCTGAACAATGTTGCCTGGCATCTCAAGATCACCATAGAGGAATTGGAACGCGCGATCAAGCGCCTCCGGGACATGGACGTGCTCGAATACAACAAACCATTAGAGGGTCCTCAACTATTCTTCCATCACCTCAGGGTAGATAGCAGGCACTTACTGATCAACACCCAACGTATCCGCCTGCTGCGCGAAAAACACATTGCCCGTACTGAGGCTATGATCGCATTCCTGCAAAACGACACTAAATGTAGGGAACGAATGCTCCTCACCTACTTCGGAGAACAACCCGAAAAGGACTGCGGCCATTGTGATATTTGCAGCAGAAAAGTGAAAACCTTACCCGACAATAAAGCCCTCCAAAAAGAGTTATATAACATCATTAAAGAAAATAAGCAGATAAACATTACCGACCTTCAACGGCAATACAGTAGTAATATATCAAACAATATTGCTACACTTGTAAGGGAAATGGTAGATAATGGACTCCTGCTCTGGCAACAGAATGGTATACTAAGTGTAAATGAATAAATTTTTGACTTTTGAATTCTAACAAGATAACATTCGCGATAGTAGGTTTTGGTAACATTGGCCGCCGTCATGCAGAGCACATCATGGCGAATCCCAATGCCACGCTCATTGCCATCTGTGATATCGATCCTGCTGCAAAATTGAAGGTACCGGCGGGTGTTGAATTCTACGATACCATCGAAGAAATGCTGGCGGGTGAAGAAGCTGATGTGCTCTGCGTTTGTACACCCAACTACTTACACGAACCTCACACCATCGCCGGACTCGAATCAGGTTTCCATACTGTGGTAGAAAAACCAATGGCACTCAGCGTAGCCGAGTGCGACAATATGATCGCCGCCATGCAACGCACAGGCAAACTGATATTCGCCGTGAAGCAAAACAGGTACAATCCGCCGGTACAAGCCGTAAAGCAACTGGTAGAAGAAGGCAAACTGGGCAAGATATTCATGATACAGGTGAATTGTTTCTGGAATCGCGGCGATGCCTACTATGCGGAAGGCAACTGGCGAGGAAGCAAAGAAAAAGACGGCGGTTGCCTCTTTACGCAATTCAGCCACTTTGTAGATATATTATACTACCTCAATGGCAGCATCATAGATGTTGAGGGCTGGGTACACAACTACGCACACACGCACAACACAGAGTTTGAAGATGCCGGTAGCTTCGTAATGAAGGGTGAGAATGATGCGATCATCAATTTCAACTTCACCACCTGCTCTTTCGAGCGCAATATGGAGGGCTCCATCACCATCTTCGCCGAGAACGGCACACTCAAAATTGGCGGACAATACCTCAACACCATAGAATATCAGCAAATAAAGGGTACCACCCTGCCTGATATCAACATCACGGCCAAAGCCAATGATTACGGTCTCTACCAGGGCTCTATGAGTAACCACGACAAAATGATACAGAACGTAATAGATGTTCTACAGCACGACCGGGCTATTATGGCCAGCGCCGCAGAGGGACGTGAAGTGGTCAATATCATCGAGCTGATGTATGCCAATGCTACCAACATTAGTGCGATATAGCAAAATATAGTTATTGGAACGTCCTCCGGCTGGGAGGACGTTTTTATTTTCAGGCGTCATTAGCAACGCAAAGATTACCTTTGCAGACAAATAATCAATAATGTTACAGGCGGGTACTTATTATACATTGAAGGTGGTGAAACAAGTGGACTTTGGCGTTTACCTGGATGGTGACGGTGACGAGATTCTCCTGCCTAAGCGTTTTGTGCCCGAAGGTTTACAAATAGATGATGAGATAGAAGTATTCATTTATCATGACTCCGACAACAGGTTGATCGCCACTACCATGAAGCCACTGGGAGTAGTTGGAGACATAGTAAAATTGGAAGTAGTAACGATCACCGATCACGGCGCTTTCCTGAAATGGGGCATCATGAAAGACATTTTTCTGCCGCTTTCACAACAACGCTCCGCAATATATGTGGGTGACTCTTACCTCGTATATATCTATATAGACGAATTGACGGGCAGGGTAACTGCTACTGAAAAATTCTCCCACAAGCTGAACAACGACGAAATACTGGTAGCAGAAAACGATACAGTTGACCTGTTGATATATCGCCAGACCGATCTAGGTTTTGAAGTGATCATCAATAATAAGAACATAGGATTGCTTTTCTACAATGAGGTCTTTAAAGAATTGAGAGAGGGCGACCGCGTAAAAGGCTATATAAAAGCGATCAGGGAAGATGGTAAAATTGATGTAGGCATTGGCCAGAAAGGCTACCAACGCATAGCAGGAGAAGAGGGGAAAATACTCGACCTGCTGCATGACAACAATGGCTACCTACCCTACCACGACAAGTCAGCACCTGAAGAAATCTACGACTTCTTCGGCATGAGCAAGAAAGCTTTTAAAATGGCTGTGGGATCACTATACAAACAGAAGCGCATAGAGCTAACAAAGACAGGCATCAAACTATTAGATCAATAACAAGACATAACATAAACACAAAGGGCTGACCACATGGTCAGCCCTTTGTTATGAGTATTGTTTTACAAACTAGTTATTGTTGATAAGCGTCAGCTTAGGTGTTGCATCACCGGTACCACCACTTTTACCTGTCAGTACTATAGTATATATCTTACCTGCTGTAAACTGCTGGGCATTGATCGTTTGGTAATAACCCGGATTAGCAGGATCTTGAACCAATACATTTTGTGCACCTGAATTTATCTCGCGGAACGGCGTAAAAGCTTTGTAAGCAATATTGGAATCCAGCTTAGGTCCCCCAATAAAGAAGCTCATATTCAGATTGTCAACAGACAAGTTCACAAACCTTACTTTAGCTTTACCCGATGGAGGTACTGTAAGGTCATCATTTATAATGATCATTGAAATATCGGTCGGAAGTTCGCCACCTACGAATGCTGAGTAAGAAGAAGACGCCGTTAGATCCATCGTCATTTCTTTGAAAATAGACCCGGTATTAGGGTACACGAACGATACTTTTGTTCCGGCACCATAGGTAGTCTTCAGATAACCCGTTGACGTAAGGAAATTAAGGCTTTGCGCATCTGTTACAGCAACATCGTTCACCTTTACACCTAAAGTCCCTGAGTTAACAGTCGCATTAGTGAATTTCACCTTTGCCGTTGGTGTTTCAGGCGTTGGTGGTGGTGTTTCAGGATCTTTCTTGCATGAAGCAACAAATACAGTGGCTGCAAAAAGCAGGTAAGTCATTTTTTTCATAAGTATACGTTCTAGAAGCAGTAATACTACAAAAACCCTGCCACATGACAAAACTCCTAATATTTTCATTTAAAGTATATTCATCTGACTTTGAAACATCAGCAATTCCTCAACATTGGCGCAAGTTTGCAGCCAGGCCGTGTGTAGTGGCGAACTTGTGCCTTACCACCAAATACACCTCATCTTATCCACAAAAAACACATCTGCTACATCACTTTCGTAACTTTACAAAAGCTCTTTGATTATAAAAGAACTCCCCTCCTGGCAGGGAGGGGATGTTAGAAAAACAGCGAAGCAGGTTTTTCTAACGGGGGTGGGAGAATCTCGCACAGGTCACATCCAAAAGTAAACCCAACCTCCTGAAATGTACTTTTGATTAACCTTTGTGGTAGTATGGTTAACCTTTGTGCACCCACACTGGAAGTTTGATTACCCTCAATTAACCTTTATGGAAGCTATATGGTAGTTTGAATTTTTGAAACCCGCCACCAAAGCCTGTTTAACAAAAAAATCAGCTACAAAATTTACTTTTGAATACAACTTCAAAAAATGGAACCGGAATTCTTCAATATTAGCCCCGACTGTGAAATACTAAGCACAAGAATATTCAACGCTCCACAGGAAAAAGTATTCCGCGCCTGGACAGATCCTGAAATTTTACAAAAATGGTGGGGACCCGCAGGTTTCACAAATACATTTACTGAGTACGACCTGAGGCCGGGCGGTAAATGGATCTTCGTGATGCATGGTCCCGGTGGTAAAGGGAACTATGCGAACGAAGTTGTATTCTATAAAATAGACAAACCCAATATCATAGTATGGGACCGTTTATCCGAACCCATCTTCAGGGTCGTTACCACATTTGATGAAACGGCCGATGGAAAGACGAACCTCATTTTCAGGATGCAATTTGAGACCAAAGAGCTATGCGATAAAGTAAGAAAATTCGCTGTTGATAAGAACGAAGAGAACTTTGATAAGCTGGAAGTGCAGTTGGAAGGTATGTGAATCCCTTATCACATTGTTGGCGCAAGTTTGCAGCCTAGCCATTGTGCCCCTCATAACACATACGGTTGGCGCAAGTTTGCAGTCTAGCCTTTGTGTGTTGGCGAACTTGTGCCCCTCATAACACAAGATTGTCTTATCCACATTATCATTGTCCACTAGCAATCCTATTTTATTTTTAGGATATGAGCCGTAAGTATAAGATCCATAGCCAAGATAAAATATACTTTGTCACTTACACTGTTGTTAACTGGATAGACCTGTTTACACGACGTGAATACAAGGATATTATTTTGAGAAGTTTAGAATATTGTACTGAAAAGAAAGGACTTCAAATATTTTCATGGTGCATTATGACCAACCATGTTCATCTTATTATTGGAACACAAGGTGACAAAATCGAGAATATCTTACGCGACCATAAAAAACACACTTCTGAAATACTCATAAAAACCATATTAAATAATCCTATTGAGAGTAGAAAGAAGTGGATATTATCACAATTTCGGGAAGCAGGACAAGCGAATAGCAACAATACACACTACCAGTTATGGCAACAGCATAATAAACCTATCGAAATATACAGCCACGACGTCATCTTAAACTATGTAAATTATATTCATAATAATCCCGTAAAAACAGGTTTTGTAAACCATCCGCAAGATTGGTTGTATAGTAGTGCAGCAAAAACAACGTTATTAAACTGTTTGACTCCTATTGATGTTGCAATGTGGGGCGATTAGATTAGATGCGTATCGTGTTAGGCACAAGTTCGCCGACGGCACAAAAAGCTGGGCTGCAAACTTGCGCCAACATTGGGAATTATTGGTGTAGTGAATTATTATGACACGAATCACTTCTCATACTTCTGCAACGGACTACCCGGCTCTTTCAAAAAGTGTTTATACACCAACTTATCCGCCAACGCAGGAAACAACTTATTCAGCCATACAGTTAGCTTACCCTGCCCTGTCATCACAATAGTACGTTTACGGGCAGCCATAGCATCGCGGATGATGCGGGCACATTCTTCAGCGGTCATGAGCTTACCTTCTTCCAGTGGTGTATCGCCTTGCGCGGTACCATCTGCTGAACGGGCAACATTGCGGATATTGGAAGCGGTAAAACTTGGACATACCCACATTACATGCGTGCCTGTGCGGAGCAGTTCTGTACGCAACGCTTCCAGGAAACCATGCATGGCAAATTTAGAGGCCGAATACCCGGTACGCGCAGGCAATCCGCGATAACCGGCTATTGAGGAAACACCTACTATAATACCTTTATTTTCTTTAATAGAAGAGAGAGCGAATTTCGTACAATAGACCGCCCCCCAGAAGTTGATATCCATCAGTTCTTTCAATACCGACAGGTCCACCTCATCAAAAAGGGCACGCATACTGGTCCCCGCATTATTGATCAGGACATCTACCCTTCCCCATTTCGTCACAGTACCGTCAATAAAGGCTTTACAGTCTTCTTCACGGCTTACATCTGCAGGCATTAAAAAGAGATTAGATTTATCCACACCGGCGAAAACCTCCTCCAATTTTGAAAGATTTCGGGCGCAAACCGCTACTTTTGCCCCGCTATTCAGAAAAACCTCTGCCAGCGCTTTACCAATGCCTGATGATGCGCCGGTAATGGCCACCACCTTATCCTGAAATGTGTACATAGCGGAAATTGTGGTGCAAAGGTAAAAGACTAGTTGGAAAGGTGCATCACAATGGCTTGATTATATAAGCTTATACACATTGTGTTGATAAAGTGAATAGCATTGTAGGTATGAATTTTTTATTTTTCATTTAAATACATTCAAACACAGTCATGAAAGTATTAATTATCATGGGTTCTCAGAGTGATGAGGCCGTTATGAAAGAAGGTCAGAACTGGTTGAACTGGTTCGGAATTGAAAACAATATGATAGTTGCGTCTGCACACCGTAATCCTGATCAGGTACGTGAGCTGATGGTAACCGCTAAAGAAAAAGGTTATGGCGCAATTATTGCAGCAGCTGGTATGGCGGCAGCACTTCCGGGTGTATGCGCTGCATATACTTCATTACCGGTTTTCGGCGTTCCATTAGATGGAGGTTTACCGGGTGGTATAGATGCTCTTTACAGTATAGTACAAATGCCTGCGGGCTTACCTGTTGGTACACTTGCGGTTGGTAAAGCCGGTGCAAGAAATGCAGCTGCCCTTTGCGCGCGCGTCTTCGCACTGAGCGATGATAAAATTGCTGGAAGACTCGAAGAGTTCAAAGCGAACGGCTACAAAATTTGATAGCGTTTTTATAACGTTATCGTAACAACCGTTCAACCTGTTTCTTCGTAATTTCAGATTATTCACAACTCTAAAATGGAGGGAACTTTGACAGAAGCGATCATTAATCTGGAGACAGTTAACCCGATTGAATTCTTCGGGATTAACAACAACAAATTCGACATCTTAAAACGCAAATTTCCGCTGCTTAAGATATTATCCCGCGGTTCGCAAATTAAATTGTCAGGGCAGCCCGAAGAAGTAGCCAACGCACAAGTCAAAATCGGACAGGTAATAAAATACCTGGAGCGCAATGGCCATCTCTCTGAAAGCTACTTCTCGCAAATACTGGGCGACGAAGAAACAGGAGAAACAATTACGGAAGACCTTTCAGGTGGCAACGACATCCTGGTGTTCGGGCCTAACGGCAAGGTTATCCGCGCCAAGACCCAGAACCAGAAGCTCATGGCAAGTGTATCGGAGAAAAACGATATCATATTTGCCATAGGCCCTGCCGGTACAGGTAAAACCTACACGGCTGTTGCTCTCGCGGTAAGAGCCCTGAAAAACAAGGCGGTAAGAAAGATCATCCTTACTCGTCCCGCGGTGGAAGCTGGTGAAAGCCTCGGTTTCCTGCCCGGTGATCTGAAGGAAAAGATCGATCCGTACCTGAGGCCATTATATGATGCGCTTGATGATATGCTGCCAAGCGATAAGCTGAACTACTATATGGCCAACCGTATAATAGAGATAGCACCACTGGCTTACATGCGCGGACGTACACTGGATAATTCCTTTATTATATTGGATGAAGCCCAGAACTCTACCGACCTGCAACTGAAGATGTTCTTAACACGTATAGGCCCATCTGCTAAGGCCATCATAACGGGTGACCTTACACAGGTGGATCTGCCGAAGAACCAACGTTCAGGTTTGGGCAAAGCAACACGTATTCTGAAAGGCATAGATGGCATTGCCCATATAGAACTCGATGAATCGGATGTGGTAAGGCACAGGTTGGTGAAATCAATCATCCGTGCCTACGATAAAGAGCAGAATGTGGAAGACGAACTGGAAGAAAAGAAATTCCAGGAACGCGCTGCCATGTATGAAAAGAACCGCGAGCGTTTCGACCAGAGAAACAGTAAATAGATCAGTTAATTAATGCAATACTAAAAGGCTTGACTTATGTCAGGCCTTTTTATTTGTTTTAATATCTTCGCAATTCCTGGAACACCATAAACATGATCAACCTTATAAGAACTGATTCTTCAAACGAAGACTATCGCAAACTCGTACTGGAACTGGATAAAGACCTGGCAGAAAGAGATGGAGATGATGCACCTTTCTTCGCGCAGTATAATAAGAGCGATGATATAAAGTACACCATTGTTGCTTACGACGATGGAATTCCCGTTGGCAGCGGAGCTATAAAGGAATATGAAGATGGCGTTGTCGAAGTGAAAAGAATGTATGTGCCGCCCGTGCATCGTGGTAAGGGCATTGCTTCTGTTGTGCTAAAAGACCTGGAACAATGGGCAAAGGAATTAGGTTACTCCAAAGCGATATTGGAAACGGGTAAGAAGATGCCTGAGGCTATCAGGGTGTATAACAAGAACGGCTATGCGCTGATACCGAATTATGGTCAGTATGCGGGTGTGGAAGAGAGTGTTTGCTTTGAGAAGTTTCTTTAGTTAACGACACTACTTAACAATAACTAAGTTATTAAGACAAAAAAAGAGGGCTCACGCGAGCCCTCTTTGATATTTGACTATTATTTGAATTAATGTACTACTACCATCTTCTTAACTTCAGATGAGCCGGAGGATGTTTGTAACTGGTACATATACATGCCTGCAGGTAGATTTGTTTCGTTGAAGCGGATAGATGTTGAATTAGGTGACAGTTGATACTTGCGGAGCAATTGTCCAGTCATACCATATAGTACAACTACCGCGTTTTTCTCATCTACGGGCAGCGCATAGGTAATGGTTGCCTCTCCTGCTGATGGATTAGGTACAGGATCCGACAGGAACAATGCTTCTTTGACGATCGTAGTTACTTCAACAGGCAGCGGGCATTGTGTCAGGTACATAGAATCATGAATACGGGCAAAATACCCATCAGCGCTACCTACAGACGTTAATGTTGTAGTACCAAAATTGCCTGAATTACGGAAGAAGCCACCCAGGTAAATTTGTTTTCCCTTTCCTTTTGCTATTGCATTACCCCGGTCATCATCACCTGAGGCACCGGCCGTCGTTACCCATTTCCATTTACCCTCAGGGGTGATGCGGGCTACAAAGCTTTGTACGCCCAAACCATTTACAGGGAGTATAAGGCTATCGCCGAATTTCGCACCATCGTTAATATCGCCGCATACATACACGTTACATTTATCATCCGCCCAAACATCGTTGCCACGCTCAGAACCGAGGTCGCTACCGGCACGTTTGCCCCAGATTGCGGTACCTGTTTGAGCATCCATTTTCATGATAAATACATCTCTTTTATCATAGTTCTTTACAACAACAGTATCCATAATGAGTGAATCACGATGCTCACCTGTGATGTAGATATGGCCGTCTTTATCATAACAGATACCATTGGCCCAGTCATCCTTATCGCTTGCAGCCCTGTTAGCCCATTTGTACACACCTGCAGAATCATACTTTATTACAAAGCAGTCATAGTCACCCACAGAGTACAGCTGATCGGTACCAAAGGTCCTTGTGCTGTCATAACCACCGGTAACGTAAACGCCACCGAGGTCATCAACACAAGTAGCAACGTCCCGTTCTACATATTTAAAAGTAGTGGAATCATAAGGCAGGTGGCCAAATGCACGCACCCACTGGAAAACCCCACCGCTATCCAATTTTGCCAGCCAGTAGCAGTGATGGTTAGGCGCTATGTTGGGATTTTGTGCAGTTAAAGGAACCCCGCCAGCTCTTACTTCATTTCCGGACATAAAACCGGACACATAAATATTACCCCACTTATCTATAGATACATCCTGGCCCTGATCATCGCCACCATCACTTGTTACAAAGGAGCCCCAAAGTTGGGTGCCGTCGGGAGCCAGCTTTAATATAAAGCACTGATCTCCCCAACCACCAACAGTAGTGGTAATATTTATAGGAGGAAAGTTAATACCTGAACCTTCCCAATACGTACCGGTAATTACGCAATAGCCGGCACTGTCAACGTCCATACCTAATACACGATCGTCGTAGTGAGCGCCTCCGGCTCTTGCCCAAAGGCAAACGCCGTTACTGTCAAGTTTCGCAACGAAGGCTTCTTTACTGTAATTATTTTCAACGAAATTCAGCACAAGCGCGTTAGTACCTATTGTAATAGCATCACTGAAATAGCCCGCGATGTATACGTTGCCCAGTCCATCTGTTTTTACACAGGTTACCTTGTCGCTTTGCGTACTGCCAATACTCTGTGCCCAATTAAAGCTCTGAGCCTTGGAGGCATGAGCAATAAACAGGGCAAACAATAGTGTATATATTCTTTTCATAAGGAGTGTATGTTACTTTGACATTAAACTATTATTAAATCTAGTAAAAATATTGGGATTATCTCATTTTATACCAGGCTGGTTATCTACTTTAAAATGGGGATTAACCTGGAATTAATGAATCTGGTTGATTGACGGGAGTTGACATCCCACTAGCCTCGTTATTCGCTGTCGCTCATGAGAAAGTTCGCTTGCACACACAAAAAGCCTTCGCATAAAGGGGGAATGTATCGTGTGGGCTTATCGCGAGCACACCTCCCACAACTAGCAAAACCCGCCGTAAACGGCTGTTTTGCTAGTGTCTCCTCCTAAAAACAGGAGAGGAGTTTGAAAAATATTTTAAGATACATAGGGGTATTTGGCTGGTGGGCTGTCTTATATACTAAAAGCAGCCTTTGGAAGAAGCGATTATCTTTGTCCCGAACCACCTGCCCGTAAGAATGAACGTTAATAGTACAGGAATAGTCTATACCGCGGTAGATAGGGAAATAGCTTTTGAAAGAGCCTTTAAAGAGCACTTTAAAGCCCTGCACGCGTATGCCTTCACTATAATAAGGGACGAGGAGAATGCGGAGGAAATCGTTCAGAACGTATTTTTCAAGCTTTGGGAGAAAAAGGAGCAAATGGAGGCGATCACGTCTCTGAAGGCCTACCTGTATAAGGCGACCTATAACGACAGCCTGAACTACCTGAAACATACCAAAGTAAGGGCTGCCTACGAAACTTATGTAAGATCAAGCAATAGCGAAGGAAGTAACGCCATAGATACACTCAGCACAAAGGAACTACAAGCGAAAATAGATAAGGCACTGAATGAACTGCCGGAGCAATGCCGGACTATCTTCCAGATGAGCAGGTTTGAAGAATTGAAATATCGAGAAATAGCAGAACAATTAAATCTGTCAGTAAAAACAGTAGAAAATCAAATGGGGAAAGCGTTGAAAGTGTTGCGGGAGAAATTGGCGGATTGCCTACCCTTATTGTTCATCCTAATATTCTTAACCCACAAATAAAACAGCATGAGAGCGAATTTTAGCAATGTAAATGAAGAGCTGCTGGTGAAGTATTTGTTGGGTGAGGCCAATGAAGCTGAACGCGATGAAGTGGCCGACTGGATGAATGCCGGCGAAGAGAATAAAAAATATTACGAACACTTTGCCCTGATATGGAATGAAAGCAAGAAGATAGAAGCTACCAGCAATGTGAATGTAGAAGACGCTTGGAACAAGTTCCGGGAGCGGAAAGCGGAAAAAGAGAACAGGGAAACGAGAGTTATGGAGTTTCCGGCAGCAAATAAGTTCAATTGGGTAAGAGCTGCGGCCATACTGGTCTTACTGGCAGGCGCAGGATGGCTGACCTATACATTAGGGGTTGGCAATAGCGGAAGTGTGATGGCAGTAAATTCAGGTAATGCCGTGCTGATTGATACCCTACCCGATGGCTCGGTGGTGACGATGAATAAAAATTCATCTATCACATACAACAGTAAATTTAATGGAGATATTCGATCGGTGAAGCTGGAAGGTGAAGCATTCTTTAATGTAGCTCCTGACAAAGAACACCCTTTTGTGATAGATGTGAACGGCGCAACAGTAACTGTCGTTGGTACTGCCTTTAACGTAAAAAACACCGGTGATAAGACAGTGGTGACAGTAGAGAGCGGCATAGTGGATGTTGCCAAGAACCAGAGAGGCGTTCGGTTGTTGCCTAATGAGCAGGCCACAGTATTAGGCACAAGAGACGCGCCAATAAAGAGCAACAGCACCGACAATCTATACAATTACTATAAGACCAAAACTTTTGTTTGTAACAATACACCTCTGTCTAGGCTGGTGGATGTGCTGAATGAAGCCTATGGTGTAAAGATCGTAATAGAAAATGAACAGATGGAATATCGTACCATCACCACTACCTTCGAACAGGATTCACTACAGGAAATATTCAATGTACTGGAGAAGCATTACAATATACAAGCCAGTAAAGAAGGAGATAAAATAATACTACAGTAGCATACAGCAATGAATTCGCAACATAGCCGGACCAGAATAATACTTATCATACTTGCAGCGTTCCTGATATCCGTATCAGCGAACGCTCAAAGTCATTTGAACAAGAAGATAACCCTGGTTGCCAATAAGGAGAAATTGGGTAACGTCCTGAAAAACATAGAGCAACAGGGAAACTTCTTTTTTTCATACGTTGGCAATACCGTAGAAGTGAATAATACTGTAAGCATTAATGTTCAGAACAAGACTGTGAGACAGGCGCTGGATATATTATTTGAAGGCCAATTAGAGTACGATGAGACCGATAAGCATGTAATTCTGAAGAAAGCTCCCATGCAGTCGTGGTATGCAAGTGGCTATGTTTATGATAAAAGTACCGGTGAGAAATTGAGCAATGCCAGTGTGTATGAAAGAAGACAACTTGTATCTACGATGACGGACAATGATGGTTTCTACCGATTGAAGCTGAAAGACAAGACACAACCGGCAGAAATAAGCATCAGCAAAGCATATTATATAGACACCACTATTACTATAAAACCTGTAACTGAACAGCAACTTACCGTGAGTATTAACCCAAGGGAAATGCTACTTGATACTATTGTAATCAACTCTAATAATGTAGAAGGTACATGGCTTGGTAACTTCTTTCTCTCGTCCAGGCAGAAGATGCAGAGTATCAACATGTCGAAATTCTTTGTCAATATGCCGGTACAGACATCACTTACACCGGGGCTGGGTACACACGGCAGAATGAGCAGCCAGGTAGTGAACAAATTCTCCCTGAATGTGATAGGAGGCCATACTGCAGGCACCAATGGAGCGGAAATAGGATTGTTGTTCAATATAAACAGGAAAGACGCGAAATATTTTCAGCTGGCAGGCGCTTTCAATCTTGTAGGTGGTAATGTATATGGCACGCAGATAGGTGGCCTTTACAACCAGGTATTGGACTCCGTAGAAGGTGTACAAATATCAGGCTTCGCCAACTACGTAAGAGGGTCTGTTGACGGCACAGAAATAGGTGGATTTTCCAATTATATAAAAAACGAATTGAAAGGCTCACAGATAGCCGGCTTTGCAAACATTGTGGGGGGCACATCAGAAGGCATGCAAGTAGGTGGCTTTACCAACGTTGTAGCCGGGGACGTAAGCGGGGTACAAATAACAGGCGGGATCAATATAGCAGCAAAAGAAATGAACGGCGTACAGCTCGGTGGTCTATTCAATTACGCTAAAAAACTGGACGGTGTGCAGATAGGTTTTTTCAACTATGCAGATACCTCTACGGGATATAGCCTTGGCTTTCTCAGCTTTGTACGGAAAGGATACCATAAACTGAGTCTCTCCACGAACGAGGTTTTCAATGTAAACGCTGCATTCAAAACAGGCAATACTAAATATTACAGCATTCTATTCCTGAGCGCCAACATTGGCAATAGCCAAGCATATTCATATGGATATGGTGCGGGTACTGAGATAAAATTGGCAAAGAAACTGGCTTTGTCGCCTGAATTGTCGGCTCACTACCTGTATATGGGAGGGGGAGTTTGGGATGTAAACATACTATGCCGGGGTACGCTGAACCTGCAATATAAGTTTGGTAAGATGTTTACCGTATTTGCCGGCCCGGCTTATTCTTACTACTATACCGACCAAACTGTATTCTTCAAAGACTATAAGTCTCACCCTGCCCCTGCCGGTTACCGAGTGGAAAATCAGGGTGGCGGATGGAGCAGCTGGATAGGCTGGAATGTGGGTATCAATATTTTCTAAAAGATATATAGCGGGCATAGGGGTAAAGTAAAAGTGGGTTGTCTTACTATCAAACAAGCAATTTTTATGATAGCAAGAATGACACTACTTAGCCTTGCCACCGTTATTACCATCAACACCGCAAACGCACAGCAACAGGAAGGACAACCATACGAAAGGGGAACAGTGAATATAGGCCTGGTCTATCCCATCAGCACCACAGGGCTTAATGCGCCTAAGACTACCAACTACTTTTCAGCCAACGCAATAGGCGGCATCTCATATAATGAAAAAGCATTTTGTGGCTCAGGCCTCACGAATGTTGTAAAAAATGATGCAACAGGCGTAATTGCCGCCGGTTTTTCTAACCACATAATGAATGACGCACGTGGCCTCCAGGCGGCGGGGTTTATGAATACCATAAAAAGCAGGGCAACTGGGTTACAAGCGGCAGGATTTATGAACTACAGCGGTAGCGCCAAAGGGCTACAAATGGCGGGATTTGCCAACGTGACCAAAGGTGATATGCAGGGTGCACAAGCAGCAGGCTTTGTAAACGTAGCCAAGGATGCCGATGTACAACTGGCAGGGTTCATGAACGTAGCAAAGAAAACCAAAACACAGTTCGCAGGTTTTATCAATGTCAGTAAAAACACGAATACCCAAATAGCCGGCTTTATCAATGTAGCTAAGAAAGTGGAGGGTGTTCAGTTGGCAGGCTTTATCAATGTTGCTGATAGCAGTGAGTACCCGATAGGTATTATCAACATAATAAAAAAAGGTGAACAGAATATTGGTGTTACCATAGATGAAAGCATGACCACAATGGTATCGTTCCGGTCAGGTGGTAAAAAACTCTATGGTATACTGGGTATTGGTGCGAACCTCCAGCAAAGGCCCACTACCCTGTTTGGTGATGGTGACTGGCCGTTCTATGCATTGGAAGGAGGCCTTGGTGCACACATTCCGATATACAAAAAATTACGCCTGAACCTGGAAGGAGCAGCTACCAGCATTTCAGACTTCTATGTCGGGTATTATTTAAGATCATCAATACGAGTGCTGCCATCAATCACTATTGGCAAGCATACCGAGATATTTGCCGGACCGACGATCAACATGGAAAACACGAATATTGGTAAAGGTCCGGGCGGCATATCTACTAACTATATATGGGGAACGAACCTCTGGAACAGCATGAATGGCTTGTACGTAGGCGCTATGTGTGGACTGGCATACAAATTCTAAAAAAAATACTTTCAGATAACATAGGGGTAAATCCCTGCGTCGTTGTCTTATAGCAAAACAATCATCATCATTCAAGTAAAAAAGAAGTACAATGAAAAACGTAATTACATTATCCATCATCGCATTAAGCACTGTATTATTTACCTCTTGCAGGAAGAACTCACTCAGGGGACATGGTTCGATAGAATCGGAGACCAGGAATTTATCATCTTTCACTTCTATACAAGCTGATGGCAGCACGGATATAGAAGTCTATCCCTCCAGCACCAACAAAGTAATCGTAACCGGATATGGCAACCTGATACCGATCTATGAAACAGAAGTGCGCGGCAATACACTCTACCTCGATTTTAAGCGCGGCTACTGGAATATCATGAACAACAACATTACGGTAACTGTCTATACCACGGACATGAGTTCGATACACCTGAACGGCTCAGGAAAAGTGCACATATATGACGGCATGACCAGCAGCACTATGGAAGTAGACGTGAACGGATCGGGAGATGTGCAAGTAGACGACAATAATTTTCAAAGATTTGACTGCAAAGTGAACGGTTCCGGAGCGATAAAAGCAAGGAATGCGAATTGTGAAGCAGTATATGCAAACATATCAGGTTCAGGGGATATAGAAGTTTCAGTGTCAGAACTATTGGAAGCAAAAATATCAGGCTCAGGAAATATTGACTACTGGGGAACACCGGAAGTTGTAAATACAGACATATCAGGCTCGGGGAAAGTAACGAAGAGGAACTAGTCAGTTAACAGTTTATAATTAGCAGTTAACAGTCAATATATATTAGTAGCAAAGAATAGTTAGGAGAATGGTAGTCTATTAGAATTGTTGTTATAAAAGCCACCTTTCCAGGTGGCTTTACTTTTATAAAATATTTGTGAATGACATAGGGGTATATAGTGACATTGTTGTCTTATAAGAAATCATTTTTTCATGACATTATCTAAACACATCATCTTACTATCCGCCACTATCTTATTAAGCACATTCCAAAGTATAGCACAGAACATAAAAGAAACAACAACAAGTACAAAGAAAGCAATTACACAAAGCGTACACGGCCGTGTATTGGACGGCGCTTCGCAACAAGGGCTGACAGGTGTGATAGTGGTATTGCAGTCGGACAACAATATTAACACCACAACAGACGAGAACGGCTACTTCGTACTGAGCAATGTGCCGCTGGGCAGACAATCTTTCCAGTTCACTTACATGGGTTTTGAGACCTATATAGCACGAGAGATACCTGTGATAACAGGTAAACAGCCCGAGCTAAATGTGCAGATGAATGAAAGCCTGAAGCAACTGGACGAAGTGACTGTGAGCGCAAGCAGAGATAAGATAAAGCCGATGAATGAATTTGCGACAGTGAGTGCGCGTTCGTTCTCGGTGGAAGAGACCAGGAGATACGCAGCATCCTTCGCCGACCCCGCGCGTATGGTGATGAACTTCCCGGGCGTATCCAACGGCGGCGATATGGACAATGGCATAGTGGTGCGGGGCAATTCGCCCAAAGGCGTACTGTGGAGACTGGAAGGCATAGAGATACCTAACCCTAACCACTTCAGCGCGCTAGGGGCTACGGGGGGTGCGGTAAGTATGCTCAATGGCAACACACTGGGCAACTCCGATTTCTACACAGGTGCCTTTGCCCCGGAAATAGGAAACGCTCTCTCCGGAGCATTTGATATCAACTTCAGGAACGGGAACACGGAACGGAATGAACATACAGTACAAATAGGTGTAATGGGCATAGAGGTCGCTACCGAAGGACCATTCAAAAAAGGGAAGAAAGCATCTTACCTGTTCAACTACCGTTACTCTACCCTCGCCCTGCTGGAGCAGATAGTGGATATAAGTGGCGGGGCATTGCCAAAGTACCAGGATGCAGCACTGAAGATAAATCTACCAACAGAGAAAGCCGGCACTTTCAGCATTTTTGGGTTAGGTGGGCACAATGCGGTGGATGTAAAAGCTGTGGCTGATAGCAGTAAGTGGGATGAAGAAAATAATGGAACGAACTTTACCAACCGTAGCACTATGGGTGTGGCAGGAATATCGCATCAATACTTCCTCAACTCAAATGCTTATATAAAGACAGTGGTGTCGGGTTCTTATAGCAAAGCATTGCAAGAAGCCGACACGCTGAACCCGGGCGATGGTTATAGGAAAGACCCGATAGAGCATACTTCCTTCATCAATAATGCGTACAGGGGATCTATTCTCTATAATCAGAAACTGAGTGCGAGACACACGTTCAGAACGGGCATCATAGCGCAACAGCTTAATTATGACTTCGCTTCTCAATATTACAACGGCACAGAGAAAGTATGGAAGAATATCCTGACCAGCGATGGCGGGACACAATTTTATCAAGCCTATATACAATGGAAGGCAAGACTGGCTGAAAAGCTGACATTGGTAGGTGGTGCGCATGGCTCTTACCTGGCACTAAACGGAAAGTATAGTATTGAGCCAAGGGCATCATTAGCTTACCAGATGAACAGTAGCAAGATAACGCTGGCGGCAGGTCTGCATAGTAAACCGGAGCATATTTCTACTTATATGTTTGAAAACTCAGCCAATGGCAATGTACTTACATATCCGAATAAGAACCTTGATCTGTCGAGAGCGTTCCACGGTGTAGCAGGTTATGACGTGACTCTGTTCAAAAACCTGAAGGTGAAAGCAGAAGTGTATTATCAAAAGCTATATAGCATACCTGTTGAGCGAGATACGGCAAGTAGCTTCTCTATGATTAATGCAGAGAATCTCTATTCGCTGATGGAAGCAGACCAACCACTAGTGAGTGAAGGTACAGGTGAAAACTATGGAATTGACCTGAGCATAGAGCGCCCTTTCTATAAAGGATACTATATACTCGCTACCGGTTCATTATTCACATCGAGCTATACCAACTACAAAGGGGACAAATACAATACCCGCTATAACAGGGGACATCAGCTGAACCTGATAGGTGGTAAAGAATTTAAAGTAGGTAAAAACATACTGGGACTTAATGGCAAGGTAATGTACAGTGGCGGACTAAGGGAATCACTGATAGATAAGAATGAATCGATAGCGCAGGGCAAACAAGTGATAGTGCCCGGTAAATTCTATACAGAGCAGGGGCAGGCATACTTCAGGATAGATGCAAGTACGTATTATAAAATGAACGGTAAGAAAGCCACACACACCATTCAAATGGAAGTACAAAACGTGATGAACAGGGAGAACTACTATTTCTCCTACTTCGACAGCGAGACAGGAAATATAAAGAGAGTAAATCAATTGGGTATACTACCCGTACTTAGTTACAGGATTGATTTCCACTGGTAAAAATATGAGGCTCCGCATTTTTGCGGAGCCTCTGTTTTAAATAATCAATCGTGAAAAAGCATCACAGTCTTTGATACTCCCATTTGGGAGCGCCTTTTTGCAGTTTGTCGTTATAGAAATCAACGAAATGTAATTTGTAGTATTCATCATGAGCGGTCTTGATGATGTATACTTTGTTTGGATTTACCTTGTAGTCTGTGCCGCCGCCGTTGGTGGAGCCAACCTGTTTCCAGTCATAACCTATCGCATCAACGTCTGTGCTGAATGTATAGGTCTTGGCCATTTCCATATTGATCTTTTCAAAATCAGTGGTGCTGTCTTCAGCTACAAGTGTATTGTACCTGTTGGAAATGCACCCCACGACCAGGTATGAAGTAAACGGATCAAAAAATGTGTGAGCATAACGAGTCAACATTATATCCCATGTATCTTTAGGGGGTTCTATTGTCACTACTTTAGGATCATTACCAATTAAAATATAAGAATAATTGCAGGTAGTGTCTTTAGGAACTACCAATGTAACATCATTAGAATTATTGATCTTAGATACCCTGATCTTGTAACTAGTGGCATTTACAGACAGAACCTGGATCTTACTCCAGCCTTGGTTAACATCGTTATCGTCGCCGCCCTCGTCTATGATGTACACATAGGCGTTGGTACGCCAGTCGCCTATAGCCGTACTGTCCATGCTGCCGCATGAACGGTCCCAGCAGGCCTCTCCCCTATCTGAGAATTTAACTGAAATAAAATCAGTCTTGGTTGTGGGATAGACGAACATATTACGTGAAGAGTTCAGTATCACATGGAAGCCATCCGGGGCAGTTTCAAATGCCAGGCTCCATTGCTGACGGGTATTGGAACTTACCATTGTATTATTCTTCAGGCTGAAATAGCATTGCCTGGTGTATTTCTCACCGAGATCAACAGAGCTGGTGTTCTTTCCCTTTTTTACTATGGCGGGCAACTCTTTTCTTACGCAGCTGCTATTAGCCATAACCAGGAAAGTGGCTAAAGAAGTAATGGTGACCTGTAGATATTTCTTTGCTGTCATATCTTAAAAATTGTAGTCGAGTTTCAAAAAGTATAAACGGCCATTACCAATGATGGTGTTGATAGAAGTACCTGAATGTGCGCCTTCGCCAGCCATAAAGGAACGGACGTTTGAAACATTGAATATATTCTTGCAACCCGCACCTATCTGTAGTTTCCCTTTCAGCACTTTCTTTGAGAGGTTCAGGTCGGCCATTTGATAGTCGTTGATAAATGTCTGCGCGATATTTCCGCTGTCATTCACGCCGTATCCGGGCAGCCTGCCGGTGAACTTATAGAACAAGCCGACACTTAATGATTCTCCGGGCCAGGTGTACATTATGCTCCCTCTTATTTCGGGAGCATAAGTGTAAACAGCTACGGTATCGGTGAATTCTGAATACTGATTGTATCTGCCAATGTAAGAACCGCCAACTCCTATTTTCCAATTGTTTATTGTTAGGTCAACATTGGCTTGTACACCGTGCGTTTTATAGCGGCCTACATTCACATAAGTGTATTCCCTTCCTGAAGCACCTCCGTTGAAGGCCAGAGTTATCATATCCATGATGTCATTGTAGAAACCTGACACATCTGCTTTATATAGCATCTTACCGACGATATTAGTATAGACAACTGAAGCACTATAGTTATCAGAGTATTCGGCTTTCAGGTTCTCGTTGCCTTTTATATCATGATTGACATCGTAGAAATAGAAGTATAGTTCTTTCAAATCAGGAGCGCGGAAGCCTTTGCTGTATGCTCCTCTTAAGGTGACATGGTCTGTAGGCTTGTAGCTCACGTTTACTGAAGGAATGAACGGAGCATTGTATACCGTATTATAGGAATACCTCAATCCCGGACGGATGATGAACCTGCTCCATGGTTTAAACTCCACGCTGGCATAAATTGCATAATCGCCTATGAATTGTTTACCATTCTTTATTCTCCTGCCTGTACCGTTTTGGAGGTTGATATCATAACCTACTTCATAAGTAGAAAGTAGTGACCTTACTTCATTACTGTATGTACCACGTGTATTGAACTGATCGAACTTGCTGGTGTCCTGTGCACCATCAGTTGTTTGCAATTCCTGTTCTAACGTCTCGAGGGTGTTCAGGTAGGTATTCTTATAGCGACGGTAGTGATTGTAAGAAGCAAGTACGTTGATATTCCCTTTACCGACCTTTGAGTTCAGGAAGACCGCATTGTCATTTCTTATCGTGCGGTAGTAGTCGTCGAGAGCGAGGTTTGCCGCCGTTGGTTGTCCCCTGTTGGTAATTTTCTCATTGAAATAGTCACCCTTGTAGTTTAGCGTAGTATTGCTATTAAGTTTGTAGATATACTGTAAGGTGGTGAAGTATTGCTCACGTGCCTTGGACTGAAGAAAACGTGATGAGTCGGCGATAAGCGGTGAATAATCGAAATTTATTTTTTCGCCGGGATTCCAGCCATCAAAGAAATTCCTGCCTGCATTGAGCGTAACCGTGTGTTTATTTTTAGAAAATCCACTTCTGCCTTGTAAGTTATATGTGCCGATCGATTCGTAGTATCCTGAGACATTACCTTCAATTGTTTTTTTGATCTCCTTCTTTGTAATGAGGTTGATGGCGCCACCTAAAGCATCTGTACCATAGTTGACAGACATAGGACCCTCGATGATCTCGATACGCTCGATGTTATTGAGGTTGATCTGTGAGAGGTCAATACTGCCATCCTGCCTGCCGATAACAGGCACACCATCTATCAGTATTTTTACATTCCTTCCGGAGATACCGCCAATGCTCATAGAAGAACCCAGGATATTGTCATTAGACAAACGGATATTCAGTTCATTAGACAGTACATCTTTGAGGTTTTGTGCATTCATCATCTCGATCTTCTGGCGGCCAATGATCTTTATCTTCTGAACTGCTTTAGCCGGGTCGTTAGGCGAATATTGCCCTGTTACTACAACTTCTTCTATATGCCTCCGGATAGCGGTGCTATCCTTTGCCTGGGCAGATCCCGGCACAGGGAAGGCGCCAAACAAAACGGTGATAACATATTTATGTAACCAATCAGTTTTCATTCTCAGATAAATGTTATATACAAATACTACGAAAGATTAGAATCCTGTAACGTTCTTTACTATCTCTCTCCAGCTTTCCAATTCCGGAATACCGGGTTTGCGCTTGCCGAAGAACTGAACGATCATTTCTCCTTTGGCATCAAATATTTCCAAAGAGGTAACGATACCATCCACACTCGGCTTTTTCACGATGAACGAAGAAACAATGGCATCTTCGCGCAAGTGCATGTTGAAGTCGGGGTCGAGGACGTTGTACCAGGGACCTGTAGTAACCAGGTTGTTCACCTCGCCTGTGTGTATCTGTATGCATCCACGGCTACCTATAAACACCATAACAGGTATCTGATTCGCTGCGGCAGCTTCCAGTATACCACGAACGGTATCGTTGGGTACTAGCTTTACGTGCCCTTCCGGAGCGAGGCGCAATGCTTGTGTGCGCTTCAGTTTATACTTACCCATCAGGCCGAAGAACTCATGTGTGTCCTGCATGTTCAACCAACCTTCCCGGAATGCAGCAACATCAATGTCGCTATCAGGTAATTCTGCTGTGTCTGCAGGGTATGCTTCTGTAGTTATAGTGGATACCTGGTCTGCCGCTTTATATTTTTCGATGAATGCATTATAAGCATCCATGTTGCTGTCTTCTATCATGTAAATTTTGTGCACTGCTTCCCCACTTTTATCGAAGAACTGCAGGCTTTGGCGACCACCTTCGCTTACAGCAAAACCGAACTTCCAGTTCATCATGAATAAACGCAGATCGATATCCGGATCAAGCACCAGGCCTACCATGCCCTGGAAAGACACGTCATTATATACGCCCTTACGCTCATGAACGACATTGTCGTTACGCGTTAAAGCCATAACACGACCCATGCCGGTCACGTCTTTGATCATTTCCTTGAAATCACCTTCCAATACGGTGTTTCCTTCACCTACATTCATTGCTACAAGGTCGGCTTCGCTAACGCCCATTATGCGGGATATATCACGGATGCGGGACTTGGGATTGGCTTCTTTTGCTGCATTGTATTGCTCACGGATACTTAAACTTGTTGTTTCCATTTTATAAATATTTTATTGTTGAATAAAAGGCACTACCACGGGATGTTGGTAATGCGGACTACTAAAAATGCTTAACGGATAATCATATGCTTCTGAAATGATGTGTTCCCTTATGACCTCACCCGGAGTGCCATAAGCGGTCACACTGCCCTTCTTCAGTAATAATATTTTGTCGGCGTACTGAATAGCAAGGTTGAGATCGTGCAGGACAGCGACAACAGCGTTGCCTTCTGCCGTAAACTCTCGCGCCAGTTCCAATGCGGTGTGTTGGTGACGGATGTCAAGGCTATTGATGGGTTCGTCCATGAATAGTACGCGGCCCGTGCTGCCGGGAGTCGTCCATACTTGTGCAAATACGCGCGCCAGGTGCACCCTTTGCTGTTCGCCGCCGGAGAGATAGAGATAATTCCTGTCGGCCAGATGTTCTATACCTGTTTTTTTCAATGCACTCTTTACAATGTCATAATCTATTTCCTGTTCCCTCCCATTGAAATGAGGATAGCGCCCCATCATCACCACCTCAGCAACAGTAAACGGCATAGAAAGCAATGTCTGCTGCTGCAACACCGCACGAATAGCAGCCAGTTCGCCATGCTTCCAATCGGTAATATCTTTACCCAGCATAGAGATATTGCCTTTGTTCACGGGTATATCGCCACACATGGCTTTCAGCAAAGTCGATTTACCCGCACCATTGCCACCCAGAATCACAAGCATCTCACCCGGAGTAACCGGGAAAGAAACGTTGTTCAGGATAACTGCGTCGCCAATACGGTAAGATATGCTGTTGACGTTGATCATTATGCGAGCCTTTGAGCTTTACGTTCTTTTAATAACAGATATAAGAATACAGGCGCACCTATTATTCCTGTTATGATACTGATAGGCAATTCCGATGGAGCTTGTGCTACGCGGGAGAACAGGTCTGCATTTAATAGCAACACCGCACCAAACAAAGCGGATAACACCAGCAAGTAACGATGGTCGGGACCGGCGATGAGACGCATAACATGCGGCACTATCAGCCCTATAAATACTATTACCCCTGCAACAGCTACGGATGAGCCCACACAAAGGGCCGTGAGAATAACAATGATGCGTTTTACCTTCTCTGTATTTACACCTAAGTGGGCAGCACCGTTCTCTCCAAGAGCGAATGTATTGAGTTGCTTGGCAAAGAAAGGCAAGATGATAACAGGCAATAATATGAATGGTATAAGCCCCACGACATTGTTCCATGTGGCACCACCGAGGCTACCTAATGACCAGAATACTATGCTGCGCAGTTGTGCTTCGTTGGCACTGTAGGTGAAGAAGCCGGTAAAGGCACTGGTGAGTGCATTGATGGCAATACCTGTCAGCAACATCATGCTGATGACTGTGCGGCCACTTACTTGCGACAACCTGTAAACGACTATAGCTGTAACCAGGGCGCCCAGGAAGGTTACGACAGCCAGCGCGTATACACCGAGCAACCCGGTGAGCGTAGCAGACATACTCACACCCACCACTATAAAAGCAACAGCGGCCAATGAAGCTCCTGATGAAATGCCTATGAGGCTGGGATCAGCAAGCGGGTTTCTGAACAAGCCCTGCATTGAGGCTCCTGAAATACCCAATCCTGCTCCTATTAGCACTGCTAACAGTACACGAGGTAGACGGATAGACATTAGTACAGATGCCTGTTGCTGTTCGTAAGCGATATACGTATTGAACCCGCAGGCATCCGCGATAATGCCCAGCGACTGCAAAGGTCTTATATAGACTGCCCCGATACCGATACTAAATATGAACGATATGATGAGCAGTACTATCATGATAATATATATGAGCTTAATTTTTCGCAAGCCCATTTAGTTTGTTTGATAATTCAGATACAGCCTTTCCCAGGCGGGGGCCAAAACCTGTGAGGAATTGGCCATCCATTTCTATGACATTCTTGCTTTTACCTGCGTTAGTTTCCTTTACACCAGGTATACCCAGCAAGCCGTCCATGCCGCCAAGACTTTCCAGCCCTTTGTCGAACATGAGGATCACATCGGGGTTGGCAGCAACTAATGCTTCAGGCGTCAGCGGCTTAAACTCTTCGAATCCGGTGATGGCATTTTGTCCGCCGGAGAGGTTAATAATACTGGCAGCAGCGGTATTATCACCACTCACCATCATAGTGCCAGTACCACGTGCATATATGAATAATACTTTAGGACTTGTAGTTGGTTTTGTAACGACTGCCATGTCTTCATCAATGGCCTTATTGATAGCAACAGACTTATCTGCAACACCAAGTGAATCTGCCATTGACGTTACTAATTTCTTTGTTCCCTCCACCGTAAGATCCAGGTCGAACAACAGTAAGCTGACCTTAGCTGTCCGGAGTTGTTCTATCAATTCGGGTTTTACCTGACTGCGCAAACCGACTACCAATGTAGGTCTTTGCGAGAGTATCGCTTCAGGAGAAAGATTCCTGTTGTGACCAACTTTTGGTAAAGCTGCAATAGATTCAGGGTAATTACTGGTAACATCCACAGCTACGATCTTGTTTTCAAGACCGAGGGCTGAGAGTATCTCGGTGGTAGTGCCACTCAGGGATACAATCCTTGTTTTCTCGTTAATGAGACTTGCCTTCTCTTCCTGCTTTGCAGTATTCTTGCAAGAAAACAGGAAAACTGCGGCAAGAATGCTTAAATAGCTGAGTATTCTTCTACGAATCATAAAATCTCTATTAAAGGCTACTCTCCCTACCCAAAAGGTGAAGGAGAGTAGCTGACTATTATTTGTTTGTAATCTGAAATTATTGAACAGACAGTTTTGTTTGCATAGCACCTGCATCAGTCATCACATTGATGATGTAAGTACCAGCTGCCAGATTTTGTGTATTGATCACTTGTTGGTGTAACCCTTTTTGGTTGTCCATTTGAGTAGCTATTACTACACGGCCTGTCATATCCATTACCATCATTCTAGTAACTTTGTTGTTGCTGTTCAGGTTGTAAGCTACTGTAGCGTTACCACCACTAGCAGGGTTAGGATATACGGCAAGGCTTGCTTCATTTTTGCCGGATACATTTTGTACACTTGCAGTAGCCAGCTTCTCCTTAGTAAACCTGAAAGAACCGGCAGAGCTACCTATGAAACCGGTGAATACTACTTTCCAGATATCACCATTCAGTGCTTTTATGAAATACAGCGTAGAGTCTGCCATATCATAAGTAAAAGATTGGTTCAGTACTTTCCAGTCGTAACCAATAGTGTTGATGTAAGGGCCTGTCTGGTGCGCCAGGAAGTCGTTGTAAGTAGTTTCTTCCTGTAATGTTACTTTTACGGCTTCCACGTCTACGTTATGCAACAGACCTGTAACCTGGTATCCCATGGCGTTATCCCAGTATTGAGTGAATAACACATCCCAATTCTCATTGCCCGGCTCCCTATCTATTTCTACTTTATTTTCTACATCGTAGTAGAAGAAATTCCTGTCCACATAGTTATTGATAAACAGTGTATCTGTAGTCATATCTGAATTATCCATGTTAGCAAACGTGAAGAGGTAATACTTCGCAGCACTGTTAGGATCAAGAGTGATGTACATCTTCTTGAAAGTTGTTCCGTATTTCAGAACAAATATCCTGTTGGCCTCTATTATGTGCGTACCAGTATTGTAAGAACCAAAACCATAGTCCATGCCTATGTCCGGAGTAGTTGGTACATTGAATGCGCCATAAGACCATAAAGTATCTGTGTTGCGTAGTTGAGGCCAGTTAGCTGTATCAAGTGTAGTAGTCGTCGCGAAATCAGCAGGAAGGGCGCCAATCACTTCATACAGGGAAGCAACTTTATGATTAATGTGTATCGCCGTAGTGAGCGGAGAAGACATTGCGGCCGTAGCAGCAAAAGCAATATGCCAGTTTGTAGCAGAAGCAGAGTCAACCTCATCATCTTCCAGGCTATACCATTTATTTTGAGCGTATTGCGGACCCATGTTTACAGTATCGGCAATAACCTGGGCTTGTGTAGCCGCAGCTGACATCAAAAACATTGAACCAAGTAATAGTTTTTTCATTTTTATATATTTAGTTTTTAGAACTCCGCTTTATTAGGAGGTGGCCTACCCCGTATAAGTTGTGTTCCGGTACTCTTGCTCCCGACCGGATACAACCCCGCTTACGCGACGGGGGTGGCACACCTTTACCTTAACCACCAACGGAAAAGACTGCATCAATACAGAAACGCACTGACATACTCTTTACCGTTCCGCAGCGCATGAGCATACGCACTACAGTGGCTTACTGATAACTATACTATTATTGGGGGGAGCAAGAATTGATGGCACAAAGAAAGCCACCTGAAAGGGAAAAGGTTTTTATAATCGGGAAAAAAAGATGACAGAAACGGGAAAACGATTAAAACAATGATGCTTGTTGCATTTTAGTGACAATAACATCAGGCTGATCATTACTGTTTATATAATATAAACCAGATTCCTCGTAACGTGAAGCCACAATCACTTTTACATCCCCCGCGTGGGGCGTAAACAGTTGAAGTGCCAACTCAGGATCGTTATTGTCTTTAGATAGATGTGAGAGGAACAAGTGGCTCATAAATGAAGGTCTATGCGCGAGGAATAATTCCAAGGCCTGGGCATTAGAAAGGTGTCCGTGTCCTCCTCTTATCCTGTTCTTAAGGTGATAAGGGTATCGGCCTGTATCGAGCATGGTCGCATCGTAGTTGGCTTCAAGGAAACAGGCATGGCATTGTTGAAAGTGCTCAATCACATTGGCACAATTAATACCTATATCTGTGAACACCCCGATGTTAGTACCATTATGAGACAGGACAAAGCTATGAGGGTCGATCGCATCGTGGAACTTAGGAAAAGGCGTAACTGAAATATCTCCGATAAATATGGGTTGACCTGGCATAAATGGTATTGCGAGGCTCTTATCTAAGCGTGGTACGTAGCGCAACGTCTTTTCGGTAACATATACGGGAATACTGAACTTGCGGGAAATGACATCTACCCCGCGAATGTGGTCACCATGCTCATGTGAGATAAATATGGCTTTGACACGTTCCATTGTAAGCCCGAGCCTGCGCATACGTTTTTCTGTTTCCCGGCAGGAAAGGCCTACATCTATCAACACAGCCTCCTGCTCATTGCCTATATAATAGCAATTACCATTACTTCCGGAATTTAGAGAGGCAACCTTGAGCGACATGATGCAAAAGTAAATGGTTTTGAACCAGGATTTGTCGTATTAATGGATTCGCCGGGCTGATTGTGGATATGTTTTATTCTAAATGAGTAGCTGATAGTTCAGCTTTGAGAGCGGCGATGCCTTTCTCGAAGTTTTTCCTGATATCAGCAAAATAGCACTCCATTTTATCGCTTACTTTTTTGCTATATGTGGACGACCACATACCTATGTTTATTATAATAGGAAGGAGGTCAATTCCCTTTTGCGTGAGGCTATAGACGATCTTTTGCTTGTGTTCGGGATCCTTTTGCTTTTTGATGATCTTTTGCTTTTCAAGAAGTGCGAGCCTGTCGGCCAAGACTGTTGTGGAAATACCCTCATTGGAGCTGAGAAATTCATTGTAATATCGCTTGCCGAAGAACATGAGGTCACGGATGATAAGTAAAGTCCACTTATCACCAAATATTTCCAGACCGTAGTTGAGCGGGCAATCAGAACGCATGAATATATTTTACAACCACTTGCAAATATAAAGTGGTTTTTCGTAATTTTGTCATTCCTTAATAAAAAGGCAATAATGAAACGAGTAGTAATTACCGGCATGGGTGTTATCAGCCCATTAGGAAATGACGTAGCCACCTTCTGGGACAACCTGAAGAATGGTAAAAGCAGTACATCTAAGATCACGAGATTTGATGCCAGCCAATTCAGGACGCAAATAGCCAGCGAAGTAAAGGACTTTGACCCTGAAAGTTTCCTGGACCGGGCAGAAATAAAACGTACAGACCTGTTCACACAGTATGCGCTTGGTGCAGCCAAGCAAGCGATAGAAGATTCTAAACTCGATATCCCATCCATGGATCCGTTTGATATAGGAGTGATATGGGGTTCAGGACAAGGCGGACAGGCCACCTTTGAAGAACAAGTGACGGAATATGTTGAGGGGGGCTCTAAGCCGAGGTTCAGCCCGTTCTTCGTGCCAAAGATGATTGTGAACATGGCATCGGGTATGATCTCGATAAAGTACAGGCTGATGGGTATCAACTATACTACGGTTTCTGCCTGCTCTACATCTAACACAGCCATTATGGATGCGCTGAACTATATCCGTTGGGGTAAAGCCAAAGTAATAGTTACCGGAGGATCAGAAGCACCGATTACACCTGCATCTGTTGGTGGATTCAGCGCGATGAAAGCCATGTCAACACAAAACGATAGTCCTGAGACCGCCTGTCGCCCATTCGATGTAAATCGTGATGGTTTTATTATGGGTGAAGGTGCAGGTGCATTGGTACTGGAAGAATACGAACACGCAGTGGCACGTGGTGCTACCATATACGCAGAAGTAGCCGGTGCCGCAATGACAGCTGATGCTTACCACATGACATCCACTCATCCTGAAGGCCTGGGTGCGAGCCATGCGATGAAGTCGGCACTGAAAGACGCCGGGTTAACGCCGGATGATGTGGATTATCTGAATGCACACGCTACTTCTACACCTGTGGGAGATGTGAGCGAGATAAAAGCCATCATCAATGTATTTGGCGATAAGCCGGACAGGCTTCATGTGAGCGCTACAAAGTCTATGACAGGGCACTTGCTGGGTGCAGCCGGAGCGGTGGAAGCAATCGCTTCTGTAATGAGTATCAGGGATTCTATTATTCCTCCGACCATAAATATCACAGAGCCAGACCCTGCATTACCGGAAGGCTTGAAAATAGTAATGAATAAAGCGCTGGAGAAAAATGTGGATGTAGCGATGAGTAATACTTTCGGCTTTGGCGGGCACAACGGGATAGTGGTGTTCAAGAAAGTCAGCAGTTAACAATTATCAGTTTGCAGTTTCCTATTAGTGGCTGATAATTGCCAACTGGAAACTGCAAACTATCAATGAGATACTGTCTTTAAGCCTACTATAGAACCAACTAATGTGACAATGAAAAACAAACGCCAGAAATCAGCGGGCTCTTTGAAAAATATTATTCCGATCAATACTGTTCCTACCGCCCCTACCCCGGTCCATACAGCATAAGCTGTACCTATGGGTAATGATTGTGTTGCTTTGATGAGCAGTAGCATACTTATGGTCAGGCAAACCAGGAAACCGGCATACCACATTGCAGCAACAGAGCCGGATGTTTCTTTTGCTTTGCCTAAACAAGCAGCAAATCCGACTTCGAACAAGCCTGCAATAATGAGTATTAACCAATTCATAATATTACCTTTTAATTGAAGGTCAAATATCGCAAACATTGGGGTAAATATTTTTCTTTATATTTACTGTGATTATATATCCTCTCACCATATTTAATCACTCAATCAATTATAATCGGAGTAAAATGAGATTACTATTAAGTATTGCGGCTATAAGTATGCTTGCCACAAATGTACATGCACAACAAGCACCCGCTATGTGTCGCAATTCGGAAATGATGGAACAATACTACAATGCCCATCCTGAAGCTGTAAGCGAACAAGAGACTGACCAACAATTTGCAGCCAATCAATTACTGGCACGAACAATGTCGAAAAGTACGGCAGTTGACACGTACAGAGTAGCAGTAGTATTTCATGTGTACGGCACCGTTCAGAATGGTAAGACAGTAAGTGACAACCTGATAATAGGCGCTGTAGCAAAGTTAAACCAGGATTTTCATGGCCTGAACAACGATTACAATACAGTACACTCACAGTATCTTGCACTTCGCAGCCCAAAGAACATCAAATTCTACCTTGCCAAGAAGGACCCCAACGGAAATAACACCACCGGTATCATATACCACCCTGTTGCAAACGGATTCGGCAATGGTAATGGATATGACGCCCTGATACAAGCCGATGCATGGAACAACAAAAAGTATATAAATGTGTATGTGCAGGCGGAACTCTATGATGATGGTGTTACCAACAACTCCGGTGTAGCATGGTTCCCTAGTACAAATATGACGAATAATAATCTGGCAAGGATCGTTTATAACGGAGCTTACATACACACCAATACAAATCCTGAATTTGCTTCTACCATGACGCATGAGTTCGGACATTTCTTCAATCTGTTGCACACTTTTGAAGGCGGCTGCACAGCACCAAATGACAGGGTTGCCGATACTCCACCTTGCACTACAGGACAAGGCTGCCACACTACGTCCACATCAAATGCCCCACTAAACTGTAACAGCCAATTGATAAACGCGGAGAATTACATGGACTACAATACCAATTGCTATAAAATGTTCACCAAAGGACAGGAAAAGAGAATGGATACGGCATTGTATTTCCCTTCAAGGATAACACTGTGGCAGGACACCACCAATATTTCTACAGGTATCTATACACCTACAAATATTGCTTCTGCAACCATGGGCAGTGATCTGAACATCTACCCTAACCCATCGAACGGATCGGTAATGGTGGAAATGGCTTCGAACAAAACCTTTAATGTAGAAATTGTAAATGCTTTGAGACAGGTTGTTTATCAACAAAAGTCGGTGAAGGGTAAAAAAGTTATAGATCTTGGTGATAAAACAAAAGGAATGTATTTCGTATTTGTGACGGATGAAACCGGGATAAGCAAAACGAAACTAATGATACAGTAGGCTGAAAGTCTGCATATGCAAAAGGGCTTACAAGTTTTTTGTAAGCCCTTTTGCATTTTTGAAAATCAGCTATCATCAGGCATTCATGACATCGTTTTCCATATCAAACAACTTATGTTTCATCGCGAACATAACCAACCCCGATTTTGATTTGATGCTGAATTTCTCAAACAAAGATTCTCTATAATTGTCCAGCGTTCTTCTGTGCACATTCATAATGCCGGCCATTTGTTCGTAAGTATATTCTTCATCGTGACAGACCAAACGTAAAAATTCAAGCTCTTTATCTGTAATACGCTCTAGTAGTGATTTAGCATGGTTTTTCGTATTCTTTCCGGAACCATGGATCATTTGATTGAGTATATCATTGTGATAATATCCGAAATTAATAATGTCCTCAATGGCCTTCTTTAACTCAGAGGATGGAGACTGTTTTTGTAAATAGCCCCTTATACCATCCTTGAATAGCTGGGCCACCCAATCGTCAGAACTTTCCATTGTCACTATCAATATCTTTATTTCTGTATTCAGTTCTTTTAACCTTTTTACGACTTGAGAGCCATTCATTTGCGGCATACTGAGATCAAGTATTAAAAGATCTGCTTCCAGGGGGTAAGCATTAAGAAATTCCTTTCCGGAGGAAAACTCATATTCTACTTTATAAGGTCCGGCATTCTCTATCAATTCCTTGAATGCGGTTCTGACCATTTCGTGGTCGTCAACTAATATGATCTTGTAAGGGAGTGACATAGTGGGATTTTTCTTTAAAATAATGCAATAATGACAATACACCTAACATTTTAATATATAAGTGCATCCATTCCCGGGTTCAGAAATGATATCCAATTGGAATTTCGCCAGCGCGGCGCGTTTTAGCATATTTGCCAAACCAGTGCCTCCGTACTTTTCGGATACATTGAATCCCTGGCCATTATCACTAATTTTCAAGATGAATTGTGGCTGAGCGGTAAGCTCAATGGACATCTCTGATGCCCCGGAATGTTTTAAAATATTATTGACCGCCTCCTGAAATATTCGAAATGCAATTAGCTGCCTGTCTTTGTCCAGAGAAAGACCAAAACCATCATCAACAAAATGTACCTTAAGGTACCCTAGTTTTTCAAGACGCAATACCTCTGATCTTATGCCCTCCAGCAGCCCAAGTTTATTGATATGGTCGGTATTTAAAGAATGGCTCAAAAGCCGAACCTGTTCCGTGATCAATGTGACGGTTCCGGTTAAGGGTGTCAAAATATCATTTAATTTATCGTCATCATTTTTCTTATTCTCGATCTGTAAATACAGGTAGGTAAGCAACTGGCCTATATTATCGTGCATTTCACGGGCTATGTTGGTCATTACCTGCTCTCCTACTTCCAATTGTGTTTTTGATAATTCTGCCTGGTAGGTAAGCTGCATTGTTGCCAGTTCTACGTCCTTTCGTGTTTTTTCGTGCCGTGCTTTCACAACGACAATTACAATACCCGCTACGAATAGCAATATGATCAGTGTGGTAAACAGTACCATCATGCCTATTTCCTGCTCATTCATAGACTATTTTTTTTTGTCGTTGGCCTGGCGATGTATAAAAAACTTACAAACACCATCAGATACCTGCATATGGCCAATACGTCATTGATGGAATACAGTTTGTAAGCAAATTCTTTATGCTCATGGGTGCTCAAATAATTGATCAGGCAGAACAAAGGAATATCACCGCCGAAATAGAGCAAAGTTGAGATAGACAGCAACAACAATGGCCTAACCGGCCCTTCGATATCGTTATGAACAAGCGCAATGAGCAATGCAGTATAGAACATCACTATTAATACACAGCCTGTAAGAAAGGAAATTTGCGCGAAAGTGTAAAAACCTCCATCATAAACATTCCACAACCAGACCAATAGGCATAATGTTAACGAACTGATACGCCATACCATACGCGGTTTGAGTATCATAAATACAGCGGATAGCAGGAGCATTTGCTCCACCAGGATATAGCAATTAAATATGGGAATCGTATTCTTTGCATCATGTAAAACAAGTAACCTTCCCACCAATTCACAAACAAATGCCAGAATTAATTGTAAATGGACGACACGCCAGAAAAAGGATAACCTACTGTATATCAAGACACCTAATATTACAGTAGGCAAGAGTACGATCAGAATGGCCAATTGCGGAATATCGAAAAACGAATCATGCATACAGCCTTAAATATAGGCATCAACTGGCATAAGTAAAAGTAAAGAGCGGCTGAAAGAGCGGCTCTTTACTAATAGCCGTTGCTACTTTTTACCGATACCGGCAAGCTTCCTGTAAAGCACTAATCCCATTAAACCTAAAAATGCCCCAAAACCTAGCAATGCAACACCAAAATATTTGTAATCTTCTCCATAAAATGAAGGATTGAAAATGTAATACCAAAACCCACGATGTTTTACATATCTCAAAGTCACCTCTTTGCATCTTGGCGGACATAATGCCCCTAAGTTGGCTGACATTGCTTCATTCTGAAATGTACCAACAGTGTGGTCAGTGAATGCGATACCATGCTTATAAAAATTAAAACCGTGCTGTTCATCATGTTCTGCCACATTCACGATCATTAGAGTGTCAGATTCTGACGATTTAAAAAAATCTTTTATTTCCTGGAAAGGGAATACCATTCCGTTGGCATCGAAATTTGAATCATTCTGACAAATCGCTGCAGTACATAAATTTAATGGGCGCGTGCCAGTTCCAGGAATACCATGTGGATAAACCCGAATCCCGCTTGTCTGATAATTTCTGATATACCCCTGAACGCTGGCATCGTTATAATTTACAGGTTGGGTAAGATGCCCAGATACGAAAACGGTAGGATTATCCGCTGGAAGATTATCAAAAAAGAATTTGAAGATTTTTGAATCCTCATCATATTCGATAGCGATGTCAGGAATGTATATCAGAACTATCTTGTAGTCTATTCTGCCTGTTGCAGGATCATTAATTATGTCTAACCCATAGTAGACCCTTAAAACATGAATATGTTTACGATCGTTACCCACCACATCCTGGTGGTCGAGAACATCTTCCATATCATGTATCACGTCATATGTAGTAATATCACAGACAGTATTAAGAATTCCTGCCGGAGGGAGAAAAAATGATTGAAAATGTTTTACCCTGGTTTTGAGTTGTTGATTACTCATCCAATGGATATCAGTTTTCAGATTTAACTCACTGTATCCATATACCAATGATGTATTCAAAAGCAGCGCAAAGCTAAATAGTGCGTAAATGAGTGTCTTTTTCATAATTGTGTGTATAGTTTTATTAAAGTGTAGAAATATCATATACTTCTTCAAAGATGCGCATATTTCATTGATAGTCATAACATTCAACTATGTGAATATCCACGTCAGCCATACGTGAAAAATACCCTGAAGCACTGCATGTTCTCACCTTGAACAGGGCTGTAAGTTGACCCAACTTTACATCGTAATCAATATGCAAATGGCCCTTGAGATAGTCGTATTCGAGTTTTTGATAATATCGCAGGTGCTTAACCTTTTTTTATATCTCAGCATTGATATAAAGAGAGGAAGGCAAGCCGCCCTGGCAATATCAGTACAACTACTTCAGCTGATCTTCATGTCGGCAGATGCTATTTGGTTAGTCAAGAAAAATGCGAGCACATTAATGATATGCGGACCAATAATAACCGGGATCATCATTATAATAATTGCCTGGCAAATAAAAATGAGAAAAACGGTTATAAAACATAACAACTAAAAAAAATAACATGACACACTTACTAAAACAAATCAGAATCACCGCACCGGGCGCTTTAGTTGCGTTTCTATTGATCATCTTATCAGCATACGATGTAAAAGCACAATCACTCAGCTTTGGGAAAGAGCGGGATACCGTAAAAATCTCTAATGGAAAAGTGATAGAATACACATTAAAAGTGTCGTGTAGCGGTTGCAATGCAACCCAGGAATTTTCTATTGAGCCTGTAGGAGTTGATATTGCGGAAAATTCCTTTCAAATGCTTACCGAAGATGCAGATATGAAAACCGGAAAGAAAGGTGAGTCAATAGAGGTAAAAGTTTTGGTAAGGGGAGATGAAAAAAATATCTACGGAAAACTTATCATATTCAAATTGAAAAACAAAACTACAGCAACAGATGCTGAAAAGATATTCTACTTATACATTCAGGAAGCCGAAGAAGAAAAACCGCAGGTGCGCAAGAATAACGAAGACAGGCTACTATTTTTAAATGCCGGGACCTTTGATTTTTCAGAAACAAAAGTGAATTATGTAGGTCATGTAAATATTTTCGCTCCTAATAAATCCTTGGAGAAAAAAACAAGATGGGGCTTTAATACAGGCATCATGAAGCTGAATTACTGGCAAGGCGACGCACCGGACACATTGAATACCCATGAACTGGAAGAAAATATAAGAATCACCCCCTTACAAACGCTTGATAGCGGAGAGCAGTATCTGCGGCAAATAAACAAATACAGTACCAGGGTAAAAAATACCGTGTACAGCTTCTACGCCCAACCTTTGTACAGGCTGACAAGGAATGACGAGAGAGCACAGATATATGCTCACGGACATTTTGAATTACTGGTAAACAAATTCCAGGCTACATCTAAGGTATCCGCCTTGTACACGGACACAGGCATTTACACCGGCAATACAGATGGCAGAGACATACGCCTAAAGACTATTTCGTCAAATGAGTCAACGTATAGTCAGACATTTCTAAATGGATACTTTGGTGCGGGATTTACCTTTAATATAGTTCCCTGGGAAAGCGGCTCCTTCTTCATCCAACCCACCGTCGGTATGACCACAGATAACCCTATCCGTGTTTCGGGCTTATTGCCGGCAAGGCCTCATTTAATATCCAATCAGTGGAATGGTTTCTACCTGGTAAGGGCTTACTATACAGAAACACTATCGAAAGATGCCACTATTGTTTTAGGTACGGACATCAGAGGTTTGTTCCCAAAGTTTGACCCGGCCTACGCGGCATATGTAGGTATCAACCTCTCTGTGGGAGCAGCATTAAAGCTAATTGGCATCAATACAGAGAAAAAGGACGAAGAGGAGAAAAAGGAAGACTAAAACACCAATCGCTATAAAAACAAAGGGCTTACAAGATACTTGTAAGCCCTTTTTTGTGACCGCGTCAGGATTCAAACCTGAAACCTTCTCATCCGTAGTGAGATGCTCTATTCAGTTGAGCTACGCAGCCATTCCCGCGTTTGGGATTGCAAAGATAAGTAAAAAGTCAAAAATCTAAAGTCAAAAATCAAAATTATTCCATTGTAATGGGTTTTATATTGAAAAACGGCTGTGGGCGGGTATCTTGCAGCCTCAGCGTGACATAAGTAATTGAAAATGAACATAGAGATCTGGAGTATAGGCAAGGAAAATGACGGGTATATAGAAGATGGAATAAAGCACTATTTCCAGAAGATAAAGCCATATAACCCAATAGAGCTGGTGGTCATGCAACTGCCTAAAAAGACTGCCACTACCGATGTGGAACGTACTAAAAAGCAGGAAGAAGAGTTAATACTTAAGCGCCTGCAGGCACACCATTACCTGGTATTGATGGATGAACGAGGAAAAATGCTTACTTCACCACAATGGGCGCAGCAATTTCAACAGATGATGAACCAGGGGACTAAAACATTGGTAATATTGATAGGCGGTGCATTTGGCGTAACCGATGAAGTTCGCAAGCAGGCAAAACAAGTATGGTCGTTGTCGTCACTTGTTTTTCCGCATCAGCTGGTAAGATTGGTTTTGGCCGAACAGGTATATAGAACCTTCAGCATACTGAACAATACCCCTTATCATCATTCATAATCCGGTACATTTACATACTTTTCAA
Source organism: Bacteroidetes bacterium UBA7674 (assembly GCA_002483105.1). Taxonomy (GTDB): domain Bacteria; phylum Bacteroidota; class Bacteroidia; order Chitinophagales; family Chitinophagaceae; genus MKUN01. Next base: position 1,049,587 of record DLHG01000013.1, read on the forward strand.
GCACATGAGCTATACTCTAATATTCGTAGTGATAACCGCATTGATATCTATCAGCGCATTCAGTAATAATACACTCTATAATAAGTTCATCATGTACCCCTATGGCATGAGTGAGCCTAAGGAATATTACAGGCTGCTCAGTTCAGGGTTTATTCATGCGGACTGGATGCACCTGTTCTTCAATATGTTCACGCTGTATGCCTTCGGTCAATATGTGGAGCAGACCTTTGAAATGATGGGCAAGCCATTCTTGTTCCCAATTCTATACTTGATGGCCATTGTTGCCTCGTCATTACCGGATATGATAAAGCATAAAGACCATAGTTACTTCCGTTCACTGGGGGCTTCGGGTGGTGTGGCTGCGGTATTGTTTTCCAGTGTGTATTTCTATCCATGGGCGAAAATACAGATCATGTTCATCCCCTTCGGTATTCCGGCAATTGTATTCGCAGTGATCTATTTGGCGTACTGCGTGTATGCATCAAGAAAAAGCAGCGACAACATCAATCATGATGCGCACTTTTGGGGTTCAGTCTTTGGATTTGTATTTACTTTTTTATTCGACCCCAGTCATGGGCGGATATTTATACAGCAGATTACGAACCCTGTATTTTAATTATCAAGCACTTCTCAGTTGAGGGCTTTACTTTAAATCGTTCATCGAGGCGCATGCCACAAACCCATACAATGCGTTTGGCACATTCCAGTACCCAAATGTGTTCTTTGTCGTGAATTGGTATCTTCTGATCGATGAGGAAGCGGGCGACCTTCTTCTTTTTCATATTCATCCCAAGGGGATAGAAATAGTCACCAATACGCCATTTACGAAGGATGAGCGGGAATTCGATGTTCTTTACATCAACGTAGGCGATGTTATTGTCTGACGACAAATCTTTGGGTGTATTTTCTATTTGAAAATCAAGTTTCATCCTCCCTGCATCAATAATACATGGCACACCTTCAATGCTGATGATATCGGTTTCTACTTGCTTTTGAGTAGTGATGATCAGGAAATCACGGTCGCGGATAATACGGTGAGAAGAAGAGGAAATAAAATGACCACTACCCGACTCCAGCAAGCTGAGAATGTGTGGCAGTTGGGATGGAGTGAAATCATAGGGCTCAAATAACTCATAGCAAATTGTTTCGAGCGGCTGGCGTAGTAACAGCTTCTTTATAGAAATATAAATGTCCTGTCCGCGTTTTTCGGTAAGGTCTTTACGTTCTTTTTCTATAGACCTGTTATATAATTGTTCTGCTTGAGCAAAGCGCCTGATACTGTCGCTGATGTGTTGGATAGCATTGGGGAAAGACTGCTCTACAACCGGGATGATATTATTCCGGATAGCATTGCGGGTATATGCATCGCCTGCATTAGAGGCATCTTCACGAAAAGCTATGTTATGTACTTTAGCGTAAGCATATATTTGTTCCTTAGTAGCGAATAATAGTGGCCTGATGATATAGTTGTTCTGCTCAGGTATACCGTGCATGCCACTCATACCTGTTCCTTTAAAAAGGTTCATCAGCAGGGTCTCTACATTATCATTTGCATGATGAGCAGTAGCGAGGTTACCGTAACCATTGTCAGTCATTAACTTATCCAGCCACTCATAACGGAGAATACGGGCGGTTTCCTGTACCCCTTTTTTCCACTCCTCCATCTTCTGCTTTGTTTCGAAGCTGATGTGATGGAAAGTGACATTATTCTTTTCGGCCCATTCGCGCGTCAATTGCTCGTCTTTATCTGCTTCTTCGCCCCTGAGGTTGAAATTGCAATGCGCAATAGCTATGGGTAATTTGCTGCTGAGGAAAAGTTCTGCCATTACCATGGAGTCCACACCACCGCTTACTGCAAGCAGGGTGGTTTTGCCCTTTGCTTTTGCAGCCTTTACCAGCTTATTGCTTTGAAATTGTTGTAACAGGTCCATAATTAGTAAACGAGGTCTTCGTAAGCTCCCTGTAGCTCATTATAACTGTGCATGTCTTTCGCCTCTTTAGCTGCTTTCATTCCACTTTCGTAAATAGCAATTGCCTCTTGCTGTACGCCAAGGCGCTCCAGCAGTTTACCCAGATGATAATAAGTTGCTACATAAGTAGCGTCATTTTGCATATTAGCTTCAAACAACTTACGGGCTTGCTCGTCCTCACCCAACTTTATGTATTCCAGAGCCAGTGCATGGTTCAGGAAACAGTCGGCGGGGCTTGCTTTGAGAAATTCCTTCAGCTTTTCTATACGTTCGCTCATTGTGTTGCAAAAATAGCCAAAAGAATGCCCCGTAGCACTGTTTGGCAGCACAACGGGGTATAATATGTGTATTGGCCTATTCTTTTTCCAACATAAAGCGCCAGATACCGGCAGCGAGTATAGCACCAACGATTGGCGCTACAACAAACAACCAAAGTTGGCTGATAGCCTCACCTCCAACCAACAGGCCAGGGCCTATACTACGGGCCGGATTGACAGATACACCCGTGATAGGAATACCAACAATGTGGATCAACACTAAACTTAAGCCGATAGAAAGTCCGGCGAAACCACCGTGAATATTTTTAGTAGAAGTAGAACCGAGTATCACAAGCAAGAAGATAAATGTCAGTATTGCCTCGGCAACAAAACCTGATATCATACTATATTGCTGGGGTGAATGAGCTGCATAGCCATTCTGTCCCAAACCATTAATAGCAACATCGTATCCCACCTTACCTGAAGCAATGAACATGAGCACCGCAGCACCCACAATAGCACCGAGGACCTGAGCGATGATATAAGAGATAGCCTCCCCCATCTTCATCCTGCCCGCCACTACCATAGCGATAGAAATGGCGGGATTGATATGGCAACCGGAAATATGCCCGATAGCATATGCCATAGCGACTACCGACAACCCGAAGGCAAATGAGATACCCAGCAGGCCTACACCTGTCTCACCGTTAGCGCCTGCAATAACAGCACTTCCGCACCCCATAAAGACGAGGATCATCGTGCCCAGAAACTCAGCCGAAACTTTGGCAAAAAGAGATTTGTTCATAATTTCTATTGATTTTAGTGATCAAAAAATATTGCGTTTTTTAAAGTATAAAAAAACTTTGGTATGGCCGAGCTTAATGAGGAGAAAATGATAAAAAGTAATGAAATGGTGACCTACATCAAACGAAGCCCCTAGCCCCTAAAGGGGGGATATGTTTTCCTGCGATACGGAAGACGGGGCGACCGCAAGGGATTGCCCTTACATCAGATTTATGTTATAAGAAAAGCTCGTAGTACACGTTCTCTTCCCACTTCCCATCATGCCAGAGGCGGGGAACGCTGTGGGTAAATTGGAAGCCGAAATGTTGGTTGGCCTTTTTTGATGCCAAGTTGCTTTCACGATGTGAAATGATTATATGGGTAATGCCATTTGCTTTCGCCCAATCTATCCTTGCTTCGTAAAATAGTTTTGAATGGCCGTTACCCCTGTGTTCTTTCCGGATGTAGGATGCAATAAATTCGGCTTCGTGTTTCTTTGCGGGATCACGAACCACACCTGATAGGCCTATCAACTCGTTATCATAATAAAGGCCAAAATATCCGAAGTTGTTATCAACCAAACGCTCTTGCCAGAAATCATCGGGCATGTCCTTCATGTCCTCATAGCTGGCGCAATAGACGGCACGCTCCAACTGAAGCGCTTGAAGCCTGATGGCTTTGAAGCCCTGCCAGTCTGTTGGGACCAGTTGGCGGATGTGGCATGGGGACATAAAATAAAGCTAATGAAAAAGAGCGTTTACCGCAATGGAGAAAATCAAAGTGATGCAAGCAAATCCTTGCCCTGTTTTAGGTCTAAGTAAATACTTAGACCAGTGAAGCCCGCTTTTTACACTTATTCACTTTACTTTTGGTGCATCAATTAATATTCAATGCGCATACTCATTACCAATATAAAACAGCTTTGCCAGGTAGAGGATAATACCAACAGAAGGAGCACAGTCTCTGGGAAGGATATGGCTAGCATCCCATGTATAGACAATGCCTGGCTGCTGGTCGCTAAGGGTATCATCCATAGCTATGGGAGCATGAGCGACATGCCGGAGATGAACGCGGACAAAACAATAGATGCCACCGGCAGGCTGGTACTACCTGCCTGGTGCGACTCGCATACACACCTGGTATTTGCCGCGGCAAGGGAACAGGAGTTTGTGGACAGGATAAAGGGGCTGAGTTATGAAGAAATAGCCCGTCGTGGAGGTGGCATACTGAACTCTGCGAAGAGACTCAATGAGACCAGCGAGGAAGAACTATATGAGCAGTCCCTGGTGCGGCTGCATGAAGTGATGGCCCAGGGAACAGGAGCCATAGAGATAAAAAGCGGCTATGGGTTGAACACCGAAGCAGAACTAAAAATGCTGCGGGTCATCAGGAAGCTTAAGGAAAACGCGCCAATACCTGTAAAAGCTTCATTTTTAGCCGCACATGCATATCCTATTGAATATAAAGAGAATAAAGAAGCTTATATAAAGTTGATAATAGATGAAATGCTGCCCAAAGTAGCCAACGAAGGCCTTGCTGACTATATGGATGCTTTCTGCGAAGAAGGCTTCTTTAGTGTGGCAGATACGGAGCGTTTACTGGAAGCGGGCTGGAAATACGGCCTAAAACCTAAGATACATGCCAATCAACTTCACTACTCGGGTGGCGTGCAGGTGGGGGTAAAGTATAAGGCTGTGAGTGTCGATCATTTGGAATGTGTGGGCGAGGCGGAGATAGAGTCTCTGAAATCGGGTAATACGATGCCTACTCTTTTGCCGGCGGCAGCCTTCTTTTTAGGCATACAATACCAACCTGCACGAAAAATAATAGATGAGGGTTTACCGGTGTGCCTGGCCACTGATTACAACCCGGGCTCCTGCCCTTCAGGTAACGTGCCACTACTATTAACTATTAGTTGCACGCAACTAAACATGACGCCCGAAGAAGCTGTCAATGCCGTAACACTCAATGGGGCGGCGGCTTTGGAGCTGGAGAATGAATTGGGCACCATATCTATTGGTAAAATCGCTAATTTGATAATCACTAAAAAAATCCCCTCTTTAGCTCATATTCCATACGATTTTGGCAATAATCCTGTCGAAAATGTGATTTTCAGGGGTAAAATCTGCTAAAACAAGACTGTAGGAGATTTCTGTTTCTAGCTTTAATGATTACATTTGCAGTCCGTATAATTACGTATAAAAAATAAAAAATGGCTACAACAGCAGACATCAGGAACGGCCTTATCGTAAAATTAGATAATAGCCTTTATTCAGTAGTAGAATTCGGGCAGAACAAGACAGCCCGTTCGGCAGCAAAAGTATGGGCAAAGCTAAAAGGCGTTGACAATACCCGCTCCATAGAGCATACATGGAACTCAGGCGAAACTATATACCCTGTACGTGTGGAACGCCGCCCTTACCAGTTCTTATACAAAGACGACAGCGGTTTCAACCTTATGGATACATCATCTTTCGAGCAGATCATAATGGCTGAAAACATGATAGAACATCCTGAACTTTATAAAGATGGCCAGGAGTGCTTCGTATTGGTAAACACGGAAACAGAAATACCAATGAGCGTGGAGCTTCCTCCAAACGTAGTATTGCAAGTAACCTACTCAGAGCCGGGCATGAAAGGCGACACCGCTACCCGTACACTGAAACCGGCAACAGTAGAAACAGGTGCAACAGTAATGGTTCCGCTTTTTGTTGATACCAATGAATTTGTAAGGATAGACAGCAAAACAGGCGCTTACATAGAGCGTGTAAAACAATAGTCATACCCGTTACCATTAATATCATTTAATCTAAAGACATCCTTATGGAGTTCAAACAAATCCAGGAACTGATCAAGATCATCAATAAGTCTAATATCAGTGAACTGAGCGTAGAAGAAGGTGAATTCAAGATCACCATTAAGCAAGCTCAGCCAAGTGAGACTCAATACGTAATGCAATCAGCACCGATGCCTATGCAGATGGCAGCTCCGCAAACAGCACCACAAGCAACAGCAGGACCTTCAGCAGCACCTGCTGCTACACCGGCACCTGCAGCTCCGGCCAGTGACAACCTGATAACTGTGAAGTCGCCAATGATCGGCACATTCTATCGCAGCTCTGCTCCGGATAAGCCTTCATTTGTGAATGTAGGTGACGATATCAAACAAGGGCAAGTAACCTGCATCATTGAAGCAATGAAGCTTTTCAATGAAATAGAAAGTGAAGTAAGTGGCAAGATCGTAAAAGTGTTGATAGATGATGCTTCACCTGTAGAATATGATCAACCACTTTTCCTGGTTGAACCAAATTAATTAATACTCAAATTATCGATGGCTCATGACTGCAAGTCGTGAGCCATTTTAGATATAACGTCAATTTTAGATACTAATGTTTAAAAAGATACTGATAGCCAATCGTGGCGAAATAGCGTTGCGCATTATTCGTACCTGTCGTGAAATGGGTATCAGGACCGTAGCTGTATATTCTACAGCTGATAAGGACAGCCTGCACGTGCGCTTTGCTGATGAAGCTGTATGTATAGGAAAGGCGCAGAGCTCAGACTCTTACCTGAATATACCCCACATAATGGCTGCCGCGGAGATTACTAATGCAGATGCAATCCATCCCGGTTACGGCTTCCTGGCGGAGAATGCCAACTTCGCCGATATCTGTAAGCAATACAATATTAAGTTCATCGGCCCTACGGGTGATATGATCCGCCAGATGGGTGATAAGATCACCGCGAAAGAAACGATGATAAAGGCAGGTGTACCTTGTATTCCCGGCTCTGAAGGATTGCTGGAAAGCGCTGAAGAAGCCAAGAAACTAGCTTTAGAGATGGGTTACCCGGTGATACTGAAAGCAACTGCCGGTGGTGGTGGTAAAGGTATGCGCGTGGTATGGGAAGACGCTGAACTGGAAAAGAACTTCAATGCAGCCAAAGCAGAAGCAGCGGCCTCATTTAAGAACGATGGTATCTATATGGAGAAATTCGTGGAAGAGCCAAGGCATATAGAGATACAAGTAGCGGGAGACCAGTTTGGCCATGTATGCCACCTGAGCGAACGCGACTGCTCTATACAACGCCGCCACCAGAAGCTGGTAGAAGAATCTCCATCCCCTTTCATGACCTCTGAACTGCGGAAGAAAATGGGTGAAGCGGCCAAAGCAGCTGCAGCAGCTATCAACTACGAAAGTGTTGGTACGGTAGAATTCCTTGTAGATAAGCACCGGAACTTCTACTTTATGGAAATGAACACCCGTATCCAGGTAGAACACGGTGTAACGGAAGAAGTAATCAACTACGACCTGATAAAAGAGCAAATAAAGATAGCAGCAGGCATCAAGATCACAGGTAAGGATTACGAACCTGAAATGCATGCCATAGAATGCCGTATCAATGCAGAAGATCCTTATAATGACTTCCGTCCAAGCCCAGGCTTGATAACAGTACTACATACTCCAGGAGGACATGGTGTACGTGTGGACTCACATATCTATGCGGGTTATACAATTCCTCCGTATTACGATTCTATGATCGCTAAGATCATAGCCGTGGCGCAGACTCGTGAAGAAGCCATCAATACTATGGAACGTGCCCTGAGTGAATATGTGATAGAAGGTATAAAAACCACTATCCCATTCCATCAGCAGCTGATGCGCGATGAGAAGTTTAAAGAGGGTGACTTTACAACGAAGTTCATTGAAGGATTTAAGCTGGTATAGCTCTTAGAACCTTATAATAATAAAAAATCAACAGCCCTTTGCAGTAATCTTGCAAAGGGCTTGTTATTAGAATATATTTATACGGCCTTTTGGCAGACTTAAAGTAATTTTGCACCCATGAATAAAACATTGCTGATAACAGGTGGAGCGGGCTTTATAGGCTCTCATGTAGTGAGGCTTTTTGTAAATAAGTACCCTGACTATAAAATTGTGAACCTGGATGTCCTTACCTATGCCGGTAACCTGGAAAATCTTAAGGATATAGAAGCTGCACCTAACTATACATTCGTAAAGGCCGATATCACTGATGCTGAGGCGATGAACAAGCTTTTCCAGGATTGGAAATTTGATGGCGTGATACACCTGGCTGCGGAAAGCCATGTTGACCGCTCTATAGCCGACCCGAATGCATTCCTGCTGACCAATATCATGGGTACGGCTAATTTACTGAATGCAGCCCGCGCATTGTGGAAGGATGACAATTACGAAGGCAAACGTTTCTATCATGTATCAACGGATGAAGTATATGGTTCGCTAGGTGAGACAGGTTTCTTTTTAGAGACGACCCCTTATGATCCACAATCACCCTATTCTGCTTCTAAGGCTGCGTCAGACCATGTAGTGAGAGCTTATGGCAATACATACAATCTGCCTTTTGTGATCAGTAACTGCTCTAATAACTACGGCCCAAATCAATTTCCTGAAAAGTTGATACCATTATTCATTAACAACATAAGGAACAGCAAACCGCTTCCTGTATATGGTGATGGCAAGTATACCCGTGACTGGCTTTATGTAATAGACCATGCGAGAGCTATAGACAACGTATATCATAGCGGCAGGAATGGTGAGACCTATAACATAGGTGGTTTTAATGAATGGCAGAATATAGACCTGGTAAAACTGATGTGCCGCGAGGTGGATAAACAATTAGGCAATGAAGCAGGCACAGCAGAAAAGTTGATCACATATGTGAAGGACAGGCCGGGACATGATAAGCGCTATGCTATTGATGCCAATAAAATAAAAAGTGAATTAGGATGGGAACCATCTGTAACGTTTGAGCAAGGACTTGCGAAAACAGTTGAATGGTACCTGCATAATGAAGAATGGCTGAACCATGTGACTACCGGCGATTATCAAAAATATTACACAGAGCAATACGATTAACATGAAAGGCATCATACTTGCCGGGGGCTCCGGAACCAGACTATACCCACTGACTATTGCGGTCAGTAAACAACTGATGCCTGTCTATGACAAGCCGATGATCTATTATCCGCTGTCGACGCTGATGCTGGCGGGTATAAACGAGATACTCATCATCACCACACCCGACGACCAGGCCGGCTTTAAGAAGCTGTTGGGAGATGGAAGTGAGATAGGCTGCAAATTTGAATACATCATACAGCCAAGTCCCGACGGACTGGCACAAGCATTTGTGCTGGGTGCCGACTTTATAGGTGATGATCCTGTGGCATTGATACTGGGAGATAATATCTTTCATGGTTCAGGAATGGGAACATTGCTGAGAGAAAAAGTAAACCCTGATGGCGCTGTGGTATTTGCCTACCAGGTACACGACCCTGAGCGCTATGGCGTGGTGGAATTTGATAAAGATTTTAAAGTATTGAGCATAGAGGAAAAGCCTGCAAAGCCAAAGTCGAACTTCGCGGTGCCGGGTTTATATTTCTATGACAACAGTGTTGTGAAAATAGCCCAGAACATGAAGCCCTCCCCTCGTGGTGAATTGGAAATAACGGATGTGAACAAGACCTACCTTGCGCAAGGGAAACTGGAAGTGGGCGTACTTGACCGTGGTACAGCATGGCTGGATACGGGTACGTTCGACTCATTGATACAAGCCGGGCAGTTTATAGAAGTAATAGAAAAACGCCAGGGACTTAAGATAGGCTGTATAGAGGAGGTTGCTTATCGTTTAGGCTTTATAGACAAAGCCCAACTTATGAAGCTGGGCGATAAATATATGAAGAGCGGTTACGGTGCATATCTGCATACGGTAGCCAATGAAGAGTTCCAGGCAGGATTGTAACTTTACCATATGAAAAAGCAAGCCATTATATTCGGGTCCGTATTAGCCGTATTGGCTATATGCATCAAATGGCTGGAGTACCGCTACATTATTCTTACCCATTCCTTTGAAATATATGGTTCGGCGCTGGCGATCATTTTCACGATTGTCGGGATATGGACAGGACGGAAACTAACGGATAGAAAAAAAGAGTACATAAGGGAAGAGGTAATTGTAGAGAAACCTATCTATATACAAGTGGCCGGAACTGATAACCGCGTAGTACATAAAAGCACTTCTCCTGAGGATCTTGGTATCAGCAAACGTGAAATGGAAATACTGGAACTGATGGCTCAGGGCTTCAGCAACCAGGAAATAGCCGAAAAGACCTTCTTATCCATTCATACCATTAAGACACATGCATCCAATCTTTTTATTAAACTGGATGCAAAGAGAAGGACGCAGGCGATCAGCAGGGCGAAAGAGCTGAACCTGATTTAACTTGATACTGGATACCCGATTGCCAGATACCTGATAAATGTATCGAGAAACGAGTATCGAGGTACTTTAGTATGATTTTTAAGCCATTTCAGCTAAAACCATACTTTAGTATGAGGACAATCCCCTACTATCCGACTTATTTTGCCCCTGAACTTTAAAAAATCAAAAGCATGAAAAAAATTATTCTCGTTTATGGCCTCATCGCGGGCCTCATTTGTGCAGCCGTTTTGGGCATTAGCAGCATACTCGGTGCAGGAAGCGTGAGTTACGAATACGGGATGTATTTCGGATTCACCAGCATGATACTTGCAGCCGTGGTGATGTGGTTTGGTATAGCGCAGTATAAGAAGAACCTGGGTGGAAAAATCAGTTTTGGGAAAGCCTTTATGACAGGATTTTTAATGACTCTTATTGCCAGTAGCATGTATGTTGCTGCCTGGATGATCACCGGTCCTGAGAATTTTGGGAAAACTTATTCCGAATATGAAGCCCAAAGCATGCGAAAAGAAGGCATAAATGAGGCTAAGATTGCCAAACATATGGAAGGTAACAGGGAGATGTGGGAGAAATATGACAGCAACCCGGCTTTCAGGGCAGCGCTTACTTATGTAGAAATAGTACCTGTGCAATTAATAATTGTCTTGATCGCGTCTGTCGTGCTATCAATAAAGAAGAAAAAGCAAATGGCGGTTTAGGAATCGTTTATCATCATTACCTAACAAGCAATCATACATTCATGAAAAAAGCAACAGGAATAGGAGGCGTATTCTTCAAATGTAAAGATCCTAAGGCGGTTAACGACTGGTACAAAACGCATCTTGGCTTCGATACTACTCCATACGGTACAAGCTTTGAATGGCTGCAAAAGGAAGATAGCACGAAGCAAGGACTAACTCAATGGAATCCCTTTCCGGATAGCACCCAGTACTTCGAGCCTTCAGCAAAAGACTTCATGATAAACTACAGGGTAGAGAACCTGGAGGCTTTGGTTGAAGAATTAAAAAGAGAGAACGTCACGATCTTAGACAACATTGAAACATACGATTATGGGAAGTTTGTCCATATTTTAGACCTTGAGGGAAACAAGATCCAATTGTGGGAGCCTAAAGGTTAGATATTATAATAAGGGATAACGATCACCCGTTTATATAATCATTTTAAAAAGAGGTGACCTTATAGGTTATCTCTTTTTTATAGGCAACCACTTTGCTTTAATTTGAAAACTTAATAACTTACTTTCGTACTCAGCCAGACACCATATCTGCAATCTAAAGAAATGGCATTCAGTAAAATCCTTGTAATAGATGACGACATTGACGATCAGGAGATATTCCTGACCGCACTGGAGTCGGTGTCAACGTCGATACAATGCGTAACTTCAGGGAGTGGTGTAGATGCGTTAAAGAGACTGAATAATGATGAAATTACTACCGACATCATTTTCCTGGACCTAAACATGCCGATAATGACGGGTCAGCAGTTCATTGCTGAAATAAAGAAGAATGACCGGCTTTGCAATATCCCTGTGATCGTGCTTTCTACCAGCTCACATCAACCTACAATAGATCACGCAAAAAGCCTGGGAGCCGCAGGCTTCATTACCAAGCCGGATAAATTCAGCGAATTGGTACGTATCCTGGAAGAAATTCTTAATTAATAATATATATCAGCCTGCGACTCACTAGTTGGCATGATTTTATAGAAAATAATTTTTCTATGGATACCACCGCTGCTCAACCTCAAATTGATTACTATTTCCTGCAAGGCGGAGGTGAGCTTGGAGCACTTACAAGAGCCTATGATTGGGATTCTACGCCACTTGGAACGCCCCAAAACTGGTCACAAAGCCTTCGTACGACACTTTCTATTATTCTCTCTTCGAGATTCCCCATGTTCTTGTGGTGGGGAGATGACCTGATACAGTTCTACAATGATGCATACAGGCCTAGCCTGGGTAGAGATGGCAAACATCCATTAGCGCTGGGCCAGAAAGCCGTTGATTGCTGGCCTGAAATATGGGATATTATTCATCCCCTCATTGTGCAGGTGAAAACTACCGGCGAACCTACATGGAGTGAAGACCAATTGATACCAATATATCGTAACGGACAACTGGAAGATGTTTATTGGACATTTGGCTACAGTGCTGTAAGAGGCGATTCGGGGGAAGTAGAAGGAGTTTTAGTGGTGTGTAATGAGACTACCGAGAAAGTGAGGGTGATCAATAAATTGAAGGAGTCGGATACGCGTTTCCAACAATTTGTGGATGAGGCTGCGGTGGGCATAGTGATATTGAATGGCCCTGAAATGCGTATAGAAGTTGCCAATGATGCTTATGGCAGGATAATAGATAAAAAAGCAGACGAGATAACAGGCAAAAGGGTGTTCGATATAATACCTGAGACAGAGCCCTATTTCAGGGAAATAGTGGAAAAAGTGAGAGTAAGTGGCGATACTCTATACCTATATGACTATCCTTATTTCGTGATGGTAGATGGGGAAAAGAGGGATGGATATCTCGATCTTGTTTACCAGCCATATCGCGATTCTGAAAAGAACATTACCGGTGTAATGGTTCTTTGTCATGATGTGACAGAAAAGGTAATAGCGAAGAAAAAACTGGAAGAAAGCGAACAACGGTTACGCTCTGTAATAGAAGCGGCACCAATGCCTATTGGTATTATGACCGGTAAGGACATGCGCGTGACCTTTGCTAACCAGAGTATAAAACAGGCCTGGGGTAAAGGCAACGATGTGGAAGGCATGACTTTTAGCGAAATGCTGCCGGAATTGGAAGGTAAAGGATTTTATGAATCATTAGATACAGTATATACTACAGGAAAAGCATTCCATTCAAAGAATGAACGCATCGAGTTGGTTGTGGATGGTGTGCTCCAAACTTTCTATTATAACTATAGCTACAGTCCCTTGTTCGATAAAGACGGGAATGTATATGGGGTAATGAACACTGCGGCAAATGTTACTGATATAGAAATAGCACGCCAGAAGGTAGAGAATAGCGAACAGCGGGTACGCAGCATTATAGATTCGGCACCTTTCCCGATCGGTGTGTATACAGGCCCGGAAAAAACTATAGCCTTTGCTAACCAATCAATAATGGAAGTGTGGGGTAAGGGACATGATGTTGTAGGGAAAACATATACTGAGATACTTCCAGAACTGGAAAACCAGCTAATATTCGACCAGATAACTGCTGTGTATGAAACAGGCGAACCTTTCCACGCGCGAAATCAGCGCGTGGATCTGGTAGTTGATGATAAACTACAATCGTATTGGTTCAACTACAGCTTTACTCCCCTCTTTGATACTGACGGGAAAGTGTATGGAGTTATGAATACGGCTGCAGAAGTAACCGACCTGAACCGCGCAAAGCAAAAAATAGAAGAAAGTGAGAAAACGCTTCGGAATATAATACTCCAGGCCCCAATGGCTACCTGCATATACCGTGGAGAAAAAGCAGTAATAGAGGTTGCTAATAATGCAATGTTTGATTTTTGGGGAGTTGAAGGTGATGAAGTAGTTGGCAAACCGCTTTTTGAGGCAATGCCCGATGTAGGCAACCAGGGATATGAAGAGATACTGAAAAATGTACGTGAGACAGGCGTGCCTTTCATTGCCAATGAAATGATCGCTACGCTCAGGAGAGATGGTGTGCCTACCAATGCCTATATTAACTTCTCACTGGATCCGATAAAGGAAACAGACGGCACTATCTCGGCAATACTAGCAGTAGCTATAGATGTCACAGCCCAGGTGGTTGCCCGGCAAAAAATAGAAGAGGTAGTAGCAGAACGCACTACTGAACTGGCAACAGCTAACCAGAACCTGCAACGCTCTAATTCCGAACTGGAACAGTTTGCCTATATAGCCTCTCATGACCTGCAGGAGCCTTTGCGTAAAGTGAGGACCTTTGCTCAAATGCTGGAATCAACCTTGGGAGAAAACATATCTGATAAGGCGAAAAATTACCTGGAGAAAATTAATAGTTCTACGGGACGCATGACAGGACTTATACGCGATGTACTACACTATTCACAGTTATCACGCAACGAACAACAGGCATTTAACACTGTTAATCTGAATGACGTTCTTGAAGATATAAGATCTGACTATGAATTGCTTATACTTCAAAAAAATGCGCTAATAACATTTGGCGACCTCCCAACTATCGAAGCCCTTCCACAACAGATGTCGCAGCTATTCGGCAACCTGGTATCCAATGCGCTGAAGTTTTCAAAAGATAGCAGACCAATAATAGAAATAAAAGCGGAACTGTTAAAGAATGAAGATGTACCAACTTCTTTACCCCCCGTGAAAGAAATCAATTACTATAAGATACGAGTAAAAGATAACGGCATAGGGTTTGACCAGGAGCATGCAGAAAAGATATTCAACATCTTCCAGCGCCTGCATACCAAAACGGAGTATAGCGGTACCGGCATTGGCCTTGCAATGTGCAAAAAAATAGCGTTAAATCATCATGGAGATATTTATGCTACTTCCCGATACGGCGAAGGAGCTACATTTACGATCATCCTACCCGGGGAACAATAATATCCGAATAATAAGAAACTAAAAGGGCTTCCGATGTGGAAGCCCTTTTAGTTTCTTATCAACTTATGATTGTCGCATTAATTAGTATTGACCAAAGGCATCATCAATGAAATCACTGAAATGGCCTAAGTCCATGTATTGAGAAAGAGTGTGCGTGTTCTTTTTTGTATCGCCTGTGAAGTTAGCTGACAGGAACTTCACATCGTTCTTTTCACCTATCATAGTTTTGTGTGTACGGTGTACTTCAGAGCGGCTAACACCTAAAGCGTGCTGTCCATAACGTGAAGCGAAAACGCTATACATACCTTTACCATTCACGTGATCGTGCTCGCTGTAACCTACTACTACCCTTTTATAGTTCTCGTTATCATTCTCATCAATAGAAGTGTTATTGATATCATTGAAGGTTTGAACGCCCGGAATAGATGGAGCCAACATAGCCAAAGTGATGTTTTGCTGACGAGGAGTTGGTAAACCAAAGCCTATATCATCCAGGAAATACTGGAAATAACGGTCTCTCCATTTGTCAACGTTGAATAAAGCCTGTGTAGCAACACTAGCACCAATACTGTGCGTTAACAATGTAAGGCTGATATTCTCATCTACGTTAGCCAACAGCTTCCTCAAAGTATAACCTGCGAATACAGAGTTGATCTCAGCATTAGCGAAAGCAGTAGCAGGATTTTGATCCCTTAATGCATCCCAATAAAGTTCTACGTAAGTGATATCATCTTCGCCGGTATATTCATTGATCTTCTCACGAAGACGGATATATTCCCAATAAGTGTAGCCGTTATCGAAGCCATGTATCATTACTACAAGTTTCTTCGATTTGCTTTCGCGCAATTTAGCATTAATAGTTTTAGCATATTCTTTTAAAAGCTTCTTTTGTAAGCTTTCAAATGAATTTACTTTATAGGCCTTCGCCAGTTCATCAAAACCTTCTTCATCATGATACTTGAAATAAGTACTCAGGTTTGCTGCATCACCATGACGGCACTTTCCATACTCTGAGTGGCAGAAATCGCCCTTCATATAGAAGATATTAGCATCAGCCTTAAAGCCATTGTTAGGATACAACTGGCCGTAACGGTCCATGTACATCCTGACAACTTTTTTTGATGGTTTTGGGTGATACAGAATATGCTCTGCAGAGGCATTCTGAGACAAAAAGCCTAAAAACGTAAGAAGGAGAAGAAAACGCATCCTCATAATAGTTCTGAATTTTGCACCAATATAATAAGATTAGTTTGTAAACGAAAGCCCTAAAACGAATAAAAAATATTGTTTTTTGAATATTCCCCAAGAAAAACGCAGGTTTCAGGCTATTTACAGGACAATTCTGGGCATAAAAACGGTTAGTAATTAAATAATTGCTGACTTTGAATTGTTGTGCTAAATGGTGTAAATTCATGACGTAAACAACGAACATATGCTCAGCAAGATCTTACAAGAAGCGTTAAACAAACAAGTAGCCCTGGAAGCAGCTTCCTCCCAGGCGTATTTAGCAATGGCATCGTGGGCGGATATACAGCCGGGTCTGAAGGGTGTAACAGAGTTCTTTTATCAACAATCAGACGAAGAAAGAGTGCATATGCTGAAACTCATTAAATATGTAAATGAGCGTGGCGGATTTGCGGTTGTCCCTGCCCTGGAGCAGCCGATAGTTACTTTTCAGTCCCTCAAAAGGGTATTTGAAGAGTTTATCCGTCACGAGATAGTAGTGTCAGAAGCTATTAATGAGCTGGTACACATGGCCTTCCAGGAGAAAGACTATGCTACTCACAATTTCCTGCAGTGGTATGTAGCTGAGCAGGTAGAGGAAGAACGTGTTGCACGTGAGCTAAATGAAAAGATGGAACTGATAGGAGAAGATAAGAGCGGCCTATACCTATTTGACCGCGATATATTGAATTACAGGAACACCGGAGGTGGCAAAAAACACTAAAAATAATATATTTGCCCCCAAAAGCACTAAAATGAAAAGCTGTTCAGTCCTCGTACTCATTATCGCGATAATGTCTGTTGTGTCTTGTAAGAAAGACTATAATTGTAAATGTACCGTTTCTGCTCTGGGAATACCCGTTTATGACACAACTATCAGCTTGGGTAAGATGAAGAAGAAGGATGCTAAATCCGAGTGCGATGATTATCAGAACAGCATTGAGACTTTAGCCAACCTTGCTGCTACTATGGGCTTTGGCATTAGTATTAGTGCCGATTGTGGCATTGAAAAATAAAGTATCCGTGCTACCACGTAGTAAAAAATACCACAATTATGGTATTTTAATATAGTACAGCTGGGTTTACCTTTGTAATAATGAATTTTTAAAAAATACCTTTAAAAATTTAGAATTATAAAACAATCGAACTATTTTCACACAAATTTTAAAAAAACCAGTTATGAAAAAAATTGCCCCAATCGTTGCAATCGCTTTAGGCGCTATGTTCACTTCATGTAAGAAAGAATACACTTGTTCTTGCTCTTACACTGTAGGTGGTACAACACAATCAGTTGACGTAAAATCAGGCACTAAGCTGAGCAAATCAGATGCTAAGGCTTGGTGTACTGCTTACACAAGCTCTGCTTGGACAGGCGTTTCTTGCAGTTTGAAATAATTTCAAAAAGCATTTTGAAGAAATGGGATCTCTTACGAGATCCCATTTCTTTTGAGAAGGGACATCATTTTAAAGTAAATGCAAAACAATTACTACAGAATACGAATTTGGCTTAAAATTTGCTGTATTTCAAATATAAATCAAGAAACGCCTATACGGTTGAATTGTACTTTACTAATAGAAGAGGAAAATGGCTTTTAATATACCCCATAAAGAACAGACAGGTTCTAAATGGCTTACCGCTACACTAGTAAGTATTTATATTATTATTGCTGTGCTTGCAATACTTTACGGCGTAGAGAACTCTACAGCTAAGGATGCGACGCAGCAACGCTCCCTTTCAAATAAGTCTTATTCTATCCAGGGAACCCCTTAGAAAAGTTCCTTTTTTCATCCACTCACAGATATTTATGGGCAGTCAGCTTCTTTTTTAAGCGGAAGCTAGATATATTGCAGTTTCATACTTACACATTTATTGACTCAAATGCAAACCTGGTCTGTTGGGATATTATGCTATAATGAAGCCGGCACTTTAGAAAAAGTAACTACAGACTTACTAAATGTACTAAAACAATTAAGCTCTACATTTGAGATAATTATTGTTGACGACCGTAGCACAGATGGCTCACGAGTAGTGGCCTACGACCTCGCAACTAAATACCCTGAAGTAAGGGTTATTTCTCATGAAGTAAACAAGGGCATAGGCGGCACGCTGCGTTCCGTTTATGAAAATGCTATTTATGAGAACGTTGGCTTTATTCCGGGCGACGGGCAGTTTGACATCAATGAATACCTTCCCTTTAAAGAAATCCCCGAAAATCACTTTGTCTCTTTTTACAGAAAGGAGAATACTACTTATAGCCTGTTCAGAAATGCGCTGTCATTGATGAACAAAAAGATAAATGCCATTTTCCTGGGCATTACTATAAAAGATGTGAACTGGACCAAGATCTACAAAAGAGCCGATCTCAGGAAGTTAAACCTGGAGCTCACCAGTTCACTGATAGAAAGCGAAATATGCGCGAAACTGCTGTATCTCAAAAAGCGGGTAATTGAAGCAGAATCTAAATATTTGCCGCGCACCTATGGCGAGAGCAAAGGAGCCTCTATGAAGATCGTAAAAAAAGCAATGAAAGATACCTGGGCACTTGTACTGATAATGAAGCGCTTTAAGGCCGCTAATAAACAAAAGTAATTATTGCTTTTGCATGTCGATGATACAGACCCAGTCTCCGCCTACATTCTCACAAACAGCCTCCTTCACATCCAATTCCCTTAGCAACCACTCTTTAATAGGAAAGAAGTTCACATGCAGATCCAGGGTGTAATAATTATACTTCTGACGAGGCGTTACAATAATGAGTTGCTTTTTAGCCACACGTTTTAATTCGCTAACAGCACGTCTGAGGTCAAGTATATGCTCTACTGTGTGCGTACAGGTAACTATATCAAAAGAGTTATCAGCAAATGGTAACTTTTCTACCCAGCCGCTAACATAATCAGCTTTCAGCCCTTCTATATGATCCATCATATCACAACCTGTGAGCCGATATTGAGTACGTTGTGCTATCTGGTTGAGATAGTATCCCCTACCGCAGCCTACATCAAGCAATGTTTGTGCAGATTTATCCATATTATCAATAGAAAAATCAATACAGGCATCATTCATATCAGTAGGACGCTCTTTTGCCCTCACTTTTATTTTCTCATACATGCCGGAGTATTCAGCATCACTCATGTAGAGAACATTCTTCTTGAAATCCATGATCTCGTCAACATAAGCTCCCCTGAACCAGAAATGAAAAGCAGGATACATAAAAAAGCGGCTGTCTCGGACAACAGGGGGGAGCCAGTTGTCCATTATATATCTGATAGAATTGGTTATTTCCCTTTTCATTATGGTATTTAATGTCAAAAATCTCTTTAAACAGAGTTATATTAGCAGGCAAAATACACTACAAACATGAATTTTTTCGCCGATGAAAAAAATACCCGGAAAATTTTCTGGGGATTGTTGTCATTTATCTTTCTTGTCATGCTTATTATCACCCCTGATTACGGTATATCAGGAGATGATGTTACGCAGTGGAGGTATGGCACCAGTGTGTGGAATTATATAAAAACCTTTGGTGAAGACAAAACAGCCGTAACAGGTAAATACCTGGAAAATACACAAACCTTATACGGTGGAATAGTAGATGGCGTTGCTGCAATGTTCATTGATATATTCAAGCCGAAGAATGAGTTCATCATACGCCACTACTGGATCATGATGTTTGGCTTCGCAGGAATTGTATATACAGGTTTACTGAGCAGAAAGCTGACCAACAGCTGGTTCGCTGGTATTATTGCTGTATTATTTATTGTATTTACTCCACGATACTTTGGTGAGGCTTTTAATAACCCTAAGGATATACCTTTTGCGGCTACTTACGTAATGGCAATATATTATATAATTAGCTGGCTGGAAAACATACAGGCACCTAAGTGGAAATATACCATTCTGTTAGGCATCGCTATTATGCTTTGCCTGGGCATACGTATTGGTGGCTTGTTATTGATAGCTTATCTATTTATGGCATTTGCTGTACGCCTATGGCAGACTAAAGGATTTAGTGACGGTACAATAAAAAAGAACTTCGTACATGTTGTTGTGCTGTTACTCATTGGCTATTTCGGTGCCTGTATCTGGTGGCCATATGCATGGGAAGATCCTATCAGCCACCCATATGAAGCATTCAAAGTAATGAGTGACTACCCTCTTACAATAAAAATGCTTTTTGAAGGACAGGAAACAACATCATCCGATCTGCCTGCTTATTATGCACCTAAGTTCATCGCTATTACATTGCCGCTGTTTGCTTTGATAGGAATAGCCGGCGGACTTGTAATGATGACCAGGAAAGAACTCAGAAACAGGTACAACTATTTGTGGCTGGTAATGTTTACCTGGGCATTCCCGGTATTCTACATCTATTACAAGCACGCTGTTGTGTATGACGGTATGAGGCATACATTGTTCATTCTGCCTTCCGTCGCTATTACTGCATCAGTATTCTTCTACTATCTGCTGGAAAAGTTCAAAGAAAAGAAGACTATCCGTATGGCTGTGGCGGGTGCAATGATCGTGTTATTAGCATTGCCGGCCAGGTTCTCTTTGGCCAATCATCCTAACCAGTATGTGTATTTCAATGAGTTAACAGGTGGTGTGAAAGGAGCAGCCGGCATCTATGAAACTGATTATTACATGAACTCCATAAAGCAGGGTTACAACTGGTTGAACGAAAACGAGTTCAGCAAGCTGAATACGAAAGACACCATAGTACTTGCTACCAACTGCGTGGAGCCAATGTTCCAATACATCCACGACTCAAAAGTACCGCTAAAAATAGAATATGTAAGATATTATCAAAAGAATGCTACTGACTGGGACTATGGTATTTTCTTTGGTCGCTTCCTGGACCGGGAAGAATTGCAGAACGGATATTTCCCCGCAAAAATGGCGATACACGATATTACTGCCGATGGTGTAGCATTGACCACGATCATTAAAAATGATCCTGAAAGACTTGGGCTTAAAGGGTTAACTGCCATAGAGGCAAGAGACACCGCCAACGCCGTAAAGTACTTAAATGCCGCTACTGTAAAGGACCCTTATGATACGGAGCTATGGAATAACCTGGCACTCATTTACATGCAGAAGGGAGATCTTTCCGCTGCTAAAGAAGCTGTAGGCAAGTCACGCTCTGTTTCTTCGCTGGATATACAAACCGCAAATATAGCCGGCGAAATAGCACTGAAAGCAAACGACGTGAATAGCGCCATGCAGATATATGGCGAACTGATGGAAAACTACCCCACACAGGGCGATGGGTACCTGGGACTTGCAAAAGTGCAGGCAATACAGGGCAACTTAGACCTTGCGATGCAAAATGTGAATACGGCTATAGAATATTCCCCTCAATTGGCGCAGCAAGGCTATATGCTAATGGCATTCATTTTTCAACAGAAGGGTGACATGGCGCAAGCGCAAAAATTTTACCAGGCTGCACAGCAAGCGAGGTAACGAGAGCTTATAATAGAAAAAAATCCCGCCCCGACAAAGTGTCGGGGCGGGATTTTTTATGTAACAATATTATTCTGCAAAATGTTTTTTTTACTTATCATCCTTTTTCTCATCCGCACTCAGATCTCTTTTTTCCTTGTTCTTGTCATCACCGTGCTTCAGGTCTTCTTTCGTTTCTTCCTTTACATCTTCCCTTATTTCTTCCATCACCTTCCTGTTTTCAGGCCTATTGAGCGCAGTATATTGCGGGCGTTCATCGCCGAGTAATACACCCCATTGTTTAAAATTCTCTGTACGGTCGAAGATGATCTTTAGTATTGCCATCACCGGCAACGACAGGAACATACCTGCTATGCCCGCCAGTGCGCTGCCCAATACCACGCCCACTATACTCACCAGTGCATTTATCTTCACCTTAGACCCCACTATACGCGGCATCAGAATATTGTTATCCAGGAACTGAACACCGGCTATTACACCCAATACTATAAATATGTCTGCCAACTGAGAAGATGACGCAAGCGTAAGTAAAACTCCTATCAGGTTACCCACCAAGGCACCTACATATGGTATCAGGTTTAGTATCGCGAAGATGATACCTATGAGCAGGGCATGTGGAATACCCAATATCAACATCAGGCCACCTACCAACACAGTCATATATGTTACTTGTATAAGCAAGCCTATGAGATAGCTCTTAGTAATCAGTTGCGTTTCAGTTATGGCTGCAGTTACCTCTTTATGATTACCACGTGGAAACCACATGAATACAAATTTAAGTATCAGCTTCCTGTAGAACATGATCAGGAATATATAAATCGGCAACAGGCCGAAGAATATAAAGACGCTACCCAGCGAGCTGAATGCAGAACCTAAATAGGCCCCCATATTATTGGCCATACCCTGGCTTTGCTTTTGCAACATATCCAGTTGTTCCCTGGAGGATAGTTGGGTCTTGGTGGCTATCCAATTGCTGAGGGTAGCCCAATGTGCAGTAAGATTTTTTTGCAGTTGTGGCCAATCAGACACAAGACTTCCCACCTGAAAGGAGAAAAACCCCACAATCAGCAATACGGAAAGTGCTGCGACGATAATACTGGTAACAATGGCCAATGCTTCCGGAAACCTCAGCCTCCTGAAGAAGTTGAACATTGGCATCAGCAGGATACTGATGAGGAATGCCAATATAATAGGCGTAACGATGTTTTGTCCAAGCGCAACAAGAGCAAAAACGGCACAAAGCCCTAATAATTCGATTGATCTCCTAACGGTAAGTGGCAGTTCGTTCATTATAAATGAGTAAGTATCCCTAAGTTAGTAAAATATTATGCCAGCTCAGCAATAATCAGTTTTATCCTATGGTTATCATGCACGCTGAATTTATTATCTTTGCCATCCCAAAATGAGCATAGCTTATTAATATATGTTTGAAAATCTGAGTGAGCGGTTAGAGACCGCGTTTAAACAACTGAAAGGTGAAGGTCGCATTAATGAAATAAATGTTGCCAGTACGATAAAAGAAATACGCCGCGCCCTGGTGGATGCCGACGTGAACTATAAAATAGCCAAAGAATTTACCGATAAGGTAAAGGAAAAGGCCAGTGGGGAAAAAGTACTCAATGCAGTTTCTCCGGGCCAGCTGATGGTGAAAATAGTGAAGGATGAACTGGCGGAGCTGATGGGTGGTACCGAAAAGGAACTGGACCTATCAGGCAAACCAACGATCATCCTGATAGCAGGCTTGCAAGGTTCGGGTAAAACCACTTTCAGTGGTAAACTAGCCAACTTCCTGAAATCCAAGAAAGGGCTGAATCCTTTGCTGGTAGCGGCTGATATCTATCGCCCCGCGGCTATAGATCAATTGAATGTGCTGGGTGAGCAAGTAAAAGTGCCTGTATATAGCGACCGTGAGAATAAGGACGCTGTGTCTATAGTACAAGCGGCACTGGCACAGGCAAAACAAGATGGCAACCGCGTAGTGATCATAGATACTGCAGGCCGCCTGGCGGTGGATGAAGTGATGATGACCGAGGTGGCCAACATCAAAAAAGCAGTAAACCCCGCAGAGATACTTTTCGTAGTTGACTCAATGACGGGACAGGATGCGGTAAATACTGCCAAGGCCTTCAACGAAAGACTCGACTTTACAGGTATCGTACTGACAAAACTGGATGGTGATACCCGTGGTGGTGCTGCTCTTACCATTACTTACACGGTGAATAAACCCATCAAGTTCGTAAGTATGGGTGAAAAACTGGATACCCTGGATGTATTCTATCCGGAGCGTATGGCACAGCGTATCCTCGGCATGGGTGATATCACTACCCTTGTGGAGCGTGCACAAGCCCAGTTTGACGAAGGACAGGCTAAAAAACTCGAGAAAAAGATCCGCGCTAACAAGTTTGACTTTGAGGATTTCAAAGAGCAGCTTGGCCAGATAAAGAAAATGGGCAATATCAAGGACCTATTAGCTATGATACCGGGAATTGGAAAGGCTGTAAAGGACATAGACATATCTGACGATGCATTTAAGGGCATTGAGGCTATGATCAACTCTATGACCCCATATGAGCGTAATAACCCCGATGTGATAGACGGAAGCCGCCGTAAACGTATTGCCAGCGGTGCAGGTAAGGATATAGCTGAGGTAAATGCCTTTATGAAGCAATTTGAGCAAATGCGCCAGATGATGGGGCAAATGAACAAAATGAAGGGTATGATGCCGGGTATGGGTGCAGGGATGCCGTTTGGAAAAAGATAGTTAGATAATTTATCATATTAAAAAAGCCTCATTAATGAGGCTTTTTTAAATGTAGACCATTAACCAGCAAGGAATACCGCGATTTTTTATTTTTGAATTTTGAATTTTTAATTTATCTTCGCACCTCAAATTTATTGTTTAACACGAATAATTTCTATTATTTATGTCTGTAAAGATCCGCCTACAGCGTCATGGCTCAAAAAAACGCCCCTTCTACTTTATAGTAGTCGCAAACAGTGTAGCACCTCGCGATGGTAAATTCATCGAAAAGATAGGTACCTACAATCCATTATCAATCCCTGCAACAGTACGTATCTCTCGTGAGCGTGCCCTGCATTGGTTACAACAAGGTGCACAACCTACTAACACAGTTCGTCGTATCCTTTCTTTCAAAGGCGTATTATACCTGAAGCACTTGATGCGGGGTGTAACTCTTGGCTTGTTTGATGAAAAGACAGCTATGGAGAAATTCGAACAGTGGAATGGTGAGCATGAAGTATTGGTTGCTAACCGTGAGGAAGCTCACCGCAAGCACAAGCAAGAAAAGCGTCATGCTACAATTCAGGATTCAGTTCGTCGTGTAGAAGAGAAAATGGCTGCACGCCAAACTTCAGAAGCTGAATCTCTGGAAGCTGCTGCTGCTGCTGAAACGGCTGATGATGCACCTGCATCTGAAGAAGCTACAGAAGCAACTGAACAAACAGAAGGTTAGTCCTTACTCCCGAAAGGGTTTACAGACTCAAAATATAAATAGCAACGAGCAATCGTTGCTATTTTTTTATGAACCTGTTTTTGCCATAAAAAAAAGCGCCGTCCCGAATAAACCGGACGGCGCTGAACTATTTTATCATTAACTGTTTTACTGCTTGTTGATCTTCACAGATTTTGTATGTGCATCATCAGTATAGTTGATGAGGTAAACACCTGAAGCAAGATCAGATACATTGATGTCGGCTTTGTTGCCGCTTACTTCTGTAGCAGTCCTCACTACCCTACCTGTTACGTCAGTAATAGTTACACTTCCTTTGCCTTTTACAGTGCCGTTAACCATTACGCTTACGGTATTCTTAACCGGGTTAGGGAATGCTTCTATGCTGAAGATATCAGTAACCTTCACAGTCGCAGAAACAACCTTTGAGTAATTGTAGTTGCCATTAGCATCTATCATCTTCACGCGATAGTAGTTAATGCCTTTCACAGCATTTTCATCCCATTGTGTGTAAGTGGTGGCTTTACCCTTAGCCGGTATCGTTGCTATTGTTTTATACGATTTCGCATCTGTGCTGCGCTCCAGTTCATACTTGTCGCCGGCAGCTTCTGTGGCACTCTTCCACTCTACCTTGTTGCGAGTACCTGCATTTTGTGCTGCGATCGTATTAAGGCGTATCGCCAGCGGGAATTGTGCACTTGAAGCCACAGAGAACGGAGAGAAGCTGGTAATACTGTCTTCCGTTGCAGTATATGGGTTAGTACCATTAGCGGGGTCCGCATATAAGGCAGAGTCTATCTCACTTGTCCATTCGCCACCCATAAAGTGTACTACATATGTATGCGCAAGATTAAAACCATTTGTTTCATCACCTGCATTCCATTGTGGCGTAACAGTAGCAAAAGAACCTCCCGGTGTATTCTCGCTGATCATCCAGGTACGGTCAACTACAGGTTCTGTTACTTCAGCAGGATTAGTACCTACACCATCTACATACACATTTTCCATAACCCAGACACTGAATGTATCTACATCACCTGTATTCTCCAGTGTAACAGGAGTATAAGAAACATCATTGATACCCACATGGAAGGTAACAGCATCAGGATTACCACCTGTACCCATGTTACGACCAACTACCATACCGCTACCACTAGTAATGGCATATGAGTTAGCATTACCACCGATCTGAGAGACAGGCATGCCGAGTATAAGGTCATTGTTGCCCAGTTCCAGTTTACCATTATTCAGGTTCAGTATTTCTGTTACCGTCACATCACCATCCAGTGTTTTAGTGCTACCACCCATTATATCCAGGTTCCTGTAAGTAACACCCGGAAGGTTTTGGGGAACCACACCTGAAAGTATCAGCTTACCTAAAGAAGCATCGAATGTTCCGTTGTTGGTGATACTGGTTTTTACTTCCAGGGCGTTATTTGTACCATTGAATGCCAATGAGGCTCCGGCATCTATAACAATACTGTTACAGATAGCTCCGGCTATATTTACGATCGGGTCGTTGGTTACGTTTGGTATCACAACGTTTGTTGTTACTGTTGGTACTGTACCGCAACTCCAGTTTAAAGCTAACGACCAGGAACTGCTGACAAAACCAGTCCACGTATTAGTAGTCAGTTCGGTAACAGTAACAGTGTCACTATATTTGTCCATGCCGCATATCGAGCTAACAACTGCGTGATACTCCGTACCGCTCAATCCTGTAACATCGTTGACGGTCAGTGTATTTGTGTTCACGCCTGAATATATAGGGCCATCGCTTAGTGCAGTTGTACCATTGTACCACTGATAACCCAGACCTGAACCTGTAGCAGCAACCGAGAAAGTGACAGAGGCGCCGGTACAAGCAGAAGCATCTACCGGATCGCTGGTTATCACAGCAGAATCATCAATAGTAACCGTTGCAGAACTCGAAAGACCTCCTGGTGTAGCCGCACAGTTATTACCGTCCAGTATGCTGTTCACATAATAGGTAGTAGGCACTGATGGTGAAACAGAGAAGGCAAATGTATTGCTGTTGTGCGCAGGTTGTGTTGCATTACCCGTACCATCGAAATAATTAAAATTGAATGGTGCAGGGCCTGTGAATGTTAGATTAATTATTGTACTACTACCAATACAAACACTGGGATCAATACTAGTCACAGCAACTGTAGGTGTCGGGTGTATAGACATTACAATAGTATTACTGGTAGCTGGTATGCAAAGTCCGCTATCGAGTACATTAACGGTAAACGCATCTCCTGCAACGATAGTATTTTCCGTATAATTATTGATGTTAGAGCCTACAGGATTACCGTTCTTCAGCCATCCGTAATATGGATAAGCACTAGGTGTTGTAGCAGTGAATGTCGCGCTTTGGCCGGGACATATTGTAGTACCCACATTAGAAGCGATGGTTGCAGTCGGGATAGTCTTAGGTGTACCTAACACCACTGTTGGTAAAGGAGAAAGTGGTGCTTTAAGGTAGAACTGGAAGTCAACATAACCGTAGTGTATGTTCCCAAGGGAGTTTGTCGGAAACGTGTTTTGTGTGCAGCTATTGCAATAACGCATATCATAGTACGTAAGATTCGAGTTTGTAACCGTTCCGGGTGCTCCAAAATAATAGCCATCAGTTGACAGACCATAAATTTCAATAAGATATTGAGTACCGGCAGTTAACCATATCGGATTAGTGAGCGGTTGATATGAGTAGGTGGCCGCCGGCCCTGAAACCTGATTTTGCTGTATAATAGCTTGAGTGGTAAAATTAAAAAGTGTTACATAGCGGGTAGTACCACTTGGTTCATTTTTTCCGAATGATGTCACCAGGATATCTGAATTAGGCGCGAACCTAAACCCTCTCTGGCACTGAATGAACCCTCCTGAATTGTAACTAGCCGGGTTAAATTGATTAACTGAAGAAAAAGGTCCGTTGAAAGCAGCTATAGAAGAAGCAGCCGTAGCAGATGCATTACCGTAGAACATATAAAATGTATGGGTGGCATTTCCTGCAAGCGCAGGTATCTTTATCGTTATACTTGTACTCGCAGTGTTCATACCCGAATTAATATAGTAGGTATAAAGCGTCGCACCACAATTTGTACCAAAACGTATATCGTTGCCCGACGCCAGCATTTGTCCTGCTGTTACATATTGTGCTGTATTAACGGTAATATCAACCGTGAAATTTGTGCCCGGTGTAGCGCTGTTATTGGTGATAGTGATAGGCATGGCATGCTGCCAACCGGTCATTTGCGCGAACCCTGTTATGGATATCAGCAAGGCAAAAGCGAGTAGTAATTTTCTCATAAATAATAGATTTTATGGTTCCTAAGTTAATATATAATATTTATGTTTCAACCAGTGTTGATAATTAGAAAATATTTAATATTACCTATATATAGTGACTTGTTTATCAAATAAAAAGCATTGACAATCTAGCGTTTAGGGAGGGTAGATAACCGGCATAATATCAAAAACAAAACCACTGTCTGCGACGGTGGTTGAAAAAAAAATCAGCGGGACCAAACCCCTATTTGGTAAGTGTCCTGAACACCTCTTCCAGAGACTGCTTATCCACCTGGAGGGCACTTATGTTAATGTCATTATTCAGCGCCCATTGCATTACTTCTTTACGAAGTTCTTCCGGTTTTTCAGAAATGAGGCGCCATTGGTTAGCTCCCAGTTTTTCAATGCCTGAGGCATTATTCAATTGCTTTAATGAAGCATCTTTCACTTCTGTTTCGAAGGTAACAATAAGGCCACCACGGCTGTTTACCTGCTTGAGGCTTTCTATCGCGTCATCAGCCACCAGTTTGCCGCTGCTGATGATCATTACCCTGCTACACATAGCCTGTACTTCCTGCATGATGTGCGTGGAAAGCAAGACCGTTTTTTCTTTACCTATCTTCAGTATCAACTCACGTATCTCTGCTATCTGGTTAGGGTCAAGTCCTGAGGTGGGTTCATCTAATATCAATACTTCAGGGTTGTGAAGCATGGCCTGCGCTAAGCCCACCCTTTGCTTATATCCTTTGGAAAGTGTACCTATCTTTTTGTGTGCTTCCTTGCCCAATCCGGTGAGGCCTATCATTTCCTCTATCCTGTCCTTAGCCGACTTACCAAGACCGTGTATCCCGGCTGTAAAGCCCAGGTATTCACGAACGTACATATCAAAGTACAAGGGGTTAGCTTCGGGAAGATAGCCTACCCTTTTGCGCACCTCCATAGGGTCTTTCAGTATGTCGAAACCGCATACTTCAGCGGTACCGTTGGTAGGCGGAATGTATCCTGTTATCATCTTCATAGTAGTGGACTTACCCGCACCATTAGGGCCAAGAAAACCTACTATTTCACCCTTCTTCAACTCGAAGGATATATTATCGACCGCCTTTTGCGTACCGTATATTTTGGTAAGAGAAGAAACCTTGATAGACATTTGGCAAATCTAATGATTTTGGCGATGCAGAAAAGCATAAAAAAGCCGGGCATAAAGCCCGGCTTGTATCTATTTTAAATATTCTATTGTATAGTAGTCTTTTTGTATCCGATGAATTCACAATCAGTTTTTACAGAGTCTGTGGTTCTGGTCCTTTGCGTGTAAACTGTCAGGCGCCTATTATCATGCAGCTCTACTTTTACCTTTCTCACAAAGTTTCCCACTGTATCAGTTGGTATTATCAGGTAACGACTGGCAACGCCTATGTTCTTATCTACTGGCTCCACAGTACCGAAGAAAGTATCTGCTAATTTGCTGTGCTGTACAAGTGTAAGAGTCGTGGAGTCCCTAAGATAGATATCTATAGTATCAATGATGTACGGATATTCTGTTGTATCCTCTACACAGCGGGTTTCACCGTAGAAAGAGGCCAGGAACTTACCGGCGGTAAACTCATCGCAGGTAACGCCTTCAAAGCCCGTAGGGCATGAACAAAAACCATCTGTACAAGCACCTCCGTTCATACATTTCAGGTCAAGGCAGGCATCTTTTTCACAGGAGGTATACACTACTGTGGAGCTAACTGCTAAGAAGGCAGCAACGGCAACAAACGTATGTTTCCAAAACTTCATGCGTCTCAATTATTTATGCGTAAAATACAAAAAATCTTTACCAATTATAGCATCGCGCTATTTTTTAGTGTCAAAAGCGTTCCAGCCCTGAGCCAATAGGGTATGTTTGTTGCCCGACCTGGTGATCAGATGCATCCCTTCTTCCTTTGCGGTAGTATAACCTATCACACTTATCTGCTCATTGAGCACCAGCTTTTCATAATCATCCTGCTTTACGGTGAATAGTAATTCGTAGTCTTCACCGCCACTTAAGGCACAGGTCGTCGGATCTAGTTTAAACTCATAAGCCATTTCTTTGGCTTCCTGGTGTATAGGCAGTTTGTCCTCATACAACACAGCACCCAGTCCGCTTTGCTTACAAATATGAAAAACTTCAGAGCTAACGCCGTCACTTACGTCTATCATTGCCGTAGGAGTGATCTCGTTTGCTTTCAGCCACTCAACAATATCCATACGAGCCTCCGGTTTCAGCAACCGGCCAAGGATATAGGTTCTGTCACCAAGATCGGGTTGCACACCGGGATGTTCCAGGAAAATACGGCGCTCTCTATCCAATAACTGTAATCCGAGGAATGCAGAACCCACATCTCCTGACACACATATCAGGTCGCCGGTGCCTGCCCCGCTACGGGTAATAAACTTATCCGGGGTTACCTCCCCAATTGCGGTTACGCTAATGATAAATCCCTTCAGCGATGTTGTAGTATCGCCGCCGATGAGGTCAACATTATATTTTTCGCAGGCAGCATATACACCTTCATAAAATTCATCCAGCGCCTCTACAGAGAACCTGTTGGTGATGGCCAGCGACATAGTGATATGTGTAGGCGTAGCATTCATCGCATAGATATCTGACAGATTTACCACTACCGATTTATATCCGAGGTGCTTCAACGGATTATACATCAGGTCGAAATGTACACCCTCCACCAGCATATCAGTACTTACTACAGTCTGCTTACCAAAATTATCTATTACAGCTGCATCGTCCCCTACGCTAAGTATGGTGCCCGCATTTACTGTTTCATTGTTCTTTGTCAAATGATCTATCAAACCAAACTCACCAAGGCTTGATATCTCCGTACGTTCTTCTTGCATTTTATCTAACTTTTATTCTTAATGAGGCCAAGCATTTCCTCGTGTATATATCCGTTTGTTGCCAGTGTCTGCTTGTCAAAGACGCTATACTTATCGCCGTCAAAATTAGTTATTCTACCACCGGCCTCTTCTACTATCAGGTATCCGGCCGCTACATCCCAGGAACTGAGATTGTATTCCCAGAAACCATCAAAACGCCCACAGGCTACCCAGCAAAGATCAATAGCTGCTGAGCCCAGTCGCCTAACCGGTAAGCCTTCCAGTACAAAGCGCTCGAATACTTTTATAGGATGTTCGCGAGTGTCTGGCCACTTATATGGGAAGCCTGTTACCAGGCAAGCTTTACTAAAATCAGATTTCTTGGAAACATGAATTGGAACACCATTGAGTGTAGCGCCTTTGCCTTTTTCTGCGAAGAAGAGCTCGTTCATCATAGGGTTGTAGACCGAACCATAAATAAGATCATCCCCTTTCTTCAAGCCGATACTCACACAACAGATAGGTATACCATGCGCAAAATTAACGGTTCCGTCTATCGGGTCTATGATCCACTGATATTCTGAGTCTTGCTTGTCCTCACCTGACTCCTCACTGATA
The DNA here is from genome assembly GCA_002483105.1 of Bacteroidetes bacterium UBA7674. Taxonomy (GTDB): domain Bacteria; phylum Bacteroidota; class Bacteroidia; order Chitinophagales; family Chitinophagaceae; genus MKUN01. The sequence continues at coordinate 1,081,354 of DLHG01000013.1, forward strand.
ATGGAATGGGTGGGACAATATTTTTTGATAATGCTGATGATTTTATCTTCCGACAGGTTGTCTACTTCGGTCACAAGGTTATTGACATTAATACCTACTTTACTTTCCACGGTAAATTGACCCTGGAAGTATTGTTGTATAATAGCCCCAGATTCTCTTATCGCCTCTATCAATACCTCTTTCAAATCCGTCATAGTGATAATTATAATTTCAATTCTTTGCCAAGATAGTAATCAATAACCTTTAATTTAAAAATCAAATCATACTTGGCACTGGCAGCATTAGATGCTGAGGCGTTGGCGGTATTTTGTGTAACGAGATATTCTACGGTGTTTATCAGACCCAGTTCGTAACGTTTCTGTGCATAGCCTAGCGCCTCCTGGGCTGCCTGGTCAGCACGCTGCGCAGCGTAATATTTCTGAACAGAGTTAATGGCCTCATTGTAGGCTATATAAACATTCTGCTTCAGCGTCACTTCTGCCTGCTCCACATTCAACTGCTGTATCTGTGCGTTGATCTTTGATTGCTTTACGTTGTACTGTGCCTGCCAGGAATTGAAGATCGGAATGTTTAGATTTAAGGAAATTGTCTGGCGAAGGTTATTATCCAACTGTGTTCCCAGGGGTATATTACTGAGTATCGGTGTACCAACCGGAGTAGGCACATAATATGGGGTGGTACTATCGCCATAGTAGATATAGCTTTTATCCACACCGGTTATGTTATATCCGCTTACTGACTTGTAAGAGCTTGCCCAGTTACTACCGATCTGCGCACCGAGGGAAAGATTGGGATATAATGCACCTTTAGCTGACTCAACCGACTTCTGAGCTGCATAAAGCCGGTTTTCAGCCCCTCTGATGCTACCAAAATGTTTCCTGGCCTCTTCGTATATCACCGCAGGGTTCATGCTGTTAACGGCTATCTGTTCACTTACTTTTACTTCCGGTGCTGCAACATCAAAAGGAACTGCAAAGTCGAGGTTGAGCAACGCCTTCATATCCAGCAGGGCAGAATTATAGTTAGATATCGCTGTGATCAGATTCGCGCTGTCATTGGCTACCTGTGATCGCAACTGTGCCTGGTTATATTCCGGAAGCCTGCCCGCATCAACGAAGGCTTTCGTTTGATCGAGTTGCGCCAATGAAAGTTCTACTTGCTTCTTATTAATATTGATCTGCTCCTTAGCCAACACCGCTCTTAAAAAGCCATTAGCCACATTCAGAGATGTATTGTCTTTTAATTGGTCCAGTTCTGCCTTAGATGCTTCCAGGCTGTATTTATTGGCTTTTATCAGGTTACGTTGCTGAAACCACCCGAATATCAATACGTTGGTATTAGCGCCGAGGCTCAGGAAGTCGTAACTCGCATCTTCAAACTGGTTCGTGACGGGGTTAACAGACCGACCAAAACTTTTACCATAGCTGGTATTGGCGTTTAGTGACGGTATTTGTGCTAGTTCACTTTGCTTCAGCGTCAGCTTTGCCAGACGGGCATTCAGTTCATTTTGCTTGATAGATATATTGTGTTCCAACGCGTATTGCACACACCTTTCCAACGACCAGATATCGCCGCCCTGGGCAGATGCAGTGAATGTTCCGAATAGAATGAAAACCGAAAGCAACAGAAGACGCATACGCAAAAATAGAGGAAATTTAATTCCAGTTGTCATTACAAATATATTACAACTATTTGCTGTCTTTGTTTTTAAGCGGGGTGGTACCGTTCGCATCCTCCTCTACTGAAAAAGGCATAATGATCGTTTGAGGCTTCTGGCTGTCCTCAACTGTGTCAAGATATTGCTTATAGCCACCAAATTGTGACATCAGTTGATAGCCTGCGTGTGTAAGTTCCAGTTTACCCGCTCTTCCAAATCCCACCGTTGGTGCCACCCAGTTGGATGATGCGAGTACATTCCACAAACGGGATATTTCCTTTTGAGGAAGTTTGATCTTAGCATATTTTAATATTTCCGACTCAAAAGCCAATTCACTTTTATCAGCATTATGATAAAGACATTTCATCGCAACATCGAATATATATTTATCCAATTCCAGCCTGTTGGTCTCAGTAGGTTTAAAAGTTATTGCTTTTCGTAAATTCTTCTTAGTCCTTATTCTTGTTTTCTTCACCTGTGCGTGTTTACAATACAAAAATCATCCATATGGATTTATACACAAGATAAGGCAATTAGGTGTAACGGAATTAAAGGCGTATCCCTATTTTTGTAATAAACAGGGGTATATGCAACGAATAGAAACGCTTTTACAGAAGGTAATGGATATGTCGGCCAGGGGAAGCAAGAATACAGCGATTGACATAGACCTGATGATGGACTATATAAAAGTAGTGTATGCCGACCTGATGGAAATGCGTGCAAGAGCCGTTTATACTTCTGATATGCCACTAGCAACACCCGCAGTAGAACAGGTTGCTCAGGAACCGGTCAAAGCCAGTTCTGTTATATCAACTATCACTCCTGAATCAATATCAAATCCTGAACCGGAAGTTAATGTTGCTCCTGAAATGGTCGCTACGGAAGAACCAACTATAGCGGAAACGCTCATTGCTACAGAGGACGAGCCTGAAACTATTATAGAGAAAGAAGGGTTACAGACAGAAGGACCTGTATTAGTTGAAGCCCCACCTGTATATAATTTCCCACCAAAACACGACATCCGTAAAGTAATAGGCATCAATGATAAATATACTTTCATCAGCGAACTTTTTGGTGATGATAAAGTGGCATATGAAAGTACGCTTGACGAAATAAGCAAAATGGCTGATCTTGATGAAGCGCTCGAATGGACAAAAGAGAATATGCTTTTTACCGATGACGCTGACGGAGAGAACGAAACTGCACAGTTATTCTACGATACGCTTAACAGATTCTTCTCCGAAAGATAAGAAACTATCTTATTAGTAGCCCCTGCATTGTTGCGTACGTATTGTTCCGCGGCAGTAGCAGCTTGCTCATAGGAAGAGGAGTCCTTCTCCCAGTTGCTGATACAATTCACTAAGGAAGACGGGTCTGTAATGCTGAAAGCTGCTCCGACCTCAATCAACTCACGGGCTTCCCTGAACTTACTGAATGCCGGGCCGAAACCTACAGGAACGCCATAAACGGCAGCTTCCAGGGTATTGTGTATGCCTTTACCAAAGCCTCCACCTATCCATACTACACGGGCATACTGATATAAGTGAAGGAGGAAGCCTATTTTATCTAATATCAACACTCTTGCAGTATTGCCTTCAGTCCACTCAGACCACTTAATAGCCTCTGCGCCAAAGGTTCTTTGCACTTGTGCAATGTGCCCTTCATGTACTTCATGCGGAACGACTATGAGTTTCCAGTCGGCGGGTAACAATGGTAGAACTTTTTGCAGGAACTGTTCATCTTCTTCCCAGGTGCTTCCCGCTACAAGTACTTTAGCTCCTTTAGAAAACTGTTCCGCTATGGATTGTGGCTGAAGAGTCTTTACTGCCTCCACCACCCTATCGAACCGCGTATCACCCGCCACTATTGCATCATTAATATTGATCGTTTGCAACAGCTGCAATGAGGCGCTGTCTTGTACAAATATTTTCGAGAAACAATACAGCATTTCCCTGTTGAGCCCGCCATACAATTTGAAGAATATTTGTTGCTTCCTGAAAATGGAAGAAATGAGAATGGCAGGGATATTCCTTGCGTCTATCTGCTTTAACAAGAAGTACCAGAGATCATACTTTACGAAAATGCACAGGCGGGGCTGAACGACATCCAGAAATTTCTTTGCGTTATTCCTGCTGTCGAGGGGCAGGTAGAAAACGTAGTCAGCTCCGTTAAAATCTTTGCGCACTTCATATCCGGAGGGTGAAAAGAAGGTAAGTACAAATGCGTATTCAGGATGTTTTTCTCGCAACCGCTCCAGCAATGGCCGCCCCTGTTCAAATTCACCCAGGGAGGCACAATGCATCCATATACGTGGGCGACGCTCATTAATTAATGCGTATTTGATGTTGGAAAGCAAACCTTTCCGGCCCTTCACAAAAAGCTTTGCCTTCGGGTTGAAGACGGAAGCGATGTTAATAGCTACAGCATATAACTTGATCGCCAGCCAATATATGAGGGCTGTCATAGTTTATTTAAAATAGATTTCTTCTGACTTGCGCTTAAAGATAGGAATATGCAGACCAGCCCTGATGCCATATAAAATATCCATCCTATTATCGGTATCAGGCCTCTTCACATCAAACAGGAAATCCCTGCGTCCTTGTGTAAAGCCTGCCGAAAAATTAAAGCCCAGATAAAAACTAAAGAGATTGTTGGGAGAAAAGTAATTATACCCCACAAACTGTTCCAGCAAAATGCCGTTCGCCAGTCGGTCGTAACCCTTCCTGTAATCGCCCAAAATTGGCGTAACGGTCTCGTCGGAATCGTACACCCTGATCTTATGCTGAATAAAACCTGCCGATGTCAACACCAATAATCCCCCGGCAGTCGAACCAAATACATTAAATATCTTTCCTCCTTGCAGGCATGCAGCATAACCACGCTCATAAACGTTTAATCCTGTGCGGGAACCGGATTGGTTCAAAACACCACCATCTTTAAAAATATTGATCAGGAAAGAATCTTCCCTGATGATACTGCCATTGATAAAGTCAAATTTCACCCCGAATATCCAGTTATCAGCTGTTTTGTACCAAACAGATGGCCCTACACGATAACTGGTACCGAACCTGTCAGCCATATCACCCGCGGGAAGATCGAAGTTCCCGTTCATAGTGATCACAAAGCCCTGCTTTACTTTCGGTTTCTCGGTATCCCCGAAGAGTGCGTCGTCTTGCTGCGCACGAGCAGATAAGGCTAAAGAAAATAGAAAAACAAATACGGATAAGAAGCGCTTCATTTTTAAAATACTGTTCTATGTGTGAAGATACGTAAATATCATCACCACAGCCACTTAAGGACAATAATTGACCGCCACAGTCAGTTAATAGGTTTTGCTAAATCCCTGCTATGGCGTAGGTTTGCAGCCGTTAAACTTATTGTATGCACCCACTTCAAATGGTTGACCTGAAACGTCAATATATTAAGATAAAACCTGAAATAGACGCTGCTATCCAGAATGTGATAGATACAACGGCATTTATAGGTGGAAAAGACATAAAGGATTTTTCTACCGAACTGGAAGCTTACCTGGGTGTAAAACACGTTATTCCTTGTGCAAACGGTACTGATGCCCTGCAAATAGGCCTGATGGCTTTGGGTTTACAACCGGGTGATGAGGTGATCACACCATCATTCACTTACATGGCCACGGTTGAAGTAGTAGCCCTGCTGAAACTTACCCCTGTTTTTGCAGATGTGGATGCAGATACTTTTACCCTCAATATTGACAGTGTTCGCAAAGCGATCACTCCTAAGACAAAGGCAATTATCCCTGTTCACTTATATGGACAGTGCGTAGACATGGAGCCGCTGATAGCATTGGCTAAAGAACATAACATACCTCTTATAGAAGATAACGCGCAGGCCATTGGCGGCAGCTATACATTCCCTGACGGCAAAACTGTGAAGACCGGAACGATGGGACTGATGGCAACAACTTCGTTTTTCCCTTCCAAGAACCTGGGTTGCTATGGTGATGGTGGCGCAATGTTCACCAATGATGATGCACTGGCTGACAAACTGCGCATGATAGCCAATCACGGACAGAAAGTTCGCTACTACCACGAAATGGTGGGATGCAACAGCCGCCTTGATAGTATACAGGCAGCAGTACTTCGTGTGAAGCTAAAACACCTTGATGAATACTGCGATGCACGCCGCGCTGTGGCAGATCATTATGACAATGCGTTTAAAGGCAATGCAAATATCATTACACCATATAGAGCACCGTATAGCAAACATGTTTTCCATCAATATACCCTACAGGTAAAGAATGTAAATCGTGATGAAGTGCAGACTCTGCTCACCGAACGAAAAGTGCCTTCTATGTTGTATTACCCTGTTCCTTGCCACAAGCAGGAAATGCTAAAGGACTACAACACGGCAAATGCAGACCTGCCTGTAACCAATATGCTGCAAGACTGCGTAATATCCTTGCCGATACACACTGAAATGACGCAGGAAGAACTGGATTATATCTCAACTAATTTCCTTGAAGTAATAGCACAACTGTCCAAATAATGAAAGTGATCACTACCCCATTTGAAGGACTGTTGATTTTAGAGCCTAAAGTTCACGGTGATGAAAGAGGCTACTTCTTTGAAAGCTATAATATGCAAACCCTGCTGAACGAAGCCGGATTCAGCACGCCTTTCGTGCAGGACAATCAAGCCAGATCGGTAAAGAACGTATTGAGGGGACTACATTACCAAAATGAGCCTACTCCCCAAACAAAACTTATCCGTGCGCTGGAAGGTACGATTTGGGATGTGGTTGTAGACCTTCGCCCCAACAGCAAAACATTCGGGCAATGGTATGGCGTTGAATTATCTGATGAAAACAAACTGCAATTCCTGATACCAAGAGGTTTCGCGCATGGATATTCTGTACTGAGTGATACTGCGGAAGTATTCTACAAATGCGATAACGTTTATAACAAATCCGCAGAAGGGGGTGTTCTTTACAATGACCCTTCACTGAATATAGACTGGAAGATAGATCTGAAAGATGCGATAGTGAGTGAGAAAGATCTGCTACAGCCATTGATGAAGGATGCCGTGATCAACTTCTAAACCAAGGTTCTAAACACTGATCTAAGCAAATGCTTAGACCAGTATTAATTATCTCCACACATAATACAAAACCCCGTTCAGATCATCTGTAAAGAAAAATGAACGGCTGTCGTTCATCATCACATCACAAGGTCGTCCTTTGCGGTCTTTGTCTTCCTTGCCTTCGAGAAAGCCATTTACAATATCTACATACTTATCCTTACCTACTATTTTTACGATGGAATTACCACGTTGTCTCCACACAGACGTAGAACCATGCAAGGCCACAAGAAATGAGCCTGCCAGCAACGGGTCATCAAAACCACGCATATAGTCTAAACCTAGTGGTGCCGAGTGCGCTTTGAAGCCACACCATGCGGGAACAGGCTTCGCTGGTATTTTTATTTTTTGTCGCTTTGCTGAATCGTGCATTTGCGGGTCTGGATAAAGCACTCCTTTATATTGCACATAATACGGCCAGCCGTAGAACCGGCCTTTCAATACCGCCTGGAAAAGATCTTCCGGTTTGTCAGGACCGATCAGGTCGCGGCCCATGGAGGTGACCCATAGCTGGTTGTCAACCCACTTCATCCCAACCGAATTACGCAGACCACTGGCGAATGGTTGCTGGTCGCTGCCATCAGGATTCATCTCTACTATAGATGCCCTTATCGGTTCTTTTTCGATACAGGCGTTACAACTACTACCAACACTCACATAAAGCTTACCCTTATTAAAAGCCAGGCTTCTCGTTAAATGCCAGCCGCCGTACTTATAACTCAACCCATAATCAGGGAAAGTAGCAAGTACCTGTCCTTGCCCGTTCAGTTGCATATCACCTGCTTTATACTCATAGCGGCTTAGTTTGTCTGTTTCTGCTATGTATATATAGTCTTTACCACCATCATTGTAAAATGTTACCTGGTTAGGATTATGCAGATTATCTGCAAACGTTACGATTCTTGCAAAGCGCTTAGCGGTTGCATCCCAGCCTTCGAATACATAAACCTTGCCCTTCTTGTTATCGTCAAGATTATACATATCGGTCGCGAAGAGCCTGCCATCAGGGCTCTTAGAAAGAAAACGCAATCTTCTCAAACCCTCAGCAGCTACCGAAACATTATAGCCTTGAGGAACATTCACTTTCAGGTCAACACCTTTTTGTAAATGAATAGGATGCGGGTATAGTTTTATTTGCTGGGCGGAAATCGGGAGACTAAACAGTACAGCTATTACGACTGATATTGAACGCATAAGAAAAGCACACCGTATAGTGTGCTTTCAAAGTTAGTATTTTCTATTATTCCAATTAGCTTTTCATATTCACGAACTGCAATGGCTGGTCAAGATTTGACGTGCGGCATAGTTGTATCACATCCTGCAGGTCGTCAATTTTCTTACCTGTTACTCGGATCACATCATCCATGATGGCAGGCTGCACTTTCAGTCCGCTGTCTTTAATGATCTTCACGATCTTTTTTGCCATATCCTTTTCCAGTCCATTCTTTACAGGTATGGTCTTGCGGATATATTTTCCTGAAGCAGAAAATTCTTTACTGAAATCAAAGCTGCTCGCTTCCAATCCTTGTTTCATTGCTTTGCTGCGGAGCACATCTTCCACCTGTGTCAGTTTCATATCACTTTCCACTTCCAGGGCAATGGTCATGTCCTTTTTATTCAACTCTATAGAAACATGGTTTCCTTTAAAATCGAAACGATTGTCTATTTCTTTCTTGGCAATGTTCACTGCGTTATCTAATGTTTGCAGGTCTACCTTGCTTACTATATCCATTGAAGGCATAATGAGTAGTTTTTGTGTTTAGGTAATGAGCATATAAAAATATCAACTATAACCCGTTTATCCAATCTTTTCTTCCAATTCCATCATTTTCTCAAAAACCGAATCGTAGTCTTTGGTCAATTGTGCATGGCGGGCAGACACTTGCTTATAGTTATCATCCAGTTTCTTGAACTCGTCTTTGTTAGCATAGATATTCGGGTCGCCCAACTTCGCTTCCAGCGCGTTCTTTTCTTCCGTCAGCTTTCCCAACTGCTCTTCCAGTTTCTGGAAATTGCGTTGCTGGTTCTGATACTCTTTTTTGAAAGCACGTACTTCTGAGTCATTCGTGTTGACAGGCTTAGGCGCTTCTACTTTCTTCTCTTCCTTTTTTACAGGTGCTTGTACTTGTGCAGGTGCCGATTTAGCCGATGTCTGTTCACGTTTCAGCTTATCTTCCTGGAATACTACCCATTCATCATAAGTACCGACAAATTCTTTGATCTTTCCGTCTTCAATACTCCATATCTTATTGGCGGTCTTGCTGATGAAATAACGATCGTGCGATACAAGTATCAAAGTACCTTCGTACTTATTCAATGCCTCTATCAGCATTTCGACCGACTGCATATCAAGGTGGTTGGTAGGTTCATCCAGCATCAGGAAGTTACCTTTAGCTGCTATAACCTTCGCCAGCGCCACCCTCGCCTTCTCACCACCCGAAAGCACTTTTATCTTCTTGAACACGTCATCGCCGCTGAACAGGAAGCAACCAAGAAGCTGCCTTAGCTCCACTTCTGTCTTACCGCTGCCACAACGCTTCATTTCTTCCAGTATCTCGATCTCTACATCAAGCGACTCCAATTGGTGCTGCGCGTAGAAACTCTCTTCCACGTTGTGCCCTTCTTTTAGTTCACCATCTATCTGTTCCTGGCCTGCTATGATACGCAACAAAGTTGATTTACCGCGTCCGTTCGCACCTATCAGGGCTATCTTATCACCACGGATGATCTCCGCACTTGTGTTATCTAATATCTTATTCTCTCCGAAGCTCTTGCTTACATTCTTCAGCGTAGAGATTACTTTACCCGGTGTTACCGCCACATCAAAGTTGATGTTCATGGTCGGCATGCTGGAGTCTGGCGCTTCTATCTTATCAATTTTATCCAGCTTCTTCATAGCACTCTGCGCCTGTGCGGCTTTTGAGGCCTTTGCCTTAAAGCGCTCAATAAAGCGTTCCTGCTGGCGGATATAATCCTGCTGGTTCTCAAAAGCACGTTGTTGCAGATCCATACGTTCTGCCTTCTCCTTCTGGAAGAACGTATAGTTTCCGCTATATTGGTGCAGGTCACGCTGCCATACTTCTACTATCTTCGTCACCATCCTGTCCAGGAAATACCTATCGTGTGATACGATCACCACGCTACCGGGATACCCTATAAGGTAACGCTCCAGCCATTCGATAGACGGCAGATCCAGGTGGTTGGTAGGTTCATCCAATAAAAGCAGGTCGGGCGCTTGCAACATCATCTTTGCCAACAACACCCTCATACGCCAGCCACCACTGAATTGGTTATACGGGCGTTGCAGGTCTGCTGTAGAGAAACCCAACCCCTCCAGTACCTCAGCAGACTTGTGCTCCATTTCATAGCCTCCGGCTACCTCAAAATCATGAAGGGCATGGCTGTATTTATCCAGCAAGTCAGCATCGTCCGGTTTATCTTCCAGTTGTTTCAGGATATCCTCCATCAGCTTTTCAATTTCATGGGCCTTTTCAAAAGCCTGCATACCCACCGAAAGGATGGAATTATCTGTAGAAAAACTTAATAGGTCCTGATTAAAGAAGCCTATCGTAACGTCTTTAGGTTTGTTGAAGGTGCCCTTATCAAAGGTATATGCACCTGTAATGAGCCTCAGAAGGGTTGATTTACCTGCACCGTTGCTGCCAACCAGCCCGATACGCTCCCCTGTTCCTATTTGCCAACTGGCGTCCTCCAATATCGGTCTCGGCCCGAAAGAAAATGTAATATTCTGTAATGAAATAAGCATAACGGGCACAAAATTACGACGAATGCGTTTAGCATTAAAGGTTAGTTTACTTTTGCAGCAAAGTTTTATGGAATGCGCCTCGTATCTGTAGTTTTATTATATACACTTTTAGCACTTACGGGCTGTTCCGGCGGAGCGGAGGAGAAGGCTACCGAGTATTCAAAACCTGAATTGAAGCCAACCAGCAACCTCGGCGAAGCTGGCACAACACAGCTGGTATCATTACTCAATAACTATTTCACCTTAAAAGACGCTTTGGTCGCCACAAGGGCCGGACAAGCAGACAACGCAGCGAATAAAGTTTCTGCAATCTCAGATAGCCTTATTATCTATATCCGGTCTGATAGCAACAACAGCACGGCTATACTACCTTACCTTGACACGATAAAAATCTCCGTTAAGGCCATGACAAGCATGATGGACGAAGGCTGCGAAAAGAAACGCATTCATTTTGAAGGAATTTCGGACGCTATGTACACTATTCTGAAAAAAGCCGAGTTAAAGAATGCGGGCATCTACCAACAGTTCTGCCCGATGGCTTTTAATAATAAAGGAGCTTATTGGCTGAGTAATACAGAAGAAATTAAAAACCCGTATTTTGGCAGTAAGATGCTGGAATGTGGTGAAGTAACTGAAACACTAAACTAAGAATTTTAAGACAATGCAAAGGCTATTAAGAATGATGCAAACAGGTTTCCTGCTATCCCTGTTCTGCTTAATCCCCACCTTATTATTCGCTCAGAAAAAAGTGACTCTTAGCGGATACATAAAAGACATCAGCACCGGCGAGACCATTATAGGTGGAAACATCTATGTAAAAGAGCTGAAGCAGGCTGCACAGACCAACAACTATGGTTTCTATTCCCTTTCGGTACCGGCAGGCAACTACACCATTACATTCGCCTATGTAGGATACGTCACACAGACAGACACCATGGCGTTAATCGAGGATAAGAACTATGATGTGTTGATGACCGACCTCACCACACTGCAGGAAGTAGAAGTCAACGCCAGGGGCAATGATAATGTGAAGACCACGGAAATGGGTACCATCAGCCTGTCTATAGATAAGATAAAAACGCTGCCGGTAATATTTGGCGAAACAGATATCTTAAAGACCCTCCAACTAATGCCCGGCGTAATGTCGGCTGGCGAAGGTAGCTCAGGTTTCTATGTTCGTGGCGGCGGCCCTGACCAGAACCTTGTGTTATTGGATGATGCGGTGGTGTACAATACAGGTCACCTGTTCGGCTTCTTCTCAGTATTTAATGGTGATGCGATAAAGAACGTTACTTTGATAAAGGGTGGCATGCCTGCTAACTATGGTGGCCGCCTCTCTTCCGTCGTCGATGTATCTATGAAGGATGGTAACATGAAAGAATACCATGCAGAAGGTGGTATCGGCCTCATAGCCTCGCGTCTTACGCTGGAAGGACCTATCACAAAGGACAAAGGCTCCTTTATGCTATCGGGGCGCAGAACCTATCTTGATGTCGTAATAAAGCCATTCGTAAAAGGTTCCTTTAAAAACTCCGGCTATTTCTTCTATGATGCCAATCTAAAGGCCAACTACAACATAACAGAAAAAGACAGAGTCTATCTGAGCGGTTACCTCGGTTTAGACAAGTTCAAGTTCGCGGGCGAAAGCGGCAACTTTAATGCTGAGATACCTTGGGGTAACAATACGGCGACGCTTCGCTGGAATCACTTGTTCAGTAATAAAGTATTTACTAATACCACGGTTGTTTACAACGATTACAATTTCGCATCTACCTTCAAAGCAAGAGACGCTACATTTAAACTGTCATCAGGTGTAAGAGACTACAATGTAAAAAGCGACCTTGATTACTACACTACATTCAATCACCACATAAAAGGCGGCTTATCTTATACATACCATAAGTTCATCCCCAATCAGATATCAGGCCAGTTGAGTGATTCAATTGAGTTAAACCCCGATGATGCAGCTATCAAATATGCACATGAAGCAGGCGCTTACATCATGGACGATTTTGACATCACGAAGTGGCTGCGCATCAATGCCGGTATTCGTTACTCATGGTTCGGACAAGTTGGACCATATACTGACTATGTATATGACTATAAAATACAAAGAATAGATAGTACTACTTATGCACCCGGCAAGTTGATCAAAGACTATGGTGGTTGGGAGCCAAGAATAAATGCCAGGGTGCAATTCAGCAACGCCTCTTCTCTTAAAGCAAGCGTAGCGAAATCTTACCAATACATCCACCTGTTGTCTAACAACGGTTCTACCCTGCCCACAGATATCTGGGTGCCGAGCACCATGAGGGTAAGGCCGCAGGAAGCATGGCAATATTCGCTGGGGTATTTCCAGAACCTGATGGACAACAAAATTGAGACCTCAGTAGAAGTCTATTACAAGAAAATGAAGAACCAGGTAGAATACCGTGCGGGATACTTACCCAGCTCTCTCACCGACCCGGAACTGGATTATGTGTTCGGTACAGGCGAAGCTTATGGTGCTGAATTCTTAATAAATAAGACAAGAGGCAAGTTCACCGGATGGATCGGTTATACCCTGGCCTGGACGTACCGCCAGTTCCCCGACCTCAACAACGGCAAAAGATATCCTGCCAAGTACGACAGGAGACATGACCTTTCAATTGTTACTTCCTACGAGCTTAGCAAAAAATGGACTTTGTCAGGTGTATTCATTTACGCAACAGGAAACGCGATCACCCTTCCATCTAACTTGTACTTTGTTCAAAGCTCTCTCGTGCAACAGTTCAGCGACTTAAATGCATACAGAGTATTTGCCTATCATCGTTTAGATCTTTCAGCTGTTTACAAACCGCAACGCAAGAAAGTGAAAAAGAACAAATGGGAAGGAAGCTGGGCATTCTCTATATACAATGTATATAGCCGCCAGAACCCTTACTTCCTATACCTTGATACAGAAGGTGATGTTAACAAAGGTATTGATGTGAAAGTAAAACAAGTATCTATCTTCCCGATAATACCTAGTATCACTTATAACTTTAAGTTCTAGTTAGGATAACAATATAACATAGCGAAAGCCCCTGTATTGCAGGGGCTTTCGCTATGTTATACGCTTTTTATCACACTGTCACATCTCCTAAGCGTTCGTTAACCGCTTCCTAAGACGGCGTTAAGCAAGCCGTCTTATTTTGTAAGAGGGCTTCACTGTCGCATATTTGTATTGTCAAAAGCAAATAATAAAAACCACCACTTAGACGCCCTATCAACGTCGAAACAAAAAATAGAAAACACAAACCATTTTTATGAATAACGCAAACTTGCTCGCTACGACGAGACTACAAATCATGACCAAAATACTAATGTTTATTGGTCTGCTTGGGTGCCTCACCATTTCCGTGACTTTATAATAATAACATACCTGGTGACAACCTGCGCGTCAGTGTGCTACCAGGTATTTAACACGCTCTCTCTTATCCTCTATATGTAAGTAGGGCCCTTTCCAGGGCCCTTTTTTATTTCCAATATTCTCTATGTATTCTTTTATAGCATCAGCTTTCCAGCTCCACAAATACCGGGCAGTGGTCGGAATGCACAATATCAGGATAGATCGTGGCGCTCTTTAACCTGTCTTTCAAGGTATCTGTTACGCTTATATAATCTATACGCCAGCCCTTGTTATTGGCCCGCGCATTAGCCCTTACTGTCCACCAGCTATATCGGTGTGGGTCCTGATTGAAATTTCGGAACGTATCCACAAACCCGCTACCAAGGAATTTATCCATCCATGCTCTTTCTTCCGGCAGGAAGCCTGAGCTTTTCTTATTGCTAACAGGGTTATGTATATCTATCTCTTTATGTGCAATATTGTAATCACCACAAATAACCAGGTTCGGGCGGGTCTTCCTCAGGTCAGCAATGTATTCATAGAATTCATCCAGCCATTGGTATTTATAAGTTTGCCTGATATCGCCGGAAGTACCACTGGGGAAGTAAGCATTCACCACCGTTATATCGCCAAAGTCCAAACGTATCACCCTACCCTCAGCATCACTCTGCATAATACCATTACCATAGAAAATAGCATCGGGTACATGCTTGGTAAATATGGCAACACCACTATACCCCTTCTTTTCGGCCGAAAACCAATAGCCATGATAACCCAACGCATCAAACAGCGAGTGATCTACATTTTCCTTTTCTGCTTTTGTCTCTTGCACACAAACCACATCTGCAGGGTTTGTCGCCAGCCAGTCTAAAAATCCTTTCCTTATGGCACTCCTGATGCCATTCAGATTGTATGATATTATTCTCATTAAAATACTATTCTTTAGTTATTTGGGATCTTAATCCGTCAGCCCAATCAGTAAGTTGCTTGGCTACCTCAGCAGACAGCTTAGCCTCTCCGTGCATCCATGTATAGCTGCTAAGTGGCATTTCTCCTTCTTTTACCATTTCTGTCACTTCTTCCAGCTTGTGCTTTTGCTTCTTGCCACTGTAAGTACCAAACTGCGAGAAGTTCAATTCACCCTTGCCCTCTTTCACATGATTGGCCAACCACCAGGCTACAGGTTGTATCCTGTTGTACCAGGGATAAGAAGTATTGTCGCTATGGCAATCGTAGCAAGCTCTTGCTAATACTTGCTGCACATTGGCAGGAACTGAATACACAGCTTCAATATGTTGAGGAAACGGACCTGCTGACACATTCTTTTGGGGATGAAAGAACTGTATAATGATCAGCGCTATAAAAAGTATGAGGAATATCTTCTTTAGCATATGGATGATTTAATATAATAAATGTAGTGCTAAAATGCAGTATTTCATGGCATTAAGACGAAAATAACCCATAAAAAATGTCCTCTCGGCTGAGCCGGGAGGACATTTAATTGTTTTTACATTATAAAGTCTCTTTCAGCCATTTGTAGAACTCTCGTTGCCATACAAGGGCATTTTGAGGGTGCATTACCCAATGGTTCTCATTCGGCAGGTACAGCAACTTGCTTTTCAGCCCTCTCAGTTGGGCAGCCTGGAATGCTTCCAAGCCCTGTTCTATCGGTACACGGAAATCTATACCACCTTGTATGATCATGATAGGTGCGTCCCATTTAGCCACATAGTTACTCGGGTTAAAGCGATCATAACCTGCAGGTACATTCCTGCTCCAGTAGTTACCACCTAAGTCCCAATTAGCAAACCAAAGTTCTTCGGTAGTACCATACCAGCTCTTCATGTCAAAGAGGCCATCATGAGAAATAAAAGTCTTGAACCTGCCATCATGGATACCCGCCAACATGAACACACTGTATCCACCATAGCTGGCGCCTACGCAGCCCAACCTGTCTTTATCAACATAATCTTCTTCAGATACTGCATCAATAGCAGCAAGATAGTCACGCATAGGTTGTCCACCCCAGTCGCCACTAATGTCTTCATTCCACTTAGTTCCCCATCCCGGCATACCGCGACGGTTAGGAGCTACTACTATATAACCGTTAGCAGCCATCAACTGAAAATTCCAGCGGAAGCTGTAGAACTGCGATAGTGCAGATTGCGGTCCGCCCTGGCAATACAACAGTGTAGGATATTTCTTAGCAGGGTCAAAATCGGGCGGATAGATCACCCATACACCCATTTCCTTATTATCGCTGGTGCGAACCATTCTCAGCTCGGTTCTGCTTAGGCCAATCTTACTATAAATATTGTCATTCTCATGGCTCAGTTTACGCATCTTGCCATCATTCAGGTCAACGGCATATAATTCTGCAGCATGATTCATATCTGTGCGGGTCACTACCAGTTCATCTCCTGACTGGCCTACGATACCATTCACATCAAACTTACCATCAGTAATGCGTTCTACCACCGGCATAATGCGGCTGTTCAGATTAGCTGGAACATTCACTGCAAATAATTGCTCTGTTCCTCTCCATGCAGCAACGAAGTATATTTCCTTGCCATCTTCCGACCATTTGAAGCCTCCTGCAGACTCATCCCAGTTTGCAGTAAGGTTTATTTTGCTGCCATCAGTGGTGTTCATTACGATGATGTCCACCTTGTCTGCTTCATAGCCGTCCCTGGCCATGCTGGTAAATGCCAGCTTGCTACCATCAGGACTGTACGATGGGGACATATCATATCCCATCATACCCTTTGTGGGGTTGCTGGTCTCACCGGAGGCTATATCAAAATAGTACAAGTCGGTATTTGTGCTTTGTGCGTATTCTTTGCCTGCTTTCTTTTTGCACACATACAGCAGGCCGCTGTTGTCCGGATTCCATACTATATCCTCCGCTCCGCCAAATGGTTTCTGTGGACAATCATATGGTTGGCCTTCCATTATATCTACAGGCTTCTTCCCTTTTACAGAAGTAATGAATACGTGCGAGTACTTGCCATCTTCCCACGTATCCCAGTGGCGGTAATTCAGATCTGTATATATCTGTGCAGTTGTTTTAGGTAAGTCAGGGTATATATCTGTACCGTTCATTGGAGTTACCAACACTTCCTTGGAGAAAGCGATGTACTTACCATTGGGCGATACCACTATGTTCTCAGCACCTGCTAGTCCTGCGTATAAAACACTCCAGCTCTTTCCTGAATTGTTACTAACGTACACATTATTGCCACCCGTAGCATACCAGTTCTTTCCATCTCTCTGGAAAACACTTTTACCCGCGGGCGCAGCCATTTGAGTGCGTTGTCCTGTAGCTACGTTAATAGCATAATTAGTACTGTTGCTTTTTTCGGTCTTGGTATCATACTGGCGGGAGCCATAGAATACCTGGCTACCATCCGCACTTATACCCATCGGGCTGATGCGTTTCAGTTTCCACAATAATTCAGGGGTCATTTTACTCTGCCCGTATCCATTTATCGCCGACAGGAGTAAAAGGGAAAGAAATAGTTTTTTCATAAATATCCAATTACAGGCTATAAAAATATATTTATTTTCGGGTATCCCTATCACGCTTATCGGGTGATGGCTTTCTGCCCATTTGAGGTTTGTCAGTAATCTCAAAGTCTATCACATTTTCCCAGGCAGCCTTCAATGTGATGGGCTGTGCATAAGGTATTACCAGCTCCGGTTGCTTTTTCAGTAAAAGATCACCTGTATCCCACATGCCATTTTCATTCTCATCCACTATAATACGCATGTTATAGCTACCCGGCTGTAGCAGTTTTATAGAGATAGTCGTGTCACTTACAGGTTTGTTATAGATGGTATCTTTGTCCATCTTTATCAGTAGCACATACTTATTGCTCATGTACTTCCCGGGCAGGTTCACCTTCATCTTGCTATAATCATCATCCCGCTTGGTATGGAATATATATTTTGAAGGCATTGTTTCAATACCCGCGCTGTCCTTGGCAAAACCTTTCAAGAGGCGCAATGTGTAAACAGCATCTTCTTTCCATGCCGAAGTAAGTACTAGCACATTGTCCCTGACAGAGTCAATATATCCTGTAAATGGCATCACAGTTGTGCTATCCACTGTCATCGTGATCTTTGCTGCGTTAAACTCTGTAATGGGTCGGTTAAAAGATATTTCCAGCGGCTTTATGATCTCTTTACTACGCTTGCTCACATTCGAGGTATCTACCGCAACAGTATAAGCAAGTTCTTCTGCTTTCTCCTCTTTACCATCCCTGTTCTTTCCCATTGATGTCTTTGCACGCTTGGTATCCACAAATACACTATCTGTCATTGAGGTATCTTGTATTTCCTCAAATGTCCTGAGCAATATGGTTGCGGCAAATGTATCTCCGGCTTTCACTAACTCTTCCTGGAAAGCGATCTTCTCCTGTCCTCCATCGTATATCAGGTTGTCGTTGCCATCTTTCAGGCCATATATACGGAATTGCTTTGCGGGTAATCCCTTTACAGCAAAACTGCCATTAGCTTCTACCCTGCCAATGTATAAAGGGCGGCTGCGTATAATGGCACTATCATCTACAGAAGCATTATAAAGCAGTATAACCACTCCCGTATCGGGCAAGCCCGTTCGTGCACTTATTACCTTTCCCCTTACTTCCAATGAGTCAAAATAGTTTCCGGTACTGAATATGTAGGTCAGTCCCGAGATCTTATTGTCTTCATGAATGTCCTTAACAGAGGCGCCAAATGTGATCCGGTAGGTAGTATTCTCCTGTAAGAGCGAGTCAGGTATCTTTACGGTAACTTTTTTGTTCAGGCTGGTAACAGTCGGGGGTATAGACAAAAGTGGCGATATCTGTATCTCTTTAGCTACGTCATTGAGCGCAATAAACTCATCAAAACGTATCACTATTTCATTTACCCTCGTATTCAGTTGCGAGTCAGCAGGAGTTATGGAAACAAGCTTCGGAGGCTGGGTATCTTTTTTCCCGCCTTCCAGGTTGGCCACGCTGGCACAACCTGCACATATGCAAAACAAGAGCAATACAAATAATAAACGGCTGTGGCGACTCATCGGAGGCTCAAAAATAGCATATAAGCGGCAAATACCCACTCTTATAAAGGACACTAATGACCTTATTATAAATAAAGAAGATCAGCAGCACGCCGTTTGCAGCTATTTCAGTAATCTTGCTTACCCGTTCATATAAAACCGGGCGCTTCATATGCTTCTTTCTGTATTATTTTTCTTCAAATTCTTATTCTTCGCACCTCCCGCGGGCGACAACGTTCCCGCCAGCATTTATGACTTTAAAGTAGAGTCATTGGAAGGGGGTAAAATAGACTTCGCTAAATACAAGGGCAAGAAAATACTGATCGTCAATACTGCTTCAGAATGTGGTTACACACCTCAGTATGAAGGATTGGAAGAATTATATAAAAAGCATAAAGACAAATTGGTAATCATAGGTTTCCCTGCCAATAACTTCGGTGGACAAGAACCAGGCTCTAACGAAGAGATCGCGGGATTCTGTAAAAAGAACTATGGTGTTACATTCCCTATGGCTGCAAAAATTGAAGTAAAAGGAAAAGACATGGCTCCCATCTACCACTGGTTGACGGAAAAAAAATACAACAACTTTGCAGACAATACGGTGAAATGGAACTTCAATAAATTCCTCATAGACGAAAATGGAAAACTCATTGGCTACTATGGCTCCAAAGTAAAACCTAATGACGCTGAATTACTAAAAGCGATTGAACAATAAAAAAAAGCGCGGTGTCTCCACCGCGCTTTTTTTATCTCATTACCAGCCGCGACTGCTGTTGAAACTACCGGAAAATCCCGGTGTGTTTACATTCACAGAAACACCACTTCCACCATAATAACCACCCTGGTTATATCCATAACCGCCGTAGTAATTATTATTAATAGGAGGGGTCGCATATACAGGTCGCACTACACGAGCATAACGTGGCGGACAATTGTTGTAACCACGATAAACAACCTGCCTGTTATTATACCTCGGCCCACAATTATTGTTGTTATAATAAACCCGTTGTGGCTGTGCATATCGTGGCGGACAGTATCGACTGCTACCATTGCCATATCCATTGCCATATCCATTGCCGTAGCCACCACCGTGCCGGCCTCTCCCTCTGTGCTGGGCATCCGCACTTTCCGAAATCATCACCGAAGCCAATGCACAAGCCATTGCCGCAGCAAGCATCTTTAATTTCATACTCCACATTTTTAAAAGTTAAACAATCTTATCTGAGTAGTGTAAGACAATCGCCATGCCAAAAAAAAGCGCCCTCAAATGAAGGCGCTTGAATTCTTATATTGTCGTGCTATTACCTGAGTCCGGGATGTGGTGGCAATGGTATGTTCCTCGGATGTGGTGGTAAAGGAATATTCCTGGGATGCGGTGGTACCGGTACCGGCACTACTCTCGGTCTTGGCGGTGCAGGTGCGTATACCCTTGGCGCAGGTGCATAAGCGCGCCTGTAGGTTGTCCTGTGCGCCGGAGCGTAACGTGCCCTGTGCGGATGGCCTTTCTTATAATGTCCGTGGCCATGTCCACGATGCTGATAATGTTTTTTATAATGCTTGTTGTGTCGTTGCGCCTCAGCTGTATTCAGGCCAATACCCAAAAACATAGCCATAAAGATCGTCAGCGTTACTATTATCCGTTTCATAAAAAATCCGTTTTAATGAACAATGTCATTTCGTGATAAGGGTAATGCAAGCACCAGACCAACAAAAGTTAAGATAATGCGAAGTACCTGATAATCAACAACATAAAACTTACAATTAGATAAACGCACTATGAGATATTTGCACCTTTTTGTGGATATTATTTACCAATTAATGTCAAAAAAATCAGCCAGGCTGTGCGGCCTGACTGATGAGTTTAGTATCACTAAGTGTTGTTATCTTCTTTTTAGTTTCCAGTTGCTGGCGGTGCCATTAACGGATTGTACAACAGGCTCCTGTTTTTTCCCTTTATCCCACAGAAACCCGGTGAGCAATGCAGCCACTTCATCCGTATCCGCACTAGTGTCCGTCAGGTATTCAGGCTTGTAATACTTCTCTATAAACTTGGTATCAAAATCCCCTTTCCTGAATGGCTCGGTCTGTACAGCCCATTTCCCGAAGTTTAATGTTGTCTGTATACCTTGTATATAATACTCATCCACCGCTCTGCAAAGACGCTCAATCGCTTCATCACGTGTAGCACCATGCACTACCAGCTTGGCAATCATCGGATCGTAGAATATAGGTATCGCTTGTCCTTGCTCATATCCATCATCCACTCTTACTCCCGGCCCCTTAGGTGGCTGATACATTTCAAGTGTTCCGGTATCAGGCAGGAAATTATTCACAGGGTCTTCCGCACATACGCGCAACTCTATTGAGTGTCCGTTTATTTTCAGCTCATCCTGTGTAAATGAAAGTTTATTTCCCCTCGCCACATTTATCTGTTCTTTCACCAGGTCTATACCGGTGATCATTTCCGTAACACAATGTTCTACTTGCAAGCGGGTATTCATTTCCAGGAAGTAAAAATTCAGATCGTTATCCACCAGGAACTCTACTGTACCCGCACCGTAATAATTACATGACTTAGCTACATTCACAGCACATTCACCCATTGCTTTACGTATATCGGGCGTAAGACAACTGGATGGCGCTTCTTCGATCAACTTCTGGTGACGACGCTGAATAGAGCACTCGCGCTCAAAAAGATAAACGCAGTTGCCATGCTGATCGCCTATCAACTGTATCTCTATGTGCTTGGGCGAAGCAACATACTTTTCTATAAACACATCATCATTACCAAAGGAACTCAAAGCTTCATTTTGCGCCATCTTCATCTGGCTTTCCAGTTCTTCTTCATGGTTTACCACACGCATACCTTTACCCCCACCACCTGCAGATGCTTTGATGAGTATTGGGTAACCGGCTTTTTTTGCTACTGCTTTTGCTTCCGCTACATTCGTAACCGGTTCTTCCATTCCTGGAACCATCGGTACATTAAATTTCTTCGCTGCTTGTTTCGCTGCTATCTTGCTCCCCATCATTTCGATAGAGTATGCAGACGGGCCGACAAATATTAACCCCGCATCAGATACCGCTTTAGAAAAAGATGCATTTTCACTCAGGAAACCATAACCGGGGTGTATCGCATCAGCACCTGTTTGTTTAGCTACTTCTATTATCTTATCTGCACGCAGGTACGATTGAGAAGATGGTGCAGGGCCTATACAAAAGGCTTCATCTGCATAGCGCACAAAAGGCATATTCCTGTCCGCTTCTGAAAATACAGCTACGGTCTTTATACCCATTTCTTTTGCAGAGCGCATCACTCGCATTGCTATTTCACCACGATTGGCTATAAGTAATTTTTGCATTCAGCTAATTTAATCGTTTAATTTACTTTACTACCTCACCATTCTTTGTCTTTCCATAAGGAACATAAAAATACAGGTATAACATCCTGGACATGCGCATCAGCCAGGGTTGCATCAGCAGTACTACTATTGTACTTACTAACAAGCAGGTTTCAACGCTGTTGTCTTTATAAGAAAGCCCGAATATAATGTGATACCATATAAAATTCAGCATAAAGATGATCACGGTAAGGGCATAATTAATACCGCCACCGTTATTTTGCTCACTCACCATTTTCTGCCCGCAAACCGCACACTTAGGTTTCATCTTCACCAACTGTCCTAACGGGAATATCCACTTATTCTCAAATACCTGCCCCTTTCTGCAACTAGGGCATCTTTTCTTGAAAAGCGCAATGAAAACATTAGGCTTATGTTCTGAGGACATGAAGAAATTTTCGCAAAGTTAACAATTTTAAGAAGCATTAAGGTCTTTCATATCATCAATATTCGTATTGAAGTAATGCCATACCACCCTTGCTTTTGATGCGCCTATAACCCTGGTCAATTCACGCTCTGTAAGTTTCTTAATATTTTTCACCGAGCGGAACTCTTTCAACAGGTCCTGTGCTGTTTTTTCCCCTATTCCGGGAATACCCTCCAACTCATTCTTAAAGGTTCCTTTGCTGCGCGTTTCCCTGTGGAAGGTAATACCAAACCTATGCACCTCATCACGTATCCTCCTGATGAGTAAATGCGGTGGACTATCATAAGGCAATTGTAACGGCTCACTATCGCCGGGAAAGAATATTGATTCTTCACGTTTGGCTAACCCTACAACGGTCATCTTCCCACGCAGGTCTAATTTATCTATACTCTCCATTGCAGCACTCAGCTGTCCTTTACCTCCATCTATTATTATCAGTTGCGGTAGCGGTGCCTGTTCCTCCAGCAACCTCCTATATCTCCTATAAACCACTTCCGACATGGATGCGAAGTCATTAATACCTTCTACCGTCTTTATATGGTAATGCCTGTATTCTCTTTTAGAGGGCAGGCCGTTTTTAAAACACACCATTGCGGCCACAGGATATGCCCCCTGGAAGTTGGAGTTGTCAAAGCACTCTATATGCCTTGGCAATTGCTTCAGCTGTAACGCAGCTTGCAGTTGTTGCAATACTTGTTCCTGTTGTAGTTGGGCACTTTCTTCCAGCATCAGGGTTTTCTTCTTCTTCACATCTTCCATAAAGAAGTGAATATTCTTCTGGCTCAGCTCCAGCAGTTGTTTCTTGTCCCCTGCCTTGGGTATAGTTACCGCCACATCTTCATCTATCACTTCAATAGACATTGGCACTATCACTTCTTTCGAAGTGCTCTGGTATGCCTCCCTTAGCCTGGCCAGCGCATAAGACAATACATCCTCATCTGTCTCTTCCAGCTCATTCTTTATTTCTATAGTGCGCGCATATATAATACTACCATTCGCTACCATCATATAATTCACGAACGACGAAGTCTCCTTAGTTACAATACTGGCCACATCTATATTACCCAGCCTCGGGTTTACTACGGTTGATTTGCTCTGGTAAGTTTGCAGGTCATCTATCTTCTGCTTCAGTATCTCCGCTTTCTCAAACTCCATATTGGTAGCATGTTGCAGCATCTGTACTTTCAGATATTTCACTACCTCACCTGCATTGCCCTTCAATATATGCCTCACCTGTTGCAGGTTAATATTATAATCCTCTTCACTCTGCAAACCTTCACAGGGGCCACTACAGTTACCGAGATGATACTCCAGGCATACTTTATACTTACCCTTAGCTATATTGTACGGACTGAGATTTAGATTACAAGTCCTCAGCGGGATATTATGTTTTATCAGTTCCAGCAATTCCCTCACCCTTGCCACGCCTGTAAATGGCCCTAAATACTCAGAGCCATCTTTTATCATCCTTCTGGTAAGGAACACTCTCGGGAAGGCCTCTTTCTTAATGACGATATACGGATAGGACTTATCGTCTTTCAGATCAATATTGAACCTCGGTTGGTAATGTTTGATTAAGGAATTCTCCAGCAGGAACGCATCATGCTCCGTATTGGTAACAGTATAGTCCAGGCTATGAATAAGCTGCACCAGCCGGCGTGTTTTAAAATTATCAACGGTCTTGTTAAAGTAAGAACTAACCCGCTTACGCAGGTTCTTGGCTTTACCTACATACAGTAACTCCTTCTCCTCACTATAATACTTATAACAACCCGGTTGGTTTGGTATGGAAGGTGATATTTTACTAAACTCCTCTTTTGTCATTATTCAGGCTCCTCAGGAAATCGGTATTCAGTTGTTGTTACTTTAGCAGATACAAATCGGGACTTTTTACTTTCCTGTATCCGTATTATTTTACCTGGCGCATAATATAGTTTCAGGGAGGTGCGTGTCCACCCGCTGCTTTCTGCAGCTTCTATATACACATTCTTTATCTGGTTACTGGTAGCACCCGTAATGATTTGTAGCTTTTGCGTGTACAATTCGGGGTCGATCGCTTCATAGAAATAGGTCCTTGTATTACTTGCCGAATCTAAAGATTCACTAAAGTTGTATTTGCCCAGGTATTTCTTTTCTCCTATATCAGTGTTTACGAATATCTCCATAATATGACCTAATCCCATATTATATCCATTTACTAAAGAAGAATCTTTACCCGTATCAGAAACGACCACTCTTTCAAATACCACTGGTAGCATCTTATTCATCTCCCACTGATCCCTGATAAACTGGCGTATAGAAAAATACGTGCCTTGCACGTTGGCGAATTCAGGATCTTCTTTGATCTCCTTTTTGCCTGAACAGGACGCTCCAAAAATTATAAAAACGAATAGAATGGGGATTTTAAATTTCATTGTCAGCTACTTGCGCAATAAAGTTAGCTACATAGCACAAGTATACCAATAGCAGGCTTAATTAAGTTGCGGATCCACAGGCATATTGGCAAGGAATGCGTGGTCTTTACCCAACAGCTTTATCGCTTCTTTCCAAACCTGATCCGGAGGTGTTTCAAACAACAGGTGCGGTGTAGCATCTGCTACCAGCCACGAGCCTTCTTTCATTTCCTCTTCCAGTTGCCCCACCGTCCATCCAGAGTATCCTACAAACAGCCGCAGGTCTTCCGCATTATAGGCATCGTTTTCTACGGCCTCTTGAAGGGCTTCATACGAGCCACCCCAATACACATCAGGCGATACGAGGTTCCCGCCTAACAACAAGGGGACACGATGCATCATATGCAAAGTATCCATCTGTACAGGGCCTCCCTGGTAAATAGTTAGTGAGGGAGTATATAATTCAGGCAACAGATCCCCCAATGTTAACTCGGTAGATCTGTTCAATACAAACCCCACGGACCCGCTTTCTCCGTGTTCGCATAGCAATATTACCGTGCGCGAAAAATTAGAATCACTCAGAAAAGGCTCAGCTATCAGCAGTTTACCTACAGCTGGCTGGCGTTTATTTACAGGGGAATTTTTATTAAAGAGATCCATGTCTGAATAAATTTAATGTACTATTAAAGTACATGAAAAATCTATGCCGCAAACCCTCATTTTTTCACAATCAACATATAAGTTTATTTTATTAACATTATTATAGGAAAAACAAAAGCTTTCGGCAAATTCAGTTTACTTTTGCCACTTATTCTTTTTTTGAAAGTATGCTGTTATACAACCTACTCCTTTTTGTCATCAGTTTTATTGCCGGTTCTGTTCCACTATGGTTTAAAGGAATAACAGAAAAGCGCATGAACTTGTTGCTGGCATTTTCCGGAGCATTTCTGTTAAGCATTACTTTTCTTCACCTCCTACACGAAACTTTTGAGGAGCTGCACACATCTGCAGGCATCTATCTGCTGGCCGGTTTCTTTTTACAACTGGTCATACAACGATTCACTCATGGTATAGAGCACGGTCATGTTCATCTTGAAGACGACGGACATCACCATCATCACCATGTTCCGTTGGCATCCATCCTCGTCGGCCTTGGCATACACGCGTTTATGGAAGGCCTGCCACTCGGCTTTAATTATCTCGACAGCGCTACAGGGCCATCCCTTTATCTTGCCGTAGCAGCGCACAAGCTACCGGAGATCATACTCGTTACTTCACTGGCATTCAGTGTTAAAGGCCGGAACACCGCCATATTAGTATTGATATTATTCTCCCTGCTTACCCCGGTGGGCAGCTACATTGCCAGCGAAATGAGCCAGGGCTACGCTTTTATATCTCGTGTCCGCACTATCATCATACCAATAGTAGCAGGTTCATTCATTCATATCGCTACCACAATTTTCTTCGAAAGCGGAACAAAACAGCATCTGCTTACTAGGCAAAAGGTATTTGCGATAGGTATTGGCGTGGGCATTGGCTTGCTCACTCTTCTCTTCGAATAACGTATCTTTATCAGATGAAGCGATTCTGTGCACCCACTCTTTTATTTTTATCACTATTTACTAGCTACGTTCAGGGTTATGCTCAACCGTCAAATGATAAAATGAACAAATCCTTACTCTGGAAGATCAGTGGAGGCGATTTGAACAAACCTTCCTACCTCTTTGGAACCATACACGTTGTTTGTCCCGAAAATTATGTCTGGACGGACAAAATGGAAGCGGCTTTTAAGAAATGTGATGAGGTCTGTTTTGAAATGGATATGGACGACCCTGCTGTTATGTTATCAGTTTCCGCAGGGCTAACGGACAACTCAGGAAAAACGCTCAAAGATTATTTCAGCCCCGGCGATTATACTAAGCTATCCAGATATGTAAGCGACACATTGGGCATGAGCATTTTGATGTTCAACAATATGAAGCCTGCTATATTACCTTTCATTTTTTCAGGAAGATCATCTCATTGTGAAGTATCTATATCATATGAAGATACCCTTATGAAGGCAGCCCATAGCGCAGGTAAAGATGTAAAAGGGCTTGAAAATCCTCAGGAGCAGATCGCATTATTCAATATCCTGCCGGCGGACAGTGTTATAAAAGATATAATGGACATAGTAAATGGTGTAAAACAGGAAGATACTAACTACCATAAGCTGATCACCGCATATACTTCCCAGGACATTTCTGCTTTGTACGACATGATACGTGCAACCAATGATCTTGGTAATAATGCAGATGCGTTCATTGACGAAAGAAATATCAAATGGGCACCTCGCATGATAGACATGATGGATCAGAAGTCAGTCTTCTTTGCTGTAGGAGCCGGCCATCTTTGGGGAGATAACGGAGTAATTAATTTGCTAAAAAAAGAGGGATACACTGTATCCCCTGTTAAGTAGCTTAGAGCATTTCCAGTAAGGTGGAAAGCATATTACTCGTTAATGGCTTATTGAGAAATTGTTTGATGCTGGCATAGCTTTGCACCCTATTCAGGTCATTCTCGTTAATAGATGATGACAGCATATAAATAACGTAGTCCTTACGTACTTCTTCAGGTAATTTTTCAAACGCCTCTACAAATTCAAAACCGTTCATTAACGGCATCTGTATGTCAACTATCACAATTGTTTTGCGTCCTTCTGCTACAGGGTTTTTAGATATATGCTCCAATGCTTCTTTAGCCATTGTAAATGAACGTATATCCTCCCCCTTCCCCGTATTACGGATGATCTTTTCAGCTATAAAGCAATCAAGCTTGCTGTCATCGATAATAATAAAATCCAATTTCAAATTCTCCTGATTTTTATTTTGTTGGCACTTTTACAGTGAACGTACTTCCTTCGTTTACTTTTGAAGACACCACTATCTCACCTTTTAGTTTGCTCAGTGCATCCTTTACATTATACAAACCAAAACCCGAACCTACTTCTTCAGTTGTACCTCTGAAGAACATGTTGAATATCTCACTCACATGCGCATCGTCAATACCTATCCCGTTATCTACAACATTTATTGTAGCAACACCCTTTTCAACAGAAATGTCAAGCGAAACCTTTTTGTGCTCTTCACTTCTACGTTGATATTTAAAGGCATTAGATAACAAGTTATTCAAAATGATCCGCAAAGACATATCGTCTGATCGGAACGGTTCAGACTGGTTGATCCGTACATCAAATTGTACATTTCCTGTTTGGGCACTAATATCATAAATATCTTTGAGATCAGCGACTAATTTTTCAAACTCTATTTCCACAATTTGCTGCTCACCACGATTCATGTTATAGTAATCATGTATACTGCGGATGAAATTGTCAAGCTTAAGAATAGACTTATCCATCATCCCAAGCATCTCTTTTATTTCACCCATATCCTCGTTTTCTTTCGCCAGATCTATAGCTCCAAGAATACTCAGCAATGGTCCGCGCATATCATGTGTCACACTATATGCAAATTTATCCAGCTCATTATAAGCCTTTTGTAACTCTTCATTACGTATCGCAAGGGTTGTATTAGTAAGATAGTATTTATTGCCCTCATCTATTGCAGACCTGATATCAAAGTCCGTCCAGGGCTTCTTAATATAGCGATAAATATTCCCCCTGTTTATCGAATCAATTACAGATTCCACATCAGTATAACCCGTGATCAGCATCCTCACCGGATTAGGAAATTGTTTCCTTACATCCTCAAAAAATTGCACCCCCGTTTTATCGGGCATACGCTGATCACTGAGTATTACCCGAACATCAGGATTTTCCTCCAAAAGTTTTACGGCCTCATCTGTATTATTAGCAATAAATACATTGTAATCCATCCTATATGTAGCCTTGAAGCCATGGAGATTATTCATCTCATCATCTACATACAATACCTTTATTTTGTCCTCTTTGCTCAATTTTTACAATGTATTTAAAATCAATGTACGATCGGTATTTCAAATATAAATTCTGAACCCTCTCCTAATGTACTGTTTACTACTATATTACCATTATGCTTCTTTATCGTGTTCCACGATATAGACAAACCTAAACCGGTACCCGAACCTACCTCTTTTGTGGTAAAGAACGGCTCAAAAAGTTTCTTTTTTGTCTCTTCAGTCATTCCCGTACCGTTATCCGAGATATTAATATAGACATTTTTTTCGTCATGGGTGGTTTTTATTTTTATTTCACCCCCATCCTGACCCTTGAATTTATCATCAATAGCATGAATACCGTTTGATAATACATTGAGAAACACTTGGTTAAGCTTACCCGGGTAACATTCTACCATGGGCAGCTCACCATATTCTTTAATGATCTTGGTTTTACCTCCCCACAGCATATTGTTTATTATAATAAGCGTAGAATCTATCCCTTCATTCAAATCAGCCTTTTTCAGATCATCCTCGTCCAGCCTGGAAAACACCCGCAATCCTTTTACAATTTCAGCTGTACGCGATGCTCCTTCATTGATTCCTTTCAGCAGATGCTCTATTTCAACTTTTAGGTAATCGAAATCTATTTCTTCCTTGTAGTCCTTTATTTTCTTTTGCTTTTCAGCTATATCACCTTCCCCAATACCAAAGCCTTCTATCGTGTTCACTGCTTCCAGCAATATTTCTACATCACGTTGCAACGGTTGCACATTAGAGGTTACGAAGTTGATAGGATTATTGATTTCGTGTGCAATACCCGCTGTCAACTGACCAAGCGATGCCATCTTTTCAGACTCTACTAAATGCGACTCTGCTTCTTTCAGATCATCAAGCGTTTTGTTCAGCTCTTCGTTTGATGCTTTTAATTCCACTGTGCGCTCATTCACCCTCGACTCCAGTATTACGTTCTGCTCACGAATGATACGCTCATTTTCTCTCGATATGCGAAGGGCATCCGCCTGCGATTCTTCTTTCTCTTTCTTCAGGATATTAATACTATCTGCAAGGGCCAGGGATAGTAAGATGGCTTCTATCGCAGAACCAAATTCTAAGGCATGATACGTAAAGATGTTGTATGGGAACACACCAACATCTTTCAATACAAACACGATAACAGAAATCATGAATATGCCAAAAGACACCAGGAAGAACCGGGCAGGCCTGTAACCGCTATACAATACTTTAAACCCAATAAACAAAACAAAAACCCCACCCAACCCCGCTGTAATATTTACTGCGTTGTAACTAGCTACAGGATTACCCGTAAGCAACAACACAATACTGACAAGGTCACCAAGAATAATAATGTTCAGGAACGGGTGATATTTGCGCGCATACTTCCGGGTATGCAGGAACGACTTCACGAAAAGCACACTGGATATTCCTACTATAGCACCCGTAAGGCATACCATATTCCTTGTGAGCCATTCATTATTCGCCCAAAGAAACCGGTGGCCATATCCCAACAGCGTTACTTGTGTAAGCGTTACCCAAAATATATAGTTTACATAAATAAGGTAACTCTTATCACGCACCGACATGTACACGAAAAAGTTGTACAACAGCATTACCAGCATGATGCCGAAATACAAACCGGAAAGCAGATCATTATTACTAATGGCCCTTATTACACTGGTCATAGTACCAACACTGATAGGTGCCAGCAATTGACGGGTGCTGTAAAGCTTCATATAACAAACCACTTCTTCTCCCGGGCCGGCGGCAATATCAAAGATGTAAAACTGGTGCTTATACTCCCGGTCTCTCACTGGCATCACTTCTGCCATACAGTTGCTATCCAGTAGACCACCCTTCAGTGTATACAGGCAAACGTTCTCTGTTATAGGATAGGAAAAATTAAGGGTCATTTTACTTTCCTTCGTAGCATTCACCATCTTGAACTTCACCCAGCTATAATTCGTAGAGGTACCCAGGTTAGGAACATCACTTTCAGAAGGTGTGAACCACTCCGGATGTGCCATTATTTCATTGATCCCGTAACTATTGGAAGTATCGGTAAAAACAGAAACACTATTACCAAGGTAGGCACCGAAAACCTCAGGTGAAAAACTAATTGTCTTTTGGGCTTGGCTAACAGAAACAGTAAGACAGGAAAGAAATATGAGGATGATTTTTCTGATGCTATACATTATTTATTCAAATTTTGAATAATTCCTGACTCATACCATTTATCTATGTTTGGTATTTGCAGGTTGTAATGAATTTCTAATTCTTTTTTTCTAAGTGTCTCTATCCTCATTTGTATGGGCTTAGCCCTCAGAGACATTACACTATCCACCTCTTCCCTGTCTCCCCTGGAAAGTGTATCAACATCTTCCAGGATCATAGCCGTAGCTATCAGGTCAAGTTTAGGATAATAAAATGTGCCTTTATTACCTACTGTCTGCAGCATATGATACCCTACATTCTCTGCCATCTTTATGGTGTAAGGCGCACACAGCGCAAACAGTGTTTTTAATTTTATCTGGGTAGATATTGTTACGCATGCTCTGGTTAGGAATACACTGCCAATACCCATACCGGCTACTTCTCTTGAGTTCCATAGCCCGCATATCTCCCCGGTGCCATCCACTGCATACTCTTTCACTACATCATATATCTTGCTGTCAAGATATCCGGTTGCTTCTTCAATGGGCAACCGTGTAGTGCCACCGGCAACTTCAACTCTTGCACCGCCATACACTTTGGTACGATCTACATCTTCCACTATTATTACAAAAGCCGCGGGGTTATACATCCACTCGTCTTTTGAAGAAGTTACTTTCTTAACGCCGATATTTTCCAACACATGCCTGTGTCCGATCACAAACTTTTGGCATGCTTCCAAATCATCTATAGCCCGAAAAGCCCTGATAGTTATCATTTAGTCGATATAAAAAACTTGATCAAATGGTAATCTATGCGATCGGCCTTTTGCTTCCGGTGCTTTTGCAAGCTTTATCAGAAACAACTCAGCTTTTCCCTCGCTTAGATCAAACACTCTCTCATATTTTTCCCTTATATGTATCAGCTCTTCTCTCATGCTGTCACTCATTATTCCTTTATCTCCATGCTTCAGCATGTTGAAAAAGAAGACTGGTGATAGCATCGGGTGTACAGAAACATCATGCATGTTAGCGTAAATCCAACCACGCTGCACTGCACGACCCACGTTTATGAAGTTAAAGTAATCAAATGATTGCATTAATACAAGCCCCATTCCGGAAGCGGCAGCTACAGATTTCCTCGACATTTTCTGAAATGCCCTGCCTTTGTCCCAGTCCGACAATAAACTTATGGCTTCCCAATCCGTTGCCATTTTGAATCCGGCTACCTCGCTAGCACTCACGTCAGCCAACGCAATATCAATACCATCGCCACTTTTAGCCGCATCCTCACTACTCCATCTCACTTCCTCAAAGAATCCCTTGTGCCCTCTTTCGTCCAGTAACCTCAGCCTGTCGCAGGCAGAGATAACTTCAGCAAGTACAGCCAATTTTTCTTCATCATTAACAAATTGAATACAAACTCCGGGTATGGTAGTCATCACTTTTTCCATCCCATTATAGAAATCTGCCTCAAGAGGAACACGCTCCCCGTTTCTTCGATTGGTATGGCGCTTCGCCATATTCAGCGAAAGCTCCTGAAGCATCGGACTTGGTGATGGGTTATCTTTAAAATATATAGTCGCTATAAATTGGCTGTCCCCTTCTACCGGCAGCAGATCTATTTCAGCCGAGAGATTCAGTTCCTCTGCCTTCAGGTTCACATTTTCAATAGCTGTACCCAATCCTTCATAGGCTCCTATCTCATTAAAATCCCCCCATGTGAATGAGCGGCTTTTATCATGGTAGAGATAAAATACGCTGTCATGCACATACCACTTCCACGGCTGGTTATTACCTGCCGATGGCGCGATGGATGCAGCATGTGTCAGCGCATCTATTTGTTGCTTATTCAGTAGTTTTCTTTCAGCAAAATCACCTTTGTAGTTTTCCGCTCTCTGCTTTACATCTGCAAGGGTAAGCGGCTTGTAGGGTATGCTGTTTTCTGCTTCTACTTTTTTCTCTTCTATAGTATTGTCGCTTACTATCCTGTCTATATCTACATAATATCTGCCCGACTCCCTGTACTGATCCAGCAATATCCTTCTACAAACATCAGTAGTGATAGCGCCACCCAACGTCACTGAGGACGCCAGTTGTGGCCAGGTATTAATGGTTTGTTCCACCTCTATCATCGAGGCTTTCAGCCTGGTTGAGATGTCATCAGCACCCACCATTTGTAGTATATAAGGTATCTTGTCTTCGTTGGTCAGGCTCTGTAGTTTATCCGGGTCAAGGTCACCAGCAAGCCCATGCAGGATTGCACGATCAGGCTCCAGGTCAAAGCGTTCCACATCCAGCATTCCCCTGTCGTTTGTATCCATTACTACTGGTATACATAGTTCTCTTGCTTTGTAACGGCTAAGTATTTTCACATCCAGTCCGTCACAAACTTCTATCACAATATCCAGTTTCCCGTTTCCGGTAAAGAATGTATCTATATTATCTTTAGTAAGGCCCTCATTGAAAATGCTGACTTTCAGATACGGATCCAGTTCCAGTATCTCCCTTGCTGCTATCACTGTTTTCCTTAAGCCAAGATTATGGACACCTGTGCGTATCCTGTTCAGGTTACTAAGTTCTGCAGTGTCAAAATCAGCTAATCTTAACTCACCGCAAGTACGCTCCATAGCCAGTGTCAGGGCTATCGACTGCCCTACAGACAAGCCTATCACCCCTATCTTTTTACTCCTCAGTAGTTCCTGCTCTTCACGGGTGATTTTATAACGATTCCGGTTGGTACGTACCTCTACAAATTCCTCTTCATCCAGTATATGGACAATGGTATTGAGCCAGGGATAATACACCCATACGCCGTAATCACTTATATCTGTCCCGTTTAAGTGCGCTTCAATTAGTGCAGGATATTCTTCAGCCTTGATTTTACGAAATGGTTGCAGGCTTTTGATCAATTCCTTCAACTGACCGTCGATCTCATCGCATATTCTCAGCAATTTGTTTTCAGAAAGAAGCTGTTCGTAGGATTGCTTCTGTAAAGCATCGTGAAGTCTGAAAAAAACAGGAGTAAACTGTTCTTTTAACTCTAGGTTAATATCCCGATTCATTATTTATTAATAAAATGTACTAAAATACATACATAGAAAAAATCGGCACTTAACTATCATATTTGCGGAAAATGCAATAAGATAGGTGAAATTTCTCAAATTAATCCCTATATTGCGTAAATACAGGGTCAAAAATACAGTTAATTATTTCATCCGATGTCAAATAAGAAAATAAATATTCTTTATGTGGATGACGAGGTGAATAACCTGGTTTCCTTCAAAGCTACATTCAGAATTAAATATAATGTGTTTACTGCTGAAAGCGGAGAAGAGGCAATTAAGATACTTAACGACAACGATATAAACCTCATCATAACCGACCAGAGAATGCCGAATATGACCGGTGTCGAATTCCTGGAGTCTATTTTGGATACCCACCCTGACCCGATTAGGGTACTATTGACGGGTTATGCCGATATGAATGCCGTAATTGATGCTGTCAACAAAGGGAAGATCTTCCATTATCTCAGCAAACCCTGGAATGAGGAAGAATTGGATATGACCATTCAACGTTCATTTGACGTCTACCAAAAGCGCATAACAGAAAAAGAGCTGAATGATAAATTAAGCATATCCAACGAACAGCTGGAGTTCCTCTTACGTCAAAAACTACTTTCCTGATATACTCCCCAAGTCGGGAGTTTTTTTTGCCCGGATATTTACCTACTTGTAACTGAGGTATTTGCAACTATAGTTCTATTTTTACAGCAATACTATTATGATAAAATTAAGTGCCGTTATCATTACCTATAATGAAGAGCGGAACATAGCACGTTGTATAGAATCTGTAAAAAGCTTTGCAGACGAGATACTGGTGGTGGATAGCAACTCTACCGACAATACGGTACCTATTGCTGAATCATACAATGCACGGATAGTAAAACATGCTTTCCTCGGTTACGCCGGTCAAAGGATCCTTACCGATAATGCGGCTGCTAATGATTGGGTCTTAATGCTCGATGCTGATGAAGCTGTCAGTGAACAATTAGCGGAGAGTATCATTAAGATCAAGAATGGCCCGGATGCAATTGCTTATAAATTCGCGCGCCTGAACAATTATAATGGCAAATGGATAAAACACGGCACCTGGTATCCTGACCGTAAGATCCGTTTATACGATCGCACAAAAGGAACATGGAAAGGCGGGAATGTACACGAGTATTGGCAGGCACACGACGCAGGAGCTAACATACCTATAATCAAGGGCGACCTGCTGCACAATAGCTTCGCTACTATTCACGATCATGTCAATAAACTGAACAAGTATGCCGATATAGCCGCTAAAGATGCTGTAGCCAAAGGAAGAACGGCAAGCATACTGAATATCTGGCTCTCTCCAAAATGGAGCTTCATAACAAACTACATCATCCGTCTCGGTTTCCTCGATGGTTATGAAGGATATGTCATAGCCAAACTTTCCGCATACAGCACATTTATAAAATATAGTAAGATCAGGCAGTATTCACGCCAAAGCAAAGCGTAACTTTGCTTTCTAATTTTCACTTAATGAAGTCTGACAACAACGACGAATTAATAAGCCTCAATAAATACATCAGCTCAACAGGATTTTGCTCCCGTCGCGAAGCTGAAAAACTAATTGAGCAAGCTCGCGTTACTGTGAATGGCAAACTGATGATAGAATCTGTAAAGATTGCTGTCACAGACAGAGTGGAAATTGATGGAGAAAGATTAAAAACAAAGAAGCAGCCGTTATACATCGCCTTCAACAAACCCAAAGGTGTTACTTCTACTACAGACCCTAAAGACAGAACCAACATTATATACTTCCTCAATCACCCAAAGCGTATCTTCCCGATAGGCAGGCTGGATAAGGATTCTGAAGGATTGATATTCCTTACCAATGACGGAGACATCGTGAACAAGATCCTTCGTGCATCCAACAATCACGAGAAGGAATACGTAGTAATGGTAGACAAGAACATCACGCCGGATTTCATAAAACAAATGAGTAATGGGGTTCAGATACTCGATACCGTTACTAAAAAATGTAAGGTCACACAAGAAAGCAATAAACGTTTTCGCATCGTTCTTACGCAAGGGCTCAATCGCCAGATACGCCGCATGTGCGAAGCGCTCGATTACAAGGTAATGATGCTAACCCGCACCAGGATAATGAACATCACCTTGTCAAATATTCCTGTTGGTAAATGGCGCCATTTCACTCCTGCGGAAATAGAGACCTTAAATAAAATGGTCGGCAGCTCCAGCAAAACAGAAGAAGCCTCTTATGTAGAAACTCCTGTCGTAAGTAAACGCAGAAAGAAGCCGGGCACAGAAGTAAAGAAAGAAGTAGAACAACGCCCTTACGACGAAGTAGAAGAAGAAAAAAAGAAAAACAAGAAGAGAGGTTATTCCGAATTCAGAAGAAAGAAAAGGGACTAACCCTTATACTCTCTCTTCAATAGGGAAAAGCAAATGGAATCCTGCAGCTCACCATTCTTACAATAGTGTTCACGCATTACACCTTCTTTCACAAAGCCGAAATGCTTTACGAGTTTTAACGATGGTTCATTAAAATGGCCTATCAATGCTTCAACTCTATTCAGTCCCATTTCATTAAAGCCATAATCAAGAATAGCTTTTATACCCTCCTTCATGTAGCCCTTATTCTTATGTTCTTCTTTATAAATAGCATAACCTATTTCAGCTCGTGCATGCATCGGCTGCCAGGTATGATAATGACATGCGCCTATCGCTTCATTTATATCTTTAAGTACAAATAGAAAACCTTTGAGCTTAATTCTGTAAGTCGTAAATCCACCTCCGTTGTATTTCTCTTTCTCAGCCGCTAAAAATTCACCGGTTGGAAATCCCTTATAAGACATAATATCCTCATCACTCCATTGAGTATATATATGCTCAATGATCTCAGGATTCACTTCCTTGAGAATAAGCCTATCTGTTTCCAGGATAGTTTGTTGTATGTGAGATGGGAGATGCATTCTATTATTCTGTACAAATTGCGTTAACTACTTTTTCCATGGGAGAGCCTGCGGTCACAGGGTTCATCCCGTCATACGTAGTTATTAAGGTAGCTCCTTCCATTTCCGTTTCCATAATAATATATGTCTTAGTCTTACAGTCCACTTTCAAATTAAGCACGATAAATTCATTGTCATTCACAAATACCTTTTTCACAACAGCGTATTTATATTCCCCCTTAGTAGTAATTGTAGATTTAAGTAAATGATATTCTACGGGTGTGCCGGTAGGGGCCGTCCCTTTTATGACAGTCTCTTGCTGACAGTAACCTTTAAAAGCAACAAACATAAATAGACAAATAAGGATCGCACTTTTCATAGTAATGCTAATATAAGTCAAAACAGGAAAAATACCGGTACTATCTGATCTGTTGAGGTATAGGCACAAAAAAAA
>DLHG01000011.1:0-183992 GCA_002483105.1 Bacteroidetes bacterium UBA7674
GATATAAGAAATCCTCTCTCGGCTTTAGCCTGGAGAGGATTTTCTCTTTTATGCAATGGTTGGATGGGTAATGATTCGTTAAGCAGTCTTAAAGCTATGGTTAAGCAAGCCCGTTTATTTTGAAGCAGGCGTTTCTTGCCGCATCTTTGTTATGTCAAAAGCAAATAATAGAAACCACACCTATAACACCTGTCAGCGTCAAAACAAAAAATAGAAAACACGAACCACTTTTTAACTACGCTCTCTCTTATCCTCTATATGTTATAAGGCCCTTTTCAGGGCCTTTGTTTTGTGATTAGTATGAATGTAATAGCTAAGAAAGATACTTACCAACGATAGGCACTCTACGGCCAATACCGAATGCCTTAGGCGATACTCGTATAATAGGGCAGAACTGGTTGCGCTTATATTCATTGGTATTCACCAGCTTCAGTATGCGGGCAACAAGCGCAGCATCATTTCCGGAAGCAATGATCTCCTTTGGACCCATTCTGCGTTCTATGTATTGATATAGTATCGGGTCCAGTACATCATACTCCGGTAGGCTGTCACTATCTTTCTGGTCATGACGGAGTTCCGCGCTTGGTGGCTTGGTGATGATGTTCTCAGGGATGATGACGCCGTTTCTATTAATATGCCTCGCCAACGCAAATACTTGTAGTTTATAGAGGTCGCCCAAAATACCCAGGCCACCTGCCATATCTCCATATAGTGTGCCGTAGCCTGTGGCCAGTTCACTTTTGTTAGAGGTATTCAGCAATATAGAGCCAAACTTATTAGACATCGCCATTACTAAGGCACCCCTTATCCTCGATTGAAGATTTTCCTCCGCAACATTGAATGGCAAGCCTTTGAACTCGGGTGCTAATGCCACTTCGAATGAGCCGAATACTTCCTTGATAGGAATGATGCTATATGGATTTCCTAAATTATTAGAGAGTTCCTCAGCATCTGAAACGGAATGTCCCGTTGAAAATTGAGAGGGCATCAATACTGCATGAACATTCTCAGCGCCCAGTGCTTCGCAGGCGAGAGCCAATACCACAGCACTGTCTATTCCGCCCGATGACGCGACAATAGCCTTCTTAAAGCCCATCTTGCTGAA
The DNA here is from genome assembly GCA_002483105.1 of Bacteroidetes bacterium UBA7674. Taxonomy (GTDB): domain Bacteria; phylum Bacteroidota; class Bacteroidia; order Chitinophagales; family Chitinophagaceae; genus MKUN01. The sequence continues at coordinate 1,106 of DLHG01000011.1, forward strand.
GTAATCCCTGATGCCTGTAAGAAGCGCCGTATGTATCACATCAATCCCTCTCAGTGCATTTAGTGTATCGGGTATGTGTTCTGTTATTTTTATATCGGCACCTGCATGTATCACCATTTCTTCAAAGGAGCCATCATCGTTTATCGTTATGGCCTGCAATGCTTCTTTGAAGTAGGGTAGTTCCGAGACAATATCTCCCGCAGCATTCATCACCAATGAACCGCCATCAAAAACGATCTCTGTCTGCGAACCTACAGCATTGCAATAGATCATAGGCAGGCCATACTTGGTCACGTTTTGTTTTACAATACTCTTTCTTCCATCCGCATGTAGATAATCAAACGGTGAGGCGCTCAGGTTGATCATCAGATCAGGACCTTGCTCCATGAGCTTATCCATGGGGCGCACACGGTAAAGCGGGTTATGGCTCATATCCCAGATGTCTTCGCATATAGTTACGGCCAGCTTTTTTCCTTTAAAGGTTATTACACTCCAGTCAATAGCCGGTTCAAAGTAGCGGTACTCATCAAAAATATCGTAGTTGGGAAGCAGTGTCTTATTGACTACAGCCTGAACTTTTTGCTCGTGGATAAAGTAAGCGCTATTGAACAAATCTTTACCCTCAGGCACAGGATTGCGTGAAGGAGCACCTACCAGCACTGCTATAGTATCTGCTTCTAGTCTTATCTTGTCTATGGATGCCAGGCACTGCTGAATAAAGTCATTGAACTCCAGGAAGTCCCTCGGCGGGTAGCCGCATACAGATAGTTCAGAGAAAACAATGAGGTCGCCGCCGTTTGCTTTGGCTTCCCTTATAGCAGCTATTATCTTTTCGGTGTTAGCTTCAAAGTTGCCTATATGATAATTCTGTTGCGCTAAATAGATCTTCATGCCAGCCATTTGTATCAGGGTATAAAAAAGTGCCCGTGCAAAGATATGCACGGGCGTATAGTTTTTGGTTAAATGATGCAGAAGCTTAGAATATTAATCCGATCCTTATGGCCACATTGTTCAGGCGGGTATTGCCGTCTTTGAATACAGGAACCTCTCCTGTTGCAGGTTCAGGAATATTCAGGTCGTAATTAGCAGGGTTAGTGACATCGGGTGCAAAACCATTGTTGAATATCACTCCACCATAAATAGCAAGTTTTTCGCCCAAAGCATACTCTAAACCACCGCCAACATTCAGGGAGAACATAATGGGAGAGATGGGCAAAGTGCCACTTATTCTTTCCTTTTCGCCGGTTACCCGGCCGGCAGTACCTGCGGCATCAACGTAGTCTACTACATAGGTTGCCTTTTTATTGATATTGACACCAAGGCTTGCACCTAGCTGTCCGAATAATTTCAGTCCGCCGCCTATTTCATCAGAAATGAGCTTCAGGTTAAAGGGTACCTCCACAAATTGGAGGTTGTAGTTGAAACTGGTTGTTTTGATATAACTCTCAGTTAACGGATACGGAGTGACATGTTCAGTTGAGATAACGCCTCCTGTATTATTTAGCTGGAAACCTGTTTCCAGGGCGTAATTATCAGAAAAGTAATAATCCGCCATTAAGCCCCAGGTAAAACCCACTTTAGAACCATCGCTGCTTATCCTGTGCATACCATCATTGCTTTTGGTATTGGTCGCCTTCATCCATGATATATTGGGTGCTAAGAACACCCCAAAGCGCCACGGCGTAGAAGATTGTCTCGGCCTTCCTGATTGGCGACTGCTTCCACCGCCACCAAAATCATCATCTTGTGCACTAACCGTATTGAACAATGAAAATGTCGCTAGTAGTATTAATGTAATTTTCTTCATATGTAAGTAATTGTTCAGTTTGTTAATAACAATTATCAAGCCACTCGGTTTCTATTCTTATTTTTGCCGCGAATTTAAAGCCAATTTAATGATGTTTAGTGTAAGCCTGCATAAAAAGTATTCCCCGATGGGTAAGTCTTTTGTACTGATGGTAGCCATCATTAATCTGCTGTTGCTTGGTGCTTGTGGTGATGATAAGGCTCCTGATGTATCGGGCATTAAAGTGGAGTTTGTGTCCAAAAGAATGGATAGGGATTTGATTTCTATTGATACTAATAATTTAAGTAATGGATTGCAACAGCTTAAAAATCAATATCCTGTATTTCTTGATTTGTATCTCGATCAGGTAATGGGCTTTCGGATAGGGGGCGACTATTCCAGGCAAAATCCGGGTGTCCAATTGGGGGTGAGAGGATTCCTTACAGAGAGTGATTACAGGGCTTTATTCGATACCGTTCAGGCACATTACCCTGATACTAAGGATGTGGAAAAAGAATTGACCAGGACTTTCCAGTACACAAAACACTACTTCCCCAATTACAATACCCCGCAAAACGTCACCTATTTTGTATGCGGACTTACCAACTGGGCTGTGCTGATGTATGGAGATAACGGATTGGGAATAGGGCTTGATATGTTCCTGGGCGACGCTTATCCCTTTTACAAGTCAGTAGGACTGCAAGACTTTATAAAACCACAATTGCGCAAAGAGTATATACCTATTGCCGTAATGCGGAATATATATCAGGATATGAACCCCGATCAACTGGATGATAAAACCTTATTGGATATAATGCTGATGCGCGGCAAAGAACAATACTTCCTCTCCAAAGTATTACCCTTTAAAGAAGAACATGAAAGGCTGGGCTATAGCAAAGAGCAATTGGAAGGTTGTGAGGAGAACGAAGGGTTCATTTACAATTTCTTTGTGCAAAAGGAGCTATTCTATGTTACATCAATGGAAAGAATATATCCTTTCGTGAATGAAGGGCCGGGCACACCGGAAATAAGCGATCAGGCCCCGGGCAACATTGGCACATGGATCGGATACAGGATAGTCTCTGCTTATATGAAGCAGCACCCCAAGACAACAATGGATGAACTCTTTAAAATGACTGATTCACAAAAGCTATTGCTGCAATCTAAATACAAACCTAAATAGTATTTCAATCAATTAGCACATATACAAACTGAAATAAAATGAAGAAAGTATTACTCCTCATTACAGTAGCTTGTCTGGCATTCAGCAATGCCAATGCGCAACTGGAAAAGACAGACGATGTAAAAAAACAACTGCAGACAGAGAACAAAGACACCGTAGCGTTTATCTATGGTGGAGTGTTCAATCTCGGCTTCAACGAAGGTTTCCTGCACAACTGGGCTGCGGGTGGTGAGCTTGGTTCTATTACTGCCAATGCGGTATTTAGTGGATTTACTATACGCATGAAGCACAGGCACATCTGGACCAATAACCTGGATATGAACTATGGCTTGTTCTATGCCCACTCTAATCGCTTCGTTCCACGCAAAACGGATGATCGTATAGACCTAACCTCTAAGTATGGCATCAGACTGGACACGGCCAGTGATTTTTATCTCACAGGCTTATTCAACTTTAAGTCACAGTTCTCAAAGGCTTATGACTATTCGCAATCCAACTGGGATACATTCTCTACCTCCCGCTTTTTCTCTCCGGCTTATTTTACATTGGCAATAGGTATGGAGTACAGGAGAGGTAGCAACCTGAGTTTGTTTCTTTCACCTGCAGCGGCACGTTTTACTTTTGTTGATAAATATTACACTATACGTAACCCTGAAGGGGCTTTTGGTGTGGAGTATGGCAAGACTACCCGCACCGAATTTGGTGCTTACTTCTCCGGGCGCTATATGGTAGATATCACCAAGAACCTGAGCTTCAGGACAAGGCTTGACCTTTACACAAACTACCTCGCTAAGAACTCTGTAGACAGCCTGGGCGTGGTGGTGAAGAAAGATAATCCCGGTAATGTGGATGTATTGTTCGACAATCTCTTTGCCTGGAAGGTAGGTAAGTTCGTCAGCATTACATTAGGAGCCACTATGATATATGACAATGATATCCCGTACCAGAAGACCTATATAGACGCCACAGGCACTGAAGTGGTAAAGGACGACCCGGGTGCGGGCCTGGGCTGGGTGCAGCTGAAACAGATATTGACTATAGGTTTTATATATAAGTTTTGATAAGGTAAATCGCCTCTTTCAAAGCATATAAAAAAGCTTATTTTTGAAGTATTCCATAATAGTGGAAAGGAGCCTTTGAGGCTTCTTTCTGTTTTACCCAGCAAATACAAAGAATGTCTTCTTACCAGATAAAACTTCCCCAGTTCGAGGGGCCATTTGACCTCCTTCTTTTCTTTATAGAAAGGGACGAACTGGATATTTACAATATTCCTATCAATGGCCTGACCAAAGATTTCCTCGCTTACATACATGAGTTGGAATCTCTGAACATAGAATTGGCGAGTGAGTTCATCCTGTTCATTTCTACACTGATGCGCATTAAAGCAAAAATGCTATTGCCGCGCCGTGAGGTGGATGCGTTGGGTAACGAAATAGATCCGCGCCAGGAACTGGTAGATAAAATACTGGAGTACAAACGCTTCAAAGAAGCATCAGAACAAATGATGGTGATGGAAGCGGAGCGCTTGCTGCAACAAAAACGTGGTAACATTCGCAAAGAGCTGGAAATATTAGGTGAAGAGTATGCTGAGGGTACTGAGATACAGACCGTCACTATGTTCAAGCTGATGCAAGCCTTTGAGAAAGTAATGAAGCGCTTCCAGGATCGCACTGCTAAGCCGCAGCACGTAGTAGTAAAGTACGCTTACAGCCTGGAAGGGCAGCGTGTGTTTATGATAGACTATATGCAGAACAACAACAGGGTGGCTTTTGAAACCTTGTTCGCGCAATGCGAAAGCCGCATACATGCCATCTTTACTTTCCTGGCTATGTTGGAACTGATACAGCAAAAATACTTTGGTATCCTGGTTGGTACCGGCCGGAACAACTTTATAGTGGAATGGAACGACAACCGCGCTCAAGACCTGGTAGAAGGCATACCGGAAGGTGGCGAACTGATAGAGGGCAGCATAGAAAGTAACGCAAGAATAGAAGGTGAAGCTCAGGCCCATGCACAACATGAGCAAGATGTGACAGAAGAAGAGATAGTGGAAGAGGGTAGCATCAGTGAAGAGGATTGGCTGGAAGTAGAAGAAAGTACAGATGAACCTAAAGATGAACTAACTGAAAAAATCACCGAAGAAACGCCTGAAACTACCGATAGTACCGACGGTGAAGAAAATGTTAAAACAGACGAAGAAGACGAAAGAGAGTCAGATTCGGCACAGTAATTGAACTATAACAAGTAACTACGAATTCATACATAAATTACCCGGATACTGTCGGACAGTGATTCGGTTTTTTTTTATTTTCCTCAATTGAATGAATAAGGTAATTTTGCGCCCACTGACATGAGCCAAAGCATTAATATACTTGCCATAGAGTCTTCCTGCGATGATACCAGCGCCGCCGTTGTAAAAGACGGAGTAGTGCTGAGCAACCTCATAGCCACCCAAAAGGTGCATGAGCTATATGGTGGCGTGGTGCCCGAAATGGCATCGCGTGCCCATATGCAGAATATTATACCCGTGGTAGATGTGGCATTGCAGCAGGCAGGAATTGATAAAAAGGAGATAAATGCGGTCGCTTTTACTCAAGCACCGGGCTTAATAGGTTCGCTATTGGTAGGTTCATGTTTTGCAAAGGCTTTCGCGCAGTCGCTCGATGTTCCGCTTATTGCAGTGCATCATATGCAGGCGCATGTATTGGCTCATTTTATTGACGACCCTAAGCCGGAGTTTCCATTCTTATGCCTCACAGTTTCAGGTGGGCATACACAAGTAGTACTTTGCAAGAGCCATCTTGAAATGGAAGTGCTCGGTGAGACCATTGATGATGCGGCAGGTGAAGCTTTTGATAAAGTGGCCAAGATGTTGGGTCTCCCATATCCCGGTGGGCCATTAGTAGACAAGCTGGCTAAAGAAGGCGACCCGCTACGATTTAAGTTCCCCTTGAGCGAAATGAAGGATTTCGATTTCAGTTTCAGCGGTTTAAAGACCTCGGTGATGTACTTTCTGCAAAAGGAAAGAAAGCTCGACCCTGAATTCTCGGAAAAGAACATGAACGACATTTGTGCCTCTGTGCAATATACGATCATAAAGATGCTGATGACCAAGCTGAGGAAAGCGGCAAAGGAGCTCGGGATAAAGAACATCGGTATCGCCGGCGGTGTCTCCGCCAATAGCGGATTAAGAACAGCTTTGCAAACTACAGGTGATGAAATGGGCTGGAATGTCTTTATTCCTAAGTTTGAATATTGCACCGATAATGCTGCCATGATAGGCATCACCGCACACTATAAGTATCTTGCGGGTGAGTTCGCAGATATGAGTATCATCCCAACCGCTAGAGCTGCCTGGTAATGGCCAACCAGTATTTCCAATTCAAGCAATTCACTATCCAACAGGAGCATTGCGCCATGAAGGTATCAACCGATGCCTGCATACAAGGTGCATGGACACCGATAGGTGACAATGTGCAGCGAGTACTGGACATCGGCACAGGAACAGGCTTACTATCCCTGATGCTGGTGCAACGAAATGAGCAGGTACATATTGACGCGATAGAATTGGATGAGCAGGCAGCTGTGCAAGCTACAGAGAATATAAAACACGCTCCGTGGAGTGAACGAATAAACCTGGTACAGGCCGATGCAAGAAATTATGAACCAGGCAGGCATTATGACATGGTCATCTGCAATCCACCTTTCTTCAATAACAGTTTATTGGGTGATACTGATAGTCGTAATACGGCTCGCCATACCTTGACGCTGTCTTATAACGACTTGCTGACGGTATTGGATAAAGTTTTAATGAAGGAAGGTTATGCTTCTATATTACTACCGGTTGCGGAACATGAAGAATGGGAAAAGCTGCTAAACAAGAACAACTGGTACATCAGCCACCGTTTACTGATACAGCCTAAAGAAAGCGGAATGCCCAATAGGGTAGTAAGCCTTTGTAGCAGAAATAAGCTTGATGATACTATTGAAGAAAAACTGGTGATCTATTCAGGTCTAAATGAATATACACCGGAAGCAACGGAATTGCTTAAACCGTTTTACCTGAAACTATAAGATCCCTGCTGCTTTTCTCTGCCAGGAAGAACAGGCTGATACTTATCCATCCTAACCAAAAAAGGTAGAAGCCAATGTGAAATGGTTCACCCATCAACCCGTGAGAGAAATCGTTCCTGAAATCAGAGTAAGTAAAGTATAGTCCACCTATGGCTATAATCAGGCTGACAAGGTTGCCTGCCAATGCACTGGCTTTAGACACGCGTTTTTTTACAATGCTGTGCGCTATAAAGATGATGAGCCATACAGCAAATACCAGGATCGCACCCTTCCACCATACTTTCAGGAAGCTATACTCTTTATAGAACACACTCATCCCTATACGTCCTACCCAGCTCATAGAAGACATCATGTAGCCTGTAATAGCCGACATGATAGCCAGAATAGAAATAAAGATGGCACTCTTCTTATTCATGAAACAAAGGTAAAAGCAAAAAAGCGTTACTAAGGAATAGTAACGCTTAATATAATGTGAAAGTTTGTCACTACTGCTGTGGCACAGAATGAAATGCGATCCTGTTACCTTCAGTATCCAGTATTACGCCCATGTCTCCATATTCAGGCGAGATGTTTGTTTTAGGAACCAGGATTTTTCCTCCGGCTGCTTCTACCTTGTCTAGTACATTTTGTACATCAGGGTTTGCATTCAGATATATAAGTGGTCCTGCAGTTTCCGATGGTGTATGGAATCCTCCGCTATCACAAAGAGCTCCACCTACACCCGTCATGTCTTCTACCGGGAACATGCGCATTTTCAAATTAGGGAAGTCCATTGGTATCAATTGGACATCCAATATCGTTTCGTAAAACTTCTGTGCTCTATCCAGGTCTGCTACAGGTATCTCTACCCAGCTGATCGCATTTTTTTGTGCCATTATTTCGATGTTTTTTTAGTGAGCAAGAATTTAGTAAGTCTGTAAGTTACTGCATTTTACAAAATAGAATATTCCGTTAAGCATTTTTAAGTATTAATTGTTAGCTACTAACATTAAAGCGGCAGCTTGCTTTACGGACCGATATAGCTTATATTTAGAATAGTCTTGGTTTATGGTTCTCTTATTCTCACTTAAAATTAAAAATGATGAAGAAACTCTTACTTGCCTTTTATTGTTGTTTTTTAGGCGGCTTTGCAGCTAATGCACAGCAATTCTGTAACCCGAATGGGAACCTTATTGTCTTTAGTAATTATGATGGTGGTAACCTGACCATTAATGTGGACGTAAATATCCCCAATCTGAAAATAGGTGTAGTGTCTTACGAGGCCTGCAATATAGTAGTAACCGGCGCCTTTGCCGCTAACGTCACTGATGTAGCCTGGGCAGGGTTCAATGCAACTAATAACCACTGCGGCTTTGGCGGTTCTACTACTATTACAAGTGGCAGCAGCACCAATGTAACAGCTACAATGCCCCCGGTTACATTAGCAAATCCTAACGGGAGCAATAGTATCATTTATTCCTATGCTTGCGATAATACCGGTAGTAATCCCGGAGGTAATACTCCCGACCAGATAGAACATTATTTCACAACGATGTTCCCTGGTAGTACTGTTCGTTTCCATAAATCACAATATGGATGTTTCGGCACAGAGTTAGTATCAGCAGGTGGTAATTGCTGCGGTTCTCCTGTCACACTCTCAGTAGGTATCACATCTACAAACCCTGTCTGTGCTGATGCTTGCACAGGCACGGCAACAGCTGCGGGCAGTAATGGTACTGCTCCATACGACTACCAATGGACAGGCGGCCCTGCAACGGCTCAGTGGACAGGATTGTGTGCGGGTACTTATACCGTTACTGTTACGGATGATCTGGGTGCAACGGCTACAAATACTGTAACTATTACAGAACCTGCTATTATTACCAATACTATCTCGCATACTGCCTGTATGTCCTATGTGTTCAATGGCAATACCATCACTCAATCAGGAACTTACTTAGATACGCTGGTTGCAAGTAATGGCTGCGATAGTTTCCTTACGCTTAATCTTACTGTGGGCACAGGTGTTAATCTGAACGTAACGCAGACTACAACGACTCTGACTTCCGCACAGGCAGGCGCTACTTACCAGTGGCTTAGCTGTCCGGCAAATACCATTATTGCCGGTGCTACGGCCCAGGCCTATTCACCTACTACCAGCGGACAATATTCTGTAGTCGTTACTTACCAGGGATGCTCTGATACTTCGGCTTGCCATAATTTCTGGCCTGTTAGTGTCGCAAGTGTTCCCGTGAATAGCGAGTTTAATGTATATCCTAATCCGGCACACAATGAGGTATATATCGAAAGTGCCATCACCAACGGCGCTTATGTTATTACTGACCAATTGGGTAAAGTGGTGTTGAACGGAAACATTAATAGCACAAAAACTGCTATCTCTCTTAGAGAGCTTTCTGCCGGTCTGTACTTCTTGAACATCAATGAGGCACAGCCTATCAAGCTCATAAAACAATAATTGCTTTTTTTACAATAATGGATAGTCCCTTTCTGTTTAACTGAAAGGGACTATTTTATTTTAAGTGTGGTATGATGCCATCGCTTTTTGGAATTTTTTTCTTAGAGATATTAAAAATAGAAGAAGCTATAAGAGTGTTGCCTCCAAAATGTTAGGCACTTTTATCACAAACTGTATCCGGGTGTCAACATAGTGATATCATCTGAATGCTTTGCTGTGCTTGCAATTGGCGTTTACTTTAGGTATATTTAGTAAAGGGTTTGTATTACAGCTCAACATTTTTTAATTAAAAATTAATGACGTTATGAAGAAAATATTACTTGCTTTTTCCTTTAGTTTTTTAGGCGGTTTGGTAGCGAATGCACAATTTTGTAACCCAAACGGGAACCTTATCATCTACACCAATTATGATGGTGGAACACTGAATATCAATATTGACGAAAATGTACCCAACATTAAAATCGGTGTTGTTTCCTATGCCGCCATTGAGATCAATATAATCGGTACTTATGCCTCAAACGTCACAGAAGTTGTTTATGCTGGCTTCAATGGAGGTAACGGTGGTTGTAATGGTGTTAATGTAACTGCTATTAACAGTACAGGTAGCACCAATACGATCAATACACTACCTCCTGAGGTTTTGTCAAATCCTAATGGAGCAGGTAGTGGTCAACTGGTATGCGCCTATAGTTGCGATCTCATGACATGGCAGGGTGGTTGTAATACTGCTGATGAAGTGGAATCATATTTCTTAGATCAGTTTCCGGGAAGTTCAGTAAGGTCTCATACCACACAGTATAATTGTTATACCACCACTCAGTTGATATCTGCAGGAGGAACTTGTTGTGCTACTCCTCAGCCGTTATCTGTTTCAATAGATACTACAGGCATCAGTTGTAATGGAAGCTGTGATGGCACTGCTACAGCATTGGGCGACGGTGGTACTGCACCTTACACCTACCAATGGACAGGTGGTCCGGGTACAGATGTATGGACCGGACTTTGTGCAGGTACTTATACTGTAACTGTGACAGATGATCTGGGTGCAACTGCCCAGGCAACAGTAGTTTTTACAGCTCCTGCTATCATAGATACTACTTTATATGATACTGCATGTATGACTTATGTATTTAACGGGAACACGATCACCCAATCGGGTACTTATTTCGATACACTGGTAGCAGTTAATGGCTGCGATAGCTTCATCACACTTGATCTCGTTATCGGAACGGGTGTTGATCTTAATGTAACACAGACTACCACTACATTAACGTCTGCTCAGGCAGGCGCTACCTACCAGTGGTTAAGTTGTCCGGCTAATACCATTGTTGCAGGTGCTACAGCCCAGGCATATTCCCCTACTACAAGTGGGCAGTATTCTGTAGTGGTATCTTACCAGGGGTGCTCCGATACTTCGGCTTGCTTTAGCGTGTTGCCTGTAAATGTAGCGCATATTGCTACTAATAGTGAGTTTAATGTATATCCTAATCCGGCACACAATGAGGTGTATATCGAAAGTGCCATCACCAATGGTTCATATCGAATCACTGACCAGTTAGGTAAAACGGTACTTACCGGAAACATTAATGGCACAAAGACTGTTATTTCTCTTAGCGAACTTTCTGCCGGTCTGTACTTCCTGAACATCAATGAAGCACAACCCATAAAGCTCATCAAACAATAACTTTGTTTCTTTTAGAATAAAAATAGTCCTCTCGGTTCAACCGAGAGGACTATTTTACTTTAAATTTACAGCAAAGCAGCAGTTATGTTAATAGGCCAGTTATCTAAACGCACAGGGTTTTCTAAAGATACCATCAGGTATTATGAGAAGATAGGACTGATAATCCTGCCGAAGAAGTCGCGCATGGATAATAGCTATAAAGACTACCCGGAAAGCTTGGTCGATACACTCAACGCTATCCGTAAATACAAAGCTCTGGGCTTTACACTGGAAGAGATACGGGAACTTTTAGTATTACAATCCATACAGGTGCTGGATATATCCAAACTCCTGCAAATAGTAGAACGAAAGATAACCGGCATCAATTCAGAAATAGACAAGCTCCATGAGTTCAAGCTCCGCCTCAATCGCGAACAACAAATATTACTACGTAAAAAGACCGGGCGTATTATCACTTTGCCTGAAATGAACATCGCTGCCTAGCCTGTCACTATCTCATCCACGATACCATAAGCCAATGCCTCTTTGGCGTCCATCCAGTGGTCGCGGTCGAAGTCTTTCAGTACCTGCTGTTTGGTCTTGCCACAATTAGCCGCAAGGAGGGCAGCACTTATCTCTTTAGTCTTTACAATGTGCCTCGCATTGATCTCTATATCCGCAGAATTAGCCTGGAAGCTACCTATGGAGGGTTGATGTATCATTACTTCGGCAAGGGGATATATATACCTGTGCCCTTTCTCTCCACCCGATAGTAGTATGGAACCCATGCTTGCCGCAAAGCCAATACAATACGTATAGACAGGAGAAGAAACAAGTTGCATCATATCATACATGGCATTCCCCGAGGTCACCATACCGCCGGGACAGTTGATGTACATATGTATCGGTGTACCGGGACCAGTCGCTTCCAGGTATGCCAGTTGCTCTATTATCGTTTTGGAGCTTTCTTCATCTACCTGTCCCCACAGGAATATCTTTCGTTGCTCCAGTAGTTTGTTCCGTACCAGGTAGCTGGCTGGTAAGTTGATGGTAGCTAATGTGTCTTGCATTTTTTATGCAAGTATAAAGGGTGGAGTATAGTCCACCCTTTACATATTGAAACAGATTTTTTTGCTAAGCACTTTTGCGCCGTCGACATAATAGTTCCCCGTTTAGGGGGCGGAGGGGGCTTAAAACATTTTCCTGAAACACCTTTTCCTCTTATGCTGAATATGGTCGTAGTTCTTCCAGTGATTGATGGCCTTTTCATTGGTCTCTATCATACCTGTTGTTTCTACGTATTCCACGCCATGTTCCATCATTACTTTCTGAAGTTCGGTAATGAGCAATGCACTCACGCCCTGTGCCTGCCAGTCAGGATGTATGCCTGTAAGCAACAGATCTACCACCTTCGGCTTTTTCAAGGCCTGTGTGATATGATACCAGCCAAAAGGCAATAGCTTGCCACGTGCACGTTGCATAGCCTTACTGAGCGAAGGAAGACTGATGATAAAGCCAATGGTATTGTTGTCTTTATCCTCTATCACCTTTACAAACTTAGGATTAAGAATGTTGAAGTATTTCTCAGAATAGAACTCCGATAATTTCTCACTCATTTGCACAAAACTGAACAGGTCGCCAAAAGCATCATTCAGCAGTTTGAATATTTTCGGGGCGTAAGCCTTCATCTCGTCTTTGCTGGTGAAGTGTACTACTTTCAGGTTATACCTGCGTTGTATCATATCATTCAGCTTCAGTGCCTTTTCCGGGATTTCTTTTTCCAGCTTCAGCCTGAACTCTATCCAGTCCATCTCCTTCTCGTAACCTGCTGCTTCAAAGTGTTCTTTGTAGTACGGCAGGTGATACTCTGACGCAATGGATGGAAGATGGTCAAATCCTTCTATCAGTATCGCCTGGTGGTCGAGGTTGGTAAAGCCCAGCGGACCGTGTATACCTTCCATGCCGTTATCCCTGGCCCACTTTTCGGCAGTAGCCAGCAATTGCTTGCTCACTTCTTTATCGTCTATAAATTCTATCCGACTGATACGGCACATTTTCTCACCCGTCTTTTCATTAGCCGCATGATTAATGATGGCGCCTATGCGGCCAACTGCTTTATTATTCTTATAAGCCACCCAGAACTTTGCCTCACAATTATCAAAAGCGGGGTTGCTGACCCTTTGCAGCGCCTTTAGCTCATCTTGTTTTATCGGGGGGACCCAATAAGGGTTGGTACTGTATAGCTCGTAAGGAAGCTGCACAAATTTCTTCAGATCGTGAGTCGTTTCACAAGCTTTTATCACAATAGACATTTTATCCTTTATGTATTTGATATGAGTAGCAATAAAATAAGATATTGCGAATAAATACACTATTTATCGCTTTACCACAGGTGAAATTAACTAAAATATGGTTCTGTCGGAAGTGCTTAGTTTTTCAAGCTTTTGTATCGGTATTCTTGCAATAGGTTGGGCAGGTAGGAATTCTGATAGCAGGACACTGAGGATATCACTTTACAGGCTCCCGCAATATCGTCTTCAACTTCTCTGGTGCTGTTTTCCTGAAGTCCGAAAGGTATATCTCGTGGTGCAGGCCATTCTGCTGAAATCCATTTACTTCACAGAAGGTCATTATTTGTTTCAGGGTCTCAGGCTCGGTATCAAAAGGCCCCACATGCAGCATCTGTACACATTTGCCTTCCTTCATCTCAAACAGCTCTATCTCTTTCGCCAGTGCCAGATTCTTTTTAAAGACAACTGTTTCTATGGCTTGTAGTATATGCTGCTTTTCTACAAATTCCGGTAACCGTATGAGCATCCTGTACTCCCATTCGCTTCGTGGTATCTGTTTAGGTGCATCATCCATAGAAGGATAGCCAAACTTTTCAGTGTCGTACCACCATTGCCCCTCTAGTTTTGCCACCGCAAAATCTTGTCCCAATGTTTTATGCATAAATTTCAAAGTATAGGCAACAGGATACAGTGCTCCTATCCTGTCAGCATAGTCCTCACCCGACGGGTCTCCCTTTCCACGAATGGAGAGAAATTTTGCTGCCTCAATATCTACTATCTCAGGCTTCGCTTTCGCCTTGTAGTAATGTTTATATTCCCTGGTAAGATCCAGCTTCTCCATAAAACTATCATTTGCAGTAAGCCACCTGCCCGAAAGCAGGTGGTAATGGTTGTTGGTAGTGAGATTGGTAATTGTTGGCATAATTGAGTCTTGCGAAACACGTCCTCTCTGGAGAGGGGATTGGGGTGTGTCTGCTCGAGATAGGGAACTATTGAAAATCCTGCTCGTCCGCACTCGGCCCATAGCTACCCGGTATCGGAATATCCAGCAATCTCAGGTAAACGCCCAATTGCGCCCTGTGATGAATGATCTGGCTCAGGCTCATACGTATTACATCAGCTTTCGGACTCACATCATATATCTGGTCTCCGCTCCGGAGTGTCCAGTTCTCATCAAGTGTTTCATCCTTTGCATTTTCCAAAGCCGACTTACCTTTTTCGTAAGACCGGTTCAGGTAGTCCAGCAACTGGGTAGTACTTTCTGTTTTCTCTTCCTTCCAGTCGTTATTGGCAAAGTCCAGTTCATCAGATGTCAGGGCCATATTTATCCACCCCGGCAGATCAGCTATATGTGCCGTTAATCTGCGTATATCCATGCTTTTTTCATGGGGTTTCCAGTCATATTTGTCATTAGGTACGCGGCTCAGCATTTTGCGTGTAGTTTCCACTTCGTGGTCGAGATCCTTCAGGAAAGTTTGAATACGTGACATAGTTATTTCGTTTTATAAAGCAAAGAAACAACCACCCACTGACAACCCTATGGCAGTCTGGTTTCCTGTTTTCTAAAATATTTTTTTCGATGAAATTCTTGAGTGAAGCTGTAATAGTGAGTTGTCACTCTGAGCGCAGTCGAAGGGCGAACCATGACCAAGCAGACTAATAATCCACCGGTATATCCTTCATATACTCATGAAGCTCAATAGGATTGGGGTTGGTGAAAGGCTGCTCTAAATGCTTTGCCTTTAGTATGCGGGATATCTTAAAATCACGGTAGTCGCCACGCATCTGGCACCAGGCTATCAGATGCCAGGCAAATGCATAAAATGCCAGCCCGATAGGTTCTACCTTACGTTGGCTAACTTCATTCTTTTTGTTCTTATAGTCCAGCACCACTACATTCTTTGCCGTAATGGCCGTTTGAAGAGGGGAGAGGTATTCAAAATCGGTAATAAAGCACTCGGGCATCTGGAAGTGAATGTTCTTATTAAGGAACTCAAGTTTATCCTTATCGGCACCACGCATCACAGCCTGTACTTTGTTGAGTGCCGAGGTATAATGTGTTTGTATAGACTTGTCAGCAAAGCCCTGAACCATACGCTCCATAAGTAACAATGCATTAGCTTCATCGGTACTGAAGGAAACAGGTGGGAGGAAATACCCTTGTACTATAAAGTACCCCTTATGCTGCTCAAAGCTTACAGGTATACCTTGCTCATTCAGCGCCTTTATATCCCGATACACGGTACGCACACTCATCTTGAACTTTTCAGCGATAGCTTCTGCTGTTACATACTTTTTGGATTGTAAAAAGGTCAGTATCCCAAATAGCCTGTCTATCCTGTTCATGAGTATTGCTGATGATGGGGCAAGTTATTGAAAAAGCGTGATGATAGAATGAGCTTGTGTATATCTATACACCAAATTGCCTCAGGTGATGGTCCATATGCTTATACATGGCAATGCCCCATTCTTCTTTTGTCAGTTTCCCGAAGAAGGCATGTGGGCGGGATGTACACTTTTCCGGTCCGCCATCATGAAACTCTATTATCAGTTTTTCCAGGTTAGCTTTCTCTGTATTGAAATCCCTTTCATCGCGTATCAGGAATTCTTTCGCTGTTGGGTCGTTCTGACCGAAGGGCTTATCACTCACATAAGCCTTCTTCATCAACGGGCCAAGTATACGGCCTATGAACACGCGCGGGATATGCAGCCTGTCCATCACTACTTCAAATGGTTGGCTACAATGCGCCAGCATTTGAGCTACATTCATTTTGCCCCATTGCTTTTGGGCAGCAGGAGTAAGCATATTTAGCCTGCCGGTGATCTCCTGGTATGCATTGTCTTGATATAAAGTCTTCATTATTTGAGAATTTCAGTGGTAAGCATTTAATCATGCACTGACATCTTAGAGAACAGGTTCAATATGATCAACCCCAGCATAATAAGGCCAATACCAATAATGGCAGCCCAGTCCGGCTTCTGATGATAAAAGAATATACCGAATAAAGTCACCAGCACAATACCTACCCCCGACCATATAGCGTATGCTATACCAACGGGGACTGACTTCAGTGTAACACTCAGCAGGTATAGAGAGCCGAGGTAACCCACTATCGTAATAATGCTGGGTATCAGCCTGGTAAAGCCTTCTGTCGCTTTTAAGCTACTAGTGGCTACCGTTTCGCAGATGATAGCCGCAAACAATATCAGCATGTTCTTTCCCGTCATATTGCTTCCATTTCTGCTGCTAAGATATAGTTTTAAACAGTAACGTCATCTTGTTAGCCCATTACTGCTCAACGGGAAAATACATATCAAACTTCGCGCCCTCGCCAGGCTTGCTATAGGCACGGATAAAACCATTATGTGTCTGCATGATTTTCTTACAGAGAGCAAGACCTACACCTGATCCCTCGTACTCTTCACGGTTATGCAGGCGGTTGAATATCTTGAATATCGATTCCGCGAATTTCTGCTCAAACCCTATGCCTGTATCAGATAATGTTACTTTATGATATTGTCTTTCTGCATGGCCTTCTTCCGGCACGTCGGTTACTATTTCCGAAGAGATAGTAATAACCTGCTGGCGCTTTAGATCTGAAAACTTGATCGAATTACTGATAAGATTGGTGAACAGTTGTTTAACAAGAAATGAGATGCCCTCTATTTCCGGCACGTCTTTTACCTCGATCTGTACGCCGCTTTGATTGATTGATTCATAAAGTTGCTTCCTTGCTTCCGTCACTTCTTCTTTAAGGTTCACAGCACTGAAAAGGCTTTCCGTATTCCGTACTTTACTGTAAGCCATTATGTCTTTTAGTAAAGTCTGCATTCTATGTGCCGCGTCACTCATGCGCGTCACCATGTCATGCGTCTTCGGTGCCAGGCTATCGTTCTTGTCCAGTATTCTCGAGGCCATCAGCTGTATTTTTCGCAAAGGCTCCTGCAGGTCATGGGTGCTTATCCAGTTCACATTTTCCAGTTCATCATTACTTTGCTGCAACACCACACTCAGTTGCCTGTACTTTTCTTCCTCTTCTGTAAGTGAAAGGAACGTAACGTGTTTTTGCAACGTATGAGCATAACTGGCGGCCGCATTTATTTCCGGCTTCTGCCATGGGGTACTGGTGCATTTTACGAGTTCCTGCCAGAGACTGAATGATTTTCTCGGGTGCAGGCCTTTTTCGTCTTTTATTATTGCTTTTGCCGGTTCTCCTGCCCAGTTTTTTTCCTGTATGGTCTCAGGCCTGAACCATACTATGCAGTCGTTATTACTGATGCTTAGCGAATGGTATATCGCACCGGCTGCACAGTCACAGTAGTCTTTCCCGTCAGGAAGTAGCTCCAATATCTTTTCGGTAACGAACGACGCATTTTTTGCGTGCTTTGCCAGTGCTGAAAGTATTACTCTGGTTTGCCCTTCTCCCGGTAGCTTTCCTGAGGTGTATAACTTGTCTCCGATGCTGATACAAACGCCGGTTGCATTTGCGATATTCAGTATCTGCGGATGGTCTACGATGTCCTGGTAAGATCTTGGAGTATTAGAAAGTGTTAGTGACAATAATTGCTCCAGTGCCTTGTTGGTTTGTTTGGTGATGTCATATTCTTCATTACTCTGCCTCAGGTCTATCTGTGAGGTGATAAAATGTCCCTGCAGTTGCGCAGATATCCTCGCCGCATGAGATAAATTCTTTGCTGAATAATGATGACATGCAATAAGCCCCCACAACCTGTCCTTGTGTATCAAAGAGATGGTGAGTGTTGCACCTACGCCCATGTTCTGTAAATACTGTACGTGAATAGGAGAGGTGCTCCGAAGCATAGCAAGGCTAAGGTCCAGGTTTTTATTTTCCTTGTTATCTATCGTATAGATAGGAACAGGAATATAGTTTATATCACTGATCAACCGCAGCAGGTTCTTCATATAGAGCTGCCTCGCTTGCACAGGTATATCCGTGTGGGGATAGTGTAAACCAAGAAAAGGTTCCAGGTCGTCACGCAACGCCTCCGCGAATACTTCTCCATTGTAATCTTCGTCAAAACGGTAGATCATCACCCGGTCATAACCGGTCAATGCCCGGGTTCCTTCAGCCACCGATTGACACAGAGCTTTAAGAGAACTGGTTTCCGCCATGTAGGCCAGGAATTGACGTGTTTGCTCATAGGTTTCAGGAAGGGAGTGTTCTTCTGCTATATTCCGTTCCCCTTCCAGTACGTAAATGCCATTAGATTCATGTACCGTGCATAGAAAGTGATTATCGTTTACATAAAGGCTGAATAGAGTAGACGATAAGCTTAGGCCCCGGGAAAGATATTCCCTTAAAGCTTCTTCATTGCCGGCGCCAAATACTTGATCAAAAGCTTTGCCTAGTACAGTATCGTACGGAAGGCCAATAAAGTCAGCGATGTTCTCACTGGCAAAATCAATGACCCACGTATCAGTGGCGAAGCCTGCAAGAAAACCGTGTGGCTGTATGCTGCCGGGTATATGTATAGGTTCCTGGTCGCAATTTTCAAGGTTTACGATGTCATGGTTCAGGATGTCCTTAAATTTCATAGAAAAATTACTTGGCGTTCTTTTGTAGTAAATCGTGTATGGCAGAAAACATATAGTTCGCGCCTGCTATCATTTCTTCCTGCTTGCTTCTATTGGATATAGCATAGCTAGTAAAGCTATCAACGAAGGTTTTCCACAACGAACCTGTCCGTTCTCCATATCCTGAGAAATAACTTGTTGCTTGTCTTATATCCGTTCCCAATGTCCTTTCTACATTTTTTAAAATAACCCTGCCACCAAGTGTGGAGCCTTCTATCACATACATCATACCCATGGCAAATGCGGGCGTTATTGTGTTGTTCGGTTTATTCAGGTGTAGTTCAGTAAATTCATCGCCACCCAGCTGTTTCAGGTCGGCTTCTATCATGTGCCTTTTCTTTCTTGCCTCAATGTCGGGGACAATTTCTGCTACTGCCGGAAATACTTGCTCCTCCACATCACGCATCACAACATACATAAGAGATAGGTACTGTAAATAAGTGGACTTGGTTAGTCCATGGCTAATTATCGCTTCTGAAATTGGTAACGATTCCAGCCTCTTGTGCGCAGGCAGGGTAGTTTCCCTCAGTGTAGCTATGAAAATGTCATGCTCCGTCTTAGAAGTCGCGATTTGTTCCGGATTCATCAATGTCTTAATTTTTGTAGTAGAAATCCTGGTCGGTAGCTTTAAAGCTGGCCCAGTCTATCTTTAAAGCATGTTCTATAGACTTTCTCAGATCATTATAGTCATTAGCTTTCGTAATGTAATAGCTGGCTCCCATCTTGTAGCAACGGGAAATGATCTGTTCGTCATCTGATGTGGAAATGATCACGATCGGGAGATTCTTCAGTCCTTTATCTTCCCTGATCTCCTGCAATACTGAAAAGCCATCTTTACCGGGCATATTCAGGTCCAGGAACAAAATATTGGGGGTGGGTGGTGGATTTTCTATCGCCTCTATTGCTTTATCACCGTTATTGAGGGTATGGATAGCAAACCCATCAATATCTTCTACTATGCTGGCAAATACTTCCAGGTCGTCGCGGTCATCATCCACATAGAAGATAGTCACTTCATCGCCGGCCGCTTCGTTTTTCACAGTATTTATCATGGGTTAAAAATACGATTTTTTTCGCATTTCTTGTTTCGCTGCAGGTCCATTGACTTTATTGTAAAATCAGCTATATTTAACTGTTATAATTACTATACAGTTACCATTTTATGCGCCACATTAGGATACTTTTCTCCGCCCTGTTGATCATTAATGCAACATCTCTTTATGGACAAAGCAAAAACTGCTTTGTCCTCGGCTCAACTCAAAGCTTCATCAGGAACCTCCATGGTGTTCCTAATAGTATCTATAAAAGCAGCGAAACCAAAGAGACCTGGTATTATGGCAGAAGCAGCATCACTTTCAAAGATCGCCTGGTAACAGAATATGATAATTATGGCAGAAACCTGAAAATATGTAAAGAGGTTGTAACTGTTTCAACGGCGAAGGAAAAAGAAAGGAGCGGCTATCTGCAACCCGCTCTTTCAAAGTCAAAGGCTACAAAGGCTGATACAGAGAACTGGATATTGGAAAAGCTGAATGCGAATGTCCCCGCAAACATAGAGATTGAAGGATATTACAGCACAGTTACCTACAAAGAGTATTCAGGGAGAACTATCAGGAATACAACTTTCGATATTAAAGACGGCGATCTGTTAGTGTACATGGACATTGTAGAGCAGGGCAGAAGTCTCAGGGAGAGCTATTTGATACCCATACTCAAACTTCAACGAATATATGCTGAAGATGGCAAGATCGTGTTTGCCACAAAGTCATTGGATGTATATAAGAAGCTGGGTAAGCTCTCGTCCAAAGAAGCATCCTTTGCTGTCAAATTCAATTTTGATGCAGAGCCTGATATTAAGGCCAGACTGGTGAGTGCCTTCTCTCATTTGCAAAAGGTCACTAAGCCGGGCAAAACCAAAGAGGTCTTTTAATGGCTTAACTACTGCTGAGTTGCTGTGTATATGATAGAAGCCATATAGTTGCCCGCAGCATAACCCATTCCCGGTACTGCTTTGTACTTGATCCTGAATTGTTGGTTCTGACCGTTGTCACCACCATTTATTACGTTTTGGGCATTATAAGTAATGGGATTATATGCACTATACCCACTGCCAATATTGCCTCCCGTCAGATTTTGATTGACACGCAGCATCAACACATCATCCACGTTCATCACATTATTCTGTTGGGAATTGCCGGTATAGCTGAACGTCGGTGAAGCCGACTTTACATTTACGTTGAATGGTTTAGTCGAAGCAACTGATAACTTTTGATTGGTGCTGGTCACGCCATTGGCTAACTCACTCATATTATCAAGGCTCAGGTTTACAGTATTGCCAACATTGTTATCGGTGTTCACAAATTTTATTTTGATCACATTTACCAGGTGCATGTCTACGGTTTGAACGATGGTAGTGGAGGTCTGCGCATTAGCTTGCGAAGTAGCAGCAATTAATAGAAGGGTAAGTAGTTTTTTCATGTGGCGTGATATTTCGAAGCAGTAAAGATTGCAAAAACTACACTCCAATGAAAGCGAAATGCCGTTTTTTAACGTGCTTTTAATTTCCTGGTTGAACGATGTTTTAACTCACTACATTTCAATAGGTTATAGCTTTTATAGTGGGTAGAGCGGTTTGAAATGAAAAGGGAGCCTGCGAAAAGGCTCCCCGTTTATACGTAAAACTATTATAACTATATCAATCGTGAGGCGTAGATAATTATAACTCAGATTTCAAAGTGATCATTGACCAGCCTGTGCCGTTTGCGTTGAAATCAGCTGGTTTTAGGTGGATAGTTGTACCGCAGATATAGTTGTTTTTGGGTTCAAGACAGCGGTCATAACAGCAGATACCGATTTTTTTATCGGATGGCTCACTTTTATGAAATTCAATTGCCGGTGGTTGTATCGTAGAGCCGGGATTGTTCGGGTCTGGTATAGGAGCCGGAGTGTAATAAACGCTGGCAATACTTTCTGCCGGATCACCTTTCACTGTAATTCTCATAACCTTTGAACCGTCTTCACCTTTAGGAAATGTCACCTTAGCTACTTGTGGGTTTTGTTCTACAGAATGGCCTTTGGGTAACAAAAACCAATCGTCGTCATCATCTACAATACATTTGTCGTTCTTACCGGTAAGAAGGATAGCAAAGCTTGTTTCTGTCTTTGCGCTATTAATTGTCACTTCAGTTCCTTCCTTTATAGTGAAGCCACCATTTTCTTTCAGTTCCAGATTACCACCTGTTATGGTCATCTTTGAGTCGCAGAAATCAAGTGATGCTGCGCCTGTTACTATTACGTTACCGCCACCTATTATAACACTGGCATTCACATTTACAAGTTCATAGCTAAGGTCGCCCTTGTAGGTAAATTCAGGGAAGTTGTATGTATTGCCGTTTACGCCCGTGCTGGTCAGTTTCAGGTTAAGCGGGACTTCCTGTTTTTCCTTGGTGTTATTTAAAGTCAATACTGCACCAAAAATTGCAGATTTAAATGCCTTGTTCTTTTCTTCATTCATCTTCTGGCCATTCACTTTCAGGCCGTGTATTTTTATCGCGACTTTATATTTGTCATCCGATACTTCTTTTATTACCAGATCGTAATCCAGCTCAAGCCCATACTGAGCATTTTTTTTGTTTTCGCCATAGCTTGCTTTGCTGGCAGTAAAGTCAGCGTCAGTAATTGATACAGATTGGTCGCCTGCTACAGCGGCAATGTGGTTTTCCTTCTGGCAAGAGCCTAAGGCTATAGTTGCCGCCAGTATTGTGTAAAAGATGCGTTTCATAAATTTTATTTTTTATGAAAGTAGCATCACTAGGAAACCATATATAAAATTGTTCAGCAATGGATGGGTTTTGTTCAGGAATGGACTAAATTACTGTCAATAGACACTCACATAGCCTTATGAGGAATGATAACAAAGAACAGGATAAGGAAGCTATAGACAAAGTAACGACAGTCTTCTTTTCCATTTTTAAAAATATTGGTGGTCGTGAACCCGACTGGGGACTCATTCATTATACCTGTATTTCCGAAGCAGTGATCATCAAAAAAGATCAACAGGCTCATATTGTGTATAACTTAAATTCTTTCATCGAACCGCGAAAGAAAATACTATCAGATGGTACACTCACAGAATTTTCAGAAAGAGAAGTAAGCCAACAAACCAACATCATAGGACATATAGCCCAACGCCATTCAAAGTATCAAAAGAGTGGCTACCTCAACGGCACTCATTTTCATAGTTATGGCAATAAGCTCTTCCAGTTTGTTAAGACTTCGCAAGGCTGGCGAATAAGTGCTGTGATATGGGAAGATGAACTGGAATAATACAATTTTTAGCACTTTATCGTATTTTACAATTCCAACCGGTTTTTATGAAACAATTTTCACCAAGGAATATATTCGCGTGTACGTTTGCTCTTTTGTTTTCCTATGGCGCCGCTTTTGCCCAGGGTAACATTACAATCACAGCCGACCTGGATGGCGATGGCAAACAGGACAAGTTCTGGTTAAACAAGGATAAGCTCCAATATCAACTCTCCACACAAAAGAATATAACCAAAAGCAGCAAGCCCTTGGATATTGAAGGCCTGAATAACTCAATAAAGGTTTCTAAGAATGTTGTTGCCGTAAGCATGTGGGCTATGAGGTCGGGTACCGAATACAAATTCAGGTACGATAAAGTCCGGGGCGACTTCAGAGTGATAGGATACGATTCTGAGAACTTCGGCCCTGCCACCAATGACGGCAGCGGCAAATCGAGCTACAACCTGCTGACTGGTGATTACGTCGCCAATTGGCACCACTTCGATATGAAGCAGGAAAAACTCATTGCCTTGCCAACCATTACGAAAAAGTCGCCTGCAAAGAAATATTACCTCGCCACCTTTGATGAAAAGACAATGAATGAAATATCCTCCATAGACGACAAATTTCGCCCGGCTGTATTGAAGTAATCACATCACTATCTGCGTCTGCCTCTTTTCTTCACAGGCTTAGGTTGTTCCTGTTCCGCTATTCCTGTCTGGTAAATAGCTTTGCCATTCTTTTTCAGGCTATATTTATTGGCCACCACGGTGAGCGTGAGTGAGTCATTAGTATAAGTGTCATTACCCTGTCCTTTCAGCAACAGGGTAGTATCATCAGGGATCACTATCTCGGCTTTCATTTTGTCGTCGGAAACAATAGCATATACCACCAGCTCCGATTTATCCGTAGGCTCCAGCTCCGCTCCTGACTCCCATAGCCTGATGCAGGTATCCTTTGCAGAAGACCACAGATATCCTGCCGATGTAAGACAACCGTGAGCATCACGCACGTCTTCATGTTTGATCTTTTTGGTCTCCTTACTTTTTTTCTGTTCTCCCGACTTGGGCTCACTGTTGCAGGAGGCTAAACTAAATAGTAAGAAAGGTATAACTGATAAATATATTCTTATTCGAGTGCTCATATTATGCGGGCAAAGGTATGGAATCAGCACGTTGTATGAAGGCAAAACGGCTGCTTCCAATCATAATTTAATAGCTTTATTGTATAAATAAAGCTATTTCGGTCACGAGTTTTAACTTCCCGCGAATGGTGTCCCGAATACACCTACTGCAAGTTCTGCCCAGATAAGGAATAATATTGCCAGGATAATAAAACAAAGAATTATCCGGTGTGTGGTATTCTTAACTTTCCTCATCACAAGTTCACAAGTTAGCCCTGTCCCATAAAGCAATATTCCCATAATTAGGAAGTCAAAAGGCCCCCAGTCAACTTCAGTGGTAAACTGCATAGCCATCAGTGGTACCAGTAGTAAGGCTGTTGCTGTAGCAAGGATCACAATAAGTCTGGTGTTATTTGCTGTATTCGGTTTAGTGGTCATAATGTTTAGTTTTATGATTATGAAAAGTACTTTGTATTTCAAAGTTAATTCATTTTATGAAATCACAAACAAAAGAATAGGGTGATTTTTGAGGGGAGTAATAGACAAGGGTACCCACCACCATATGACAGTAGGGTAAAGGAATGGTTAAATTAATGGGGATCACATCAATAGCTCCAGTTTCTCTTTGAGGTCTTTGATGTTGGCGGGTTTATACATTATGTCATTGAAGCCGGCAGCGAGTATCTTTTCCCGTTCATTTACAGAGGCAGTAAACGCTATGACATGTGTATTCGCTTTAGTTACCTCAGAGTAGGCGCGGATGCGTTGTATGGTTTCATAACCATCGGATATGGGCATATGCAGGTCAAGCACCACCATGTCAAAATTGCCGGCCACCCATGCATCATAAGCTAATGCACCATCTTCAACAATTACTGGAGCGATGTTGAATGTGGCAAATTGTTTTTTAATGATCATTCTGTTGATCTCATTATCTTCAGCCACAAGTATACGCAAATGGCTAAGGTCGGCTGGCTGGTCATCGTCTGGTTCTTCGCTAATAGTCTCTGCTGTATTGGGTTGTACCACAGGTAGTGATAATGTAAAGAAGAACCTGCTACCCTTTGCAAGAGTGCTATCCAGTTCTATTTTGCTACCAAAGAGCAAGAGCAATTGTTTCACGATGGGAAGCCCAAGGCCTGTGCCGCCGAACTTGCGCGTTGTGTCGGAGTCTCCCTGGACAAAAAGGTCGAATATAGTCTCGTACTTATCACTGCTGATACCTACACCTGTGTCTGATATTGAAAACAACACTTTCGCATTGCCGGTTTTCATTTCCGGGCACGACAGCTTTACATAGACACTACCAGTGTCAGTGAACTTGACAGCATTGCCTATCAGGTTATATAATACCTGAGACAATCGCATAGGGTCTGTAGAAACATATATTGACTTGAGTTGCTCATCTATGTCCAGAGTAAATTTCAGCCCCTTGCCATGCGCCCTTATCTTGAGCGCAGCGCAAACATTATGTACCAGTTCAGACAATTTTACAGGCACTTTTTCCAACTGAACGTTATCAGAATCGATCTTGTTGAAATCAAGTACGTTGTTGATCAGGGATAACAGGTCAAGGGCCGA
The DNA here is from genome assembly GCA_002483105.1 of Bacteroidetes bacterium UBA7674. Taxonomy (GTDB): domain Bacteria; phylum Bacteroidota; class Bacteroidia; order Chitinophagales; family Chitinophagaceae; genus MKUN01. Next base: position 27,163 of record DLHG01000011.1, read on the forward strand.
TGAATGAAGTATTCTTAGGTTCTCTTCCTGTTTTTCTTCCGGCTTATCTTTTATAAGTAATTCAGCCGTGCCGATAACGGCATTGAGCGGGGTACGCAACTCATGCGACATGGTAGACAGGAAGTTGGAACGGGTAACAGCTAACTGGGTTGCCTCTTCCGCTGATTGCGCCAGTTGTACATTAAGCTTTTCTTTATCTGCGATATTGGCCTGGAATGCTCGTAAGAAAAGATAGTGTGCTAGTGCAATGCTGACGAAATTGAGGATGGCGATGATCTCTGTGCCCGGAGAGGCTAATTCTTGTGGAAGATTGGTTGAGTAAACATCTGCCTTATTTCCGCCCAGCATAAAAAAGACAACAGGAAATGCTGCAATGAGAGAGTATATCAGGCCGGCCCTGCTTCCTATTGTGTAGAAGCCACAAACCATGATCATAAACAGGAACTGGAGGCTGACCAGGTTGATCCTGTGTGCGTAAAAGAAGAGATTGGTGAATATGAGCACTATGCCGGCACTCAGCATGATGTGCGCCAGGGTTTTGGCATAACCCGGTTTCCACAAGAGTATTTTGATAAGGCATACGTATATAACAAGGCCTATTGAAGCTCTTTGGTTCTGTAAGTGCTGGCCTGCCGCTGAAGCTGTTACCACCGCGATACCGGCCTTCAGTATACTGAATACAAGAATGGTAAATATGATGCGGATACGGGCTCTGATAAAGTTGTCAGGTTCCGTATTAAGCGCCTTCTTCAAGGACAAGTTGAAAAATGGTAGTGTGTGTTGCATGACCCCGTTATGCCCGAAAGATAGTGGAAATCATGGAGCCATGCAATGGGAGAATAATTATGTAGCTATCAGGATAAGGGCACTATGCCAGCAAAGTTCCTACTAATGCCAGAACTAAGGCAATGATAAATGCTGACCAGAAACCCTTAACCTCAAATCCTGAAAATAAGCTGTCGGTAAGCCGTATCATCAGCGCTGTAACAATGAGGCGCACAAGAAAGGAGACCAACCACAGCGTGACCAGGTTTAACGGGAAGCGAATGAGCATACCCACAGTAGCATTCAGTAGCCCAATGACAAGGGCGACTAATATGGCCGTACCATAACTCTTTACCTTAACAGAAGGCATTATGTTGGCAAGTAGCAAAAGTACGCCTGCGTTTATTAGTAGTTGTAGAATCCAGCTCATCGTTGTGTATGTTTAGTGTAAAGCTATTTGTTTGATAGAAATTGATAAAGGCAATTTTACATTATTTCTACCTCTATCACCACTATGTCACAACATTCCTGTGCATGGATGTCCAGGTCTTCATCTTTCCCGATCCATAGCAGGTCACCTGCTTTGGCTGTAGTCCCGTTGCTTAAAGTTGCTGCTCCGGTTGCCAGGTAAACGAAGTCGTAGCCGGTAGTGCCCGTAAATGCTGCTGTGCTTCCCGCTTCCAGGTGATCGTGCGATAACGATCCTGTTGCACCGCCTTTCAGCATCAGGTTAAAGTCGGTGACTTTTCCTTTAGCTTTTGTGGGCCACTCACCCGGGAAAGTATCCTGCTCGTATGGCTTCAGATGTTTGGTATACCGTCCTTCATGTATCAGCTCCAGGTTTCCTTTCAGTATCATGAGGTGGCGGGTGATTCCTTCGAAGAACGTAAACGTTGATTCTTCAGCCTCAACTGTTGCCGTGCTGATACGAAAAAGGAAATCACGCTCAGCGAAACTTCCATCGGACGGATGTATGAATATCTCTGTGCTGGTACCGCTGGCCCAATTGATGGTGGTTCTGGCGTCGGGGGTGAGCTGTTGTATGGACATAGTGCTAAGATAGTAACAAACTTTGGCAGCGTCAGTACGGCTTTTCGCCGTCAGACGCGTTAAGGTCTCCGCCCGGCTGATCCTATTGTCGCTATTTACCCCCTCATTTGCCGCAGGCACACCGCAACTGGCAAAGTTTTGTTGCCGAGATTTGTATAACAAAGGCAAAGCCATGAGAAATATAATCGTTTTAGAGTTTCTTACATTAGACGGGGTAATGCAGGCTCCCGGCGGACCTGAAGAAGATACATCTGGCGGGTTCAAGTATGGCGGTTGGGTAGCGCCATATGGTGACGAACAGTCTGATAAGGTCATGGAGATACAGTTGAAACCCGCAGACCTGCTCCTGGGCAGAAAGACATTTGACATATGGGAAAACTACTGGCCTCAGCATGAAGACCAATGGCCGGGTGTGAACGAGGTGACCAAATACATCCTATCTACAACCAGGGATAAGTCGGACTGGAATAACTGCGTTTTCCTTAAAAGTGTGGATGATATTAAAAAGCTTAAAAACTCAGAAGGCAATGACATCAAAATATGGGGCAGTAGCGAAGTTGTTCAACTGTTATTAAAGCATGACCTGGTAGATGAGTTCTGGCTCAACATCCATCCGGTAATTCTTGGGGAAGGAAAGAGGTTGTTTGATAATGGCTCGGTTCCAAGGGCATTTACATTGGCAGAGAGTATTATTACACCAAGCGGCGTTATCATGGCCAATTATAAAAAAGCTGGAGAGGTGGAGACTGGGACCGCAGGGGAGTGATTTATTTTATACTTTTATTGGGATGAAAAACAAGAAACAGAATGCCATCGTGATAATAATGATGGTGGTAGTGTTGATAATGGTGTTCACCAATAATTACAACCGCAAGAGGAAAGCAGAGGCCGGATCACTGATAGAAAGTGCCCAAAATGATTTTAAGCGGAATAATCAGTACGACAGTAGTTATGCTGCGAACGATACGGTAAGATTTTATAACGATCGTTCTTTCGTCGGTATGGCGGCTATAGCTTCTGAGTCTGAAAATGACACGGTGTTTTATTACCGACATGACTCTTTAATAGGTATGACGGTTATTCCACAGAGGTGATTGTAGGCTGTTCAGTGAAGTCATGGTGAGCGGAGTCGAACCATGAAGAAGCTGAGATATAGCTGTGGCGCTAACTTTCATCAAGCCTTCGGCTCCGCTCAGGCTGAAAGTTTTTTACTTATCTCTTAGTAGGTTCATAGTACATCGCTACAACGCCGCTTTGGAATGTTTTGGTGTTAAGGAGTTTGAGGTCAATTTTTTCTGTGATGTTTTTAAACAAGGGAAGTCCTTGTCCGAGGATAACCGGGTGGATCAAGAATCGATATTCGTCAACCAACCGCAACTCCGTAAAGCCTTCTATCAGGCTGGGGCTTCCGACTAGAATATTCTTACCTGGCTGTTGCTTCAGTGCTATTACCTCGTCCTTGTTCAGTTCCTTTTTTAGCTCCGAATTCTTCCATGTTACCTCATTCATCGTGCGGGAGTAGACGATCTTATGGATGTTATCTGCCAGCACTGCGAACTCATCTGTCGGTTTATCGCCTGTAGGTTCTTTCACGACAAGAGGCCAGTAGCTTTCCATCATCTGGTAGACCACTCTTCCCCATATCATGGTATCTGCATCCTTCAGCAGGTCGTTGTAGTGTTGGTGCAATTCATCATCAGCTATCCCCGCATCGTGGTTGCAAAAGGCGTCGAGCGTGATGTTGATGCCGGCTATTAGTTTTCTCATGGTTAATTATTGTATGAGCTTGTGACTTGTCTTACTATTTTAACTTTGCCACTTTAGTTTGATAAAGGTAGCAACTAAACAAAATCATAGTAGGGGGCTTTTTGCGGCATTTTGAGGGGTGTTTGCGTCACAGGCTTGTTTTGACCAATACCTCTTTTGTATATTTGGTTACACACAAGAATCCGCTGAAGTAATGAGCGTAAAACAACAGATCAAAGAATATATAGCTGCCCAACCTGACGCTAAACGGAATGATATGCAAGCTTTGCATGACCGCATACTTAAAACGCTGCCCGGCTGTAAATTATGGTACGACAATGGCATAAACAGCGAAGGGAAGGTTGTGAGTAATCCCAACATAGGCTATGGATCGTACACCATAAAATATGCCAACGGAACCACCCGCGAGTTTTTTCAAATTGGCTTGAGCGCAAACACAACCGGTATCTCTGTGTATATCCTGGGACTCGAGGATAAGAAATACTTAGCCGAAACTTTTGGAAAAGACTTGGGCAAGGCGAGCGTGACAGGGTATTGCATCAAGTTCAAAGCGTTAAAAGATATAAATGTTGACGTACTGGAAGCAGCCATACGATACGGGGCTGAGGCAACAAAATAATTTGTGGATAAGAACCTCTTGAAGATCCGCAAGGACTCAATGCTTTTTCGTAATTTTAGATAGATTTAAAAGGTCCCCCCCCTTCCTTCAAGGATGGGATAATTGCAAAACCGCCGAAGGCTTGTTTTGCAATTCGGGGTGGTTTGTTGAGAATAGATTTTAGCTTAGTTGAGGGGCCCAATGCAAACCTCCATAAAACTCCATTCCCACCCTAAAAATTAACCTTTATGGAATCTGAATGTACTTTTCTGCACCAAAAATGAACTTTCAATTACCCTGGATTTACCTTTGTTAACCCTATATGGAGGTTTGAAACAACAAACCCCTTGCTCATCAAGGCTTTTACAAAAAATCGGCGGGTTTTATGGAGTTTTGAAAAACACTTGCGGCAGCGGGCATAAGAAAAGGGGAACACTCCCAAAAGAGGTCCCCCTTCGCGTTAAGCGCTTTTCTTCAACTGTATTTTATAAACCGCTGTAATTTAATTTTTTGTCACTATAGTGATCCGTGACCATCCTGGTCCACCAACATTGAAGTCGGAAGGCTTAACAGCTTTAGTGGCAAAAATGTCAATATCTCCGTTACTGTCCTCCATTGTAATGCGTTTTTTCTTATTTCTGCCAATTGTGTTGAAGTGTATTACGGGTGGCTGTATCGTTGCTCCCGGGTTGTTCGGGTCGGGGATAGGGAGCGGGGTGTAGTACACTGACTCTATCTTTTCGCCTGGGTCGCCTACTATAGTTATCCTCATTACTCTACCGTCTTCTGTGTAAGGGAAAGTAACTTTTTTCACTGTAGGGTCTTGTTCTACCGAGTGGCCATTAGGCAGCAGGATGAAGGCACTCTCGTCTTCGCAACTGCCGCCTTTCGCTGTCCCCTCATACAGGATAGCAAAATTGGTTTCCAGTTTCGCTCCGTCCACAGTTACCGAACTACCGGTAGGAAGTTTAAAGCTGCTGTTGTCTCCAAACACCAAATCGCCGTCGTTCACTGTTATAGTTGATCCGACAAAATTGAAAGTGGATTTGTCCTGAACCTTTATGCTGCCATCTTTTAACTTGAAGCTGGCCTTTACATTTATCAGTTCATAGTCAAGGTCTCCTTTATAGGCGAACTCCGGGAACGTGAATGTATTGCCGTTTAGCCCATTGCTTTTCAGTTCTATATTGAGCGGTATCTCAGCGCCGGATTTGGTATTGTTCAGGGAGATAACAACGTTGCTGATCGCATCGCGTAACAGGTTGTCATTGTCGTCATTATTACCCCCTTGAGAGCTGGTATTTCTCAACTGGGTTACCCGCATACCTACCTTTCCCATGCCAATACCTGTTTTCTTTACTATCAGTTCATAGTCTATGTCCAGGGTGTTTGTTGAATTTTTCTTGTTTTCGCCTATACTGGCTTTAGTGCCTGTCAGGTCTGCATCAGCGATAGAATCATTATGCGGTAGTGAATTGATATTTTGTTCCTTTTGGCATGCTGTAAATCCCACAGAAACAGCCAAAAGGGCGTAAATGATACTTTTCATAATTTCTATTTTTCATGAAAGTAGCATGGAGGCAGAAGGCGGGAAAGGAAACTTCAGGAACAGACAATTTTCTTCAGTAATGGACGGATGGGCAAAGGGCTGCTGATGTTTTTCCCAAAAGTGACATACAATTGCTGTGGCATGATATTGTAAACATTTCTCAAAAAAAAGAACATGTCAAATATAAGTATTATTAATGACCTGATCGAGATCAACAACGACAGGATAGCAGGATTTGAAAAAGCGATGACCGATATCAAGGACGAGAACGTTGACCTGAAAGCGCTCTTTCAAAAATATGTGGAGCAGAGCCGTAAAAATGGCCAGGAGCTGGCAGCGATAGTGGGTGACCCTGAGACTGTTGAGACTGGTACCAGTGTTGCAGGAACGTTGCACAGAACATGGATCGACGTAAAGTCCCTCTTTGGCGGAAATGACCGCGCAAGTATCCTCTCTGAAGCCGAACGAGGCGAAGACGCGATCAAAAAAGCATATAAGGATGTTTTGGTTAGCGGCAATTTATCAGGTAAAACCCTGGAAATTGTTTCAGAGCAAAGCTCCGGCATACAAGCAGCGCATGATGAAGTGAAAGCACTTCGTGATGCTGCTAAGGCGTAACCTGTCAAATATCATTTAGTGAAGGGCTGCCTGTTTGGGCAGCCCTTTTTTGGGTATGCATACTGGGTCGTTTTCCGGCTCGCTTTAGTTTAACCTGTCTATCGTTGCGCGGATCTTCGCGGCGCGCTGTTCCGGACTTAAATATTTTAACCGACCAATTCTCGTAACCTTCACCGGTGAGAACCCGCAGAATTTTAAGGTGGCATTTCTTACCGAATTAATATCACTGTTCCGGTACATCCACCAAATCCAGAAACGCGGGGCATCGCATGTAGTAACTACGTGTGCGCTTCGTCCTTTTAAAAGTTTGTCCCACAGCGGATCCTTCGTATGATACTTGTAGGCAAAGCCCGAATATAAGGTCCTGTCAAGGAAACCTTTGAACAGTGCGGGCACGGCGCCCCACCAGATGGGATAGAAGATCACCCATTTCTGGCACCAGAGTATGTTCTCCTGTGCTGCTTTCAGATCGGGCTCCAGCTCTTGTATTTCTTTGTACCCTTTCCATAAGATAGGGTCGAACTTCATGTCGCCCAGCTTTTGTATGCGGACATCGTGACCCTTAGCGGCCGCTGCCTGCGCATACGAATCTGCCAGTTGCCCGTTGAAGCTTTCTTTATCCGGATGCGCCAATAAGATGTAGATATTCATGCATTAAAACTATCCTGAACCCCGTCAATGAAAGCTGACCAGCGTCATAGCTCCCGGTGATGATGGTCAATGAGTATTCATGCCGGAAACCGATCAGCCTGGAATAATGGGTTGACTTGTCGTAGCGTTACTTTCTTATCTGGTTAAGCAGTTGCAGACTACCATTGTTGTTGCCACAAGTAACAAACACTTGAAGCAGCTGGGGAGTTAAAAAGCCTAAAGGTAACGTCACAGTAGTGAGGGTAAAGTATTTCGTATAAAGAATGATTAGTGTTTCATAAATTTATCAATATACCGCGTCCCATCCTCTGCAAGGCAGATAATAAGGTAAAGACCATTGGCTAGATTACTGATGTCTAATTTCTTCACATCATTTTCTGCAACATACAGCGATTGCATTTCCTTTCCTGTTGCGGATACAATTTTTACTTGCAATGCCTGCATCAGTGTATTTCGGAGATTTATTGCATCCATGGCTGGATTAGGATAGATGGACAGTACCGTTCGTTCTTCCACATGGGCCGCAGTAGTGGGGTAAATACCGTATTTGTAGTCAAAATTGAAGTAGTTATCGTTGCCGCCACCACCATTAGTTACGTTGTAGCAGCGCATTGCTACATATAGTCCGCTATTTCGGATGCGACCCAGATATACTTTGTTGTTTTCTGTTACATTTATATCCTGTGTCGCCATTGTAGCATTATACGCATCTTTTATCTCACTCACTGAAGTTATGCTCATATAATTAAAACTACCGGGGGCTTCGATCCATTTGGTAATACCATTACCTTTTATGTCGCCTTGCCATATACTGCTTAAGCCTGATGTGAAACCCAATGCCCCACCGTTACCATATGGCCCGTTGTGTTCTACCATGTCTATGGAGGTATCAGTACCATCAGTATAAGAGCCAAACGTGTTTGTATCGAAACTGTAAACATACGTATGGTTCAAAAAATTGTAACCAGACTGGGAACCGTTAGCACCGGATATTCCAGCGATGGATGGGCTATGGTGCTCATACATCCTTTTACCTGTAATGGTTGTTAAAGGTTGTGCATAGGTGGCCTGGTCAGCCAGATATATGCATACTAAGAGTAAAATTATTTGTTTCATGTATCAGTTTGATTTTATGGTTAATGTTGCAGAACATACTTTGCATGGATAGGCACGCCATTACAATACTATCATTGTCATCGTTTAACGAAACTGCTGGTATAGATGTCGTTTTTACACTTCATGACGATGTTATATACTCCGGGAACAAGATCGTTGGTCTCTAATGTATGCACTCTGCTTCCTTTTACTAATTCTATTCTTTTTATAACTAATCCGGTTGCATTTGTGATGGTTAATTTTGTAGCATCTGTTACTTCCCACTCAAGTTGTATTTTATCATACACAGGGTTAGGATATGTTTTTATTGCAGTGCGATGAGCTGTTGTAGTGATGCCCGTTGTATTAGTTTGACCGGCATTTATCTGATTGCCGGATGTATTAAAAGCCCATTCTTTTACAGTAAATGATGCAGCCCCGGGCGCAACACTCATCATAAGCCATCCATAATACCATGTGGTGCTATTCTTGAATCTGAAGCCTATGTACTTATCAGTTGCGTTGGTTTGCCAGTTGCCGGAACTCCCGCTACTCAAAGGATTATAGGTGCCGGCCATCCAGATTCCTGATGAGCTGATACTATCGCCGGCGTTGAGTTTTGCGGGAAACGAATTTGAATCGAACAGTATTTCGCAAAGACCATGAGTTTGAATGACTACCTCGGGCAAAAGATGAAACCATACTACAATATCATTTGAAGGTGATGAAGAGGGGCTTATAGTGAAAGCATTCCATGTATTCACAGTTGTATCCGGATTGATATCATGGTAGCTGATTTGGGAATAGGATGCTATTCCGGATGTTGTTAGGATTGAAATTGTAAATAGCAGTTTTTTCATTGTATTCGATTTTAATGATAGAATATTGTGCATTGAAAGCAATATGAATACTATAGTGATAATTCTTGCTACCTCCATTTGCATCATAGATACTTTCAAAATCAAAAGACGGAAAAGTGTATGTAGTAGTTTGAAATAATAGACAAACGCTTCATTTTTTTGACGAAAGGATTTCATCAAATCTTTTATCAATATCATGGTCATATGGTTACACTTTTGTATTTTTAAACATTGTGATAGAACGTATCGTTAATAATTTTTATTTACGTAATTTATTTGCCTTACTGGTATATATCAGTCCTACATTATTGCAAAATATTGCCAACTACCAGGTAGTAGGTACAGCCTATATAGTTAAATATGCCTGTGGCCACATTGCTTTTTTTATGTTTTTCGTATTCCATAGCCGGGTACTGTATGAAAAGATTTTCCTGAAGAGGAAATTCATTCTCTACGTCATTTTATTCTTTCTTACAATGTTTATATGGCGGGAGTCTACCAGTTACCTGATATGGCTGGTGACCAGGCAACCGGGCGAAACTATTTACTACATTGAAGAATTGAAAAACAGCAACTGGGTATACTGGTTGTTTATTTACTGGGCTGATTTTGTATACTCATGGATTGCATTGGGCGTTTATCTCGCATTCAGGTATTTCAGAGAATTGACCAGGTTATTGCAGGTTGAAAATGTAAAGAAGGAGTTGGAGCTTAAGCAGCTTAATGAGCAGCTTAACCCGCATTTCTTGTTCAATGCATTAAACAATATATACAGCCATATACTAAGAGGTTCGGTAGCAAGCAAGGAATTGATTTTAAAGCTAAGTGAGCTGATGCGGTATATACTAAATAGTAGTAAGCATGATACGGTTTCGCTTCATAGTGAAATTAGTTTCATTGAACATTACATTGCATTTGAAAAAGAAAGGCTTGGTGAGCGTTGTGAATTGCATTATACCAAAAACATTTCATCATCCGGATTCAATATTGTGCCGCTTATACTGTTTACCTATATAGAAAACGCATTTAAGTATGGAACTGCATCTATACATAAATCTGATATTTACATCGACATAAGGGCAGATGAACAATCCTTAAAGCTGAGGGTCTCGAATGCTGTCTTCGTCTATGAGAATAATTCACCGAAAACGGGGCTTGATAACGCATCCAGAAGGTTGGCAATATTATACCCGGACGCACATACACTTCATACGATACAGGATGAGGGTAGCTATACTGTAATGCTTGAAATACAGAACAAAAATGAAGCTTAATTGTATTATAGTAGATGATGAGGAGGGGTCACACCAGGTACTGGAAAATTATGCCCGGAAACTGAATTATCTTACATTAATTGGTAAATACTATAATGCCATTGATGCTTTTCATTTTATGAAAACCCATAGAGTGGATGTACTGCTGCTGGATATTAATATGCCTGAGGTTGACGGATTTAGCTTGCTGGATATGCTTACTTACAAACCTACTGTCATATTTACTACTGCTTATTCAGATTATGCCTTGAAAGCGTTTGAATATAATGCTGTTGATTATCTGTACAAACCAATACGTTTCGAGCGGTTCGTAGTAGCTATGGAAAAAGCGTTAAGATGGAACAGCCTGCAACAAAGTACGGAGATTGATGCTATAACATTAAAAGTAGACGGTATAGCAACTCAAGTATTGATAACTGATATTTATTTTATAGAAAGCCAGGGGAATTACCTGAAGGTACATACCAGAGTAAAAACCTACATCGTGCATATGACTATGAATGAAATTGAAGCATCATTGCCGGTAAGATCATTTATCAGGGTACATAAGTCTTATATTATCAATAAGAATGAAATACAAAAAAGCGATAGTGAGCATACATTGGTGAACGGAGTGATCATTCCTGTTGGTAAGACATACAAGAAATATTTTGCAGAATTTATTAAGAAGAATTTTTAGATATACTGAGTGATCCCGTTGGGACTCGAAATAAGTGATTAAAGCATTGAAAATCAAAGCCTTTTTATTTTTGGTCGATTAATTTTAAGAACTTACTTTTCACTTTACAGAGATGTACTTGATTTTACAAAGTTATCAGATTCTTGTTCAATATCGTCAACCTGTGTTCCGCTTATCTCTACAGAAGCGCTACGACTAGTAAGTTTTGGGTAATAAGAAATATTGCCCTTATTAACTTGTTACTTTATTTCCTCGCTGTCAACACTAATCACACTGAATATCCCATATCCGTTCTTTACATTTCCAAATACGTTTGTCGGCTCTGAAAATGGGTTGCCATTATTGTCAATCGCATATTGGTAGCTTTTTGCAAATTTATACCAGTCTTCCGATACATGATACAGCTCAATAACAGGATAGAACTTGATACCGGCCATATCCGCAGGCTCTAAAGCCCTGCTTGATACATATAGTAATAGCTCTTTGCTTTTGCCATTAAAAAGTATGTCTTTCAGGAAGATTCCATTTGCTGACAGACAAGAGTTCAAATCGATGTCATCAGCATATACACTCTCCACGCTTGCATCTATCGTGTTAACGCACTCAATAACTCCTTTGCCTGTATCCAGTGCAGGAGCCTGCTGTATTTTGATTATATAAAAGTCACCTGCTGTCGAAGGGTCGGTAAAGGTTATACGTAGTTCATCCTGAGGGTCACCGTTGGCATCCGATCTGGCTTTGGAAATGCGTTGCAGCTTATCAATGTTTACCCGGACAGGTGTTCTAGCTTCCGCAGTTATACTTGTGTATCCGGGGGCCGAAATGTCAATTCGATATGTCTTCCCCGGGGCTGCAATAGTTGACGATTGGTATATTTCAGTTTGCGCATCATATTTCATCGTCTCTATAAGCTGGTCATTCTCATAAAGCAGTGCTGACGCATTGCTTATCATTCGGTTCTTACCTGGTTTTTCGAGTATGTCTATACTTTTGCTCACCTGTAGCTGAATGGCTTCTCCGGCAACGCACGCACCACTAATAGCAAGTTTAGATGTATGCGATGGGATGTCCATTTTTATTTCTTTTTCGCAGGATGTAAGAGCAAAGGCTATGAAAAGGATGAATTTGATATGTTGTTTCATAAAAGATCGATTTATTAAAATTTGAATTGATAGCTGATAGATGGTATAATAGGAAACAGACTCATTTGCTTGAATACCGGGTCTCCCTGGCTATTTGTTGAACTATAGATGTAGAATGGGTTACGCCTATTGTACACGTTGTACGCGCTAATCACCCAGGCCCGTTCAGAGTGTTTTCGGTGTTTCATGAATTTAATACTAACATCTGCACGATGATAGGATGGCATTCTGAAACCATTTCTGGAGCTATACACTTGTATCTCGAAACCGTCAGGCCCGGCATAGGATGCTGTAGGTAGCGTTACTGCATTTCCGGTGCCATAGATCCATTCAGCGCTCGCCTCAATGTTCTTTGCTACTTTATAGATAGCGGCAATCTTGAAGTCGTGTCGGCGGTCATAGCGATACGGAAACATTATGCCATTATTCAAATTGTCGAATTTCCTGTTGGTATATGATAAGGTGTATCCCAACATACCTGTAAAATTTCCTTTTTTCTTTTGCAGGAATAGCTCCAGGCCATAGCTATTTCCCCTTCCTATTTCCACCCTGTCTTCCCATGAGCCTTCGGCATTCAGGAAGCTTGCGCCCTCCTTGTATTCGATAATATTGTTCATGTCTTTATAGTAGCCTTCAATACTTATTTCGATGCCTGACTTATGTGTATATGCAATTCCTGCAGCTGTTTGTTGTGACCGTTGTGCCGGAATTTTATCTGTGACCGGCAACCATAGATCAGTCGGGAGGCCTATGGACGAATTGGTGAGGAGGTGAATGAACTGATTCATTTGTGCGTAGGATGCTTTCGCGCTAAGCCTACCACTCAACAGGTAGCGCAGAGAAGCGCGAGGTTGAACAGAGGAATAGAATTTTCCGCGAACGCTAAAGCCTGTCCAGTGCAAGCCGATATTTGCTTTTAAACGGGATGCTATACGTATGTCATCTTCCACATAGCCATCAAACTCATTGGCAAATATAGGATCCATGCCGACTGTTGTATCTTGCCTATTGCTGCCTGCGTTAACCTTAGTCTGTTGTGCCCCCGGTGTATATGTATGTGCCACAAATCCTGCACCCGCTTTTAGTGTATGTGCAGCTGAGGGAAATATATCGAAGTCATACTTGATCACTTTGTCATTTATTCCTGAGGAGTATTTGAGTAGAAACTCATCTGTTGTGTTGGCTATATTGCTGCTTACCTGTGAGCCAATATTGAAGCTGTACCTGCTATAGTATGCCGTTAGGTTGCCAAATATTTTAGCATTGAATTGATGATTCCATCGGGCTACTGCTGTCGTATTGCCCCATAACAAATCCGTGTTGAACTTTGATGAGGCTGTTCCGCCTAAGCTGTTTTGTTTCTCACGGGCGTAGAATTTATCATTACCGAAATATCCACTGATGAATAGATGATCTTTCTGTCCCAGTTTGAAGTTCAGTTTTCCGTTCAGATCGTAGAAGAAGTATCCCGCTTTAATGTTGCCCCGCATAAACGGCCTGGCGATCACGTCATAATAAGTGCGGCGTCCGGATAACATAAACGAAGATTTTCCTTTTTGTATCGGACCTTCCAATGTCAGCCTCGAAGCGATGAGACCTATGCCGCCCTCACCATGTATTCGGCTTTTGTCACCGTCTTTCATTTTTATGTCAATGACAGATGATAGCCGTCCACCATACCGTGCGGGGAAGCCGCCTTTTACCAGTTCAACACTTTTTACAGCATCAGCGTTAAATACACTGAAAAAGCCAAACAAGTGGCTGGCGTTATATACCGGTACACCATCCAGTAAGATCAGGTTTTGATCCGGGCCACCACCTCTCACATAGATACCGGTACTGCCCTCGCTACCTGCCTGTACGCCTGGAAGTAACTGTATTGCCTTCATCACATCTGCTTCGCCGAGGAAGGCCGGAAGAGATTTAATGGTATTTACCGGCAAGTCAATGGCACTCATTTGCGTACGGTCGTGTATGGCAGTTTCACCGGTCACTAAAACTTCATCCAGTTCTTCTGTAGCCTCCAGCTCTATATTTACTGTGGTATTGCTTTGTACATCCAACGCCTTGCTGAAATACCGGAACCCGGTATAACCAGCGCTCAGCACCAAACTGCCGGCAGGGATAGTGATAGAATAGAAGCCGAAATTATTGGTAGTAGTGCCAACATTCTTTTCCTGTATGTACACTGTAGCTCCAATTACCCGCTCACCGCTCTCTTTTTCCGTCACATACCCACTAATAGTTACCCCCTGGGCCTGCAATGCTTGCGTGAAAAAGCTGCATAGTACTGTCAAAACGATCTTTCTTAACTGCATAGATCAAAGTTCTTTTTGACTTTAAAACGCAGCATTTGTTCCTTACCCCTATGCGAAAAAATAATTAATATCCCCAGGAGTCAAAAAAGTAGGTGAAACGGCGTGTGTACACCGCTCCTATCATGCCTAGCCCGTTATTTACATTCCCTTTAATGCGCACAGGCTGGTTGGGATCAAGACCCGGTTCTGTCTGTTCATAAGCAACCAGGTAATTGTAATAATCTTCAGATACAGATTTAACGGTGATCATGATCTGCCCTCTATCAATATATCCTGTAGCAAGGAACTGACTTTTATCAACTGATATATGCGTGATGTAGGAAGTTCCGTTAAAGTTTACGTCCCGCAGCAGAATCCTTTTACTTGGGTTCAGTGAATTCCCATACGTGAGGTTGTCCGTGTAGGGGTCGGTGGTGTAAACGGGCTGGCGGAAATAGTTACTACTGAAGGTTGTGTCAAAGTTCTTTATAAAAGAGAGATTGGCTTTGTTGAGACTGTCATACAGCCTTTTATTCCCGTTCAGGTCATACCATTGACCACCGAAACTGAAGAAGCCGGTTACATCGATGTATTGTTTGATCGCTTCTATTACGTAGTAGTTACTTTCACCGGGAAGATCATCTATCTGTATACCTAATTCAAAAGCACTAACTCCGGCGTATGAAGTAGAGGTCGTGTCTATTATGGAAGATGTAAAAGCAGACGGTATAGTGAATTCAGCTATTGCTATTCCTAAATTACTATGCGTTGCTGTCAGTTTATAACGACCGCCGGGAGATAGAACAACAGTACTTTTAAAAGGCACTGTGTATAGAACAGGTGTCATTTCGTCTGCCGACCCGCTTAGCTGTTGTACGATACCGTTCTCGTCTTCAAGTTTTACTTCCAAGCCCTCAATAATACTGAACTTCAGCTCATTGCCCTCCGCCAAAGGTAAGCTTTGACCGGCCCTTAAGAGAGCCGGTCCACCGCCTGTCAGTTCACCGATAAGTACAATTTTCTTTTCTGCCTGCACTTTAGGAAGGTCAAGGTTCCTGGTACACGAAGAAACTATTGTCATAACAGCGGGCAAAAAATATCCTGTTGCCCTTAGAAGGTTACGTTTTTTATATACTTTTTTAATTATTGAGCCCATCATCAGAATTTTAACCGGTAGCTGAGATAAGGCACGAAGTTGAACAAGCTAATGCCTTTTAATTGAAATTCGCCTGGCGTAGCATCACTTACAAGATCTACACTCATTACATTACGGCGTCCGTAAGCATTAAATACTCCGATCGACCACGTTCGCTCCATATGTTTTTTCTTCTTTTTGTGAAAGTTGATACCAACATCTAATCTATGTATGGCTGGTAACCGGTAGTTATTCCATTGAGTATAATAATAAGTATAGTTGCTGCTGGGAGTGCTTGAGTTAGTTGTTTGTATCATCAGGTTACGGTCAAGGTCTGGGTACACCTGGTCAGGTAGCGTAATTGCTTCTCCTGTCATATAGGTCCAGTTAGCCGTAAGTTCTGTGTTTTTTCCGGGAGTATATATCAGCGAGAGTTTTAGGTTATGTCTGCGGTCGTAGCGGTAGGGGAATTTCTTTCCATCATTAAGCAGGTCAAATTTCCTCCAGTTCCACGACAACGTATATGCCGCAGATGCCACGAATGCGCCTATTTTTTTGTCTATGTTAGTTTCTATGCCATAGCTCCACCCTTTACCCTGCGTCAGTTTGTTCTGCCAGCTATCTGTATTGTCAAAAATATCTTTGCCTTGGGAATAGGCCGTTACTCCGTAAATGTCTTTGTAATACAGCTCCATATTAAAATGCAGGTTCCCCGATGTATTTAAAGAATAACCCAGCGCTCCCATGAGCGATTCCTCAGGCTCTATTTGGGCAGTACTGGGAATCCAAAAGCCCTGTGGTAGGCCATAGGTATTACTGTTTATCAGGTGGAGAAACTGGGCCATTTGTGAAAAGGACAAATAGAACATGCTGGAAGCTGAGGCCTTGAAGGATGTGAATAATCTTGGCTGCAGACTAGAGTAGGTGAATTTGGAGCTGAACCAGTTAGCCCAATGTAGCCCCGGCCGTATCGTCCATTTTGGGCCGAGTTTAATGTCGTCTTCTACATACAAAGTCACTTCATTTGACCGGAAGGCGGTTGAAATGTTTTGTGTCTGCCCTGATGCATATTTGGACTTTACCTCTACGGGTACGAAGAAGGCGTAAGAATAGGATAAGCCTGCATCTACATTGTGTTTCGTATTGGGTGTCCATCTAAGTTGCAGTCGCAGTGCCAGATCTTTCACAGAAGACGCTCCGGTATAGCTATCTCCTGTTTTAATATCAACATCATCCAGGGTTTGACGATTGTCTTTCATTTCAAAATTAAACGCGCTGTAGGTCAGCGTAATATTAAAAAAGGCTTTTGGGTTGATGATGGACGTCCACTTTACAGCTGAAATGTTATTTTGCCAACTGGTCCTGTTCTGCGTGTTGCTAATGTTCACGTTAAGTCTGTCCCGGCCATTGTAGAAGCTGGCATAAATTCGATTGTTTTTATTGATGATATAGTTGAACTTCAGGTTTACATCGTAAAAGTTAACAGCCGATCCTTTTGCAAAAGGGGCAAATAGACCGTCTATCCATGTCCGCCTTGCCGCAAGCATTAATGATGAACGTTCTTTCACTATAGGTCCTTCAAGGTTCAGAGACGCCTTAAGTAGTCCCATAGTAAATTGTCCACCTATGCGATCCATATCGCCGTCCTTCGTATTGACATCAATAATGGACGAAAGTCTGCCACCATAGCGTGCCGGAAAGTTCCCTTTATAAAAATCAACGGACTTCACCGATTCTGTATTATATACAGAAGTGAGCCCGTCAAAATGGTCTACATAATATAATGGAACTCCATCAAGCAGGTTGAGGTTTTGTCCCGGGTCGCCACCACGCACAACAATGGTGCTGAAGCCATCAGATGCTGTCTGGACGCCCGAGGTATTCTGCAAGCGGCGCATAATATCGTTTTCACCAAAGAGGGCCTGCCGTTTATATATATCCTCGCCGGTCAGGTGTAAATGATCGGCTGCTATGCCGCTTTTTTCTTCCCTATAGATTACTACTTCATCCAGGTTGTTTTCCTTAAACTCTAATAAGATATCTATACGTCTGTCACTCTCTCCCTCAATATCTACGGTATCAGCTTTATATTCTATGTACCGGTATATCGCTTTGTTATACCCAGCAGGCAAGGTAAGTGAATAGTACCCGTAATTATTCGTAACAGCACCAACGTTAATAGAAGGGACGTAAACAACAGCGCCGATCAACACCTCTTTACTGTGTTTATCCCTTACGAACCCA
Source organism: Bacteroidetes bacterium UBA7674 (assembly GCA_002483105.1). Taxonomy (GTDB): domain Bacteria; phylum Bacteroidota; class Bacteroidia; order Chitinophagales; family Chitinophagaceae; genus MKUN01. The sequence goes on from DLHG01000011.1 coordinate 44,887, forward strand.
CTGATCGTGTACGTTCGATGCACCGGCTTTTTCTCTTTTACTGCTGGTATGATCAGGATCTTGCCCTCGCGCTCCAGGATATCCGCATTTTCGCTAGCCAGGATGGCTATAAGTACATCTTCTATCGTTTCTTCATTTCCTTTGAGTTTTACCTTTTTGTTGGGATCGATGGTAGCCGTGCTATAGGAAATGGTAACGCCGGTTTTTTCCTGAATGTTCTCTATGTAAGACAATATTGTACCCTTTGTAAATGAAGCACGAAAAACCCTGTTAAGCAGGGCTTTTTGCTGGGCAGTGCTTTTTACTGAACAGCAAAGAGTCAGTAAAAGTGATAATAACGCGTTACGGTTTGCTAATAATATACTCATTGTTGATGTAAGACCATTTGCATCCGGTGATCAGGCACACGTCATCCAGTATTTGTTTGATCGTCGACTTTTTAAACTCTATAGCGATCGGTTTTTCCTGTAAATCGACGGCTACGCTTTCGTCAATCTTTATATTGATGGCCAGTATCTTACTTAGATCGCTGATCACGCTTGCGAACGGCACGAGGTCATATTTAACGGTTCCTGTCTGCCAATACATATATCCATTGCTTACAGCATTCCCTTTTACCAGTTTTCCCGCCGTATATATTCCTTCCTGTCCTTTCTCAAGTATTACTTTGTCTCTCCCTTTTGAGACTTGCACCTTACCTGAAGCCACAGTCACTATAGCCTTTTTCTGCCCACAGTTAACATTGAATGAAGTACCAAGCACTTTCACTTCCACCGCTTCAGCATCAATTATAAAGGGCTGTTGTTCGTTCCTTGTTACGTCAAAAAATGCTTCTCCTTTTAATGCAATTTGGCGTTTGCCTCCCTTAAATTCTGCAGGATATTTAAGCGTGCTGCCTTTACGTAGCAGTACATGGGAATTGTCGGGCAAAGTGATCGATTCGTTTCCATGCACCGCGACTACTTCTTTAAGGCCATCTTCCATGAATGGACGTAAAAGGAATATTCCCAATACTAATACAGCTGCTGCAGCCAGTAATTTTATAGTAACTGACAAATTAATTGTCTTGCCTTTGCGTTTATGAGATTCTTCTATGGCACTATATCCAATTTGCCGGTTCACCTTCTCCCAGGCAACTGTAGCGTCGAATTCCGGTTTTGTTAAGACTTCTTCCGCATCCTGCCAAAGCATCTTTATTTCTTCATACTCTTTCTTGTTGAGCGGGTCAGCGTTGAGCCAGCTTTGTAACCGCGCCTTTTCCTCTCCTGTGCTTTCGCCGTTAAGCGTTTTTGCAACTATTTCATATATCTGGTCATCCATCGCTATGTCACTTTAACAAATTAATAAATATAGAATGCCATTCTCTGAGCATCAGGCTCAAGAAAAATATTACTGAATGAGATACGGCAATGTCCCTGAATATTTTTATCGCTTTCCCCATCTGGTTCTCAACTGTCTTTGTCGAGATCCCCAGATTTTCAGCAGCCTGTTTGTAGCTCATACCATGAAGTTTTATCAATAGAAAAACTTCTCTGCATTTTGTAGGGAGTCTGTTTAAGGCGTCGTTTACCCTCGCCGCCCTGTCGGTTGCCTCTTCCCTCATCTGCGATGATGTAATGAAGGTCTCCGGTTCAGGTTCTTGTATCTCCTCGGTATAATGAAGTTGTTCTTTATTTTGCTTTCTGAGCATAGAGATAGAATTGTTTCGTACCGCTGTGATGAGGTAGAAGCGAATGTCTTCAGAGCTGATCAACTCTCTTTTTTGCTCCCATATCTTGATAAAAGTATCCTGTACAACATCCTCTGCCAAATGCATATCCCGAACATAAGTAAGAGCATAGCGGCACAGTTTTCCATACTCTTTGTCGAACAGGTCTTTGAAGGCAATATCAATAGAATCCCGGCTGGTCATTTAGCTATTGTAACTTATATATGCAAAGAAAACAAGAAGTTTTAAGAAAACATAGTGATAGGGTTGTAGGCCACTTTCAACAGTGGCCTACATATTATTTAGCCGTCACAAATGATTGACTAATCGGACCGGCATCCGTCATCATTTTGAAAACATACATTCCTGATGGTAAATCCTGTATTTCTATGTCGTTTTTGCCACCCGGCACTATACCGCGTTTCATTAACGAACCTGTAAGCGAGATGATAACGTACTCCATATCGTTACCTCCGGAGTTATCTACAAATAGCTTTTGACCGGTATAGTAAATGGAAGCCTTTGTAGCTGCGATATTTGCCAGGCTTGTTGGGTTTGACTTTGGTGTAAACCGGTACACCATTCCATTTGCCGGATAGGTCGTAAATCCGGAGGCAAAATGGGTCATAGAAAATGAGTCGACCGTTGGAGCGGTGGTATTTCCGGTGAGCAAGTAGATCACATCAAAATCTGTGTTCATAAAATCGAGGTCCCTTGCATAAGCTACCGTCGCGCCGCTCATAGTGAAATAATCAGCAAAATGTGTAATGCTTGAGGGGCCAAAACGGTATTCCAACACATTTGTACCTTCATACATCCAGATCTGCATGTTAGTAGAATCTTCGGTTGACGAATAATTCACGTACTCTTCATAAAAACCTGCATTGCAGAATTCGAGTTTGAAAATACGACTGCCGGGATTGCCTGTAACCTTATACTTTATTGGGCTTTCAGAGGTAGTCCCTTCTATGATTCCACGGTCACACATGTCACCACCATTCATAATAAATCCTGAAATTACCCCTGTAGTATCAGTTGCTATCATACTCATTAGCAGGTTGAGATTCGATACTGTCTCAGTTCCAATTTTGAAATTGAATCCAAGGGGCACTGAATATCTCTGTTCATGCCATATCATGTTATTATTTATTGTCCCAGCTTGCGTTAGTGGCTGGTACGGCTGCGTAAAGGCAGTAACATTATAAGGCATCTGCGCCTTTGTCTGAGTCAGGGGTGTGAGCGCTATCAGTGCTCCAAGTAAATACTTTTTCATAAAAAAATTGATTGCTTTTAAAGGGAAACGAATTTTCCGGATTTCACCCCTATGCCAGGTCGAATATTTTTTTATAAATGCGATTGTCGATAGTTACAGGTTCGGAATCGGGCGGCTTACGGTTCAGCCACTGTCGTTATTGGTCGGGATTGTCTATTTGGCTATCAATTACAATAAGGTGAAAGGCGATACAGCTGATATTTCCAGGTCTGCACCTGACCGGGAGAAGGTAGACGACTTTAAACAGCGTTATGCCAATCAGTCTATCGAAGAACTGGAAGCCCTTACCGATTATATCCGATACACAAAGGAAGCGAGGCTGGCGGCTACTGAATTGTTGGCAGAGCGTGTGAAGGAAGGTTAGGCTAAGAAATATCCGTCTTTTGACTGGTGTTTCTTATTGTTTCGTCTTTTAGATTTGCTGTTTAAATATTCTCTCTATGGCTTATCCGGAACGCAAACCAATTTATGATGCCTATAAAATAATAGTGCAGGAAATAATAGACTCAAAAGTTTATGAAACCTATGCCAAGAGCGAGATTGAAGAGTTAGATAAATCGATTTTAAGTGTTTTCAGGCAAATCGGCCAAATGTTGTTGATGTCTAAAGAATGGCCGAAAGAAAAGTAGTGATGAGGTAGTTGCAAACTGCCATTATTTGTTGCCACAAGTGAAAACCCTTTCGGGAGTTGTGGACAGGTTTTGGTTTGGACTGTCTTGGTTCGAATCCAGGTCGGACTACCCTGTGATCCCGTTGGGACTCAAAAACCAAGACCCGCTGATTAAGAGTCAGCTGCTCTTGTTACGTCAGTCAGGGGCTGTATCAACATATGTTAGTCATTTATAAACTCATCCAAATTTCGCATATAATTATATGGCGAACGCGGGTTAACCATTTTGTCGATCTGAATTAAATATGATGCGTATGAAGTATCCCTATCCCCCTTAACGGTTTTTTTATAATCGGTATATGAAGCTACAGCACCAATTAACATTGAACTAGCAATTTTATGTGCGTGGAAAGGGTCGCCTGATAATCCTAATGCTCCCAACGCAGTCAAAGTAGTAGGAACACCAACAGCGAAGAGAGAAGAAGCGACATTACTCCCCCAAAAATCCATACTTTTTCTCAATTCTTTTTTGTCATGTTCTACTTGATTTAAAAAATCAGAAACTTCAATCTTTGCTTGTTCCAAATTTTCAATAGTCGATAATTTTTGAGACAGAAAATCAAGCTTTATTCGAAGTTGATCTTTCAAATCTTTACGATCTTTTACAAATTTAATTATATCAGTCACTGAGACATCTCCTATATTCCGGGGTATTAAATCTTCTAAAAAGAGTGAGCAATAGAAACCCTCAGCTTCATTGTTGCATACATAATCATCAAAATTTGCCTCTTCGGTAAAATATGGTGCAATTGACCAACTATCGGAGTCGTCAGTTCCCCTTACAAAATTTCTTCTTCTAGCAACTGTTTTTGCTAGATAAAACATATACCCTCTAGCTAGTTCCTGTGGTAGGCGTAGCCAACCATCATGAAGAAAGTTGCCAGCAATATTTTCTAACGAGGGGTAAAGACGTTTGTCGATTTTCTCTGGGTGAATACGGTCATCATCCCCGGATTCAAGGCCAGCTGGAATAAATGGAAGGCTAGCATAGAGATCCATAAACTCATCGCCTGTTTCTTTTATATCAGTTGCGTCAAGATGAATGTTCCTTACAAGGCCAGAGTCCGATAGTTCTTTGATTGAGTCGGGATCGTTGGGTGAGTAATCCTTAGGGACAATTCTATAAACATGATCCCATAAAAGTAGACTTGATTTTACCCATTTGTCTGAATGGAATTCAATTGAAGGATAGTAAAGGATTGAATTTGATTGCATGTAATAAAATTTAATGAATAACTTAATTTTTCATATGCCTTACATTTGGGTTGAAAAGCAGATCGGTAATATCGTCAACTTAAAAACTCCCGTCTGATATTCTTGAAATTTGTAAAATCAGCCTCTAATACAGCTAATTCTGGAGTAACATGAATTGTTTTAGGGCTACTATGACCATCAATTGACGTGCAACATTTTTCGTATATATCATTCAGTTTCGCTTTGTAAGCATCCAGCTTTTCACCATTTATTCTCAAAATTGCTGGGAAGGAAACGCCTTTGCCGTAACGAACAATTATATTTTTTAGAATAGTCTCTTCAACACAAACTTCAATTGCTGACCTTAGATGCCCATATCCCTCTGCGGCTAATTTAGCTTCGCTATCGCCGGATTTTTGTCGCAAAATTTCTTGCAGTTTATTCGTGTAATAAGTATAGCTATTGACTTGTTCAACATCGTCAATTATCCCTGATAGACCAAAGTTGTTTTTTACACTATAGAAGATTGCGTCAAGGTCACTGTGGATTTTTAGTTTGCTTTGTTGAATTATACTATTCAAAAAGAGTATACTATGTGTAAAAATAATAACCTGACGTGATTTAGAGAGTTCAAATAGTCTCTTTGCTACCTCGTCAATGATTACATGGTCGAGGCTATTTACTGGGTCGTCAAAAATTACTGGAGCTTTTGTGGTATCAAGTTGTAACTCTGTTAGAAATTCTGCTAATGCGATAGCTTTTTGTTCGCCTTCGCTTAGAATATCTACAAGATTGTGTGCTTTTATATTTTGGCTAACTTTTGAGCTTCCGCGATCTGTACCAAAATTCAAATCAATTTGAATGTGAGATTTTCTCAGGGTAGCTAATTCATTTTGGAATATATCATGAAAATTTTGTCTGATTAATGCTTCTCTAGCCTCGGAAGTCTTTCGACTTATGCTAGCTGTATTAAAGCTGCTTGATTTTGAATGGAGAAATGAAACTGCCTGCATGGCTTTGATTACTTCACATACTTCTTTTTGCTTTTCAGCTAACAGTATCCTGTCTTTTAGTTCATTGATTTGCGCTCTAAGTGAAGATTCTACTTTGACAATGTCGTCTAGTAATATTTGCTTTTCTGAAACGTCTTTGTCAAGTTTTGTGATCTCGTTGTCCAGAAACTCAACGCATGCGGTGAAATTGTAGTCAAATTTTTCATCTAATGTATCTTCAAAACATCTCTTTGTAACACTAGAAATAGTTTCGTTGTAATTTTTTATAGTGTCAGGTTGACGAGGTAATTCCTTTTCATCCATGCCATAGGTTGGTTGTATAAACTTAATATTCGTATCTATTTTTTTGAGATTTTCAATATATATGTCTTTTTCTTTCTGGACGTTTTTCAGGTCTTTTTCCGTTGTGTCATTTAGTAATGCTCGATAGCTTTTTAGCAGGTTTATTGCGTCAACACTCAACTCCTGATTGCAGTATACACATTTATCATCTTCCGTTGGGTATGTTGCTAGCTGTAGCTTATTGATATATGCTTCTGCAGAAGTGATAAACGACTTATATTCAGAGCTGTCATAAAATTTGATTCCGTTTCTATCTGCAACTTCTTTTATAGTGGACTGGGTTTTGTTTTTTAGCGTTTTAATTTGACTGTTGATATGAATAAATTGGATTTGTTGCGTTTCAGACAGCAAATTTTGTGCATAAATGACTTTTTCCTTAATGGCCTTCAGTTCGCTTGTTTGTAGTTTGATATTCTGAATTTCCGTTCGTATTAATTGCTGGTTTAAACCCTGTAATTTACTTTCAGTTGTAGCTAATTTTTCATTGGTATTTTCATTAGTAATTGATAGCGTATTTAAGTCAGATTCTTTTGACGTATAGGCGAGTGTGGTAATAAATTGATGTTGAGGGGTTCCTTCATTTAATCTTTCAGTCCAGGTAAACGTAGTTGTATAGCTATTGATTTTTTGATTTAGTTGGCTACTTAATTCGTTTAACTCAAACGAAATGAGCTCAAATAAATGAAAGCCTGAAGGAGAGACAATTAATTTTCTATCAGACAGTGATATTTGAACACATTGATTATTAAATACTGAAATGTTAGAAAGGTCTTCACTAAAGTTGTGCCCATCCCAATTAATCATATCGTCTGTCCCATTTATTTCGTATTCCACAACTGCACTTTTGGGTTCGGGCGCAGCATGGATGTTGGAATATATTTGGGTCTTTACGTCATAGCTGAAGCCTAAGGACTTCAATATTCTGCCATACCCAGTTTTGCCTGTTCCATTTTCCCCGTAGATAATTGTCAGGTTTTTTCCGAAGCTAAACTTTTGATTTTTAGCTAATTTGTTAACTCCTGTAACGTCTGATAAGCTTTTGAGTTTGATAAGTTTACTTGTTGGCTTATAGTTGGGCTTAGTTAAAACTAGTTTTGGAAGTATTTTATTTTTTCTGAAAGAATCAATAAAATAATCAAATATCAATTGCCTTTCAACGCTATTTAAGGCTGCTTCACCTTTGACAATTAGCTCGACCAAATATTTCCCCCAATCGTCATGTTTTTCTGCCCATTCCCAAAGAAAATCGACAATATTTTTCTTACTTGCTGTGGTTGAGTTCATATGGTTTTTATTGGGTACAATGTACTACACCTATGATTAGTAAAACACAGTCAAACGACGGATAATGTACTTTCCCAAATTGTTGATAACATTCTAGTAAAATAGAAGCTCCTTTTCCTTACCTTTGCACAATTTGTTTTTTTTATGGGTGTTGATACTTCTGCTATAGTTCCCGCCTGGCTGCTGCTGGAGGACGGGACATTGATAAAGGGTAAATCTTTTGGTGCCAAGGGTACTTCGGGGGGCGAGATATGCTTCAATACGGGGATGACTGGCTACCAGGAGGTGTTTACAGACCCTTCCTATACCGGCCAGGTACTGATAATGAATAATGCTTATGTGGGGAACTACGGTGTAATGAACGCCGATGTGGAAAGCGACAGCGTCAAGATCCGCGGCCTGATAGCTAAAAACATCAGCCACCGCTACAGCCGCATGACCGCTCACGATAACCTGGAGAACTACCTGGTAGCCAATAAGATAGTAGCCATATATGATGTGGATACCCGCGCGCTGGTACAGCACGTCCGTGATAAGGGCGCTATGAACTGTATCATCAGCACGGAGCTACAAGACCTCCAAAGCCTGAAAGCGGAACTGGATAAGGTTCCTGATATGGACGGACTGGAGCTCAGCAGCGAGATCAGTACCAAAGAGGCCTATACACTGGGTAACGAGGGTGCTAAGATCCGCATAGCTGTGCTGGACTTCGGCGTTAAGCGCAATATCCTGCACAACCTGGTAGAGCGTGGCGCCTATGTAAAAGTGTTCCCGGCCAAAACCGACTTTGCGACCCTGGAGCATTTCAAACCACATGGCTACTTCATCTCCAATGGCCCCGGCGATCCCGGTTCTATGGACTATGCCGTGAAAACGGTGAAGGAAGTGTTGGCGAGCGAAAAGCCATTCTTTGGTATATGTCTCGGTCACCAGTTGCTGGCAAGGGCGAACGATATCCCTACTTTCAAAATGCACCACGGCCATCGCGGTCTGAACCACCCGGTGAAGAACCTGCAGACCGGCAAAAGTGAGATCACTACACAGAACCACGGCTTCGGGGTAGACCCGGAAGCCGTGAAGAACAGCGATAAGGTAGAGGTGACCCACCTGAACCTGAACGATGGTTCGATAGAGGGTATAAAAGTGAAGGGCAAAAAGGCGTTCTCGGTGCAATATCACCCCGAAGCCACCCCCGGCCCGCATGACTCAAGATATTTATTCGACGATTTCATCAGCATGGTGGAATCTGCGATGTAGTTTATTTTTAACCGCAAAGGACGCAGAGTGAACGCAAAGGAGGCGCAAAGATGGACTTTGCGATACTTAGCGTCTTCTTAGTGGACTTTGCGGTTCTTTTTTTGGAATTTGCCTTATTCCGTTTTACCTTAACTTTTTACAATTACCCGTTTACTTCTTAGACCAAATAATGGCTGAAAAAATACTCATAGTAGGTGCCTGCGGGCAGATAGGTGTTGAGCTGACACTGGCGTTGCGCAAACTACATGGCAATGATAATGTACTGGCAACTGATATCCGTGACGAACACCCCTTGCTGAAAGGCAGTGGTCCGTACCAGGTATTGGATGCTATGGATGCCGCTGCAATGCGCGCATTGGTGAAGAGTGAAGGCATTACGCAGATATACTTGTTGGCGGCATTGTTGTCGGCGACAGGGGAGAAGAATCCTAAGAAAGCCTGGGACATCAATATGCAAAGCCTGATACAGGTGCTGGATATAGGTGTGGAAGAAAAACTGAACAAGATATACTGGCCGAGCTCAATAGCTGTATTCGGTCCTACTACGCCGATGGAGCATACCCCGCAGGCGACTGTGGTGGAGCCGAGGACGGTGTACGGCATCAGCAAGTACGCGGGTGAGCTTTGGTGTCAATACTATCACCAGCGTTACGGACTGGATGTGCGCAGTCTGCGTTACCCGGGGTTGATCAGTTGGAAGAGCGAGCCGGGTGGTGGCACTACCGACTATGCGGTGGAGATATACCACGAGGCGTTGAAGCAAGGCAAGTACACCAGCTTCCTGAGCGAGGATACTTATCTGCCGATGATGTTCATGGATGATGCTATCCGTGCGACGATAGAACTGATGGAAGCTCCTGTGGAGAAGATAAAAACAAGAATGTCTTATAATGTATCGGCGATGAGCTTTTCTCCTAAGGAGATAGCAGAGTCGATATCCTACCATATTCCTGAGTTCAAAATAGATTATGCTCCTGATTTCCGCCAGGCGATTGCCGACGGTTGGCCTAAGAGCATAGATGATAGCGCTGCGCGTCAGGACTGGGGATGGCAGCAGGAGTTTGATCTGAACAAGATGACGCATGAGATGCTGAAGAATTTGAAAGAGATGGTTTAGTTCAAGCTGATAATAATACTTGAAACGCTGAGCATTGCTCGGCGTTTTTTTTGTGCGCGAGTGGCACCACCCCCAATCCCGCTGAAGGACGGGATTGACCCCTCCTCCACAAGGAGGGGTTATTTGATTTTAGTTTGTAAATTTCGGGGTATGAAACAGAAAATAGTAGTGCTAACGGGGGCGGGGATAAGTGCGGAGAGTGGGTTGAGGACGTTCAGGGATAGTGATGGGTTGTGGGAGGGGTATAATATTGAGGATGTAGCTACGCCCAGGGCTTTTAAGAAGAACCCGCAGTTGGTGCTGGACTTTTACAACTTGCGTCGTAAGGGTGTGCTGGAGGCGAAGCCGAATGCTGCACATTATGGCTTGGCTGAACTGGAGAAGGATTTTGATGTACACATTATCACGCAGAACATTGATGATCTGCACGAGCGTGCGGGGTCTACAAAAGTGATGCACCTGCATGGGGAGATACTGAAGATGCGCAGTGTGCTGAATGAGCATAAGACGTTTGATATAACAGGCGACATCAACCTGGGTGATGTGGCAGAAGATGGTGGTCAGCTTCGCCCGAATATAGTGTGGTTTGAAGAAGCTGTTCCGATGATAGAGGAAGCCATACCTGTGATGCGGAGTGCTGATATATTTGTGCTGGTGGGGACATCGCTGGTGGTGTATCCTGCGGCGGGATTGGTGGATTTTGTAGGGGATGATGTACCGAAGTATATATTGGACAGGGTGATACCGCCTGTGCATCATTACAGTAATGTAATACCGGTAGAAATGCCTGCTACGCAGGGGATAGGAGTTTTGGTTGAGAGGTTGACTAGTTGATTGGGGTGATTTGTTGATTGGATAATGTTGCTATAGTATGGTACTATTTGCACATTATTGAATGGGGTGGAGGGATTGTGCTATTTTGCAGACAGGTGTTATGGAACAGCTAAAGAAAGACATACCGATACATGATTTCTCGCCTGAGGATGACCTGGGTAACCTGAAGATGCGTTATGAAGCACTAAACGTGCGCAACGATTATGATATCTCGGAGCCGCACAGGCATATGTATTATGAGCTGTTTTTTTTTAAGAAAGGTGGGGGAGCGCACTTTATAGATTTCATAGAGCACCGGATAAACGACAATAGTGTACACCTGATAATGCCCGGGCAGGTACACCTGCTCAGGAGACACCCCAGTTCTCATGGAGCAGTGATACACTTTAAGAAAGAGACGGCTATGCAGTTGCCACAGGTCTATAGCATTTTGCAGAATGCAGCTTCACCGATATTTGACCAGGACGAAGTTGCCTTCAAGCCAATACAGACCATATTGTCGCAACTGGAAGAGGCGGTGAAAAGTGAAGAGCAGAACATAGATGAAATAACTGCCTGTCTCTGGCATATGTTATTAAAGGTAACAGCCGCACAAAAGCACACCAGAATAAAATATGAGTCTCGTAGTTATAAATACTTTGCGGAACTGAAACAATTGGTTGAAGATAATTACCGAAATAATTACCTGCCGGTATGGTATGCAGCACAATTGCATATAACCGAGAAAAGACTGAACGAGATATGCAAAGAAGCCACAGGCAACACGGTGAGTAATTATTTGAAAGAACGTATCTTATTGGAAGCCAAGCGATTGCTCAGTCACTCGGCGGGTAGCGTGAAGGAGATAGGCTACCACCTTGGTTTTGAAGACCCTTCTTACTTCGCCCGTTTCTTTAAAAAGAACGCCGGTATTACGGCAGGAGATTTCAAAGAGCAATACAAGTAGGTACAGATATTTACCCCCAAAAATCACCCTTTCACCCCAAATCTAAAAAAAGCAAGATTGCTTTGAGTAGTATTATAGTGTCGACTATGAAACTACTGATGTAAAAGCTTGAACCCCTTTTGCACATTATCACCACATAGAAAACATTTTTTAAGAATTTAAATCTTTAAAAATGAATCTAGGAATAGCAATTAAGATTGTTCGCAAAAAGATGGGTATTTCCCAATTAGATCTTGCACTAATGTGCGATATGTCGCAAACATATCTCTCTCAAATTGAAACCGAGTCGAAAAGGCCGGGAAGTAAAACAATGAAAAAGATATGCGATGCCATGCAAATACCAGAAGGTGTAATTTATGTATTGGCAATGGAGGATATTCATATCCCTGAGAAGAGACGGCGGGTTTATGCTATGTTGTTTCCTATGATAAGAGAGCTTGCTTTGCAAATGGTATCCGCAGAAGAAGTATTGGAAGATGAGCCTGCTTTTTACTAATTATTTCGCTGTACTCCAATGAGATCGCTGCGCTAAGTTTAAAAGTCAAAAGCTTTTACGCTTTCTTGTCTTTCCAGTTCCACCATTTTAGTTTTTCTGGTTGGCGTTTTGCCGGAGGTGTTTCGGCATAATACACCGCACCGCGAAATACATACAGCAGGCATCTGTCCTGAACCATTCCCGCATAGAGATTTGATATTTCGTATAGTGCCTGCGGGTCTTTGCCTTTCAGTTCTGCTACCGACTTAATTTTGATATTCCACAAGTCATTAGCAATAGACTTGCCAACGCCCGGTATCTGCATCAGGTCTTTGATCGCTATTTGTTTTTCGGTAGGCACTTTTAATTCAAAATTATTCGCTGCGCTCATGAGAGCGCTTCGCTAAGTTCAAAAGGCAAAATTCAAAAAAGATCGATTAGCTTTTTTCGAGGCTAAAAAGACTGTCCACAAATTCTTCTTTGTTGAAGATCTGGAGGTCTTCCATTTTCTCGCCGACGCCTATGTATTTCACCGGTATCTTGAACTGGTTGGCTATTGCCAGTACCACGCCACCTTTTGCAGTGCCGTCAAGTTTGGTGATAGCTATTGAGGTAACATCAGTTGCTGCGGTAAATTGCCTGGCCTGTTCCAGCGCGTTCTGCCCTGTACTGCCATCAAGGACAAGCAGTACTTCATGTGGGGCATCGGGCATTTTCTTATTGATGACACGGCGGATCTTTCCCAGTTCATCCATGAGGTAAGCCTTATTATGCAAACGGCCTGCGGTATCTATTATCACTACATCAGAGCCACGTGCAATGCCGCTTTCAACAGCATCAAAGGCCACAGAGCTTGGGTCGCTACCCATGTCTTTCTTCACTATAGGTACACCTGTGCGTTCGCTCCAGATAGTCAACTGGTCAACTGCTGCTGCGCGGAAGGTATCACCTGCGCCCAATAGCACATTCTTTCCGTTCTTCTTAAAGTTATATGCCAGCTTTCCAATGGTTGTAGTCTTGCCCACGCCATTCACACCCACAACCAATATTACATAGGGCTTCTTATTGGCGGGAACATCGAATGTTGCGAATTCATTAGACGGAGCATCGGTGAGCATACCCATGATCTCTTCCTGGAGAATGCGGTTCAACTCTGATGTGCCCAGGTATTTATCCTTAGCAACGCGGTCTTCTATACGCTTGATGATAGCAACAGTAGTATCGAGGCCCACATCGGCACCGATCAATGCTTCTTCTACCTGGTCGAGCACCTCTTCATCAACGGAATCCTTTCCGGCGATTGCTTTGGTGATCTTTGAGAAAAAACCTTGCTTGGTTTTTTCCAGGCCCTGGTCGAGCGCTTCCTTTTGTTCCTGTTGTTCTTTGTTACGTTTAAATAGTTTATCGAAAAAACCCATGGGTAGTCAATTCTTTGTTTGGTACTATATACTCGATACTGGATACTTGTGTTTCCCGTACGGGCTGCGAAGTTACTATTTATAGAGTAGTTGAGGTTATGCCGGTATAAAAATAGTTATTAGGCTTTTCTTTATACTTGTTTGTTTCAGGGAATAATATCCGAACTTTGCCAAAAATATTCAATAATGGGTATAGCAGATAGATTATTTAATATGAAAAATCAAAAAGCAGAAGAGAACCTGAAAGCAGGAGAAGAGTTCCTGGAGGCCAATAAAAGCAAGGAAGGTGTAGTAGCTTTACCAAGTGGCCTTCAATATGAAGTAATAAAGGAAGGCGACGGCCCTAAGCCATCACCAACTGATAAAGTTACCTGCCATTATCATGGTACGCTGATCAACGGCACTATCTTCGATAGCTCTGTACAAAGAGGCAAACCAGCCACCTTCCCGCTGAACCAGGTGATCAAAGGTTGGACAGAAGGTGTACCAATGATGACTATGGGCAGCAAATGGCGTTTTTTCATTCCGCCACACCTGGGCTATGGCGACAGGCAGGTGAGCGCTGAAATAGGCCCGAATAGCACGCTGATATTTGAAGTAGAGTTGCTGGGTATTAACTAAATTTCACCGCTAAGACGCTGAGGCGCAAAGCGGAATAAATGTAATACTACCTAAGAGGGGCGAAAGCCCCTTTTTTATTGAGGTGTTTTTGTAATTTGCCCGCTATGAGGAGCCGTTTTTTGTTTTCCATACTGATAACAGGGAGTTTGTCTGCAACTGCACAGCCTGTTACTACTATTGGTGGAAGTATAGCAGATACCACCGGATTTGCTATACTTACCAGTGTATGCACTTTTCCCTTAGATCAGATAGAAAGTAACTGCGCTTACATGAGACCGGGAGTAAAGGGAAATGAATTCAGTACACTGGCTGCACTTGATAAACCTTTCTATGCGCGGTACCTGGATCGTGGGAAATTTATAAAAGGAGTGTACCTGATGCCCGGTGATAATGTTCAACTGAACGTGACCACGGGAACACTGAAGGGTAGTAATACCCCCTTGTTAAAATTCTTCAATAAGCTGGAACCATACTTCAAGAATTTTGAGACCGAGATGACCGACACTGCGATCTTTAAACTGGATAGAGTAGCGTTCATTAAAGCAGCTCGTGAAAAACGCGACAAGCAACTGCGCTACGTAATAGAATATTTTGTGGGCTTACCACCGCTGAGCCAGGATATGAGAAAGCTGCTAGAGTCGGACATCAATTACTCTTATGCGCTGAAGCTGGCGCGCTATACGCATAGTGCGGGAAAAGATAAACGCTTTTCCTTCCGTTATAACGACTTTATGGAGGCACTACTGGAAGTGCCAACTAATGACCCGGAAGCACTACAGTCTCCGGCCTATGTGCAATACCTGTACGAACTGCCTTTCAGGCGCTGGCAGGCAGAGATCAACTGGAGCATGACCGATAAGCCGCCGTATAATAAAATGGTGGCTAATGAATTCCCTATACGTGATTCACTGGCCAGGAAATTCTTCTCAGGTCCTACTTACGAACTGGCACTATATGCTTTGCTGCTGGATGCGGTAAAGGATGCTGCGAAAGTAAAAGGCACTCCTGCATTTGAAACTGCTTACAAAAAATCGGAAGGTATCATTAATGAACTTGGTAGAGGCTTTACCAACGGGATACTGAACAGCCGCATCAAAGAGAGATTGGCCGAACTCAATCAACCCGAAAGGACAGGGCCACCGAAAGCAAAGCCTAAGCCTAAGGGAAAGAAGAAATAGTATTTATTTCTTCTGCTTATCGTTATTCAGTATTCTTCCGGAAGCACTGTCAACTACAAACTGCATGTGCAGTACCTGGGTCTTGCCGTTGTCTTCCATCATCTTGACCGTGTAAGTGCCGAGGCCATCGGTAGTAATAAGAAACACGGCCAGGTTCTTGTAGTTAGACTGTTTTATAATCTGTTCTTCTTTCTTCTTTACTTCAGGGAAAGTACGCACTTGCTCTACGATGAATTCATCGTAGGTAAGTTTCCTGTTGGATCTTTCCTGCAGGCTTTCCTGGTATAGCTGCGCCTTAACCTTTGTTGGTAGCAGGGCAAAAGTGAAAGGTAGTATGAAGAAAGGCCATTTCATTGGAGGTATAAAAATACAAATAATGAAGGCTGTATGATAGAAATGTTAACATGATTCTAAATCAAATGTAAACGGCTCGTTAAAGGTGGGTCAAATACTTGACATTGGATAATGAAAGGGTAACATTTGTAGTAACAACAACAGACAACAAAATGATCATTACTATTACCTGGATAACGGCAGCCATCATTATAATAGCAGGTTGCAGCCTTGAAGCAAGGCTGAATCATAAGAGATAGTAACTTCTAGATATCTGTTTTTTTTGCGTTCGCCAGTCTCATTTTGTTCATCGGCTTCACTATGAACAAGAATATGGAAAGGGTTATGATGATGAAGTGGATACAGTTCTGTATGAACATTCCATAGCCAATTGCTACCATAGGTTCTGTTACTTTTCCTGCAGCGTCAACCGTTGCTTCTTTCAATACAATTTTCAGGTCTTCAAAATTCACACCGCCTATCATCATGCCAATGGGCGGCATCAGGACATCTGTCACCAGTGAATCTACTATTTTGGCAAAAGCAGCACCTATCACTACACCCACTGCAAGGTCCACTACGTTTCCTTGCGAAATGAAATCTTTGAATTCTGAATGGAATGACATAACGTATATTTTTTCAAATATAATACCTCAAAAACAACATTGCAAGTGGCATATACATGACATTAGTGATCCATTAAAGAGTAACTTGCAGCCTCATATAAAGGACCCATTTGAATAATATTCTACCATTTACACAAGACATAACCGCAATAGGGCGGATACGTATAGTGCCTTACATCTTAGAAACCATCTGCCGCGTTACGGGTCTGGGTTTCGCTGCAGTGGCGAGGGTAACCCCGGAGCAGTGGGTGACCATGGCTGTGAATGATAAAATTCAGTTCGGGCTGCTGCCGGGTGGTGAGTTGCCTATAGAAACCACTATCTGCAACGAGATACGCCAGAGCGGCCAGGGAGTGGTAATAGATTGTGTAGCGAAAGACGAATTTTACCGTAGCCACCATGTACCGCAACTCTACAAGTTCCAGAGCTACATATCACTGCCTATAGTGCGCAACGATGGCGGTTTTTTCGGTACGCTGTGCGCCATTGATCCGCATCCGGCTATATTGAATACACCCGCGATCATTAATATGTTCAAAGCCTACTCAGAGTTGATCGCTTTTCATTTAGATAGCCCTGGCGTTGACCGGTTGCACGACCGCACCCGTGATGTCCTGAAAAGGCAGTTGATATCGCTAACAGGTCATGGTTTTGAAGAAGATTCTGCAGGCGGCCATATCACCACGATTATTGTTGACAGGGACAGTGCGGAGTACAATGACATCATCAGTGAGGCCAATAGCAATATCATGCACTTGCTGGCGGAATTGAAGAAGGCGTAAAAAATTACCGGATACTAAAAAGGGCTGCTTAATTAAGCAGCCCTTTTATTTTTTGTTTCAAGTTTTATGGTAATAGAGTAATCGTTCCGAGATTGGTTTCTACACCGTAGGTTACTTGTACATTACCCGTGGTATAAGGCTGTAAGCCTAAGATGCCCGGTTGTACCCAGATAGTATAAGTTGCTTCCGTCATACCGCCGAACATAAAAAATCCGGTTGGGTCAGGAATCGCACTAAGTGTGTCAGTACCATTGATGGCATAGACAGTAGCGAAAGCGTTGACAGGCATTACGTAGCCTTTGATTCTGCCATCAGTAAGCGCACTGTATGCCCTGATAACAGGTTTTAGCTTGTAACCGCCGTTTCCTGTCTCTACGATAGACTTACTTGCATCGAAGTCAAGCCAAAATGTATAGGCAGTATTTGCAACCAATGTTTCTTTCAGGTTCAGCTTCAGTCCGCTTTCCTGAGCTGAAGGTGTGCTCATAGCGTGTGTGGTACCATCAACTACTACAGAGTTGTTAGGCCCCAGTACCAGGCGTATCTGGCTCACCTTACCTGTAGGTACGGTGGTAGTCATCAGCAGGGTATCTATACCATTGCTGAAGTCGAGGATGTCATATATACCGGGGCGGATAGGTGCAACTGTTACGGCACTGCTGCCTTCCATAGTGATCACCACTTGTTGGATGTCTATATACACGTGTTCGTACACACCGGGTGCATCTGTCAGGCGCATACTTACTGTGGCTTTGCCAGCTGTATTCACGTCATTGTCATTGTCTTTTTTGCACGATTGCATCGTGAAAATGGCAGCGCAAAGCAATACCGGGAGCAAGAGAATCTTTTTCATAGTTATTAATTTGCAGAAATACTGCTAATACCGTGCCACATAGTTGATTGTTAATCAATTAAATGTGTGTGATGGGATAAGCTCATGTGTTGTGGGAGTGCGTAAGTTTGCTTGCGCGCAGCGCCGTGATCGCAAACTTGCGTTAGCAATTTATATTTATGAGAAGCAGCGGACGATTAGCGAAACATCAACTTATGTGTACTTAGGCCGTGTACACTATTTATCCTTAGGAAGTAGATGCCCGGAGCAAATTCCTTCGTGTCGATACGGTTACTTTGGTTGATGCCTTGTTGTGTAAATAGTTTCTTTCCCGTTATATCCAGTAACGTGATAGTCGCATTTTTATCGACAATGCTGCTGTGAAGGAAAACATGATCATTGGCAGGATTCGGATAAATGCTAATAACAGGTTGAGTGTATGTTACATCCTTCGTGTTTAGCGCAATAACATCTATCTTATTGCCGTAGTTGCATCCGGGAGCCTTTAGATAGCTGTATCGTCTTTTTGAATATTGCGTAATGGTCTGCGGTGCGAAAGGGTCTCCGTAAGCACTATAATAGGTCCATTCTCCAAAACCGATCAACTTAGAGTGAGTGCTAGTTGAGGCGCCGGACACAGATGTTACATACATCCAGCAAAATGACGGCGGACCTTGCAGTATACCGGAAAACCGGTCATATTGTTTTATGATTGCTTTCCCACAGAGTGTATCAGTGAAGTAAAGAGTAGATAGATTTTCTATGTCTTGAGATGATAAAGGCTGTCCGGTATTTTGCAGAACCTCAGGTTGGACATATTGTGCCAGGATATTTGTAGTCGTATTTGAAATTGTATCTGTATGATAAACAACACTGGTGCTGACAGTAGATTGCCAGTATGGATTGTTCATATTAGGTGGTTGCCAGCCGCCTACGGAATATGATTTGCTGACTATTTCTGCTATGATAGTTGTAGGGTTTAGTAACGCACTACTTATCACCGAGTCATGCCTGATCAACTTATAAGCTCCGTTATAAGGTGCGCCAAATTGCATTACCCCTCCATTGCTGTGAAATATCCACTCGTTTCCCGGAGTGTATTTCCAAAGAAGATCAATATAGTTTCTGTCTAAGTGTGCAAAGCCATTATCCAATCGTAGAAGTTGAGTAGAGTCGGTTACCGGCCCAAAAGCATCCCATCCGTTGATCTGGTTAGGGAATCTATGAAGATCAAGGGTTCGCAACCAGCCATGGTTTTTGGTGAGCTCCAACACCATATTATTGTAATGGTTCGCAACCGGGTTGCTGTTGTTATATGCTTGTATGCTTATGGTTTTAAAACTGTCAGTGCCACCCTCGATACTGGTCGTTCCGGAAGAAGTGACTGTGCCGATGAATGTTAGATTGGTATTGTCGTTTGCTAAGGTCCATGTATCCCCGGGTTGCGCTAAGGTGTTGATTTTGATTGTATCTCCAAGGCTATTGAAGTAGTATTCCATACCAGAAGCAGTGCGGACGAACATTGCACCTAACCATGCAGGTGCGGTTGTGTCAATGCATTGGTTCATGTCAGGTGCCCGTAGTGTATTGTAGAAATGAAAAGAAGAATCTCCGTTCAGGGCAGATATTGATCGGATAAATATCATCTTCAGTATCGGGTCGCTGGAACCGATATAATCTATATCCGTCATGGAATTGTGCAAGCCGCCTCTAAAATAGGTGGTGTCATTGTTCCCAACAGTTTTCCAGTTTTGGGCGAATGAAGGCAGTGAGGCCAGTAATATGATAAGGAGCGTAGAGATAAGACGCATAGGGTGTATTTTACATAAATATACATTTTTTCTATTGTTGTATGGCATGTATTTGTTATTGGTTGCATATGGGACATTAAGCCATATTTAACAGGGCTTATTATTAGCCAAGGCAGTAATGCTTATCTTTAATGCAGAATTAAATCAGACGAATGAAAAAGAAGAAGAAGCAAGAGAAGAAGGGACATGGTGGAAATAGCGGACGCGGTAGCCGTGAGGCACATGGCGGTCGCGGTGGTGAACAATTTGGTACGGGTAAGTTCTTTACCGGCAAACTGGAAATTACCCGTGGTGGTATGGGCTTCCTGGTAGTGCCGGGAGATAACCAGGATATATTGATTAAAAGGAACGATATACGCATGGCCCTGAACGGCGATGAGGTGAAAGTGGAGATAACAAAAAATTCCGTGCGTGGTGGCCGGTCGGAAGGAAGAGTAGTGGAGGTCATCCGCCGCAAGCAAATGGAGTTCAGCGGACGGATACAGGTGCTGGAGCATTATGCGTTCCTGATCACGGATAGTGAAAAAATGCCGCTGGATATATTCATCCCGCTGCACTTATTAGGTGGAGCAAAAGACGGCGATCATGCTGTCGCGAAAATAATAGAGTGGACGGGCAAGTCAAAAAATCCCGTGGGTGAAGTGGTGAGTATCCTTACCAATGAGAGCCGCAACGAAGTGGCCATGCAAGGCATACTGATGGAAAATGGTTTCCCGCTCACGTTCCCTGACGATGTGATGGAAGATGCGGCCCGTTATCCCGAAGGTGTGACCAACGAAGAAGTGAAAAAGCGCAGGGATATGCGCACCACGCTTACGTTTACTATCGATCCGGTAGATGCGAAGGATTTTGATGACGCCATCTCTTACAAAGTATTGAAAGACGGACTCTACGAAGTAGGGGTACATATAGCTGATGTAAGTCACTATATAGAAAAGGATTCGGCGTTGGATAAGGAAGCTTATCACAGGGCTACCAGTGTGTATCTGCCTGATAGGGTATTGCCTATGCTACCCGAGCGTTTGTCTAATGAACTTTGTTCGCTTCGTCCTTATGAGGACAAGTACACGTTCTCTGCTATCTTCCAGGTAACGAAGGACGGCAAGGTAAAAGATTATTGGCTGGGCAAGACGGTGATACGTTCGCAGCGCAGGTTCTCTTACGAAGAAGTGCAGGACATAATAGAAGGTGAAGACGGCGATCTGAAAGAAGAGATACTATTGCTGAACAGCATGGCACAGAGCCTGCGCAAGGCAAGGTTCAAAAAAGGCGCGATCAACTTCTCATCGCAGGAGGTGCGTTTTAAGTTGGATGAAAAAGGTAAGCCGATAGGCATAGTAGTAAAAGAAAGTAAAGAAGCGCATCAGCTGATAGAAGAGTTCATGCTATTAGCCAATAGAACCGTTTCAGAATATGTTTCTGAAATAACCGTGAAGGACAAACCTGTTCCGTTCCCTTACCGTGTACACGATCAGCCGGATGAAGAGAAGCTGAAAGTGTTCATGATGTATGCGGGTAAGTACGGGCATAAGTTCAATCTCGGCTCGCCGGAAGCGATCGCTAAGTCGTTCAACGAAATGCTGGCATTAGCAAAAGGTAAACCTGAGCAACATGTACTGGAAAGCCTCGGCATCCGTACGATGGCGAAGGCTGTATATACTACGGAGAACATCGGCCACTATGGTTTGGGCTTTGAGGACTACTGTCACTTTACATCTCCCATAAGACGCTATCCCGATGTGTTGGTGCATCGAATACTACAGGAGTGCCTGGATAATGACATTCATCCTATGAAGCAACTGGAAATGCAGTGCCGCCATTGCAGCGACCAGGAACGCCGTGCTATGGAAGCAGAGCGTGCAGCGAATAAGTACAAACAGGTAGAGTATCTACAAGATCATATAGGTGAGGACTTTGATGCTGTAATAAGTGGCGTATCGCAATTTGGCTTTTGGGCTGAGACGGTGGAGCATAAATGCGAAGGCATGGTGCAGATATCGGAACTGAATACGATAGATGATTTTGAAATGAAAGAGGGTGATTACTCACTTGTGGGCAGACATACAGGCATCCGCTTTGGGATAGGGGACAAAGTGAAAATAAAAGTAGCAGCTGCCAACCTGGATAAGCGCCAACTCGATTTTAGTATATTAGAGCTTCCCGAACAGCCAAAGGGAACAAAAAGGGACACTACAGGCATGCAGAAACAACCTTACAAGCCGGAAAGACCTAAGGGTGGTGCAGGCAAGAAGAGAGACCCTAAACGCAAAAAGTAATACATGCACTCATTCGCGCAACTGACAGCAGCTTTCGAAGAACGATTTATAAAGGATACCCCATTCCCGGTAGCGCCGCATAATTTGTATGAACCATGCAATTATTTATTGCAGTTGGGCGGCAAGCGCGTGCGCCCGGTGCTCTGCCTGATGGGCAATGAGTTGTTTGGTGACATAAAGCCTGATGCCTGGCATGCCGGCTACGCTATAGAGTTGTTCCACAACTTTACCCTTATACATGATGACATCATGGATAAAGCACCATTGCGCAGGGGAAAGCAGACGGTACACGAAAAGTATGGCCTTACTGCAGGTATTCTTTGCGGTGATGTGATGAACATCTACTCCTACGAGCAACTGGCATATGTAAAAACAGCGCTGCCGCAGATACTGCACCTGTTCAACAAGACGGCCATTGAAGTCTGTGAAGGGCAGCAATGGGATATGGACTTTGAGGCGCGCAATGATGTGCACATAGACGAGTACATACACATGATCACCCTGAAGACGAGTGTGCTACTGGCCTGTGCATTGAAGATGGGCGCGCTGATAGGTGGTGCGACAGAAGGAAATGCCGATAAACTGTATGAGTTTGGCAAGAACCTCGGTATCGCTTTCCAGCTTCAGGATGATTACCTGGATGCTTATGGTGCAACAGATAAACTAGGTAAGCAAAATGGCGGTGATATAAAAGCCAATAAGAAGACCTACCTCCTGCTGAAAGCGCTGGAGAATTCCAATATAGAACAGCGAGCAGCTATAGACAAACTACTGAACAGCGATGAGGAAGGGAAAGTAGCAGCCATGCTTCAACTCTTCTCCGACACCCGTGCCGACCTTGCATGCCGTGATGCTGTGGAATTGTATTCTAAGAAGGCATTCGACAGCCTGGAAGATGTGGCGGCGCTGAAAGCGAGGAAGAGTTCGTTGCATGAGTTAGCGACTTATCTTTTGCAGAGGGATAAATAAGTTTGTTGACTAGTTGACAGGTTTATCAGTTGATTAGTCGTTTTGTTTTATAGGATTTATATTTGCTCTTATAAACTAATCAACTAGGTAACTAGGCAACCAATCAACTAACGCATGAATTACTGGCTGATAAAATCGGAACCTTTTAAATACAGTTGGGATCAATTTGTAAAGGATGGCAAGACCTTCTGGGATGGTGTGCGCAACTATGCGGCGCGTAACAATCTCAAAGCCATGAAAAAGGGTGACCAGGTATTCTTCTACCACAGCAATGAAGGGTTGGAGATCGTAGGCATAGCCGAAGTAGTAAAAGAAGCCTATCAGGACCCGACCACTGATGATACAAATTGGGTAGTGGTGGATTTTAAGCCTGTAAAAGCTTTGCCTAAGCCGGTAACATTAGTACAACTAAAAGCCGACCCATTCTTCGCCGATATGGACCTTATTCGTCTGAGCAGGTTGTCCGTAGGTGCGGTGAAGGCTACGGAATGGAAGAAGGTATTGAAGTTGGGTGGGTTGTAGGCTCCGTTCGCCTATTATTTCTGTCCGTTCACCAATCGTTGTTCCGGCGCCCGATTATCCTGTTTTACATTTGTAGCAATAAAATACAAGCGTATGAAAAACAGGATATTTACATTTATTTTATTGATTACAGCGGCAGTATCCGGGACGTCGAATGATGTGAAAGCGTGGGCGCCCGACATTATTGTTAATCCGGTGTCGGGTGAAATTTATAAAAATGCACGGGTTACAGTAGCATACGACGGCACAATATATGTCGGGAGGCTGGTTCAGAAGCCGACTTCGATCTCGTTTCAGAATTGGGAGATATTGAAGTCCACGGATAACGGCGCTACCTTTACACCATTCGCTGATAATTTCTTTTCGGGTTCGACCAAGTACACGAATTTTGACCTGGTTGCTGCAGGTAATAATGCTACTGATTTCAGGATATTTACCGCCAGAACGTACATCGATACTGTGACGAGTATCAACGAAATTGCCTTCAATAAAATCGATCAGTTTGGGGTTGTTTCAAGCATTGCTTTGTCGGAGACCTCTTTCACGAACTCGAGAGGATATACGGGTCTTTCTTTGGCGACAGATAGCCGGGATAAGAATTCAAATGCCAACCCATACAGTATATCGTTGGTGGTCGCAAAGGCAGGCGCACAGGACTCTATAGTTGTATGGACAGATAATGTAGGCGCTACCGCCCTTGTCCGCCGCGGGCTGTATGGTACACCAAATTATATAAGGAATGTGAGCGCTGCAATAGGTTCCGCCAGCAGTTCATCCTCCGGTTATGGCCGCCTCGGTATCGTCTGGGACGAGTTCGCTGGCTCGACAAGTCCATGGGGAGACAATTATCTGCAATACATATACCCTGATGATGCGACGGATCCGGGTACTTATGCCGGCGTACATCCTGTAAGCACTTCTACCGGAGTATACAGGAACCCTTCTATCTCCCTGTCTCAGAATACATCTGCTTATGATATCAGAACAATTATCGCTTACGAATTCGATAACGGCACTAATGTGGATGTATCCAGCAGGGTAGATACTGTCATTGTTAATTCCGCGCCCGGTTTTGCCAGCAGCCCGGGAGTAGGAACAGGAAGCGGCGACCAGCTGAACCCTAACATCATGTACAACCCCGCTACTGATAGTTTTATGGTCGTTTACCATAATGTACAGAACAATAACCTGGTATATAAAAGGGTATATGAAACAAGCGTGATCACTTCAGTACCCGCAACTGTGAGCGCTACCTTTCGTGATGCCAACAGTGCGATGACCGATGCATTCCCCCGGATAGACGGCGCGGCAGCAGGCGGGACGGCCCACATAGTATGGAACGATGCCGATAATACCTATATTGACGCAGAAGCATCTGTGCCTGCGTCGGTACAAAGCACATCGCTCAGTGCAACAGACCTGAAACTCTATCCTAACCCAGCGACAGACAATTTGAATATCAGCTTTGTTTCAGAAGGGAATGATAAACTGACGCTCACTGTAACGGATATTAGCGGAAGGGTTGTGCAGATTTCTGCAGCGGCTGTTGTGAAAGGTGCGAACGTTCTTGCTGTGAAGCTACAAGCATTGCCGGCAGGAAACTATACTCTACGTATGAATGGAACACATGTGAACACGGCAATGTTATTTACCGTTGCCCCTTAATAGTTTTGTATTGATCTACCGAAGCGCCTCTTTCCCGGGGCGCTTTATTTTTTTGTTCGTTTGGCGTACCACTCCTTCCTCAGCTCCCTCGCCGTCTTACTGCTCCCATCATGGCTCCAGCCGGGAGGGTTTATCAGATACCTCAGCTTGGTGCTGAGTGGTATTTGCTTTTTAAATATCCTTACGATGTCTTGCCACTCGTGGAAGATGATTTTAACAGGGTGGTGAGGATTGTCCAACGGTTTGGTCAGGCCGTACACGGGTTTTTCATCCGGCATTTCTTCAGCAAAAGTCCCGAACATCCTGTCCCATATAATGAGCGCCATACCCATGTTCTTGTCCAGGTAGGGAATATTACTTGCATGGTGTACCCGGTGATGAGATGGGCTCACGAAGATGTACTCGAACCACTTCGGCATCCGCTGTACTGACTGCGTGTGCACCAATATTCCGTATAGTTGCGTAAGGGCATACATGAACAGGATATCTATGGGCCTGAAGCCCATAAAAGCCAGCGGAATGAAATACAGGTAACGATAGAACGGCATGAACACCGATGAGCGGAACCCTGTTGTGAGGTTGTACTCCTCCGAAGAGTGATGGGTGACATGCACCGCCCAGAAGAAGCGCACGTTGTGATCTACATAATGCTCGAACCAGAAAAGCAGGTCTTCCAATAGGAACAACACTATCCAGTAAATGACCGGGTTCCAGTCGATAGTAAACGCGTATTGTGAAAAGTATATCAGTACGAATAGCGCCACACCTCTCAGCAACAGATCAATACCGGCGTTCACTGCGTTCAGGTATATGTTGATGAGCGTTTCTTTTAAGGTATAATACTTCCTTCCCTGCACATTGCTCAGTATCCACTCCAGGGGGATGAATATGGCATATATAGGAATTGAGAATAAGACCAGTAACTGTTTATGGAACTCATCCATAAGGCGAACGCATTAAATAGGCTGCAAAATTAATAATAATTTCAATCTTTGCCAGTCATTATACGGTCTGCAATACACCGCAATGAAAAAAGGTGAGCAGAGCTCACCTTTCAAAATATCGAGAATCCGGTATCGAGTATCGAGCCCCGGGAATTAGATCGTCATGATCTCCTTGTCCTTATCCTTACAGTGTTGGTCTACAAGGGCAATGTATTTATCAGTAATACCCTGTACGCTGGCTTCGCCATCTTTGGCTATGTCTTCGCTCAGCCCGTCTTTTTGTAGTTTTTTGATGCTTTCAATATTGTCGCGGCGGATGCTGCGCACTGCTACCTTAGCGTTTTCACCTTCGCCATTCACGCGCTTTACCAATTCCTTACGACGCTCTTCAGTCAACGGTGGCAGATACAGACGTATGAAGTTACCATCGTTCTGTGGGTTCAGACCGATATTAGCGGCTATGATGGCTTTTTCGATAGCACCCAGCATATTTTTCTCCCATGGTTGGATAGACAGGGTACGTGCATCGGCCACGGTTACGTTGGCTACCTGTGCCAGGGGGGTAGGGCTGCCGTAGTAGTCTACGTTGATGCCATCCACTATCATAGGGGTTGCCTTGCCCGCGCGTATCTTGCTGAGTTCTACTTCCAGGTGGTCAATAGCCTTTTTCATCTGGCTGGTGGTATCACTAATTATCGTTTCGAGTGCTTCGCTCATAGCTTGTTCTGAGATTTTTGCAGGTAGCAAATGTAAAAAATGTTTTGCGAAGATATTTATGAGGTTTTATGTCATATATGCGAGTAAGCCCCTCCTGACCTCCCTAAAGGGTAGGAAGTATTTATAAATCTTTTGGAAACGTCTATCTTGCTATATAAAGTATTTAACAGCCCATATTTGGATAGCCTTTCCCGCTATGGTAACTTTACATAAAATAAAGATAATCAATGGAAACAGCAATAAATGCACCCCTGAAACTGACATCTTCTGCCATAGAAGAAGTAAAGAGGTTGATGGCTGAACCTGATTTTGTGCAAGGACAGGTGCTGAGGATAGGTGTGAAGGGTGGTGGATGCTCGGGTATGACCTACATACTGGGCTTCGACGTAAAAGAAGAGGACGACGATATGTACGATATAGAGGGCGTTCCCGTTATAATGAAAGCGGCACATGGTATTTACCTGATGGGGATGGAAGTAGATTTCCAGAGTGGACTGAACGCGCGTGGCTTTATGTTCAATAATCCCAATGCCAGCAGTACCTGCGGTTGCGGTACATCATTCGCTGTATAATCGATAAATTCTGTAGATGAGGAAGGGTAGTTTTTTCATACTTGTATTGTTGCTGTGCTTAGGGCTTGATGTCCTTGCACAGGAAAAACTACCTGATACCAATAGTCCGCTCAACAAGCTGGATGCCAAAGGGAAGCGTACAGGTACCTGGTGGATATCTACTCCTGCGGTAAGGGGCGAACCCGCGCGCGGCGAATTGGGTAATTACGACCAGGGAGAGAAGGTAGGGAAATGGTATGCCATAGACAATGAGGGCGAGATAGTATCTGTGGAGACTTTCAAATTCGATATGCGTGATGGTGAGGTGAGGTATTATACTAAAGGGGTGCTCTACTGTTCAGGAATGTATAAGTTGTTCACGCAGGGAACGGATGTAGATTCCATAATAGTTTATGATCCGGGTAAAGATGAGGAATACCTCGTTGGCCTTAAACCCGAGACTTACTCGATGCGTCATGGTATGTGGCGCTTTTATGATGAGATCAGCGGCAAGTTGCTGAGAGAAGAAGAATACCAGGCCGATAATCTTATTTACAAGAATGTGATCGTTAGCCCTTCAGATAGTGTGGCTAACAAAAAGCATGTGGAGGCATTGCCTCACAACAAAGGCAAGTATAAAAAACGCAATGCACCTAAGGAGGTGTTGAATTAGAAATTTCTTTAGATACGTACTTACGGTTACAGCCTAACCGTATTTTTTTACTTTTTATTTTTGAATTTGATCCCTCCCGATAAATTACTCATGTTCACCAACCGCTTGCAGAAGGTGTATAAGCATATCAGCAAGCTGGCTCGCAGGCAGGATATTGCCTGTTATCGTTTTTACGACCACGACCTGCCGGAGTTCCCGTTCATTATCGAGATGTATAAGGACGTGATCTATGCAACCTACAAGCGCAAGCATGGGCTGGAGGATGCAGAGAATGAGCAATGGGAACAAGAGTGCAAGGAGGTAATATCTTCAGTGACTGAGGTGCCGTCCGAGAATATTTTCATGAAGCCCCGCCAACGTAAAACAGACAGGCAGGATACTGTTACCACACAAAAGGAAGAACGCATAGTTCCCGAAGACGGACTGAGTTTCATCGTTAATCTTACTGACTACCTCGATACAGGGCTTTTCCTCAACGATCGCTCACTTCGCGCCAAAGTGCGTAGTGAGGCGCAGGGCATGAAAGTGCTCAACCTCTTTTGTTACACGGGCGCATTCAGCCTGTTTGCTGCAGGCGGTGGAGCAGAGGAAATAGTATCGGTGGATTTTTCTAAAACCTATCTCAACTGGGGCAAACGTAATATGCAGTACAACAAACTGTTTAAAGACGAGAAGCACCATTTTATACAAGCAGATGTGATGGAGTGGATAGCAACTGAACTACCTGCTGACTATTTCGATATCATCATTTGCGACCCGCCGAGTTTTGCAAAAGGTAAAGGAAGGGATGATGATTTCGATGTGCAGCGTGACCATGTAAAGCTGCTGAAGCAATTACTGAAAGGTTGCAGTGATACAGGGCGCATTTACTTCTGTACTAACAGCAAAGACTTCGTGATGGAGCGGGATTCCATCCCGGCCACTACTGTTAAAGATATTACAGGTGCTATAACCCCTTTCGATTTTCAAGGGAAGCTCACCAGGAGTTGTTATTTGATAGAGAAGTAAATTCAAAAAGGATTTACTTCTTATCTTGCACCTATGGAAAGCACACCCATCATCTCCGTCCGCAATCTCGTAAAAAAATATGGTGACTTCACTGCGGTGAATGATATCAGCTTTGAGGTGATGGAAGGGGAGATATTCGGGCTGCTGGGGCCTAATGGGGCAGGGAAGACCACTACGCTGGAGATTATAGAGACCTTACGGGAAAAGACCTCCGGCGAGGTGATAGTAAATGGCAAGAACCTGGATAAAGAACCGCAGGCCATCAAGAACGTGATAGGCGTGCAACTACAAGCGGCGGGTTATTATCCTAACCTGAACCTGAAACAAATAATAGAACTCTTCGGCGGACTGTATAATCGTGATGTAGATCCTATGGCCCTGCTCGATACAGTAAACCTGCGCGATAAAGCAAAGAGTAAATTCAAAGAACTTTCCGGCGGACAGAAGCAACGGTTCTCTATCGCTACTACGCTGATAAACGAGCCCAAAGTCATTTTCTTAGATGAACCGACTACAGGCCTCGACCCACAAGCCCGACGTAATTTATGGGAATTGATTAAGCAGCTTCGCGACAGGGGAGCAACAGTTGTGATCACCACCCACTACATGGACGAAGCAGAAGAACTCTGCGACCGCGTAGCCATCATCGACAGCGGGAAAATAATGATACTGGATACACCGGACAACCTGATAGACAAACTCATAGCCGGTGGTTTCAAACGCCGTAAGGAGGTAAAAGCAGCTAATCTCGAAGATGTGTTCCTTGACCTCACAGGGAAGGAATGGCGGGAAGGGTAATCAGTGAACAGAGAATAGATAACAGTGAACAGTCTTGATATTAAAAAGTCCCGCATCATGCGGGACTTTTAATTAGTATAGTTCCCCTTTAGGGGGCGGAGGGGGTTAAAAGAAATACTTGCCTTCATCTATCAGCTTATCAGCTATACGCCTGCGGGCATCTTTGGTGTTGAAATTCTCGGCTTTGGTGAAGCGTTTCAGTCCCATGAGCATCATGCGTTGTTCATCACCTTCGGCGAAGGCATTGATGGCGTTCTTGCCTGAGTGATTGATACGGTCGGCAGCATCAGTGAGGAATGTTCTGGTGGCATCTATGGCAAGTGCGGCATTAGCATTCCCGTTTTGTTGCATCTTCATAGCACGGAGTAATGCACTTTCTGCCTGGAAGGTGTCTATGATCATATCCGCCATGTGCATCAGTATTTCCTGCTCGCTTTCCAGTTGCATCATCAGTTTTTGAGCGGCAGCACCTGCACACATTAGTATCGCTTTTTTGAAGTTGGTGATCAGTTTTTGTTCAGCAGCGAATGGCGCATCATCAGTCCCGAAATCAGGAATACTCATCAGTTCTTTCTGCACATTCATCGCCGGGGTCATCAGGTCTATACGACCTTTCATGGCGCGCTTCAGGTACATGTCCAGTGTCAGCAGGCGGTTGATTTCATTTGTTCCTTCAAATATCCTGTTGATACGGCTGTCGCGGTAAGAGCGGGAGATATCATATTCATCAGAGAAACCATTGCCCCCATGTATCTGCACCCCTTCGTCCACTATATAGTCCAAGGATTCAGAGCCTATCACTTTCAGCATAGCGCATTCTATGGCAAATTCTTCGGCAGCGCCTAATAGTGTTTCACCTGATGCTTTGCCTGTTGTTTGCAGTTCATGCTCTTTATCATCTATCCATTTCGCCGTGCGGTAAAGTGCTGCATCCGTTACGAACGTGCGTATCGCCATTTCAGCCAGCTTGTGCTTGATAGCTCCGAAGTTGGCAATGGGTGTTTTAAATTGTTCGCGGGTTGTTGCATAGGTCAGGCTGATGTTCAGCGCACGTTTGGCACCACCCAGGGCGGCAGCACAGAGTTTGAGCCTGCCTATGTTCAGTATGTTGAACGCGATGATGTGGCCTTTGCCAATTTCTCCCAGTAGGTTCTCCTTGGGTACAGCGCAGTTCTCGAAGAATAGCTGGCGGGTGCTGGAGCCTTTAATGCCCATCTTATGTTCTTCTTCGCCAAAGCTGAGTCCAGGTGTATCCCTGTCCACTATGAATGCACTGAACTTATCGCCGTCCACTTTAGCGAATACCGTGAATACATCTGCAAAGCCCGCATTGGTGATCCATATCTTCTGTCCGTTCAGTATATAGCTTTTACCATCTTCGCTCGGCATAGCAGTAGTTCTTGCGCCTAGTGCATCCGATCCCGAATTAGGTTCTGTGAGGGCATAAGCGCCTTTCATTTCTCCGGTTGCCAGCTTAGGCATGTATTTCTGCTTCTGCTCCTCAGTACCGAAGTAGAGTATAGGTAAGGAACCGATACCATTATGCGCTGCCATAGCAACAGCAAAGGAATGTCCTCCACCCAGTTCTTCATTTATCAAGGTAGCCGTGACGAAATCTTCGCCCAGTCCACCGTATTGTTCAGGGAAAGCAGCACCAAGGAGGCCTAATTCTCCCGCTTTGTCCAGCAGGGTAGGCATCAGGCCGGGTTCCTGTTTGTCAATATCTATTAGTTTGGGAATAACCTCCTTGTCGAGGAACTCCTTGCAGGTTTGGGAAACCAGTTTTTGCTCTTCGCTAAAGTCTTCGGGTGTAAAAGTATTGTCAGGAGTTGAGATAGATACTAAAAAACTACCGCCTTTTGTCGATGTTTGCTGTGTTTCCATAATTGTGCTGATCTTAATGATTAAAGCTAAATAAAATTATGCCTTGGCTTATGTTAATTTACGACATAATCGGGAGCTCACAAACAGCTGTTTCGCGGAAATGATTGATGTCATCAATATGTCATACGAGAGCGGGTATATAGAATTGGATGCTTTGCGGCTGCACTACCTGAAGATAGGAGCAGGTGCTAAGTTGCTAGTGGCGTTTCATGGTTATGGCAATGACGCATCGTTATTTACCCATTTCAACAAGCATCTTGGCGCAGAATACACGCTCTATTCCTTTGATCTCCCGCATCATGGTAAGAGTGAATGTGATGATTCGCGCATACTGGAGAAGCAGGACATGATAAAACTGCTTAATTCCCTGAAGCGGGAAATGTGTGTGCCCCGGGTATCACTGATGGGGTACAGTATAGGCGGCAGGGTTTGTCTTTACCTCGTAGAGCTGATGCCGGATGCCATTGACAAGGTGGTGCTCATTGCTTCCGATGGATTAGTGTTCAATAAATTCTACTATTTCCTGACTAATACCAGGCTTGGTAGCAGGATGTTTAAAAATGTGCTGGAGAAGCCCAAGCCATATATTAAGCTCGTTGACTGGCTGAAGAAAGGAAAAGTCATTGATACTCACCGTCATGGGATGGCGATGCACTACCTGCAATCGACCAATAGCCGTTCTTTCCTGCTAAAGGTCTGGCCCTGCCTGAAGCACCTGGTCCCCGACAATGCCAAGCTCCGCAAGATCATACAACAGCAGCAGATACCCGTGTACATCTTTATGGGCGCTCACGACAAGATAATTCCTGCCCGGCTGGCGCAACGCTTTAAAGGCAACCTTGATAGCGTACATTTGCATATCTTAGACAAAGGCCACAAGGTGATGGATGCGGAAACATTACCGCAGATATCTGCCAGCCTGTTATCTTAAGACTATGCTTGTATTATTTGCCATATGCTTTTTGCTGACCTTTGCATATGCCATCCTGATGATGAATTATCGGAAGGGATGGGCGAAGCAACCTGTATTCGTGACTGGAGATGCTATGCCATCTACCTTTATTAGTATCATTATTCCTGCTCGTAATGAGGCTGATAAGATCAAACAATGTCTCGACTCCATTTTATCAGGCAGTTATCCTAAAGAACTTTATGAGATAATTGTTATAGACGATCATTCCATTGATAACACTCCCGAACTGGTTGCAGGGTATAGTGGTGTGCGTTTATTAAAACTTGCTGATTTCGTTACGGATAGGGAAGCGATGGTTGCTTTTAAGAAAAAAGCTTTGTCCGTTGGTATAGAGCATAGCAAAGGAGCATTGATCGTTACTACTGATGCTGATTGTATCGTTCCGGTTGATTGGTTGAAGAATATCGCTGCTATTTATGAGCAAGAGAACCCGGTTATGATCATTGCACCTGTGGCTTTTACTACCAACGGTAGTGTTGTTGAGAATTTCCAAGCTATAGACTTCATGACGATGCAGGGTATTACTGCTGCTGTACATCAACGGAAGATGGGTAATATGAGCAACGGCGCTAATCTTGCGTTTTCTAAAGAGGCTTATGATAAAGTAGAAGGGTATAAAGGCATCGATCACCTCGCATCAGGAGATGATTTCCTGCTGATGATGAAGTTGCAGAACGCGTATCCCGGCCGTATCAGCTATCTGATGTCGGAGGATGCTATTGTGCGCACTGCTCCGCAGCCCGACTGGTCATCGTTTTTTCAGCAGCGTATCAGGTGGGCTTCTAAGTCAGGTAAGTATGATGATAAGAAGATGACCGCAACGTTGACGCTGGTATATTTATTCAACCTGTCGTTTGTTGCATTGGTCGTCGCAGGGTTCTTCAACTACTTTGCCTGGGGGCTGGCAGGCATCATGCTGATCTGGAAGGTGCTGGTTGAGACTACTTTCCTCAGTCCCGTAGCAGAATTTTTTGGGAAGAATGAATTGCTGAAGTCACATATCCTGCTGCAGCCGCTGCATATTCTCTATATTATTTCTGCCGGATTCCTCGGGATGATAGGGAAATACAAATGGAAGGACAGGGCTGTTCGTTAAAAAACTATCTTTATATAAAATAGCTTCCCGTATGCGCAAGGTCGTTTTCTTCTCTATATTGATACTTATACTATTTGGGTCTGTGTATACCTGGTGGTTCTACTATAATACTTATAGCGACGGCTACAGGGAAGGCGTGCTTCAGAAGTTCTCCCGTAAAGGGAATATTTTCAAGACACATGAAGGGGAGATGATACTACTCGGCTTCCGTCAACGCAATGGTGCGTTGAATGCCGATTACTTCTACTTTAGTGTGGACGACCATGCGATAGCCGACTCACTCGAGAAAAGCCTGGGCAAGGTGGTGAAGATACACTATGTGCAATACCGCAAGAGCCTTCCGTGGAGAGGCGAAAATTATGGAGATAGAAATCCTGAACGAGGACAATACGTTGCTGATGCCATCAGCTCTGTACAAGAGAACCGCTAGGCTAATATCAAAAACACAGCCGGCACTTTGCCTATCACCGGTATTTTCTGCTTCCAGTGAACGGCACTTTTTGTCCTGATATATGAATCTGGCCCCGTGATGTTTTTAGCTATGCAAATCCGTGTATCCTTATCGCAGTTTTTCAAGAGGTCGGCCAATAGCGTATCGTTCCTGTAAGGCGTTTCAATAAATATTTGTGTTTGATTTTCTACCCGTGAGCGGGTTTCCAGTTCCTTTATTTTCTGGCTGCGGGCGGGTTCTTTTAGAGGTAAATATCCGTTAAAGGCGAAGCTTTGTCCGTTCAGTCCGGAACCCATCAGTGCCAGTATCAGCGAATTGGGCCCGGTTACAGGTATCACTTCAGCACCCATGTATTGTGCTATGCCGGCCATCTCGGCGCCGGGGTCTGCTATGCCTGGGCAGCCCGCCTCACTAAGCACACCCACATGTTTGCCTTCCTTCAGCCACTTCTTCAGTAGTGCAGTGTCAGTGCCTTTATGTTTGTCTATTTCAGAAATAGTGACCTCTTCCAATACCAGCTTGGCATGTACCGAGCGGAGGAACCGTCGTGCGGAACGCGCGTTCTCTGCAAAGTAAAAGCGCAGGTGTTCTGTATGCGTGTACACATCTGCAGAAAGGCTGCTGAGTGCATCGTTAGCTATGGGTACGGGGATCAGATAAAGTTTTCCTGAAGACATGCGGTAAAAATACTCATTTGTGGGGGATGGCACGCATCTTTTACCTTTGTATATCATGATATTGCCGGAATCGTTTTATACGCGTAAGGATGTAGTGAAGATAGCTAAGGAGCTGCTGGGCAAAGTACTGGTGACGAATTTCGACGGTATCATTACCTCGGGGATGATAGTAGAGACCGAGGCATACGCGGGAATAGGGGACAAGGCATCTCACGCTTCGGGTGGCAGACGAACCAACAGAACGGAGACTATGTACGCGCAGGGTGGCACCGCCTATGTTTATCTATGCTATGGGATACATCATCTGTTTAATGTGGTGACTAATGTGCAGGATATTCCCCACGCCGTCCTCATCCGCGGATTGGAGCCGATAGAGGGTATTGACATGATGCTGGCAAGGCGAAGAAAAGAAGTATTGGCCCCAACACTCACAGCAGGCCCCGGTGCGCTCAGTATGGCGATGGGTATATATACCACTCATTCCGGACTAAGCCTGATGGGTGGCAATATATATATCGAGGATAGGGGCATTAAGATAGCAGCGAAAGACATAGTCGCCGGCACAAGGGTAGGAGTGGCTTATGCACAGGAAGACGCACTGCTGCCTTACCGTTTTTCTGTGAAGGGTAATAAGTATGTGAGTAAGGGGAAGGGCTTGTAACGAAATTAACCGTAAAGACGGGAAGGCGCTAAGGTCATTCTATATTTTTCTAACCGCAAAGTAGGCGCAAAGGTTCGCAAAGCTTTTGTTATTCCTGTTAGTGATACCTTTGCGCCTCTGCGTCTTAGCGGTTGAAGAAGCATTACTGATGCTCCAGAAATTCGGTAAGGCTTGTGCCCAATATTCCTGTCCAGCCCTCCATGAAGCACTCTTTTGCCAGGTCGGGGTATTTGTCGCCTTCAAATGTTTCGAGGCCTTCGTGCGTGAGCACTACTCTGGTTTTATCACCCTCGGAAAATAATTCCCATGTTACCAGTGAGTCTCCGGGATAGCCATCATAGCGCCATGAGTGGCTCAGCTTTTTGCCTGCCACTACTTCCTTTACTTCGCACAGGTGCAGGAATTCTTCTTCTTCCTTACAGCCGACAAATTGAAATTTGTAGCCAACCTCTGTCCTGAACCCCGGTATATCAAAATACCATTGTTTCATTTGTTCCGCATTTGTAATTGCTTCCCAGACTTTGTCTGCAGGCGCATTGTAGGTGCGCTCCATTATTATCGGTGTGTTGTCCATAGTTTTTGATGTTTTTAAGCGTATTATTTTTCAACGAAATCTTTGAGCATCTTATTGAGCACATGTGTCCAGCCCATGAAGTTCTCGATCTTCATTTCCGGATGTAAGTCACCACGGAATGACTCTATGCCTGAGTGGGTTAGAACAATTCTGGTTTTGTCGCCTTCGGGAAACAGCTCCCATGTAACGAGTGAATCGCCCGGGTAGCCATCGAAGCGCCAGGTGTAGCTCAGCTTTTTCTCTTCTACCACTTCCTTTACTTCGCAGAAGTGGAGCAGTTGTTTGTTCTCGTCTCCACCTGAAAATTGAAACTTATAACCTACCTCAGCCTTAAAGCCCGGCACATCCAGGTACCATTGTTTCATCTGCCCGGCGTCTGTAATGGCTTTCCAGACCTTATCAGCGGAAGCATTGTAAGTGTGCTCTACTACTACTGTATTGTTATTCATAAGTATTGGGTTCTGTTTATGTAACCTTTAGGTTGCAAATATAAATAGGAAACCAATTGGTTGTATGTTTTTTATGGATTTTTTTC
This sequence comes from Bacteroidetes bacterium UBA7674, assembly GCA_002483105.1. Classification (GTDB taxonomy): domain Bacteria; phylum Bacteroidota; class Bacteroidia; order Chitinophagales; family Chitinophagaceae; genus MKUN01. The sequence continues at coordinate 81,575 of DLHG01000011.1, forward strand.
CAAGGGCGCTTTCCAGTGTACATGCCAACCTATAAAGCGTCCTTTATAAACCTCCCACTCAGGCATATTGTTAGCGGATCTGGTCATCAAAAGAGTCCCGGGCTGTAAAACTCCCTTATACCTGTTTCTGAAATAGTCTGTGATGAGCAGGCTTTTTTCTTCACCTCCGCAAAAAATGCTGCCGGTAATGGTCCTTGCCGTATCCCTGAAGTAATCTCCTGCGCTAACGCAATCAATATATGCCTGGCCTGTCATGTAAGTGTTGTTCCTGAATGGAGAATCTTTTCTTGCCAGGAAATGGTTATAGATGCCTTTCTTCTTTGTTGGGTCAGTATGGCATGTACCATGTACAAGAATATTATAATTGCCTTTAAAAGAGATCATTCCGTTCTTGTCAGCTTCGAGGAGTCTTCTGTAATTTCGGCTATCTCTTTTTTTTACGTTGGGTAGTTGGTTATGATCAGCCGTAAGCAGGAATAGAAGTTGTGTGATTGTCTGATGTTCTGCAGAGCCCACACCGAACTTTTCTCTTTCTTTTTTGTAGTGCGTTATTATAGGCTTCCTGGAGTTGTCTTTGAGTATCACGTAACGTTTTTCCGCCAAGTCGTAATATTCCTGCAGGTCTTTGGTCAATAGCTGTTTCTCTTTCAATGTTGCTATAAGCCTTGACAGAAGTAATAGGTAAGTGTTGTATTCCTTTTTATAAGGTCGTTCAAAGTCCACTCCTATGAAACGCACAGGTAGATTCGTGTAATTGAATTGATGAGGAACTGTAGATGTATCATTTTCTTTTACCCTGTTTATTTCAACGGAAAGGCTGTAAGGATATTCCACGATAAAATTGATCGAATCTCCTTTGTCTAATTGTTTGGAGATCTTCGTGATAATATCGTAATAGGCTTCATTATTCGTTTTTACATTGTGCGATTCATTAATAACGATCAGTTTACCCTTATAAGGCCTGAAGTCTATTTGTGAGCTGTCGATTATCTGTGCCGATAGGTTCATGCTCAATAAGAGCAAAGGCGTAAGAAGCAAGTGTTTCATGGATATATCAATAGTGAATGGTGTCTTTTCCTAAAAACTCCCTATACCTTTCTATCGCTTCCTTTACCGCTTTCTCTTTCACTTTACTCACGGGCTTAAGATAGCTGATGGCCATCTTCATTTCCTTTCCCTTTTCAGTGGCTTTCCATGTACCGCCTATTACGCCGTCTATCACTATCATATGGAAGTAGGCTGCCGTGCTGGGGTGCGTACTTTTACCGGTAAATATTGCTGTCCTGTCTTTATAACTGATACCGTACTCATCGTAGTCGGGCAGCAGAAATGTCGTCTGTAGTTTGGTAATGTCTTTGAGTTTCTTTGGCTTGAACAGGTATTGCTGCCCGTTTAGTATAAATGACTCCAGCTTTTTTTCCACTAAAGCGAAGCCTTCCTTAGCCTCTTTCATACCCAGTCCCGACCACCAGTTAAAATCCTGCACACTGGCCGGGCCTCTCGTGCTGAAGTACCTGTACGCAAGTTCTGCGAGCAGTTCTTCCTTTGGTGCGACCTTTGCTGAAGGTACTAATTCATCCAGGAGTGCATAAGTTAACTGTTTCCCCTGTTTCGGGCCGCTACAGATAATACCTTCCAGTTCGGCGTGCATCATGATGAGGCTGAGTCCTATACCATCTGAGTCTATCTTGCTCTTCTTCAGGTGTTCATTGAGTGCTGCACGGGTTAGGTAGTTCTTTCCCTCCAGTTGTTTCGTGATGACTTTCATCGACTTCTTAATTAGGTCAGCAACCCCAAAACCTTTGTAGTACGACTTATTAAAGTGTTGCACTCGTGGCCCTGAAAGTGCCAGTAACCAGCGTATATCCTTTGGCGCTATAAAATGCCAGGTAGGGCGGAGTATATGTGTACGAAGTATCTTGCCGTCATTGAAAGCCTTTTCTACAGAGGCATCAGTTTGTCCCGGTAGGCGAAGTGCTATCGCCCACTTAGCCATAGCAAAGTCCTGGGCCTGCATTGCTACCATGTGCGATACAAGGTCTTCCGGTTTCTTCAATTTAGTTTCAGCTATCTGTTGGTTGAGCAATCTGTGGGCTATGATGTCTTTTGTCTCCATGAAGCATTAAGTTAGCAAACAATCGCTAGGATTTAACTTTGTACGAAAGCATCATCAAGCCCGAATCATATTGTTTGCTGTTAAGTAGCTCTAGTTGCACGCGTCCCTTAATATTACTGAATAGTGGCTTACCACTACCTAACAAGATGGGGTGGACTGCAAGAATGAGTTCGTCAACCAGCCCCTCGTTCATTAGTGCTGAGGTCAGATCGGCGCCGCCCCACAACCAGATATCCTTGCCCGGTTCTTTCTTTATTTGCTCGACGGCAAATTTTATGTTTCCTGATATAAGGCTAGCGCCTTCTTTTACTTCCTTGAGTGTATTGGAGAAGACATATTCTTTAACCTTAGGCATCCAGCCGGAGTTGTCTTCCATGCCTTGTGCCATTTCATATGATCTTCTGCCAATGAAGATGCTGTCTATCCGTTTGAAGAATTCTGACATTCCATAATCCTGGTCGGTCATGCACCAATCATATTCGCCGTTGGGTCCTTCAATAAAGCTGTCAAGGCTTACTGCCAGTTGTAATACTACTTTTCTCATAGCGTGATATTTATACAAAGATGCAAAGTGATAGATGATTTATCCATCTATGTGGATAAGATATTGGAAATAGTCAGCAGAGTGAGACTATGGCACGAAACTTTAAAGAATGTACATTTACGTCCTCAAAGTGATTTATGATAGAACAAGTAGAGATAGGCTCGCTTCATTTAGAAGATTACCAACAATTGCTACAGGCAATGAAAGCTTCATATCCCGGATGGCAGGGCGGCTTCTGGAGTTCGGATGCCATTCAGAACCTGATCACTAAATTCCCCGACGGACAGATAGTCATCAAAGCTGGTGGGGTAGTAGTAGGCTGTGCCCTTTCTATCATTGTAGATTATAAGAAATTTGGCGATGGCCATACCTACAAGCAAATAACAGGTAATTATACATTCAGCACGCATAATATGGATGGTGATGTACTCTATGGTATAGAGATATTCATTCATCCTGATTATCGCGGGTTGAGATTGGGCCGCAGGCTGTACGACGCAAGGAAGGACCTCTGCGAGAACCTTAACCTGCGCGCGATCATCTTTGGCGGCAGGCTCCCGAATTATCATGAACATGCTGACAAGCTGACGCCAAAACAATACATACAAAAAGTAAAAAGCAAAGAAATATACGATCCGGTACTGTCGTTCCAGCTGGCCAATGATTTCCACGTGAAAAAGGTGCTGAAGAACTATATGCCCGAAGACGAACAGAGCATGGAGTTCGCTACGCTTTTGCAATGGTTCAACGTGTACTACGTTTCGGACATGAAGAATGTCTTCAAAACGAAAACGGACGTCCGCCTGGGCCTGATACAATGGCAGATGCGTCTCTACAAGGATCTTGACGAGATGTTCAGCCAGGTGGAGTATTTTATAGATTCTGTATCTGCCTATAAGAGTGACTTTGCGCTGTTGCCTGAATTATTTAATGGCCCGTTACTAGCCGGGTATAACCACCTCTCCGAAGCCGAGGCTATGCGGGAGCTGGCAAAGCATACTCCTGAGATGAAGACACGCTTCCAGGAAATGGCTATTCGCTACAATGTCAATATCATCACGGGGAGCTTTCCCAGCATAGAGAATGGTGAACTGAAAAACATAGGATACCTCTGTCACCGCAACGGTGTGGTGGATAAGTATGAGAAAATACACATCACTCCTGATGAAGCAAAACACTGGGGCATACGCGGCGGCAACAGCCTGAAAGTATATGATACAGATGCCGGTAGAATTGGCATATTGATATGCTATGATGTGGAGTTCCCCGAATTGGCCAGGCTATTGGCGGACGAGCACATGCAGATACTGTTCGTTCCTTTCCTCACCGATACACAGAACGCCTATATGCGCGTGAGATTGTGCGCGCAGGCAAGGGCGATAGAGAACGAGTGCTTCGTGGCCATTACAGGTAGCGTTGGTAACCTCCCTAAGGTGGAGAACATGGATATCCAGTACTCACAGGCGGCGGTATTCACCCCAAGTGATTTTGCGTTTCCTTCCAACTGTATCAAAAGCGAGGCAACGGCCAATACCGAGATGATACTGATAGCGGAAGTGGATCTTTCCCTGCTGCATGAGCTCCATACCTATGGTAGTGTGCGGAACCTGAAAGACAGGCGCAGGGACTTCTACGAATTGAAGCTGAGGAACCCCCAGAAGCCATAGAATAGTTCCGAAAAATAAATTTTGGTGGTTTTTGAAAGACGTGTACCTTTGTAGAGTGATTAGTCAATCAGTAGCAGATAAACAACGGGATATACTTAATGCAGCTTTGACGCTTTTTGTTGAGAACGGCTTCCATGCCACACCTACCAGCATGATAGCCAAAAAAGCCGGAGTGGCCAATGGTACCTTGTTCCATTACTATAGTACAAAGGATGAATTGATTGTAGCTCTGTACACCGAGATAAAAACCGGCTTGGCTAAGTGCGTGCTTGCCGGGGATACAGAGGCTGAGACTATGAAGGATAAATGGAAGCGCTACTACACTACAGCCATCGAGTGGGGGGTAGACAATCCTAAAGAGTTCCGCTTCACCCAGCAGTTCATCAGTTCACCGTACATGGGAATGGTCTCAGATGAGTTGAAGAAGCAAGGGCAATTAACCACAGACCTGATAAAAGAAGGCATTAAGAAGAAGATATTGAAGGCCAATGAGCCGGAATTGCTCAATACTATCCTGATAGGGAGTGTGTATGCGGTCAACCAATACATTATGGATTCGAAGCTGGCGTACCCTGAACGTAAAAAGGTAATCAACAAATCGTTTGATATGCTGTGGGGGATGATGGCTGTTTAAGTTTTTTTGAACAATAAATAGAGTGATTAGTCAATCAGTAATAATAAAAGGTAGATGAACAAGATAGTATTGGTAACAGGCGCCTCGGCAGGCATTGGTGCGGCAACAGTGAAAATGCTGCTGGAGCACGGGCACACTGTATATGCGGCGGCACGCAGGGTAGAGCGGATGACTGAACTGGAAAGCCTTGGCGCAAAGCTCCTGGGCATGGATGTAACCGATGATGAAGCAATCCAAAGGGGCGTGCAACAGATAATAAATGCAGAAGGACGGATAGACGCCCTGGTGAACAATGCGGGCTATGGCTCTTACGGTTCGCTGGAAGAAGTGCCGATGAGTGAGGCGAAATATCAGTTTGAAGTGAACGTATTCGGGCTGGCGCGGTTGACGCAACTGGTGATTCCTTACATGCGAAAGCAAGGCTCCGGCAGGATCATTAATATATCCTCAATGGGTGGCGTGTTTGGTGAGCCGCATGGCTCCTGGTATCATGCAACTAAGTATGCGGTGGAGGGACTGAGCGACAGCATAAGAATGGAGCTGAAGCAATTTGGTATCGATGTGGTAGTGATACGTCCCGGTGCAATAAAGACAGAGTGGAACGGTATAGCAAAGGATAACCTGCTGAAGGTTTCAGGACACGGGCCATATAAAGAGCTGGCAGAGAAACACGCAAAGATGTTCGACAGCGCTTACAGCAAGATGGCTTCAGAACCCATAGTGGTGGCAAGGGCAATAACAAAGGCAATAGAATCAAACCGTCCGAGAACACGCTATGCCATAGGACAGGGCGCAAAGATCACCATTTTCCTGCGCTGGCTACTTTCAGACAGGGCAATGGACAGGGTAATGAAAATGATGATGGGCTAAACCGGGCAACATGAAGAAATTTTTCAAAAGGGTATTACTCGGGACCATAATATTAATAACCATACTAATTATATCAACGCTTGTATTTATGCAACAACCACAATTTGGCAAAGCGCCATCAGGTGCGCGACTGGAAAAAATGAAGCAATCACCTCGCTATAAAGATGGTGCATTTCAAAATCTGAGCAATACACCCGCCTTAACAGAAGGGGCGAGCTATTATAAGGTATTGAAGGAGTTCTTCTTTGAGAAGAACAAACGCTCGGCGCCGGGCGAGGTCCTTCCTTCGAAGAAAGTTGACTTAAAGGGTCTTGACTCTATGGATGAAGTAATGATATGGTTCGGACACTCATCTTATTACATGCAACTGAACGGAAAGAAGATATTAGTTGACCCCGTGTTTAGTGGTGCCGCTTCACCTGTCAGCTTTACAACAAAGGCTTTTAAAGGAAGCGATGTTTATACAGTTGCCGACCTGCCCGAAATAGATTACCTGTTCATCAGTCACGATCACTATGATCACCTCGATCACAAAACCATAGTAGAGTTGAGAACAAAAGTGAAGAAGGTGATAATGGGCTTAGGAGTAGGAGGGCACTTTGAGCATTGGGGTTATGATACCGCGAAATTGATAGAACGTGATTGGTACGAGGATATAACACTTGATGGATTAACAGTACACACCACACCTGCACGACATTTCTCAGGACGTGGTTTTAAGCGGAATAACACCCTGTGGATGTCTTATGTATTAGAGACACCTTCAAAGAAAATATACATAGGTGGTGACTCAGGATACGACACACACTTTGCCGAAATAGGAAGTAAGTACGGGCCTTTTGACCTAGTGATGCTGGAGAACGGGCAGTACAACGAGCAATGGAAATATATACACATGCAGCCCGAGGAGGTAGTGCAGGCGGCAAAAGACCTGAATGCAAAACGATTGTTCCCGGTACACTGGTCTAAGTTTGCCCTGGGCTTGCACGCCTGGGATGAACCCATCATAAGAGTTACAGCTGAAGCAGACAGGCTGGCGATGCCGCTGATGTACCCGATGATAGGGGAGCTTGTGCACATTAATGATAGTACACAATACAATAAGTGGTGGGAGCAGGTGAAGTAATTATTACTTCACCTGTTTTATCATACGCCCGGTATAAGAGATATTCTTGCCCGTTGCTTTGATCATATAAACACCGGAAGATAAAGTATTGTCGAGGTCAATTTTACAATGATTGTTTCCTGCCGAGGCTGCGTAGGTTTCTGAATGCACCAATTGGCCAATGGATGAATAAATTTCTATTTGTACATCAGCCGCAGTTGCTACATAGAAGTCTAGTTTTACATTATCAGTGAATGGATTAGGATATAGCCTTACATTCTTTTGCTCGTTAATTCCCACAATAGTAGTAGGATTAGTAGTGTCAGGTGGTGGTGGATAGCAAGTGCCCGGTATATTGGCGTCCAGCCATATCATACGTGAGGTTATCCAGGATTTTAAATTGATGATCTCTTCATCATAAGTCTGCGCGAGTGGTGAAGGATTAGGCCATGTATAGACGCCCATCACAGGCCATACAGTGAAGTGCCTTTGCTGCGCCTGGTTAAGATAGCCTGCATTGCTATCTATATAATCAAATATGTGTGCATTGCTCAATACTGAATTCCTCAGGCTATCCCAACGACATTTAAGTGCATTAGCATAATTCGTGTCTTGCAGCATACGTCCCCACCATGACGGCACCTGGAAACCATCGCTCGGACAGTCAGCACCAAAGCGATATGCCCAGCCGGTATCTTCAAAGCCATTACAGTAGTTGGCATTCCACCAGGCAAGGTTATAATCCCATGCCGGTCCTGATGTCAGCTTGCCGCCATTACTATTCTTGTCCTTATAGAAATAATAAGAAAGACGGTAACCATCTACATTGCGGCTGATTTCGTTGATGATGAAATTATCTATGAATGAATTCATATCCGCAAAATGCCTGTAGCCAACATTGGTATCAGTAAAGTTTGGCCCATCCAGTGCAGTTTCAAAAGAATCTATATAGTCTTTTATATAGTCATCTTGTTCCGGTTGCAGGTCAGCAGCTTTAGGATATTCATACTGGAAGGTAATGTTTTGTGAAAGCCCGCCTTCGGGTGGGAATGGAGAATCCCAGTTGCCGTTTTGATTACCTGTGAACTTATCTATCTTGAGGATATACCCTCCGGTCAGCTCATCGCCTGCAATATCTGTGGGTTGCAGATTTGCGATGTTAACTCTATTGGCATCACGCTTTATCTTTTCGGTCAAAAGATACACTCCCTGGTATTCATCATCTAAGAACACTTCACAAAAACGGGTACGCGGAGCATAAGTGCTCATCATTTGGTTATATAAGCCATAGGTGATCTCGTTGCGCATCAGGCTCTTGTCATTGTAGGTGGCTATCAGCGCATAATCCTGTTCGGGAGGCATACTTAAAATAGAAGAAGTTACCTCAACACCAAGTGCATCTCTTGTTTCAATACCATAAGACTTCTGAGGAAAGCTACCACTTGACGAGCCACGGTATTCTATTCCTATCCAGCCATTATAATTATTAAAAGGATCGGTAGGGAAATTTGGTACACCAACACCGTTATAAATAATGCCCATTTGTGCCATCACCTTAGGTTCGTCCTGTATGGTATTACCCGAAGTATTGATGATCACTAAAGGCAGGTTGCTGGAACCGAAACTGAATGGAAGTGCCGGGTTGTTTCCGAACGTGAGTGAGAAGTTGATCACGTCTCCATCATCAGAACCTACATTATCCTGTACCAATAGATTCCACGTGCCATTACCGTTCTGTCCATTGTTTACATTGCCCATGCTACCCATAGGTGAGAAAGAGCCTGTGAATGGAGCACCTACCGAAGTAATGGGATTGGGGCTGCCGGTATTCAGGCAGGTATTAGTGAAATTGTTCCCTCCGCCACCAATATTCATTACCAGGTTTACTGTGGTACCGTCAGGTGCCTGGAGTTTGATTGACAGGTCACCCACATAAGTATGAGTTATATTGATGCACACTGTTTCCAGCCCGAATGAGGAATTGATCACGCCCGGTAAGCCTGATACAGATACAGGAAACGCTACTTGTGGACCATTATCGGGTATAGCTCCGCCCCCACCATTATAAGTCTGACACCTGGTCGGTAATGACAGGAAAAGGAGGGCAGCGATTAAAAAGACGTAAATGTTTGTATGCATATTTCAACTATGTTCCATGAAGCTACTAACAATTGAGTGAAAAACTTAACGCAAAGATAAATAATGATATTTATTGAATATATTTTAACTCGTTTTTAAGTGAATTGCACCATTGTCATAAAAATGTCTTGTCTGAATAGTTTTTCCTGATTTTGAAAATGCCTCTGTTGTGTGAAGCCTAGTTTTGCGGAGCATTTTAAAAATCAATAAGACAAATGAACAAAAACGTACTTTCCGTAGGAGCTTTGGCCCTTGCGATTCTCTCCATAACTTCTTGTAAGAAAGATCCGGTTGAACCGGTTGATCCTACCCCGATAAAAGAATACACGGTACCTACTACATATAACTTTGCTAATACCGATTATACAAAAGCAAGGCAAGCTGTACTAATGGCTGTAGAACTGGATGCTTACCTGAAAATAGCTAATGCGGGTTCTACGTTGGTAGCATTAGATCAGAACAAGATCAATAATATGTTTGCCAATACAGGCAATCCATTTACCAATACCGACCTGAATAGTGCAGGTTTTAATATCACCAGCCTTACTTCAGATGCTTCTTTATACAAAGCTTATGCTGACAGCGTGGTAATGTTTAACACAGGTGTTACTGCATCGCAAGGTGTTGGTGGTTTCGTGCCAAGAGGTGCCAACAAAATAGTTGTAGGCCCTAATGGTGTAGAATACGGTCAAGCTTTCATAAAAGGTACGATGGGTGCTCTTATGTTCAAAGAAGCGGTTGCTTTGCTGAACAGCGTAAAGTCTATGTCTGATGCAGATACTGCAGCTGCTCAGAAAGCATGGGATGCGGCCTTCGGTTACCTGTCAGTACCTGTTAACTATGATACTTCAGTTGTCTATCAAAGTGCTGATCCTTTGAAGCCTCTGCTTTGGGGTGGTTACCTTGCTGAAAGAGGCAAGGCAATACAAGCCGGTGGTACTATCTTCCAGGCTTTCCTGAAAGGACGTGCTGCAATCGGTGGTTATGATGCAACTGTTCGGAACGCACAAGCAGATATCATCATGGAGAAATGGGAACAACTGGCTGCAGCTGCTGCATTGAACTATGTAACGGCACCAACGGCATCTTCAGCTATTGGTAACCTGGGTACTCAGTTCCATGCTTTATCTGAAGGTTTAGGTTTCATCATGGCTTTCAAATACAGGCCTGCTAACAGCAAGCTTTCTGCTGCTGATTTCCAGACACTGAGCAACATTTTGCACAAAGACTTTTATGTACTGGTTAACCAGTCAGGCTTTACTGACCTGGTAACAGCACAAAACATTCTGAAAAATACATATGGCCTTTAATAAGCTGTTTTAATATTTAATACAGACTTCCGGCATTTTGGTGCCGGGAGTCTTTGTTCTTTAAGTGATATTTTCTTTTTGATAGTAAATAACTGCTCCCGATGAAAAAAGTTTCATTCCTCATTGTGTTTGTGTTACTGGCGGTTGGCTTTATTGCCTGCCGTAAACCACCAACTGATCAGGAGGTTGAGAATGGCTTTGATAAAACGGCCATGCTCACTTACTATGCTGATAATATTATAGTACCGGGCTACACAGCTATGGTAGAAAAAATGCAGGCATTGGAGAGCGCATCGAATACCTTCCTGGCGGCACCATCGGGTGATGCGCAGGCTACAGTGAAGGAAGCCTACAAGCAAGCATACCTGCAATATCAGAAAGTAGCGGCATTCCAGTTCGGACCCGCAGAAACGGCTTTGCTGGATTTGTACCTGAATTTTTCCGGTGGCTTAGACTACAGCTTCACTACCTCAGGAGAACTCACCGGCTTTTCGGTGGATACGAACACAATAGAGAACAATATCACCACCGGCAATTACAATCTTGCCAACATGTCAAGAAGTTCCTTCTATTCACAAGGTTTCCCCGCACTTAATTATCTATTCTTTGCACCTGGCGCGATCGAAAAATATAGCACTAATACCGCAGCCCGCGTAGCGTATACTAAAGCGGTAATAACGAGAATGGCAACGCTGGTGAATAATGTCTCAACCGGCTGGACAGCATACCGCTCTGAATTTATCGCTAATACACAAACAAACGTTGGTAGCCCGATAGGCAATATGGTGAACCAGATGGCATACCAGATGGACTTGCTGAAAGGCCCACGCCTCGGCTGGCCATTGGGGAAACAGTCGAACGGAATCGTTTTCGCTACTAAGTGTGAAGCATACTATGCCGGTTTTTCTGTAGCACTGGCTATTGAAAACCTGACCAATCTCAAAAGAATATATGTAGGTGGCGAGGGAAAAGGTTTTTCAGCCTACCTGGTAGCATTGGGCAATGAGCAGATGAACAATGATGTGCTGGCACAGTTTGATGCGGCCTTATCTAAATTACAACTGATACCTGACCCGCTTTCCAATACGCTTACTACACAGCCGCAAACAGTAGATGCTGCCTATAAAGAGATACAGAAGCTGTTGACGTTATTAAAAACAGATGTAGCTTCGGCAACCGCCGTGCAGATCACGTTTATGGATAACGATGGCGACTAAAGAAAGCAGCAATGGCCGATAGTATCCTTAATTATGTGAAAAGTCTTAGGGATAGACAAGTATCTATTGCGCCGCTTGTTACTTTCCGGATCGTTTTTGGCCTGCTGATGTTTGCGGGTATCCTCAGGTTTTGGTGGCGTGGTTGGATCACTTCAGTTTACGTACTTCCTGAATTTCATTTTACTTATACGGGTTTTGACTGGGTAAAGCCATTAAGAGCAGATGGCATGCACCTGCTTTTTGCGTTAATAGCTCTGGCGGCGTTGTTCATCGCGTTAGGCTTCTTATACAGGGTTGCAACTGTAATATTTTTCTTAGGCTTCACCTATGTGGAGCTGATAGATGCTACCACTTATCTCAACCACTACTATTTTATAAGCCTCGTAGCTTTCCTGCTGATATTTCTTCCTGCTAACAGAGACTATTCCATTGATGCTCGTGTGCGTCCGGGCATCCGCAGAAAGTTCGTGCCCGCATGGTGCATTGGTATTATTCGCTTCCAGTTAGGCATTGTTTATTTTTTCGCAGGCCTTGCAAAGCTGAATGTCGATTGGCTATTTAACGCACAGCCTATGCGCACCTGGCTACCCGCTAAGACGCACTTGCCCATAGTAGGGCCTTATATGTACGAGGCATGGGTAGCTTACCTCTTCTCCTGGTTTGGTGCTATCTACGATTTGTTCATCGTGTTCTTCCTGCTGAATAGAAGGACAACGTTGGCCGCATATGCAGTGGTAGTTATATTCCATGTGGCTACGGCAATATTCTTTCCCGGCATAGGAATGTTCCCTTATGTAATGATCTCCTGCACCTTGATATATTTCTCAGGTGCATTTCACGAGAAGTTATTATCGTTACTTCCATTCTATCGCAAGGGCTCTGAGGTCACAGTTTATCGATATAAATATCCCAAGGCCTTATCCTGGGGTATCAGTATATATATATTGATCCAGTTAATTGTACCCCTGCGTTTCCTCGCATACCCCGGTAAATTGTTCTGGAATGAGGAAGGGTATCGCTTTTCCTGGCGGGTAATGCTCATGGAAAAGTCGGGCGCAGCCTACTTTAAAGTCACCAACAAAGAAAAGACCCAATATTTTGAAGTGAATAATGCAGAATTTCTGACACCTTTGCAGGAAAAAATGATGAGTACCCAGCCGGACATGATCGTGAAATATGCTCATTTCCTGGCTGATGAATATAAAAAGCGTGGCGTAAATGAGCCGCAAGTGTATGCAGAGATATATGTTCTGCTGAATGGTGATCGCTCAAAGTTGTTTGTGGATACCAGCGTTAACCTCGCTGCACAACCGCAAGGCTTTGTACATTATTCCTGGGTACTCCCTTACAATAGAAAGTAAAGTGAAGAAGATATTAAGTTTGATTGTCGTTTTTTGTTGCTATGTGCAGGATATTTCTGCCCAGCAGTTTGCCATTAGTGGTACCGTAAGGGTAGGGGATGAAACTATAGTGAATGCGCTCATCTTCCTTCAACCCGACTCTCTTAAAAAACTCAGTAATGAAAATGGATTTTTCAGGTTCGGGCAATTGCAACCGGGGAAATATTCATTGAAAATTTCAGCGGTTGGTTTTGAGAACTATAGCCAACAAATAAACCTGCTGGACAAAAATATTTCCCTCGACATCAACCTCAAGGAACTGAAAAGTGTACACCTCGATGATGTATTGATCACAGTAAGGGACGAATCGGTATCAGGTAAACTGGCCAATGTTTCCGGCACTGCTATATATGCAGGCAAGAAGACAGAGGTCATCAACATGAAGAACATTAATGCCAACCTAGCTACCAACAATACCCGCCAGATATACGCCCGTATTCCCGGCCTGAATATATGGGAATATGACAGAGGCGGTTTACAATTGGGTATAGGTGGTCGCGGACTGAGCCCGAACCGCTCTTCCAATTTTAACATCCGTCAGAACGGATATGATATCAGCGCGGATGCACTCGGTTATCCTGAAAGCTACTACACACCCTCATCAGAGGCGATTGAGAGAATAGAGATAATAAGAGGTGCAGCAAGCCTGCAATACGGACCACAATTTGGTGGGCTCATCAACTTCGTGATGAAGGAAGGGCCAAAGGAAAAACCTTTCGAGCTCACCACGAGGCAGACTGTTGGGTCTTTCGGATTTTTTAATTCGTTCAATAGCATTGGTGGTACTATTGCTAAAGGCAAGTTGAACTACTATGCATTCTATCAATACAAGAAGGGTGATGACTGGCGTCCCAATAGTCATTATGACCAGCACAATGCCTACATACACCTGGGATATGATGTGACATCCAAATTCAAAATAACGGCGGAATATACATTCATGAATTATCTCGCTCAGCAACCGGGCGGACTTACAGACGCTCAGTTTGAAAAAGACCCTTCGGTATCTGTTCGTGCACGGAACTGGTTCAAGGTGGACTGGAACCTCGCCAGCCTTAGTTTCGACTATGCGTTCAATTCATCTACCCGTATCAACCTGCGTAGCTACACCTTGCAAGGTGGCAGGAAAGCGATAGGTCTGCTATCTTATATCAACAGGCCGGATAATGGTGGCTTCCGCGACCTGCTGTCGGACAAATACAACAACTTCGGTTCGGAACTGCGATTCATACATCAGTATAAATTGTTCAAAGAGTATAAGAGCACATTCCTCGTAGGAGGCCGTTATTACAAAGGCCTCACCGACAGGAAACAAGGCGAAGCAAGCAATGGAAGTGATGCTGATTTCCGCTTTAACGGCCCCGAACCGAATATCTCGAGCTATACCTTCCCGGGTTTGAACTTTGCCGCATTTGCAGAAAATATTTTTCAACTGAACAAGCATTGGAGCGTTATACCGGGTATTCGCTTTGAGCATATCAATACCAAGGCCGATGGATATTACTACAAGCAAAACATCTTTATAGCCAGCGATAAGATATTCGAACAAAAAATCAACCCACGCTCTTTCGTGCTCTTAGGCATTGGTACATCGTGGAGGTTTGATAATGGTACCGAATTGTACGGCAACGTTTCGCAGAATTACCGTTCTATCAACTTCAATGATATACGCGTGGTGAATGCTAATGCTAAAGTAGATCCGAACCTGAAAGACGAAACAGGATATAATGTAGATCTTGGTTTCAGGGGCAGCTACAAAGGCTGGCTGTACCTTGATATGAGTCTTTTCTACCTGAAGTACAACGACAGGATAGGTTCGATCTTCACAAGAGATACTAATTTCATGACCTACAGGCTGCGCACCAATGTATCGGACAGCCGCAACCTCGGACTGGAGTTTTTATTGGAAGGAGATATACTGAAAGCTATCAGCAAAGGCAAAGCAAAATACAAGCTCAATATCTACACCAACGTTTCAGTGATAGACGCGCGCTACATTAATACAAAAAATACCGCTATTGCTGATAAGTTGGTAGAGAATGTACCACCGTTATTGATAAGGACAGGCGTCTCGTTCGGCAATCCGCGTTTTAATGTTACCTATCAATATTCCTGGCAGGCAAAGCAGTATTCTGACGCCACCAATACCGAGATAACACCTACTGCGGTAGATGGCGCTATACCTTCCTTTATGGTGATGGACCTGAGCCTGAGTTACAACTGGCGTCAATTCACAATATTCACGGGCGTGAACAACCTGGCGAACGAAAAGTATTTCACCCGCAGGGCAGATGGTTATCCCGGTCCCGGCATCATTCCATCCGACAGGAGGAATATATATGCAACGCTTCAGTTTAAACTGTAGCGTTTTTTTTCTCTAATTGATGTGCTAAATCTTCGGAACAAACAGTTCTGCTTATTTCGTTAGGGACGAATAAGGTTCATAGCGTTGTTGTGCCCAACTGCCTGTTGGCATTATTCTAATACACTCTCGCAAAACAAATAGCATGAACGGGAAAAGCGTATTAATTACAGGCGGCACCAGTGGCATAGGCCTCGAACTGGCCAGGCTGTTTGCCCATGATGGGTATAAGCTGGTTATCGTAGCAAGAGATGAAGCAGAGCTTGCGGCAACTTCAGAAAGGCTCAAAGAGGAACACAATGTAGAGGTTATCACTATAGCTAAAGACTTGTTTGAACCGGATGGTGGATTCGATCTGTATGAAGAAGTAAAAGCGAAAGGCATTACAATTGATGTGCTTGTGAATAACGCCGGACAAGGCCAGTACGGATTATTTGTAGATACAGACATCAACCGCGAACTGGAGATCATTCAGCTGAATATTTCCAGCCTTGTTGTGCTTACCAAGCTGTACCTGAAAGAAATGGCAACACGTGGGAATGGTAAAATTCTCAATGTATCTTCTGTTGCCAGCAAGATACCGGGACCATGGCAAGCGGTATACCATGGCACTAAAGCATTCGTTCAATCTTTTGCCGAGGCGATACGTAGCGAGATGAAAGATAAGGACAACGACATTACTATTACAGCATTACTACCGGGTGTCACTGATACCGATTTCTTCAACAAGGCTGAAATGACAGATTCCAAAGCCGTTCAGGGCAAGGATAAAATGGCTGACCCTGCCGACGTTGCTAAGGATGGTTACGATGCACTGATGCGTGGTGATGACAAAGTAGTTTCCGGCTTTATGAATAAAGTACAGGTAGCGATGAGCAACATTACACCGGAGGCTGCCGTAGCAGAACAAGTAAAGAAACAACAGGAACCAATAGATAAAAACAAATAGAAAAACTATGAAAGCAGCAGTAATACACGCGCCGGGAAAAATAAGTTGTGACAATGTAGATGATCCGAAACTGGAAGGACCACGGGATATGATATTGAAGGTAACCTCTACCGCGATTTGTGGTTCCGACCTCCACATTTATTCAGGTGGTATTCCCCAACCGAGACCAATGGTACTGGGACACGAATTCATGGGTATCGTGGAAGAGGTAGGCTCTGAGGTAAAGAATCTGAAACGTGGCGACCGTGTGGTAGTGCCGTTCCCAATAGCTTGTGGTGGATGTTTCTTTTGCGGTCACGACCTGCCGGGACATTGTGAGAACAGTAATCCTGAGAACTACGGCCCTGAAGGTGGGCTCTTGACTGAGAAGGGAGGGGCGCTGTTCGGCTACACCGACCTCTATGGAGGTTATGATGGTGGACAGGCGCAATACGTGCGTGTTCCATATGCAGATTACGGTCCGAGAATAGTTCCTGATAATTTAACTGATGAACAAGTGTTATTCCTTACGGACATTTTCCCAACGGGCTACACCGGGATTGATTGGGCGAATTTGCAGGGTGGAGAGACGGTCGTTATTTTCGGCGCAGGGCCGGTAGGTATCATGGCGGCGAAAAGTGCCTGGCTACGTGGTGCGAAAAGAGTGATCAACGTAGACACCGTTCCTTATCGCCTCGCTAAAGCTGAACAAGCAGCAAAGGCTGAAACTATATTATGGGAAGGTGATGGGAAAAATGTGATTGAGCAAGTGCGTGCGATGACAGAAGGCAGAGGTGCTGATGTATGCGTTGAAGCTGTAGGCTTCGAGCCGGATAGAAATCTACTGGATCGCTTGAAAACAGTCGTAAATATGGAGAAAGGTTCTATCAAAGTATTGGAGGCTTGCATGAGTGCAGTTCGCCGTGGTGGTACCGTATCTGTTTTGGGCGTTTATCCGACTACCTACGATAACTTTCCATTAGGACAATTTTTTGATAAAGGATTGATACTTAAAGGTGGACAAGCGCCTGCGCACAAGCACATTGATAAGCTGCTGCAATATGTAGTAGATGGCAAAGTACAGCTCGATGATATCATCACTCACCGCCTTTCTTTAGACGAGATATCTCACGCTTATGACATCTTTAAAAACAAAGAAGAGGATTGTGTGAAGGTTGTATTAGATCCGTGGAAGTAGGATACATAGTTATTATAAATTTGCTTGCAAACCACTTTGGAGAACTTCGGTTCTCCAATTTTACTTTTATACTATTGTAAATCGTAACCTTTCTGTTGTCTTGTAAATGTGATTTTTCTAAAAAAAGCCCACCTGGTAAGGTGGGCTTTTTCGTGGCCTCGCCAAGAATCGAACTTGGATCTAAAGTTTAGGAAACTTCTATTCTATCCATTGAACTACGAGGCCATCATTCTCGCTTGCAAATATCTTCTACCTGCGGCTGTTTTCCAATATTTTTCTTTTTCTATTGCTTTGGCTCTTGTCTTAGATGTTTCAAAGTAAACGATCTTAAACGGAACCTTATGCTTTATTGATTTTGTTTGTCCTGCATTATGCTCTTTCAAACGTTCCTCCATATTAGTACAATGTCCCTTGTAATGATAGGTTGCATCGTCCAGGCTTTGTGCTACATAAGTATAAAAGGTTTCTTCCACTGGATCTAAAGTTTAGGAAACTTCTATTCTATCCCCGTCCGAACGGCTCCTTCAGCCGGGCGGGCATTGAACTACGAGGCCATTTTTAACGGAGGGTGCAAAAATAAGCGTTTGTCATTAATAACCGAAGCTAATTTTTACTGGTCTTTCCACCTCAATGTATTGATCAGATGTGCTATATCCTTCTTCAGGAATTCATTCATCGGTTTTAGTGAGTCGGCATTGGGTACAACATCAAAGTACAGTGAGCCCCTTAAAAAGTGTTTTAATGTATCTGTAGCAATGAATTGGTAGGCCGATGCTGCATTACCCCCTACGCTGTAGCTCACAACCGTCACTCCATTGGGGTTCACATAGTCTTTGGGGTTTATATAATCAGCCTTTTTGGTGTGGTAGTAAGACATCTCGTGCGTATCGCCGAGAAGTTTGTTCAGATTATCTTTAGCATCAATGTGTTTGTAGCTCAGGTATATCCGGGCTCCCCATTGCGGGAAGTCGATATTCATCCAATATTTGTTCTCTGGTTTGCGACCGTCCGCGGTCAACGTGTCTTTAAAGGTGTAACCATATTCAGGATACTCAAAACTGAAAGGATAACCCTCTTTATCAAAAGTTATATAATTATGTTCCGGCAGGTCTATACGGTAATATGCCTTAGGTTTTGGGGTATAAACAGGCGGTTTACATGCCGAAAAGCACAAAGCAATAAAGCCACAAGCCAATAGGTATCTCATAGCCCCAAAACTATAATAATTGCCCGATAACTGTTACAAATAATGAATTCTTATGTATACCAATAGCCTTTATCACTGGTTTTCTTTTGCTACTTTTGCAGCCTGAAATATAAACATCTCGAAATATGCAAGATCAACCAAATCCGGAGCAACAACTCAATATAGAATTGACAGAAGAAATGGCCGATGGCCAGTATGCTAACCTCGCAATTATCACGCATTCTTTCGCAGAATTTGTGATGGATTACGTGAATGTGATGCCGAATGTTCCTAAGGCAAAGGTTAAATCCCGTATCATCATGACACCTCCTCATGCCAAAAGGCTGATGCGTGCACTCATAGAGAACGTAAAGCGTTTTGAAGCACAGCATGGTGTTATTAAAGACCAGGAAAACCAACAACCGCAGCAGTTTACTTTGAACGGTACTGCCGGACAAGCATAATATTCGTATAACATTATCTTTTAGATGCACGATAAAATACTCATCCTCGACTTTGGTTCACAGTTCACGCAGCTCATCGCTCGTAACATCCGTGAGCTGAATATATATTGTGAGATACAGCCTTGTACAAAGCCTGTTGACTATACCGACCTTAAAGGTATTATCCTTTCCGGCAGCCCCTTCTCTGTTAATGATGAGCTGGCTCCTAAGGTAGACGTAAAAGCAATGGCTGATAAGGTTCCTGTGCTGGCTGTATGTTACGGTGCACAGCTTATCGCACATTTATATGGAGGAGAAGTAGGGAAGTCCACGCATCGGGAATATGGCAGGGCGCACCTGAAAGATGTAGTTCACAATTCACTCTTCGCTACTATTTCAGATGGTTCGCAGGTGTGGATGAGCCATGCAGATACTATTAAAAAGTTACCGGAAGGTTTTGAGGTTATCGCCAAAACGGAGAGTATTCCCGTTGCCGCTTACAAAGCATCTGCTGATTTTGCTGCCAATCCTGTATATGCAATCCAGTTTCACCCTGAGGTGACTCATACTGTTGACGGTCGTCAGTTATTGAAGAACTTCCTGGTTGATATTTGTTCTACTAAACAAGACTGGACACCGTCATTATTTGTAGAAGAGACAGTGGCTCGTATCAAGGAGCAAGTCGGTGATGGCAAAGTAGTAATGGCACTTAGTGGTGGGGTTGACTCCACTGTTGCGGCTACATTGATACATAAAGCCATAGGCGACAATCTCTATTGCATATTTGTTGATAATGGTCTGCTGCGCAAGAATGAATTTGAGCAGGTAATGGAAGGTTATAAACACCTCGGCCTGAACACGAAAGGTATAGATGCCCGTCAGCGTTTTTACAAAGACCTCGACGGCGTTTCCGACCCTGAAACAAAACGTAAGATAATAGGTAAGTTATTCATAGATATTTTCCAGGAAGAAGGAACCGAATTGAAGGATGTTCACTTCCTAGGTCAGGGAACCATCTATCCTGATGTGATAGAGTCTTTATCGGTGCATGGCCCGTCGGCTACTATCAAGTCACACCACAATGTGGGTGGCCTGCCGGAGAAGATGAACATGAAACTGGTAGAACCACTTCGCTTATTGTTCAAAGATGAGGTCCGCAGGATCGGCCGTGAGATGGGCATTGACGATATATTCCTTTCGCGCCATCCTTTCCCGGGCCCGGGCTTAGGTATCCGCATTTTAGGTGCGGTATCTGAGGAAAAAGTGAAGATGCTGCAGGATGCAGATGCTATATATATTCAGCACTTGCGTGATAGTGGATGGTACAGCAAGGTATGGCAGGCAGGTACTATATTGTTACCTGTACAAAGTGTAGGTGTAATGGGCGACGAACGTACTTACGAGTTCACCGTGGCACTCAGGGCTGTAACATCAGTTGATGGTATGACCGCCGATTGGTCGCACTTGCCTTATGAATTACTGGCTCAGATATCTAACGACATCATCAACCAGGTAAAAGGGATTAACCGAGTGGTATATGACATTAGTTCTAAGCCTCCTGCAACTATCGAATGGGAATAAGCAATATGAAATATAAACTGGTTATTGCGATACTGCTTGCCGTTTTAACGGTTACGGAAACTGATGCCCAAAGCAGAAAAGAACGTAAACGCCAAAAGGACCGCAACGAACGTAAGGCTCCGGTAACTCATCCCGACAGAAGGCCGACAGAAAATCCTCGTGAAAGGGAAAGGCAGGAAACACCAAAACCGAAACCTAAAAAGATACTGGAAGTTGATTACCCGCGTTCCGTAAAAAAGGAAGTGTACCGTATTGATGTACTGGTGCCGCTATATCTCGACGAACTGGTGAAAAATAATAAACCAACCTACAAGGGCAAGGTGCCTGATAAAGCTACGGCGGGTATGGATTTCTATCAAGGCATCAGGCTGGCTGCTGATACACTCGAAGCAAAGAACTACAAGCTGGACGTATATGTTCACGATATCGCCAGTGCAGGGCAGGGGATAAAGACATTGATTGCTCGTGGAACACTTGACTCTTCTGATCTGATAATCGGCGCCATTCAATCCACTGATATACCTGAAGTAGCTGCTCGTGCAAAAAAGAACAACATCAATTTCATCTCTGCCGTGTCTCCTTCTGATGCAGGTGTTAGAGAGAACCCGTATTTTACTTTAATTCAACCCCGCTTACAAACACATTGTGAGTGGATAATGAAAAAGATTGCCGAAAAATATCACAAGGAGCAGATAACTATTCTATATCGTACTTCTGTTCCATCCGACGAGAATGCTTATTCTTACCTTACTAATATACTGGAGGAGAATAATCTCCGCAGGTTACTTTGCAATAAAGCCCCTGACTCCGCGGAATTAGCTAAAGGTTTTAGTAAAGATGAAATAAATGTTATCCTGATGCCCGTAGTGGAAACTGCCTATGCCGAAGGAATAATTAAGAGCTTGTACAAATACTTCCCTGCCTATAAGTTTGCTGTATACGGTATGCCTTCATGGAGGGCTATGCCTGCTATACGTAAGCCGGAAGCATTCCCCAATGTGGCCGTGTACTTTACAGCACCATTCTATTTCGACCCCACTACTTCAGGTGGTCAACTGCTCAACCAAGGTTATCAGAATCGTTTTAATGGCAAGCCGGGCGAAATGGTGTACAGGGGATTTGAAATACTATACTGGTACGCTACTTTGCTAAAAGAACACGGTACGATCTTCAATAATGAAATTGGCGATAACAAGGGCGCACCGTTCACTAAGTTCCAGATAAAGACTGAGTGGGATAAAAAGAAGGAAGAAGTGCTATACAATGAGAACCAGCATTTGTATCTCTACAGGTACCAAAGCAGTTCTTACATGATAGAGCAATAAGCTCAGGTTTAGCTCGCTAACGTTTCCACATTACCGTGTACCACTTGCCCCCTTGCGTGAGAGAGATGATGGGACATGCAATTGCTGAGAACTGCGTCTGCGCCTTTTTCTGCCAGGAGGAACTTGAATAGTGAACTACAGCTTAAGTGACTTGAAGCAGTGGTAGATGTTCTTAAGCGTGGTCAGAAAACCAGCGCACTGTTGAATAGTGGACTGCGTAACACAACATAACACGCAGCGTTGGCCCCCGAGCCCGGCGGAGCCGCATGGCGTAGGGCCGCCTTTTCTTTTGTTACTTTTCTTTTGGCGGAGCAAAAGAAAAGTAAAGACAACTTGGGCAGGTAATAAAAGCGATCTAAATTTTTTGTGTAAACGGTAGGTTTGCAACGTGACTACTCAGCAATAAACACCCATTATTCATTATTCACAGAACTAGTCCTTCTCGCTGTTCACGAAACTAGAGACATTCTCCCTTTTCCCGTTTACCGAAAGGTTGTCATTCATATAAAGGCTGCCACCGGTAGCAAGGGTCATGTTGCCATTCATACTTGAGCCCATCTTCATAGCCTTTATCTCATTCAGGCGGTTGCGGCGCATCACATACAGGATACCGAACAGGATAAACGTCAACCCGAAGATGCTCAGTAAAGCGATGTTAGGATTGTAGTCTTGCACCAGGAGGGCCACTACTATTATCAGGATATTAGAGGTAATAAGTATGGTTACTGTCTGTCCGTGGCTGAAACCCAGATCCAGCAAATAGTGATGCAGGTGCGTTCTGTCTGCTTTGAACGGAGAACCACCCTTTATCATGCGGGTAATAAATACACGGAAGGAGTCAAATACAGGTACAAATAATACCGATAAGGCTATCACCATACCGCCGCGGATACTATGGATGGTCGTCAGTAGCGGAAATTCCTTCCGCGAGGCTGTGGCAATAGACTCAGGGAATGAGTGGAAGAACATCACACACAGCACGGCAATAGTAAATCCTATTACCAGCGAACCGGTGTCACCCATGAATATCTTAGCCGGAGACAAATTGTAACGTAAGAAGCCTATCACAGCTCCCATCAGGCTGAAGGCGATAAAAGCCCCGCCTTTGTTCCCAAGTAAGGCTAAAGAGATGCCCAGGGTGCAGGAACATAGCACAGCAATGGAGCCTGCCAGGCCATCTATGCCATCTACCAGGTTAAAGGCATTGGTCACGAATATGATACCCATTACACTAAAGCCAACACTCACGAGGTACGGCAACTCATATACGCCAAAGAACCCATGTAGAGAATTCAGGCGCATATCGGCAAAAACCACTGTAATAAGCGCAGCTACAAGCTGTGCCAGGAATTTCTTATTAGGTGGAATGGTTACTAAGTCATCATTAATACCCGTAAGGAACAGTAGTACCGAAGAGGCACAGATATAATTCCACTTATCCAGCGATGAGGTATTGATAAATACAGAGGTAACGATGATATAGGCGAAGAAGATACCTATTCCCCCAAGATTAGGAACGGTGTTGATATGTATTTTTCGCCCTCCGTCCGGTACATCAAATAACCGTTTCCTTTTAGAAACATAGATGATCCTCGGGATAGAAACCAGGCTTAATACTAGTGCGGTGACACAGGCAAAAAGGTATAACAAGTAAGGTTGCAATGTTATCATGTTGTAAGGGGTATGAGCAAATTCGTTAAAAAATGTCAATTCAAACCGTCTAATTGCTATCCCTTATCTACTCTATAATAGCAAATTTACAGTATTGTTTTAACATTTTTTTACGATAACAAATTAATAAATTATATGCGAAATCATAATTTATTACTCATTATTTACTAATAAATCCCACAAAAACCAATCCAAAAATGGATTATAGCTTAATATTTTTTAACACGCTTACTATTCGGTCGGCTGTTTTACCATCCCACATGTAAGGGATACCGCCTTTTTTCCACTCATCATTGAAGAGTTTTTCCAGTGCCAGGGGGATGGCTTTGGGGTTAGTACCTATCAGTTCATTGGTACCTATGCTGCATGTCTCAGGCCTTTCAGTGTTGTCTCTCAGGGTAATGCATGGCACGTGCATCACGGTAGTTTCCTCTTGTATACCACCCGAATCTGTTATTACCGCTTTTGAGTGTTGCACCAGGTAATTGAACTGCAAATAGTTCAGTGGCTCTACTACGTGAAAGTTCGCGGCTTTTATACCTACCGACTCAAGCGTCTTTGCCGTACGGGGATGTATGGGGAATATGATGGGTAAGTTTCGGGACGCTTTAATGATGGTGATCAGTATTGCCTTCAGGTCGCTTACATTATCAACATTGTTGGGGCGGTGCAGGGTAAGCACCAGGTAGTTCTTGTCTTTTAGCTTCAGCTTATCCCATATAGGGGGCTGCTCAAAGTTAGGCCGCTGCTTCAGCAGGGTATCTATCATGGTATTACCTACAAAGAAGATACGCTCGTCCGACATACCCATACGTCTGAGGTTTTCGTTGGCAGTATGAGATGTGGTAAAGAAGATGTCTGTTATCGAGTCTGTAACTATGCGGTTGATTTCCTCGGGCATTGTAAGGTCATTGCTGCGAATGCCTGCTTCTACGTGCACCACTTTAATGTTGCCCATTTTCTTTGCGGTGATGGCGCAGGCCATAGTAGAGGTGACATCGCCTACCACTATCACAAGGTCAGGCTTAGAGGTCTGCAACACTTTCTCGTAGCGGGTCATTATCGCAGCCGTTTGTTCCGCTTGCGTACCACTACCTGCCTCCAGGTTAATATTGGGCTTAGGTATTCCGAGCTGCTCAAAGAAAGCAGTACTCATATTTTTATCATAATGCTGGCCTGTATGAATGAGCCGATAGTCAAGGGTTCCTCCTTTTCTTTTCTCTCTTTCTATAGCCTCTATAATAGGGGCTATTTTCATAAAATTAGGCCGGGCACCTGCAACTATATCTACAAGCATAAACTATAATTCGATGCTAACAACAATATTTCTCTCTATGTGTATCCGGAGGCCTGGGGCAGGCTCCGTTTTGTTGTAGCCGCTGCAATATAAGTAATTAACTACTGCTGCGCCAGTACCCCCGCTTATGTTTATTTTAATATTATCTATCATGTAGCTGAAAGGGCTTATTTGCTCTACTTTACATGATGGGTGAAAGTGAATGTAGGAATATACCTGCTGCTCTGCATAGCCTTGTATCCTGTCTGCTATCCTGATGCTGTTTTCCCCGCAGGCAAAGCTCCTTTCGTGGATGATCCCCAGATTTTTATATCCGTTATGTGAGGCTGTTATTTGCTGGCTATCTTCCTTGTTTATGGTTACTGTTGCCCGCTTTCCTACACGGAAGCCACCCCATACATCGGAGGAGTTTTGCCCGTTCACGCTGATGGTATTGTGCGCCTCGGTGCCCCGTTCTTCCAGGCGCCTGCTGTTTTTGTCGTAGGTAGAGATACCTGTGTCCACTATCACCGGTCGTCCTTTCACATTCAGGCAATACGTAAGTGCATCAGCATGTGCATGCCCGGGCTGGTAGGTGGGTATTATGTTTCCCACATCCAGCACCAGTTCATAGTTGTCAGATGCCATCTTGCGGTAACCGCAGTCTTTCAGTCTGGTCTTCACCCAGTTAATGCCCAGGTGCCGCGCATAGGCATACAGCTCTTTCGTGGGCAACGCTATTCCCGGTGCCGCGTCGCCCATCATTGCATAGCTGCCGTCTTTAAAGCAGAACGCCTGCAACCAACCGAGCATTTTACTTGCTGTTGCGTGCATTTGTGCATGCAACTCTTTATTCCTGAACCTGTCAGAAAAGGTATATAGCTCTATGCACTCCAGCAATCTTTGTAGTATTATGCAGTGGTACATAGGGCTAAGCTCATAGTGCGCTCCGTCTGCAAGTATCTGAACTCTCAGTTCTTCTTCCAGTATATGATGTGCCGGTTCGTAAAGGTCTTTGTCATTAAAATAATGCGCTGCAAAGAATAGCGAGAAGCCATTCTCCAGTAAGTGATTGCCCAACAAATGGTATTCAGGGAAAGCCGAAAGCCTGTCGTAGTCCTTGTATAGTTGCGAAAGAATAGCTTCCTCTTTTATATTGTTTTGTACAAGAAATTTTATCCAGTTGATACCTCTCAGCGAAGTCGGGTAGGCTGACGAACCATTCGCGTGATGCCTTTCAAGCAGGTAGTTGTGAATACTCCGTAGCTTGCTTTCAGCGCTCAGGTTTTCATCATTCAGCCACGCAAAGTAGTTCAGGTTATATGCCCACAGTTTGCCGTATTTTTCAAGGTCCCAGTCAATCTCATTGCCAAACTTATGACTGATGTTCAGGAATGTGAAAGTGTTATCGGCTGGCTGGTAACAACTGTCTATATTGAATTTATAGAATTGATGTTCACCGAATACCATCGCCTGGCTAAGAGGTATGCTCAGTTGCGAAGGGTACTGATAAAACCTATTTTTCAGTTTGTACCAGATACGATAAAACCATTGCTGCAGCTTCAGGTATCGCAAGGTGTGGTACAAACGGGGAGCACTCATTTATGGTGTGTTGTTTACGGCGGCTAAAGTAGTAAATGCAATGCTTATGCTATCATAAATTCCTGCTGAAACCTTGCGTAAAAGCATACAGGTTGAAATCTTCTTTTTCTAATGCCTTGGCCAGCTCTTCTTTTAGTTTACTGCGGCTCACATTGCTCATACGTTCTGCCTGTATCAGTTGCCAGCTTTTCTCTACCAGCAGGTGCAGCCTTTTTTCAGGGAGTGTATTGTGTTCGGTAAAGTATTCTTCCACTGCGGCAACCAGTTGTTCCATGCCTTTTTGTTCGGTGGCTATGGTCTTTACTACGGGCACTTCTTTGTCCATGCCCGCTTTTTCATGTACCAATATTTTCAGGTTCTGGTAGAGCTTATCAGCATCGGGCCTGTCGGCTTTGTTCACTACAAATATGTTGGCTATTTCCAGTATGCCCGCTTTCATAGTTTGTATCACATCTCCGGCTTCGGGTACCAGTGCTACCACCGTGCAGTCTGCTATACCCGCTACTTCTACTTCTGTTTGTCCAACACCCACTGTTTCTACCAGTACCAAATCAAAAGCGGCATGTTTCACCACATCAGTTATTTCTATGATCTTAGGATGCAGCCCGCCCAAAGCACCCCTCGTTGCCAGGGAGCGGATATATACGTTTTCGTTGTTATAAAAATCTGCCATGCGGATACGGTCGCCCAGCAATGCCCCATAGTTGAATGGTGATGAAGGGTCCACAGCTATCACGGCTATTTTTTTACCCCTGCTTACCCAGTAGTGCAGCAGTGCATTCACCAGTGTGCTCTTGCCCGCTCCGGGAGGGCCGGTAATGCCCAGCACTTTAGCCGTCTCTGTTCCGCTGAGGTTCAGTAGCAGGTCTTTATACCCCGGCAGTTCGTTCTCCACTATGGTGATGGCCTTTGCCAGCGATTTGAAATCACCGGCCTGTATCTGCGGAAGTAAATGTTTTATGTTGTCCTGCACTAAAAAATAGTTATGTTCGTTATCAGATAAATATACCTGCTTAGTGGACAAAATTAAATTTCTAAACCATAAACTGTTAGCTAAAACCAATATTGCCATACTTTGTTCGTTGGCAATGGTGCTCGGTTTCCTGGTTTCCAGGTCTTTAATGTCGCTGGCAATGGCAGTTATGGGGGTATATACCCTCTTGGGGATCCACCCCAGGCGGTGGTTCGAAAAAAAATGGTGGCTACTAGGCCTGGCATGGGTTGCTATGTACGCTATATCTTATTTCTGGAGCGATGACATCCCTTATTGGTCGCAGCGTTTACAGGTAAAGCTCCCTATACTCTTACTGCCTCTTGCATTCTCATTTCTTCCTAAGTTCTCCATCAGGCAGTTACAGGTGTTCTGTATAGGCACAGGCTTGATACTGTTATCTGGTGCAGCCTATAGCCTTTCTTTCTTTTTCGCGAATTTCGAAGGATATTTCTATAGCTACGGTACTGCCGGTATGCTGCCTGTTCCCTCCGGCGACTATATCCGTTTCAGCCTGATGATCGCATTGTATGTTATCTGGTGCCTGTATATATGGCCGCATTTTAAGAACAATGTCATGAAGTGGTTTATCGCTATTGTCATTGTACTACTCACAGCTTATTTGCATATACTGGCAGCCCGCAGCGGACTGGTGGCACTCTATGTTTTTCTTACAGGCTGGGCTGTCTATGCAGGGCTAAAGCGCAATAAGGTTTTTGGTATATCAGCGGTTATTGTCTTGTTTGTTTCCCTATATCTCGCAGGTACATATGTACCTACCTTAAGCCAGCGTATCGGTTATTTCAAATACACTGTCATCCAGTTTCAGGAAGGCCACCTCACAGGTATCTATAGTGATATGGGCAGGCTCATGTCTTACAATATTGCTTTTGATGTGATCAAAGATAATCCCGCTAAGGGAGTTGGGGCAGGGGATATATACAAGGTAATGGAGGACGGCTATCACAAGTTCTATCCTCAGGATACTGACGGGCGCATATTGGTGCCCCACAACCAGGTGCTTACAGTCGCGGTTGCTTGTGGTATTCCGGCAGCACTGCTATTCATCTGGTGGATAATGGCTCCGCTCAGCCTCGTAAAACGCAACAGGAACGGCTTCTTTTTCCTCATGGTATGGATCATCTCTATCCTGCAATTAATGATAGAGCCTGCCCTCGAAGTGCAAATGGGCATATTCGTATATTTGTTCTTCCTGCTTTGGCAGCGGCATACTTTTATGTATGAGAATGAAGAACAAACAATGATAAGCTAACAGAGTACCTATGATGAATTTTATTCCAATATTTCCACTGGATATCGTGGTCTATCCGGGAGAGCCATTGAACCTGCACATTTTTGAACCACGTTATAAGCAACTCATTAGGGATTGCATTGCCAACAAGAAAGACTTCGGCATTCCCACCGTGGTGGATAAGAAGATAGGAGAGCTGGGCACCCGCATGGAGATAACCGAGATCGTGAAGGAATACGAGAATGGCGAAATGGATATCCGCACCAAAGGATCACAGATATTTAAAGTGCTGGAGATAGTAAAAGAGATACCGGAAAAGCTATATCATGGTGCTATTGTTGAATATCCGCAAAACATCACCGTGCCTGATAATTCCAGGATCGCCCAATTGATACAGGATGAGGTGAAAAGGATGTACACTCTTATGGGTGTAGAGGCGAAATTCCCCGAGCATAAAACAGAGATGATAGCCTACGAGATAGCCCACCTGGTAGGTTTGTCGCGGGAGCAGGAATATGAACTGCTCGGCCTCTTCACCGAGATACAAAGGCTGGAGTATATCCGCCGCCACCTCAAGGCCATCCTGCCTGTGATACAGGAGCTGGAAGTGATGAAGGCCAGGGTACAGAGAAATGGCCATTTCAGGGATCTGTCGCTGGACGATCTGTCCCTTTGATCTTAATTTTTGATAAATACGATTACTATATTCTTTATTGAAACCTATTTTTATTATTTTGCCTCTTACACATTCAAATACCACTAACAGAAAATGGCAACTACTTTATGTATAGACTGGGGTAACACCCTGGTAAAGGCAGGTATCTTTGTTAATGACCGATTAGTAGAAGTAAAATCTTTTCGCGAAGACGAAGCTATGTCTGCACTCGCAGAGCAGGTTGACTACCATAAACCAACCCATTGTATCCTTTGCTCTGTAGTATTCAATCCGCAAGGTGTGGAAGATATGCTTTGCGATAAGATACCTAAGTACATCAAGCTGGATGGTAATACCCCGCTGCCTATCATGAATGCGTACTCTACTGATAGCCTGGGCAACGACCGTATTCCATTGGCCGTAGCTGCACATTTACTGTATCCGGGTAAGAATAACCTCGTAATCAGTGTCGGAACTTGCATTACATATAATTTTATACAGAGTTCGGGCATTTTCCGTGGCGGAGCTATATCTCCGGGTGTGCGCATGAGGCTGAAAGCCATGCACGCATTTACCGACAAGTTGCCGGAAGTACAGCTGGAAGGTGATCTCATACTACTAGGCTACGATACATATTCCGGTATGCGTAGTGGGGCAGCCTTTGGCGCAGCAGCGGAAATAGACGGAATGGTGGCTGATTTTGGCAGCCAATACTCCGATTTTAACGCTGTTTTAACCGGTGGCGATGCACCCTTTTTTGCTGGCAAGTTGAAAAGTAAGATATTTGCAGACCCTGAGCTGTTATTGAAGGGCCTAAATCTAATCTTAAAGCATAATGTCCCTGAACTTAGCTAAGTATCTTTTCTCTAGTATATTATTGTTTTCAGTAGCTGCTGCATCTGCCCAAACAACAGAAAGTGGTAGTAACCCTTTATCCAATAAACAGAATTCTCCTTACTCCCGTTACGGCTTTGGCGACCTGCGTAGTGGTGTCAATATTGCTTATCGCGGTATGGGCTCTATTACATCTGCTTCTGCTGACGGTTTTACGATCAATACTGAGAATCCTGCCTCCTATGCATCACTCGCGCTCACTACATACGAAATAGCCGGAGAAGGAAACTCGCACAGGCTGAAGGCGAATAACCAAACCTACGCTGCAGGTATGGCCACCCTTTCTTACATGAACATCGCTTTCCCGCTGGGTAAGCATGCTGGTATGGCAATAGGCATCAAACCGCACAGCCGTATGTTTTACAATGTGCAAGACTCTGCCACAGGGCTTAATGGTGTTCCCGGCATAGGTGATGCCATCCGCATATACTTTGGCGATGGCAGCATCAATAAGGCATTCATTGGTTTTGGCGGTACTTATAGTGGTTTCAGCCTCGGTGGTAACATTGGTTATATGTTCGGTAATACCCGCACTACAAGTGCCCTGGTAAATATTGATACTACAATTGCCATGAATACTGAAATATCTAAATACACCAACATCGGAGGTATTTACTATAACATCGGTGGACTGTGGGAGAAGAAATTAAGTAGCAAGTATATTTTAAAGATAGGTGCTACTGTCAGTCTTACTCAAACCATAAGCGCTACCCGCGATGAGTATTGGATATCTTATGCGCGTGTAGGCGGTATCTCCGCTTATGATACTGTCTGGAGTACTAATGGTGCTAAAGGCAAATATATCACACCACTCACTTATAGTGTTGGTGCACAACTTTTAGGCAACGAACAATGGAGAGTAGGTGTTGATTTTTCAGGCACACAATGGGGCCAGTTCCGCAACTTCGGTAGAACAGATTCCTTACAGGCAAGCACCTGGAAAGCCAACGTAGGCGCTGAGATCACTCCTGACGCAAAAAGCCTTCGTAAATACCTGCCTCGTGTTTCTTACAGGTTAGGTTTCTATTATGGCAGCGACTACATTCGTCTTCGCAATACAGATATGAGCCTCTATGGTTTTACACTCGGCGCCAGTCTTCCTTTCAGGAAGTCGCCCGACAGGATACATACTGCTATTGAGATCGGTAGCAGGGGAACTACACAGAATGGCCTGATAAGAGAAAATTTCGTGAAGTTTACTTTAGGTGCATCACTGAATGCCTTCCTGGACAAATGGTTCGTGAAACGTAAATATGAATAAGCTCAAGGCAATATATCATTCTATACATTACACCCGGATAGTTTTTATTCCGGGTATTTTGTTGGTGCTGCTTCTTTCGGCCTGCAGCAATAAGATGAAGGATATAGATGCGCTCACAGGCAAGGCGAACCTGAAAGAAGATGTTGCCTACAATGTCACTATCATCTATAGTGAGCATGGCAAAGCCAAGGTGCGTATCACAGCCAAAGAGTTTGTGCGTAACGACTACGCCAAGCCGCCCTTTACCGATATGCGTAAGGATATAAAGATGGAGTTCTACGACGACAGCCTCCAACTGGAAAGTACGCTGACTGCAAAGTATGCCCGCTTCTACGAGGAACGCAAAACAGTGCTGATAAGGGACAACATTGTTATCAATACTAAGAAGCAGGAGACGATCAAGACTGAAGAGCTCATCTGGAACCAGAACGTCAAGAAAATATATACCGAAAAACCCGTTACTATCATTACCCCTACCCAAACCATGTATGGCGATGCCCTCGATGCTGAGGAAGACTTCAGCATGTACCAGATAAAGAACCTCCGTGGTTCCATGAAGGTAGAGAAGGGCGAGATCCCGGAATAACACCAATAATAAGACTCTCCTCCTGGCAGGGAGGGGTGCCCTTGCGAAGCATGGGCGGGGTGGGTGACTCGCATCGGTCACTCCACACGGCAAAATCCGCTCAAAATCCTAATAATCACCCTATCAATACTAGGTTCTGTCGCCTGAATTGCTAATTTTGCTTTCCTGTTTCTCAATAACAATACAGACAAATGAAAAAATTCTTGTTATCCATCTGTGCGGTAGCTATGCTATTGCCCGCTCGTGCAGATGAAGGTATGTGGATACCTATGCTCATCGGTAAGAATTATGCTGAAATGTCCCGCCTGGGGCTCACGCTTTCTGCCGAAGATATCTATAGCATCAATAACAGCAGCCTGAAGGATGCCATACTGCATTTCGGCGGTGGTTGCACTGCTGAGGTGATCTCCAAAGAAGGTTTGGTACTCACCAATCACCACTGCGGATATGATGCCATTGCTACACTAAGCACTGTACAGAAGAACTACCTGGACAACGGCTTCTGGGCAAAGAACAAATCACAGGAATTACCGGCTGAAGGACTAAGTGTAATGTTCCTTGAGCGCATGGAAGATGTCACCAGCATCGTTAAGACTTCTATCGGTGGTGCTACAGGTAAAGAGTTCACCAAGAAATTTGACGCTATAGCTAAAGAGTTGTCAGACGAAGCAGCTGAAGATGGTAAATATGTAGCCAATGTAAAAGAATACTTTGGTGGCAACCAGTTCTTCCTGTTGGTGTACAAGAAGTACACCGATATTCGCCTGGTAGGTACGCCTCCTAAATCATTAGGTAAGTTTGGCGGCGATACGGACAACTGGATGTGGCCACGCCATACGGCTGACTTCTCTATGTTCCGCATATATGCAGGTAAAAACAATGAGCCTGCTGCTTACTCTGCAAGCAACGTACCATTCAAACCTAAGCACCACCTTCCGGTAGATGCTTCAGGGCAAGACGAAGGCGACTATGCTATGATCATGGGTTATCCGGGTCGTACTAACCGCTACGAGGTGTCTTACGGTGTAAAGCTGTCTATCAACGAAACCAATCCTGCTATCGTTAGCATCCGCGACAAGCGTCTCGAAATTATGCGCAAGCATATGAAGGGTAATAAAGCTGTTTACTTAAAACTCACTTCTTCCTATTCTCGTATTGCCAACTACTGGAAATACTTCATAGGCCAGACAGAACAACTGAAACGCCTGAACGTAGTAGGGGAGAAACAAGAAGCTGAAGAAGACTTCAGCATGTGGGCTCGTGAGAACGACCTGAAGAACCGCAGCCTGATGAACGAGTTCGAAGAGATATATGAGAACTACACTCCGTATGCAAAGCATGGTGTTTATTTCTCTGAGGCTTTCCGTGCATCAACACTCACTAAGCTGGCTTCCTCTATGGGGCCGCTGGCTGCCGCGCTTAAGAAAGGTGAAGACGCTGACAAAATCAAAAAGCTGACCGAGGATGCTCAGAAAGGATACAAAGCATTAATGAAAGAGTATGATGCCGGTACAGAGAAAGAAATATTCGCTGCAATGGCTAAGATGTACTACAACAATGTTCCTGTAGATCAACACCCGTCTGTGTATGAAGAAGTGATATTCAAAAAGTACGGTAAAACAGATAAGGCATACACAAATTATGCTAACTACGTTTTTAGCAATAGCTTCCTGGCTAATGAGGCTAAGTTCAAGGCATTCCTGAAAAATCCTAAGCTGGAGCAAATTGAGAACGATCCTGCTTATATCTACACGCAAAGCTTCGTAAAGAACTTCACTGAGAAATATGCACCTAAGATCGAAACGTTCAATAATGAGAAGAAAGATCTGCACAGAAGATATGTTAAAGGCCTGATGAAAATGAACCCGGGCAAAAAGATGTATCCTGATGCGAATTCTACTATGCGTGTCACTTATGGTAAAGTAGCAGGCTATAGCAACTCAGAAGGTAAGAAGTTCAATCACTTCACCACCCTCGATCAGGCAGTTGCTAAGTACAAGCCAAACGATGATGAGTTCGATATGCCTAAAGAACTGATAGCATTGGCTAAGAAGAAAGACTATGGTGTTTGGGCCGATAAAGACGGTACACTGCATACCTGCTTCATTACAGATAACGATATCACAGGCGGTAACTCAGGTAGCCCTGTTATTAACGGTGATGGCGAACTGATAGGTACGGCATTTGACGGTAACTGGGAAGCAATGAGCGGCGATATAGCTTTTGATAAAAAGTACAAGCGCACCATCGTTTGCGATATCCGCTTCGTACTTTTCTTAGTTGACAAGTTAGGTCATGCACCAAACATCATCAACGAAATGGATATTTACAAATAAAGCGCAACTACATAAATAATAAAAAAGGGCTGGTACATCACCAGCCCTTTTTTATTTTCTTTCGCTCCCGCTCTGTTTCTCCATCTACATTAAAGATACCCCTCCCCGTCCGAACGGATAGTTCATCCGGGCGAGCTTTCGGAGGAGGGCGCAATTGTGAAACCTGCGATAGCAGATTTACAATTGGGGGTGGTGTACCTTGCGCACTTCAAACCCGCTCTTCGCCCTGTTTCACCGCACTCAAGCAAAGCGTCTCTACTTCAAAAACGAAGAATACATCCACACCAATTTCTCCTGCGCCCGTATATAGTCACTCACCATCGAGTTAGTACCCTCATCATCTGCCTCAGCAGACAGATGCAGTATCTCTCTTTCCATAGTCAGCAGGACATTGAACGACTCCACAATATGCTTTACGGCTTTCATGCCATCAGAGACATTTGTCTGCTCCTTGATGGTTGAAGTTTCAAGATAAGAAGTGAAACTATGGAGTGGGGTGTACCCGAGCGTAACGATACGCTCTGCTATTTCATCGATCTTCAGTTGAGAATCGTTATATAGCTCTTCAAACTTTACATGCAGCTCAAAGAATTTCTCTCCCTTTATATTCCAGTGGAAACCGCGCGTATTGATGTAGAAAAGTTGGTAGTTGGCAAGTAAGGTATTCAACTTCTCCGCCAGTTCTTCCGATTTCTTCGGGTCGAGCCCGATATGATTCTTGTGTGTCATGAGTATATGCTTTGCTACAATTACTCAAAATCAATGCCACCGAAGAGCTTAAAGGATAACATTAACTGATGCACAATTAGCAAAGAATGATACTACATTTATCTCTGGAACTCGCCTCCTGGCAGGGAGGGTGGCCCTGCGTAGCTTGGTCGGGGTGGGCGACTCGCACCCTCCGCTCTTCACTCTGTTTCTCCGCTCTGCTTAAAAATACCCCTCCCCGTCCGAACGGATAGTTCATCCGGGCGGGCTTTCGGAGGAGGGGTCAATTGTAAAACCTGTGATAGCAGTTTTACAATTGGGGGTGGTGTTACTCGCACACAAAAAGAGCCGTCCCAACATACATTGGGACGGCTCTTGTATATAACTGCTTTGAAACTATTTCTTACCTGCTTTAGCTTCTTCAGTTTCTGCCTGGCGCAGGGCACGGGTAGTAACTACTGATGCTATCGGGATACGCGGAGAGTTCATGAACTCAATACCTTCTGCCTTTACGTCTTGTACACGAAGGTTATCACCTATCTGCAGGTCGCTGATGCTAACTTCCAGGCTTTCAAGAAGATGCTTAGGATAAGCACGCACTTTCAGGTTCTTTACTTTTATTTCAAGACGTCCACCTGCTTTTACACCTACAGACTGTCCTGTAAATTTCAATGGCAGGTTAGCGATAACTTTCTTGTCATCAACCAATTCCAGGAAGTCAATGTGAGTCAGGTCGTCGGTTACAACGTCAAACTGCAGATCCTTCATGATCGTCTTGTACGTTTTACCATCAAGATTGATCTCAGCGATTTGGAAATCAGGAGTGTACACAAGGTGACGGAAACTCATTACCGGAGCGGTAAAGTGAATAGTTTCGTTACCACCATAGATAACACATGGAACTTGTCCTTCAGAACGAACCTGGCGTGTTGCTTTTTTACCAAGATCGCTTCTTTTTTTACCTTCAATTTTTACACTTTTCATTTTACAGTGTTTTGTTCTTCAGCGCCGAGCGGTTATCCGTCAAACATCCGGACGTTGAAAATTAGTTTTAAATAAGGTATCCCTTTTGGGGACGGATTTTTTTGTATAAACAGTATATCCCGGTTTCTCAACCGGAACGGTTGTACTCAATTCAATATTTAGAAGCCTCGTGACTTATCAACCTATTAACGAGTCAACTTATCAACTACTTCTTCTGACTATGTATAAATAAAGAACTTATTGACTTGTTCTCAAAAGTATTGCGGATAGCTATCGCAAAGAGGTCAGCCGTAGGCACTACTTTTATTTTATCACAACTTCCTTTCAGCGGTATGGTATCACAAACTACCAGTTCTTCCAGCTCAGAGTTTTGGATATTTTCATAAGCCTTGCCGCTTAATACAGGGTGTGTACAGAAAGCGCGAACTGATAAAGCACCACGCTCTTTTAATATGGATGCCGATTTACTCAGAGTACCTGCTGTATCGCAGATGTCATCTATCAGCACCACATGTCTTCCGCTCACATCACCTATCACCGTCATAGCTGCTATCTCATTGGCACGTTTGCGTTGCTTGTCACAGATAACCATATCCATCTCAAAATACTTCGCAACTTCACGTACCCTGTTGGTAGAACCTACGTCAGGGGCCGCAAAGATAAGGTTTTCCATCTTAAGATTTTCGATATACGGGATAAAAATTGCTGAACTATCCAGGTGATCCACGGGTATATCAAAAAAACCTTGAATTTGAGGGGCATGCAGGTCCATTGTCATTACCCTGTCCGCACCGGCTGTTGTCAGCAGGTTAGCTACCAGCTTGGAAGCGATTGATACACGGGGCTTGTCTTTACGGTCCTGGCGGGCCAGTCCGAAATAGGGTATCACGGCCGTTATATAGCCGGCAGAAGCCCTGCGGGCTGCATCTATCATCATCAGCAACTCCATTAGGTTGTCAGAGGGGGCATTGGTGGATTGTACCAGGAAAACATAATCTCCGCGGATAGATTCCTGGAACACAGGCTGGAATTCACCATCGCTAAACTTTTGAATGGATATTTTTCCTAATGTTTTGCCGAAACAAGTGGCAATGCTCTCTGCGAGGTAATGTGAGTTAGTACCTGAAAAGATCTTTACTGATGGCTGCATGATTTTCTCGAATGGACTGCAAAGGTATGTAAAGGAACCTTTTGTCAAAGAAGAAATTAGTTTTTGTCCCGGGCTATTTTATTTCTCTCTTATCTGACCTGCTCAACCCGTTCAAAGCGTATATTTGACTCCTAAAATTGAATCAATTATGAAACGTAACGCAACCGCAATATGGAACGGCTCGGGCAAAGAGGGCAAAGGTCATCTCACCACACAAAGCACTGTGCTGAATCAAACGCAGTATTCCTTCGGCAGCCGCTTTGAAGAAGGTGTAGGTACTAATCCTGAAGAACTGATGGCAGCTGCACATGCAGGCTGTTTCAGCATGAAGCTGTCCTTTGTATTAGGCGCTGCAGGCTTCACTCCCGATGAGATACATACCAACTGTGTAATAACATTAGATCCTGCAGCTGGTTCTATCACAAAAAGTGAATTGACCCTTAAAGCTAAAATACCTGGAATAGATGACGCTAAATTTCAGGAATGTGCAGCTGAAGCAAAAGCTAATTGCCCCGTGTCTAAAGCTTATAATTGTGAGATAACGCTGGACGCACAACTTGCATAGTAAAAAAATAATTACATAAAATGATGGCGCAAGTTTTCCTGCGCCATCATTTTTAAAGAAATATTTTAAACATATTTTCCTGTCTCTATTTGTAATGTGTTTCTGGTCAATTTTTTGATTTAATATGATGACCAACCTCATCCTTTGACCCCAATTTAATCTTTGCATTTGTCGAAATACAGGCAGACATTTGCATCCGATTACCCTCCTACCAGAAAAGCAACATGTTTAATTTTTTAAAAGAAAAGAAATAAATCCTAATGGGATACAGGAATTTTGTGTGTTTGAACATAGCTATTATTGGTAATGGCCCTAGAGTTGCACTTTTTGCTGAACAACTGGCAAGAGAAGGACATACCGTTTTTATAGGACTAAATGAAGATGAGGACGATGATGTCCTTGTAGATTCAGAATTGGATAATATTTTCTTTGAGAATATAGAGGACGCTTCAGCGCAGGCCGATGTGATCTATATGGCAGTACCTGCGGATAGAATTCGTGAGGTGGCCTATATGATGGGTGATGTGCGTGATAAAGTGATAATAGATGCTTCTGCAAATATTGATCCTAAACCGGAGCATTATGTGGCCACACTAAAAGCAGCAATTGCTATAACAGGGGCAGAGGACATGGTCAAATCGTATTTCCTCGCACCGGAATTTGATGCTCGCGAAGCAGGCGATATTTTCTTTGCCGGAAACAGTAAGAAAGCGAAGTCTGTAGCTATGCTGCTTGCCAATAGCCTCGGCTTTAAAAACACTTACGACTTCGGCGATATAGATACCGTTCCGTTACTTGAAGACATGGCCCGCTGCTGGTACAACCTCGCCATCAAACAAAACCTGGGGAAGAATATTACGTTTAAAATAGTAAATCGCTAAGCGACTAACAACATAAAATAAGAAAGCACTGCTCAAGCAGTGCTTTCTTATTTTATTACTCCCGTCATTGCGAGGAACGAAGCAATCTAATCCGGACGACCGTCAGAAAAATAATTATTGGAAACGACTACAATCCACTCGTCAGCACATCCGCAATATGCATCGCCTTAATAGAGAGCTTGTTCTTGTCTATATACCCCTGCATATGCATCAGGCAGGAAGAGTCAGTTGAGATAATATATTGCGCGCCTGTATCTACAGCACTCTGCACCTTAGTATAAGCCATGCCATTGGATATCGGTTCAAACTTAACCGCGAATGTTCCACCGAAACCACAACAGGTTTCCGCCTCTTTCATCTCTACCAATTCAAGTCCGGCAACATTGCTCAGCAACTTTCTCGGTGCCGATTTTATACCACATTCACGCAACGCACCACAAGCATCATGATAAGTTGCTTTACCTGTAAGGCTCGCACCAACATTTTCCACCTTCAAAACTTCAGTAAGAAATTCAGTAAACTCGTACACTCGTGGAGTAGTACTCTTGCACATATTGTGTTCCGGGCTGTTGTCAAAAATGCCATCATAATAGTTGCGCACAAAACCCACGCATGAACCACCGGGACTCACGATATATCCATCCTCTTTAAAGTCGTTCAGGAATTTCGCTCCAACAGTTTTTGCCTCCTGCTTGTAGCCGGCATTATAGGCCGCTTGTCCGCAACAGGTTTGTTCAGGATTATAAGATATCTCGCAGCCCAGTTTCTCCAATACCTTCACCATGTTCATAGCCGTCTCCGGATACAACTGGTCAACAAAACAAGGTATAAACAACTGAACTTTCATAAGCTTATTAGTGAGACTTTAACGAACGACTATTCTGTATCATTTTAAGAGCCGTTATAGCCGCTTCTTCTCCCTTGTGCCCGTGTATACCTCCAAGGCGTTCCCATGCCTGTGCTTCATTCTCCAGCGTCAGTACACCGAAGATAACTGGCACCGGCAACGTAAGGTTCAGTGCAGTAATACCATCCGTCACACTCTGGCATACATATTCAAAATGTGGCGTTCCTCCACGTATCACTGTACCAAATGCGATGATCGCTTCGGGTTTTGCTTCAGCAGAAGCAGCATAGTGTTCCCATAGCTGCTTCACAGCAAAAGGTATCTCTATACATCCCGGCACCACTACTTTCTTAATGACAGAAGCATTTAGTTCACTACAAACTCTTTCACAACCATTTACCAGTTCGGTAATTATCTTATCATTCCATTCCGTGCACACTATTGCTATGCGTGCATTTGCCAACTCCTTAAGTGATGCAGTATCGAGTAGGGTACTGCTGTTCTGCGATTGTGCCATATCCTAAATTGAAAAACGCCCCTTTTTTCCATAAAGGTAAAAAAGGGGCGTATAAAATGTTGTTATCAGAAATTATTCCAGTTCGCCGAGCATAGCCAGTTGTTTCACAACCTTGCCTGCTTCCTGGCTTTGCGGATATTCGTCGCGTATTTGCTTGTACAGTTTCTTAGCTTCTTCAGGTTTGTTCACCTTCTCATAAGCCAAACCTGCACGGAACAAGTAGATAGGTGCATGAAGCGCATTGTCTT
Source organism: Bacteroidetes bacterium UBA7674 (assembly GCA_002483105.1). GTDB lineage: Bacteria > Bacteroidota > Bacteroidia > Chitinophagales > Chitinophagaceae > MKUN01. Next base: position 122,024 of record DLHG01000011.1, read on the forward strand.
TCTTGTCAGCTGCTTTCTTGTAGAAATCAATTGCCTTGTCAGTGTTGCCGGCGTTCATGTGTGCATCACCTATTGCGCCTAATGCGCTGTATTCTACCAGTGTGCCTTTACCGTTAAAGTCTTCCAGGTATTTAATAGCGTTCTTGCTGTCGCCTTTTTTCAGGTAACAAACACCCGCATAATACTTGCTTAAGTTACCTGCGTCAGTACCACCGTATTTTTTTATTACCGCAAGGTAGCCTTTGTGTTGACCATCACCGTTCAGTGCTTTGTCCACAGAGTCAGTCAGCATGTATTTGTTAGCGAAGTACATCATAGAAGATGCCTTTTCGTTATTAGGCTCCTGGTAAAGCTTCTGGTAACCGAAATAACCTGCCACTACCAATACCACTGCTATCACCACACCATTGATGCGATTTTTGTTCTTTTCGTAAGAAACCTGGATCTTATCCAATACTTCCGCGCCGTCCGGTACGGATGTGTCAATGTTCTCTTGTCCGGGTTTGTTTCTTGCTGAATTAGCCATTTTGTATAGTAAAAATTATAAATTAAATTCTTGTGACCCTTTCGGGGTGCAATTATAAGGTTTTATCAGTAATTATCCACTTTTGCTAATCCACAATGTATGGATAATCATCAGTTGAGTAGATATCCTTATAGAGTTCGCTGTCGTCCGGCCATGGGCTTTCTTCTGCAAATTGTACCGAATCTTCCACTTCCTTCTTCACTTTCTCGTTGATCGCCTCTATTTCAGCCTCAGTCGCCCATTTATTGTCCATAAGCATCTTCAGGGCATGGTTTATCGGGTCTTTCTCACGATATTCTTCCAGCTCTTCCTTAGTACGGTATTTCGCAGGATCACTCATAGAGTGGCCGCGGTAGCGGTAAGTTTTGATCTCAAGGAAGGTTGGTCCGCCCTTTTCACGAGCACGGCGTACAGCCCTTTCGATAGCCTTGTGCACTTCTTCGCAACTCATACCATCTACACTGTCGCCCGGCATATTGTAGGCGTCAGCAAGCGGATATATGTCCTGGTTCTTAGCAGTACGCTGAACCGAAGTACCCATTGCATAATAGTTGTTCTCACAGATGAACACCACCGGCAACTGCCACAGCACCGCCATGTTGAACACCTCGTGTAGCATACCCTGGCGGGCAGCGCCATCACCAAAGAAGCAGATAGTAGCACGGTCGTTGCCGTTATATTGGTCGGCGAAGGCGATACCCGCACCAAGACCTATCTGGCCACCAACGATACCATGACCGCCAAAAAACTTCTTCTCTTTAGAGAAAAAGTGCATACTGCCGCCCTTGCCCTTGCTGCAACCTGTAGCTTTACCATACATTTCCGCCATACATTCCTTGGCAGAGATGCCTTTGGCTATCGCCAAAGCGTGGTCGCGGTAGGCAGTGATCACATTGTCATCGTCTTTGATGGCTGTCATCATGCCTGCGGCTACAGCTTCCTGGCCTACGTAGAGGTGGCAAAAGCCACGGATTTTCTGCATACCATACAGCTGACCCGTCTTTTCTTCAAAGCGGCGCATAAGCAGCATTATCTCGTACCAGTATAAATATGTTTCTTTTCCGAATGGAGTCTGCACTGTTTGTATAAATTTGTGCGAAAATATAAAAACTTTCCCGTCCATTTCCGCTTGAATACGATAAAAAATATAACATTAGTACAGTTTCGCAACTATTCTTCGGGCAGTTTTGCCTTTGCGGAGCCTATAACCTGTATCACAGGCCCTAATGGCAGCGGAAAGACCAACCTCCTGGACGCGGTCTACTACCTGTGCTATACCAAGAGTTATTTCAGCTCCTACCAGCAAAATAGTGTGCAAAAAGGTATGGACGGCTTCCGGGTACAGGGGACTTTCGACCACAAAGGATATGATGAAATAATTGCCTGTAAGTGGAAACAGGGCAAAAAAGAGCTCAGCGCCGATGGCACAGAGTATGAAAAGCTCACCGACCACATAGGCCGGTATGCAGCCGTAATGATAGCCCCCGACGATATGGAGCTGATAAATGACGGCAGCGAGCTGCGCCGCAAGTGGGTGGACAGTATTCTCAGTCAAACTGACCGCGAATACCTAGAGCGTCTCATGCGCTACCAACGGGTGCTGCTGCAACGCAATGCTTGGCTGAAACTCCATTACCTCAATCCACCATCCAACAGTCCTGAACTGGAGTATTACAATTCTCAGTTGGTAGGCGATGGAACATACATTTATCAAAAGCGTTTGGAGTTCATAGACAAGTTCATACCGCTGCTAAGGGAGTATTACAAACAACTCTCTTCAGACAAAGAGCAGATACAGGTAGCCTACGAAAGCAACCTCACGGAGAAGCCACTTGCCCAATGGCTGGAGCAATCTTTCCAGAACGACCTGCGTGTGCAACGCACCATGCGAGGCATTCACCGCGACGACTGGACATTCATCCTCAACGACATCTCATTAAAATCTTTCGGTTCTCAAGGACAGAAGAAAAGTTTCCTCTTCGCCATGAAACTGGCACAATACACCTACCTCAACAACGTACAGGGCCACAAGCCCATCCTCCTCCTCGATGATATCTTCGAAAAACTCGACCAGAACCGAATGGAAGCATTACTACGCATCATCCGCGGTGATGGCTTCGGACAAGTTATACTCACAGACACCCATGCGGGTAGAGTAGTGGAGGCATTTGGTGGTAGAGAAGGGATTGGGTTTATTGAGTTGTGATTTTCTAAAAAGCTCTCCTCCTTTTTTCAAGGAGGAGTACCCCGTCCGAACGGATAGTTCATCCGCGCAGGGGGAGGTGGTTGACTCGCGTACAACCACTCGCGTCATTGCGAGGCACGAAGCAACCTCACGAAATGCTTGTCAAATAAACCAGATTAAAGAAAAACAATAACCCTACACTAAATACTTCCCTAACGCACTTTTTATCATACCCATCGTAACCAGGAATGGTTTATCATCTATGTAAATAGTAGCCGTAGTGCCTACGATAGAGTAACGAGCCTTTACACTGCCCATAGCTGTCTTCACCGCTATGTCCCCGGTATTTTCATTGCCATTGAACCTGCCGCCTGCCCGCTCCACCGCAGACTTCGCTTTTTCTATAAATTCCCCCGCCGGTCTTTTTAGCTGTATATCAAATGATCGCGACATAGCATCTTCTTTTGTGGAATTATGTACAAATGTAATGCCGCGGGTGCGAGTAACACCACCCCCAATTCCACAAGGAGGGGTATCGCGATGGTTTTACATGAGTAATTGAGCACCCCTCCTTGTGGAGGAGGGGTCGATGGCAAAAGAGTCGCTTGCGATGGCTTTTGACATCGGGGGTGGTGCGTCTCGCGCATAGCCGGTAATGAAAGTAATCCACACTACGGACGCTACTTACGAAAAAGCAATTAAATTAGAGTAGTGCACAAAACCGATAAAAAAATATAATCATAATCGCCAACTGCCTCGTCGCAAAGAACTCCGCAACGAACCGACACCAGCGGAAGCAGCACTATGGCGTCTCTTAAAGAACTCAAAACTCAAAGGCAGAAAATTCCGCAGGCAACATGGTATTGATAGTTTTATTGTGGACTTCTATTGTGCCGATGAACAGTTAATAATAGAGCTGGATGGGGAAGTACACAACGACCCCTTACGATCTGAGTATGATAAAGCACGTGAGGATAGGTTGATAGCCCTTGGTTTTAAAGTCATTCGTTTTGAAAATAAATTGGTGTTTGAGCATACAGAATGGGTATTGAATGCTATAAGTGAGACGTTTGTCAATCGCGAGTAGTACACCACCCCCAAAACTCAACGCACCACTGCGCGGAGGCCTTGAGTTTTGACCCCTCCTCCACAAGGAGGGGTGTTTAGTTATTTTTGAGTTTTATTTCATGTTTGGGTGGGGGAGTGCGGCTGGAATGCAGGCGGGGCAAGGGGGCAGCGATTTTTGTTTCAGTTTTGCTGCTTTTTGCTGCACTTTTATTTCACTTTTGTTTCATGTTGCTTCACTTTTGCTTCATGTCATTTCAGTTTAGCTTCATGATACTTCAGTTTTGTTGTATCACCAATCCGGGTTGCTGTAGTTTTCGCCTTTAGGATCTATTCCATCAATGATGATGTTGAAGCCTCGTTTTTTGGGTTCTGATTCAGTTGTGGTTTCTGTGCTCTCTTCAACGGCATACTCATGTATGACGTTGCGCCATTTTTCGGCTGTATCTTTTAGCGGGCCGGTGATGAGGGAAAGTATCTTGGCTTTGGCTTCGAGTTCGAGCTTGGTGCCGAAGCGTTCCCCGGGTTTGCGTTGGCGGATGTTGTTGTCTATTTCCCTAAGTTCTTCGTAGAGGAAATGCGTTTCCTGCTCTGGGGAGTAGTAGGTGGCTTTTTTGAGGTCTGCCCAGTTGCCGTTTTTTACCCATGATATCATGGTGCGTTCGGAGATGTTGAGGAGCTTAGCTATCTCCTTTTGGGTCTTGGCTGTGTTGAAATAGAGATAGTGGGCCTTTTCTTTTTCGTTTGATTTTGTGACAGGCATGTTTATAGTTTTAGAGTGAATAGATAATAACTAATAGAGAATAGTTCTTGTGTTGTCCTTGTTTTTTGGCGGACTTATTGCACTTTTAGTACTCAGTATGGAGGCGGTTGCCTGTTGATAGCTGAGTGCTATGTTGGTAGTGTAAAATTACGGAATATAGTGGTTTGGTTGGGGGAGAAGATATCCACATTGGAATTCCGAACCCTGTTCTTCCATCAGTCAAGGGAGTAGCTGTGTGCAGGTACGTCACAGGACGAAACCGCAATCATCACCAAGCCTGACGGCCGTCATTTAGTTTCATGAATCACCTGGATAATTTCACATCCTGAATATACTGCTCATGAACACGACAATACTGCCGGCCAAGCCGAACCATCCAGTATGGCAGCGGTTCGTTCTCCTCTCTGCCCTTGCTTACGAGACCATCGGATGCCTGGTGGGTGCTGCATTACTTATTGCCACGCCCGACGGGCGGTCACTAGGTATGCCGGTAGCATCGCTCAATGGCTTCTTTCCCAGCTATCTTATTCCAGGCATCCTGCTACTGTTTATGAGTGTAATAAATGCACTGGCTTTTATCTCTGTGCTGCGGAGAAAACCAAACGACTGGTTGATGGCCGGGCTCGCTATCGGCGGTATGACCATCTGGTTCTGGGTAGAGATAGCAGTGTTTCAGCAGCTACATTGGGCAATGGCTATGTGGGGCCTCCCGGTGTTGCTTGCCGGACTCGTAGTGATCCCGCTTTTCCCGAGGCCTGTCCTTCAGCGGTCGTTGCTGATGTGTGGTATCATCTCATCGGTTTTGTACGTGGCTATCAATATCATTGTGCCAACACAATGGGGCGAATACGACTCTGTTACCCAGACGGTCAGCGAGCTGTCGGCCGTTGCAGCACCAACAAGGATGCTATGGGTGGTGCTGTGTACGCCCTACACTTTCCTGGTCATTGCATTTGCTGTTGGCGTCCGCATGGCATCGGGGGAGAGCAGGAAGTTAAGATGGGTAGGAACTTTACTATTCGCCTACGGTGCGCTGGGAATACTATGGCCGTTTGCACCCATGCATTTACGGGAAACCCTGGCAGCGGGTGGCGGCACCATTTCAGACACCCTGCATCTTACCCTGGGCGCGGTTACGGAGGTGATATATATAGTGGCGTTAATTATAGCAGCGACCCTTGGGGGACGTTTTGGTATCTATTCCATCGCTACATTATTATTGCTGGTCGTTTTCGGCGTACTGACTTTCCTGGAGTCGCCTGAGGTACCCACTAACGGCAGCACTCCTTTTATCGGACTCTGGGAACGGATCAATATCGGAGTTTTCCTTCTGTGGATGACAGTTTTTGCTTTGAAATTAATGAACAGGAAGAAAGGCCTGGTGTTACCCGATCGCCCTCACCAGCACCGGCAATAAATACCAGCAGAACAAACTTATCAGCAGTGCAGATACCAGGTTCATCACGAAGCCGGTGACGACCATGTGTTTGAGTTTTAGTCTGCCGCTGGCGAAGACGATGGCATTGGGTGGGGTGCCCATGGGCAGCATACCCGCGCAACTGGCGCCGAGTGTCATAGCCATACCTATTTGCAGCGGGTCTATATTCAGGGCTGCGGCCATTCCTGCTACTACCGGCGCGAAGACAATTACCTGTGCTACATTGCTCATCACCTCACTCACGAATATTGATACCAATGCTACTGTCAGCACCAGGAAGAAGCCGGGTGTTACAAATCCTGCCATGCCTTCTCCGAGTGCTTGTATCAGTCCGGCTTTGCCTAGTTGGTCGGCAAGGGCTATGCCACCGCCGAAGAGTAGTAGTATACCCCAGGCCATTCGCTTGGTGTCTGTCCATACCAGTAGCGGGGTACTTTCTTTTTCGCCTGACGGGATGATGAACAACAGTATGCCGCCGAATACGGCTATCATGGTGTCATCCAGCTTTATGGCTTGCTGCAGGCCATTGATAATATCGCGTGTGATCCATAATGCTGCGGTGAGTACGAATACGAATAGTACACGTTTTTCAGCTTTGGTCAGCTTGCCTATCTCTTTTATTTCGGCAGCGATCACTTCCTTCACCAGCGTATCAGCGGTTGACTTTACGGGTATCAGGATCTTCGTCATCACGAAATAGAGGGTTACCAGCAAAAGCAATGAAATAGGCAGGCATAGTTTCATCCAGTCGGCAAAGCTGAAAACGTAGCCGTTGTTCTTTTCGAGGAAACTGACGTAGGCTACATTGGGCGGCGTACCGATGATGGTGGCTATACCGCCGAAGTTGCTGGCATAGGCAATGGAGAGTAACAGGCAGATGGAGAGGTTGCGGGTTTCTTTTTCCCGCCCGTTCTTTTCCAGCACCTGTATCACGCTGAGGGCTATAGGGTACATCATCATGGTAGTGGCGGTGTTGCTCAGCCACATACTTAAGAAACCTGTTGCCATGATAAAGCCCAGCACGATGCGGTTGCCCGCGGTACCTGTAAGGCGGACGATGTTGAGTGCGATGCGTTTGTGTAAATTCCATTTCTCAATAGCGAGCCCTATCATAAAGCCGCCGAGGAACAGGAAGATGACGGGATTGGCGTATGATGCTGCTACATCATCCATTTTGCCTATGCCGAGTATGGGGAACAGTATCAAAGGGAACAGCGCGACTACCGGCATGGGCATAGCTTCTGTCACCCAGCAGATGATCATGAAGCAGCCTATAGCACATACCTTGTTGGCATTGGCCTCCAGCCCTAAGGGATTACCCCAAATAAGGAGCAATGAAATGAGTGCTGCCGAGAAGAGCGCGAGTATGTGACGGTGTGTCTTTTGCATGGTAATTGAAAGCATTAAGATAGAAATATTTAATGGCAAAGTCGTTGAGACAGAGACTCTTTGGAGCGCCTGAGGGCAGAATGTAGTACTTTGTTAAATTGACATTACAATATGTTAATTATCAATGGTATTTTAACTATTCGGCTATATTTGCGCCCGACTGTAATATAGATGGAGAGAGAACGACAGTTCATAAGAGTTTCTGCAGTTGTAATTTTTAGTATTTCGTTTATTGTCCTTTTGGGATGGATATTTGATATCCAGCTTTTCGAAAGCGCATTTCCTGGTTATAAGGGTATGAAGGTAAATACTGCGATCTGCTTTATGGCTTGCTCGGGCGGGGTGTTTTTTTATGCCCGGAACGAAGTGAAAGATGCCTGGCGCGCTCATTTCCTTGTTTTCCTTTCAGTCCTCATTTCCGGCATTACTGTTACAGAGTATGCCACGGGTATAGACTTATACATAGATGAACTGTTTATAAAAGATAATAACCAATCTGTTTCAAATCCGTATCCCGGAAGAATGGCGTTCACTTCTGCCGCCGGTTTTTTATTATTGGGAATAGGGCTGTGGGGTACTACGGGAAGGAAATTGTTCCGGAGTATAGCGCAGATGATGTTTCACGTAGTTACCCTTGCCTCTTTTGTAGTGGGGACGGGTTATATATTCCGCGTGCCAACCTTTCAGCGCTTGTCGTTCTTCAATTCTATGGCATTTCATTCAGCCCTGTTGATGCTCTTGCTGTCTATTATTGCTTCTGCGCTGCTGCCGCAATTTGGGTTTGCCAGGCTCTTTATGGACAGGGAGACAGGCAGTGTGATGGCGCGCAGGCTTTTCCCTATCATGTTCTTTGCGGTATTGGCGCTAGGCCTTATAAGGCTGCAGACACACTTGTTTGAGGTAGTAACGGTGGAAATGGGTATAACGTCATACGGGGCCTTGTTTATTCTCATCAGCCTCTTACTGATACAGAACACTGCCAACAGATTGAACCTGCTTGACCGTAAACGGAAACAAGCTGAGGCCGAACTAAAAGACCTTAACGCCAACCTGGAAAGTAAAGTGCAGGCGCAGACAAAAGAGTTAAGAGAGAGCAATATAAGAAACAGGATATTTGTAGAAATGGCACCCAGTGCGATAGCTATGTTTGATACAGAGATGAAGTACATAGCTGCTTCACAGGCGTGGATGGAAGACTATGGGCTTAATGGCCAGCAAATAATAGGCCGCTCTCACTACGAAATATTCCCGGAGATAGGGGAAGATTGGAAGCAGATACACAGAGCATGTCTAAAAGGAGCGGTGAACAAAAATTCGGAAGCACATTTTAAAAGGGCCGATGGCACCGACCAATGGCTGATGTGGGATGTACGCCCCTGGTATGCGTCGGAAAATGAGATAGGCGGGCTGCTGATGTACACAGCTGACATCACCGAGATCAAGAACAGGAAAGAAGAAGTGAAATCGCTGCTGGCAGTATCTGTAGAGCAGAATGAAAGGTTAAAGAACTTTGCACATATAGTCTCACATAACCTGCGGTCACATTCCGGGAACATATCTGTACTGTTGGAACTCTTTTTGCATGAGCACCCTGAGTTAGCGACCAATGAGCTGATAGTACACCAGTTGCAGGCGTCTGAAAATTTAAAGGAAACCATAGCCCATCTGAATGAGGTAGTGGCGATAAATACAACAGTGCTGGACAGCATGAAACAACTGAACCTGCACCTGTATATAGAAAGCGCCATGCAGAACGTGGCCCCGGCAGCAGCAGCAAAAAAGGTGATGATCAATAACCATGTAGGGCGAGACGTTTCTGTAGCTGCGGTGGAAGCATACCTTGATAGTATCATCCTGAATCTTCTTACCAATGGAATTAAATACAGTTCGGCCGACAGGGTCTCATATATAAATATCAATGCCAGCCGGGAAGGAAGCTATATACTTTTGTCTATAGAGGATAATGGCGTGGGCATGGATATGAAGGTGATAGGGGATAAGATATTCGGGATGTATAAAACTTTTCATGGCAATAGTGACGCAAAGGGAATCGGGTTGTTTATCACCAGGAACCAGGTGGAAGCTATGGGCGGTAAAGTGATCTGTGAAAGTGAACAAAATGTAGGTACTACCTTCAAGATATATTTAAAGCATGAGTAAGTTTAAAGTTGCGTGCATCATAGATGATGATCCCATTTACATACTGACGACAAAAAAAATAATGGAGCAGGTTGGTTTTTGTGAAGAGATAATAGTTTTTAATAATGGCAGGCAGGCGATAGAAGGTCTGAGTGAGTTATCAGCGGCAGGCAGGCAAATGCCGGATGTGATATTACTGGATATAAATATGCCGGTGATGGATGGATGGCAGTTTGCTGAAGAATATAAGCAGCTAAGTTTGCCTTGTAACGCAGATATATACGTTGTGTCTTCCTCGATAGATCCTGAAGATATTAAGCGGGCGCATTTGACGCCTTGTGTGAAGTCTTATCTGACGAAACCATTAACGCGGTCTATACTGGAAGGGGTGGTGAATGAACAGCGTGGCGGGGATGCGGGAATGCAGTCCGAAAGCTGAGTTGTGCTCGTGGCACCCGCTGCTACGTAACTATGAGCGGTTCTCTCTCCTGATGAAGAAGAGTACATATACACTTAGCACTGCGGCAAAATAGCACCATACTGATATGAAGTAATTGTTGTACCACACGGTTGTTACCAGGTATGATAAAAACAATAACAGTCCGAGGTATCGTAAACCCTTATTCCGGGAGAATAGGGGAGCTACCACTGTGGCGAGCATGTAAGCCAGTCCGGTAGACCACCAATTGGCGAAAGGGAAGTTCAAATCATAATTAATATGGTGTTCTTCAATTGTGGCGGTAACGGGGTAGCGCAGTAGGCAGAATAGAAGATACGCTGCTGTGGCGGAGCCTAAAACCGCTAAACAGCCCATCAGCTTTTTGCGCTTCTTCGCCATCTCAAAGGTGAACATAGCATAGGGAACGTAAGCGGGCCATACTACCTGCGCAAATGCCAGGAATATATACATGGAGATGTTTTGAAGGTGCTCATAGTAAGGGTTGCATAATGCCAGCCATAACATTCCCTCTGACAATTGTTGTATGGAGAAAATGAGCGGAGTAAACGCCAAAATGTATTGCGGCCTTGTTTTTGCCTGCTTTATTGCAACAATGCCTATTACTGCCAGGCCTGCACTAGCGATAAAACTTGCGGGAGCTGAAAAACACATCTAGTTGTTTTTGTTTAGAATCTCCCGACAAACTGCCAGATGATCGTCTCGATCTTAAGCGATACTACAAGGTAGGTTATATATGGGTAACTACATCAGGCGTTCTAACCTTCCCTTTCTTTTTACGATATTCTTGTAGTCCCACTGGATAGTCTTTGATTTTTTGAGCCAGCGTTTGAGGTCTTTGACGTTTATTTGGTCAACGTCGGTGTAGCGGGCTTCGGCGGCTTTGAATTTGCCTTCGGGAGCGAGGCTGTCTTCTTCAAATGATTGTCCGCTCCAGAAGAGGAGGCGCATGCAGTTCTTGAGTTTCTGGTAACCGACAATGGGATTACCATCTATAAACCATACGGGTATGCGGTGCCATATTTTATTTTCTGCTTTTCCCATGTTGGCATTGATGACCTCGAATAACAGGTCGGCGATGGCTTTGTCTTCTTCTGCCAAGGCATTGTGGTATGCTTGTATGTCGGTATTCATTTTGTTGTGTGTGAGTAGGGTCAAGATAATGAGAATAGGGTGGATTTCATATCTGTGTGCGTGTTGTTTTCTGCGTGAGCTGACATCCCCCTAACCCCCTTCGCTTGCACGCACAAGGCCATCGCAAAAAGGGGGAATTATCGGTGTTTTGAGATAGGCACAAGTTCGCAATCGCACTATGGCCAGGCTGCAAACTTGCGCCAATGGTGTGGTTTTGCTTTGCGCGAGTGTACACCACCCCCAAAACTCAACGCACCGCTATCGCGGAGGCGTTGAGTTTTGACCCCTCCTCCACAAGGAGGGGTATCGGTAAAACTATCTTACGCGTAGGCGTGGCTGCAAACTTGCGCCAACGGTGTGGTTTTGCTTTGCGTGAGTGTGCACCACCCCCAATTCCCAAAACCTCCGCTGCCGCGTCGGCTTTGGGAATTGACTCCTCCTCCGAAGACCAGGTCCCCCTGTGCCCGCCCGGATGAACTATCCGTTCGGACGGGGGTACTCCTCCCCGCCCGGATGAAAAATCCGTTCGGACGGGGAGGGGTATCGGAGTTGTTAATTGATTATGCTATAAAGCTGACGATCACCCAGAGGGATGTGACTGATATGGCTATCCAGAGGATGATGCCTTGTATCAGTGGCTTGATGCCGACGGCTTTGAGGGTGCTGAGGGACAACCCGGCGCCGATGAGGAACAGGGTGAGTGTCAGTCCGGCCTTGGCTGCTTTGATAATGTAAGGCGCTATTACGTCCATTCCCGGCACGTAGGTATTGACGATGGTAGCCAGTATGAACAGTCCGATGAACCAGGGGATGTTGATCTTGCCGGAACTTTGTTTGTAGATAACAGCGGTGATGAGTGACAGCGGTATGATCCACAGGGCGCGGGCGAGCTTTACGGTAGTGGCTATTGTGAGCGCTTCTGTTCCGTACCTGCCTGCTGCGCCTACTACAGAACTGGTATCGTGTATGGCGATGGCAGACCATAGTCCGAACTGTGTTTGGGACAGATTGAGTGCATGGCCGATGACGGGGAAAATAAATAGCGCAATTGCGTTGAGGGTGAACACAGTTCCGAGTGCGACTGATATTTGTTTGTTGTCGGCATTAACTATTGGGGCAACTGCGGCGATGGCGCTGCCTCCGCAAATGGCTGTTCCTGAAGAAATAAGGTAAGATGCTTTTTTGTCCATCTTCAACAGCTTTGCCAGTAGCGCGCCGAGGATGAACGTGCCGAGGATAGTAGAGACGGTGAGGATGATCCCTTGTCCGCTGGCTTTTATGGCGCTTTGCAGGGTCATGCCGAAACCGAGTCCGACTACGGATGCTTTCAGGAGTAGTTTGCTTGTTTTGCTGCTTTGTTTAGGATATGGGTTGCCGATGGTGTTGGCGACTATAAGCCCCAGCAGCAAGGCGAGGGGAGGGGTGATGAGTGGTGTAAGGCACGAAGTCGCTATCAGTATAAAGACAACCTTATGCACCCCGGGATCGAGTTGGATGGGTGGTTTTGGGGCAGGCTTTTTAGTGTTGTTAGCCTGCGGTGTACATTCTGAATTGTCTCTCATAACTTGGGGCGAAACTAATAAAGAGTTTTTGTAAGGGGAAATGGGGAGTTTGAAACTGCCATTATTTGTTGGCGTGAGTGAAAAATACACGCGGCAGAAGGTGGAATGTGCCCCACGCGAGTGGACACCACCCCCAATTCCTGAAGCTTCCGCTATCGCGGTATCTCCAGGAATTGACCCCTCCTCCGAAAGGAGGGGTATCGAGACGGTTTGATTGTTTTTGTGTTTTGGATGAACGAATGGTATTCGTCAATCTGGAGATTGATTGGCGCTGCGACGTAGTCGGAGACTACACCGAGGTGCGAGGCTATTCGTGAATTATCGGTTCTTTGCCATATTGTTTTACAATAAGTCTAACAATATCATCAAATCGAACTGTATGATCGGAATTTTCTCCTCTTGGAACGACACTCTTGCAAAGATTGACGTATGCCGGGGAGGAGTCATAACTAATATATTGAACGAATCCTTCGACAGTGCTTCCATTTCGATAGTGAATTTCTATCGTTTCTCCACGTGATGAGTCACTTGATGTGATTATTTTTTCGAATTCGCTAGATGTCATTTCATTCAAATTTTTCAATATCAAGAAAACATTATAGTGCTAATAAAGATAACTTTAAAGACTGTACTAGGCACCTTTTATATTATATTTAATTCTTCTTAAAAGTAATGCTATGAAATCTGACTATTTTATAATTGAGTCAATACCCCAAGACGATATTACAGACGGTATTATCTTTAATGATTGTCTTAAGTCGACTAGGCAATTTAATCCCGTATATAGATTTGTAAAAGATATAGCAGAATTCAATAGTGCTATGAGAGAGTATGTTTCATCTGGTTATAAGTATTTATTTATATCCTCTCATGGTGATTTCGAGAACATCAACTTACTTGATGGTGTTATTAATGCAGAGGATATAGCCGATATGCCTCTGTCATTTGATGGCAGACGTATATTTATGTCAACATGTCAAGGAGGATCATATTTATTTGCTAAAAGCTTTATAAGAAAAGGCGCTTATTCAGTTGTAGGATGTCCTGACAGTTTACCTCAGATAATAGCAGTGGCAATGTGGACAACGATGGCAGCTATATTATTAGAAGACGTCGGTTTGCATTATAGAGAACTTGATGGGAGTGTGAGTCTCTTAGCTGATATATACAATATTCAACTGAAATACTTCTCGTTTATACGTAATGAATCCTCTATGAAAGAATATACTTATGAGAGAAACAAAGAACGAGTTAGGAAGGTTTATCCGATCTAAATAAGCATGGAAGAATCTAGGTGTGTCAATCAGTAAATTGACAGCTGTGACGACATAGTCTCCAGCTACATCGTCACAGCGTATTTATTCCTTTCTGCCGGGAGGAATAGGCCCAATTCCTTTCTCTGTATTTGGTTTTGGTAATGGAGTAGGAGGAGCGTCCCTGCGGAGTGGTGTTTCTGGTCTAGGTTGCGGGGTTGGTTTAGGTTGCGGGGTTGGTTTAGGCTGTTGCGGGGTTGGTTTATCAGCCATGTTTAATCGTTCTAATTCTTGCCTAGTTCTCATAGATAAAATATTAATTGAAGTGTAAGTGACTATTAGTGTTATCCCTAAAAATAAGGATATTATACAAATAAAATTAAGCTTGTTGATCTTTCTTTGGATATTTGTGACGATGTCATTATTGAATTCTTTTCTGCGTTTAATGTGGTCTTTTGCAGCTGTAATAATTGTGTAATGGCAATCTGTTGCGTATTTATGCGAATAAAGATTTAGTAACAATGTTACTGCAAGCAGTATCCATCCTAGAATTAAAATTCCTTTATATTCTGTAGCATAAATATTCACTAGTACTTTCTCAAGTACGATGAAAGAAAGACCTAAAGAACCGGCACTTATGTAACTTATTTGCCTTTCAAATAATTCACCACTTTTTTTATACACCTCTGTTTGATTATCACAGTATTTTTCCCAGCGTTCGTTTTCTTCTTTACTAAGTGGTTCTAATTCTTCATTATCTGACATATAAAGGCTTCTAGTTTAAATTATCTTTACAATATTTTTCTGTTTGATTCATACATTTTATAATTGTAGGTATACATCTATCGTATGCCTGTTGATTAGTTAATCCTGTGCCAATATGATATTGTTGGTTTATGTAGGTTATAGATTTATCTAACAGGATTTCTGATTCGACCCAACTATTTGATACCCCTGTATTTTCCATAAGAAAATTATTGTCGAGTTGAACCTTCATTATATCTTTCATTAATGGTAGATAATCTTTTACTTGTAGAGAAGCGTTTTCTTTAACAACTAATTTGACATCGCTAATAATTGTGTTTATAGAGTTGACTGCTGCAAGTAATTGGTTTGCTTTAGCGCGTTTCTTATTGTAGTATATCGCTGTCGATGTCTTTTCTGATTTTTGATTTATTGCTAATTGATCAGATAATGTTTGTGTTTGTGTGTCTACTTTTTTTAGAAGTTTATCAAAATCTTTAATTGTTTGAGCTTGACAAGCTATATATATGGCTTGACCGATAGCAAAAACACCAAAGAATATTGTAATCCAAAATTCTATTTTCTTCCATGGTGGAGTTAGTGCATTTTTTGCTAGGATATCTTGAGTCTCTATGATTTTCCTGATCGGTTCGTCAATTGATTTTTTTAAATTATCAGTTGATTCATTGATTAATTTTGCTATGTGTCTTGGGCTAGAAGTTTTCATAATGGAAGTACACTCAAATATACTACTACATTCTATATATATTAAACAATGTGGATATCTTACGCAGGATACCACAGGTTTGCTGTACATACATATATACAGTAAATTAATTTTTCACTTTTGTCATTTCTGTTAACTTTGTGGGCGTTCAAAAAATCCCCTCGATGAGGGACTAATAATATAACTAACGATAATGGGCTACGTAAAAGACACCTTTAAGGCAAAGGCAGACGCACAATCGGCTGAAATAAAAAAGCTGGTTCAAGAGCATGGCGAAAAAGTACTGGATAAAGTAACTGTCGCGCAGGCATACCAGGGTATGCGTGGTATTCCGGGTTTGATCACTGAAACATCTTTACTTGATTCTAACGAGGGTATCCGTTTCCGTGGTTATTCTATTCCTGAGTTGAGAGAGCGCTTACCGAAAATTGAAGGTGGAAATGAGCCGTTGCCGGAAGGTTTGTTTTACTTGATGCTGGTAGGCGATGTGCCAAGCCATGAAGATGTAGATCACATATCTGCTACATGGGCACGCCGCTCGCATGTACCTAACCACGTGTTTAACGTGATAGAGGCATTGCCTGTATCTGCTCACCCGATGACGCAGTTCTGTGCAGCGATATTGGCCTTACAAACAGAATCGAAATTTGCTCAGGCTTATAACGATGGTATCAGCAAGAAAGACTACTGGGACTATGTGTATGAAGACACGATGACACTCATCGCACGTCTGCCACGTGTAGCTGCTTATATCTATCGCCGTAAGTATAAGAACGGTGAACACATTCAACCGGATGGTATGCTGGACTGGAGCGCTAACTTCGCGCACATGCTGGGCTATGATAACAAAAGCTTCGCTGAACTGATGCGTTTGTACCTTACGATACACGCTGACCATGAAGGTGGTAACGTATCTGCACATGCTACGCACCTGGTAGGTTCTGCATTGGCTGATCCTTATCTTTCTTTTGTAGCGGGTATGACCGGCCTGGCTGGTCCGTTGCACGGCCTTGCTAACCAGGAAGTGATCCGCTGGATAGAAGAACTGCAAAAAGAACTGGGCACAGAAACACCAAGCAAAGACCAGATAGCCGAGTACATAAAGAAGACCTTGACTGAAGGTAAAGTGGTTCCTGGTTATGGACACGCTGTACTGCGTAAGACAGATCCGCGCTTTACTGCACAACAGGAATTCGCGAAGGTGCATTGCCCTGATGATCCGGTTGTTCAAACAGTTTGGAACGTATATGAAGTGGCACCTCCGATACTGGAAGGTACAGGCAAGATCAAAAATCCATGGCCTAACGTAGATGCGCATTCAGGTGCATTGCTGAAACACTACGGCCTTGTAGAAGAAGATTTCTACACAGTACTCTTCGGTGTGAGCCGTGCGCTGGGTGTATTGGCTAGTCTGTGTTGGGACAGGGCATTGGGCTTCCCGCTGGAACGTCCGAAGTCTATGACCACAGAGTGGATCAAGAGCTTTGTAGCGAAGGGAGAAACTGTAGCATAGTAGCAGTTGGCAGTTAACAGTTGCCAGTTTGCATTGATAATAAAATAGATAAAAAGCATGCAGGTAAAACTGCTTGCTTTTTAGTTTAAAAGGTTTGAACCGGGATTAGACCAGATTAAAGGATTAACCACGTTCAGAAAGGAATAAATAACAAAATATCGAGCGTCAAGTATCGAGTATCAAAAAAATCAAATCATGAGTAAAGGACCGATTTCTCAATTTATAGAACATCATTATCGTCACTTTAATGCTGCGGCGCTGGTGGATGCAGCAAAGGGTTATGAAACGCATTTGCTGGAAGGCGGTAAAATGATGGTGACCCTTGCGGGCGCTATGAGCACCGCAGAACTGGGTATATCATTTGCAGAAATGATACGCCAGGATAAAGTACAGATCATCAGCTGCACAGGTGCTAACCTGGAGGAAGATGTGATGAACCTGGTGGCGCATACGCACTACAAGCGCGTACCGAATTATCGTGATCTGAGTCCGCAAGATGAGTGGGACTTGTTGGAGAAAGGATTTAACCGTGTTACGGATACTTGTATTCCTGAAGAAGAAGCATTCCGCAGGATACAACGCCACATAGTGAAAATATGGAAAGATGCAGAAGAGAAAGGTGAGCGTTATTTCCCGCACGAGTTCATGTACAAACTGTTGCTGAGTGAAGTGATGAAGCCTGATTATGAAATAGATCCGAAGCATAGCTGGATGATAGCTGCAGCTGAGAAAAATATTCCGATCATTGTTCCGGGATGGGAAGATAGCACGATGGGTAACATCTTCGCGTCTTACTGCATTAAAGGTGAACTGAAAGCGAGTACCATGAAGAGTGGTATAGAGTATATGGTTTGGCTGAGCGAATGGTACCGTGCTAATTCGGCAGGTAAGGGTGTTGGCTTCTTCCAGATAGGTGGTGGTATAGCGGGTGACTTCCCGATATGCGTAGTGCCAATGATGTACCAGGATCTTGAGTGGCATGATGTTCCGTTCTGGAGCTACTTCTGCCAGATCAGTGATTCGACAACATCTTATGGTTCGTACAGTGGTGCGGTGCCTAATGAGAAAATTACCTGGGGTAAGCTGGATATTAATACGCCTAAGTTTATAGTGGAGAGTGATGCTACGATAGTGGCGCCGTTGATATTTGCTTATTTGTTGGGCTGGTAGTTTAATTCAAAAGTCAAAATTCAAAAGTCAAAAATATTTTGAGTAATTGAAATTCAAAAAGAGCGGTGGGGGACTATCGCTCTTTTTTTATTGTTGCTTATTGATAAATATTTATCTAATTTTTTTGCAGCGGACATTCCCCTTATAAAAAAGTAGCTGAGTGCCATCAAAACTATTAAACATATCGTCAAGAAAACAGCGCTGAAACTTGATGTGCCGTCAAAGGTCTTATAAAGATGGAATGTTGAATATATTTCTATACCGAATAGTATACAACAAAAGATAGCCCCGATAAAAAAAGGGATATAAGGTTTGGTACGACTTATGTAAAAGGCCAATAGGAATATAGTCATAGTGCCAAGCAAATAATAATTTACTCCTCCTTGGGAGATAAAAAGGGAAAACGGTATCCCGCTGATCATAGCAATAAAGAAAAGTGAATACCTTCCTGCTTTAATCTTAGCCGTAGCTTTTCGGATTGCTACTTCATTGATTCTTTGCTCAATCGCCTCCGCAGAATATGTCACTATGTCTTTTTCGGTCACAATATAAATATACAGTTTCTTATCTTTAGTAAATAATGCGCTCCTCTAAAGTATATCTGTTCCTGTTTGTGGCTTTCCTCTTTTCCTTAAAGGTGAAGGCGGGGGACTCGTTATCTGTTGTCAGGTCCATACCGATGGATGGGCGGATGATGACTGTGGACGACCTGGGGAATGTGTATGTGGTGCGGGAGAATAATTCATTGATCAAGTTTACTGATGCAGGAGATAGCAGCACTTTTTACAGGAGTGTATTGAATGGTGATATCGGGTCGGTGGATGTGACTAATCCGTTGAGGGTGGTGGTGTATTATCCGGCCTACTCTAAAGTGATATTGCTGGACAGGATGCTGGCACCGAAGAATGAGCTAGACCTGAAGAAACTGAACATAGTTGGTAATGCCTGTGTAGCATTGAGTGCTGATGGTAACCTGTGGGTATATGATAAGTTTAATGTGCGGTTGCTGAAAATAAATGAGCAGTTGGAGCAAATAGGGGAGAGCAATGATCTTCGCCAGCAGTTAGCGGAGGTGCCGGATCCTGTGCATATGCTGGAGCGGGAACGCAAGGTGTATATGAGCGATAGCATACAGGGTATTTATACTTTTGATCAGTATGGTTCTTATATCAATACTCTTGCTTTATATGGTGTAGGGCAATTGCAGGTGTTTGGGACGCAGGTGGTTTACAGGCGTGGGGATACTTTGCTTTCGTATGACTATAAGAAGGTGACGGATAATGTGATGATGTTGCCGGAGAGTGGAAGCGAGGTAATCTCTGCTGCTGTTAGCAGGGCGACGTTGTATGTGTTGTATGGGGATAGGTTGGTTTTGTATAGGATGCCGCAGGAGAAGTGATGCTATCTATTCCCCCTTTTTTATTTTAATTGCGTTACCTGCTTGTGTTGTCTTTACTTTTCTTTTGCTTGCCCAAAAGAAAAGTAACAAAAGAAAAGGGCACCCTACGCCATGCGGCTCCGCCGGGCTCGGGGGCCAACGCTGCGTGTTGCGTTGAGTTTAGCCTTTCTCTATTCAACTGTGCGCTGGTTTCCTGACCACGCTGAAGTACCACTATCATCTTTTTTGACCTATTTAATCTTGGTCTCGCTATTCAGAGTCCTTCTGGCAGGAAAAGGCGCTGTCTTAGTTCTCGACTGTTGCAGCTTCAAAAGACTAATGGATAGCGGTAGTCTATCAAGCTTCGATACTACTTCTCAACAACCCTTCGACAAGCTCAGGGTGACAGCTTTTTTTAGCGGCCATTGTGCGAGTAACACCACCTCCAATTTCCAAAAGCCAGCCAGGATGAACTATCCGTTTGGACGTGGAGGGGTATCGAGTTGATTTCGTTACTATTTATTGAATTGATTCATGGTGTTGGCCATTCCCTGGGTGGCGAAGCTTTCTATCATATCTACACTGTTGAGGATGTTTTCTTTAACTATTGGCAATTCAGATGGCTTCCAGCGGGAGAGGACGAAGTCGGCCTGCTTGCCTTTGGGGTAATCATTGCCGATGCCGAAACGTAAGCGTGGGTAGGTGGCGCTTTGTAAGAGTAATTCTATGTTCTTCAATCCATTATGTCCTGCAGCGCTTCCCGATGCGCGCATACGCAGGGTGCCCAGTGGTAACGCGAGGTCGTCCAGTATCACCAACATATTTTCTACGGGTATCTTCTCCTTCTCGAGCCAGTATTTTACTGCCTTGCCACTCAGGTTCATATAGGTAGTAGGTTTTATTACTACGAATGTTTTGCCTTTCCATTTCACCTCTGAGACAAAAGCGTGCCTGTCGAGCTTGAAGTTGCCACCATGCCTAATCACAAAAGTATCTGCCACGTCAAACCCGATATTATGGCGTGTAGCATCATATTCCGCTCCTATGTTTCCTAGTCCGACTATCAGAAATTTCATAGCAGCGAAGATAATATATGGTGTTGACATCCTTTGTTTTCCAACGAGTTTTCCTTTTTAGTTGTCTATTATGTTGATGGGGGATATAAAGGAGGCAGTTTTAAATCGTTAACATCTTCTTTTATTCGTATGTTTTTTTTATATTAGCATACCTTCCTGATAGGCCCACTTTTTTTTGAATTATCCTGCCACCCCTCCAGGATTTTAAATATCACTTTATACATGAAAAAACTTGTACTTGTTTTTATTGCTTGCCTCTGTTTGTTTGCGAAGGAAACATCCGCGCAATGGGTGGAAGTAACCAATCCGGATGGCACTACCCAAAATTACAGCGGGGTAGATGTAACCGTTACTGCTGTTAACCCGGCATTTAACGGAGGCTGTAATGGTACCTATTGGGTGAATAATACAGGTGGCACCTACACTTTTACATTCAATCCGCCGGTGTCTGCCGTTCAGTTTCATTGCGATGCTATTAATACATCGGAGGAAACGGCGTTCATGGTGAATGGCGTGGCGTTCCCACTGAATAACTGCAATGTGGAAGCGTTGAGTAATAATTGTATAGACGGACCTTGTAACGTATTGAACGGTTATCTTATCAATAATACTTCGTTCAATCTGTGTGGTGGATTAATTACCGTGTATGGCAATATCACCAGTGCGTCGCTGGTGCAACAGTTTGGTAACAGCGGGACTACATTCGATCTGTATATTCCGCCGACCACTAATATTCCTCCTCCGGGTGCGAGTGTGACTGCGGGAAGTAATAGCCCTGTTAATTGTGGTGATATGCTCAACCTTACCGCAGTTGCCAGCGGTGGTACTGCTTATAGCTGGACCGGCCCGAACGGATATACCTCTAATCTGCAGAATCCTTCGTTTCAAGTGAATAACCTGAGTGGTGGCCAATATATCGTTACGGCGACTACATCTTGCGGACCGGTAAGTGATACAGTAGATGTTGTGGTTGCTCCGTTTAATTTAACACCTACAGCTTCGAGTAATACACCTGTTTGTGAGAACGGCGTATTGAACCTGACTACACCTACTGTAGTCGGAGGTACTTATACATGGACAGGTCCGGGCGGATATACATCGACTGCCCAAAACCCGTCAGTAGCTCCTGTTCCGCTTACCGGAGCCGGAACGTACTCGGTAGTAGTAACGGTGAATAACTGTAACTCTCAACCCGGTACAACAGATGTTGCCGTTGTGGCATTGCCACCAGCACCGGGTGTTACCAATATTACTTATTGCCTGGGCGATACTACTGCAGTGCCTCTTACCGCAACAGGTAATAACCTGCAATGGTATGTGGCCCCTGTAGGTGGCAGTCCGCTACCAGGTGCACCTACCCCTAATACTACTGTCGCCGGGACTACTACATATTATGTATCTTCTACAGGCCCCGCACCTACCAACTGTGAAGGACCGAGAGCAGCTCTTACGGTTACCGTGAACGCACTGATACCTAAGCCGGATATACAGTATGTGAGTGCTTATTGCAGTGGTGATGTGTTTGTTCCTTTCGTGGTATTGTCAGGACAGAACGTTTTGTATTACACCCAATTGTTTGGCGGGGTAGGTGATCCGACGCCTCCGACTGTTGACCCAACGGTGCCGGGAGTTTATCATTTTTATGCATCGCAAACCATCAATGGTTGCGAAAGTGACCGCCTGAATATTACCATCACCGTGCATCCTTATATGGAGGCAAATTTTACACACGAAATAAATTACGGTTGTGAGAAAGATACGTTGATATTTACCAATACTTCTATTGGCTCAATAGGGTACATGTGGTATTTCGGAGATGGTACAACGTCTTCAGAAGTGAGTCCCGAGCACATCTACGCTGACCAGGATACCTACAAAGTAGTGCTGATAAGCAACGCACTATATTGTCGCGATACTTTTGAGCAGACGATAGACCTGAGACATCCGCTTGATGCTGTATTTACTACTGATGTAGATACTATTTGCCAGGGGCAGTCTGTTACATTTACCGATGGCTCTGTGTATTCTTTGCTTACGGGAGTTCCTCCAACCTACAACTGGAATTTTGGTGATGGTGGCAGCAGCAATCTGCAAAATCCGGTATATACATTCAACAGGACCGGTGTATTTACGGTAACAATGATCATCACCGACTTCGTTCCCTGTTATTCCGGTGCGACACGTACCATATATGTTGACTCGATCTCTCCACTGGTACTGAATGTGAGTGACAGTATGATATGCGCAGGTGACGCTGTATTCTTTACAGGCAACTATACTGATATAGGTTTGAACGGCATTAGCTGGGATTTTGGTGATGGTATTACCAGTACGGAAGCCGGCAACCCTGCCAAGCACTCTTATGAGAATCCCGGCAGCTATACGATAAAATTGGCTAACGATTATCGTGTATGTCCTGACCTGAATACAGAGACTGTTATTGCTGTGCGTCCGCAACCGAGAATAGTGCTTGGACCTGATACCGCGATGTGTCCTACTGCAGCGCCACTGGTACTGAATGACCTGATAAACGGCGGTAATGCCAATGCCACATGGCTATGGAATACCGGGGCGACGACATTCAGTATAGCAGCGAAAGAGCCTGCTACTTACTGGTCGAGAGTGACGATAGATGGTTGCTCTGCTACCGACTCTATAGATGTACGTAAAGATTGCTACCTGGATATACCTAATGCCTTTGCGCCTGATGGTGATGGCATGAGTGATTACTTCTTCCCACGCCAGCTTTTATCGGATGGAGTGAATTCTTTTAAAATGAGCATATACAACAGGTGGGGCCAGGAAATATTTACTACCACCAATACCGCAGGCCGCGGTTGGGATGGCAAGTTCAACGAGGTAGATCAACCGCAGGGAGTATATGTTTACCTGATAGAAGTAGCCTTCAAGAACGGTGTGACTGAGAAGAGGCAGGGGAATGTTACCCTCTTGAGATAATCTGTGCTGATCAATAGGTTGCCCTCGTAGTCGCGTTACAAACGCTCTCCCCCATGCATCCGCGTTGCAAACGCGGACGATATTTGAGATAAACCAGCTAAAGCCGATATAAGAACTCCTCCGTAAGGGGGAGTTCTTTTTTGATATTATGAATCTTCGATATAAAGTAATATATTTCGGTGTATAATACCAACAGATTCAACATTATAGCTGTCTTACAGATTATGAGAAAAAATTTACTAATAACTTTTAAGTTTATTGCTGTTTTTCTCCTATCCCTATCCGGTTTTACATTATCGGCGCAAACAGATACAGAATTCTGGTTTGCCGCACCCGAAGTATCTACCAGCAATCAAACCTTTGATTTGCCCATCATACTGCGTATGACCACTGAGGGCACTGCCGCAACAGTGACCATCACCCAACCGGCTGGTGGGGGGATGCCGGCACAGGTCGTGAACATCCCGGCGAATAGTACACAGTCGGTGGACCTGAGTGTTTGGTTGGATAACATAGAAAGCAAACCGGCAGATGTTGCACTCAACTTTGGCCTGAAGATCGTTTCGACTGCACCTATTACAGCTTATTATGAAGTAGTGAGCCTTGCCTGCCTTTGCAATCCCGAAATATTTGTACTGAAAGGTGAGAACTCGTTAGGTACGGATTTCTGGATACCTTCCCAGAACTACCTGGATAATTCACAAAGCTATGTGCCTAATCCGCGCTCTTCGTTTGACATAATAGCTACACAAAACAATACTACTATCACTATTACTCCTTCTAACGATATAGTAGGCCACCTTGCGGGTACACCGTTCAATGTCACACTGAATGAAGGGCAGGTATATTCTGCTACTGCAATAGGCTGGCAGGCTGCACAGCATCTGCAAGGGTCGAGAGTGACGTCTAACAATCCGATCGCTATTACTGTAAAAGATGACTTGCTTGCGGGAACACCGTATGGCGGTTGTGCTGACCTTGCGGGTGACCAGATAGTGCCTTCAAATATAATAGGCAGTAATTATATTGCGATGAACGGTGCGCTGAATGCACCTGACGACCAGCTCTTTATTACTGCTACACAAAACAATACTACTATATCTCAGAACGGAGCGTTGGTAACCACTATCAATGCAGGCCAGACATTTCAGCTGGCTGTAGGAGGCGCATCATCTTATATACAGACCTCGAGTCCATCGTATGTTTACCAGTTGAGCGGTATCGGTTGTGAAGTTGGTACAGCAATTCTGCCGCAGATAGATTGCTCGGGTAGTGAGTCTGTTTCCTTCAACCGTTCTTCGCCCAATGACCTGTACATCAACCTGATGGTACAGGCAGGAGGACAAGGTAATTTCCTGGTGAATGGGGTAGCGGGTGTGGTAACTGCGGGACAGTTCTTCGCAGTGCCGGGAACTGCCAATCAATGGTTTGCTGCGCAGGTAAGTTTGCCCGTAGGGCAATATCCGCAGGGCTCTGTTATTAAAGTAACCAATAGTACCAATGCGTTTCACTTAGGAGTACTGGATGGTAGTGTTGCGTCGGGTGCGCGTTTTGGCTATTTCAGTAATTATGGCGGCGTGCCATCGCAAGCCAGTACCACTACCTATGAACTTTGCCAGGGGGAAACGATATACCTGTTTGCAGACAGTACTGATGGCGCCACCTATTTCTGGTCGGGACCTAATGGCTGGACCTCTTCTTTGCAAGATCCGGTTATCGTAAATGCCCAACCCAACATGAGTGGTGTCTATTCACTTGTGATAGATGCGAATAATTGTGTGTCTCCGCCGGATACGGTAAACATTACGGTTCATCCTACGCCTCAGCCACCCATACCGTCGTACAAGCAATTCTATTGTACGAACGAATTGTTTCAACCATTTAATGTAACAGGTACTAACCTTACTTATTATGATTCCGCAGTAGGCGGCACAGCAACTACTGTTGCTCCTGTAGTGGATGTCACCACACCGGGAACTTATAATTATTGGGTGACACAAACCGTGAATGGTTGTGAAAGCGGCAGGGCTTCGCTGACTGTCACGGTATATCCTACTATCCAGCCTGCGTATGACTATACAGTGAGGTATGGTTGTAAAAAAGATACTGTTACCTTCAATAACACATCTATAGGCGCTACCAACTATATCTGGCGTTTTGGTGATGGTACGATAGACACCAATATGCATGTGGTGCATGTATTTGATACAGGTGTATATAACGTAACGCTGATCGCTTATAACCCTAATTGTAAAGATTCTGTTTTCCAGCAGATCAACCTGGTGCATCCGTTGATCGCCGACTTTACCACCGATGCAGATACCATTTGCCAGGGCGGAAGTATCACGTTCACTGATGCATCTGTGTTTGCTGTGCTTACAGGAGTGAACCCGACCTATGAGTGGGACTTTGGTGATGGTGGTGTAAGTGATTGGCAAAGTCCGAACTATACGTTCAACAGAACGGGTGTGTTTACTGTGTCAATGACCATAACGGATTTTGTGCCTTGTAAGGCAACAGCGACACATGTAGTAGTTGTTGATTCGATCGCAGTACTTACGCTTACAGCAGATACTAATGCGATATGCGCAGGTGAGGCCATTACATTTACCGGCGAATACACAGATATAGGGCTGACCAGTGTAACCTGGGATTTTGGTGATGGTATTATTACTACGGAGAAAGGTAATGTGGCGGGACATACTTATGAGCAACCCGGTGCATACACAGTAAAGATCTCTAACGACTATCGTATTTGTCCTGATGTATCGGCGGAACTGGCGATCAACGTGAGGCCGCAGCCGGTTATTACATTGGGTCCTGATACTGCAATGTGCCCGACCTCTGCACCGCTGGTGATCAATGACCTGATAAACGGTGGCAATGCCAGTGCAAAATGGCTTTGGAATACCGGAGCGACAACCTTTGCTATTTCGGCAAAGCAACCTGATGTTTACTGGTCGAGGGTGACCATTAATGGTTGCTCCGCTACTGACTCCATATGGGTGAAGAACGATTGCTACCTGGACATACCGAACGCCTTTACGCCGGATGGTGATGGCATGGCTGATTACTTCTTCCCACGTCAATGGCTTTCTGCAGGTGTGACCTCATTTAAAATGAGTGTTTACAACAGATGGGGACAGGAGATATTCACCTCTACAAATATAAACGGACGTGGTTGGGATGGCAAGTTCAACGGTGTGGACCAGAATATGGGCGTGTATGTGTACCTTATAGAAGTGACGTTCAAGAATGGTGTGAGTGAGAAGAGGCAGGGGAATGTGACGTTGTTGAGGTAATCTGAACCGGGATTTTTAAAGGATTTTTCAGATTAACCGGGCTCCAGATGTTTTGGATTGATATTATAAAAGAATGGCTGCTCATTGAGCAGCCATTCTTTATTGCAGCCAGGCTAATCCTTTAATCCGATTAATCCCGGTTCAGAACTATATCATATTCACACTTCTGTTCACAAACTCTGTTAAGTCAGCGCCAGTGAGCATACCTTGTGAAAGCAGTGCTAAGTCGAACGCTTGTTTGGTGAGCCTTGCCTGCTCAGTAGCATCTTCCGTTTTTAATATGCGGCTGATAAGCGGGTGATTGCCGTTCAGCGATACCTTGTAGTTGTCAGGCATAGTGCCATAGAAACCACCCATTGGTCCGCCCATCTTAGCCATGTCCTTCATGCGGCGCATGAATTCATCCATCGTTACTGTTACCGGCATTTCATCCGGGCTCAGGCTTTCCACTGTTACCTGCATGTGCGGCTTGGCGATGCTGGTCTCGAAGATGGTTTTTATCTGTGTTGTTTCTTCTTCTGTAAGGATGTGCGCGGGAGCATCTTCCTTGTTGATCAGCTTATCTATCACATCAGCATCTACACGCTTCAGCTGGGTCTTTTCCAACTTGTGTTCTATATGAGCTATGAAGTGATTGTCGATAGGGTTGTCCATCAGCAATACATCGTAACCCTTACGTTTTGCAGACTGTATGAAAGCATCATGCTTGGCAGGCTCTGAAGTGTAGAGATAGACGATGTCGCCTTCCTTATCTGTTTGTAGCGGAGCTACCTTGTTCTTGTATTCTTCTAAAGTAAAACGCTCGTTACTTACGTTCTCGAATAAAGCAAAGTCTTTTGCCTTGTCGTAAAACTTATCATCTGAAAGCATACCGTACTTCACGAACATGCCTATATCGTTCCATTTGGCTTCGTAGCCTTTACGGTCGGTCTTGAAGAGTTCGGCGAGTTTATCGGCTACTTTCTTGGTGATATAGCTGTTGATCTTCTTTACGTTGCTGTCGGCTTGCAGGAAGCTGCGCGACACGTTCAGCGGAATGTCCGGAGAATCTATCACACCATGCAGTAGCATCAGGAATTCAGGAACGATATCTTTTACTTCGTCGGTAATGAATACCTGGCGGGAGTAGAGTTTTATTTTATTGCGCTGGAGTTCCATTTCCTTCTTCACAGGAGGGAAATAGAGTACACCCGTAAGATTGAACGGATAGTCCACGTTCAGGTGTATCCAGAACAACGGTGCGTCTGAGTATGGATAAAGTTGGTTGTAGAAGTCCAGGTAATCTTTATCTGTCAGTTCGCTTGGCGATTTTGTCCAGATAGGATTGGTTGTATTGATGATGTTCGGTACTTCTACTCCTTTGTATTTTGGTTTGCCTTCTTCGTCTTCGCCGTCGGCTACGCTTGTCTCTTTGGTGCCGAACTGGATAGGTACGGGAAGGAACTTACAGTATTTGTCCAGTATCTGTTGGATCTTGTGATCTTCGAGGAACTCTTCTGATTCCGCGTTGATGTGCAGGATAACATCAGAACCTCTTTTGGTGCGATTGCCTTCGCTTATTTCGAACTCCGTACTACCGTCACATATCCAGCGGGCGGGAGTAGCGCCGTCTTGATATGATAATGTTTGTATCTCTACATTATCGGCCACCATGAAAGCTGAGTAGAAGCCAAGTCCGAACTTACCGATGATCTCGTTGGCATCTTTCGCGTCCTTGAATTTCTCCATGAACTCGGTAGCACCGGAGAAAGCGATCTGGTTGATGTATTTCTTTATTTCCTCGGCGGTCATACCCAGACCGTTGTCGGAGATGGTGATGGTCTTTGCTTCTTTGTCCACCGCTACTGATACTCTCAGTTCGCCCAGTTCACCGTTGAACGTGCCGAGAGAGGACAGGCGTTTGATCTTCTGGGTAGCATCTACGGCATTGGATACCAGCTCGCGCAGGAAGATCTCGTTGTCGGAATAAAGGAATTTTTTAATGATCGGGAAGATGTTCTCGGTGTGGATGGAGATGGTCCCTTTTTCTTGTACAGTACTTTCCATATTAATAGTTAGAATTTTCTATGTTTTGTTAGTCAAAGAGCGTTCCAAAGGGTGGGAGGGCGACAAAATGGCATATTAGTGTTGCGTATTTAAACGCCTGCCTACTGGTAGGCAGGCAAACGGTGCAAAGGAGGCACAAAGTTTTTAGAATGCTACTGATTTAACTGCAAAGACGCGGAGGCGCAAAGCTGGCAATCACTAATTTTAATAGTTAGATTCAGTTGATTTTTTATATTTTTCATAACTAAAATCAGCCTATATGAAGAACTTACTTTGCCTTTCTGTAGTAGCAATATTATTGTCAGCAATGGTATCATGCGGCTCAGAGAGCAATGAGTCGGCTTCCGCACCTGCTGATACTGTAAAAATTGCCCCTTCTGGTCCGCTGATGGACATAAGAGGTTTTAATGAGGTCAATTTTTATTCAGATGAATTTGGCCTCTATGTTTCTGACCTGGAAGCGGGAGGCGGATTGTTAGTGGCGAATAAAAAGGAAGAGGGTGGTGATTGCATGCATACGTATAAGAGGTTGCAAGACACTGTTTCCAAAAGAAGCTTATATATTTCCATTGCCGACTGTTATGATATGGGCGGCAGGCAGGACGAGATCTTGCTGGAGAATGGGGAGCCCGTACAGGCAAGGGTGATGTTCAAAGAAATGGACGGTAAGAATACGGGATATATGCTGCGGGAATATGTGGTGATGAACAAAGAAGGCAAAACCGTAACGATGAGCAGGGAGAAACATATTACGGCTGCCGATAAGGTAGACCTGAGCGAAATTCCGCTAAAAACTACAACAGATACCTCTGTCATAACGTTCGCCGACAGCAGAAGAATGACTACGGAAATAGATGGTTATCTGGGTGGGAAATAGATAACAAAGAAAGTTACCTACCTATCCAGCCATATCGGCTCCCTTGGTGTAGGTTGGTCACGACGGTCGATGACAATTCCGGGAGTGTATCCTCTTACTTCCGTGTAGCAGAGTTTTTTGCAGTCTGTTTCAAGGTGCCGTTCTTTTATCCAGTTGTACACATATGTAGGCTCGTAGTAGATGATGGAGCGGAAAGCGTGTTTCCCTTGTTTAGCCCATCGTTGTGTAAATGCCATTTTTAAGACACTGATCTTTTTTTCCTTTTCGGGGCCGCCTATCAGTTTTTCCTGGATATTGACCCGTACCTGCCATTGTGAAAGGATGGCGCTGTCCAGCAAGCGACCCACTTCTATAAAGCTTACGGCAAAAGCCGAACAACCCGCACCCGCACCTTCACGGGGACGGTTTTTCCCATTGTATATGGTATCGTAACCCCGTGCTTTATATTCCGTGAGATATTGCCACAGGCGCGCGAACATCTCGTCGCTCAGCAGGAACCTGATATAAGCGACATCGCCATGAGGATAGCGGTCGAGCAGTTGGTGCATGTTTTTGTCGGTAGATTCCAATACGCCGGTATAGCGTGTGAACATAGTACCGAGCCCGTTCTTTTCTACCAGTATCGACTTGCTCAACTGCGAAAAATACCTGGGTACGGCCCCAACAAGGTCATGACGTGTTGAGTCTTTCAGTTCGATGAGCATGTGTCCCATTAAGTGCCTGTTGCCACGGTACCGCGAGGGTTTCAATAAGTTCTCCAGGTAGCTGATAAAGAGAGTGTGTGGCGACTTCCAGTTGTAACCAGCCGGTGCAGGCATGGAATAAACGACCAGTTCCTGCGCCCTGAGTGGTGAGGAACAAAAGATGGAGGCAATGATAAATGCTTTCAGAAAGGAAACCCGTGTCATGAACCGGGTGCTAAGTTACTATCACCAGTTCTTTACAGCGGTGACAGCGGTCATCAGTCAGTAGCAATATAGATGATTGGTGATATCAATATAGGTAATCCTAATATTGGGGATATGCACTTTTATTCTTTTTGTAGTATTAGGCTTACCTTTGCCACCTAAATTTCAATTTCCAGGATGCAAAATACTCATTTACATTTCGCTGAGCCAAAGAACGAACCGGTACTGAATTATGCCCCGGGTTCTGCTGAGCGTAAGGCGCTGCAGGCTGCATTGGCCGAAGCTAAGAAAGAAGTGAAGGATATACCTATGTACATTAATGGTAAAGAGGTGCGTAGTAATGATAAGAAAGAGATCCGTCCGCCACATGAAACGGGTCACCTGCTGGGCCATTTCCATGCGAGTGATGCGAGTCATGTGAACCAGGCGATAGAGGCCGCTTTGGCTGCCCGTCAGCAATGGGCTGAGACAAGCTGGCAACAAAGGTCACAAATTTTTATGCGTGCGGCTGAGCTATTGGCGACCAAATACCGCTGGAAAATGAACGCCGCTACCATGCTGGGACAAAGCAAAAATGCTTACCAGGCTGAAATAGACAGCGCATGTGAACTAATTGATTTCCTTCGCTTTAACGTGTATTACCTCAATGAAATATACAAACAACAACCCCTTTCCGGACCAGGCATGCACAACAGTGTAGAGTACCGTCCGCTGGAAGGTTTTGTATTGGCTGTAACACCGTTCAACTTTACGGCGATAGGTGGCAACCTGCCTACGGCTCCCGCAATGTGCGGCAACGTGGTGGTATGGAAGCCGGCGAATACGCAGGTATATTCTGCAGCCGTATTCATGGAGATATTGATAGAAGCGGGACTGCCTGCGGGTGTCATCAACCTCATCTATCCTCCGGGAGCAATGGTGGGTGAAATATCTTACGGGCATAGGGAATTTGCGGGTGTACACTTTACGGGTTCTACGGGTGTGTTCCAGAGCATGTGGAAGAGCATAGGGGAGAACATAGCCACTTACAGGAGCTATCCGCGTATAGTAGGTGAAACAGGTGGGAAGGATTTCGTGTTCGCTCACCCGAGTTCGCAGGTGGATGCTTTGGTAGCGGCATTGGCTCGTGGCGCTTTCGAGTTCCAGGGGCAAAAATGCTCTGCTGCCAGCCGTTGTTATATACCGAGCAACATAGCCGACGAAGTAAAGGAAAAACTGGTAGCTGAAGTCAGGACCATGAAGATGGGTCCGGTGGACGACTTCACCAACTTCATCAATGCGGTGATAGATGAGAAAGCATTCAACAGTATCACTAAATATATAGATGGCGTAAAGGATAGCGCTACTGCCAAGATAATTGTAGGAGGTAACTATGATAGGAGCAAGGGCTGGTTCATAGAGCCGACCATCATAGAAACAACTGATCCTAACTATGTGACCATGTGCGAGGAGATATTCGGCCCGGTGCTGACGCTCCACGTATATGATGCTACTAAGTGGGAAGAAATGCTGGATGTGGTAGATGCTACTTCTCCATATGCACTGACAGGCGCTATCTTCTCTCAAGACAGGTATGCAACAGAGGTGATGACGAGGAAGTTGGTGAATGCAGCAGGTAACTTCTACATCAACGACAAGCCGACAGGTGCGGTAGTAGGGCAGCAGCCATTTGGTGGTGCGCGTGCTTCAGGTACCAATGATAAGGCGGGTTCTGCTTTGAACCTGTATCGTTGGTTGAGCGCCAGGACGATGAAGGAAACCTATGTACCTGTTACCAACTACAGGTATTCGTTCCATCAGGCAGACTAAAATGAGAGCGGAGAAAGAGAGCGAAGAGCGTTTCTTCTCCTGACACATATTGAATAATAAACTGAAGCTCCCCGTGTCACTCCGGGGAGTTTTTTATATTAAATATACAGTGTAAATTAAGAAATGGAATTATTTGCATCTGTCATTCACTATCTGTTTCTCATTTTCGTTGTGTTTTTTTTAATAGAGGCTGTCGCAATGGTAAATTTTATTTGGCTCAAAAGGAATGAAAAGACAGTAATACCTAGTATTAAATATGCAAAAGCGGTTAGCTTTCTTGTGAAGAATACAGCGTTTATGTTATTGCTACTGGGTGTAGCAGTTTTTTGTAAATTCAGGTTTGGTGAAATTATTAGGGGCGAAATCAAATCTATGGTAGAGCACTATGATCCCACTATCTATAAGGTGTATGTAAACAATGTATTAATTGAACATCCCGAAGCTATTCTTAACGCCTTAAGGGACCATTTAATGGTACTTATAACCATTCAAGCGGAGATAAAAAACTTGACGTCAAAATTGTAAATGTTACTGACTCGATCATTGTGAATCTATATCGAGATAATACTGTTAAAGATGAATATTGGGTATACTACAATAAGTATAAACTCGCTCGAGAGAATGATTTGGGTAAATTTCAGAGTTCTGCATTTGATGATTTTTGATTCAGTCTGAATGAGAACGCCCCCAACTTTCAGTCGGGGGCGTTTCTGTGTTATGAGTTTAGGTGTAGGACACCGGAAAGATGTCCCACACGTTCTATTTACATTCTTGCTTTTACGCTGGCGATATCGTCGAGGCGTTTTTGGGCTATTTTCATAGCTGCTGCCTGTGTGTGGATACCTTCTGCTTCGGCGAGTGCGTATATTTCTAAGGTACGGTCGTAGATCTTTTCTACATTGCCCATTACACGTTCGCGGTTGTAGCCGTCCAGTTCAGCACCTACGTTGATGAGTCCACCTGCGTTGATCAGGAAGTCAGGTGCGTAGAGGATACCTTTCTTTACCAGCATAGGCCCGTGTTCTGTTTCAACAGCCAATTGGTTATTTGCAGCACCGGCTATGATAGCACACTTCATTGCATTGATGCTGTCTGTATTTACAGAAGCGCCCAGTGCGCATGGTGCGTATATGTCCATTTCCAGGTTGAAGATGTCAGCGTTGTTGATGACCTCTACAGCACGGAATTTTTCAGTTGTTTCTTTGATGCGGGCTTCGTTGATATCAGAGATATATACTTTAGCGCCTGCTTCTACCAGGTGGCCAACGAGGTATTGACCAACATGTCCTACGCCTTGTACCAATACCTTCTTACCAGCCAGGCTATCATTGCCCCAGGCTTTCTTTGCAGAAGCCTTCATACCGATGAACACACCATAAGCTGTGAATGGAGAAGGGTCTCCGCTGCCGCCCATGTATTCAGGTACGCCTGTTACAGACTTGGTTTCCATGGATATGTATTCCATATCCTTGGCAGAGGTATTTACGTCTTCAGCAGTGATATATTTACCATTGAGGCTATTGACGAATTTACCATAACGGCGCCACAGGGCCTCAGATTTTACCTTAGATGCATCGCCTATAATAACGGCTTTACCGCCACCCAGGTTCAGTCCGCTGATAGCAGCTTTGTAAGTCATACCGCGGCTGAGGCGCAGGGCATCAACGATACCTTCCTCGTGGGTATTGTAATTCCATAAGCGTGTACCACCAAGGGCAGGGCCTAATGTAGTGTTGTGAATAGCTATAATAGCATTGAGGCCTGAATTCGGGTCGTGGCAGAAGACTACCTGCTCGTGTCCCATTTCCTGCATTTGGTCGAATATGGATTGCTGCATGTGCGTTTTTTAAATAGGGTGCAAACCTAAGAAAAAACCTGCATTTTCCGCATCACCGACCAATTAGTCGGCTCTGTGTTCTTCATTGAGCTTTTTCTCTATTCGTTTATCAGGAATGAACCATATTATGGCTACGGCTACATACAAGGCAAGGCTGACCCATGTGTATATAAACGCCATGACAATGGCTATGGTGTAAAAGACCAGCGATAGCTTCTCCTTACGCCCGTCTCCCACTGCTGCCTGGAGTTCATTATTAGCATGTTGGGGCTTGGTGAGCTGTGTATATAATATACTATACGAGATGGCATTCATCAGCAGTACAAATCCGTAAAGAGCCACGGGCCAGGTAGCGAAATGAGCTTCGCCCATCCAGTCGGTAGTGAAGGGGACAAGGGACAGCCAGAAAAGGAGATTGAGATTTGCCCAGAGTACTTTGCCATTTACGGTATGCACCAGTTGCATCATGTGGTGGTGATTGTTCCAGTAGATTCCGACATAAATAAAACTACCCACATAGCAGATGAATTTAGGCAGCAACGGACGCAGTGCTTCCATATCTCCACCGGAAGGAGCCTCCAGGCTAAGTACCATAATGGTGATGATGATCGCGATGACCCCATCGCTAAATGCTTCCAGCCGTCCTTTTTTCATATAGCAATATCGAATTGTACCCTAAAATACAATTCGATATTTAATTAGCCACTCCTAGTTCATTGCAAACTTCACCGGGAGCGTAAAGTATACCTTTACCGCCTTGCCGTTATTTTTGCCGGGTTTCCATTTGGGCATGCTGTTTATCACACGCAGGGCTTCTTCTTCGCAGCCTGAACCGATGCTTTTCAGCACCTTTGCGCCGCTGACAGAGCCGTCTTCGTTCACCACGAATTTGATAACTACTCGTCCGGTGGTTTGTGTTTCCCGTGCCATTTGCGGGTATTGGATGTTACGTGCGAGATATTCATTTACGTTGCCATTGAATTCCGGCATCTGCTCCACGATTATTGCCGGTTCGGTAGAGACAGGCGGTATGGTTGGGCCTGTAGTTGGTTCTCCTTTGCCATCAGTAAGTATTACAGTTGTAGCTGCCTCTGTTCCGCCGTTACCATCGGTGGTTACCGTGCCTATCTGTTTATCTTTCAGTTCTTCTATTGTTGGAGGTGCTTCTGTGACTAAATCATCTTTGATGATCTTCGGAGGTGTGAGCTTAATAGTTGATGCGACAGGTTTGGGCACATCCTGAACTTTGGGAAGCTCTATCTTTTTTTGTGGTGGTATATCCAGTATCGTAGGGTCAACCGGAGTATATACGGGTGGACTCGTCAAAACAGTTGGTTTATTCCTTGATGCAAAGGCATGTACACCTATGAGCAATAATGCCGCAGATACCACCAATGTTATAGCCTTCATCGCTCGCCGGTTGTAGTGCTTGCGGAGTTCGTAACCACCATAGGTTTTGTTGCGGTTGTCGAAGACAATGTCGAGGTAATCGGCTGTGAGAATTGATTGGAGTTCCATAGTAGTTTGTTTACAATTAAAACGTAGCGGGAGATATTTTCCATATTATTTTCATAAAATTCTTTAGAAGACTGTTTTTAAACGGTTAATAACATTTGGTGTCTTGGTAATGGTATTGGTAAATGCTATCTTGCCGCCCGTGGGTTTTTGCCCTTGGGTTTTCAATGGATATAAAAGCATATATCAATAGCGGCATACTGAAGCAGTATGCGCTGGATGTTCTCGACAGTTCCGCTCGTGCTGAGGTCGAGAATATGTGCGCTTTACATCCTGAAATAAAGAAGGAACTGGAACGCATACAGGATACGCTGGAGAACTTCGCCATTGAGAACCCTGTAGCGCCACCGCCTGAATTGCAAAACTCGATCTGGGCCACACTCCAGAACCTGAATAAAGAAAAGGAAATGAACCCGGAAGACCTGCCGTTCATCAACCGCTTTACCGATCATAATAAGTGGCTGCGCTTTGTGCAGTCGAGAATACCTGCGGAAATCACTGAAGACAGGATCGTAGATGTACTTCAGCATAATTCGCTTG
Source organism: Bacteroidetes bacterium UBA7674 (assembly GCA_002483105.1). Taxonomy (GTDB): domain Bacteria; phylum Bacteroidota; class Bacteroidia; order Chitinophagales; family Chitinophagaceae; genus MKUN01. The sequence goes on from DLHG01000011.1 coordinate 158,335, forward strand.
TTACCCAGGCGCTTGTTATTTCCAAGACAGACTTTGAGAACGAGGAGCATGAGCACGAAATGGAAAGCTTCGTGATACTGGAGGGTAGATGTGAGTGTACTGTGGGCGATAATGTTTTTGAGCTGGGCCCGGGAGGATTTGCAGAAATGCCACTTCACACGCCGCATAGTGTGCGGATGCTGACGCCTTATGTGGTGGCTATATTGCAGCGGGTGGCTATATAGTAAACGTCCTTAATGTCAGGTAAATAGTGCTCCAATCAGTATCTTTGCAGCCATTATGCGCATCTTAAGGAAGATCCTTAAATTTTTCGGTTATACTTTACTGTTACTCCTGCTGACACTCCTGGTATTCGGGGTATATGTATATAATGTATCGGATATAGAACCACCGAAGGTTGCTGATACTTCCTCGTTCAACTTACAGAAACAACAAATTGACGGTAACCTCGCCACCATAGGTGACAACTGGTATCGCAGGAATAAGTATGGCCTGTACGAAATGTACGTATCGGGTACGCCTCTCGAAAGAGGAATAAAGAATGGCAAACTCTCTCAAGAACTGATAGTGGAGCAGGAGATAGCTTTCGTTAGCCAGATACGCCAGATGATACCATCTGATAAGTACCTGAAGTTTCTTAAGTACATGGTGGGTTTTATGAATCGTAATCTGCCTGAGTATATTCCGGAAGAATACCAGCAAGAGATATATGGCGTTTCCCGTGCAGCATCACCTGATTCGTTCAAATGGATAGGAACTCCTTATTCCCGTATCCTTAATTATCACGCAGCGCACGATATAGGTCATGCTTTGCAGAATATGATGCTGGTGGGTTGTACGTCGTTTGGCGCATGGGGAGGGAAGACTGCTGATGGCTCTATGCTGCTGGGGCGCAATTTCGATTTTTGGGTAGGTGATAAGTTTGCCGAACATAAGATGGTGGCGTTCTATAATCCTGATAAGGGACACAAGTTCGCTTTTGTAACCTGGGGTGGATTTACAGGTGTGGTATCGGGGATGAATGATAAGGGACTGACGGTGACGATAAATGCAGCACGCTCTGATATTCCGTGGGGTGGTTCGGCTACGCCGGTTTCAATAGTAGCGCGTGAAGTATTGCAGTATGCGGGTAATATAAAAGAAGCCATTGCTATAACGAAGAAGAGGAAGATGTTTGTTTCTGAAAGTTTTCTCATCGGTTCTGCTGCTGATAGAAAAGCTGTCATAATAGAAAAGACACCGAATGAACTGTACATCTACGATCCCCAACAGGATAATATACAATGCACTAATCACTACCAGGCGAAGGAGTTTGATAAGCAGGAACTGAACGTAGAGCAGAAGGATAAGAGCGCGTCGGTGTATCGCTATAAACGTTTACAGGAACTAATGAATGCCAACTACCCGCTTACACCGCAGAAGATAGCGAACATCCTTCGCGACCGTAAGGGTATGGGTGGCGCTGACATAGGAGAGGGTAATGAGAAAGCTATTAACCAACTGATAGCGCATCACTCAGTTATTTTTCAGCCTGATAGTTTGAGGATGTGGGTGAGTACAGAGCCGTGGCAGTTGGGTACGTATGTGTGCTACGATCTCCGGAAGATATTTGCCATGAATGGGATGGTTGCCGATATGGAAGTTGCCGATACTGTGCTGAACATTGCACCTGATGTGTATCTGCAGAGTAATGAGTTCAGGGGCTTTGAGGTATTCAGGAAGAACAAGAATGCTTTGCTGCAAAAGCAGGCGGTAGATACCGGAGCGGTGGTAAAGAATAACCCCAACCATTACGATGCCTACCGCATAGCGGGCGACTATTGTATGGAGAAAAAATGGTATGCCGCGGCCATCCGCTATTACAGGCAGGCGTTGACAAAGGAAATAGCCAATGTGGGCGAACGTGAGTCTATCAAAGAAAAGATAGCCGAATGTGAAAAGAAACTGAAACAATAACCCTTATTTTGCAGTCCCTCTACAATGCAAGAAATTCCGTCGCACGAACAATTGTTTACAGAGCTTAAGGCCTGTGTACTGATACCTACCTACAATAATGCAGGTACTCTTGCCGATGTAATTAACGGTGTACTGAAATACACCTCGCACATCATCGTCATCAACGACGGCTCTACCGATAATACCAAAGAGATACTAGCGGGCTTCAACAATATATATGTGGGCAGCTATACGCCGAATAAGGGGAAGGGTATAGCCTTGCTCACGGGCATCAGGAAAGCGGCAGAGGTAGGGTATGAATATGCTATTACTATAGATAGTGACGGGCAGCACTTCGCACATGATATTCCTGCATTTCTGGAGAAAGTAAAGGAAGAGCCCGGCTCACTGATAGTGGGTGCGCGCAACCTGAACCAGGAGAACATGCCATCGAAGAACACCTTTGCCAACAGGTTCTCTAATTTCTGGTATTGGGCGGAGACGGGCATCCGTTTGCCTGATACGCAGTCGGGGTACAGGTTGTATCCTGTGCAGGAGTTGGCGAAGAAAGCATACATCACGGGGCGTTATGAATTTGAAATAGAAATAATGGTGCGTGCGGCATGGAGCGGCATACCTGTTACTTCTATTCCTGTCTCAGTGTATTACGCGCCGCAGGGTGAGCGTGTGTCGCACTTCCGCCCGGCTAAGGATTTTACCCGCATCAGCATACTCAATACATTCCTTGTACTGATATCCATACTCTATATAAAGCCACGCAATTTCTTCCGAAAGCTGTTCTCAAAGGATGGTTGGAGGGAAATATGGCGGATGGTATTCGTCAATCCTGAAGAGAGCAACAGGATGAAGGCTTCTTCTATCGGGTTTGGTTTGTTTATGGGTATAGTGCCGGTATGGGGTTTCCAGTTGGCGATTGGTATTCCGCTGGCTTTGTTATTTAGGATGAATAAGGCGCTGTTCCTGATAGCGGCTAATGTCAGTATCTTCCCGCCTATCATATGGTTTGCTAGCCTGGTGACAGGTAAGATACTCCTGGGTGATAATGACTGGTCGTTCTCTATAAGCGGCATGACCATGGAGTATGCCAAGCAGGCGGGTATCGCTTTTTTTCTCGGGGGAACGGTGCTTTCTATTATTGCCGGGATAGTGGGATATGTGCTGACGTATGTGTCGCTGCTGCTTTATCGTGGCAAAAGGTAACCCCTCCCTGTCATGCTGACGAAGGAAGCATCTATCCACATGAGCATATCTGCGAGAGTCACCCTACACGACAGATCCTTGTTATTCGCTATCGCTCATGAGATCGCTACGCTAAGTTCGCTGTGCTCGGGATGACAGTCGGTTAGAATTCCACCAGGTGACAAACTGCGTTCACTGACTTAAATTGTTCCCTGCGCAGATCACATCCCTTCTTTGCCGACCTTTTGGTGGTTTCGTAAGGTTGCTTATACACTTTGCCATCAGGATACACGCAGTCGCAGGAGAAGCTTTTCTTGCAGCTTATGGTTGTTAGTGCCAGGAGGATTAGAAGGTATTTCATCGGGTTAGTTTTGATGTTTATTTGATAATGCTCTCCATTCCCTCAGCGGCTTATACTCCTTAAAGAACAAATACATTCCATACACCAATGTTGCTGTGTACCAGAGTGCGATGATCTTCATGGCGAAGATGATCTTAATGTGGGGTATGGGTAGCTGGGGGAATACTTTTTCGAGTGTCAGGAAGTAGGGGATGGAGGCGAGGATGTATAGTTTGTAATTCTTTGAGAATACGCCATAGAAGAAAAAGAAGATAATGATGGGGTGGGCGTAGCGCTCGTGCATCTGTGTGTTGAAGTAGAAGAAGTACAGCGATATCATCCCAGCCGTGAGCATGAGGAGTTGCTTGATGTTGTTGTCGGCCAATTCGTTTGTCTTTTTATAGCGGATAACACGGAAGAGCAGGGGAAGCAGGGTGATGCCGCTCGTCAGCAGGAAAAAGAACAGCCCTATCTGCTTGTAGGTGAAGGGGCCGAACTTAGTATAGTCCATTGTATGGTAGGCATCGTCCAGCATCAGCGTCCACATGTTGAAGGCGCAGATGGAGACATTGTGGTAGTAGTCTACTGCGCCGGTCATTACCGCGAATGCTTTGCTTGCATTTCCCGAGAGGATGAATGGCAGCAGAAATAATGTGCAAACTCCGGCAAAGGTTGCCGCCATCAGTAGCCAGCTTTTTACAGTCCGGGCAGAGTAGAGTAGTGCTATGAATAGTATTGGCGCAAAGATGATTGCCTGCATTTTGAACATGAGCGCAGCGGCGAACAGTGCCACAGCTGCATAGGGATTGAAGAATGCAGTGATGAGTGACAGGAAAGAGAGGTTAGTATGTACGCTGTCTATCTGTCCCCAGAAAAAGGAATTGAAGAAGTAAGCGATGTTCAATAGCAGTAGTAAGTAAGGGATTTTCAACGTCACCAGTCTTTGCCGGAAACAACACAGCACTATGATGGGCACGAAGTCGAACACCATAGGCAGCAGCTTGATGTAGCGCAGGTTGGCTATGATCATTTCCTCGGTGCCCATTACTTTGTCGTAGAGGTATAGGAAATAGAGGAAGCCGGGGTGGTAGTTGACTATAGGGCTGTTGTAGGCTTGCGGTAAACCATTCTGGTGGATGTAGAGCGCCCACTTCAGGAACCACTGGTGGTAGTCGTACTCGAAGTATTGCTTAGGCAATAGTACTATGTACAGTGCCAGCAGGAGTATGATAATGATGCGGTTTCTGAGGAGGTCTTTCATCCGGGGATAAAAATAGGCGATTGGTTTGGGATTTTTAGGTCGCAGATATCTTGTAAATACACAACAAATAAATGTTAACTTCGTTTTATATAAGTACCCTAACCTGCCTTAATATGCATAGATCCATTCTACTACTATTCCTTACATTGATACTAATTGGAAGTTGTAAGCCTAAAGAAACGCCGAGCCCGCAACAGCCTACACAGAACGATACTACTGCTCCTGAACCTATAGACTCGTTGCCAAACGGCTACAATGCAAATGTGATGGCTAAGCAGATGCATAACGGAACTATAGGTAAATCCATTACCAGTAATGATGATAACATACTGGCTCTTGGGAAAGATGTCACAGGCAAACCCGTGATATGGAAGATAAACAAAGTTAATGGCAGCGTTATCTGGATGAAAGAGATAGCCGAGCACGGTCATGTTTTCACCGGAATAACGGAGACGGATAATGCGGATATTGTGGTGTCCGGGTACAAATCCACACCTATGGACAGCTTGATCGTAAGAGCTTACACCAGCACAGGAAATGAAAAGTGGCGAAAAGCGTTTGGGGAAGCCAGCCATACTCATGGGTTTTCTCAAATTCTCAGCCTTAGCAATTCTAACCTACTGATATATAACGCCAGCATTTTCCTGTTTAGCTCCAATGGGGAAAGATTACAGACATTAATACTCGATGAAGATGGCAACAAAATTTCAGGTTATATTAATAATACCATAGAACGCTGTGTTGATCTCATACGAACAAATAATAATGATATAATAGGCGTTTTCGACATGCCACCTTTACCATTCAAGATCAAACACCTCAGTGAAAATGGCGTGGCGCTCAACACTGCAAATGCAAGTGGTGAGGTAGTAATGTGCAGAGCCGTTAAAGAAACCTCTAATGGAGATCTGTTATGTTGCGGCATCAGCTCCCCGATGAGTGGGCCGGGCGGCATGAAAGGTTTTGCGGCACGATTCTCATCCGGGATAGTAAGTCTTGATCATGATCTTTACACTAATAATAGAGACTTCAAGAATATAATAGCAACGGACGTCGGCTTTATAGCAGTAAGCGGCACTGACAACGGGCAGGCATACATGTTGGCTTGCGATCATTCGGGAACAGTATTATGGGAGAAAAATTGTCCTACAGACCAGGGCACTACTGAATCCGCCAGCAATATTTTTAAAAGTGGATCGTACTACGTATTGGTTGGCAATTGCTCTACCAACAAATTTTTCGTGATGGGCGTGGACGAAGACGGTAATATACATCCGTAAACAATTAGAGATACTTCTTAAAAGAAAACCGTCCCAACGAATGTCGGGACGGCCACCTCTATATTGTTACTACCTGTCTACTAGCCCAGGTATACTTTCAATGCATTGCTGTAACGCGCTTTTTGTAAACGCTTGATAGCACGTTCTTTTATCTGGCGGATACGTTCCTTCGTCAGGTCGTATTTATCACCTATTTCTTCTATGGTCGGGCCATTATCGCCTTCCAGTCCGAAGTAAGCTGCCAGTATCTCCGCTTCACGAGTGCTCAACGATTTCAGGATACGGCGTATCTCGTTACGCAGGGAGTCCTTCATTACATCTTCATCCGTATCGCTGCTACCTTCCAGCAGGTCGCCCATAGCTACATCTTCCGCTTCGTGTACCGGAGCATCAAGAGAAGTGTGGCGGGAGTTGCTGGTGAATATGTTCGTAACCTCAGTTTCGCTCATATCCAGTATTTCTGCCAGTTCTTCAGTAGATGGTTCACGCTCATACTCTTGTTCGAATGCGATGAATGCTTTGTTAGCCTTGTTGTAAGTACCGATCTTGTTCTGAGGAAGACGTACCAGGCGGCCCTGCTCAGCCAAAGCCTGCAGTATCGACTGACGGATCCACCATACAGCGTAAGAGATGAATTTGAAACCCTTTGTTTCATCAAAGCGTTGTGCTGCCTTGATCAAGCCCAGGTTACCTTCATTTATTAAGTCACTCAGGGAAAGACCCTGGTGCTGATATTGTTTTGCCACAGATACCACGAAACGCAGGTTTGCCTTCACGAGCTTTTCCAGCGCGCGCTGGTCGTTCATGTGGATCTTCTGCGCAAGCGTTGTTTCCTCTTCAGGAGTGATCATCGATATTTTGCTGATCTCTTGAAGGTACTTTTCAACGGCCTGGGAGTCGCGATTGGTAATCTGGGTAGCAATTTTGAGTTGCCTCATAATTATAAAATATTTAATTTAATTACACTAACTATATAAAAGACGAGGAAAGTGACTAAAAAGTTTGAACTGCTTTCAAACAAATTCCTTATACTTGTCATTACACAAAATACGTTCCACAAATCGGTTCGGTTTTCTCATCTGTGCGTCCGGAACATAGAATAAACGCCAAAAGTCTTGCTGCATTGTGTTCTGAGAGGTTATCAATACGGCTTATACTCCTATAATTTTGTTAATTACCGTGCTTTTTTGGCAGAACAGCTGCAAAATTATATCGCGTATGTCAAAAATGCTACCTTTGCAGCCTTAATTTATGGAACATTAACATTTGAATTAACATTTGAATATGGAAAAGGATCTGTACCAGCACCCGGATTATTACCTGATGGACGAGTTATTGACCGACGAGCACAAGTTGATCAGGGATAGTGTGAGGGCTTATGTTAAGAAAGAAATATCGCCGATAATAGAGGAATATGCCCAAAAAGCTGAGTTTCCCGAGCAGATAATCAAAGGATTAGGCGACCTGGGTTGCTTTGGCCCCTTCGTACCGCAGAAGTATGGCGGTGCAGGACTGGACTATATCTCCTACGGTATCATGATGCAGGAACTGGAGCGTGGCGACTCAGGTGTTCGTTCTACGGCTTCAGTGCAGGGTTCTTTGGTGATGTTCCCGATCTACAAGTTTGGTAGCGAGGAGCAAAAGATGAAGTACCTCCCTAAGCTGGCGACAGGTGAGTGGATGGGTTGCTTCGGGCTGACTGAGCCTAACCATGGTTCAAATCCGGCGGGTATGGAAACCAACATCAAAGATGCAGGCGACCATTACATCCTGAACGGTGCTAAAATGTGGATATCTAATGCTCCTTTCGCGCAAGTAGCCATAGTATGGGCTAAAGATGAAAGTGGGGATATACGTGGACTTATTGTGGAACGTGGCATGGAAGGTTTTACCACGCCAACTACACATGGCAAGTGGTCACTTCGTGCTTCTGCTACGGGTGAACTGGTTTTCGACAATGTAAAGGTGCCTAAAGAGAACGTTCTGCCGGGTGTAAAAGGCCTGAAAGGTCCATTGAGTTGCCTGAGCAGTGCCCGCTATGGTATCGCATGGGGTGCATTGGGTTGCGCTATGGATTGCTACGACACGGCACTGCGTTATTCTCAACAGCGTATCCAGTTCGGACGCCCGATAGGTGGTTTCCAATTGACACAGAAGAAACTGGCTGAGATGATCACTGAGATCACGAAAGGTCAATTACTGGTATGGCGTCTCGGGGTCCTTCGTAATGAAGACCGTGCTACTCCTGCACAAATATCTATGGGCAAGCGTAACAGTTGCGAAACAGCTATTACCATTGCGCGTGAAGCACGCCAGATATTAGGTGGTATGGGTATCACAGGGGAATTCAGCATTATGCGCCACATGATGAACCTGGAGTCGGTAATTACCTACGAGGGTACGCATGACATCCACCTGCTGATAACAGGTATGGACGTGACAGGTTTTAATGCGTTTACATAATAAATTCGTCTTAAGGATAAATAGAATTGAAAACGTCCCCATTAGTTGGGGACGTTTTTTTGTTAGGTAGTGTCAGTGCGGCTAGTTCAGACTATGCAGTCTTTGCCAGGTTCAATCCTACGATGCCAATAATGATGAGCGCCATATACACCATCTGCATGGCACTGAGGTGTTCTTTAAAGATAAAAATACCCGCAATGGCTACCAGTAATGTACTGGCTCCTGCCCATGTGGCATTGGCGATACCAACAGGTAAGTGTTTTAGTGCCAATGTGAGTGTAACGAAGCTGAGTCCGTAACCTATTACTGCCACTGCACCATAGAGCTTGTTCTCAAAGCCATGAGACAGTTTCATGAATAAGACCGCAGAACCTTCAAGTATTATCGTGAGTATGAGGAAAAGGTAACCCATGCTATTGATTTTAGTCTATCTATTCAAATAAAAAAGACGCCACGAGAGCGTCTTTTTTATTTTAGTGTTGTATGATCACGTTCTGTGTGAGTGTTCGTTCATTGGTTCGCAGTCGCAGAATGTAATTTCCGGAAGCGATGTTTGAAACAGGATACGATGCCACATTATAACCCTGATTGAATTTTTTGTTAGCAGAGAATACAGCTGCTACTTTACCATCTATACCTACCAGTTCCAATGTGCCGGTGGTAGTGTTGTCGAAATGGCTTTTTACTATCAGCTCATTAGAGGCCGGGTTAGGGTAGGGTTCTAGCAACTCCTGCTCCTTGTAATAAGTATGCGGGATACTTGTCGCATAATATGAACTGTCGATAATAATGTCTTCATCGCCGGCCTGGTACATAGAGAAGATGAGATAAACGATCATCATTTCGTCTGTAGTACTCTCACCCGCATTTACTTGTTGTGGTGGATTGTTGGGCTGTAAAGGATTAGCCGTTGTGTTATCATAGAAAGCGTCGGCGTATATATCAGTGCCGGCTGCTACCTTCTTTATCTTCGGGAACATATAGAAGCCCTGCCAGTGGAAATGCCAGTTAGGGATACTGATGAACTTCTGTGTATCCTGTGCGATGGTAACACCATAGGCTTTTATCTTAGTACCTATGAGGTGCATGTGTGGTGCCACACCCAATAAAGAAATATTAATGGGTAAAGCGGCGAAATGCTCATAGTAGGTAGCAGTGGTATTAGGCGCTATAGACAAAGGGTAGGGGCTCAATACATTACTCTGCTGATGATTGAGCGCCGGGACAATAAATACATCCCTTGTCGGATTTGTCTGTGAAAAGAAGAAGCGAACCTTTGTACTGTCCTGGTAACCTGATGAACCGGCGGGGTAGTGTATCTGTATCACGATGTCAGATCCGGCAGGTAGCTTAACACCAAAGCCCGTAGGGTATTTCAATGGCGCAGTGCCCGGAACCCATCCGCCCAACATGATAGCGCTTTCTTCTCCCACACCGCCAAAGCTTACATAGCCCGGACCGGGAGAGGCGGCATCAAGCCCGGCACATACGTGCGCCTGGGTAGTATCTGCATACACAAGCACGTGGTGTACTATTTCCCTATTGCCTGGTATAGCTTCGAAAGCGCTGATGAATTCATTTGCGGCCAATCCACTGGGAACAACAAAACACTGATATACATCACTCGTTACTGCTGTTGACATGAATGTAGGTATCTGCACAGTTAAGTCTGCAGTACCCGGAATGTCGCCATCATTGCTGAATACAGGTGGTGGCGGAGCCTGTGTAATATTTCCCGGTAAAGCGCCACTGTCCACCCAGCTAACGATCTTGTCAATTTCTGTTTGTGTGAGTACGCGTGCATGTGCCATGGCATTGTAGTTCATGTCCGGAGGCCATGGTGGCATGTGCTTATCCTGTACCGCATGCTTTATGGAAGTGGCGAAGGCAAAGGCCTCATTATATGTTATCAGCGGAAAAGGAGCGATGCCGCCTGTGCGGTGACAGCTTGCACAATTGTTGTACAAAATAGGAGCTACATCGGTACTCCATGTATTTGCAGCCAGAACTTTCTGTCCGCATATAGTGAGTACGATCAATGATAAGAGTAGTGATTTGCGCATCAGTATATATTGTGATTTTTCTAAAAATAACTAAATATTTTAATTATCAATGTATTTACGGCATATTATCAATGATAGACGGCTGATAGACATTATCTTTGCACACTTTAACGGCGGAATAATACATGGAACTGAGTAAGAATTTTCAGCACAATGAGGCTGAACAGCAATGGTACGAACATTGGAACAAGCAGGGGTACTTCAACTCCAAGCCTGATAGCAGGCCTGCTTATACTATAGTCATGCCTCCGCCAAATGTTACCGGTGTGCTCCACATGGGCCACGCCCTGAATAATACTGTACAGGATATACTGATACGCCGTGCCAAAATGCAGGGCTTTAATAGCTGCTGGGTTCCGGGTACCGACCACGCTTCTATTGCTACAGAGGCAAAGGTTGTAGGGATGCTCCGCGACCAGGGCATAGATAAAAAGACGCTATCAAGAGATGAGTTCCTGAAATATGCCTGGGAATGGAAAGAGAAGTATGGTGGTATCATACTACAGCAGTTAAAAAAACTGGGTTGCGCGCTAGACTGGGACAGGACAACCTTCACGATGGACACGAACTATTACGCTTCAGTAATAAGGGTGTTCAATGAACTGTATGAAAAAGGCTACATCTACCGTGGTGTAAAAATGATCAACTGGGATCCGAAAGCGAAGACGGCCCTGAGTGATGAAGAAGTAATTTTTAAGCAAAGCAATTCTAAACTGTACTACGTTCAGTACAAGCTGGAAGGTGATGCTGATGAATATATAACGATTGCGACAGTTCGTCCTGAAACTATTCTAGGTGATACTGCCATATGTGTGCATCCTGATGATCCGCGCTATGCGCACCTGAAAGGGAAGTTCTGTTTTGTACCGCTTATCAATCGTCGTATCCCTATCATCTTCGATGATTATATAGATATTGAGTTTGGTACAGGTGCATTAAAAGTAACACCCGCGCACGATCTGAATGACTATAACCTTGGCCAGAAACACAACCTGCCTGTAGTAGATACCCTCAACGATGATGGTACTATGAGCGAGGCAGCGCAACTGTATATAGGCATGGACCGCTTTGCGGTTCGTAAGAAGATAGTAGAAGACTTGCGTGAAAGCGGCAACCTGGTAAAGGAAGAAGAGTACACCAACCAGGTTGGGTACTCAGAGCGTACAGATGTTGTTATTGAGCCGCGTTTGTCTATGCAGTGGTGGTGCAATATGCAGGAACTGGCTGTGCCCGCCCTTGCTGCTGTAGAGGATGATGAAGTACAATTCTATCCTGCCAAGTTCAAGAACCTGTATCGTCACTGGATGTCTAACATCAAGGATTGGTGTATCAGCCGCCAGCTATGGTGGGGACAACGCATTCCTGCATGGTATGATACAGAGAATACCATCTATGTAGCTGAGACAGAAGAAAAAGCATTAGAGCAATATAAGACTAAGAAGCCTGAACTGGCAGCAGCTAATCCTACACTAAGGCAGGATGAAGATGTGCTGGATACATGGTTCAGTAGCTGGCTGTGGCCAATGGAAGTGTTCGACTGGAACGCTAACCCTGACAACAAAGAACTGGAATATTATTATCCTACCAATACACTTGTTACTGCACCTGAGATCATTTTCTTCTGGGTAGCAAGGATGATAATGGCGGGTTATGAATTTAAAGGCAAGAAGCCTTTTGATAAAGTGTACTTCACGGGGATCGTTCGGGATAAGAAGGGCAGGAAGATGAGCAAGTCTTTAGGCAACTCTCCTGACCTGCTGCAACTGATAGAAGAGAATGGTGCTGATGCAATACGCTTCAGTGTAATGATTTCATCACCGGCTGGTAACGACTTGTTGTTTGATGAAGGGCAAATAGACCAGGGTAAATTCTTCATCAACAAGATGTGGAATGCCATGAAGCTGGTGAAGGGTTGGGAAACACGTATTGAAGACGGACTTGACGATAGCAAAGAACAATTCGCTATCAACTGGATGGAGCAGCGCATAGCCGAAGTGTCACAAGACCTGGAAGCTATGATGAAGAACTTCAGCCTGAGTGAAGGGCTGAAGACCTTGTATTCGCTGATATGGAATGATTTCTGCTCATGGTACCTGGAGTGGGTGAAGCCTGCGCAAGACCAGCCAACATCGCGCAACATCTACAATAAGACAGTTGCCATCTATGAGCAACTGTTGCAACTGTTGCATCCGTATTTACCATTCGTTACGGAAGAAATATATCATACCCTTACAGAGCGTACACATGGTGACGATCTTATTGTGAAGCAACTGCCTGCTTTCGGTCAGCCCGATGCGGAGATATTAAAACAAGGTGCATTGCTACAGGAAGTGATCACTGCTATCCGTGATACAAGGAATAAAAACCTGCTGAAACCGAAGGAAACGGTAAAGCTGCATATCGATACGCAAAATAAAGCGTTCTACGAGTCGGTTGGTTCTATCCTGCAAAGGCAGGTGAATGCAGAGTCGCTGGCTTATGCTACAGAAGCGAAGGCAGGTGCTCTGTCTATAGTAGTGCAGACGGATAAGATATATGTAGAAGCAGATATGCCTGCGGTTGACTCAGGTGTGCAGAAAGACCAGATGCAAAAAGACCTGGAATACCTGAAAGGGTTCCTGGTAAGTATTGATAAAAAACTGGGTAACGAACGCTTTGTGCAGAACGCCAAACCGGAGATACTGGAGGGAGAGCGCAAGAAGCAAGCCGACGCATTAGCAAAAATAAAAGCTATTGAAGAAAGTCTAAGTTTACTGTAACTTTAAGATTATGAAACGAACTGTAAAATTCTTTTTCATATGTATAGGCCTTGGCCTTGCCCTCAACTTGTGGGCGCAGGGCGGCAAGCCTAAACCTGATGCACAGCCCAGGGTATATCCTAAGTATCCGGTATTTCTCGGCAAGTCTGATATATCCGGTGGGGATGTGACGATCACCAAAGCGCAATTTGACGCGTTGCTCAAACAGGGGCTTACAGCTAAAGATTCTTCAGGTAACCCGATGAAGTTTCATGGATTTACATTTACCTATGGCGAGCGTAACCTCTATGAAGATTCAGTTGGTAAGCTGATGATCCTTACAGACCTGCTTACTGAGTATTGCCCGGGCGATACGCTTACTACTAATATTACCAAGACGATATTTGATCGTAGCAAAAGAGGGGATACCGCCTATATAGATAACGTACAACTGGTAGATGCACAAGGTAACAGCAAGCTAGGCCGCCCGATGCGTATCATTATTACTAAATAATAATTGTTCACTATTAACAAGTGTTGTTGTTAGAGATGCCCTTCGGGGCATCTCTAACTGTTTATACACGAGGCCACTTCCATGCATAACGGATAATCAGGCAAAGAAGAACGACTTCTACGACAGCGCCAAACACCATGTGCGCCCATGCCTCTCCTGCCAGGTTAAACAATATAAGGGGGATATTCACTGCGGCAATAATGATATTTGTCCGACGGTTTACCTTAGCCGGCAGGGCAACAGAAAGGAAGATCATCAGTGCCGGAATGGTTACTATGGTGAGTGCTGCCGAAAGAAATCCCTGGTCAATATCATATATAAACACTCTCCCTAAACGGATGTTTTCTATCGTACCCGGCATATATAAAGCGAAGTAATCAATATAGATGATCAGGAACATCAAACTCGTCCACAGCGAAGCGAGCTTCAGTTTTACATTGACTTTTATGTCTTCCAATGAATTTTCTGTTTTCATAATTATCAATTAAAAATTGAACCCAATATGAAGCCCCGGTTCAGGTGTCCATTTTGGCCACTTGTCATCTTTCTCTTTAAATCCGTCAGGCATTTCACTGTGATAAGCCCGACCGGCAATACCAAGTGATGGTTCTATAAAAAACCTATCCTTGAAGAGTTTTATGTGATAGCCAATTCGATTAGTGTTGAATATGATGAAGCCATTACCCACCTTGTTACCGTTTTCATTCTTAAATGTTTGCCACATAGGCATTGCATGTACTGCTACGTAAAGGCCTTTCCATAAGTACCTTTGATAAGCCAGTCCAATTCCGTATTCCCGTATGTAACCGGGAAACTTCTCTCCGGGTGTTCCGTATGCCTTATTATAAAATGGGTTAATGCCAAGTGGCCAGGCATGTTTCCAGGTTATCAGTTCAAGGGAAACAACATCTTTTCCTGTTATCCGATAACCTAAATTGAGCTGGGCGAACCCGGGTGGGTTCGTAGTAGCCAAATTGCCAAATAGGAATAGAGTGGTACCAACGAAATGCCGTTTGTAGGAGGTGTCTTGTTTGCCATATTGGGCTGTGAGTTGGAGCGTGCTTGTCATCATTAAGCCCAAACAGAGCGCTAAAATTTTCTTTTGCATATCAATACTATCAATTGTTAAATGAAGATGCAAAAGTAGATTGGCGGGATGTCACGACTCGTTCACTTAAGTTAAGAAATACGTTTTTGGGTGCTAAAAATTAAACCCAAAATGAAGTCCGGGTTGGATAAAATAGTTAGGCCATTGTTTTTCTACTGATTTAAAACTCTCAGGAACATTGGTTCTTACAGGCCAATAACTACATCCAATAGCTGGTTCAAAAAAGAACCGGTTTTTGAAAAACTTGAACTGGTAACCCAAATGAACGTTCAGATATAACGTGTATCCATTTCCGATCTTTTTTTTACTCTCATCAAAATATTTTTCAAAAGCATTCAATGCATAAATGGATGTGTAGGCTCCTTTCCACCAGAAGCGCTGGTATCCTAATGTAGGTGCAAGTATGCGCGCATGCCCCGGATAGTTGAGGCCGGGACCATCAAATGAAGGGCCAAATGGAATGCCAAGTGGCCAGGCATAAATAGATCTTTTAAACTCAACGGAAACAACATCCTTAGGGGTTATTCTATATCCTACATTTAATTGCACATACTCAGGTGGATTTTTGTCATTAGGAATTAAATTTCCTAACAAATAGAGTGAACTCCCGATGTACCACCTTCTGTAAGTATTGTCTTGTTCGGTATTCTGGGCTTTCAGTGTGGGCGTGCTTGTCATTATCAGGGCAAGGCCAATGAATAAAATCTTCTTCTGCATATCAATACTATCAATTGTTAAATGAAGATGCAAAAGTAGATTGGCGGGATGCCACAACTTGTTCACTTAAGTTAAGAAATGAACCTTATCCTTTATTTTTTTCTGTGATCCTTGCTCTTATCCTGCTTAAAGATTCGGGTTTCATACCTAGATAGCTCGCTAGTTGATACTGTGGGACACGTTGGATAAGGTCGGGTCTTTTTTCTAGTAGATTTAAGTACCGTTGTTCAGGTGAAGAGGTCTTGAACTCGTCAAAGTTTATTCGTTCTTTAGCCAAAAGTTGTTCGGATAGTATTTTGCACATTGTTTCAAACCTTGGGAATTTAGCGTTTACTTCTTCTTCCATATCAGAATTTGAAACTGTAAGTATAGTGTCTTCTACACAACTGATATAATATTCTGACGGGGTTTTGCTTATTACACAAGGGGGCGTCAAGGCTTCCATTTCTGTGTAGAAACCAGTGGTTTTTTCTTCGCCATCCAGATCATAATATGTCCGGATACACCCCTTCAAGACAAAATAACTGTCTTTCGAGCTTTGTCCTTCTTTAAGTAAAACCGTTCCTTTCTTTACAGAGCGGAATATATCTACCGAAAGTATGGCGTTCTTCTCGTCTTCTGTTAGGGTAATGTATTTTGATATAAAGTCAAATAGTATGTCTTGCATTGTTAGTTCACCATTAGTAGGTTCACGCTACGCTGAAGGATGTTGAAGGCTATTTCTGCCATCAGGTTTTCCTTGTCCAGTGTAGGATTTACCTCGGTTATTTCGAAGCAGCGGATCTTGTGGTTTTGCATCAGCGAGGCTATCATATCCTCTGCTTCTCTTTCTTTCAGGCCATTGCTTACAGGTGTGCCCGTTCCGCGGGAGATGGAACTATCCAGGCTGTCCACGTCGAATGATACATAGATGTCATCGCAGTTGCTCAGGTGCATCAGCGATTGCCTCACTACATTTTCCACACCTTTACGGCGCACTTCCTGCACAGATATTACTTTGATGTTGTGCTTCTTGATGAGGAACTCTTCTTCCTTTTCAAAATCGCGTAGCGCGATAAAGACGATGTCTTCAGGATTTACTTTAGGCTGTATCTTACCCAGGTTCTTCAGTTTATTCCATACGTTGACTGTCTCAGCATCCGGGTTGTGCACTTTGCTTTCTATGTTGTCTTCGCCTATGGAGATAGCCAAAGGCATACCGTGCATATTGCCCGATGGGGTAGTGTAGGGCGTGTGCATATCTGCGTGCGCGTCTATCCATATCACACCCAGCCTGTTCTTTGGCTTGGCTATTTTTATGCCCGCTATCGTAGCTCCGCCGGTGCTATGGTCTCCTGCCAATACTACAGGAAATAATCCCGATTTCAGCGTTTCAGCTACGGCATTTGATACGCGCTCATACATGGTATAAACGCCTGCTATGCGTTTTGCGTAAGGGGATGCTACCGGCTCATAGAGCAGGCGGTTCTCGTCCTGAACATTTTCTGTAGGGAAGTTGGTGAAAAGGCTGCTCATGAAATCGAGGGCAGCTATTTTAATGGCATCAATACCCAGGCTCGCGCCTCTTGTGCCAGCACCTATTTCCGACCTTACTTCTATGATCTTTATATTACGCATAAGCCCCAAAGGTATTAAAGACGGGGGCTAAAACAAAACTGTAGTGCGTTATAATAGGGTTAAAACGGATAACCAATGGCAAAATTGAATATCAGGTTATTGCTTCTCCAGTCATTATCGCCAAAGTCTATCTGTCGGAATACCCAGCCATTATTGCCACTTACATACGGTTTCTTTACAGGGACGGCAAGGTCGAGGCGGAGTAAGAAAAAGCCTGCTATATCCATACGGATACCTGTACCCATATCCAGTGCCACGTCTTTGCCCAGTTTATTGAATGCAAACTCACCTCCGGGATAACTTGTTGATTTATTTGCCAACCAGATATTGCCTGCGTCCGCAAAAAGTGCCCCTTTAATGTTAATAGCCCCTGAGAACAGGCGCACGATATCGTAACGGTACTCTGTATTGAACTCCAGCTTTATATCACCTGTACGGTCTATCAATACATCGCCCGTAGTATCTACAGAGCTACCCGGCCCCAGTGTACGCACACGCCAGCCACGTAAGCTGTATGCACCACCTACGTAGTATTGCTTGGTGTAGGGTAGCGTGCTCGATCCCCCGTATGGTATACCGATGCCTCCATAGAACCTTGTAGCCAATGACGCATGTGGGCGTATCACAAAATGTTGCAGGTCAAAGTCGAACTTTACGTACTGGAAGTAGTTGAGGTTAAATGAGTCATTAAATAACCGTCCTATAGACTGAATGCCGCTCATTACGCCACCTGCTTCTTCAACACCCAGCCGCGCATAGGAGTAGCTTTTTCCCTTCATCTTCTCCCTGTTAGAATAAATGAAGGCGACATTTTGTCCCTCTATAAAGCTCTCCTTATAACTGTTGGCCAGGAATTGGTTTTCGCTCAGGCGTAGCCGGAAAGAATCACTGATAGATGGCAAGCGAATGATATTGATAAAAGCCGGGGAAATTTCCCAGGATTTTGTGATCGTTTCTTTCCAGTTATAGGAGATGCCCGCTGTTGTGTTCACAAGCGTGAAGTAATTGATACGGTTCATCAGGTTGCTACCAAAACTAAGGATCGTCCTGGGAAGGTTTCTCCTGCTGCTGTTGATATTGAAGGGTACAAGGAACTTGGGGAAATCAAGGCTTGTATTAAAACCGTAGTATGTTGTACGCAGGAAGAATTTCTCGAGCGTAGTACCTGTTCTGTCATTGTCGTACAACGACTCGATACCACCGCTCACAGACATACGCAGGAAGTTCGCTCCCTTACCAATATTCTTATCCCGGAAGCTTATGGAGGCTGCATTACCCAGAGTATAAGTGCTACCACTGGTCACCTCAATATTGGTGCTGAAGTCGTGCTTCTTGGCGGGGCTCATACTTATGCCGCATATTAGCCAGTTTGGGTCTGTGCTGTCTTCTCTCAGGTATATATTGATAGAGTTGAATATCCCCAGTTCATTGAGTTTATTGATCGTTTCATTATATTCTGTCAGGCTGTAGTATCTGTCTGGTTCCAGGTAAATACTTTTATGCAATACCTTTTCACTGACGTAGTAATTGTGATACTTGAAAAGTGTTTTTCCTACTTTTCTTTGCAGCATAGTAGTGTCTCTTACATCCTTTACGTCAATAAAGTCGGGGTAGACTGTTACTCTCTTTACTCCGAATCTATTAAATGCAGCAGGGTCTTCATCAGCGCGAACGATGATCTTCACATCCAATGTCGGATTTTTTTCATTCTTCTGCAGTGCCACGAAGTTGATCGCGCTTTCAAAGGGGTTGTCAATATCGTTCAGATAGGATTTATTAAAAGTATCTATCAGGAAAGAGATATTGTCGGCTGAGAATTTATAGTAGCCTTTATTTTGCAACAAGACGACAATACGTCTTCTTTCTTCATCTACCAGGGACTTGGAATATTCTACTCCTTTTTTCAGTACGGTTTCTTTTTCTCCCGCAAGAATAAATGCCTTCACCATGGTGTCCTGGATGTCATATTTCCGCTCATTGATCAGGTAGTTTATCCCTGTCTGCACATCATAGGTAACGTATGCTTTTTTGCCTTTAAATACAGTGGTGTCATGTATCTGTGCATAGAAGTAGCCCTGGTTGTACAGGTAGCCCCTCATGTTCTGCATTGCTTTCGGAATAACTGTGCTGTCATACACCACAGGCGGCTCTACTGTTTTTGATTCCACCTGGAAGTTGTCGGTCTCTGTTTGGTATTTTTCGTATCGGTTATTATACAGCCAGAGTTTTATGGGCATCCACAGCCAATATTTATTAGGCTTCTGTCCGGCCAGTCTTTCTATGTTGTCATTAAGCTCACCGCGTTTGGTAATGGGTTGGGGCGATTTGATCTTTACACTATTGCGTCGTAGCAGGTATTCCCCTTCTTTCAGGTGCTTGGTAGAGTCGCAGGCATTCAATGCCACAATCATGAGGATTGATAAAACCGTTACAGCCAGCCTTTTATAACCTGATCCTCCCTTTACCATGTATGTTATTAGTCCTAATTAATATAGCTTTGCAGCCGATGTTATCTAAGGCGCAAAATAAATATATTCGCTCGTTATCGCAGCAAAAATACCGTAAAGAATACAATGTATTCATAGTAGAGGGAGATAAGATAGCTCGTGAATGGCTTGCCGCCGATGCACGGATACAGATGATAGTAGCCACAGGGGCTTGGGCAGGGCAGAATAATACTCTTATATCGGCACATTCTGAGGCAACGGTTCATATAGTGGAGGCCTTTGAATTGCAGGCCATTTCAGGCTTACAGACCAATAATAGCGTGCTTTTGGTGGTGCATCACGACGTTGCGGAACTACCCGATACACTTAATGAATGGTGTATCGCCCTCGATAACCTGCAAGACCCCGGTAATATGGGCACTATTATCCGTATCGCAGACTGGTTCGGTATCAGGCATATCATCTGCTCGCCCGATTGCGTGGAGGCGTATAATCCTAAGGTGGTGCAGTCGGCTATGGGTGGCCACCTACGGGTGAATGTCTATGAGACAGATATAAAGAATTTCCTGGCCAATACCTCAATGCCCGTAGTTGCGGCTACGCTACACGGCGAAAGCGTGTATGAAATGAAGCGCATGGATGCAGGCGTACTGGTAATAGGTAACGAGTCGAAAGGCATATCTGCCGAAGTGCAAGCCTTAGCTACACGCCGGGTTACTATCCCGCGAAGGGGTGGTGCTGAGTCTTTGAATGCCGGAGTATCTGCGGGCATTTTGTGTTCCCTGCTATTGCCGTTATAAAGACATTAAAATATCTTTTAAAAAAATTGGCATGAGTGTTGGATAGGCTCATGTATAGTTCACACTATAATTGTTTTTTATGAAACGGATATTGTTACTCACGATCTTATTGGTAAGCACTCTCAGCGTGTTCGCACAAAGGGTGGCATCACTCAGGATAAAACTTTCCACCAACCAGCTACTGGCAGTATCTGTTGATGACAGGTATTACGACAGGCGTGGTACTTCGATCACTATTGGTGACCTACCTGCCGGCAGACATTACCTAAAGGTATATAGCAACCGCATAGGCCGTAATGGAAACAGCAGGCCTAATATGGTGTATTCAGGATATGTCGACCTGAAACCAAACTCCCGCAACATGGCTGTGGTAGATCCTTTTCAAAGGAAGATGACCATGCGTACCACGCAGACTTTCGACAGGAACGATAATGACGTGTATGAGAACTGGAACGACAGGCATGATAACAGGCGTAACGACAGGGACGATAGATATGATGACAGGTATAATGATAATGCGCTCCTGAACAGTGAAGTTTCCGACCTGAACGGAAGGGTACAGGACAGGTCGATGGATGGTGACAAGCTGAAGTTGGTTCAGTCTGTACTAACGAACAGAACTTATTATACCGAACAACTACGCACCATGCTGGGTTGGTTCAGTTTTGAGAGTACAAAACTTGAGTTCGCTAAATGGGCTTATGATAATGCAATAGATAAAGAGAACTACTGGAAGCTCGAAGACGTGTTTAGTTTTAGCAGTTCTAAAAATGAACTGACCGAATATGTAGATGCAAGAAAGACCACTGTACCTGTGCGTGATAACAGGAACAGGTATAATGATCGCGACTATGAATATAATAACTACAATCCACGTGCTATCAGCGACCAGGATGTAACAGACCTCGGCAGTCGCGTGAAAGACAGGATAACAGATAGTGACAAATTACAACTGGTACAGTCTGTACTAAAAGGCAAGGAATATTATACCGACCAGTTGCGTACTATGCTGGGCTGGTTCAGCTTCGAAAGCACTAAGCTCGATTTCGCGAAATGGGCTTACAATCAAACTTTAGACAACGAGAATTACTGGAAACTGGAGGATGTATTCAGCTTCACAAGCTCTAAAGACGAACTGAATGAATATATCCAAAGTAATAAGCGCTAACTGAGATACATCTTATAGCGTTTGTCGAACAGCTTGCCGGTAAGGTAACCGATACAACCACCGAGTATAGCACCACACAATACATCAAGCGGGTAGTGGACACCCACATATATCTGCGAATAAGAAACGACTATGGCCCATGGCAATGCTATGAGCCATAGTTTTTTGTACTTCTTTCTTAAAGAGAATATCGCGAAGAATGCCAGTGCAAAGTGATTGGTAGCGTGCGTAGACGGAAAGCTCTGTCCGCTACCGCAAGGTACCAGCAAATGGACAATGTCCATAAAGCGTGGATCATTGCAGGGGCGTGGGCGAAGAAAGTAGGGCTTAACAACAGAGGCACTGATAAAGTCACCCAATGCAAACGTCAGTACAAATGCCAGGCACCACATCCAACCCTTGCGCCCGAAATTCTTAGGCATAAATACCAGCAGGAAAAGATAAAGTGGGGCCCAGAACCATTGGTTCCTTAAGTAGGGCAGGATAAAGTCCAGAACAGGATGCTGCCAGATAACGTTCACCTGGTACCACGATATGTAGTCCCATGTAAACAGCCATTCCTTTAGTTCTTGCAGCATTATTGTTTTTTAAAGATCATGATCATCCTCGGCGAATCTGTAGGGTGATATTCTCCCAACTCATAGTCCCCGAAAGTACCTGTAAGTATCATGCCTGCTTTCCTGAACATCTGCACAAAGTCAGACAGGTCAAAAGCCGCCACACTTTCTACATAGGTACGCATATGTCCTGCGTCATCAAGGAAGGATATCTCTTTCAGTATATGTTTCCTTTCTTCTCTTCTCTTAATGCTGAAGGTATAATCTCCACGCTCTGCCACTTCCTCCGACACCAACCTGCTCAGTACATAATCCCTGTTCAGGTAATCAATTACCAGAGTACCGTTTTTCTTCAACCCTGCGGCAAACGATTTAGCCGCCATCATATGGTCGCGGTCATGAGCGAAATATCCGAAGCTGGTAAAAAAATTGAAAGCGTAGTCGAAGTAATTGATGTAAAAAGGGAAACGCATATCGTGCACCATAAACTGCAGGTGCTCATCTTCGTCTTCTTTTGCTTTTTCTATGGCAGGGTAGGAGAGGTCTATACCTATAACATCCAGGTCATGCTCTGCCAGCTGACGGGCAAAGCGCCCTTCGCCACAGGCTATGTCCACTACACGGCTGCCGGGCATGGGCTGAAGATGGTCTATCAGGTTCTCTACAAACTCCTGTGCCTCAAATTCATCCCTGCTTTGGTACAATATCTTATAATACGGTGAGCCAAACCAACTTTCAAACCAATCTACTTTTTCCATTTCCTGTTAATTACGACAAAAGTACTCCCCCAATCCCAAATCCCAATTACTAATTCCATCTTGTCCTGTCCTTTACCTGCGATGGTGTTTTCAACATAGGATGTGTTTCTCCTACGATCGGGGCTTCCTCGGCAGATATATTAAATATGATCTCGCTTTTCGGCGCTATCTCCATATATAATACCTGGTCAGAACTCATCCATTGGTAGGTTTCCTTGTCAATGCTGATATAAGGATAAAAGCTCATGTTGGTCTTTATATAGTACCTGCCCACCTCGGGGATGCAATACGGATAGGGGTGG
Organism: Bacteroidetes bacterium UBA7674; assembly: GCA_002483105.1. Lineage (GTDB taxonomy): Bacteria > Bacteroidota > Bacteroidia > Chitinophagales > Chitinophagaceae > MKUN01. The sequence continues at coordinate 181,603 of DLHG01000011.1, forward strand.
AAGGGTATTATCAGTTTCTCGCCCCTTTTCCTGTCAGCATACAGGGCGCCGAAACGTTTGTTGTAAGACATCAGGTTGTATATTATAATGCCTGCATATAGGGAAATGCAGATGATAGGCATACCTATTGTTATAATGGGAACGACGAGAGAGAGTATCATCAAATAACGAAACTTTCGCCACCTTGTATTTATAATATGATTTATATGTTCTCTATTAGCATGGTCGAATGGAACGTAGGTCTCAGGAGGCAGCATCATCAGTCTTTACAGCCTAAAGATATTAATATTATATTATTTTGAAAACACAGATAATTAATTTTTGTCTTTTTAGAGATGTGCGTATCTTTGCCGCCCAAATTCTACTTAAAAAGGAGGAACTAAAACTTGACAGAAAATCAAATGCAAGAACAAGTTACCGCCCAGGCATCAGCACATGATGATTTTGACTGGAGCGTTGACAAACGCAATGTAGCTCACTACACAGATGACACACGTGAGCAAATGGACCAATTGTACGGTGGTACATTCAAGGCCATTGACGAAGCAGAATTGCTTCAAGGTATTATCGTTGGTCTTACTAAGACTGATGCTATTATCAACATCGGTTTTAAATCCGATGGTTTAGTTTCACTCAATGAGTTCCGCGACATGCCGAACGTTCAAATTGGTGAAGAAATCGAAGTGATGGTTGTGGAGAAAGAAGATCGCCACGGTCACTTGCACCTGAGCCGTAAAATGGCCCGCCAACTTCGTGCTTGGCAAAAAATCGTTGATTTCTACAAAACCGGCGAAGTTGTTACTGGTACTATAACATCTAAAACTAAGGGTGGCCTTATCGTGGATGTATATGGTCTGGAAACATTCTTACCAGGTTCACAAATCGACGTTAAGCCTGTAACTGATTACGATCAGTATGTAGGAAAAACTATGGATTTCAAAGTTGTGAAAATCAACGAAGCTATCCGTAACGCAGTCGTGAGCCACAAAGCGCTTATCGAAAGCGATATCGAACAACAACGTAGCGTTATCATCTCTCAACTCGAGAAAGGACAAGTACTGGAAGGTACAGTTAAGAATGTTACCGACTTCGGTGCGTTCATCGATCTGGGTGGTGTTGACGGATTACTATACATTACCGACATTAGCTGGGGCCGCGTAACGCATCCGAGCGAAGTGCTGGAAAATGGCAAGAAACTGAACGTCGTAGTACTTGACTTCGATGACGAAAGAAAACGTATCAGCCTTGGCCTGAAACAACTGACTCCTCATCCTTGGGATAACCTGGTAGGTGAAATATCTGAAGGTGCTAAGGTGAAAGGTAAAGTTGTGAACATCGAAGATTACGGTGCTTTCCTTGAAATTCAACCTGGTGTTGAAGGTCTGGTGCACGTATCTGAGATCACATGGTCTTCTCAGCCTATCAACGCGAAGGAATTCTTCAAGATGGGTGAAGAGCACGAAGCTGTAGTTGTAACACTTGACAAAGAAGAGCGCAAGATGAGCCTTTCTATCAAGCAAATGACTGAAGATCCGTGGGAGACTATCGAAAACAAATACCCTGTTGACAGCCGTCATAAAGGTACTGTGAAGAACATCACTCCTTATGGTGTGTTCGTAGAACTTGAAACTGGTATCGGTGGTATGATTCACATCAGCGACCTTAGCTGGATCAAGCGTTACAATCACCCGAGCGAGTTCACTAAAGTTGGTGATGAAATAGATGTTACTATCCTCAGCATCGATAAAGAGAACCGTAAGCTGGCTCTTGGTCACAAACAACTGGAAGAAGATCCTTGGAATACGTTTGAAACAGTATTCCCTATCGGATCAGTACATGAAGGCAGCGTAACTCGTAAAGACGAGAAAGGTGCAACTGTACAACTTCAGTATGGACTGGAAGCATACGCTCCTGCCCGTCACCTGAAAATGGAAGATGGCAATAACGTAGAAGCTGATCAGATAGCACAATTCGTTATCATTGAGTTCGATCGCAATGACAAACGTATCATGGTGTCTCACACTCGTACCTGGGAACAAGGTAAAATAGAAGAAAAAGAAGCTACCAAGAAAGATGCAGCTTCTGAAGCTAAGAAAGCAGTGAAGAACGTACAATCTAAGGTTGAAAAACCAACGCTTGGCGATCTGGGTGCTCTTGCAGCTATCAAAGACAAAATGAAGAAAGCAGAAGAAGGAGATAACTAATCCTGCTGACTCGTTAATATTAAAGCCACCCCGACCATATGGTTGGGGTGGCTTTTTTTGTGCCCTTTGGTTCCGCTCTCAAAAAAACGCTCCCGCTCTCCCTCCGTTCTCGCTCTGTTTCCCGCTCTCAAAATGCTCTCGCTCTGTTTCCCGCTCTCCCTCCGCTCTCGCTCTGTTTCCCGCTCT
>DLHG01000011.1:184063-260025 GCA_002483105.1 Bacteroidetes bacterium UBA7674
GTTTCCCGCTCTCAAAATGCTCTCGCTCTGTTTCCCGCTCCCATATTAAGGGTGGCTTTTTTTTCGTAACTTGTAGGGTACATCTATCATTACAGGTACTTATATGGGTATTTTCAACCGATCGGCTTCATTCCTCAGGATATTCACGACAATATTCTTCCTATCACTTCCCGTTATTTCCGGGGCACAAACAGGTGATTACGCTATTCCGCTTAAATATGGCACCCTGCATCCACAGCCCAATGTGAAAGCCTGGTTCACACAGGCCGCCTCAGCACGTCAGGATGGTGCGCCACGACAGGTATTACTCCAGTTCACTTCTGTCCCCACTACAGAGCAGAGAAGTGCCTTAAAAGAGAAGGGCATCATATTGCAGGACTATGTAAGCGGCAATGCTTACTCTGCACTAATAACATCATTGGCTAATGAAGGAGTGACTAACCAGTTTCCGCTCCGCAGTATCATCAGTGTACAACCCGTGTGGAAGGCAGAGCCTTTCTTATGGAAAAAGATAGATGCTGATCCGTCTGCTATTACTAATGTAATGGTTGCTTTTAATAAACAACTCAGCTTACAGGAAATAAGAACGTTCATTCTCAGCTCCGGTGCCACTATCGTTAAAAGCGACATGGAGAAGCTGCACTGTTTCAGTATTAGTATTCCCGGTCGTCAGCTGAGGGACTTCGCATCATGGTACGGCATCCGGTATATAAGTCCTGCGGCTAATTATACGCCACTGGATGTAGAGGCCAATGGCTCTGACGGTACACCAAAACTAAATGCAGCCACGTCTGTAGGTGGTTATGGTCTGAATGGGAATGGTATCGTGATAGGGGTGGGGGATAATTGCTCCGCCATCACGCACGTTGATATCAACGACCGTGTAATTGACTACAATCCGTTGCCATACTTCGCACATGGCCTGCAAACAAGTGCTATGGCTGCCAGTGCAGGTATCGTTGACCCTAAATCGGCAGGGATAATACCAATGGCAACTGTTGTCAATCATTTCTACGATTATATTCTCGCCAACACAGGTGTCTATCACGACCTGCATGGTATGACCATCACCAATAACTCTTACGCCAACTATGTAGGCGATACCAACTTCTCCGGCCTCTACGATGTGTACTCACAGGCAGTTGATGAACTGAGCCTCGACTATCCTGATGTCTCGCACATATTTGCGGCAGGTAACGATGGCTATGTGCAAAGGCCTCCTTACGCTGTCGGTTACGGTAATATTACAGGTGGTTATCAACCGGCCAAGAATAATATTGTAGTGAGCAACAATAGCAAGCTCCATGTGAACAGGTTCAACTCTTCGCGCGGACCTGTAAACGATGGGCGTTTAAAACCGGAACTCTCTGCCATAGGTAATGAAGTGCTGGTCCCCGAAAATATTGATGGCTACACTGTGATACAGGGTGGTACCAGTATGGCGTGTCCGCAGGCTGCGGGTGTTGCCGGTTTACTTACAGAACGCTATCGCCAGATAAATGGTAATGTAAATCCGAGAGCCGACTTGATAAAAGCATTGATACTGAATGCAGCTAGTGACGGTGGCCGTCCCGGCCCTGATTTTTGTTATGGCTTTGGTTACCTCAACGCCAATCGCTCTCGTCGCATACTGGATAGTACCTGGTACAACATGAATTCTATCGGTAATGCAGGGCAACAAACATATACTGTTAATGTGCCGGCCAATACTGCGCAACTGAAAGTAATGCTTTGCTGGGCCGATAAGGCAGCCAGCCTGATGAGCACCAAGCAAATAGTAAACGACCTTGACCTGGAAGTGGATGAACCTTCTGCTGTCACACACTATCCTTTGGTGCTTGATCCTGCGCGTCCTAATGTATTGAACTTAGCAATAGAAGCTCGTGATAGCCTGAACAACGCAGAACAGGTAACTATTAATAATCCACCTGGAGGTACTTATACTATCAAGGTAAAAGGATTCAATGTTCCTGTTCCTAACCAGGACTATACGGTTGCTTACGACTTCGTAGAAACGGGCATCAGGTTCAAGAGCCCGGTGAATGGTTCTGCTGTAGCTACAGGCGATTCACTTTGTATCTATTGGGAAGCTGCGGGTAACACCAATCCTTTTACGATAGAATATTCCACAAATGATGGCGCTAGCTGGAACATGCTCAGTAACAATATTTCCGATACACAGAGATACTACATATGGTATGTACCCAACATCAGCTCTGAGCAATGCAGGTTACGTCTTACCCGTAATACTACGGCTGAAATAACCGTTTCTGATTCATTCGTGGTAGCGCCTCAGCCTGTAGTCGTGTTAGACTCAGCCGCTATGTGCCCCGGCTATATAAAAGCCAACTGGTCGCCTGTGCCCGGTGCAACCGGCTATATAGTAATGCGCAAGATAGGGCCGTTCATGGAGCCTGTGGCAACGATCATTGATACTACCTACACTTTCAGTGGCCTGTCTTTAGATAGTAACTATTATGTAGCAGTGCAACCGCTCATTAATGGTAAGGCCGGCTATAGAAGCCGTGCGCTAAAAGTGAAACCCAATTCAGGCAATTGCGCAGGCAGCATTTCCAATGGCGACCTGATGGTGGAAAAAATACTCAGTCCTGCCAGTGGCAGGCAATTAACGAGTACACAGCTCGGCAACAATGAAACAATGAAGGTGCGTATCCGCAACCTGGATAACTTGCCTATCAGTTCATACACTATTCATTATGCGGTGAACGGTGTATGGGCTACACAAGCGGGTAGTAATATAGGTGCAAACACTGCGATCGATGTGAATATACCTGGCATCAATCTGTCTGCAGCCGGCTCTTATACATTGCAGGCTGCCATAGAGAATAATTCTTCTACGGACAATGTACCTCAGAATGATTCTGCACGTAAAGTTGTCCGTAATTTGACCAATGCTGTTGTCAGCCTCGCCACTCCGATCACTGAAGGGTTTGAATCCTTCGGTATTATTAAGGCAAAGTTTGACACTATGGGCCTCTCTCCCGACCAGCGTTGGGACTATGCCAATACATCACAAGACACGGGCCGTTTGCGCAGCTATGTCAATGATAGCTTCCTGGTAACAGGCAACAGGTCTATGACGATGGATATGTCTATCAATTCTTCTGCAGGTGGTGCGCAGAACTACTTAACGTCCACTTATAATTTCAGTACACTCGACACAAATACTGAAGTAAGGCTTGACTTTGATTACATATTACATGGCAAGGCTAAGTTCTACGATGGCAACTATTTATGGGTAAGAGGTAATGATGCAGCTAACTGGATAGCTATTTACCATTACGATACTGCAGCTGTAGCAGGGCAGGTAGTGAATGTCGGTTCTTTATCGATCTCAAATGCACTACGGATTAACGGACAAAATTTCAGCAGCAGCTTCCAGGTACGCTTCGGGCAGAACGATACATCATTGGTAGGAGCCCGCGACTTTGGTAATGGTACTACTTTCGATAACCTGAAGCTATACACCTTGCAAAACGATATGCAGCTACTCAGCCTGCTATCACCTGTGAAAGCAAGCTGCGGACAATTGCAAAATATTCCTGTCACTATCCGTGTATATAATAGTGTGTCAACGGCACAGAGTAATGTTTCTGTATCTTACCAGGTAGATAACGGTCCGGTTGTAACTGAAACAATTAGTAATGTAGCAGCATACGATACCGTTGATCACACATTTAGCCAGCAGATCAATTCACTATCATTTGGTGCACATACATTAAGCGTATGGCTCTCTGCTCCCGGTGATGATTTCCTCGGTAATGATAGCCTGAAGAATATTAAACTTAACAGCCAACCAACTATTTCTCAGTTTCCGTTCCTGGAAAACTTTGAATCCGGTGATGGTTACTGGTATCAGGAAGGAGTGAACAGCAGTTGGGAATACGGTACTCCGTCAACCCAATTCATCGATAGTGCAGCCAGTGGTACAAAAGCATGGGTGACCAACCTTGATGGGATGTATAACCAACAGGAATTATCATACCTGTACACTACCTGCTTTGATATCTCCTCGCTTGATAGCCCTATGTTGAGCTTTAAGCTAATAACAGACATAGAGAATTGCGGCGCTGCATTATGTGATGCTGCTTACATGGAATATACCTACGACAATCAAACTTGGACAAAACTCGGCGCCAACGGACAGGGGACTAATTGGTACAATGACGGCGTTTTCCAGGTATGGAACAACCAGGATACCAATTGGAATGAGGCAACGTTACCATTACCTGTCAGCACGCAACCCATACGTTTCCGCTATGTATTCTCCAGCGATCCGGGATTGCAAAGGGAAGGTGTCGGTATAGATGATTTCCGTATCTACCAATTATCTGATACTGTTGTTAGCGAAGAGCCTTTTGATGGAATCAAACTTGGCCCTAACCCATCTGATGTGGGCTATGTAGATATAGGCTGGTGCGCGCAGGCTATTGGCGACAAGATGCAGGTAGCCATCAGCGATGTAGCGGGTAGGATAGTGTTCCGTGCCGACTATACCGCAACTGCTATCGTCAACAAGACAAGGGTAGAAACCGGCAGGTTCATGACGGGTGTCTATGTCGTGAAATTGATCTTCAATGGTAAGATGTATATAAGGAAAGTGCTTTTCCATTAAAATGTAACTGGTCGAGGTATTTACCTGGACCCACGATAGAGCAAGCATTTGCTTGCAACAAAAAATATTTTAAACATAATTTGGAAATATTTCGGCCTATACCTAATTTTATTAGGTATAGGCATTTTCTTTGGACAACACGCAATTTATAAAAGGCAGCCTCACGGCAATTGTCCTGAAGTTATTGGAAGATAACGGCAGGATGTATGGTTATGAAATGACCAAAGCAGTAAAGGAGATGAGTGGCGACAAGGTGAATATCACCGAGGCAGCATTGTACCCCGCACTGCACAAATTGGTTGAAGAAGACCTGCTGGAAACTACCACAGAGCAGGTGGCCGGCAGGATGCGCAAATACTATTCGCTTACAAAGAAGGGCAAGAAGGAATCAGTAATACAAATAAACTCAATGCTGGAGGCCCTATCCTCAGTACAATTACTCCTCAATAAAAAACTGAGCAATGGATAGTAAAGTATTATCACAGGAACAGTTAAAAGAACTCGTAAGGTTCATTCATTCAAGGGGATTCCGTGAACCTGCCGTGGTGCTTGAGATACTCGATCACTTTGCCTGCAAAGTAGAGGAGCTGTTAGCAGCCAAACCTGATATGCAGTTTTACCAGGCTATGGTTGATGCGCACATGAGTTTTGGCGTGCGCGGATTCTATCCGCTTTCGGAATCCTTTTATCAGCAGGCTAAAATGAAGTATAACAAGCTGTTTTGGAAGAATTTCAAAAGTTTGCTGGCCAAGCCGATTACTTTCATCGCTTTGCCAATTATTGGCAATACTATTTATGGCCTGTACATGCTTGCTTCATCACGCCTTAATTTCAGAATATGGGACACCTGGAATATAGTGGATGTTACTTTTCTCATTTTGCTGATAATCTGTCCGCTGCTCGACCTATTGGTGATGTACAACTTACCCAAGGAAGATAGAAGGCATCCTTTCGTTACATCATCATTAATGAATGGTAGTGTTTCGGGATTATCGCTCTATCTGATCATACCCAATATATTTCGGGATCATAATGAAGAATACGGCTGGGTCGTTGGAATTATACTAGCGGCCTATATAGTTTATATCATACCACGGCATATAGCAGTTAGAAAGACAATAGCAAAAGCCAAAGACGACCTCGAAGCGGTCAAAAGAATGGCGATAGACGTATAAAAGACCGTCCCTACCATTGGTGGGGACGGTCTTTTATATCAATTATCTATCGAGCATCCAGCATCGGGTATCTACGAAGCAACATGTGCACTCGCAGCTTCATGCTCCAGCGCACCAAGGTAACGCTCTGCATCCAATGCGGCCATACAACCGCTGCCTGCTGCTGTTACAGCCTGGCGGTATATCTTATCCTGTACGTCACCACTTGCGTAAACGCCTTCTATATTCGTTTTAGATGTGCCGGGTTGTGTTATCAGGTAACCTTGCTCATCCATATCCAACCAGCCTTTGAAGAGACTAGAGTTAGGTTCGTGTCCGATAGCTACGAAGAACGCTTTTATCGGGATAGTGGTCAGTTCGTTTGTCTGCGTGTTTTTAATGCGCACAGCTTCTACTTTCTTATCACCTATTACTTCGTCTGTCTCTGTATGCCAGTATACTTTTATGTTCGCTGTTTTCAATACGCGCTCCTGCATTACTTTACTCGCACGCATTTCTCCTTTACGGATGAACATGTGTACATTACTGCAAAGCTTAGAGAGATACAGCGCCTCTTCACAAGCGGTATCACCTGCACCTACTATCGCTACTTCCTGGTCGCGGAAGAAGAAACCATCACACACTGCACATGCCGAAACACCATGGCCGTTCAGGCGTTGTTCTGAAGGGATGTTCAGCCATTTGGCAGATGCACCTGTGGAGATGATCACAGCATCGGCTTCTATCCATTTTTCATCGTCTATCTGTACTTTGAACGGGCGGTTGCTAAAGTCAACCTTGGTAGCCATACCCCAACGGATATCTGCGCCCATACGTTGTGCCTGTTGTTCAAATTCCACCATCATTTCCGGTCCCATGATACCATTAGGATAGCCGGGATAATTCTCCACATCAGTAGTAATGGTCAATTGTCCGCCTGGTTGCAGACCTTGATATAAAACCGGTTTTAGATTCGCGCGTGCTGCATATATAGCTGCGGTATATCCCGCTGGTCCTGAGCCTATTATCAGGCAATGTACTTTTTCCGTGTCCGACATTAATTCAATATTAGCTTACAAAAATGCGAAATCCTGAAGACTATCAGGCTATTATTTATCTACATCACTATTCACAATTAATATGTAGTGAATAATTATATTTTATGGCTCTTGAAATGAGAACTGCCAACTACTGCCAACTACTGCCAACTAGGATACTAGCGGTACTCCTGTATCTTGATATACGCCGAGCCATACCCGGCCCATATGCCCAATGCGCCGTTGGAGAAGTTGGTAGGCAGGTTAGTAGGCGAGGCAAACGGATTGCCAATTACATTAATGGCAAATTGATAAGTTTTCCAGAACTCATATACATTCCGGTCAATAGCGCTCCATTTCAGGGTAATTGAGTCACCTCTTCTCGGATATGCCTCCGCGGCTGAATCGGGTAAGGAAGGAGGGTATCCAAAGCCTATCTGTATATTCGGCAGGTATTCACCATTACTTCCCAGTTCTTCCGCTGACGCTATATCCACAGGATAATAAGGCTCATCGTTCTTGCTGGTATAATAGCGGAAGTAATTACCTGTAGTGTCGGGATCTTTTACATTAATGAAAAGAGAGACCGCATCTTCAGGAGTGGTAGAGAACGTCCTTGGGTCGTTCAACGGGCCACCATAAAAGCTATCAACAGGCACCAACGATGGTATCTTAGTTGTTGCCTCGTAGGTTTTACCCTCGTAGGTAACAGATAGTTTGTATGATTTATTGAACTCACCGAGAAAAGCATTGCCCAGGGTTGCAGTATCTATTGTGTACACCGAAAATTTCACCCCGCTGCTATCCAGTATATATTCCTTCAGTGTATCTGTTTGCGTTCCATCTGAAATAATTACGATCGCATCATGTACGAAGTTCCCTTCTAGTGTACTGAGGTCCACTTTGGAAAAGAAACCAAACGACTTGGTGATAACAACAAATGGAGGTCTGTCATTTTCTATTTCTCCTTCTATCACAAGGCTGGTGTTGCCTGTTCCAAGGTCAAGTTTCACTACTTTCTCGCAGGAGATGAAGAAACTGGCTAGAAATAGAAAAACAGCAATACCAACATATCGGGAGGCACTGCTGTTTGCTAATTTTATGGTCATAAAGCCGGGGCTGTAAAAAGTCTATTGATCAAAGGTACGGAAATCTGTTATTAATAGCTTCCTACCGCATATTTACCATCCGGAGTGTATATCACAGGGAACACTTTGTGGTATTTCTCAAAGTAATCATATCCTGCTTTCAGGTTCACCCAGAATTCCTGTTTCATTTGTTCCTTAGAGTATTCCCTTCCCAGGAAGTTCAGGCCTTGTTCATCAAAGCGGGTAGGGAAGATGTGCACGGGGATATATGTTTCGCCGTTTACTTTCGCGTTCATGCAAAGCACATATAGTTCTTGTATCACGTCATCGGTCATTGGCATACAACCGACAGTTACACAGCCGCCGTGTATATATATATCGCCACCCGGCTTTTGCCGGTTGCTTAGCACCTGGTCAGAATAGTTCGGATAGTTGATGAGCATAGACAGGTAATAGTCGCTGCGAGGGTTAAAGTCTTCTATAAAGTAGAAACCTTCCGGCACTTGCCTGTCTCCCTCATAGCGCTTAGGGCCTAATATGCCCGAGAGTGCGCAAATGCGGTAGAGTTTGATCAGTTTGTATTCGCTATCCGGGTCGTTCCTGCCCCATACTTCCATTTCGTTCTGAGACTTGAAGGAGCGTATGTAAATGTCTTTAGGAGGATAAGCTATGCCTTTACTTTCAAACGTCTGGCGGAGGCCATCATTATACTTGGCCCAGGCTTGAGATACACGGGTAAAAGAGAACTGGAAATTTTTGAAAGTCAGGTCTTCCTGCGCAAAAGTGGTCAGAGAACCTGCACATAAAACCAACGCCACGATAAAGCTGCGAAACATCATTTTCACCATAAACCTTCTATAATGGGACAGAAAGAAATTGTCCTGTTTTGTAAAATGTAAGTTGTATTCACAAATATATGGGGTTTATGGCTAATTTCTATCGAAAAAACGTTAAAAAAGCCCCCCAAATTGTGCTTGGAGGGCTTTTTACAATTATATGATATATAAGCGCTTATCCTAGAGGTTGCCCCTTTTTGCCTGCTCTCTTTCAATGGATTCAAATAGCGCCTTGAAGTTACCTGCACCGAAGCTTTTTGCACCTTTACGCTGGATGATCTCAAAGAACAGGGTCGGGCGGTCTTCTACCGGCTTAGTGAAGATCTGCAAGAGATACCCTTCATCGTCGCGGTCCACCAGTATTTTCAATTCTTTGAGCGGTTCCAGGTCCTCATCTATCTTACCCACACGGTTGAACAGTTCGTCGTAGTAAGAATCCGGTGTATCCAGGAATTCTACCCCGCGCGACTTCAGGTCGCGTACGGTAGCAATGATGTCATTGGTCGCTATCGCAACGTGTTGCACACCCTCACCTTCGTAGAAATCAAGGTACTCTTCTATCTGCGATTTCTTCTTTCCTTCTGCAGGTTCGTTGATTGGGAATTTCACATAGCCATTACCGTTACTCATCACCTTACTCATCAGGGCCGAATATTCAGTATTGATTTCCTTGTCATCAAATGACAGGATGTTCACGAAGCCCATTACATCTTCATACCATTTAATGGTTGGGTTCATGCGGTTCCAACCCACATTACCTACGCAATGGTCAATATACAGGAGGCCTGTTTCCTTAGTTACCTGCGGGCTTTCCCATACTTTATAACCCGGCATGAAAGCGCCATTGTAATTCTTGCGCTCGATGAACATGTGTACCGTTTCACCATAAGTATAGATACCTGCCATTTTCACTTCACCATGTTCATCAGTAATTGTTTGTGGTTCCAGGTACGATTTAGCACCACGTTTAGTGGTCTCTTCATAGCTCTTGTAAGCATCATCAACCCACAGTGCCAGTATCTTAACACCATCACCATGTTTGCGAACGTGTTCGCTGACAGGATGGTCGCTTTTCAGTGCTGTAGTAAGCACCAGGCGTATTTTACCTTGTTGCAGTACATAAGACGCTCTGTCTTTAACACCTGTTTCCGGGCCTGCATATGCCAGTGCCTGGTAGCCGAATGCAGCCCTGTAATAGTAGGCAGCTTGTTTAGCGTTACCTACATAAAATTCTACGTAGTCAGTACCATTGATAGGTAGGAAGTCTTGTGCCTGCGCCATTTTCTGGCTAACTGATAATGTATTATCCATTGTATAAAATGTTTTTAATTGAAAAATTGATCGTTCTAAATGATGTTACTATAATACCAGCAACTCCATTCCGCCATTGCACTTGTTCTCAATAATTCTCTATTTAATGCAGCAAATCTTATCATAGCCAATCTTCAAAATCAAAAAAATCTTCACAAATTTCTCAGCGTCTTACCGTCTTTGCGGTTAAATTTTTCAAGCCCTGGTTAATCCCTTAATCCGCAGAATTCCGGTTCAAAAACTTATTCTATCCAGCTGTAAGTATAACTGTCGTCTTCTATACCTAGTACTTCATTTGTCATTTTCAATGGGTGGAATGTATCTACCATAACGGCCAGCTCTTTGGTATCTAAAGCGCCAATGCTCTTTTCCACAGTGCCCGGGTGCGGGCCGTGCGGAATACCCGCAGGGTGCAACGTTATCATACCACGCTCCACATGCTTGCGGCTCATAAAGTCACCATCTACATAATACAGCACTTCATCACTATCAATATTACTATGATTGTATGGTGCAGGTATCGAACCCGGGTGATAATCAAATAAGCGTGGCACGAATGAGCAAATAACAAAATTATGCCCGTCAAATGTCTGGTGTACGGGTGGTGGCTGATGCACACGCCCTGTTATTGGTTCAAAGTCGTGTATGCTGATAGCATAAGGATAATCGCAACCATCCCAACCCACTACATCAAACGGATGTGAGCCATACCACATAGGGTAAAGCAGTCCTTTCTTTTTTATGTTGATGAGGAATTCCCCTTTCTGGTCTATTGCTTCTGCAAACTCCGGCTTGCGGATATCACGCTCACAGAATGGCGAGTGCTCCAGTAACTGTCCGTACTTGCTCAAATATCTTTTAGGAAATGCTACAGGTCCGAATGATTCTATAATGAACAGGCGGTTGTCTTTAGTATCAAATTCCAATTGATAAATAGTACCACGGGGCACTACTAAATAATCTCCATACCCGAACTTGATATGGCCATAGCAGGTCTTCAATGTTCCGGTTCCTTCATGCACAAAGATCACTTCATCAGCATCCGCATTCTTGTAGAACACATCTTCCTTAAAGCTATTCTGTGGTGCGGCAAAGGTCAGTTGACAGTCGTTATTAAAGAGTGCCACCTTTCGGCTATCCAGGTATTCAGCTTCAGGTTTTACATTAAAACCTTTAAAGCACCTGTGCTTCAGGATATTATCATTCGCGGCTTTAGGAGAAACATCTTTAGGCTCTTCGGTACGAATGATAGTTGTTGGTGGATAAATATGATAGAGTAGTGTATAGTCGGAAGAGAAACCTTCGGTACTGAACAGTTGCTCAGAATATAAAGTGCCATCAGGCTTACGGAATTGTGTATGCCTTTTGTGTGGTATGTTCCCGAGCGTATAATAATGTGGCATCTGTTAGTTTATTTGTTCAAAATTACGATTTTACCGTCCCTTTTACAAGGCTTCAAAATGATGATCTTTATCATATTAATGTCAGTAACACCTGCAAAAGCCCTATCGCAAAACCCAGCACAGCACCTATCACTTCTATGAACCTGAATTCCTTGCTCATAATGGCTGTCAGTATTTCTTCCAGCTTGTCTGAGGAGAACTTCGATACTTTGTCGGTCACTATCTGTTCAATATTGATCTGTTGGCTGAGGGAGTCGGTGTACTTAGCCAGTACTTCCGGTAGCAATATCTCTATTTCTTCCATCATTCCCTCTTTCAACTGGCCTATGGTCTTCTCGCCTATGAACATGGATATCATGGGCATTTTTTCCACCAGTTTCACTTTCAGGAAATTGTCCAGGTGCGATTCTATAATGGGGTTGAGCTCTTTCAGCCTGCTGGGGTCTTTTATTTTGACGGCTATCTCGTCAAAATTCAGCAACTCTGTAGCTACCAGTGTACCCAGTTTGGCGGCAAACTGTTGTTGCCGCTTAGGGAAGATGCCCTGTATGGTAATACCCAAAAAGCGTTTCGGCTCTTTTGGGTGAAACAACATTTTTATGGCTATCCAGTTAGTGAACCAACCAATAAATGCAGATATAAATGGGATGAGATATAATATCATTGAAATGCTCCTGTAGTTATAGTTCTATCCATGCCTTGGTCTTAAGGCTGTCTATTGCGGCAATGCTTGCGCGTGATGTGTTGATGAGTTCTTCTATGGGTATCAGTGCGCTGCCGCCTGTCTTTATTTTTTCCATCAGCAATTTGAACTGCGCGTTATGTCCCTTATCCTGGCTGGCCGACTCAGAAGAGAAATTGTTGAATCCAAAGCCTTTCAGCTTCTTCCAGTTCTCCATCACCAGGGTTCTTTCCTGGCTATAGACTTCTACACGTTCTTTCTCGTATGCTTTGCTGCCGTTGGCGAAGTAATTGATCACAGCATTGGAACCATTCTCATACTGTAACAGTATCGTAGCGTTGTCTGTATTCTCTGCCGGATGAACACCCATTGCATTCATACACACTGCTTTCACCAGCGAACCGGTTAGATATGTGCAGAGGTCTATAAAGTGGCAGGCTTCCCCTATTATACGCCCCCCACCTGTTTCCATATCGTGCAGCCAGTTGTTAGCAGGTATGTACCCTGCGTTTACGTTGGCAACAATATTCATGGGTGCTTCTCCATTGCCCAGCAGACGTTTCATCTTCACTGCCAGCGATGCGAAACGACGATTATAACCTACGCTCAGCGTCTGATTGTTTTGTTCATAAGCATCTATCACACCATCCAGCTCTTCATGCGTCAGTGCCAATGGCTTTTCTACAAACACATGTTTCTTTGCCTTCAGTGCTTCTTCCACCATATGCGCATGTTGGTTGTGCCTGGTGGTGATGAATACGATGTCTATGTCACTATCCTGTAGTATGCTTTTATAATCCGTTGTGGCACCGCCTATGCCATGTTTCTTCGCAAGCGTTACGCCCGAGAGTCCCGCTGCGCTGGCTATTGTTTTAATATCTGTATTGCAGGCTTTCAATGCAGGTAATACAATGGCTCCTGTGAAATTCCCTGAGCCTATGATGCCCGCTATACCTTTCTGCCCGTTGAAACTACGCTCACTCAACTTGATGGTATGTTCCAGCGGTGTATTGTCATTATAACTAATGATGGTCGCAATAGAGTTGGGTTTACTCATGTTGCCATACACCTTCCGGTAATCGCTCAGGGGTATTCGTTCTGTTATCAGCGATTGTACTTCCAGTTGTCCGCTTGCCAGTGCTTGCAGCACGGTTTCAAAATTTCGTTTCTCTGTCCAACGCACAAAGCCAATAGGGTAGTCAACACCTTTTTGTTCATACACACTATCATATCTCCCCGGCCCGTAAGAGCAGCTCACCTGGAAGCTCAGTTCTTTTTCAAAGAAGTCTGCACGGCTAATGTTCAGTCCCACTACACCTACCAATACTATGCGCCCGCGCTTGCGGCTCATCTGTGCTGACTGTGCTATTATATCATCGCCTTTACTTGAGGCTGTTATAATCACTGCATCTGCACCTATCCCATTAGTGAGAGAGGTGACGAATTTTACAGTATCTGTTCCTTCACCAGGGTTCACAGTAATGATACCTTTCGCTGCTGCCAGCAATAATTTATTGCTGTCGTAGTCTATACCTATCACACGGCAACCGTTCGCTTTCAGTAGTTGTGCGGTCAGTTGCCCTATCAGGCCCATACCTACTACCACGACTGTTTCGCCAAATGTCGGGTTCACCAATCTAATGCCTTGCAAGCCTATGGCACCTATCACGGTAAAGGCTGCTTCCTCATCACTTATCTCATCCGGTATTTTCGCCACAAGGTTCTGTGGTATGCACACTATCTCCGCATGATTGCCATTAGAGGCTACGCGGTCACCTATTTTAAATTCAGTTACGCCTTTGCCTATCGCTATCACTTTACCTACGTTGCAGTAGCCCAGTGGTATAGGTTGCCCCAGTTTATTGAAAACAGCGTTGATGGTTGGTTTAAGTCCGTCGGTCTTTATTTTGTTCAGCACCATTTTCACCCTGTCGGGTTGCTGACGTGCTTTGTTTATCCATCCTGCTTTGCCAAACTCTACCAGCATACGTTCCGTTCCCAGCGATAACAAGCTACGACTGGTGCGTATCAGCACGGCGCCGTTCCTTACCATTGGGGCAGGTACGTCTTCAAGTATGGTATCTCCGTTTTTTAGGTCCTGGATGATCTGTTTCATAGATACTAAAACCGCAAAATGCTTTTACACAACACTTTGGATTTACATAACAATACCAATGTTATTGAGGGGTAAAAGTAAGCTCAAATTCAGAGATCTGCGTCTTATTCTTTACCATATCTGCTATATGCAGCATCAAGGTAGTGGAAAACTCCACTTCACTCCAGTCCCTGATCTTGTCCTGGGCTAAAAATGGTTGATTTACAGCCGTTTGATGACCTACATCCTTATGATTATACTCTTCCAGCAGGTGTTTTTCATTCTGCCAGATAGATAGCCTCCTGAAGTCATCAATTTTAGCGATCACATTACCACATTGCAGGTTAATCGTCTCATTAATACCTTCAAATGGTTCTGTCCTCGAGGTGATATTGATACTCACCAGGTCATTGTATTCAGTAGTAAGTGTGATAATTATATTGTCATCAGGCTCGTTGATGTCTGAATAGGCTACCAGCACTTTGTATTTGGCAGGTACATGGCCTCTCCGGTGCATCAGGTGTACCATCAGGTCAAGCCAATGTCCCAGGTTTCCGCATATCCTGGAGCCTTCTTCCGGGTTCCTGTACCAATGGTCAGCGTCCAGCAGGTGTCCTGATATAAAGCAGTTCAGTGATAATGGCTTTTTACTATCGGCTATGTACGATACTACTTTGCGGGTAGCCTTCGCATAAGGCCTGTTGTAGCCTGCATATACTTTAGAGGTAGACTTGCTTTTCGCTTCTTTCAATTGGGCAAATTGCTCCCAGCTAATGCTTATCGGCTTCTCTATATATACGTCTATATTTTTCTTTAGTGCTTCCAGCGCGTATTGGGTATGGCTGGCGTGGTTCGACACCACATACAGTACCTTCAGGTCAGCATTGCCAATGAGGCTTTTTGCATCCTTTGCCTGTTCCTTAAAGTTGTAGAATTTGGAAAGGTTATCCTGCCTTTTGGGATCGATATCATACGAGTTCAGGAATATATTGCCATGCTCGCGATAGATAAAATAACACACTGTGGAAAAGGAGAATTGACCGCAACCTATTACAGATACGTATCGTTTCCTGGGAAGGAAAACCCCTAGAACAAAATGCCTGAATACGGGTTTTTGTAATCGTCCTGCAGCCTTTACTAATGCCCTTTTTAATCCATAAATTTCAGAAAAACGAAATAGTTTCTTGAGTTTTATAGCAAAAGGTTTCTTTTCTAGATCATACCCCATTCCGGTGGATAAGTTGTCGGTTCTAATTGGGGACTAAGTTATCTTAACTATTCCTATTTAGGTAATCTTTCAGCACTTTTAATAGTTTTTCGGCTCTTTCCTGTGCCGTATCAAACTTTTTTAGGATGCTTAGGCCATTTTGTATTAATGTTTTTTGTGTTTCATTGCTGTTTATCAGTTGCTCTATGGTATCTACTATGGTATCCGGCTCAAACGGGTCGAAATACAAGGCGGCATCCCCACATATGTCATGAGCATAAGGGAGGTCTGAGGTAATGATGGGCTTGCGCATCACCATCGCTTCGGGGTAATTAGCCGAAAAGGTCTCCGTAAATGATGGGAAGAACAACGCATCTGCTTTCTGGTAGGCATCATAGCATTGCTCAGCGGTCAGCGGTCCCAGGTTTATTAACTGCGGATTATTGACGTGCTCCGGAAACCTACTCTTGAAAATCTCCTCAGGTAGCGTCAGGTAGAAGCTGCACTTGATGTCTCTCGCTTTCAGCAGCGGTAGTATCTTATTAAAGACTTCGAGGTTTTTATGCGGATAGTCTGCGGTTATATAAATGAACCGATAAATACCGTTCTTTTCTTTCTCAGGTAGCAAACGAGCCGACTCATACAGCTCACTATAGGTATTGCTGATCACGAAGATGTCCTCTCCGGGTATATTCAGGCTTTTTTCCAGTTGCTGTTTAGAGTACTCTGTCTCTGTCCATAGCAGAGTGGCTTCATGTTTTATCCTGTTCAGGAGCAAGCACCTTCTGATGTCATAACGTATTCTTTGTGAGGTAGTTGTAAGCCATACTTCACGCAGAAAGCGAGCTTTGTTAAAAAGGTACAGTCCATTGGCAAAACCTACCAGATGTGGTGCTTTGGGCTTCCAAAGTGCCGGTCCAAAAACCGTCAATACAAAGTCCGCCTGTATGTTTTTCTCAGCTTTACTCAGTTTTCCTGCAAAAGTCAGCATATCTACGACTGAAGAGGTCGGATTGGACGAAAAGTGGTGGAACGTAAAATTTCCGGGAAAATTAGATACACTTATCTGCTCGGAAAGTTGCGGCGAAAGAAATACATGATATTCATGCTCGGTAAACCTTTTTAGTTGTTCCAGCACCGAAGAGGTAACCTGTAAAGCTCCACCTTGCTTTAAATTGGTTGCATTAATAATAATTCTCATCAGTGGCTTCGGCTGTTATCAGGCAAATATGAGTGTAAAGATAGCAAAATACTAAAGGCCAGCCTATGCTGGCATATCAGAAACTATTGGTTATTTTGCACTGTTTCCTACTGCTAATGCCTGATACCGCTCCAAAGATCCTCTTTCTTGCCGCCCATGTGCAACCGTTTTTATTGGCAGGTATCAATATGCTGGTCAAAGAATATGACGCCCGGGTACTCGTGGTCTGTCGCCCCGTTTCTTCCATAGCGCCTAATCAGCTGTCGGAGAGCAAAAACCTCACTTTTCTTATTAAAGAGGATAATATTGGGGAAATAGAAAAGCGGATATTTCAGTTTGACGCGGATGTGGTCTGGGCTGCCGGATGGATGGACAAGACTTATCTTAAATGGGCAAAAAGATACAGGCAAATGGGAAAACCGACCGTCATGGCGATGGACACTCAATGGAAAGGCCATTTCAGACAGTATGTCAACCTGGTATTGGCACCCTTCAGGCTAGGGCCTGTTTACACTCATGCATGGGTGCCGGGCTTTAAACAAAAGATATACGCCGAAAAGCTGGGATTTAAAAACTCACAGATACTCTCCGGGCTCCTCACGCCCGACGTGGAACTCTTTAGCCGCGCCTACCATGCTAATAATGAGGCAAAACAAAATGTGTACCCTAAAGCACTATTATATATAGGAGAGTTACAACCGCATAAATTCGGGAACCTGTTACTTGCGTTTACATCCCTTAGTGAAGAGGAACGAAATGGCTGGCAGCTGATTGTGATCGGAAAGGGGCCGCTGGAGACACATCCCGGAATGAAAAATGCCGGTATCGACTACCGTGGGTTCTTGCAGCAGACGGAACTCGTAAGGGTTTTTGAGGAAGCAGGTGTGTTCTGTCTTACCTCCAGCAACGAGGCCTGGGGAACCGTGATACAGGAAGCCGCGGCAGCGGGAATGCCGCTACTGATCTCGAAGCAATGCGGGGCGCATTATTCAATGTTGAAGGATGGTCACAATGGTATGCTATGCGATGGTGAAAGTGTAACTGATATAAAAGATAAAATAAAGAAAATGACCGCTCTCCCGGTATCCGGATTATTGACGATGGGTGAAAGAAGTCATGAATTGGGAATTGCTACCAACCCTCAAATGTGGGCTGCTACTTTAATGAGTGTGATCAAAAATAATTAATGCCATTTTTTAGTATCATCATTCCAACTTACAACCGTGCAGGGGACTTGAAAAGTTCCCTCGAGAGTGTATTGCAACAATCGTTCACCGACTTTGAGGTGGTAATTGTTGATGATGGTTCTACTGATGATACATCGGCTGTTGTAAGGTCGTTCACCGATACACGTGTTAAATACATCTATCAACAGAATAGTGAAAGAAGCGCCGCACGGAACAACGGCATACGCAATGCTTCGGGAAAGTACATCTGCTTCCTCGATAGTGATGACCAATATCTACCCGAACATTTAGCTATAATTAAAGCAGCTATAGAGGAACAGAAGTTACCTGTGGCGATGTTCAAGACAAGGGTTCAGATAATTAATACCGAATCCGGCTCTGTTGCTTTGCCTGTTATTAGCTCAAAAGGTGATGGGGTAAAGTACATTTGGTATAATGGCTGCCAGTTAAATTCTGTTTGTGTCCACCGGGATATCGCGGTGCAGGTTTCATTTCCTGAACAGTTTTTCTGGTTCGAGGATAATCATTGGGCGCTAAGGGTGGCCTTGCGCTATCCCATGCATCTTATCGATCGGTACACTTGCACTTACAATGTAAGGGGCACTATCGATCTGTTGCATAAAGACTACAGGAAGTATGAGGATAATTGTGTGGCCTGCATGCGCGATCTGGAAGGGCAAAATGGTGATGAGATAAAACGATGCCTTGGTAGCAACTGTTTTAACGAAAAGGTCGCTGAATTGTACCTGGGATTTTTAGTTGCAGGTGGCATTGCCACAAAACAACTAAAGCTCGCGAAAAAATATCTATTCAAGGCGATGCGTATTTGCGTCACACCAAAGCTCATGGCCAAATATGTCTACTATTCTCTGAAACTTATAAAAGCATCTTTCTCTAAATAGTATGGGGATCAGCGTCGTTATATGTTGTTATAACAGTAGCCAAAGGTTACCTGAAACTCTGCGCCATCTTGCCAACCAACAAGTGCAGGATATAGAGTGGGAGATAGTGCTGGTAGATAATGCCTCAACTGACGATACAGCTTCTGTAGCTGAAAAAATTTGGCAAGGCAATAAGAATGTAGCCCCGTTAAAAATAGTTTCAGAGACAACGCCGGGTTTAAGCTATGCGCGTGATGCAGGAATAAAGAATGCAGCTTATGATATCATCATTTTCTGCGACGACGATAATTGGTTGTCACCTCAATATGTGCAGACAGGCCACGACATAATGAGCAGCGATGCTACTATCGGTATTTGTGGAGCTGTAGGCGAAGCAGCTTTTGAACAAGCGCAGCCTGATTGGTTTGAAAAATATAAATTAGTTTTTGCCTGTGGCGAACAGGCGGCTTATGAAGGACCGTTGGGTATAGATGTAATGGCAGTATATGGTGCCGGCATGATTGTCCGCCGCAGTATATATGATACACTCAGGGAGCAAAACTATACATTTATACTAACCGGCAGGAAAGGCAATAAGGTCATTGCCGGCGAAGATTATGAATTGGCCATACTTTCAAGGGCACTAGGATATAAGCTATACTATTCAAAATCGCTTACATTCAAACACTATATGCCGGCTGGCAGAATGCAATGGAAATATCTTGTGAGAACGGTCCACGGTTCTGCCCTTGGCAGCGCTGTGCTCTTTATCTATGCCGATAAGCTAAGGTATTTGCTTACGGGCAACAGTAAGTATAAAGTAAGTTGGATAAAAGATATAGCTAAGGCTGTCTATGGTGCATTTCTCATTAAGATAGACCGCCCGCGCGACCTGCAAATAGTATGGGCAAGACTAAGCGGATCTGTTTATTCTGTATTCACTAATATCTCGAACTATCCTGAATACGGGCAAAAAATAAAACGCCTTTATGAGTTGAAGCATAAAGGCGTGTAAATATGTTGTAGTAGGACTGCTATAGCAATGTGATCATCCTGCTCGTTCTCAGTATTATTTCCATTCTGCCCGACGAGTTAGTGTCAGCTTGATGAAGTGGTAATGTCCTCAATAGTTCCAGGCTCACCTTTATATCTCCCGGTGTCAGGTTGGTCAGGTCACCTGAACCATACTGCCATACGCCCGCGATCAGTTCTTTATAAACCGGAGGGTGTACCATGTCGTTCACTACTATGAACAGGCGCTCGTTAGTGTCCAGTGTTCTTCCATCCCAGTTAATGGTCATACCCGAATTCTGGTTGATATTGCTGGGGAAGATCGTTGGGAAAGAAAGACTATTTGTATCCGTTGTGCGGATGGTATTTAAGAATTGCCTTCCCGCATTTTTTGTGAATACATATTCTACATTCACCAGTTTATTGCTGCTGAATGTATATTCCCTGGTGGCTGCATTGTAGCCGGCCAGTTTTTTATTAATGTTCAGAGACTCATTTTCTGTTAGAGTATGTATATATCCTGTAGCTGTATCGGTACGGAACTGTGCGGTTGCCCTGGTCGTATTAGTGTCCTTATCGTAGGTCACTGTATAGTGCTGGTAATAGACTGTGCTCTGGGTAGTAGGGTTCGGCCCTGTTTCCCTCCTGCAGCTATTAAGCGAAAATAAGATAGGCAACGCTATGGCAGCCTTTAGTAAATATGTTGTGAAACTTCTCATGCTTTGTTGTTTGATCACATCCCGACCTGCGGTTGGGACAAAAATTCCCTGTAAAATAGGAAGTCTGGCTCTATTTTGCAATAGCCCTACTGTCTTCTAAGGCTCAAATATTAAGCCAAATCGCTTTTCAAGCCCCTTTTGTCTCCTAAATATGCTTACACCGGCAACTCCCAGTCCCCGTTCAGCTTCATTACCTTCTCTATCACGTCCCTCGCGCAGCCTTCTCCACCTTTCTGAGGCGATATGTATTTAGAAATACTCTTTATCTCCGGTACAGCATCCGCAGGACAGCAGGGTAGTCCGCAAAGTTGCATTACTGCATAGTCAGGAATGTCATCGCCCATATACAGCACGCTTTCATATTGCGTCTGGTATTTAAGGACGATCTCGTTCAGTATTAATTTCTTGTCCTCTATGCCTATATGTACATCTATCGCTCCCAGTTTTTGCAATCTCAGCCGCACACCTTCCGATTTAGCGCCGGAGATCACCCATACTTTATAACCCTTTTTAATAGCCAATTGTATAGCATAGCCATCTTTAATGTTCATGCTGCGCAGTAGCTGGCCATCTTCTGTTGCCAGTAGCTGTCCGTTGGTCAGCACTCCGTCTACATCAAAGACGAAAGTGCGTATTGGGGCAAAAAGTTCCAGGATATTCATTGCTATTTTTGGTTATCGCGCCATTCATATACCCAGCTACTCTGTATCATTTCCAGGTGGCCTTCGTTGCTTTGTTCGCGTGTGCCTTCAAAGTTTGGTATCTCCAGCACCCAGTTCAGCAACTCGGTAAAGCGGATACGGTATATCTGGCTTTCACCAAACTCATCCCCGAATCGCTCATACAGCTTCATTGCTATATCCTCATAGTCACTCCATTTTATCGGCGGCTCGTAATGGCTCATATTATCAGTTGACAGTTTTAAGTCGGCAGTTTGCAGTGCCTGTTTTTTTAGTCGTATAAATATAGTTCCCGCCTTTAGGGGGCGGAGGGGGGCTCTAAAGGCGGCTATTCTCCATGTATCAAACTCTGGTCCGGTATAGTCACTTCTATCTCTCCGCTACCTGCCTGTAGTATACATTGGCAACCCAGTCTTGAATTTAACCTTGGGTTACGCGCACGATCCACAAAATCTTCTTCCTTGTCAGATATCTCAGGTACATACTCATCGCCTTTCTCCAGGTATATATGGCAAGTGCTGCAGGCGCAAACCATGCCGCAATTGTGGTGTAGCTCTATATTATTCTCTAAGGCTATTTCCAGGAGGCTGTCGCCGGGCAATACATTCTCTATAGTAACAGGTTCAAGCCCTTTTTGCTCAAACTTGAATTTTATATTATACATCTATATTATTTTTCTGGCGCAAAGGTAGTTCATCACATTCTTTTTGCCCTATTTACCTCCATACATCTTTTCTATAGAGCTACTGATAGCTTTATAGATCTCCTGCCACTCAGGATGGTTGTCCAGCAGGCTTGCCTGCCTTTCCACTACTTCTGTATCTCCTCTCATGGCCGGACCTGTTTGCACATCTTTTGTTTTCGCGCTTTTAAAGCGTTCAAAGGTCTGGTTAATAATAGGTTGCAGCACTTCCACCGGCAGGTCCTGCTCTGCGCATATCTGCTCACAAATAGCCACCAGGTGGTTGATGAAGTTATTGCCTATTACCGCCGAGAGGTGTAGCCACTTCCTTTTTTCAAAGTCGGCTTCAAACAGGTTGTCGGTAATACTATGCCCCATAGTATTAATGTACCGCTTGGCCTTGGCTGTATTAGCCTCCCAGGAGGTAGGTATATCTCTATGGTCGGGTATATTGTTCTTGGCGATAGAATATACCGGCCATAGCACGGCACAGTCGGTAGCGTGATGTGTCAGTACATCTATTTCCATAGAGCCTGCGGTATGCACCAGCACGGTCTTTTCCAGCTTTAGCTCGGCTATCACACTGGCTATCTCATGGTCAGGCACAGCAACAAAACATATATCTACTTCACCGTCCGTTATATCGCTCACGCTTTTATAGCTGTTCACGTTCATTTCGGCTGCAAGGGCTTTCATGGTCGCTTTATTGCGTCCCCATATACCGTCGCACTGGTGGCCTGCAGTTTTCAGGCGCTTTACCAGGAACCAGGCCATATTACCTGTTCCTATAATACTGTATGTCATAGTTAGGAGTTATTATGAGTAACATAGTAATTTTTCATCACATTATGTACTCTTTCTTTTAGTTTAGCTGTGTCATCAAGCGTCATTCCTTCCGTGCTTATTGGCTCCAGGAAGTGAAATTTTATGGGCATTGGCCTGGCCCACAGCTTTTTATTGTGTGGTAGTATTTTTCCTGTATTAAATATCACTCCGGGCATGATGGGCTTTTGTGCCCGTATGGCTGTTATAAAAGCGCCGTCCTGGAAGGGTTGTAATGGTTCATTGCTTTTATTCCGTGTTCCTTCGGGGTAGAGGCACAGGTGCAGACCAAGTTCCAGTACTTGTTGCATTTTCACAAAGCTCTCAGCACGGCTGTCCTTTTTCTTGCGATCTATGAGTATAGAACCCGTTTTATAGATGAGTCCAAAAATGGGTATGCGTGCCATCTCCACTTTCGCCAGTGTTTTATTCGGCCCCGGTATCCATGGAGATGAGACAGGTACGTCCACCAGCGAATTATGATTGACCACCACTACATAGTTCTCGCCTTTCTTAAAGTGATGCGTCCCTTTTCTTAGTATCGGGCAACCTACTAATGTCATGAAAACACTCATCCATCCTTTGAATATAATATGCAGTGCTTTAGAGCAGGTCGGCTCGGGCAACAATGATATGATCCAGATGGGGATGAACACAACAAGCATCGTCGCTACGAAGAACAACATGCCCGCGAAGAAATAAATATGCCCTAAAATGTTTTTAATGAATCTCATACGCTAATCAAGCGACCAGTCTATAGTTTTCTTGCCTTGATCCTCTAATATCTTATTGGTCTTGCTAAAGTGCCTGTTACCCAAAAACTTAGTTACAGAAAATGGCGAAGGATGTGCCGATTCCAATACGAAGTGTTTAGAAGTATCTATCAGTTCTTTTTTCTGACGGGCAAAGTTACCCCATAATATAAATACGACCCCGTTTAGTTTGTCAGATATTTTTTTGATGACAGCATCGGTGAAAGTATGCCAACCTATATTGCCGTGAGACATTGGCTGGCCTGCTTCTACGGTCAGTCCCGCATTAAGCAGCAGCACGCCTTGCTTTGCCCACTTGGTTAAATTACCATGATTCGGGGTGGGGATATCGAGGTCTTCTTTAAGTTCTTTGTATATGTTCACCAGGGATGGGGGAGGCTTCACGCCATCGGGTACGGAGAAGCTGAGCCCCATGGCCTGCCCTGCACCATGATAAGGGTCCTGGCCTATTATCACCACTTTTACCTTATCGAAAGGTGTGGTATTAAATGCGTTGAAAATAAGCGGCCCGGGTGGATAAATAACTTTCCCTGCCTGCTTCTGATCTTTTAAGAACTGAACTATCTGTATGAAATAGTCTTTGCCAAACTCTTCTTCCAGTTGTTCTTTCCAGCTTTCATCTATTGAGACACTCATAGCGCCCGCTAAGATATTATTTTCTCGGGGGAGGCGGAGGCGTTTTTTTCTGCTGTTGCGCAGGTTTTGCCGTTTCTTCTGCCTGTTTAGGTGCCACCGGTGCATCGTGCATTAGTGTGAAGCTGCCGCAGGCTGTCCTGCCTTTGAATTTCTGGTACAGTACCACCAGGTACTCATCAGTTCTTTCAGGGATAAATGAATAAACTATATTATGGCTGCCGCCTTTTTGTGTTTCCTTTCGTGCAAGAAGTTTATGATCACCGTCCATTATTTCCAGGTTTACTTTAGAGGCACTGCTGGCACCTATAAAGATCATCTGGTATATTCTGCCTTTCACCATCTGGATAGCTATCGGTAAAGGTTGCTGAGATTCCATGGTGACCATCGCGTCCTTGAATACGCTCAGTCCCTGATTGATAAAAGAAGCTTTCAGTCCTTCTGACTCCACACGCATGTCTTTGTCTATACAGCCAAGACCCTCCGACTGTGCAGCTGCACCGAATGATATAAATGATATTGCTAAAATTGCGAAAAGGCTTTTCATTGCTTGAGTATTAATACGGACGAAGATAAAACTAAAGGTTCTTGCCTGCTAGTGAAATACCCCCTAAATAACATATCTATAACAAGCATATCAGCGTATATCCACTTCCAGCAGCTGTTCCCCGTTCAGGAACCCTGTTAGTTTGTCATACACCGCTACAGGGCCTACACCTGCAGGAGTGCCGGTGTATATCAGGTCGCCTATGTTGAGCGTAAAGAATTTAGAGACGTATTCTATTATCTTATTTACGCCAAAGAGCATATCTGCGGTATTGCCTTGCTGAACGGTGATATCGTTGAGCTTTAGCTCAAAGTTCATTTGCTGTACGTTCGCATCAGGCGCGAGTGTTACAAATTTCCCTACGGCTGCTGAGGAGTCGAATGCCTTCGCCAGTTCCCAGGGCAGGCCTTTGCTTTTTAGTTTTTGTTGGAGGTCACGGGCAGTAAAGTCTATGCCTACCGATACATCATTGTAATATTTGCGGGCAAATTTCTCCTGTATAAATTTTCCGTTCTTGCTGATCTTCACTACCACCTCACATTCATATTGCAGGTCGTCGGTGAACTCAGGATAATACACCGGTTTTTCGGGCAAAAGCAAAGCGCTTTTGGGCTTCAGGAAAATAACAGGCTCAGACGGAACTTCATTATTAAGTTCTTTCGCATGTTCGCTGTAATTTCGTCCGATACAAATAATTTTCATAGACCTTAAACGGTATTTAGCAATGGGGCGTGTAAAAATAAAATTTCCAACTGAAAAACCCTTATTTCAGGTAATAATTCCTGTAAGAATTTCTGATATAAACTATGGAAATCACATGGGCAACGATTCTCTCCTTTCCATCATACATGAGAGCAGGATGCAACTGTTGTCCCAATGGGGTTACACGGAGTTGAACGCCGGAGGAACTGCGCTGATAATGGCCGACGTTGCCATCGCCTACAAAGGCGAAGCATTTTATGGAGATAAACTAATAGTTAATATTTATGTAGAAGAACTCACCGACCGCTCTTTTGTTCTCCTTTATCATATCACTACACATCGCGACGGCGCAACAAAAGACATCGCCCACGCCAAAACAGGAATGCTCTGCTTTAATTATGATACTCGTAAAATTGACCTGGTAACGGAAGAGCTGAAAGAGCATTTGATAAATGGATAATGAATGTCACTCCCGTCATTGCGAGGAACGAAGCAATCTAATCGGCACGACCATCAGAATAATACTCACTTTAACACTGGTCTGAGTATTTACTCAGACCCAACATAGAGCAAGCATTTGCTTGCTTCCTGAACATCATAAATACCGCATCTTTACCACCACACTCTTATCTCCTTTTAACTCGAAATCGAAATCTGCCAATACAGGTCTGGTAAGCGAACTATGGTAATAGTCTGAGAAGCCAAAGCCTTCCTTCGGTATGCCCAGCATATTAAACTCCATTTTTGAATTGTTGTCTTCATCGTCGAGAACGGAGAAACCATAGGTGCCGGGTTCCAGGGGCACAGAAAAGACCACAGAACCATTGGCTAATGTAGCCTTGCTGTATTTCTGCCTTTTGAAAGGTTTATTGTCTTTAAAACTCTGCTGATCTTTGAATATCGCCAGTATCAGCTGTCCCTTCGCCGATTTTATGTTGGTCACGGATACTTTTACCTTCTGTGCCGCTACGTCCGCCGACGATATCAAGGTAGTCAGGAATGCCATTGCGATAACCGCTATTATTCGTCTCATATTTTTGCTACAATTCTTTTGCTCTTCTGAAAATATCAAGCCATCATGGCCTGTCCATATACCCTGTCTCTAACTAATTTGCGCGTTGCTTTATTGCCTGCAACGGGCATAAAATATTAATAGCCGCTCATCGCGGCCATTAGCTTTATTTCAAGATCCTCACCAACTCTTCCTGCACATCTTTGCCCTTATTAGCATTATACCATACCTGTAGTTCCGTCTTTACCCGTTCAAAGTCTGCTTTTTCCGCCATCAGGGTGTTGTACAGTTTCTGGCAATCGACAGGTCTCGGTCCCCAGGTCGCAATATCATTTTCATCCTTATCACGAATGATCAGTTTCGGGATGGCTTTTCCGTTATTGGTCAGGTAGCCGTTTATCCGGAACGGCTCGCTGTCACGTAGTTCATACGTTACCGTTATCTGGTCATTCAGTTCCGCCGCCATATGCAGGAAAGGTACACTGTGCGCCGCGTCACCACACCAGGGCTCGGTAATGATGATCCAGTGTTGCGGTTCTTTTATCGCTTTGATGGCGCTTGTCAATTCTTCTGTGAGTTGCCCCGTTTTCAGCCAACGGTTCATCCTTGCCCAGTTCAGCTTTGTATAGTCTATATACATAGCATCGTTATAGGGTGCCTGTTGTTCTTCTATGGGCTTATTTACTATGGATTCGAAGTAGTCCTTATATTCCTGGAATGTCATATGCCTTTCGTTTCATTAAGGCTGCAATTTCGGCCTTTTGTTTATACCGTTGGTTGTTAATATATCTATGGTGGTATAATCGCAATGGGCTAAGCGGCAATAAATTGTTAAAAAGAAATATTCTGGTGATACTGATGGAATAATAAGACTGCTTTTTGTACGTTAGTACCAAAAGTGCAAATACAATCTATGATACGTTCGGTTATCCTTTCTTTAGCAACACTCTTACTTGCCTCCAATACGCTGTATGCTGACAGCGTCACCATCCGTGGTAAAATAACCAACCCGCTCTCAGATGAGATCACATTCTCCACATATGACGGTATGCTGGAGTATAACCAGGTGGAGCGCAAAGCGAAACTTGATAAGGATGGTAACTTCTCTGTGGTCTTTCCGGTAACTGCCGATTATATGGATATTTCCATCCAGCATGGTGACCAGGGTTCTGAATTGTGGTTGCGCGACGGGGACGTTGTAAACATGACACTCGATGCTAAGGATTTTGATAAGACCCTGCATTACACAGGTACGGGAGCAGCTACCGCCAACTTCGCCGCAAAGCATGTACTGGACCGCGGTATGAGTCAGCAATTTGGGGCAAACCTGCAACCATTAATGGCAAAAGAACCGCAGGAATTTTTGACGGAAAGCAAGGCGATGCTTCAAAAGGAACTTGACTACTTGCAGGAGAATAAACAGGGCCTTCCTGAGGCCTTCATAAAGAGCCTGACTGCAAAACTCAGTTATACGATGTACTACGATTGGCTGATCTATCCTCCTTACCATCAAATGATGACGAAGAAAGAAAGATCGCCCGGCGATATCCCTAAAGAAAACTATATCGTGCCTGCAAGCATACCCATGGTCTTTGATGATAATTACCTGAGCATATCGTCATACAGGAATGTGGTCGGCAGCATATTTGAGAATCGTGCCGGTACCTTAGATAGTGTACACGCAATGAAGTACAAGGTGTCCGACAGCAGCAGTATATTGGCTAAACAGATCCTCCCGAAAAAAAGCAGGGAATTTTATTTTGCACATAAGCTGCACAATAATATGAAGTATGCTACTGTTGCAAAAGCCGATTCTGAATACCGTGCATTCAGGAAGATGTATCCGAAAAGCGAGTATATGCCGGTCGTAGAAAAGTCTATGGCCTTGAAAAGAAAGCTAGGTGCCGGCCAGCCTGCCATTGATTTCGCTTTTACTTCGCTGGATGGTAAAAAGATGAAGCTGTCCGATCTCAAAGGCAAGGTAGTGTATATTGATTTTTGGGCAAGCTGGTGTGGCCCTTGTATGCGTGAATTGCCTTCTGCTAAAAAAGTAGAAGAACACTTTAAGGGACGTGATGTGGTGTTCTTAAATGTATCTATCGATGAGGATATGGAGGCATGGAAGAATGCAATAGAAAAGAAGCATATAGAAGGCATTAATGTATGTGAGCCAGGAGGATGGAAAGCGCCTATAGCACTTAAGTACGGTATACAGAGCGTTCCTTCCTATTTTCTGATAGATAAGAACGGCAAGTTCGTTACAGAAACAACGCCTCGCCCAAGTGAAACGGATAATCTTATCGGACTTATAGAAAATGCGTTGAATTAAGACCTGTTGTACCGGAGTAGGATCCCGGAATAAAGAGTAAATAAAAATAGCCCCATTTCAGGGGCTATTTTTTTGTGTAGCGAGGAGGAGATTTGAACTCCCGAGCTCAGGGTATGAATCCCGCTCGGCATAGTCTCCTCGCACATCGCAGCCACTGGTAGCAAATGCATGGGGCAGTCATTCTCTTCGCAGCAGGAAGGGCGCAGAGTTCTGCTCGCACTTTTTCTTTCACCGGCGTTGCGTTTGAGCTGAAATAGGTAAGGATACCGCCGGTGGAAATGCTGATGTTCTTCATAATACATGCTGTTTTATAAAATGAGATTAAACAAATATCCTGATATGATAATGCAGGCTGCCACTACCGCGAAAAATATCGCCAGCATTTTTCCTGTCATTACTTTCTTTAATAGTAGCCCTTCAGGCACAGACAGACCCACAACGGCCATGGAAAAAGCAATAGCCGTTCCCAGCGGTATCCCTTTCTGAACAAGGACCTGTAATACAGGTAGCACGCCTGCGGCATTGCTGTACATCGGCACGCCCAGCAAAACGGCTATGGGAACCGCAAACGGATTGTCTTTGCTTATATAAGCTTCAAAGAAGCCCGTTGGGATAAATCCGTGCATGAGTCCGCCTACGGCTATACCTATAAGGATGTACAAGGAGACACCTTTTACTATGCCTGACGCCTCCTTAGCAATGCCGGGTAACCTCTGCATAAATGGTTGCGGTTTTCCGTCAATACTTTCTTCCGGTTTCTGTTTGTTTTGGATGATCTGCTGTACCCAGTCGGTAAGTAAATGCTCCATTTTCATTCTGCCAAGGATGTACCCCGCTATCATAGACAGCACAATACCACTAACAACATAGATGATTGCGGTTTTCATCCCGAACATACCAATGAAAATGGCTACGGAGACGGCATCAACCAGTGGAGAGGAGATGAGGAAGGCAAGTGTAACGCCCAGAGGAATTCCTCCCTTTACAAACCCGATGAATAAAGGGACGGACGAGCAGGAACAGAACGGGGTGATGGTACCAAAAAAAGAAGCCAGGAAATAGTCAAGCCCGTACCATCTTCGTTTAGTAAGAAAACGCCGCACTTTCTCTATCGGGAAATACGAATTGATAATGCCCATGATGAAGGTGACCATCGCAAGCAGAATAAAAATCTTGATGGTATCGAAAACAAAAAAGTTCAATGCCTGGCCAACATGGCTTTCGGCCGAAAGCCCGAACACTGTATATATCAACCAGTCAGCAAACTGCTGTGTCCATTTGAACATTTATCGTCTTTTTAGCTGATTCTCTATGCCGTCAGGAACTCTTTTATTTCGCTGATATCTGCCACGCGACCTTTTACCTTCACCACTTCGTCTATCATCAGTACCGGCGTGGTCAATACGTCATACTTCATCATTTCCTCAATGTCTTCGATCTTTGTCACTTCCGCCTCTACGCCGGTTTCCTTTATTGCTTGCAGCACGTTATTGTATGTCGTTTTGCATTTGGCGCATCCGGGACCCAGCACTTTTATCTGTTTCATGAATTAATTTTCTCAAATGTAGGTTCACACAATAGCCTCATCGCTGACGGATGTCACCTGTAACGAGAATATCAGTCACATAGTACCCCCAAGAATATTTGTTCCAGTCATTGATTTTTCAACTTTTTCCCTACCTTTGCAATCCATTTTTGGCGAGGTAGCTCAGTTGGTTAGAGCACAGGATTCATAACCCTGAGGTCGGGAGTTCAAATCTCCTCCTCGCTACACAGAAAGCCCCTTTCAGGGGCTTTTTTTATGCCCCTTTGTTTTTATATTTAATTCTCGCTAACTTGTAAAGGGTTAAACATAATTGCCATGCAGAATACTGAAGCCCTCGAGCCGGTCGCTCAGCAGATACTTGCTTTGCTCGGCAGCGGCAAGACAAGAACGGAGATATCCGAGCAACTCACAGCACAGGGCCATGATGCGTATTTTGTAAAGAACATCGTTGCCGAGACCATAAAACTTCACCATGCCAAAAGCCGCACTCGTGGGTTGGTACTTGTAGGTATAGGCGCAGTCATCTGCCTGATCAGTTGCGTGTTCACAATCGTGATGTCTTATATGGGTGGTAGTGCGCCGGTCATCTTATACGGAGCTACCAGCCTCGGTATCGTATTCATCTTTGCCGGCCTCGTGAAGATATTTTAGGCAAACTTTACTTTATCTGTCTCCGCAGCAACACCAGAGCCACAGCCCCGAACACAAAGTTCAGTATCCATACACTCAGCAAGGGATTAAGGCCGCCCTTGGTAGAGAACGTAGTAGAAAATTGCATCATAAAGAAATACACCGCGCTCAGCACTATGCCCAGAGCCAGGTGCAGACCGCTACCACCCCTTATCTTTCTGCTGGCAATACATACACCTATCAGCACCATGATCATCCCGGCAAAGGGTTGGGACGTACGGCGGTATTTTTCTACATAGAAGAAGTTCAGGCTTTCACGGCCCCTTAGTTTTTCACGTTCTATATACTTGGTCAGTTCCGGTGTGGTGAGGGCTTCTTTCACGCTCTCGTCTTCATCCAGGTCCATGGGAACGAAAGGGAATTTGCGCTTCATCTCGCTGAGCACCTGCAGGTCTTCTTTCAGTCCGTCGTTCTTTCTTACAGTTACGTTGTACAGGGTATATTCCTTCTTCACCGAGTCATAAGATATTCGGTCGGCCATTACCTTTTCCACCAGCTTGGTGCCTTGTATTGTTTCGGCGGTAAAGCGGTTGCCGGTATTGGTCTTATAGTCGAAATTCTGCATGAAGATGTACAGGTCTTTTTTCAAACGCAGGTGTACATTCTGGTCGGCAGATATTTTTTCGTAGTGTATGTACTTGTCTTCAAAGGCCAGCCGTTGTTTGTTGGCCATTGGTACCACATAGTGGTTTGCCCACAGAGATAAGCCGCACATCAGTGCCGCTCCTATAAAGTAGGGCCTCAGGAAACGCTGAAAAGAAACGCCGTTAGCCAGTATCGCTATTATCTCCGACTTGTAGGCCATCTTCGAGGTAAAGAAAATAGTGGAGATGAAGATGAAGAACTGGAACAGCAGTGCGGTGATATGCGGAATGAAGTTTTTGAAATAGCCAAGGATTGCCATTACAGGCGCCTTTCTTTCCACAAAGTCATTTACTTTTTCGGAATAATCTATCACGCAGGCAACCGACGCCATCAGCAGGATGGTGAAAAAGAATGTACCGATGAACCGCTTTAATATATACCAGTCTAATTTCTTCATGCCTTACTTACATCCTCTGCTTGAGCAAAGGTATCATTTCGTTTTTCCAACTGTTATAATCACCCTGTAAAATATGCGTCCGAGCTTGCTTTACCAAATGCAGGTAGAATGCAAGGTTGTGTATGCTCGCTATCTGCAATCCCAGTATCTCTCCGGAGATGAACAGGTGTCGTACATAAGCTTTACTATACGTATTGCTCGTAGGGCAGTCTATTCCGTCATCTATCGGGCTGAAGTCTGAAGCCCATTTCTTGTTCCTGATGTTCACTACGCCTTTGCTGGTAAAGAGCATCCCGTTCCTTCCGTTGCGGGTAGGCATCACGCAGTCAAACATGTCTATCCCCAGTGAAATGTTCTCCAGTATATTCCAGGGAGTACCCACACCCATCAGGTAACGCGGTTTCTCCTCAGGTAGGTATTCGCAGCAGAGCGCAGCCATTTCATACATCATCTCTTCAGGTTCCCCTACAGAGAGTCCGCCTATGGCATTGCCGTCACATTCCATACTTGCCGCAAATTGCGAAGAGGCAACCCTCAGGTCTTTATAAGTACTTCCTTGTACTATCGGGAACAGTGCCTGGTCGTATCCATATTTAGGTTCTGTCTGTCCCAGGTGATCTACGCAACGCGCCAGCCACCGGTGTGTCAGTTCCATCGATTTCTGTGCATAGCTGTAATCAGACGGGTAGGGTGGACATTCATCAAAAGCCATAATGATATCAGCGCCTATACTGCGTTGTATATCCATCACCTTCTCCGATGAGAACATGTGTTTCGACCCATCTATATGTGAGCGGAACATGGCACCTTCTTCCGTCAGCTTCCGCTGACCCGAAAGTGAGAATACCTGGTAACCACCGCTGTCTGTAAGTATAGGCCTGTCCCAGCCCATGAACTTATGCAGCCCGCCCGCTGCTTCCAGCACTTCGGTACCCGGTCTCAGGTATAGGTGATAAGTATTGCCGAGTATTATCTCAGCCTTTATTTGTTCTTTCAGTTGATCTTGCATCACAGCCTTTACGCTGCCCACAGTACCTACGGGCATAAATATCGGCGTCTCTATCTGTCCGTGCCCGGTGGTGATTACACCCGCACGTGCTTTGCTATTACTGTCTGTACCTTTTAGTTCAAAATTCATGTAAGTCTTTACTCTTAACTGCTAACTGAAAACTGCCAATTGCTAACTATCTTGCAAAGATGTTATCCATCCTGTTCTGGCTTTTTGCGTCGGCCTCACTGGCTCAGTTGCTCTATGCTATTGGCATATTCGGCAGGATATTTTCGTTTCCTACACCTAAGCCTGGTCCGATGGCGGGCAAAAAGCCTGTTTCTGTTATTATTTGTGCCAAAGACGAAGCCGCCAATCTGAAGGCTCATCTCCCGCAAATAATGGCGCAAAGATACACGAATGATGCAGGTAAACCGCTATTTGAGGTGATAGTAGTGAACGACTGCTCCACCGACGATACTGAGCTGGTTTTGCAGGAACTGGAACAACTATATGATAACCTTTGGCATGTGACCATTTCCCCCGGAGAGGAGCGCTTATTCCCCGGTAAGAAGTTCGCCCTGAGTGAGGGTTTGAAACATGCAGGGCATGACCTCTTGATGCTGACAGATGCTGATTGCGCCCCCTCAAGCGAGAACTGGATGGAACAGATGGTCGCTCCCTTAAACCAGGGAAAACAGATGGTAGCAGGCTATGGCAAGTACATTGCAGAAAGTAGTTTGCTCAATGCCTTCACCCGTTGGGAAACGCTGCATACGTTCCTGCAATACAGCACCTACGCCCTGGAAGGAAAGCCTTACATGGCGGTTGGGCGAAATCTTGCCTGCACTAAAGAAGTGCTCCTAAAAGCGCAGGCCACTGAGGTATGGAACAAACTCCCATCCGGCGATGATGACCTCTTGATAAGCACAATGGCTACAAAGGAGAACATGGCTATCGTTTGCAACGAGGACGCTTTTACACTCACACGTAGTAAAAGCACCTGGGGCGATTGGCTTCGCCAGAAGCAACGGCATATGTCCACAGGTAAATATTATAAAGAGGATGTGAAGACTTGGCTGGGGCTATATGCTATCACACATATGCTTATGTGGATACTGCTCTTTGTTATGTTATATTATAAACCACAGCAGGCGCTGTACTATTGGGGCATCCGTAGTATGGCTATGTGGTTCGTTTGGGCAGTTGCTGCTTTTAAGTTGAAAGAAAAATCTTTAATTCCTTGGTTCCCTTTCTTCGATATAGGCTGGATGATGTATAACTTTGCCTTTTCGCCTTACATAGTCCTGAAAAATAAGACACAGTGGAAATAATTCTGAAATACTTCGACGATTTTACGGAAACACAGCAACAGCAATTTGCTCAGCTACAGGAATTGTATTCCGACTGGAATGAAAAAATAAATGTCATTTCCCGAAAGGATATAGAGTCTCTATATGAGCGCCATGTACTGCATTCTCTGGCCATCGCCGCTGTCAATAATTTTCACGACGGCGCGCAGATAGTGGACATAGGCACGGGTGGGGGATTCCCCGGTATTCCGTTAGCGATCTTTTTCCCTGAGGTAGAATTCCTGTTGTCTGATAGTATTGGCAAGAAGATAAAGGTGGTGCAAGGTGTAGCTGATGCTATTGGGCTGAAGAATGTTACTGCTGTTCATACGCGCGTAGAAGATATTAAAGGACGTATGTTCGACTATGCTGTGTCACGTGCTGTTGCGCCCCTGGCCGACCTATGGTTCTGGACCAACAAGATGATAAAGAAGGGCAAAGCCGGTGACGATTTACCCAACGGCCTCATCTGCCTGAAAGGTGGTGACTTGAAAAAGGAAATATTAGATGCTAAAGTCAACGCCCGTCCCTGGAAGGTTCATGACATTTTCCCCGAGCCTTTCTTCGAGGAGAAGTCGGTGGTTTATGTACCCAAATAATAACTGTCATCCTGAGGCACGAAGTATCAATCCCGCCGGACAGATACTTCGCTATCGCCCCTGTGTAACACGAGTGCCTGAATGAAGCTGTCATGGTGAGCGGAGTCGAACCATGACAAAGCTGAGCATAGCTGCATTTGAAACAACATATTATTATATATATGGTTAGAAAGCCAACCCATTATTTTTCCGCACACACAGAAAACAATTCTTATTTTTGCAACTCTTAAAAATCAATAAAAGACAATTTATATATGGGTCGCATATTTGAAGTAAGGAAGTCGTCGATGTTTGCCCGCTACGACCGCATGGCAAAACAGTTCTCCCGTGTCGGTAAGGAAATAGCTATTGCTGTAAAGAAAGGTGGCCCTGACCCGGACACCAACCCGATGCTTCGTCGTGTAATGCAGAATGCAAAAGGGTTCAATATGCCGAAAGACCGTATTGAAGCTGCCATCAAAAATGCACAGGGTAAAGATCAAAGCAGCTACGATGAAGTTTTGTATGAAGGTTATGCACCTCATGGTATCGCTGTGATGGTGGTAACTGCTACCGATAATACTACACGTACTGTGGCCAACGTTCGTTCTCACTTTAATAAAGGTGGTGGTAGCTTAGGTAACAGTGGCTCGGTAGGTTTCATGTTCAAACACCTCGGTGTGTTCAAATTGAAAAACGAAGGACAGGATCTTGAAGAACTGGAATTGGAATTGATAGATTTCGGATTGGAAGAAGTAGGAGAGGACAGCGAAGGTAATATCATCGTTCGTTGCGAATTCAATGATTTCGGTAATATGCAGAAGGCCTTGGAAGATAAAGGTATCACACCAATATCATCTGAAATTGAATGGATACCGCTGAATACAGTAGAGCTCACTCCTGAACAACAGGAAGACGTTTACAAGCTCATCGCGCGAGTAGAAGAAGACGATGACGTGCAACAAGTATTTCATACCATGGCTTAATTCAGTTAGCGTCCGCACGCCTTTTCGGCGTCAGTACGCGTTATAAGGATATCATATAAAAAAGCACCCGACTCATTTTAGTCGGGTGCTTTTTTATATCTAAACCGTTTTTTCTTAATTAGTATTCTCACTCCACGACTCTGTCTTCTTCCACGCAGTCACATCCAGTGGTGCTATCTTGTCTAATTGATCAGCCAGTCCTTTCAGGAATGCAGGAGCAAACGGAGAGTTCGCATTTTGTATGAGTTGCTCTCTGCCGTTCTTGTAAATGATAGTGTACTCCAGTCCGGCCATATCAGGTATAGCATTCTTATATTTCTCAGAGCAGGTGTCTACTTTGTAGCGTTTAAATTCTGAAAATAGTTTTGCTACAGGTTTTGCATCTACCTGGCCTTCATAAGTGCCCTGGTGTTCGGCATGCCTTCTGCCCACATACGTAGCTTTGCCGGTTTCAGTAACAATAAGCCTGTAGTCAGGACATCTGCCATAGCAATTGGTCCTGTGTATCTCTATCGAGGCTATGTCGGTAGTGTTTTTAGCTGTCTGTGTTGTTGTTTGAGTTTTGGTTTTTTTAGTGCCTTTCTTCTGCTGTGCACAGGCGCCAAATACTGTCGCTACAAGAACTAATCCACATAAAAGAGTCCTATTCATTTTTTTGATTTATTTTCCGTGTCAAAGATAATAGAATAACCCACGCTATTGTAATGAGTAAAGCAAATATGTTGCCAACCGGGATTGACGAGGAGCTGTTTTACCAGTTGGCTTTAACATTTGTGCCCGATGTAGGGGCAAAAACAGGCCGTATCCTGTACGACTATTTCGGTACGGCCACAGATATCTTCAAAGCTAAGTTGCAGGAAGTGAAGGCCATAGCAGGCATAGATGAGAAGCGCTCCAAAGGTTTCCGCGACCCCGAAGTGCTGAAAAAGACTCAAGACGAACTAGCTATAGCGGAAAAGCATGGAATTAACATATTGAGCTATAAGAACGGTAATTACCCATCCCGCTTAGCCCAATGTATCGACTCACCATTAGTATTGTACTACCGAGGCAACGCCAACCTCGACGCAAAGAAAATAGTCGCAATAGTAGGAACACGCAAAAGCACCGACTACGGTCAGCGATTAGTAGATGAATTAGTGGAAGGATTGCAATCCCAGGAAGACATCATCATCATCAGTGGACTTGCAGCAGGCATCGATACTATAGCACATAAAAAATCGCTTGACTTACATATTCCAACGGTCGGCGTGCTAGGTCACGGCCTCGACAGGATGTATCCCGTAGGAAACAAAAAACTGGCAAAGGAAATGATAGAGAACGGCGGCCTCCTCACAGAGTTTCCCTTCGATACTGTTCCCGATAAAGGTAAATTCCCGATGCGCAACAGGGTTGTAGCCGGGCTTGCAGATGTAACAGTAATAGTAGAAAGCGCCATCTCAGGAGGCGCACTCATAACAGGCCGTATGGCAAACGGTTATAATCGCGATGTAGCAGCTTACCCCGGACGTGTACACGACAGCCGCTCTGCAGGATGCAACAAACTGATCCGCACCAACATGGCCTCGATGATTACCTGCGCCGATGACCTGCTCGACCTGATGAACTGGAAAAACAATCGCCCCAAACCCGTACAAAAAGAACTCTTCATCTCCCTCACCCCCGAAGAGCAAACATTGATAGATATCATTCAATCAAAAGACCAGGTTCACGCCGACGAACTCTACAACCTCACCAACTTCAACAGCTCCCAACTCGCCGCAACACTACTAGGACTAGAAATGCAAAACCTTATCAAGACACTACCGGGAAAATATTATAGGATGAATTAGTCTGAACTGGAATTTATGGAATTGATAAATTTTTGAAATTTCAGTAATTCTGCTCATTCCGTAAATTCCAGTTCAGACAAATAAAAAAGCCATGACTCTCGTCATGGCTTCAAAAATTTCTTGTCATCCTGAGCCCTGCGAAGGATCTATTCACACGGGCGATCGCGATTAGCCAACCACCTCACCCTCCAGATCATAATCATACGCCTTCGTTATCCGCACATTCACGAAATCACCTATTGGCAGTTTCTTCTCACTCTGTATGATCACTTCATTATCCACTTCCACACTATCAAACTCAGTACGGGCTAAATAACGTCCCGCTTCCAGTTTATCAACAATTACTTTAAATTCTTTACCAACATACTCCTGGTTCTTCTCGTAAGATATCTCCTGCTGCACTTCCATTATCTCTTGCGCACGTGCTTCTTTCTCTTCAGCCGGAATATTGTCCACCAACTCATGTGCACTCGTATTCTCTTCATGCGAATAAGTAAAGATACCTACACGATCCAGCCTTACATCTTCCAAAAACTGCTTCAGCTGATCCACATCTTCCCTCGTTTCACCCGGGAAGCCAGCTATCAGCGTGCTGCGTATAGCAATGCCCGGCACCTTATCACGTATCGCAGCCACAAGATCATAGATCTCCTGCGTCTCCATATGGCGTTTCATCGCCTTCAGCATATTGTTAGAGATATGCTGAAGCGGCATATCCAGGTAATTACAAATGTTGTCCCTTTCCCTCATCACGTCCAGTATGTCCATCGGGAACTTGGTAGGGTAGGCATAGTGCAAACGTATCCATTGCAGACCCGGCACATCCGACAGATGTTTCAGCAATTCAGATAACGCCCTCTTTTTATAAATGTCCAGTCCGTAGTAGGTCAGTTCCTGTGCTATCAGCATCACTTCCTTCACACCCATGCGCACGAGGTTCTTGGCCTCAGCTACAACTTCTTCAATAGTCTTCGAAACGTGGCCACCACGCATCAGCGGTATCGCGCAGAAAGAACAAGTACGATTGCAACCCTCAGATATCTTCAGGTAAGCATAGTGCTTTGGTGTAGCCAATAAACGCTCACCCAACAGCTCCGCCTTATAATCAGCATTGAACTGCTTCATGATCTGAGGCAACTCCATCGTCCCAAACCACGCATCCACCTCAGGTATCTCCTTCATCAGGTCGTTGCGGTAGCGTTCGCTCAGGCAACCCGTGATGTAAACCTTGTCCAACTTACCTTCCCGCTTCAGGTCCACCTGTTCCAGTATCATGTTGACGCTTTCCTCTTTCGCTTTATCTATAAAGCCACAAGTATTCACCACCACGATATTGTGATCCATCTTCTCGCTCTCATGCGCCACTTTTATGCCATTGGCATTCAGCTGGCCGCTCAGCACCTCACTATCCACCATATTCTTGGAGCATCCAAGAGTAATGATGTTTACCTTATCCTTCTTTAGCGTTCTGGTCTTCAATATTTTTAATTTTTTTTTAATCACGTCATTGCGAGGAACGAAGCAACCTCACGAAACACTCTTGCTCTCCCGTTTGTATTTCACTTCACACGTCCCCTCTTGAGAGGGGTAGGGGTGTGTTGACTCGCGCCTCATCCTTTTTCGGGAGCCACGGTTAATCCTTTAATCCCAGTTCAAACCTACTTCTTCCTAAAAAACAACCTTATCGGCACCCCACTAAAATTATAGTGCGCCCTTATCTTGTTCTCCAGGAAATTCTTATACGGCTCCTTCACCGACTCAGGGAAATTCGTATAGAATGCAAAACTCGGCACCACCGTAGGCACCTGCATGATATACTTGATCTTTATCGCATGGCCACGTGTCATCGGCGCATTGTACTTCTCTATTTCTTTACCCAGCGTCTCGTTCAGTTCCGATGTCATGATGCGGCGCTTACGGTTCTCATTCACTTCCAACGCTTTTTCCAAAGCCTGGAATATCCTTTGTTTCTCCGTAGCCGAAATAAATATTACCGGTACATCCGTGAACGGTGCTATCTTTTCCTTCAACTCCTTTTCATAGTCACGCGCAGTATTCGTTTCTTTCTTCGTCACAAGGTCCCACTTGTTCACCAGTATCACCACGCCCTTGCCCTTACGCGTTGCCAGGCTGAAGATATTTACGTCCTGCGCAGTGATGCCTTTTTCAGCATCTATCAGTTGCAGGCATACATCCGCTTCATCCATCGCACGTATCGCACGAATCACCGAGTAGAACTCCAGGTCCTCGTTCACGTTCTTCTTCTTCCTCAGTCCCGCAGTATCTATCAGTATAAAGTCCCTGTTGAACAGGTTGTAGTGTGTATGTATCGTATCACGTGTAGTACCCGCTATATCCGAAACGATCATGCGTTCCTGGCCCACCAACGCATTCAGCAAAGTCGACTTACCCGCATTCGGCTGACCGATAATAGCGATCTTCGGCGGCTGATCATCAGGATTCACCTCAGCTGTAGGAGCGTCAGCAGGAATCTTATCCGTTACGGCATCCAGCAGGTCACCGGTACCACTACCCGAGATAGACGAGATAAAATATACATTTTCCAGCCCCAGCGAGTAGAACTCAGTGGCTTCCAGCGCGCGGGTAGGGTTGTCCACCTTATTCACAACCAATAACACCGGCTTTTTGCTGCGACGCAGTATGTTGGCCATATCCGAATCCTGGTCGGTGATGCCCGTTTCTGTATCTACGACGAACATCAGCAGATCAGCCTCATCCAGGGCTATTTGCACCTGTTTTTTGATCTCCTGCTCGAAAACGTCCTTGGAATTATTGACAAAACCACCTGTATCTATCACGTTAAATACCTTACCGTTCCAGTCGGCGATGCCGTACTGGCGGTCACGGGTCACACCGCTCACGTCATCTACTATAGCCTTACGCTGTTCCAGCAACCTGTTGAACAAGGTTGATTTCCCCACATTGGGCCTTCCTACTATCGCTACGGTAAATCCCGGCATTAACTTTGAATTTTAGCGTGCAAAGGTACGTCAATTATATGGGTTTTTTGGCTATGAATTGGGTAAATTGCTGTTAAATGCACCAAGACTCTCCTCCTTTTTTCAAGGAGGAGTACCCGCAGGGGGAGGTGGTCTGCGCCACACAGGCAAAAGCCCCACCAAACCTGTCATTGCGGGCCTGACCCGCAACCTCCTGAAATGTAGCGACTCAGACGATAAAAGAACGGAACCCCAAAAAACTCCCCGCCCTATTTTCAGGGCGGGGTGGGTCTGCGCCAGACAAGCCAGCCCCTCTCCGCTGTCGGCCTGAGCGGAGTCGAATGGATTGTTAAGGATTGCAGTCATAGCTAGATCTAGAAAGGACGCAAAAAAATAATGTGAGCAATTATCAGTCATAGAAACAATTCTGGCTTGCGGCAGTTTGTGGGTTTTATAGAATAAGTACATTAACGTAAATTCATCGCAGAATTCGATAATCGAATTGTAAATTAGAGCATGGACAAATCAGAAATTAGATTTCTCAAGCAGAAAGATTATAAGTTTATTAAAGAGCTGAGCAGAGGGGGCTTTGGCGAAGCGATTTTAATAAATGATGAAACTATAGGCGAGGATTTCGTTTGTAAGAAATATTCGCCGTTTTATGAAGAAGATAAAGAAGTATACTACAAAAATTTTGTTCAAGAGATTAAACTATTACATTTATTAAACCACAGAAATATTGTTAGAGTTTTTAACTATTATTTATACCCTGAAAAATCTACTGGTTATATTTTGATGGAATATATTAATGGCTCATCAATCGACAAATTTCTTCAGAATAATCCTGACAAAATAAAAGACGTCTTTCTGGAAACAATAAATGGTTTTCAGCATTTAGAAGGGCTTCAAATACTCCATAGAGACATACGACCTCAGAATATTTTGGTGACTGATCAAGGTATACCAAAAATCATAGATTTCGGCTTCGGTAAACAGATGCAATTCCTAGAAGAAGATTTCGGAAATAGTATTAGCTTAAATTGGAGATACACTCCGCCTTCCGAATTTTCGCTAAAAGTTTATGATTATAAAACTGAAGTTTATTTTGTAGGAAAGTTATTTGAGGAGATAATTAATGAAAATCAATTGCCGGCTTTCCCATATGCGTCGGCTATTCGTAAGATGATTGCTCATAACTATGATGAGAGACTTTCTTCATTCCTTGATGTTAGTCGAGAGATTTCGACTGTTGATTCGACCGAAGTTTCATT
The DNA here is from genome assembly GCA_002483105.1 of Bacteroidetes bacterium UBA7674. Taxonomy (GTDB): domain Bacteria; phylum Bacteroidota; class Bacteroidia; order Chitinophagales; family Chitinophagaceae; genus MKUN01. Next base: position 225,937 of record DLHG01000011.1, read on the forward strand.
TAGTTACATGGATAAGTATGCATACCAACAGTTTGCCGAAAATTTAAGTAAGATCATCGCTAGCATGGATGAAAATTGTCAGTACAATTCAGACGTTGATGATATAAATCAGAAACTACAAACTGTTTATAATAATTCATTGCTAGAAGAATATCTGCAAAATAGTGCCGCCTTATTGCGATGTTTTTTAAAGGGTACTTATAAGTATTACAACTCAAAAACATTTCCAATTAGTACATTGCGAGATTTTGTTATACTTTTTAAGAATACGCCTAAAGATCTTCAAAAAATTATTTTGAATAATATTTGGCTTAGGTTCGACTCAATAGGTAGGACCTCAAAAGTATCTAGTGCTGATGATTTACCATTTTAATACATACGCCGGAGTTGCCTTAAATCTGTTTTTAAGTAGGATGTATTGAGTTAATAAAATACTGCATTGTATTTTCTTCATAATAGAAAATTGAATGTAGACGTTGGTTATTATATAAGGTATAGCTTTGGTCAGATATCTTTATGTTTCGCTGGTGATTAACAGTAGTACGTTTCGAGATAAAAAAAGCGTTAATTGTTACGTCAATAATATCTCTGGGGTGCATCAAATTGTTTTTCGTCGGTTGAGTTGACAAAGGGATGTCAGAATATGAGAAGTGTTTAAAGGCATGAAAAACTCCGCCCGTAAATACAGATTTTCTAGAGTCTCTCTTCTCTATGTCAATTTTTCTAAATAATTCCATTCGAAGAGCATCGCCAATCACCTCGCCATCCTCTACTTCGAAAATGTATGCAACCTTATCTCTAGATAGAAAATTTCCAAAGGAATCGAGATTAAACATTGGGTCAGGGTTGATATCATAGAGCGCTTTCAATACGCTGTAGGCATTATATTTTCCGAAACAATCCGGATGTTCTTTTACGGCCAATATTAATACGTTCTCAATAATTTCAATAAAAATTCTTGAAGGTGCTACTATGAATTTTCTGTCTCCGATAAATACAGGATAGTAGTAACCCACAAAATCACCTGCCAGGTAATGACTTCTCTTTTCGTGTACTCCCAGTTTTGACGCTTTCACTTCGAAATTTCTTCTAATTGAAAGAATCTCTTGTTGAGAGATATTAGGGATGATTATCACAAATAATTATTTGATTGTTATTAGTGCTTTTTTCCAGTAGTTCAATTTATCCCGCGTCGTATGGCGTATTGAGATGCAAAAAAAATGATACGTATATTACTCCTCGGTAATTGTCGTTTCGTTATCCTTCACAATAACAAATAATATTGGCAACCCCTCCGCATCTTGTATTTCTACTGAGTAATTCTCATGTTCCTGAAAACTGTTAAATAGATTTAGAACATTAATTAATGCACTACCTCTAGTTATTGAACTAGGGATTTTACCACTACCTATATTCAGTAAGTCATGGACTATGCAATTCCAATTGGTATCTCCTTGGTTAGCAGTTGTAAAGGGTAATCCCATGTCACCATTTAGCATTCGGGCTAAAAAAACTCCCCATGTAGAACTAATGCCGTTGCTCCATGGCACAAACCTCAATCGCGGACTAGGGTTTATTACTAAATAGTGAAGGGCTTTCGGTCTCCCTTGACTATAATCAGGAAAATGTCGAAGCGGAGATGGTGTTATGGAGTTTCCGTAGATAGTAGCGGGCATATCGAAAGAAATGTCGCTGTCATATAAACACTTTTGCGATTGTGATGTAAGTTGTTCATCCATTTTGGCCTGTGCTAAAACGGCACTGCGATAGATGGGCTTTTTATTTGCATCAAGTAGGCAGAATATTACCATCATATCTCCCAGTTCGCAAGCGGGAGTATCGCCTGTGCAATTTCTTACAGAATTTACTGTTCGTTGAACACGGGGTTTCTGGTGAATATATACAGATGCGAACTTTACCTCGTATCCACCACCACTTAGTAATGGCGACAAGTTTCTATTTAGATAGTCAACACCAACACTTCTGTCAAGTAGGTAACTTCTTACGATTTGAGGTTCTGAGCGATTAGTATTGATGCCGTTCCAAGAGCTATCTCCAATTGAAATTATATTTCCCCATTGAGCTTGGATATGTCTAATAAATTTGTCAAATTCTGGAGTCATGGTCATGTAGTTAAATTGATACTCTGCTTACGACTAAGTAGCTTGATTTCGTTGAAGTGGTAGCCAATCTCCGGAATGGCCTGTTCCTTGCCAAAATACACATCTCAAAATCACCAAACAACCGTCTTTCGACGGATAAAACCACATTTATTTGGATATCTCTTTTTCCCCACCTCCCACCATCTTCCTAACTTTACAATCGAACAATCAGGGATACATTTCATTTCCGAGATCCCAACGAATTACACAAGTTCCTTGCCTACCGGCAGGCATACAGTTCAGAAATTATTCCCAAACTATAAAACCAATCTAATGGCCAATCTAAAAGAAAACGCCCCTAGTTCGGCTTTGTCTCTTTGAATACGTCGCAATGGCAGTCAATCTTCTGATTGACGAATGGGAAGCCCCCCTCACTCATAATGCTCATACTCCCAACCCTTCACAAACTCCCGCTTGCCACCCGTCAGCTCAAACTCCTGTATGGGCAGTCCATTGCTGTTGGTGATGATCTCGCCGTTCACGGGCTTTCGCTGCACCCGCTTGCCCGTTTCGCCTGTGTACGACCACGCAGACCGCATGATACGGGCGTTCCCCTTATAGGTGATTGTCGTCACCACCCGGATATCCGTCACCCTTTCTGCCTCTTTATAGCCCAATGCCGACACCGAGATAGTCTTCACTTCCTTCCCGTTCTTATACCAGGTACTATCCGCGTAGATGGTCTTGTTGTCGCGGATCTTCGTAATATATTCGTGGTCTTTGGTCTTATACGTCTCGATGGTTTCTTTGAGTTCCACCCGGAAGTTCAGGTTTGGGTATTCGCGCGTCAGTTCCTCCGCTTTCAGGAAAGATGTTCCCCGTGAGTGCGTCACCAGTTGCCGGTGACTCTTATATGTTATGTCCGTCCTTTTTACATAGGTGGTGTCATTAGCTATAAAGTCGGGCATTTGCTCTATAGAGACAAAACAGGTTACCCTATGTGCGGTGTCATACTGCACTACGAATATTTTATACGCTGTATCGCCGGTGCCGGCTAAGCGGTCATAGATCCTGCATATCTCGCCATCTTTGGTAGGTGTGTAAACATATCGCGTGGAGAGTTTTGCATCGTTACCGATCCTATACTCTTGTAATCGCCCTTTCCGGTCGTATTGGTAGGTGCCGGTCAGCTCGCCCTGTTTGCCTTTTTCTGTTACTTTATACACCTTCTTCAGTGCATATTCCGGCTCCCCGGGCAAGTAGTCACTAATGTCATAGCCTTGCCCGAATGACGTTGATATGGATAGCAGAAGAAACAGTAAAGGGAGTATATAGGTCTTCATCTACTGCAAATTAGTAAAAACATCTTCCGTTGTCAAAACCAACGTTAGGACTGGTCTTCCCAACAAATCGACGGTGTATCCAAGCTCGTGATTGACGGATGAAAAGTAAAGGAAGCGGGCTGCTTTTTTGTGAAGTGCTTGCCTGGAGAGGAGTTTAGTGTTTGAAAGGTGAATATAGCTTCCAGAAAAGTAAATACAGGTTCCAGCAACGGTTCATTTTACTTACAGAAAAGTACATTTTTCTTCCACAAAAGTGCATTTTCTATTGGGGAATGGAAGTTTGTGGAGTTTTGGTTTCGGGTGGTGTAGTTTCGAGGCCGGGTGGGACGATCAGTTCGTAGTCGTGTGATACGCTGCGCCATCCATCCTTTATATTGTCCCAGGCATTGATCAGCCCGATGATGCGTGTGCGCGCATCGAGTTCTTCTTTGGTGGGAAAACGCAGGGCGGGTTCGCGCTTGCTGATGTTGAGGGAGATGACGCGGAGCTCTTCGTAGAGGCGATGTATCTCGACCTGTGAGGAATGGAAGTTGGCTTTCTTGATGGCTCTCCAGTTGCCCTCGATAGCCCAGGTGGATACTGTCTTCTCGGAAACGCCTAGTTCTCTTGCGATCTGGCATTGTCTCCATGCTGTGGTGAAATAGAGTTCGCGTGCTCTTTCTTTTTCGTTTTCTTTAGTGTTTGACATATGATTGGAGTTTTAAGGTTTGAACCGGGATTAGGTTGGATTTATCGGATTAGCCGGGGCTGTCTGAACTGGAATTACCACCTCCCCCTTCGGGTACTCCTCCTTGAAAAAAGGAGGAGAGTTGCGGGATTTATGATTGACCCGGCTCCATAGATAGATTGTAAAGGTACGAAGGTGGTGCCGTGTGGAGAAAAAGACATATCCACATAGGATACACATGAGGTGGTGGGTAGCTTCAAAAACGGAAGTTGGTTCGCTCTTTGTCTTCATCGCAGCTTTTCAACAGCCTTTCGACGGGGCTCAGGGGGACAACGCTATTGAGTTTAGATTGTTTCATTCTTCGCAATGACACGAGTAAAAACAAAAAAGCCGCCCCAACAAATCGGGACGGCTTTTTGCAAATGTTTTTTTTTACCCTCATTCTAATTGATCACGATCTTATACACCTCATTCAGCTGAACGGCCTTCAGGTAATAAACTCCCGGAGTTAAACCCGATACATCAAAAGGCGTGGTTTCTCCTTCATTCAGGCGTAAGGTCGATTGCCTGATGCTCCTGCCACTTACATCATATAGATTAAAGTTAACAGGCTCACTACTCGTAGTATGCGAGCTGATGAATAGCATATCGTGTGTGGGATTAGGATAAATGTGCACACTTTGCGCTGTTCTTGTCAGGGTATAGTTGATGCTCGTGCTTTTTGCGCCGCTTGTGGTGGCTTTCAGCTTCACTACTACAGGCAGGTGGTCGGAAGCATCATGCAAGGCAGATGCAATCGTAGAAGAATACATGCTATATGGTGGGGTATTCAATGCCTGGTTGTAGTGCAGACCGTCATTGCCATATGCTTTATACGTACTGCTCACTATATCCACACCACCCGGTGTTGTGATGGCAGAGGAAAATAAGAACATATCAAAGCGGTCATCCAGTCCACCAGTAGCACCACCACCAAATGAGGCAGTACGCGGAGATTGCGTATGGTTGATCGCATAAGAGGAATTATTCCATGTACCACTCATGCTGATGATGTCATTGAATTTTCCATTAACGTTGCTGCCATTTGAAATGAGGTTTTGATAAGCCTGCTCTGAAGAACCGTAGATATTAAAATCACCACAAACCATAAAGTATTTACCCGCTCCCAGTGCATTGGTTACAGTACGTAAAGTGGCGGCCTCACTGGCACGTTGAGCTTCGTCAGAAGCCGTATTGCTCGCTTTCAGGTGTACAGAATATACGATCAATGTATCACCAGATGGTATATAACGGAGTTTGAATTGGTTGATATCCCTCAGAGATGTGCTGATAGCTGTATTATTGATGAACTGGAATTTTGCACTTTTATAGAAGATGCCATTGTCTGAATCAGGGCCATCTATAAAGGTTCCTGAACTATAAGTTGATGTTGTATAGTTCAATACATTGTTAAGAAAATTGGTGACACCCGTAGAGCTGGAAAGTTCCTGTACTACCAGCAGGTCCGGTTGTACATCGTTTACGATGGTGCGGTATGAAGGTTCACGCGAGGAGCCTGTACTGCCCGGATAATTTAATAGGTTGTAGGTCATCACCGTAAATTCTGTTTCTTCAGGTTCGGTCTCCTGTGATGTTTCAAAGCTGGTAGATGCCCAGCCGGAAAATGTACTTCCCGCACATACGCTGCGCACGTGAATATAATAAGTAGTATTAGGCGTTAGTCCGGATGCTGCATAGAAAGTTGTAGCAGTATTAGTACCCGATGAAGGTGGGGTTGCAGACGTGGTGACAGCATACTCATATGATAAAGCCCCGGTAGTTGCGCCCCAGCTCAGGTTGGCGTCTGTAGTAGTGATACCCGATGCTGTTAAGCCAGCGGGTGTATTACATGTGCCGCCGACGGTACTGATACTGATATCATCTACTGATATTTTATCTCTCGATCCGCTGGCCCCGGCTGATTCCCAGTATATCCATCTTATCTGTACTACCGCCTGGTTCTCGGCTGCAACCGGTAGTGTCTCTGTAAAGATTCCGGAAGTATGTCCGTTTGCTTTGCCTGCACTGGTATAGGTAGATGTTGTACCAACATCTGTAAAGCTCCCGGCTGTTCCTATTCTATATTGTAGTGCAATGCTGTTATCGCGCGCGGATTGATTAAATATTGTTTTGCATATCCATGATACAGAAATATTTGTCTGGCCTGTAGTGTTTATCGCTACCACCACAGCACCTGAAGCATTTACTGAAGATGCTAACATGCCAATGCCATCAGCCCCCAGGTGATACCAGCCACCTGTTATTGATCCGGGTGTGCTGCCCTGGTTAGGAAGGTCGGCACTTGCAACTGAAACCGTGCGACTGGTTTGAATAGTGGAGAACTTATGCACCGCTACCCCTGTCGGCAATGTTGCGCTGCTCTGACTGTTCAAGGTGAATGGTAAGGATACTGCTGATGGATTCGTTTGGGCACGTGTTTGCGCCGGCGACATACATAACAAACCTACTGTAGTAATGAGTGAAAAGATACTTTTCATAGATAAACCGTTTAGTTCTCTATAAAAGTATAGTAATACTTATCTGCCGAAATTGGTTGGTGTTATGTTTACAACCCTGTTATACACTTCCCGGATAGCGAGTAACGAAATTGTAAATCACACGTTTTTTTTTGTTGATATCGCATTTCTTATGTTAAAGTTTTTCTTATAATTAATATTAAAAACTGCAGCTTGCAGTTATTTTTTTGTTACGATCAGCGTTCCTGTGTTTATTCAGTGCACACATACCCACGCACAAAAAAGCCGTCCCCAAACATCAGGACGGCTCTTTAAATATCTAAACATCAAAACTACTCCTCCTTCACAAAACTCCCGTTCTCTTCAAAGAACGCTTCCTTACCCTTGCCATCCAGCTTAAAGCCGATCTCATATTCCACCTTACCATCTTCGGTTTCCTTTTCCCATTTCACATCAGTAGCCGTAGGATACTTTGTAGCAAAAGCCTCTTTCACTGCAGCAGGCACCTGTGCCTCGTCCAGGAATTCTTCTTGTTTCTCTCCGCTTGAGCAAGCCGTCATAAATGTAGCTGAGAACAAGCTCAGGCAAATGATCATCTTCTTCATCTATCAAAGTTTTAAAAGTAAAAATTTAGTGTCGTAGTATCCGTTCCGGAATACTGCCCGAATGTACTATTTCCTGCTAAAACGCATTTTCATATTCGGGAACTTGTGCCTAAGCTCATTTGTCACCTTTTTTTATAAGGGAAGCTTGTGCACAGTATGATAATTTGTTTATTGTCAACTTACCCGATAGTCTTACTCCAAAGATCACGCATTTAAAATACGGTAAGGAAACACCTTAAAAATAAAAATGGCGAGTTATTAGCTCGCCACAAAAATATTTGACTAATCATATTTCATTGCCGGGTAATCCAGCAATCTGCGCCACAGGGCAAGTTGGCCTATCATGCTTGCTTCACGGTATATGGTAAAGGAGACCGTGTCGTGCCAGGTCATTTTCATAAAACCCATGTCCAGTTCACTATCCAGTTTTTTATCGTCTAATGCTATCAGTGCTTCGCGTGCAAAGGGTGTTACTTTGTTCCAGTCCCGGAGGTACGTATCAATAGTAGGGTAGTTGGCGTTCTCATTTATTCCCTTGTTATTCTCAAACAGTTCAGCATTGGTTTGCTTCATTTCGGGATGCGTTTCAGAGACCATCATATATCGCTGTGCTACCAGTGCGCCGGTAAGCCATGCCATATGATTAGCTTTTGTATCGAGACGCCTGTACATATCTTGCTCTGAAATGCCATCAAGTGCACGGCTAAGAAAACCTGTATGCAAGTCGAACAAGGCGAGTAATCCTTCTGTTCTTGTGCTGGCTGTTTTAGTGGTCATATCTTGAGTGATTTATTTATTCCAAAGCTAGGATATCCATTACTTTGATAGAGGGCTCCAAACTGACAAACTAAGGGGGTAATTGCGACAACGTTTACTGGTTGTAATACTCCATTGCTTTAGGCAGATGGCTTTGTATATCCTCAATACGTTGTTGGTCGCTTGGGTGTGTGCTCAGTAATACAAAGGTACCACCGCCGCCTTGCGCCGACATCTTTTCCCAGAATGTCACCGCCGCATTTGGATTATAATTAGCAACTGCCATATAGTACAAACCAGCTTCATCAGACTCTGATTCGTGCTTGCGTGAGTATGACAGCGTTCCTAATGTAGAACCTACACCGTACACAGTATTAAACAACTGTTGTGTTTCAGCAGGCTTTGATGAGAGCAGGGTAGAAAGGGCAGTGCCACCATATTGCACCAGCAATTCCTGGCTCATGCGTTCGTTACCATGTCTTAGTACGGCATGAGCTATTTCATGACCTATTACTACTGCCAGTTCATCATCTGATTCGGTAAGTGCCAGTAACCCGCTATACACCACTATTTTGCCACCGGGCATACACCAGGCATTTACTTCAGGGCTATTGACGAGATTGAATTCCCATTGGAACCCGTTTATCTTATCACTCTGTCCCACATCTGCGAGATACTGCTGTACTCCGGCTATTACATTGGCGGATACGGTCTGCACTCTTAGCGCCTCCGGTGTACCGGTAACCGGTGGGTTTTGCGATAAAAAATTGCCATATTCCTGTAAAGCCATGCTGGACAGGGTAGCGTCATCCACAAGATTCAACGCGCTACGTCCACTTGCATTTTTCTTGCAAGCGTAAAAAGTTGTCGCCATGGCCAAAAGACCAAGTACAGCGGCAAAAACATATACCTTTTTCATAAATTGTTATTATATAAGAGGCAAGATAACAATTTCGTACCACGAGGGTTGAAAAGGCATAAGCAGGCCTCCTGCACCAGGCAGAATGCATGCCTGCGCCAACGATAGCCTCCTATCAAAATATACTGACATATTTGTAACTTGTGAAGCCCATACCTACAAAAAGATGAAGAAACAATATACCCTCACTGCCATCGTACTGGCTTTTGTTCTTCCGGCTTGTAATTCCAGTTGGGAATGTACCTGTGTTACGAACGAGAAGACATCAGGGATGGAGGAGCAGTCTACCAAGGTGAGTACAATACCAGGACCAAAGCAGCATGCCAGGAATGTCTGCGATACCGGAACTACTTCTTATAGCAGTACCGCATATAGTTATAGTACTGTTTGTACCTTGAAGTAGTAAATTTTCAAACGAGACGAAATAGGATTTGTTGTCACAAGCAAGCTTGCTGCATGCTTGCGCCAACAAATAAAATGAGCTATTTATGGATTGTCATCGCCGTCGCCATTGCTGTTATTCGGATTGTCGTCGGCGCCATTGTGATTTCCATTGTCGTCACCATTGCCATTACTGTTGTGTGGATTGTCGTCAATACTGTTTGATGAGTGTGAGCCGGACGGGTAGAGGCTTGATTTGGTGCACGATGCGGCTGATAACGCTATCAGCATAACAAATACGAGTGTCTTTTTCATAATTACTGCTTTTTCAGTTGTGTGTATGTTACTGAAAGTAAATGTAGGAAGCAGTTTTATTAATTATGTTTCGAAGAGTACAGGCAGGAATTATTGAACGATGGAACGAGAAAATGTAGGTATGAAGCATTAGAAGCTATTACTTATTTCATGTATTCCGTGAAATTACGTGTGTTTAGCGTATGAGCTTTTGCTAAAACAAAACCAGTTGCTCTGCCATTCCTTTTAGCGGGAACTCGTGTATCACTTCCCAGTTGTAGCCGTTGTGTTTCCATAGATAGAACGCGTTGCAATCGAAACCGTCTTTAAAGCGGCGTTTAGAATAATCTTCTTTTATCCATGGGAAGGCGTCGGGGGGTATGTCGCGGTAGCCGATGGTGATGTGTGGTTTATAACTACGCCTCGGTATATCGAAATCATAATGACGCCTCATCCTGTTCAGAAAGCCATCACGCAGTACATTCAGCTTTTGGTTCTTTAACACGTTAATATATACTAAGGGATTTATGGGATTCTCAAAGAAACCAAAGTCCTGCAGCTCAATAGGGAAACTGTTTTGCTGTGCTGCCCAATCTTGTAAAGAATACATTTTATCTTCAAACAACGGAGCAATATCATTGTCTATAAAGAACGGATCCAGCAGCGTGATATGCACCGGTGGCTTTAGTGCTTTTGTAAAGCTATAGTTCTCGGCAAATCCCAGTCTGTGATCGTGAATCTCCAATGCTTTTGTTTCGGGCGGCATGAAAGCGAACATGTACAAAGTGCGTGACTGTCTCATAATGTGAAAGTAGGGAGGGGAAGGATAGATTGGGTGGAAATGTGGATATGTTGTGGAGCTGTTATTCGTTCATCGTTTGCCAATGACACCCGGTGCTTCATTCTATTTTTAAATCGCCCTTATCATTTATCTTTCTATTAACATAAATAGTACTATCTTAGAAGAGTTACCATTGTAACATATCAAGTAATATTTCAATTCTGTGGCGGCGAGTGATCCTGTGTGCGTTTAGAGTTTAAGCTTTTTCTTGATGCAGTAAATTCATTTTAAAGCAAAACTATTATGCTTATTTTATCCATCAGTATGTACTATTGGGTGCGCTATAACCGCCTTCCCATTAAGGAAATACGTTCGCTTGTTGCCAATTCATTCAAGACAGTATTATTGTTGCTGCCCTTGCTTTTGTTCAACTCCTTTGCATCTGCCGGAGGAAAATGGGAATTGAAAAAAGACAGCGACGGAATAAAGATATTCACCTCCGGCATTGCCAACTCTGACGTAAAAGCGCTGAGAGCGGAGCTGACAACGAAGGGCACGCCCGCGCAACTGGCCGCCATCCTTATGAATGTAGGCAAACAAAAGGACTGGGTATATAGTACGGAGTCATCGTCGGTAGTGAAATATATCAGCAATACAGAGCTGATATACTATAGTGAGAAAGACATGCCATGGCCGGTAACCAATCGCGATGCAGTGATGCGGATAAAAATAGATGAGCACCCGACCACCCATGTAATGACAGTAAAGGTGACTACGGTAAATAACATGGTAGCTGCGAAAAAAGATATAATAAGGGTTCCTTCCTCTACTGTGACCTGGGTAGTGACCCCCACGAGCAGCAACAGCATGAAAATAGTGTATGAAGCGCAATTGGACCCGGGCGGATCTGTACCAGCATGGGTGGTGAATATGTTTACTACCAAAGGCCCGTTTGAGACTTTTAAGAAGCTAAAAGGGATGCTAGGGTAACACGCGAGTGTACACATTCCCAAAACTCAACGCACCGCTATTGCGGTGCGTTGAGTTTTCTTAGAAACGGAAATTGAAGAAGAACCTGTTGGAGAAGGTACCTAGGTTGAAGTCGAAAGTACTGTTGGTATTGCCGTATGCTGTTGTAGATTTATAAGCGGCTTCGAGGGGAGCTATTTCTGCTCCGAAGGCTACACGGTTGAACTGGAGTTTAGCGCCGATGGTGGGTACGAATCCAACATCGGTCATGTTCACATTGCTAGAGGTAAGCGGACGCATGTCGGCTGTCATGTACTGGCGGCTACCGGCATCCCTGTATTGGCTTGCTTCAGTTTCTTCGATCTCGCCACGTCCGGTTCCGCCACGTAGTTCGAGGGCGGCAAAGAGATATACCTTTTTATAAAAATGCCGTTGCATTTCCACCCCTGCGCCGAGGAAGGCCATGTTCACAGTACTGTTGCTGAATACGGTGAATACAGTATCATTGACAGAAGGCCTCGTAGAAGGGCGTGTATCGAACGTCGAATACCTGGCATAAGACACGAGGGTACGGTATGCGGTATTGGGTTTTACCCAACGCTTGTATTGAAGACCCGTCATCATGAGTGTATTGGTAGCATCGGTGTTGATGACAGAATTGGAGAAGATACCAATCTCGTTGTTGCGCTCCGGTTGGGCGGGTATGGTTGCTTCGGTTGTTTGTGCCGTGGCGGGAATAGTGAGTATTATCCCCAGTGCTATTAATAAGGTCTTTGACATGATGAAGGTTTTTTGGATTAACGTTAAAGATAAGAGTTTATTGTATATGGGAAAGGGGGATATTGAGGAGCGAGACACCCACCCCGCCTAAGCTGCGCAAAGGCACCCCTCCCTGAAAAAGGGCGGGGAGTCGGGGTAATGAGGTTGTGTGCCGGGGGAGACTAGCTTGCCAGGAAGATACCGACATGCACTAACGCCCATAGGAGGACTATACAAACTACAAAAACAACGGGAACCCAAACTGCTGAGATACCGGCCCAACCATAGCTGCGTGCGTAACGCTCTATCAACTTACGTTTGTGGTACTTGCCATAACGTAAACGCATATACAAATACCCGATGGGAGCATGGATCGCTTTTATTAGCAGCCGGGATATCATAATGTAAGTTAGTGATCAGATCTCGCCGCTGCCGAATTTGCAATATGGTCCGTTAAAGAGATTTGTTTTTTTTAGTGAATCTTCGGTAATGTGACAGCGAGGTTCTCCATCCTGAAATGAAGGTGCGTATAGGATGCTTCGATGAACTTTATTGTCCTCTTTATCTAAGCAATTGCATGTGTATCGTTTGTCTTTTTTACAAGAGATGAGTGCCGATGCGGCAAACAGGATCATTAGGTATCTCATAAGGGTTGTTTTGTGATATAGCAGCAATATATATGCCAAAAAACTTATTGTTCGGATAGCCAGAAATTTGCCCTTATGACTCACTATTACGCGCCGGTCAGAGACCGGTTTATCTATTTAGACACCGAAGCGCTGCGCTAACTCCTGCGCCAGATGCGAACTAACTTCAAACCCATCACGACAGCGGTTCGGGCTTAGGAGGGCCACCTGCCGGTTTTGACCTGTCGTCAGGTAAGGGTATAAATTCTGTGTTATCGTTCGGCGGCAATATTATCCTGCCTTGTTTCCAATCCTCTTTCGCCTGCTCTATACGCTCTTTTCGTGAGGACACGAAGTTCCACCAAATGTAGCGTTCGCCCAAAGGTTCGCCACCCAAAAGCATCAGTGTAGTAAATTCTTTTGCAACAAGTACAGGGTCTGACCCGGTGGTGAAGACGAGCATCTTTCCTGCATCATAGTTCACACCTGACAACTCGATAGATCCTGAAACGATATACAACCCTCTTTCCGAATAATCCTTCGGCAGCGTAAATGCAGTTCCCTTAGTAAGCGTGACATGCAAATAGAATAAAGGTGAATTTGTCTTTACATCATTGCTTAGGCCATATGCATTTCCCGCTATCAACCGCATCCATATGCCTTTATCGGTAAAGACGGGAAGCTGCTCGACAGTGTAATTATTGAAAGATGGGTTGGTTTCTTCGTCCTTCTCGGGTAATGCTACCCATGTCTGTATCATTTCCAGGCCTCCGGAGAGTGATGAGGGGTTCTCGAACCGCTCGGAGTGGGCAATGCCGCTACCGGCGGTCATCCAGTTCACTTCGCCGGGTTTTATTATCTGCTCTACGCCCAGGCTATCCCTATGGGTCACCTGCCCGCCAAATAAATAGCTAACGGTAGAAAGGCCGATATGCGGGTGCGGGAGTACATCGAGCGCGGAGGAAGGTACGGGGATATTGGTGAGCGGCCCAGCGTGATCCATAAAGATGAACGGACCTACCATCCTGCGAAGACGAAACGGAAGAATACGTTTAACGCTCATAGCCGCACTAATGGTTGCCGTGCGTGCTTCTACCACTATCTCTATCATAACGGTTCTATTATGGGTATGTAATATACGCCATTTCTTAGAGGGTAGTCTGAACCGGGATTTTTGGGAATTGGTTGTGGCTGTTGCAAACTGCCATTATTTACTGCCACAAGTGAAAAACACTTGCGGCAGCAGTAGGAGGATTTGTAGACGCATTACAAACGCTATTCCCGTGCATCCTCGTTGCAAACGAGGACGAGATGGGTGGGGAGCACTTGCGTGAGTGGACACCACCCCCCAAAACTCACCGCACCGCTATCGCGGAGGCGTTGAGTTTTGACCCCTCCTCCGAAAGGAGGGGTATCGTGATTGTTGCGTTCGAATTCGCCAATCGGGAGATTATTTCGCTGCGCTTCATGAGAAAAGTTGACTGCGGGGGCAATGTAATCAGAGACTATGCAGAGCCGGGTCTTCTGCTACTGCAACATTTTGTTTATGCCGTCGTAATGTTTCTTACCATAAACAATTAATATCTTCTTCTTATCGGAACTCTTAATGCGGTCTACGATGTTTTCATTTCTTCTGCTGATGGTTATGTCTTCCAACAGATATTTTTTATGTTCAGCGTCAGCTTTACCGCAGTTGTAAATGTTACTTCCTAGTTTACTATCGTGATCGCACTCGGTTAACTGCACTACTCCCTTTGCTTTCTCGAATTCAGATATGAGAACGGGCATAGACAGATCGACAGACTCGGAATTGCCTGGTGTGATGCCCAAATCAATATAGTCCGGTTGGTCAATTAACTTGTATTGCCGGATGTATTCAGAAAAAGGTCTCATTTTGGAGTATTCCACAAAGGGGTCCAGGCCGGTTATCTTTCTGAATTTCAGATAATTTACCGTGTCCTGTTCTTTTACTACTCTATCACTTTTTCTTAGATATAGTCCTTCATAAAAGACGAAGTAGCCATCCTTTTTGCCAGATGGTATCTTGTTTTTTATTTTGGGGGGTGCGAATCTATCTTTGTGCCGAGAGCATCAAAACAATTGATAGATGTTGACAGACTATGTTTAAATTGACAACACACATGGTGTCGAGCCTGGATGGCTTTGTCGCGAAGAAGGACAATAGCATTTCCTGGTTTGAAACAAACAGTTATTACGACAAGGGTATTGAACTTTCACGCGAAGACAGTGAGAAGTTCCTGAGCGAAATAGATTGCTATGTAATGGGAGCAAGAACCTATGAACTTGCCCTGGAGCTTTCAAAAACTCATGGCTGGGCATACGGCAATACACCGACTATTGTAATGAGTCATAGCGACCTGCCTATCGACAGGGACAATATAGAACTATATTCAGGCGACCCGGCAAGACTTGTGGATGAGCGGCTAAAGCCGAACTATAAGCATGTATGGCTGGCAGGCGGACCAATGCTGGCGAGAGACTTTATTCGTTTGAAGTTGGTTGATGAGATAAGGCTTTCTATTCTTCCGATCATCCTTGGTGACGGAGTTCCGTTTTTTGATCGTATAGAACAGGAGCAATTATTGGAATTGATAGATGTGACCGCTTACAAAAACGGAATGGTGGAACTTTGTTACCGGGTGAAAAGGGATTAACGGTTTACTTGTTTAGACACAGGAGCCACGCCCAACGAAAGTTCTTGGGGCAGACGCTGCGCCAGTGGGAGCTTTCCCAATGTTTAATTTCTTTTGATTGCGGACTCTCTTCTTTTCACCCAAACAACGAATAACGCCAGCAACAATACAAACACATTGATGCCGATAGATGATATTTCACCGCGGGAGATGTGAAAGATTGCTGCGGAGATCATCAGTAGCGCTATGCCAACAGCTGCGAAGATGGTCAGCTGTGGCCTGGCTTTTAGTAAGGAAGGTAGTATGATCCCCAAGCCTCCAAAAATATCGAAAACTCCTGCAACCTTAACTAGTGAAGGGTGCTCGGCTGTCCACGGCCACATCCCGGCTAAGGTCGCTATGGGCGTGAATAACTTTGTGTATCCGGCCCACAGCAAAGTAATGGCCAATAATCCTTGTACGATCCAGCAGATCACGCTCAATGTCTTTATCATGGTGAATCCGGTATTTTTAATTTGAATGCAAATCTATTTACATTTACTATCCGATTGATATTACTACCCGTTTGGATAGCGCTATCCGATGGGGTAGTATCATTAACAGCTTAGCTTATGTTAGAAGAAGGAGGATGCCCTAAGACCATGCTGTCTATCAGTGATGCGCTGGAAGCCCTGGAAGGACGGTGGAAATTATTGATACTATTTGCTTTATCAGAAGGGCCTTTGCGTTTTAAGCAGATTTCCCGTGAGGTAGCAGGGATTACTGATAAAACGTTGTCCAAAGAATTGAAGTCTTTGGAATCCAATTTACTCATTGACCGAAAGGTACACGATACGTTTCCGCCCACAGTGGAATATTCCATAACCGGACATGGCCTGTCGTTGGGCAATGTATTAAAGGAACTCCATTATTGGGGATTGCATCACCGGAAAACGGTGCTTGGAAAGTAAGCGAGGATAACGGATGATTGCAAGTCGAAAAGGCTTGCTGCCGTGCAGGCAAAAGTGGAGAACACTTGCGGCAGCGGGGGGTAGAAGCATCGAATGAGCTTTAGCCTAAGTGCTGCCGGGCACAGCCCTTCGTTTTATTTGTTTGATTTAAGTTACGCTGACGCTAAACTTAAACCAGTGGGGGTTGTTGAATTTAATGAGGCATAAGCAGCCCTAAATGCAAGTTAGACTGTGGTTAGGTCATAGCAATGAAAATGTGGATATCTTATAGCAAAAACATATCCACATTAAGGTACTGATGTTTCGTGAGGTTGCTTCGTGCCTCGCAATGACGTGAGTAGGTTGTATATTGCCCAATCAGGAGATTGACTGCCGCTGCGACGTAGTCAGAGACTACACCGAGCGGAGGGCGGAGACCCGTTTTACTGTTTAGGCACGGTGACCCTTCGGAACACCCGCACCAGTGGGGTGCATTATCCGTCAGATAAAGCATCAGCATACCCTTTTCTTATCTGAGCTATCCTTCGTCTTTTGTTCGGGTGAGTTTCACTATCGTAGTCAGAACCAATAATAGACATTGCAGCAGTTGCAGATCGTTCAGACGCGCCTAATTTTTGAAGGATGTATCCGCTCCAATAGTCTGCTGACAATTCTCTTTGATGAGCATCACCCCTAAAATTACTGATATGATGTCCCAGTTCATGAGCTATGATTGATATTGCAGCCCATCTTGTATCGCACATTTCATTTACACGACTGCAAAATCCAACATCTACCAATAGTAGCCGTTCTCCACTTGGATACATCCATGCTTCAGCATTGTTTTGGCCAACATACACCATTAGCCGTAAATTCATACGTTTACTTACAGCCTCCAGACTACGCCTGACAATTTCCGGTATGCCTGTATCGTCTTTCTGTTTAGATATGATCTCTTCAACGTCTAAGGACCGGCCATCCGGTGACTTTATTTTCCACCCTCCATTGATCCCATAGCTGCAATTGTGAGTTCTCTGAGCAATCGATACACCTGTAAAGTGCATGACGATCAGAAGTGTTAGAACTGTTCTAGTCATAATTCCGGTTTTACTGATGAATGATATTAAGAGCTACCTGGCTTGCCAGCCTGTCGCATCTGTTGGTATTTGCAGTGTGACTTTTTTTCTGCCATTGCCTGCATCTGCTATGTCTTCTTCCAGATCTTCAATTTCATCGACATCCATTTCTGGAGCCTGGCGATCATGAATTTGCCTGGTAGGCGCCGGCTTGTGTGTGGGCTGTATACTTGCACATTGGTATGCAATTGTGTTATACCATTGATTTACATAGTTGCATTGCTGGAAATACCAGTAGTTTAAGTTGTTCAGGCAATAGGCCCAATTAAAGCCACAATAACTTCCGGCGTTGGTATAATAGTGGTAATACATCTGGTTAACCCCTTGTGCATAATGCTGTAGTTGCATCACCGCATTAGAGCAAGAGGTCTGGGCGGTTGAATTGGAATTCAGTATTAACAGTAGGCTGAAAAATGAAATGACCCTTTTCATAACTATGATTTTATCGTTTTGAAATATTTACATTTGATAATGTAAACCTAGATCAGCGGATAGTATCAATAGTTATTAAAAAAACGGTTTTTATATGTGAAAAATACCCTACCAAATATTTGGAGAGTTTTGTACGTGGGCTTTGGGATAGGTATTGATCAAGGGGGGCTGTAGCCCGCCTGGCAGAAGCAAACTGCCATTATTTATTACCACAAGTGAAAAACACGTGCGCGAGTAGACACCACCCCCAAAACTCAACGCACCGCTATCGCGGAGGCGTCGAGTTTTGACCCCTCCTCCGAAAGGAGGGGTATCGCGATTGTTTTGGTTTTGGGCTTGTCGGGAGGTAGGTAGTGGCATCGATTGAGCTTCAGGCTAATTGCTAACGAGCACAGCCCTGCGTTGTATTTGTTTGGTTTAGGTTACGCTGACGCTAAACTTAAACCAGTGGGGGATTATTTGGTTTTTACTTTTAAGGTCGCTGTTATCGTATTTAGAAATGAGACAGTTTGGCGCAAAAGATCAAGGTCTTGTGATGTGATTCCGTCGGGATCAAAATGCATAACATCATTTCGTATTTTTCTCACTTCTTCTAATTGTTTTGCAATAAGTGTCCTGTCAATATTTAACTTTAATTTTTCAAACTTTTTGGGATCTTCAATTATCCTAACATACTGTCCGAATGTTAGGTCTGCTAGGTTCTTTATCTCCTTAGTTTTCTCAATATTCGACATTGAAGCATTTAGTTCTTCAGCGTCAAATTTTTGATCGAAGAGTTTTCTGATATGATTTTCAATTTGTTCAATTATTAGAAACGGTTCTGCCATTGCAATAAATTGTTCTCCAATATCAGTGATAGTTACAATGCCACTTATAGTCTTATCTTTCTGTCTAACAAGAACAACTTCTTTGTCTAATACAAACTTCACTGCGCTGAACAAAGGCTCATCGTAATTTAAAATTATAACCTCGTCTTTACAGTCTACTGCTTTAACACAATGTTTGCCTAGGGAAATTGCCCTGCCGATTGATTTCCAGCTAACTATTCCATCTACCTCTCGTTGCCCTGATAGTATTGGCAATTGAGAGAAATCGTGCAATAACATTAAGGTAATAGCCTCGTTTAAAGATGTTTCACGATTAATGCTTATGAGGCCTGTTCCCAAGCCAGTTTCCTTCACTTTATTGATATTCGCTGCCTTTAATAGACTTATTCGGGGAGTCGGATCTCTATCCTCAAATTCACTTTCTTTACTTTTCGTCGATAGCTTTGGGCGAGGTTTTATTTCGATTTCTCCATAAAACCATGCACTTGCAATATCTGGCTCGCTTACAACGTCATACTTATTAAGTAGAAAGTTTATTTTGTCAATTACTTTCCACCCACGTCTAGCAACTCCTAAATATGCAGTTGCTATATAGGGATAAGTCGTAATTGATTTTTTAGTTTTATGAACTTCACTTAATATCTCTTCGAAATTTAGCTTGTTGTCACTCATAGAGATTTTATAAAAACAGGTTTTGGGAACTAGTATTATATATTTGCTGAAACAAACTCATATAATCCTGAAAATGACTTACACTTTGTTTTTACTGTATTTAGGTTTAAGTTCTTAGCAAGCACCGTATTATGCTTTGTATTAATGTACACTTTGGAATTATCTGAAAAGGTTCTAATAAGTCGTCCTAAAGTTTCTTTTGGGGAATCTATTGTTTCGGGATTCCCAGTGATTTTGGGACTTTTTTTAAGGTTAAATGATTTTTTGATGGAAGCTGGGTCAGCCAGTATCCAAGCTTCCATCTCCTGTATAGGAATGCATATGTAGGAATGTCTGATCGGATTAGGTTTTATATTTTTTTCAAGTAATAGTTTCAGATCCTGGATATTATTGCTGTCGAGGTCATGAATTAATATTAAAACGTTACATCCTCTTAGTTGTAATTGTTTTGCCCAATCTGAACATTTTCTTTTGATTTTCCCGCAACCTCTACCTACAAATCTTTTATAACTAAGATTAGACTTGCCAGTAATTCTCGCGATAAGCTCTTTTAGTGTATCTACGTCACTTTCATCTTCAGCGATAATGCCTATTTTTTTACTCATTCTCAAAACCTCCTTCCTTCCAATATTCACCAAGATTTCCAGATTCTGTTAAATAGATTTTCAATGCTTGATAATCATTCTTTGACAGAGCAGTTGTCAATTTTGAGGCAGTAGTTCCTTTGCCTTTTTCTTTTTTTACAATTACAATATTCTCTGGAGATAATTTATCTAATACAAAATCCGAGTGCGTACTTATTATTATTTGTTTATTTTCATTGTCAAGTATTAAGCTTAATACACTATTGAGCAGACCATGATGAACACAGACTTCTGGTTCTTCTATTAAAAGGATTCTGTTTTCGTCTGTTAGAATATAAAAAACTAAGGCAAGGGTTTTGAATGTGCCTTCTGATAATTGATTTGGAGACAATAAATACCCATCGATATCTATACATGGTACAATTATCTGTCTGCTTCTTTCTATCTTAAGAATTTTCCCTCCAGACTTAACTTTATAACTATTAGAAGGAATATCTACCTCATCGAATCGAAGGTCATTAATCAAACCAATGCCATTTGTGTTAACCGTTGAAATGAATTTTTCAAAAGTTTTTTTATTATTCTTATATGTAAAGTATAAATCACTTAAAAATATCTCGTGAGTTGAGCTTCGTAAATTAGATCGCCCAAGACGATGGTCTTCAATTTCGATTGATATTGGACACTTCGTAGGGTCTGAGAACTGACTTGCGCTATAATAACTTTGATGTTTTAAATATTTAACTACGGAGATAATAATCTTGATGTCATCTCTAGTACAGTCGATTTGTCTAGTATCATAATAGAAGAAAATTCTCTCATTTATTTGTCTAGGATGATGTCTGTACAATTCAAACGCTTCAGGGATAATATCAATCCATTTTCCATTACCATTTATATTTCTAAGATTAATTTTTAAAAATGAAGCCTTCACTTCGTCATTATTCTTGTCGTCTGTTTCAATAAAAATGTCACCTTTTATATATATATCTTTACCATTGTCATTAAGTGTCATTTGAATATTCGTACTAGTTTCAAATCCATATTGTTTCCTGAATTCTTTAATAGAACGCGAATATCGATCCCCTCGAGTCTTCTTAAATAATTGTAGTGCATTTAAAATATTGCTTTTGCCTACTCCATTTATCCCTATTAGGCATGTGAGTTTGGGATTTAAATCAAATTTAGTTTTCAAGCATGACCTATAATTGTCAACTTGGAATTTTGTTATTCTCATTTTCAAGAATGTTGTGGGATAAAAGTATAATTCTATAATTACAAATTAACCAGTCAAAAGACGGTACTCATCAATTATTTTGCCCCTACCATATATGCACAAAATATCGTAACTTTGCGCCTTATTTTTAGCTTTGGGTGAGGTCTATGTTGGATAAATATAAGGAATACAAGCAGTTAAGCATGCCGGCCATAGAAAAGGAGATCCTTGATCTGTGGAAGGAAACAAAAGCATTTGAAAAGAGTGTCAGCCAGAGAGAGGGGGCAGTGCCGTTCGTATTTTATGAAGGTCCGCCCAGTGCTAATGGTATGCCCGGCATTCACCACGTAATTTCCCGCACATTAAAGGACCTTGTCTGCCGTTACAAAACGATGCAGGGTTACCAGGTAAAGCGTAAGGCTGGTTGGGATACCCATGGCCTGCCGGTAGAGCTGGGTGTGGAAAAGGAATTGGGCATCACGAAGGAAGATATAGGCATCAAAATAAGTGTAGAGGACTATAACAAGAAGTGCCGTGAAGTGGTGATGCGCTACAAGGATAAGTGGGAAGAGATCACTGAGAAGATGGGGTATTGGGTGGATATGACAGACCCGTACATCACTTTCGATAATAAATATATAGAAACACTGTGGTGGGCGCTGAAGCAGCTTTATGATAAGGACTACTTATATAAGAGCGTCAGCATACAACCTTATTCGCCTGCTGCGGGCACAGGGCTGAGCAGCCATGAGCTGAATCAGCCGGGTACTTATAAGGATGTGAAGGATACTACGGTGGTGGCGATGTTTGAGTTGAGCAAGATCAGCGGACAGTCGCACAACCAGTTGCAGATAGCCATACATGATATAGCGATCAAGGCATGGGCACCATATGTGCAGCAGCCGATAGGTGGGGGTATGGCATCTGCCGAAGAAGCCGGCAGGGTACACTTTATGGCCTGGACGACCACTCCGTGGACGTTACCGAGCAACTGCGGACTGACCGTAGGTCCGAACATAGACTACGTACTGGTGCAGACGTTCAACCCTTATACGCATAAGCCTGCGAATGTGATATTGGCCAAGCCGCTGCTGGGTAAATACTTTAAACCGGAAGGGGAGCATGCCGACTTCAGTATATATACTGCTGAGGAGAAGGTGTTGCCATGGAAGATACTGGCTGAATATAAAGGTAAGGACCTTGAAGGGCTCAGGTATGAGCAACTGATACCAACCGAAGGTAATACCCGCGAGATAGCCGGTGGTGATCCGTGGAGAGTGATAACGGGTGACTTCGTGACGACTGAAGATGGTACGGGTATCGTGCATACTGCACCGGCCTTTGGTGCGGATGACTATAAGGTGGGCAAGAAAGCCAACATCGGGATACTGGTGATGGTGGACAAAGAGGGCAAGTTCATAGACTATATGAGCGAGTTCAGCGGCAGGTATGTAAAGAATTATAAGAACGATACGGAATATAAAGACGTGGACGTGGATATAGCCGTGAAGCTGAAGCTAAGCGGTAATGCCTTTAAAGTAGAGAAATACGAACACACCTATCCGCACTGCTGGAGAACGGATAAGCCGATCATATACTATCCGCTGGATGCGTGGTTCATACGTACCACGGCAGTGAAGGACAGGATGATAGAGCTGAACAAGACCATCAACTGGAAGCCTAAGGCGACAGGAGAGGGTAGGTTTGGTAACTGGCTGGAGAACATGGTGGACTGGAACCTGAGCCGTAGCCGCTTCTGGGGAACGCCGTTGCCTGTATGGGTGAGTGAAGATGGTAGTGAAGTAAAATGCATCGGCTCGATAGAAGAACTGATGGATGAGGTGAAGAAAGCCAATAAGGAATTACACCTGAACCAGCTGCTGGATGATGAATACCACAAGAGTGAAGGACTGAAAGTAGTAGAGAAGCTGACAATGGGCCTGATACATGATAAACATGTGCCGAGCCAGTTGGACCTGCATAAGCCATTCGTTGACCAGATAATACTGGTGAGCGATAGCGGTAAGCCGATGCATCGTGAGCCGGACCTGGTGGATGTATGGTTTGATAGTGGCGCAATGCCCTATGCGCAGCTGCACTACCCGTTCGAGAACAAAGGACAGTTGAAATATAATTTCCCTGCTGACTTCATAGCCGAAGGCGTGGATCAGACGAGGGGATGGTTCTATACGCTGCATGCACTGGGTGTGATGTTGTTTGATAACGTTGCCTATAAGACGGTTGTCTCTAATGGCCTTGTTCTGGATAAGAACGGGAACAAGATGAGTAAGCGTGTGGGCAATGTGGTAGATCCGTTTGAAACACTGGAAAAATACAGCGCTGATGCAACGAGGTGGTACCTCATCACCAATGCTTCTCCGTGGGATAGCCTGAAGTTTGACCTGGAAGGTATAAAGGAAGTGCAGCGTAAGTACTTCGGTACTTTATATAATACTTATCAATTCTTCGCGTTGTATGCTAACGTGGATAAGTTCACCTTTAAAGAAAGGTATATCCCGGTACATAAACGTCCGGAGATAGACAGGTGGATACTTTCTTCGCTGCATACATTGGTGAAAGATGTGACCAAATACATGGACGACTATGAGCCTACACAGGCGGGTAGGGCCATGGAGTACTTCCTGGATGAGCACCTGAGTAACTGGTATGTAAGGCTTTGCCGCCGCCGGTTCTGGAAAGGAGAATATGAGCATGATAAGATATGTGCGTATCAAACGTTATATGAATGTTTGGAAACACTGACCCTGTTGATGGCCCCGATAGCTCCGTTCTTCTCTGACTGGATGTATAAAAACCTGAATTCGGTGACCCACCGTCTGCCGGGTAATGCATCCGTTCACCTGGCAGATTTCCCGGCTGTGGATGAGAGTGTGATAGATACCGAGCTTGAAGAAAGGATGCAAATGGCACAG
This sequence comes from Bacteroidetes bacterium UBA7674, assembly GCA_002483105.1. GTDB lineage: Bacteria > Bacteroidota > Bacteroidia > Chitinophagales > Chitinophagaceae > MKUN01. Next base: position 250,038 of record DLHG01000011.1, read on the forward strand.
GATATATCCTCGCTGGTACTGTCCATCAGGAAGAAAGTGAACATACGTGTAAGACAACCCCTACAGAAGATATTGATACCCGTAATGGACAAACACATGCGGGAGCAGATACAGAAAATAGAGGAGCTGATAAAGAACGAGGTGAATGTAAAGCAATTCGAGTATCTTACTGAAACAGAAGGATTTATAAAGAAGAAGCTAAAGCCGAACTTCAAATCTTTAGGTGCCCGTATGGGAGCTAAGATGAAGTCGGTAGCAGCGGCAATAACGCTTCTGGATCAGCACCAGATAACCGAGTTGGAAAATGACAAAGGTTATGTGTTGACCGTTGATGGCGAGGCAATAAGCATCAGCCTGGAAGACGTAGATATAATAGCTGAAGATATACCGGGATGGAGTGTGGCCAATAAGGACAGCCTGACCGTTGCGCTTGATATAACCATCAGCCCTGAACTGCAAGATGAAGGCAATGCAAGAGAGCTGGTGAATCGTATACAAAAAATACGTAAAGAGAGCGGATTGGAGCTTACGGACAGAATTAATGTAAAGATACAGGAGTATGAACCTTTAAAATCTGCAATTATTAATTTTGGTGATTATATTTGCGCGGAAATTTTAGCTGATAACATACAGATTACGAACAATTTAATAGAAGGGACAGAGATAGAAGTAAATGAAGCAAATTTAAAAGTGTTAATAAATAAAACTCCCTAAATAACGAGTTATGGCCACACAAAAAAAACCGGCTGCCAAGCCAATCAAGAATGCAAAAGCATCTGCAAAACCTGCAAAGAAGGCCGCACCGGCCAAAAAAGTTGTGGCGACTAATAAGAAGGGAAATGTAGCGAAGAAAGCCGCTCCAGCTAAAAAGGTAGTAAAACCTGTAGCAAAAAAGGCCGCACCCGCTAAGAAGACTGAGAACAAAAAGGCGGCGCCTGCTCCTAAAAAAGTGGCACCTGCGAAGGCTAATTCAAAAAAAGGAACAAAAACTGTGAGTAAAGCAAACGATAAAGCAAAGAAGGCAGCACCTGCAAAGAAGGCTGCTCCGGCAAAGAAAGCGGCAGTTGCACCTAAGAAGGCAGCACCTGCCAAGAAAGCTGCTCCTGCTAAAAAGGCGGCACCTGCTCCTAAGAAAGCGGCTCCTGTAGCAAAGAAGGCAGCACCTGCTCCTAAGAAAGCAGAAGTGAAAAAAGCACCTGCAAAAGTAGAAGCGAAAAAAGCTGCTCCTGTAAAACCAACACCTGCTCCTGCTAAGGCGGAAATAAAAAAGGGCCCGGTAGCGAAACCCCAGGAAGCGCCTATGAAAGGCTCACCTGCTGATAAGGCGCCCGAAGCAGCCCCTGCAAAGAAAGGCAAGAAAGTAAAAGCACCTGTGAAGAAAATAATAGTACAGACTATTACACATACTTCATCGAGGCCGATGCCTAACCGCCAGGCTTTGCGTGAAGAAAAGAAACCAACGGTAGTGATCGCTCACCGCCGCCTAGAGAATAAATCAAAGAAAGACGACAATAACAAAACAATGGTGAGTTACCAACCGGAAACTTACCGTTCAATATTAGACGAACCACAACAACAAACTGGACCAGTGTACAGATATAGCGACGAGGAACTTAACGAGTTCAAAGAATTGATAACAGGACGCCTGGAAGCAGCGCGTAAAGAGTTAGTTTACCTTCAAGGGTTGATAACACGTAAGGATGAAGCGGGTACAGAAGATACTGAGAACCGCTACATGAATATGGAAGATGGTAGCGGCGCTATGGAACGTGAGCAATTAGCTCAGCTTGCGAGCCGCCAGATACAGTTCATCAACCACCTGGAAAAGGCGATGATGCGTATTGAAAACAAAACGTATGGTATTTGCCGTGTAACGGGTAAGCTGATAGACAAAGCACGCCTTCGTGCTGTGCCGCATGCTACCTTGAGCATTGAGGCCAAGAATACAATGACGAAGAAGTAAGGTTGATTGGTTGACTAGTTGATAAGTTAACCGGCTGATAGGGTCAATATAAAAATACTACCGCTGTCCTTTTAGGGCAGCGGTATTTGTGTTTTCGTTATTGTGTGACGGCAATCATCACGCCGAAGTTGCCGCCGAGCTGAAGGCGACCGAGGGCAGGGATGTATGATCTGCAGATGGCGCCATCCATGTAGAGAGCATTGTTGCAAAAGAGTTTGTCTTTGAAGAGTGTAGCGAAGTCGTAGAAATTACAGCCTGCGTTTGAGATGGCGAATATTATTTCTCCTTTAGCGTTTATGCCGACACCGCTTCTTATGTAGCCGTTGTTTGGTGAGCCTTGTTTGAAAGTGTTGTTTACTTTTCCGTTGATGACGAGCATTGGGCCGGATTGTGTCGCGTATAATGTTTGACCTTTATAGGACGAGTAGTTATCTGTTGTCAGTATCTTCCCTTCTATTCTGGTCAACAAGAAAACGCCATTGGGCTGCATATAGAAATTTGCATTGCTGACTTTCTTTTTCTTGTCTAATGGGCAAAGCGTATCGCCGCTCTCAACATATAATCCTTGTGGTGAATTGTCTTCGAGATATATTCCAGCGTTGGTGGCGAAGAGTAGTTTCTTCCCTTTGTTCTCAATGTGTTTTTTGAGGTTGTTGAGGCTGATAAGTTTGTTGCCGTTATCGTCTTTCCAACAGAGTTGGATATTGCTGCCCGTATAATTCACAATATAGACATCGAATGTCTGTTGCTTGTGAGTTACTGTGTAGGCCCTGTTCTTTAGATTGTGTTGTGCAGGTTTATTTACCTGTGCGTTAACCCCGGTTTGCGCAATTGTAATGACGGAGGTAGCTAAGCTTAGAAGTATAATTGCGTTTTTGATATTCATATATCAGGCTTCAATACAAAGATGCAGGAATAATAATATTTCATAACAAATTTGTTTTGATGTGAAGATTGGCTGTGTTTTTTGTATTTTAGTAAAGGCTTTTATCCATAAATGCGAATAGTAAACCCGGCATGAAAGTATTCCTAGTCATTTTAGTTGTTTTGTGTTTAGCATACTCACCAGTGTTGGCTCAGAACCTGAAAGTACATATGAACTGGGATTATAAAAATCCCGAGAAAGAAAAAGCATTCCAGGTTTGGAAACAATATGTGAACCAGAATGAAGGAAGAGATACTTTCTGGCACGAAACTGACATCAGGAAATTCAAAGGTGTGGACCTGCTAAAAAGCGCAGTAGGGTTTGGAGGGCATCTCTATAAATTCCGCTTTAGCTATAACGTCCTGAGTATTTCCGGAGTAGAAAATGACTTCCTGATAAAAACAGCGCTGTATTCGGTAGTAAACGATTCCCTCGTATCTGACCAATTAAACCTGTTTGCCATAGTTAATGTTATGGCCATAAAAACAGGAAATACTTATAAGCTATCCAACTACCTTAATTACACAACTGCAAACTGGAAGGAAGAGCAGATAGGTAATATTGTCTATCATTATCCTTATACCCACCATTTCGACCGACAGAAAGCCATCAAAGCAAACGCGTTTATCGATACGCTGCAAGATTGGTTCGGCTTCACCGCCGGTACATTACATTATTATATCCCGTTGAATTGCACAGAAGGCTACAGGATGGTTGGATTCGATTATTACCAAGGGGAGGGTAAAGAGCCTAACCTTTGTGGCTATTTTGATGATGAAAACAATATTATCTATTCTAATTCTACCGCAGGTGAATTATACAGGCACGAATTGATACACACGGTAAACAGGTCGTTCCCCAATGCCAATGCATATCTCCTTGCCGGCCTTTCCGCGTATATAGATGATGCCGGGTCAATGGGGAAATCTGAAAAAGAGCATATCAGGATATTTCAAAAGTACATGGAAACCCATCCCACTGATCTAAATAAGTTTACTGAGATCAGGAATGTTGCTGAAAGCACTGTTGGGGTTTATATTTTCAGAGCAGTTATCTGCAATGCGCTGCTGAAGAAGGGTGGGCTGCCTTTGCTGAAAGAGGCATTGAATCAAGACACTGAGAGTGACGAAAGATTAATAGCGTATTTACAACGTACATTGGCAATAGCAGACTTTAATGATTTTTTCAATAGAGAGTTTAAGTTGTTCCTGAAGCAGCCGAATGTATTGCTGCGAACAGAATCAGGCCAGATAAAAAAGAGATAAGTTATGTATCAATTTAAGGAAACACAAAGGTTCAGGCAATGGTGGTTGTGGCTGCTGATGGTGATAAGCGTATTGCCGATCCCTGCAATGTGGGTGGTTGAGTATACAAAGGGAAATGAACTTGATCTGTGGGAGTTGATATTGGTGTCAGTTTTGCCAGTGCTGGTGTTGCTTTTGTTTTTTGCGATGAAGTTGACAACAAGAATTGACAGTACGGGAGTCCACTACAGATTTATTCCGTTTCATTTTAAGGAGCGGACGGTAGCCTGGGATGTAATTGAAAGTGCACAAATACGAAAGTATAATCCGATAGGGGAGTATGGTGGCTGGGGACTGAAGTACGGTTTCAAGCATGGTAAGGCTATTAATGTATCAGGAAATATGGGATTGCAGTTGGTGCTGAAGGATGGGAAGAAAGTGTTGATAGGGACTCAGAAAGCGGGTGAGGTGGAGATGGTGTTGAAAGATTTGAGGAAGGGTTAAAGCGAGCACGCCAGACAGGTAAATGGTTCATTGGGCTTTCGGTCAAATGCTGCCGGCACAGCCCTTCGTTATATTAATTTGATTTAAGTTACGCTTTGAAACTTAAACCAGCGAGGGTGTTCTGCGTGAGCCGACCTCCCCGCCCATGCTTCGCAAGGGCACCCCTCCTAAAAACAGGAGGGGACAAGGGCTTGGTATTTCGTGAGTTTGCTTGTTATTCGCTGTCGCGGATGAGGCCGCTTCGCTATGTTCTAGATTGGACGTGTTGTGTGTTCTGCGCGAGCCGACCTCCCCGCCCATGCTTCGCAAGGGCACCCCTCCTAAAAACAGGAGGGGACAAGAGGGGGGGATTCTGCGCGAGTGTGCACCACCCCCGATGTCAAAGGTTACCTATGGCTCTTTTGCCATCGACCCTCCTTCACAAGGAGGGGTGCTTTGATATTTATCTGAAACCGCCTGGGCCATCGGGGCGACCGCCGGGTGGCATTCCTTCGGGGCGGAAACGGTCTCTGTTGTTGTCTTCAGTTTCTGCTTTTGGTTCGCCACCTTTGAAATTTCTTAAGGTATAAGTCAGCGTGAGCATGAAGTATTGTGTTAGTACTTGTGTACTCACATCTTCGTAGTAGGTTTCTGTAATATTACGGCTAATAGATTTATTCTGATTCAGGATGTCGTATGCGCTTATGCGTGCTTCGAGTGCTTTATTCTTCAGGAATTTATAGCCGAGGTATGCATTCCATTGCAGGAATTGCTGGTTGAAGGTAGCATCGGACAAGCCTGAATAGAGGTTATGATTCAGTGATGTGTTGAATACAAATCCTTTCAGGAACATTAGATTAAGCTTAGCGCCTGCTACATGGCTGAAGTAGTTGTTGTTGCTCTGTGCTTGCAGGGTGTTTTTTACCATGTTGTAGTTGGCGTTGTAGCTAAGCGTGAAGTCTATGTTCTCATTGATATTGCTGCCTAATACGATACCACCATTGATAGTGGAATTGTCGGAGAAGTTTTTCTGCCCGTTGAGTAACGAAGGCGCGTGGGAGTATGTATAGCCGACATTCAGGTTCAAGTTGCTTTTTGCAACTTCTAAAGGCATGCCATAAGTGACAAATGCACGTCCGCTATAGTAGCCCGACAGATTTACCGGGCGGCTCAGTTGAGAACCCCTGTTTAGCGCAATTCCATTGTATGTGGTATCAGTAGTAGGGATAATTGTTTCTGTAGCGATATAATTATTGACATAGCTACCATTGGCGAAGACAAAGAAGTTGGTTGCTTTCTTAGAATTGGTGTTGCCGAAACGGACAGACACGTTGTGATTGTAATCTTGTTTCAGATCCGGGTTACCTGCTTTTAATAATAATGGATTGCTAATGTCAACCACATCCTGCAATTGTGAGATAGACGGAGGATTGGTAGAGGTACGATAGAATATCCTTACGTTGCTCGCCTGTGAAAAGCGGTAATTGAGCATTGCGTTCGGTAATAAGTTTTGAAACTCTTTATTGATATTATAGGCATAAGGCTCGTATTGTGTGCCTTCCAATATCGCATACTGTCCGTTGAGGCCAATATTGAAGTTGAGTTTTCTGTCGCCAATGCGGTAGCTTAGTCCGCCGCGATGTGTAGTGTAGGTGTTGTCTATCCTGTTTGATAAGAGAGGTGCATCTACGATGTCGCCTGTACTGCTATTGAGGCTATCGGTGTTTTTGTTGGCGCTGTTGTTCGTGAAGTTGGGATTGTAACTAACAGATAGCTGGCCGTTTTTTCCAATAGGCTCAGTGTAGGTGAGGTTGGCTCCGTAAGAATAGCTTTTGCTGCTGTTAGTATTCATTAACGTGTCAATATTGGTTTCCGGGACAAGACCAGTGTAGAATATACTATTGTAGGCAGTAAGGCCGTCACCATCCTTGTTGTTGACAGAGGTATTGATGTTCAAGGAGATTGTGCGGCGTGGCTTCTTGAATTTATGCTGGTAAAGTAAGTTGTTAGAGAAATTGTAACCATTGCTTTTTGATTCGTTGTAGTTGTCTATACTGCTGATCTGCTCACCGTTGGTGTCGTCTTCTGATAAAGCACGTAAAATGGAATTGCCGCCTGTTACGGTAGAATGGCTATTGAAATTCTGAACGCTGAGGCGTGGGCTAAGTGTAATACTGTTATTGGAATCAATAGTGTATTCCAGGCGCAGGTTTGCGCGGTGATTCATGTTGTTAGTGACAAGCGTGTCGTTCTCGTTGTATAGTAGGGTAGAGTCGCCTGTATTGAAATAATTCCTGTTGATCTCGGAGATGTTGCTATTGCGCGATGAATTGAAAAAGTAACTACCGGAGGCCTTTATTTTCTTGCCCCATTGGTCGCTATAGTTTATTCCGATGGAATTAGTATTTGCGATACCGCCTTGCTGACCGACGAGGAAGTCACCACCACCGCCCTGGAAGCCACCACCGGAGCGCCCGCCGCCTCGGAAACCACCGCCACGATTTTGCCCGCTGGATGCACCTACGGAACCGGTGATGTCTTCTGTGCTGAAATTTTGCTGGTTGATATTGTTAGACATTCCAAGCACTGATATGCGCCTGTCGCCCTTGAAGAAGTTGATACTTCCACCAACCTGATAACGATTTTTTGTATTCTCATCCTGGCCCATACCATAGCCTGCATATACTTTGCCAAACTGCCCTTCGTTCTTTCCACGCTTGGTGATAATGTTGATAGACTTATTGGTATTGCCATCGTCGAAGCCTGTGAACTGCGACTGGTCGCTCATTTTATCAAAGACCTGTATCTTGTCTATTATCTCAGCAGGAAGATTTTTCATGGCTGCATTCGGGTCGTCACCAAAGAATGCTTTACCGTCCACATATACCTGCTTTACGGTTTCGCCATTTACTTTAAGTCCATTAGCATCAGAAGTGATGCCCGGCATTTTGGTCACCAGGTCTTCAGCGTTGGCATCAGGATTTGTTTTGTAAGCGTTCGCGTTGAATTGAGTGGTATCTCCCAGTTGCTGTGCGCGGGTTTGCTTTTCGGTGATGTTTACCGTTTTTAAAGTAGTGGATGATAGTTTCAGTTTTAATTGACCAACAGTTACGTCGGCATCTACCACTGAAATGTTCTTCTGTAGTTTTTCGTAACCGATATAGCTAATAGTGAGGGTGTATTGACCAACGGCAATATTAGTTAGCATAAAATTGCCATTGTAGTCAGTGACTATTCCCGTCTTTTGGTTGGTATCACCAGCGGGTGCGATCGTTACCGGTACTCCTATAAGTACGGAATTGTCAGCATTGTCTATTACCTGTCCTGAAACATTGAATACCTGGCTGTACACTTTTGTATTGATACATAATATGGCTACTATCAATAACGCTCTATAAATCTTCATCCTGTCTTTATTTCTCTGATTATACTTAACAGCGGGGAATAGTTCAATGCGCTGCCAGATTTGTTGGGGCAAAAGTACGCTATCGTTTTTTAGTCTCCATAGCCAAGTGTTTGTTAATAGTGTGTGTTGCTACTTTTTTGTTGATAGTATGCATCACGACCCTGTTTGATAAGAAGTCGATGGTCACTTTCCGGTATTTTTCGAGCAGGTTGTTGCCGAAGAAACCAATGGCATTGTCGCTTTTGAAGTAGCCTTCACGCGGTTGTATCACAATGTTGGGCTTTACAACCTCCAGACCGTTGAGATGAATGGATCGGATCTTTACTACAGGCAGCTTTACCCTTCCACCAACACCGTCGCCCTCCATATTCGTATAAGGAGTGAGGTAGCGGTCATGATTCTTTATAGTGCTCCATTGCTTGTGTGAGACATTTACGTACACATCGGGGCTGCGCATGAGGCTTACACCGCTGTTGAAGTAGAGATGTGTAGTGAGTGTGTCGTTGATACGTGCTTCGAAGCGGGGAATACCTGACGCCATTTCGAAATGAACGATCTTTTCGCGGGAGGGTTTTATTTTAGCTTTTGAAAAGAGGATCGTCTTCTTGCCATAATCTATAGTGATGGCGTATTTCTTGAGGAAATCGGTACCTAGTATGCCATTGACCTTTTGTGTGCCGGGTGCGATGACCCTGGACAGGTCGCGGCAATTGATGTTCATGCCTTTTACGACAATGCTACCAACTTGTAATGTTTTGGTCTTGCAAAGCCTTATAGCCTCGGTTCCTGCTGTGCCTACTACGCTATCTCCCTCTTTTATTACCTGGAGTTTGAGTAGTTCTGCAGTGGCCCTATCCAGTGAGGAGATATTGGCACCTGTATCCATGAGGAAGAGCAGATCCTTCTTTTCATTGACCTTGACCCTCAAGTAAATGAGGGATTGGTGGTAAATGAAGTTAATCGGCTTCTGGGCCAGCAATTGCAGAGGGATGAAAAAAAGGCAAAAAATGAGTGTAATCCTAAACGTAGTTTTCCCTTTCATATCACACAGTATTAAGAATCAACGAATTGTGATCTAATGCCGTGTACGAAAGCCTACTTTTTGGGGAATGTTATCGGGTACTTTTCAGCATCCGCGGGGTTCATGTCCGTACTGCTCTCATCTTTGGTAAAGATCACCTGACCTTTATCTAACTCATTATTCGTGCCAAAGGTAATTTGGGCCATTTCACCTATTTCTGCTGTTACTTTCTGCTTATTTTCCTTTGAGGAACTGTAGAGTTGGGCACTTCTTACCACAACCTGAAGGTCTGTCCAGTTTTGCACGTCTACACTAACACCTGCCATGGTGGGATATGTTTTAAACATGGTGTCTTTTAAGTGCTCCATGTTTTTCTGATAGGAAACCTCGTCGTGGCAAGAGCAGAGCAGGGTAGAGGCAGCCAGTGCCAGTACTAAACTGAAGTATTTCATAAGTTGGTAAGTTATATCCAAATATACCGAAGTGGCGCGGTTTGACGATATGCCGACAAAATAAATCTGAAAAGAATTTTGCCGTGAAAGAAAAGTCGTTATCTTTGCGTCCCCTTACAGAAATGAGGGGAAGTTCTTAAGCAGACCGCACCACTTTTTTTATGTTTTGCAACACATCAGCAATGATGAAAAACTTTATTTAAAAAGAATTTTGCAGACTGAAAATAACCTTCTACCTTTGCACTCCGCAAGCAAAAAAAGCGGAAAAGTTCTTAAAAAAAGTGATCGCGTTTAGTTCTAAATAATGCTCCGGCGGATAACGAAAATCTTTATCCGAAAAAACATTTTGCAGACTGAAAAAACACTATTACCTTTGCACTCCGCAAGAGCAAAAAGGTAACAAAATGTTCACGGTTAGTTCTTAAATAAATAATGTGCCAAGTTGGTTGGCAAGCGAGTCGGGTTCGCACACATTACACAGACAACATATGTTG
>DLHG01000012.1 GCA_002483105.1 Bacteroidetes bacterium UBA7674
TACAGTTGCTACTCCGTTCTCTACCTCATCTTTTGCTTCTATCACTTCTACTGACCAGAACCTGATATCTAACGGTACTTACGGTTCTAACCAACTGTTCTCTGTACAGTATCAGGCAACTCCCGGTTTTACATACCCTGCAGGTACTTATACTACTCAAGTAGTATACACTGCTACTCAACAATAATTTTACAGCCAATTATAAAAAGAAAAGCTGCCTTACGGGGCAGCTTTTGCTTTTTATATAAATATCCCCCTTTGAAGGGAAGGCCGCTAAAGACAGCCAGGGGGATGTCTTCACGCGCCAATCAAAATCATACAACGTCAACTTAACAGAACAAAAAAAAGGGCACTCATCCGAGTGCCCTTTCAAAATATCTTTTAGCCGTGGTAAATCCCTTAATCCGATAAATCCCGGTTCAAAACTACCACCTATAACGGATACTCAAACTGATAGCATGTGCCCAAAGCGTAAACTCGCTGTTGCGCCCTGCCATCGTTGCATCCCATGTACGCACACGGTAGAAACGAGGAGCGTATTCTACCCCTATACCAACGTGGTCTTTAATGTAATGCGTATAACCCACCTGGAAACCAAATGCCCAGCCCGAACCGCGCTGAAAGTTATATTGGCTCATATAGGTCAGAGTAGTGGAATCGTTATTAGTGTTTGTATAATCCTTAGTAGTGATGGCACCGTCGTTGAATGTCTTCACCGGTCCGCCTGAGATACCCAGGTGAACATTCGCTACGTTATCATACCTGTAATTCCTGAAAAGAGGTATAATAGCATTGGCATGGAAAAGAAAACTCACCGCATTTTTCGCAAACACATACGTCAGTGTATCTGTCCTTACAGGCTGATTATATAGTCCGGTTATCGGCACATTATCATCGGTGGTGCTCCACTTAGTATTGTTTACTTCAAAGCCTACCTGGAAGTATTCCTTTATGGTATATAGCGCCCTCAGGCCCATGAAAGGTTCATAATAAGTGCTGGTACCCCTGTATAGAGACTCTTTGGGTAGCGATGTGGTAGCGGCACCAATATTCAGGCCTAGCTCAAAGCGGTTAAGCTCCTGGTAAGTTTGGGCCTTTAGGCTTACCGTTCCCAGCAAAGCCATGGCAGAAAGTATTAAAAACCTCATTTTTAGCAGTTTAATGAAAAAACGTTACCAAACCTACATAAAAAAAGCTGATGTACATAGCATGGAACCCAAAATTCCCCTAAAGTCAGGCTATGGCTGAAAGTGTATTCAACCCCCTTTTCCCTAACTTTGCACTATGGCTACAGTTGAAAACAAACTCCGCGAATTACTGGAACAGCGCATCCTCATGATTGATGGCGCTATGGGTACGATGATACAGCGCTATAAGCTGGAAGAAGCCGATTATCGCGGAGAGCGCTTTAAAGACTATCATATGGACATAAAAGGCAATAATGACCTTTTGAGCCTCACGCAGCCACAAATAATAAAAGCGATACATACCGAATACCTCGAAGCGGGTGCCAATATCATTGAGACCAATACCTTCAATGCACAGGCTATCTCCCTGGCCGACTACGAAATGTCTGCCCTTTCTTACGAGATCAACTACGAGTCGGCAAAGCTGGCCAAACAAGCTGTTCAGGAGTTCATTGCAGCCCACCCCGAAGCTGCAGGTGAGCGTTTTGTGGCAGGAGCTATCGGCCCGATGAACAAAACCTTGTCGCTGTCGCCCGACGTGAATCGTCCCGGCTACCGCGCCATGACCTTTGATGAAGCTGCCGATGCCTACTACGAGCAGATAAAGGCCCTCGTTGACGGTGGATGTGATATACTGCTGATAGAGACCATCTTTGATACGCTAAACGCGAAAGCGGCCATCTATGCCCTCAATAATTACTTCCGCGATACCAAAAAGGAAAAACTACCGGTAATGATATCAGGTACTATTACCGATGCTTCAGGGCGCACCCTCAGCGGGCAAACGCTGGAAGCCTTCCTGGTTTCGGTAATGCACGCTGAACCGGTAAGCATAGGGCTCAACTGCGCACTTGGTGCAGAGCAGATGCGTCCGCACGTAGAGGAGCTGGCTCAGCTCGCTTCTTGCTACGTTAGCGCTTATCCCAATGCCGGCCTCCCTAATGCAATGGGTGAGTACGACGAAACACCGGAGATAACAGCATCTATCATAGGTGAGTTTGCTAAAGAAGGCTGGGTAAACCTGGTGGGCGGTTGTTGTGGCACTACCCCCGATCATATACGCGCTATTGCCAACGAGGTTAAGCAGTACGCGCCGCGTACCAAACCGACGATGGCTGAAATGTACTAATATCAGTACTGCGACTTCTACAAGTTTTAACGTTTTACAAACCAATTGCAGGGCATAGTTTGTCTAGCTAAGGGAATATTTATCTAAATTGTAACGGGCAAAAAATAAGAAGTGAAGCGATATTTATTATTAGTCATATTACTATGTGGCGGAGTGCTGACAAATGCACAAGGCATTGTTACGATAACAGGTGTTATCAATAATCCACAGGATGACAGTATAAAGATTTTTTTCAACAATAGCCGGTTGGTGTATGAGCCGATGGAGTTCGCTACGCCACTCGATGATGGCAAGTTTGAATATAAGGCAAAAGTAAAAGAGAAATACACCACGCTCACTATCACCCACGGCAAGCTATCTTCAGAACTTATGGTAATGGCGGGCGATGAACTGGAACTCACAGCTACGGTTGTTAATGATAGCACATGGTCACTCATCTACAAAGGAAAGGGTAGCGATAGGGCAAACTTCATGGCTGCCCACGCCAGGGATTTGGGCCCGCTGGAAAAATACCCGCAAAAACTATTTGGTATGCTGGGTGCTGACGTAAAGTCATTCCTTCTGATAGTGCGGCAGGAAGAGAAAAAGGAGTTTGATTACATCGAAAAAAACAAAGAAAAATTATCACCGGACTTCGTTCGATATATTCAGCAGTCTGTCGTGTACTTTTCTTACTTCGGCAGGTTCCAATATCCTTATATGCACGAGGTAGCATTAAGTAAAAGCTACAATTTCAGTTCTATCCCTCCTGTCAACTATGAAGCGGTAGCCAATATACCCCCTGCGTTCAACGATAGCTTCATGAGCGCTGCATCCTATCGTCTTTTTGCAGAGCAGTATTATAGAATGCAACTGGAGGTGGGTAAGTATTTTAATGATTCAACCCATGCGTTCAGAGTACAGGATAGTATCGTGAAGTTGGCCGTTAAAACAATGCCTGACCAGACCGCTCAGTATGTAATAGCGTTACACCTATATGCCATCATCAGAAGCATACCGTTGGATACTGCTGCTGACAGGATCAACAAGTTCAAAAAAAGATGGCCGTCCAGCGAATATATTAAAGACCTCGATGCACAATATGCTATCGCGAAGCGAATAGCGCCGGGTACCAAGGCTTATGATTTTACATTCACTACACCACAGGGCAAAACAGGTAAATTGTCTGATTTTAATGGTAAGGTTGTTCTGCTGGCTTTTTGGACAAGCGCTGACAGGCAGAGTCTTATGGACATGCGTGCGGCAGCACAAATGGCCAATAAATATCCGGACATCACCTTCCTGTACGTATCACTGGATACGGAAGATGAACCATGGATAAAGACGATTGAACAACATAAACTGCAAGGCATACACACCCGCGAAAATGGCTCATGGAAATCGTTACTGGCACAGATGTATGGCATACAAAGCATGCCCACATTTTTCCTCATAGACAGGAACGGACGGTTTGCACTCAAAGAAACACCTCGCCCAAGCCAGGCAGCGAAGATGAAGGCTGAGGTAGAAAAGCTGTTGTTCCAGGCGCCGTTCATTAATTCGTCAGGTAAATAGCTATTCGCGTCACTGCGACGAAGGAAGCAGTCTAACCCGAACGAACGTCAGAATAACATATGCACGCATGTTGGCGCAAGTTTGCAGCAAGATTAAGATTCAAAACTTCTTTTATCTTTATAGCAGCTGTCATCTTAATGCAGCTGTCTATGAAGCCATACCTGCTTTCATTATCGTTATGCTTATTGCCCTTGCTGACGTTCGCATCAGCAGATACCTTACACATATACTTTCCACCTGATGAGGCATTCATGACTAGTGATACCCGCAAGCAAATTGATAAAGTAGTTGATGTGCTGAAAGGGAAAGACAAACTCTGGCTCGTTGGCTATGCTGACGATCGCGGCGATAAGTATTATAACGACATGCTCTCCATGCGCCGCGCGCAAAGTGTTTCAAAATACTTACAGGAGAAGGGCATTCCCGAAACAGGTATAAAACTATCCATAGGCAAAGGAGAAATAAATCGTTGGGCTAATGAACAGGATAAGCAGCGCGCCGATAGAAGAGTAGACATTATTGTAAAAGGAGAAAAGCCTGCACCGGCTCCTCCACCCCCGCCGCCACCACCTCCTTCACCCCCGAAGAAAGACACGGTGATAGCAAGGAAAATAAAGGAGATAAAGGTGGGTGAGACGCTCAACCTGAAGAACATACAATTTATTGGCGGAACACCGACGCCACTCGGGTCTTCCCGTGAAGACCTGATCGCACTTTATGAGGCGATGGAGGATAACGACAGCCTGGTGATTCAGATAGAAGGACACATATGCTGCGAAACAGAACCAGAGGGTGACACAAGGGGCTCAGGATATAAGCTTTCTGTAAGGCGGGCTGAAACTATCTATGATTTTTTGAGAAGCAGAGGCATTGCCAAGGAACGACTGAGCTACCTGGGTTTCTCCAGTTGGAAACGCCTCCGTTCTCCCGAACTCACAGAAGAAGACCGCATCGCCAACCGCCGCGTAGAAATAAGAGTCATCAAAAAATAAAGTCAAGATTCAAGCAGTGTCCCATAGTGATGTCGTGGTGAGCGGAGTCGAACCATGACGAAGATGAGAATTAGTGATTCAGACTGTTAGTATTCCCTTACGTTGGCGCAAGTTTGCCGCCCAGCTTTGTGTGTTAGAGAACTTGTGCCACCCACTTGTTCTGCGTCTTCCCGTCTTTGCGGTTAAACACAAACAAACTACTTCCCCTTAAACTCCGCCTTCCTCTTCTCCAAAAAAGAATTAACCCCCTCTGCAAAATCTGCAGTCTTACCCGCAGCTACCTGTATCTCTTTTTCCAACTCCAATTGCTGGTGCAGGTCATTACTATAGCTCTGGTTCAGTAAACGTTTAGTCAGGCCAATCCCTTTGGTAGGTAACATAGCCAACTGTTGTGTATATTTTTTACTCTCTGCTTCAAAAATATCATCAGCATAACTTTTATAGATCATGCCCATGCTCGCCGCCTCTGTTGCGCTTATCTTATCACCACTCATCATCAGTGCCGCTGCGCGTTGCATACCCACCAGCCTCGGCAGGAAGAACGTACCACCACTATCAGGTATCAAACCAATTTTTATGAATGCCTGAATAAAAGAAGCGCTCTCACTAGCCAACACAATATCGCAAGCCAGCGCGAGATTCGCACCCGCACCTGCGGCTACACCATTCACAGCTGCTATTATCGGTTTCTCTATCCTGCGGAATCGCTCTATCATCGGATTATAATGCTCACTGATTATTTTCTCAAAGTCAACCGTACTAGGATCACTTGCTTCAGCAAGGTCCTGTCCCGCGCAAAAACCTTTTCCGGCTCCCGTCAGGTAAATGCAGCGCACCGCGTCGTCTTTCTCACAATCGTCCAGGTGAGCTTGTAGTGCCAGCGCCATCTCACGATTAAAACTGTTATATTTTTCAGGGCGGTTCAGCGTTATATACGCCACGCCATTTTCTTTTTGTAAGAGTACGGTATTGCTCATATGGTAAAGGTAACGAGACTAAACAAAAAAGCCGCCCGAAAGGCGGCTGAATATTTTCACAACATCCCTACTGTGCGGCAAATTTCCCGTCTGTAACAGTATAGTTATCCGTGCTAAAATAAAACGTTCCTCTCACACTCTTGTCCAATACAGAGATTCTTACCATGCCCGAAGTGGCGACATCACTCACGCTGTCGTTCTTGCTAAATAGTGCCTTAGTGTTCGACGTATCAGAGATATAATAATCCCCAGGCTGATAGTGAAAATCATCTATCCGGATAGAGATCTTCTTATGGTTTTGATCCGGTCCCGTCTCAGCAGTAAATACGAGGTATGGTTCGTCGGTATGGTAGATATTAAGGTCTGAGGTGGAAGAGGTAAAAGTCTCACCGTTTACTAAAGCATAGGTATAGACGCTGTCGGTAGCTACCTGAGGAGCTATAGGATCTTTTTTCTTTTTATCGCAGGAATAGAAACTAAAGCCAAGACTTACTATGAATAATAGAAATAAAAGACGTTTCATTGGAGCGTTTTGATGCTTGAAATTAATAAATCTCACGATATATTTCTATACGGTATCGTCTTCTGTCACTTTATTAACAGTATAGAACCCCGCATAAGAAAGGGGCTTCACCGGCCTTTTCGTTCTTTGCGCGTACAGGTGTGTGAAGGAAGCGCCATAATACAATATCAGCGACGAGTAGAATACAAACAATAATATCAACACTATAGATGCCGACGTCCCGAAAATATTGCTCAGGTTGCTCTGGTTCAGCGAAGCCCGCAACACGAACTTTCCTATCGTGAACAAAATACCCGTCACAAACCCGCCCATCAAAGCCACCTTCCATACAGGCCTGCCTAACGGTAAATACCTAAATAGAAAAGAGAACCAAAACGTCACCAGCGTGAACGACAACACATCATTCAGCACCGAACGGAACACCAGAGAGATACTCTCAGGAACCGTATTGATATACTGTCCGATATAAGCCCTTACACCCTCCAGCGTTACACCCAATATCAGCAACACCCCGATAGACAGAATGATCACCAGAGACCGCAATCTCGCAGTCATATTATACTTGAACCGTTTCTTAGCCACGATATTTATCTGCCATATCTCGCTAATGGAATCCCTGATGATCTTGAACAACGTAGTCGCCACAAACATCAGGAACAGGAACCCACCTGCTGCAAATATCCAGTTATCAGTTAGGTCGCGCATAGCCTTCGCTATATCCAGTATCTGCTCCACAGCTTCGGGGCCGAGTGCGGCAGTCAGCTCCGAGCGCAGCTTGGGGCCCATTATCTCCTGCCCCATGAACAGCCGGGAAACGGTAAAAAGTATAATGAGTATAGGCGGCAGGGCAAAGGTGGTGAAGAAAGCTGTAGCTGCCGCCATCCGCAGCGGATTATGCCGCATCAGCTGAACTGCCGAGTCTTTCAGCAACACAAAAATATTTCCGGGACTGGTGGTTGAGCTTTTGGTGTCAGTTGGCATTTGCCCAAAGATATTCACATTTTCCTTGCCATATGGGCACCAATCCTACCTTTGTATGGTTAATGAAGGCTTTTCAGGCGTAGAATGGATATTTGGAGAAAGTATTATCTTTCTAATCAGGACTAATGTAAGATCAAAAGATGCTCGTAAAAGTATTCGGCAGTGCGGTATATGGCGTAGAAGCAATGACCATCACCATTGAGGTAGACCAGGTGCCCGGGGCGCTACCCGGATACTTTATTGTTGGCCTGCCCGATAGCGCCGTAAAGGAAAGCATTGAGCGTACCCTTGCCGCTATCAAGAACTCCGGTTACGAACGTCCCCGCCACAAGGTAGTCGTGAACATGGCCCCCGCCGACATCAAGAAAGCCGGCTCCGCTTACGATCTGCCCATCGCTATCGGTATGCTGGCATCTATGGGGCAGGTAGACAATGAAAACCTCCACGAGTACATCATCATGGGTGAGCTTTCCTTAGACGGTTCCCTACAGCCCATCAAAGGCGCACTCCCCATAGCCATACAAGCTCGCGCCGAAAAATACAAAGGACTCATCCTCCCCAAAGAGAACGCCCGCGAAGCAGGCCTCGTCAACAATCTCGATGTCTACGGTGTCAGCAACATAGGCGAGGTCATCGACTTTTTTAACGGAAAGGCCACACTTACACCCACCATCGTCAACACCCGCGAAGAATTCTTCGACTCCCAGTACGACTTCGACATAGACTTCAACGACGTAAAAGGACAAGAGAACGTAAAACGCGCCCTGGAGATAGCAGCAGCCGGCGGACACAACGCCATCCTCATCGGCCCACCCGGTGCGGGAAAGACCATGCTCGCCAAGCGACTCCCAACCATCCTTCCACCGCTCTCTTTACATGAGGCGCTGGAAACAACCAAGATACATTCTGTTGCCGGCAAGATGCCGAGTAACACATCGCTCATAGCCCGCCGGCCATTCCGTTCACCCCATCACACCGTTTCAGA